>CAZDOK010000001.1:0-400671 GCA_964507025.1 uncultured Anaerolineaceae bacterium
TCGGCCACGGCATCGGCGGAGGCGACGGCCTCGACCGGGGTTTCCTCGACGGCCGACTGTTCCCACCACGGCTTCTCGTCGGCGACGGGCTCTTCGGCCACGGCATCGGCGGAGGCGACGGCCTCGACGGGAGCCTCCTCGACGGCCGGCTGCTCCCACCAGGGCTTCTCGTCGGCGATGGGCTCTTCGGCCACGGCATCGGCGGAGGCGACGGCCTCGACGGGAGCTTCCTCGACGGGGGGCTGTTCCACCACGGGAGCACCCGGCGCCAAGTCGTCGAGGGTCAGTTGCATCGCCGGGAACGCCGTCGTGGGCGCCTCTTCCGGGGTCGGTTCGACGCGTGCGACGGGCTCCTCGAACGCGACCGGCTCGGGCTCCCACGCGAACTCGTCCTCCTCGGCAGCCATCGCGAGCGGCGGAACTTCGGGGGTGGGGCTGTCGGCCTGGGGAACCGCCCGAGCGAAGGCCGCCACGAACTCGTGCAGGAGAGCCGCAGGCTCAGGCTCGTCCACTTCCAGCCAATCGCCCTCCTGTTCGTCCCCCGTCTGGGCTACCAGCTGCTCAGGCGCGGCCCACGGCTCACCGGGCTCATCAGCTCCCTGGGTCTCCTCGACTGACGTGTTGAACGGCTCGAGGTCAGGCTGGACCGCAGCCATCGGGACTTCCGGTTCCTCATAGGCGACCCATTCGCCTGCATCCGGTGCAACGGTCCGGATGTCCTGGTTGCCGCGGGCATCAACTGCGCTGTCAGCCGCCGCAACGTCGAGTGCTGGCGTGTCCTCATGCTTCTTGCGCCCGAACAGCCGGCCGAACATGCCGCCACGCTTTTTCTCGTGCGGCTCCACCGCAGGCACCGCGGCTGCCGGAGGGTCGAAGATCCCCGCCAGAGGGTCCTCGTCCGCGGCGTCCTGCGGCCCGGGGCCGTCACCGGCGGGGACGGCGAGAGTGGGGTGGTGCTCTGCGGCCGAGGAGTACTCGCTGTCTTCGGCGTATGCCGCGAGCGCCGGGCCCGGTTCCTCCGTGAGCGCCTCCGGCTCGGGACTGGCGGGGAGACCATCGACGGCGTGCGCGGCGACATCCGTGCCGGCACTGGTGGCGCCGGTTGTGGCGGACTCGGCAAGCTCCCAGTCGAACGGTTTGAGGAATTCCTCGGGGATCTCCCGGTCCTGATCATCGGCGGCGCGTTTCTTCGCCCAGTCGCGCATCGCGGCCAGCCCTTCGCTCACTCCCGCTCCCTCGTCTTCATCGCCATCGGCCTGCGTACCACGGTCGATCCCGAAGAATTCGTCCCAGCGGGTGGGGGGGGCTTCCGCGTCGCGCTGTTGCTCGGGCGGCTGCGAATCGGTTCGAGCGCGCAAAACGATGGGTGGTGGTGCAGGCGGCAGATGGACTTCCGCTGCCGGATCCACATCCGCGGGTCCCCCGCTCTCGGGCTCGAGGCGAGGCCACGGCTCGTCGTGATGCCTGGGGCGCAGAGGAATGGGCGGCGGCTCTGGCGTTACCTCGGCCTCCTCCTCGTGGTGCTGCAGCGCGAAGTGCGGGTGGTCGCTGTCCTTCGAGCGCTCTGCCCAGCGCCGCATGCTCTCCAGCATGTCGCTTTGGCCGTCTGTCTGGGACTCGGGCCCGGCGCCGGCGGGTTGCTGATCCGGCTCGCTCCAGCCTGCGGGGCCGAAGCTCCAGTCGAGCCGCTGCTCGGCGGGGTCATGCGGGCGCGGGCGCAATTGCAGCACGTCATCGGTGCGTGGCCGCGCCTCGCCAGCGTCGCGTTCGTCGGCAGGGAACCTGTCAGAGGTTTCCCCCATGGCCCAGGAGCGCATCCCGGCCAGGAAGTCTTCGTCGGACTGGTCCGCGACTTCTGCATCCGCGGTCTGTGGCGCCTCGAAAGCCGGCGTCAACGCCTCCTCGGCCGCCTGTTCATCGTGGCTGACAGGCAGTGCCTCGTGGGTCTCGCCATAGGCCAGTCCGCCACCCGTCAGGGGCTCGCTGACCCAACGTTCCTCTTCAGCTTCGGGAGTCGGTGTGCTTTCGGGTGATTGAGTCGTCTCGTGTGAGCCGAGGACGAATCCGGCGTCCGCGGTGCCCCAGGGCTGGGGCTCGTCCTGTTGGAACGAACGGCGCAGCGTAAGTGGCGGTTCGGGCTCAAGGCGGAGTGGTATCTCCGTCGACCAGTCGTCGTCCTCAGTTCCAGCCTCGGAAGACTCGTCCTGCGGTATCCCGGCGCGGTTCAGGGTCCAACTCCCGCCGGCATCCTCGAGGCGCGGCTCGTCATCCTGCTTCTTCTTTCGGCCAAAGGCGAGGAATCCGCGTCGCGCCGGCGGTTCAGGCTCGACGGGACGTGGCACGAACGGGTCACTCTTCGCCTTCTCGGCGTCCTCGGAGATATTGCCAAGCACGCGCTCGCGCAGCGTCCGGTTCTTCTCTTCCTGGCGCTCCCATGCTCCACGTGGGAGGTCGAAGTACCACGCCTGGGGGTCTTCGGCGCCTGTTTCTTCCTCGTCCAGTGGACGACCTTCGCCATTTTCCATCGTCATCAGAGTACCATAGCCTCCCCGCTGCGCCTCCGGAGTCGCGCCGGTCGCCCTTTACAGCCGATTGACCTACCCTCGGCCGGAATGACCGACGCGCTCGAACCCTCGGACGAGCACCTGGTCTCTTTATCAAAGGACGGCAGTCTCGACGCATTCAACAGTCTTGTTGAGCGATACCAGGCGGCCGTCTACAACCTGTGCCTGCGGCTCATCGGCGATAGGGCCGCCGCCGAGGACGCCACGCAGGAGGCGTTCATCTCCGCCTACCGGTCGATTTCCCGCTTCGAAGGGGGCAACCTGCGGAGCTGGTTGCTGCGCATCGCCGCCAATCAGAGCAAGGACGAGCTGCGCCGCCGCCTGCGCCGCGGTCCGCATGATTCGCTCTCGGTGAATACCGGCCCGGATGATGCGCCCATCGACCTGCCGGACCCGAGCGAGACCGCTGGCGACTACATCGAGCGCATGGCCGTGGGGCACGGCATCCAGCAGGCGCTCCTCCAGCTCCCCTTCGAACAGCGCCAGGCCGTGCTTCTCTCCGACCTGCACGGCTACCATTACGAGGAGATAGCGCGAATTGCGGGTTCGTCGATCGGTACCGTGAAGTCGCGGATCCACCGGGGGCGCGAGCGCCTCCGGGGCATCCTTTCAGAGCAGCCGGAACTTTTCGGGCTCAGGCATCGTCTGGAGGAATGAGGAGAACATGCCCCTGATTTCCTTGTTCCGCCGCCACAGCCGCATCCACGAGATGCTCGATGCCTTCGTCGATGGCGAGCTCGGTCGGTCCGAAGCCGCCCGGGTCGAGGCTCATCTGCCCTCGTGTGCCTCGTGCCGCGAGGCCGTTGCCGCAACCCGCGCACTGAAGGCTTCGCTCGTCGCGCTGCCCCAGGCTCCTGCCCCCCGGTCGTTTCGCCTGACACCAGCGATGGTCGCCCAGCCCTTGTCCCGGCCCTCCCGGACGGCAACTCCTGGATTCCTCGCCGTGGCCCGGTTCGCGGCGGCTGCCAGTGTCGCTGCCTTCGCGGTGGTGGGCACGTTGAGCCTCACATCGAATGGTGGCACGGGTGGTGACCACGCGATGAGTGCGAGTGGCGTGGCTGAATCGGCGGACCTCAAGGCAACCGACTCTGCCGCCACCGCCGGCGACGATGATGCGGGTACCGCCTCAACCACGCAGGATGCGGTGCCCGGCATCGCATCGCCCCCGGGCGGCGGCGGAGTCTCGGGTGCTGGCCTACCCTCGCCCGAGCCGGTAGCCGGGGCCGCAACCCCATCGGCCGACCGCAATGCCAGCCCCGCTGGCGACGGTACCGCCCTCACCGCGGGCGGTGAGGAACAGCCTCCCGCTGACTCCCTCGCCCTCGCCTACGATGCGCCCACTGGCGACGACGATGGCTATGCGCCGTGGATCGCGACGCTTGGGGGACTCTCCGTGCTGACTGTCGCCATTGTCGCCCTGCTGGAAATCCGGCGCCGGAGGACTTAGATGCGAATACGCCTGCTTGTTATTCCCGTTCTCGCCCTGGCACTCGTGGCCGCGGCCTGCGAAGGAGACACCACCGTGAACGTTCCGCCAGGGGGCGACTCCAGTGTGACCGGCATCTCGGTGACTGGCCTCGGCGAGGTGCGCGCCGAGCCGGATATCGCCACGCTCACTATCGGCATCGAGGCCTCGGCCCCCACCGTCCAGGAGGCGCGCGAGAAGGGCGCCGATGCCGCGACGCGCCTCATCAACTCCCTGAAGTCGAACGGCGTCGATGAGAAGGACATCGTCACCACGTCCGTCAATATCTACCCGCAGTACTTCTATCCCCAGAACGAGCCAGCCCGCATCACCGGCTACATCGCCAGCAACACCCTCGCGGTGACGGTTCGCGACCTCGATAACGCCGGCAAGGTCATCGACGACGGCGTCACGGCAGCCGGCGATGCAGCACGGCTCCAGGGCATCGCCTTCGGCATCGACGAACCGGAGCCGTACCTGAAGGAGGCGCGGGAGAAGGCTGTCGCCGATGCGAAGTCGCGCGCCGAGACCTTCGCCGCTGCCGCAGGTGTGAAGGTGGGGACGCTGCTTTCAATTTCCGAAGCGTCGGCCCCCTCTGGTCCAATCCTGCGTGCCCCCGCGACAGGTGGCGCCGCCTACGACACCGCCACCCCGATTCAGCCAGGTCAGACGACTGTTTCAGTGACGGTCTCGGTCCGTTTTGCCATCGCGCCGTAGGCAGGGGCAGGTCCTCGCGCCTGACAAACAGCGCGCGCTGGACGTTGTCCGCGCGTGAGCGTAGATTCCCGCGGACGGGCGGCCCCGGGAGGTCAAACGCGAGCGATACACCAGGCGCGTTTTTCGTAGCTGTATCCGTCCGTTCAACCTCAGCTGCATCCCGGGTCCGATTTCGATTGGCAACGCCCCGTCTCTCTCGCAGGTCGTTTCTTGCTGGTGCGGCCGCCGTGCTGGCGGCCGCGTTCGCCGACGACCCGCGCGCGGCAAACAGGCAGGTCCTGCCGGGCAGCCCCGTCTCGCTGGACCCCGCTGTCACGAACTGGGCGTTGCAGCAGGCGGAGTGGCGCGCTGCCGACGCCCGGGTGCAGCAGCTGCTCAGGATCGAAGGACCGCGGCAGCCCGATCTCGACACGCTCATGACTGGCATCCCCCGCGACCTTCTCGCGACCCCGCCACGGCGCCTCTCCAAGCCCGCGTGGGATTCATCCGTGCTGAACTCCGCCGTCGGGCGCGGACCTTCCGACCGCCCGATGGTCGCCCTCACGATCGACGACGGTGCCATGTCCCTCGATGAGACGCTCAAGGTCATCCGGGAAGAGGGGGCGGGGGCGACCTTCTTCCTCACCGGGAAGTACCTCGACCGGCGGCGGGACTTCCTCGAGCAGGCGCTCGATACGCCGGGCGTGGAGATCGGTAACCACACCTGGAACCACAGCGATCTCCCCGGGCTGAACGACGCCCGGGTCTCGGAGGAGATCGGCCGCTTCGAGGAGTTGCTCGCCGACACGGTGCGCGGTGCGACAAGCGCGCCGTACCTGCGCCCCCCGGGCGGCTCGAAGTCCGACCGTGTGGTGGCAATTGCGGCGGCGCTGGGCTACCGGACCATCCTGTGGAACATCTCGGGCGACGGCGGCTCGGTGCCACCCGCACAGCTTGCGGACCTCTACATGCGACAGCTCGACAAGCGCCAGACCATCGTGGACGGAAAGCCCGGCTACCAGGAAGCCTGGGGCTCGATCATTCTCCTTCACTTCCGCCCCGGGACGTGTTCGGTGCTGCCGGACCTCATCAGGGGGATCCGCGCCCGGGGGATGGAGCCGGTGGCGCTCTCGACCCTCTATGAAGGCGGACGTACCTGAGCCTGAAAGCGCGGGTTAAGCGAGGGCTTTACGGGAGGCCCGCCGCCAATCGAAGCTAACCACCATGCAGAGGCTCCTTCTCGCAGCGCTCCTCCCGGTGGGTGCGCTGGCCATCGTGGCCGGGCTGGCCGGCGTGGTTATGCTCGCCGATTCCGGCGCTGATTCGGAAGGAGGCGGGGAGACTGCCGCCCACGCCGAGACCCCGTCGACCCTCCCACGCCTGAACTCCGAGGGGAGCGTGTGCCAGGGCCTCCTGCGGCGCCCCGACCCATCCGAGCCACGGGTGTTCGCGCCGGACTACACGAAGCGTGTCGATGCGGCCGGGCTGGCTATCGTCGCAAACGCTGATGTGAGTGATGAGGCGCTGGAGATCGCGCGTGAGACGGTGGAGCGCGTCTTCCAGAACAACGACCTCGACGTCCCGCTGGCGGAGGAGGGGGCCTACGTCATCGTGGCCTCCCGTGACCAGGGCGTGCTCGACCTCCCCGAGTTCCGCTGCCTCGAAAGCTCGCGCAGCCCGGAGTACTTCAGCCACGTCTGTGGCGTGGCCGACCGGGCGGACTACCCGGTGGTGACGGTCAACGAGCTCGACCTGCTGGGCGATCGCTCGGGGCCATGCGGAGGCCTGAACATCCTCTTCCACGAGCTCGGGCACCTGGTGCAGGGCTGGACGCTTCCCCAGGCCGACTACTACGAGATCCGCCAGCTGTTCCAGGATGCGAAGAACGCCGGTAAGTACGAAGGCGACTATGCGGCGACCAACGCCAACGAGTATTTCGCCGAGGCGACGCAGTCCTACTTCCTTGATAGCGACCCGCGCCGCAGCCGTGGGCGCGCCTGGCTCGAACAGTACGACCCCGCCATCTGCGATCTCCTGTTCCGCGTTTACGGCGACTAGGCTTCGCCCCTGGCCCGGAGCACGGCGTAGCGCGAGGCGCACTTTCCCACGTAGTCCTCGAGTTCCGGGTAGCGAGCCCGCATCGCCACCATGTACTCCGCCATGCGCATCCGCCGCCGCTCGTAATTCGATGTCTCGGGCAAATCCGCGACCTTCTTCGCCACCACGAGGTAGAACGGGCGCACGGTGATGGTGCCCTGCTCGAACTCGGCATTGTGGCGCGTGGCCTTGCACTCGAAGAAGCCGATGAGCTCCAACCGCCCGGCGGTGGCTCCCGTTCGCTCGATTGCCGCTGACTTCACGAACGCATCGGGCGTCGCGTCCCCGATGGGACCTTCGATCATCCCCCACTTCGCGGCACCCTTCTTACGCGTGGCATAGCCGTGGTCGCCCATGCAGACCATGGCATAGGCCCAGAATACCGGGGCGTTCCCCGGCAATTCCTGCTCGTCGACCCAGCGGGCGCGCCACTGGTCCGCCAAATTCAGCTCCACAACGCCGGGCCAGCGGGGCTCGTAGGCACCCAGGCTCATCAAGTCCACACCCATCGCTACGACCTCCGTCGGTAAAATGGCTTCGCCACAACGATCGCCCGGCTGGCGCCCGCGACGAGTTCGCGACCGGGAAATGCATGGCGATTATCGATGATGCCCAGTCCGATGGTGGCGTTCAACGAGGGTGACCGCACGCACGACCGGATCTCCCCCGCCGGCTCGCCGGCAGCCATCAGTGGTGTACCTACCGCCAGTACGCCCGGGCCCTCGAAGAGCAGGGCCGAAAGAGTCCGTGTCGCGGAGCCACCGTCAATCACCAGGAGCACGTCGAGGTCTGCCTCCGCCGGCGAGAGTCCGGTCTCGAGGTCCGGTTCGAACGCCGGAATGCACGCCTCGACCCGCGCGATCTCGAGCGCTTCGTGACCGGCGAGGGGAATGCCCGCCGCGCTTAGCGACTCCACCAGGTGCTGTGCCACGGCCGGTGCCAGCATGAATTCGAACCCGTCCTCGCCGGTGTCGCTCGTGCGGATGGCGAGACCCCGAAACCCGTGAAACTCGAACGCCAGGCACTGGAGCGCGTGCATTCGGGCGGGGAGCGCCTCGGTGAGGTGTTCGTTCGCCACCTTCGCGGCAGTGGGCCCGGCAAGACCGATGAGGCAGGTCGTCTCTGTCCGGTCGTCGACGCGGGCGTCCCAGTCCGGCTCGATGGCGGCGCGGAGCCTGGCCAGTGTCGCTTCTCGCCGCGCCGGTTCTCCGCTGACCAGGTAAGCGATCCCGCCGGTGCGCGCGATCAGCGCCAGGTCCTCGATGGTGCCATCGGGGCCGAGCGTCACGGCTCGCATCGCCCGGCCTTCCTCCAGGTCCTCCACGTGCCCGGCAAAGACGGCCTTCAGGACCTCGAGCGCGTCCGTGCCGGTCACCAGGAAGCGGCTTCGCGAAGAGCGGTCGAACAGCACGGCGTTCTGGCGCAGGTCGGCCAGCTCTGTCGTGGCACCGCCGTAGCGCATGGGCATGGACCACCCCGAGACGGTGCTGAATACGGCTCCGCTCGCTGCGTGCAGCTCGCGCAGGGCAAGGTGAAAAACGGGCCCGCGACGATTCATTCCGTGACGAATGTCCGGGGGCCGTCGTGCTCCGTCAACCGGCCAACACCCGGGAACGGGTTGTGCACGCAGATCAGCAAGGCGTTCTCGCGCAGTGCCCGCTGGGCCAGCATCTTCTTCGTCTCCAGCGAGACCAGCGGGAGGATATCGAACGCGGAGATCCAGGCCGGCCGCTCGACTTGCACCGCATGCTGCACGAGGTCGCCGGTGTAGATCGCCGTCTGTCCCCTGGAGCTGAGGGCGATGGACGCGTGGTCCGCGGTGTGCCCCGGCGTGGGCCAGAACCTGACCCCGGGGATGAGTTCCGTCTCGCCTTCGACAAGCTCCAGCTGCCCGGCAGCTTCGAGCGGCTCGAAGTTCTCGGCGAAGTAGGTCCCCCGCGTCCGCTCGTTCGGGTGCCGGGCAGCCTCATACTCTCCCGCCTGCACGTAGTAGCGGGCATTCGGGAACGTGGGCACCGCGCGACCATCGGCCCCGAGAACGGTGTTCCAGCCGCAGTGATCGACATGCAGGTGCGTATTCGCCACGGCCGTGATTTCGGCAGGCGTCAGTCCCAGTGCGGCCAGCCCATCCAGCAGATGCCCGTAGTCCCCAGGGAAGGCGCGCTCACGCACGGCGCCGCTGACTTTGTTGCCCATGCCCGTATCCACCACCAGCACCTGCTCGCCGCTCCGGACGACAATGCAGTTGAGGCCGAGCTTCACCCGGTTGTCGGCGTCGATGTTCTCCCGCCCGATGACGGGCTCCCACATGACCTTCGGGATCAGGCCCATCACGGCGCCGGCGTCAAGCTTCATGTAGCCGTCGCTGATCACTGCGATTTCGAGGTCGCCAACCTGGTACCTGGCAGGGGGATCCACGACTGCAGACCATACGGGCGGAGGGCAGGCGAGGGCAATTTCGCGACCGAGCGTATCTTGGCAGTTGCAACTCATTGCAACGGGATGGGCACTTCCGGCAAACTGATATGAACGGCCGGGAGTCTCCGGCTGCTTGATCAACGGGGGAGGATCCATGCCCGCACCGCTCTTCTTACTTCACGCGCCAGACGGGTTCTTTTCCACCCCTGTGGCCCTCGCTTTCTGGGTGGTGACGGTCGCCGCCCTGGGCATCTCGTTGCGCCGGGCCGGTGCGCAGCTCGATGAGCGGGCAGTGCCGCTCATGGGCGTGATGGCGGCGTTCATCTTCGCCGCGCAGATGTTCAACTTCCAGATTCCCGGCGGTACATCGGGCCACCTCTTGGGCGGCGTGCTCGCGGCCGTCCTCCTCGGCCCCTATGCAGGCACCATCGTGATGGCCTGCGTGATTTCCGTGCAGGCACTGGTCTTCCAGGACGGGGGCCTCCTTGTGCTGGGAGCCAACATCTTCAACATGGGTCTCATTGGCACCTTCGGGGGCTACTGGCTCTACCGGACCGTCGCCGCCGTGCTCGGTGGCGAACAGCGTGGCCGCCTCCCTGCCGCCGCCGTGGCCGCGTGGACCTCGGTGGTTGCCGCTGCTGTCCTCACTTCGTTCCAGCTCGCAATCTCCGACACCACATCGCTGCCGACCGCGCTCGCCGCGATGGTCGGCTGGCACGTGATTATCGGAGTGGGCGAAGCGGTCATCACGGTTGGCGCGCTCAGCTTCATCGCCGCCAGCCGCGCCGACCTGCTCCGGCTTCGCGAAAGCCACATGGCACAGGCTTAGGGAGGATTCAGCGTGTCGAACGTTACCGTGGAGACATCTTTCTTCCGCCGCTACCGCTGGGCAATCGCCGGCCTGGCTATCGCAGCCCTGGTGGTCATCATCCTCGCACCGCTTGCCTCGTCCGATCCCGATGGCCTCGATCGCGTGTCTGAAGACAAGGGATTTGCCGAAGAGGGCAAGGATGCCCCCTACGAATTCCTCCCCGACTACTCGATCCCGGGAATAGACAATGAGCGCGCCACGGTGATCATCGCCGGCCTTGCCGGAGTCGCGATTGTGTTCGTCCTTACCACGGCGTTTGGCGCCTACGTCCGCCAGCAGCAATCCCGCCGGAGCAACCAGACCTGAACCTCGACCGCTACGTCCCGCGCGAAAGCCCGATCCACCGGGCCGACGCGCGGCTCAAGTTCCTCTTGGTGGTGGGCTTCATCCTTGCGGTGAGCTTGCTCCCGGTCGGATCTTTCGCCGCGCTCGGCATCGCGTGGGCCGTACTGGCGGGGGTCTCGATCGCCGCCAGGCTCGGCCCGGTCCGCATGGTCCGCGGCTCGTTCGTCGCGCTGCCCTTCATCGTCGCCGCCTTCCCGTTGCTGTTCACGAAGAAAGGCGATCCGATCGGGACCGTCGACCTCTGGCTGTTCGACCTCACGCTCAGCGGCGAGGGCCTGCGGATCGTCCTCACCATCATGCTCAAGAGCTGGGTGAGCGTGCAGGCGGCGACGCTCCTCGTGTTCTCCACGCCGTTCCACGACCTCCTGGAGGGGCTCGCGCGCCTGCGGCTCCCCAAGTTGATGGTGGCCATCATCTCGCTGATGTACCGGTACCTGGCCGTGCTTACCGGCGAAGCCTCCCGGATGATGCGAGCGCGCGCCTCTCGTGCGGCGTCGCTCCCCGGTGCGAAGCGGCCGGGAGTCGCCTGGCAGGCTCGTGTCGTAGGCAACATGGTTGGTTCGCTCTTCATCCGCTCCTACGAACGGAGCGAGCGCGTGTACCTCGCGATGCAGTCGCGCGGCTACACTGGTCACATTCGTCACATCCACGACCGCCCGTTCCCGCGTGGACAGGCGTTGGTGCTGGTCGCCGCGCTCGCACTGCTGGTGGCCTTCGAAGTGACAGCCCACTCCTGGTTGCCCCACGCATGACGGCTGAAACAACGCTTCCTCACCCCGCGACCGCCGCAGCACCATCGGCGCCGCTCTCGGTCGAGATCCGCGACCTGCGCTTTGTGTATCCCGATGGCTTCGAGGCGCTCAAGGGCATTTCGCTGGCGATTGCCCGAGGCGAGAAGGTCGCGCTCATTGGGCCGAACGGCGCCGGGAAGAGCACGCTGATGCTCCACCTCAACGGCATCAACGAACCAACCGGCGGGACTGTGGCTATCGCGGGGATGCCGGTCATCCGCCAGAACATCGGCCGTATCCGGGCTGAGGTCGGCCTCGTGTTCCAGGACCCCGACGACCAGCTCTTCAGCCCGACGGTATACGACGATGTCGCCTTCGGGCCTATCCACATGGGATTGCCCAAGGAGGAGGTCGATACGCGGGTGACTGCCGCGCTGGCGGCCGTGGGCCTCGCTGGTTTCGAGCGGCGCCAGCCGTTCCACCTGTCGATCGGCCAGCGCAAACGCGCCGCGCTCGCGACGGTCCTTTCCATGTCGCCCAGTGTGCTCGTGCTCGATGAGCCATCTGCGGGCCTCGACCCCCGGGGGCGTCGCGAGCTCATCAACCTGCTCCGGGGGCTCGACCAGACCATGCTCGTGAGCACGCACGACATGAAGCTGGTCGCCGAGATCTTCCCCCGGACGGTCATCGTGGATGGCGGGCTCGTGGTGGCCGATGGCCCCACCGGGGCAATCCTGGCCGACGCTGCCCTGCTCGAAGCACATGGCCTCGAACAGCCCTGAATCGGCAGTCTCCCAGTGACGGAAACCGTGCCTCCGCTCGTATACTGATTGCAGTGCGCAACGCAGACTTCGACGCGTTCTCCTTCGCGATCAGGGGTGCCGACCACGAGGTCGATCTCTACGGCGCGGCCATGACCATCGCGCGGATTGGCGGACACGACGTTGACCCGCACGCCGCCGCGGCCCGGCTCGATGCATTCGCCGAAGCTGCCCGCGATCGCGCCGGAGAGGGCGCCTCGCCCGATGCGCTCGCCAATGCCATCGAGCATGAGCTCTTCACCATCCAGGGTTTCCACGGCAACACGGTGGACTATGCCAAACCCGAAAACAGCTACCTCGACCGCGTGATCGAAACGCGGGCAGGGATTCCGATCAGCCTCTCGCTGGTATACATGGAGGTTGCCCAGCGCGCAGGTCTCGACTGCGATGGAGTCGGCTACCCCGGTCACTTCATCGTGCGCTATGGCGGCCCGGAGCACCCGGTGTACGTCGATCCGTTCCAGCAGGGGGCGCGGATCGATCGCGCGGAGCTCCTCGCGCGTCTTCGCACACTGAAGCTCGGCGCTACCAACGCCGAGACCTTCCTCGCCGCGGTGACTCGCCGGCAGATCCTCCAGCGCATGCTGAACAACCTCCATGCCATCTTCCGCGACCGGCGAGATATCGAGCGCTGGTACGCCACCATCGAACTGCAGCTGCGCCTCGAGCCGTGGAACGCTGCCCTTGTGGGCGAGCGCGGCATGCTGCACTACCGACTCGGGCGCATCGAGGAGGCGTTCCGCGACCTCGAAGCCTACGTCTCGAGCACGGACCACGTCGAGACCAGTGCCGGCGCCATCCGCCTGCTCGACCAACTTCGCCTCCGCTATGGGGGCACGGGGGAACCGCGATGACTCCAGTGACCGATGTTCGCCATGCGCCCGCGCGCGGCCGCCAGGCACTCCAGCGCTCCATCGCCTGGTATCTGCGTCAGCTCAGTCGCGTGCTCAACGTGCTTTCCGATGAGGAGCTCGACCGCCTCGTCCCGCTGCTCACCGAGCGCCAGTTCAGGCCGCGCCAGGTGCTCTTCACAGCGGGCGACCCGGCCGAGCGCGTCTACCTGATCCTCAAAGGGCGGGTGAAGATCTACCAGGTGGCCGAAAACGGCAAGGAGATCATCCTCGACGTGGTCGGCAAGGGCGGCGTCGTTGGCGACATGGCGATCGTCGAAAACGGCGAACGCACCGCCTGCGCCCAGTCGATCGACGACACGATGGCGGTCTCCATCTCCTGGGAGGACTTCGCCCACCTTCTGCAGCAGTCTCCCCGCCTGGGTTTCGCGATGATGGAACTGATGGCGCACCGCCTCGCCGGCATGCAGCGCACTTTCATGAACATCGTCTCGAAGCCTGTTTCCGCCCGCCTGGCGGACACCTTGATCAGCCGGCAGGAAGACGGATTCGTCAACCTTGGCCTCACGCACCAGGAGTTGGCCCAGACCATCGGTACGAGCCGCGAGACAGTGACCGCGCTGCTCAGCCGGTTCGTCACGCTTGGAGCGATCACCCCCGTGCCCGATGGGTACCGGATCACCGATGAAGACCTGCTGGACGATATCGCCAATGGCGACGTCCCGGTCTCGCCGCGCCATCCGGTCACCCCCCAGGCGAGTACCATGGCGGGGTGATGGCCCAGAGCGCCCCCGCCTTCCAGCACCTCCTCCCGGGACGCAGCGGCCCCGCCATCATCGCCCACGGCGGGGGCAACTCCATCGACCGTGTCCACGACTACGTCGCCGCGGGCGCGGACTACCTCGAGGTCGACCTCTGGGTACATCGTGGGCGCTTCGAGGCGCGGCACGAGCGGCGTGTCCGCATGCTCCCGCTCCTGTTCGAAAAATGGTACCTGCGGCGCGTCCCCAGCCCTCATTACGGCCTGGTCGAACTCCTCGAGGCTGCCGCCGGCAGTTCCGCCGGCATCTTTCTCGACCTGAAGAACGGTGGCGCCGATGCCGCGGAAGCTCTGACGGGGGTCATCGCTGAAGCCGAGCACCAGCCCCGGATCGTGGCCTCATCGCAGCAATGGAAAGTGCTTCGGGCCGTGGCCGAACGGTTGCCCGGAGTCGACACCTTCTACTCCATCGATGTTCGCGCCAAGCTCGACCTGTTCCTTTCTGTCTCGGATCGTGACATGCGGCCCCGCGGCATCTCCTGCCGCCACTCGCTGCTCAGCGAGCTGGTCGTGCGCCAGTTGATCGACCGCGGCCTTGTGGTTGTCGCCTGGACCGTTGATGACATCGAGCGCGGCCGCGAGCTTGCGGCCTGGGGCGTCCACGGGCTCACCACCCACCGCGTCGCCGAGATGCACGCGGCGCTGGGCAGCGGTTCTTGAGCGCGCTCGCCGTCTACGTGCACATCCCGTTTTGCACGGTGAAGTGCGGCTACTGTGATTTCAATGCCTATGCCGGCATGGATGGCCTGAAGGACGCCTATGGCGCTGCCATGGTCGCTGAGATCCGGGCGAACGCGCCCCTGCTGGAAGGCCGGACGGTCACCTCGATCGGTTTCGGAGGTGGCACCCCGAGTGAGGTGTCCCCAGCCCACATCGCGGCCGTTATCGGTGAGCTCCGGCGTCACGCCTTGCTCGATCGGCTTGCGGAGGTCACGCTCGAGGCCAATCCCGGGACCCTGGATGGGCCGGCGCTCCAGGCGCTCCGCGCCGCGGGGGTCACCCGCCTCTCGCTCGGTGCCCAGAGCTTTCACCCCGAAGAACTCCGCTTCCTCGACCGGATCCACTCGGCAGAGGCAACCGCCGCGGCAACAGAGCTCGCCCGCCGGGCCGGGTTCGAGAGCATCGGCCTCGACCTTATCTACGGCCTGCCCGGGCAGACACTCGACCGCTGGTGGGCGTCGCTCCAGGCCGCGATCGACCTGGGCCCCGATCACATCTCCTGTTACGCCCTCACCGTGGAAGAAGGCACCCTCCTTGGGCGGCGCGTGCGTGAAGGTACGGTCGTCGCGCTTGACCCGGATGCTGTCGCCGACCAGTACGAGGCCGCCACCGAGGTGCTCGACGCCGCCGGCTACCTGCATTACGAGCTTTCGAACTGGGCGCGGCCGGGCCACCACTCCCGCCACAACCTCGCGTATTGGACTGACGGCGAGTACCTGGCCATTGGCGCCGGCGCCCATGGCTACATCGATGGCGAACGGTATGAAAACGTCGCGCATCCCCGCGCCTACATCGAGGCGGTACGAGAAAACGCGCCCGCGGTGCGGCCTGCGCTCGCCTCGAGCTACCGCCCGGACGTGGCCACGGCAATAGCCGATTGGTTCTCGCTGCGGCTGCGGCTGGTGGAGGGCTTCCGCGAAGAGGAGTTCCGGGTTCGC
This sequence comes from uncultured Anaerolineaceae bacterium, assembly GCA_964507025.1. GTDB lineage: Bacteria > Chloroflexota > Dehalococcoidia > Tepidiformales > Tepidiformaceae > Amarobacter. The sequence continues at coordinate 15,338 of CAZDOK010000001.1, forward strand.
TTCGGAATCGACCTCGACCGGGTTGCCGCACCGGTGATCGACGAGTGCGCCACTGCCGGTGTGCTGGAACGTTCGCCTCGCATTCGACTCAGCCGACGAGGCCGGCTCCTGCACGGAGAGGTCAGCGCGCGCTTCCTCGCCCACGTCGGGCCGGCGCCGGTCGCGAGCCGGTAGACTCGAATCCCATGTACGTCATCGGTACTGCAGGCCACGTCGACCACGGCAAGAGCACACTGGTGAAGGCGCTCACCGGCATCGACCCTGACCGCCTGCGCGAGGAGAAGGAGCGCGGGCTGACGATCGACCTGGGCTTTGCCTGGCTCGAACTCCCGTCGGGCCGTGAGGTCAGCATCGTCGATGTTCCCGGCCACGAGCGCTTCATCAAGAACATGCTGGCCGGGGCTGGCGGCGTGGACCTCGCGCTACTCGTTGTGGCGGCCGATGAGGGTCCCATGCCCCAGACCCGCGAGCACCTGGCCATCCTCGACCTTCTCGATGTACCGGCCGGCATCGTGGTCATCACCCGGACCGACCTCGTGGAGGCAGACTACGCCGACCTGGTTGAGGCCGAGCTCGAAGACGTGCTCGCTGGTTCGCGGCTGGAAGGTGCGCCCATCGTCCGTGTCTGCGCGCCGTCCGGCGAAGGTATCGAGGACCTGAAGCGCGCCATCGACGCCTCTCTCAGTGCCACGCCCACGAAGCGCGACCTGGGGCGCCCGAGGCTACCCATCGACCGCGCGTTCACAATCCAGGGCTTTGGCGTGGTGGTCACCGGCACCCTGGTGGATGGCATGCTTGCCGTTGGACAGGAGGTCGAGCTGCAGCCTGGCGGCGTTCGCGCGCGAGTGCGTGGCCTGCAGCGGCACCGGGCGAAAGTGGACCGGCTGGAACCCGGTACCCGCGCGGCCGTGAATCTCAGCGGCATCCGGGTGGAGGAGGTGCGGCGGGGCATGGTCCTGGCGCTCCCTGGTTCGGTGACCCCCGCGCGCGTGCTCGATGTCCGGCTCCGCGCGACCCCGATGCTCGCCCATCCGCTGGCGCACGATGCCGGTATCACTGTCCTCAGCGCGACCGCCGAGTCCGAGGCGCGCCTCAGGTTGCTCGACCGCGACGCCCTCAAGGCGGGCGAGGAGGCATGGGCCCAGCTTGTCCTCGAGGAGCCGATCCCGGCGCTCGCTCGAGACCACTGCGTCGTCCGCACGCCGAACGATACCGTGGCGGGGGGCATCATCGTGGCGGTGAACGCGCGGCGCCACCGCCGGAACCACGCGCCAACGCTCGCAGCGCTCGCACGCCTGCTCGAAGGCACCCCGGAAGAGCGCGTCCTCGATGTCCTCCTCTCCGGGCCGGCCACCAGCGCTGAAGTGAGCCGCCGCTCGGCCATCGAGCCGGCAGTGGTGGAGGCGGCGCTCAGCGCACTTGTTCGCACAGGAGCCGTCTCGATGGCTGGCGACAGGGCGGTCGCGACGGCGTGGCTAAACAGCCAGCAGGCGGCCCTCGGTGCAGCTTTGATGAGCTATCTGGAAGCAAACCCCCTTCGACTGGCCGCCCCCCGGGAGCACGTGCGCAGCGCGTTGCAGCTCGATGCCGGGGCGTTCGACCTCGTGGTCACTCATGCCGTGTCCAGCGGAGCCCTCGCCGAAGCCGGGGCGGGGCTGGCGCCACCGGGGTACGCGCCCACGCTCACACCTGGGCAGCAGCGAGAAGTGGATGTCTTCCTCGCTGCGCTACGCGCAGGCGGCCACAGCCCTCCCACCGAACGCCTCCCGGGCCTGTCGCTGCTGGCCTACCTTGCCGAGGCCGGCCTGGTTGTCGATACCGGTGCCGGGGTTGTGTTCGACGCGGGTGTGTTCGACGAGATGCTTGAGCGCACCCGGGCCCACATCGTGAGCAAGGGGTCCATCACGCTGGCCGAGGCTCGCGACCTCTTCGGCACGAGCCGGAAGTACGCCCAGGCGTTTCTTGAGCACCTGGACTCGCTGCACATCACACGGCGGGCCGGCGATGTTCGGTCCCTGCGCTGAGGACAAAGACAGGGGGCACGGGAATCTCCCGTGCCCCCTGTGGTCCTTCAGTTGAGCCTGGATCAGGCTGGCTCGGCGGCCACATCCTGCTCCTGGGCCGCGCCGCGGAGGCGCCGCCAGAAGTTTCCGATATCCCTGTTCTCCCAGGCGACGAGGAGCTGAGCCGCCACGCCGATGCTGGAATAGGTCCCGGCCACGATGCCGACCAGAAGGACGAGCAGGAAGTTCCGAATCGTCTCCCCACCGATGAGCATCATCGCCAGGATGGTCAGGACTACGGTCACCGAGGTGTTGATCGAGCGGGCGAGGGTCTCGGTCATGCTCGCGTTCACAGCCTCCTCGAACGGCACGTAGGGGTCGTTGGAGACGGTCTCGCGGATGCGGTCGAACACCACAATCGTGTCGTGCACCGAGAAGCCGATGACCGTCAGGATTGCGGTGATGAACGCCGTATCGACTTCGGTGTTGCGGAACTCGCCGAGCACGGCGAAGAGGCCGAGGATGATAAACGAGTCGTGCACCAGCGCCACGATCGCGCAGGTGCCGTAACGCCAGGGCTTCGGCAGCTGCCGGAACATCACCCACACGTAGATGAGGATGGCAAGGGCGGCGGCGAGGACGGCCATCGTCGCATACCGGGCGATCTCACTTGAAACCGTCCCGGAGACGGTGGAGAAGTCCTCTCGCGTGAACTCACCGAACCGGTCGCGGAGCCCGGCTTCTATCTCATCGATTTCGCCGGGCGGCGCCGGGCCGGCGGCGCTATCGAGGCTCGGTGCGTTCTCGAGTTCAGAGGTTCGGATGATGTAGGTGTTCGAACCGGCGCCCTGGATGCGCGCCTCCGGATGTTCCAGGTCGCGCATGGCCTGTCGTAGCTCCGACTGCGACACCTGGCGCTCGGTGAACTCGACGGTGAACGACGACCCCGAGGTGAACTCGATCCCGGCCTTGAGCCCCCAGAGGCCCAGGGCGGCCGCCGAGGCGATGAACAGCACCAGGGAGACTGACAGGTACCACCAGCGTTTGCCTGCGAAATCGAGCATCTGGCTACTCCCCCGTCACGCTTGCCGCCCGGCCGGCGGGCTTGTTGCGTTTCACTTCTTCGGCGTTGAACAGGAAGCTGTTCTTCGCCAGCGGTGTCCCGAGGACCATCTTCAGGAACGTCCGGGTGACCGTGATGGCCGAGAACATGCTCACCCCGACGCCGATTGCCAGCGTGAGTGCGAAACCCTGGACCAGCGAGGCGCCGAACTGGCTGCCGAACCAGTAGAGGATGAGGCAGGTGATCAGCGTGGACACGTTCGAGTCGCGGATCGAAGACCAGGCGCGCGCAAATCCGATATCGATTGCCGCTCCCAGCGTGCGGCCCCGGCGCAGCTCTTCCTTCATTCGCTCGAAGATGAGGATGTTCGCATCGACCGCGATGCCGATCGACAGCACGAACGCCGCGATGCCGGAGAGTGTGAGCGTGACGGGCCAGAGCTTGAACACCGCCAGGGTGATCGCGGTGTACACGATGAGCGCCGCCGAGGCGAGCACCCCCGGCAGCCGGTAGAAGAGAATCATGAAGAGCATGACCGCCAGGAGACCGACTTCGCCTGCCTTCACGGAATCGAGCACGGAGTCCTCGCCAAGCGTCGCGCTCACTTCCTTTGCCTGGATGGTCTTGAGGGGGATCGGCAGCGCGCCGGCGTTGAGTTGCTTCGAGAGGTTGCTCGCATCGGTGAACGACGATTGCCCGGTGATCCGCCCCTGGCTGGTGATCACCGCCTGGACGGCCGCCTCCGAGAGGACCTCGCCATCGAGCATGACGATCAGGAAGTTCCTTGGATCGCTCGATGGGTACTGGACCGCGCGCGTGGTGATCTGTTCGAGCAGCTTCGCTCCCGTGCTTGTTGTTTCGAAGACCACCGCGTAGGTGGTACCCGATCGCTCAGGGAAGGTGTTGTTTTTCAGGTGCGCGCCGGTCATGGCGATAGTCTGCCCATCGATCACGCCGGTGGCAGGCACGAGCTGGCTGTTGTCGTCGTACGTCATGAACTGGAGCGCGGCCGTCTTGCCGATGAGGTTCTGCGCGTCGGCGAGCGGGAGGCCCGGCACCTGGACCGTCAGGCGGTTGCCGCTGGTTTTCGAAATCTCGGCTTCGCTGACGCCGAACTCGTTGACACGGCGCTCGACCACGTCCTTGGCGCCATCCATTGCCTGGTCCAGGTCGCCCTGGTAGTCGGCCGGGGGGCTCGCTTCCAGGACGAGGTACGAGCCGCCGCGAAGGTCGAGGCCGAGGCGCATGGTTTCGCGCTCCCAGTCGCCGATCTTGATGCCCTTGCCCTCGGGCCAGAAGCTCCCGGGAAGGTAGCGGTTGGGCGAGCTGGGCCAGACGACGATGACGCTGAACGTTGTCAGCGCCGCCACGAAGAGGAAGAGGAGGACGGTGGTGGTACTACGCACTGGTGTGAGAAACCTCGCCGGGGTTGGCCTCGGCTGTTGTTGGTACAGGGTTTGCCGGTTCGAGGGTGCTCAGCCGGCGTTGAATCGCATCGGTGAGCGCCCGGACGCGGACGCCCGGCGCAATCTCCAGGATGATTTCGGTCGGCCCGTCGACGGGTACGACGACATCTTTGACCTCTCCGATGAGACCGCCAGTGGTGACCACCTCGTCGCCGATCTTGAGTTGCTGGACGGCCTTCTTCTGCTGCTTCTGGTTCTGGAGCACCGGGCGCAGCAGGAAGAAGTAGAAGGCCACGACGGTGAGCCCGGTGTAGAAGATGACGCTCCACATTGCGGCCATAGGGGGAATCTCCTGCTCGGCGGCCCTGGCCGGCTACTCCGCGGCCTTCAGGGTTTCCATCACCGAGCGTGCCAGCGCGAGTGCCTCGTGCCTCGTTGTGATGGTGCGTTCGAGTTGAGCCCGGCGAACCGATGTTAGGACAGCCCCCAACAAGCGTCCACCAGAGAGGTCAAGCTCGGCGATGAGATCGTCGCCAGTCACCAGGGGTGGCTCTCCCACATCCGAGACGGCCCATGCGCGGGCGGCCACATAGTTCACGAAGGCGCAGTGCCGCCGGTAGTTCTCACGCGTGTACCCGGGGCCGCGCGTTGCCATCCCATCGGCCAGGTTTACCAGCATCAATGGCAGGACATGCCCATCCAGGTCGGCGACAAAGCGCCTGACTGCGCGGTCAGTGGCCGCGCCGTTCTGGATGAGCTCGCGAGGCCGCAGGTGGTAGCGGATGAGGCGCGCCACGAGGTCGGTGGCCTCGGTCGAGAATCCCAGCGTGGGCAGCCGCTCGCGCATCAGCTCGGCGCCGCGGGGACCGTGCCGCGGAAAGCGGAGACGCCCCTCGCTGAAGATGGCCGTGTGGGGCTTCGCAACGTCGTGGAGCAGCGCCCCGAGGCGCACCAGGGCGAGGAGCGGCACGCCGCCCACCTCCCGGTTGAGCGAGGCATCGAGGTCGACCCAGCCGATCGTTTCCCGCAGCTCACGGTTGTCCTCGCCCTCGCCGAGCGCGGCATCGATGGCCGCCAGGGCGGCGAGGTTGTGGTCGAGCACATCGTAGTAGTGAAGTTGGGGCTGCTTGAAGCCACGCCCCTCTTCCAATTCGGGGATGGCCGCGGTTAACTGCCCGGCCGCATCGAGCTCCCGGAAGGCGCCGACGGAATCCGCGGTAAGCAGTGCCTCGATCAGAAGGGCAAAGGCCATGGGGAAAGACTACAGGCGTGCCGCGCGGCACGCCTGTGTGGATGCTTTCGCCACAGTGCAACCGTCTCAGGCTCTCGGATGGGCCTTGTCGTACTCCCGGCGCCGCTGGTCGTCGGTGAGGTGCGTGTAGATCTGAGTCGTCGAGATGCTGGCGTGGCCGAGGGCGTCCTGGACATTACGAAGCGGCATGCCGCCGCTGAGCATGTGCGTCGCATAGGTGTGGCGCAGGGTGTGGGGCGTGATGGTCTTATCGAGGTTGGCTTCCCGGGCGTAGTTCTTCAAGATCAGCCAGAACCCCTGGCGAGTCAGGCGCTCGCCGCGGCGATTCACGAACAGGGCCGTTTCCCGGCGGTTGCGCACGAGCTTGGGGCGGACATGGAAGATGTACTGGCGCAGCTCATCGACCGGGCGCTGGTGCAGCGGCAGGATACGCTCACGTTCGCCCTTGCCCACGCAGCGGACCGTTACGGGGTCGCTCTCCAGGGCGATGTCGTTCAGGTCGAGCGACACGAGCTCGGTCACGCGAAGGCCAGTGGCATACAGCAGTTCGAGCATAGCTTTGTCGCGCCGGGCCTCGGGGGTGTTGCGCCGTGCGGGCTGTTCAAGCAGCTCATCGACTTCGGCGACGGTGAGCGCACGGGGCAGCGTCTTGCCGACCTGGGGCGATTTCAACTGCTCGGTCGGGTCGTGTTCGATCAGGCCCTCGGCTGCCAGGAAGCCGTAGAACGACTTCACGGCGGCGACCTTCCGCGCGACGGTAGCCTCTTTGTACTTCTGCTCGTCGCGCAGATGCTCGACGTAACGGACGATCATCTCCTGCGATGTCCCGTTCAGCGCCCGCGCAGGGCCAGCCGATTGGAGGAACGTCGTGAACTGCGAGAGGTCGTTCCGGTAAGCGGCGATGGTATTGTTCGATGCGTTCTTCTCCACTGCGAGGAAATTCAAAAAGTGGCCTATGCGCTCGTCCATAACGTCGCTTTACCTCAGATGCAAACGGTCGTAGGTACCAGGGGCGGCGCCATAATAGTCAGCCGCTTCCGGGCGTGTCCATGGAAAAAACGGGATTCTTTGTGAAGATCCGGTGCCCGTCGCAACACGTCCGAAACATGACGTGCCCGCATGTCCGGGCGCTGCTTCGATCTTCGAGAAACACGTCATAACCCCACCCTAGCCGGTCATCCGCCATGCGATCCAGCCCGCCAACTGCATGAGCCAGCGACGATTCCGTCATGCTGGCGTGGCTGGCCGCCGGTTGGCCCCACCTGTGTGATGTGCTTCACACTCGTGGAAGCCCGGGCCGAGCAGGGGGCCAGGTGGCTACCGCGCTGCAGGTCCGATGGTAAGCTGACCCGAAACGCATTCATTCCGGAGGCGCCTTCGATGGTCTCGCTTGAGCTGTCCGACGAGGAAAAGATGGTCCAGCAGGTGGCGCACGAGTTCGCGAAGAAGGAGATCCGCCCGGTCGCGGCCTACTACGACGAACACGAAGAGGTGCCCTACGACATCATCAAGAAGGCGGCGGCCATCGGCTTCGGCGTATCGAAGCAGGGCAGCCTGCTCGAGGGCTCGGGCTCCTCGCTCGTTCCATCGATCCTTGCCGAAGAGCTCTCCTGGGGTTGCGCGGGCATCGCGCTGGCCATCAACAGCTCGGGCCTCGCGGGCGCTGCTATCGCCGCTACCGGTTCGCCCGAACAGCGCGAGCGATGGCTCGCGGCCATCGCCTCTGACGCGAATGAGGTTCATCTTGGCGCGATGTGCCTGACTGAGCCCGACGCCGGCTCCGACGTGGCGAATATCCAGACGACCGCGACTCGCGACGGAGACGAGTACGTCCTCAACGGCGAAAAACAGTTCATCACCAACGGCAACATCGCCGACGTGCACGTGGTCTTCGCCACGGAGGATCGATCGAAAGGTTGGGGCGGTCTTGGCGCGTACATCGTGCCGCGCGGCACGCCCGGCCTGGAGGAAGGCACAACGTGGAAGAAGATGGGCATCCGCGCTTCGCACACGGCGAACGTGGTGCTGAACGAGTGCCGGATCCCCGCCGAATACAAGCTTGGCGCGCCGTCGAAGGGTGGTGGGAGCGCCGGGCCCGGTGCACTCGGCGCGCTCATGACCCTGGAGCGGACCCGGCCCGTGGTGGGGGCCTACGCGCTGGGCATCGGCCGGGCGGCCTACGAGTACGCGCTCGACTACGCCAAGGAGCGGGTTCAGTTCGGCCGGTCGATCGTGAAGAACCAGGGCGTGAGCTTCATGCTCGCTGATATGGCGATGGCGGTGGATTCGGCCCGGCTCATGGTCTGGCGCGCCGCCTGGATGGCCGGCGCCAACGTACCTTACCTCCAGGCCGAAGGTTCGATGGCCAAGTGCTTCGCCAGCGACATGGCGATGAAGGTCACCGTCGACGCGGTCCAGGTCCTCGGCGGGCAGGGCTACATGCGCGACCACCCGGTCGAGAAGTGGGTGCGCGACGCCAAGATCTTCCAGATCTTCGAAGGCACCAACCAGATCCAGCGCATGGTCATTGGCCGGGCGCTGGAGGCGCTGCCGAAGCGGGGATAGCGACTGCCTTCTCCCCGGGGTGACGGCGCTTTGCTAACGCCGTAGTCCTGTGTGAGGTTCGCTGCAGAACCCGATCCCGACCCCCGGATAGAGTCAGTTGCATGATACAACCAACTCACGTCCAGCCAACATCCCGATCGCTGACTGTCACCTGGGAAGACCCGGTCCCGGTGCTTCAGCATCTCGCCGCGCTCCCCGGCATCGAAGGCGTCCGCGCCATCGCCACCGGCGCCGTCCCGCGCCCGCCGCTCGGCCAACTGCTGGACCTCTCGATCCCTGTGGTCGAAGAGGGTCGCGTGACGTTCGCATTCACGCCCGGAGAACTGCACTACAACCCGCTCGGCACCGTCCACGGCGGCATCATCGGCACGCTACTGGACTCAGCGATGGGGATGTCGGTCCAAAGCACGCTGGATGCCGGGGTCCGGTATACGACGCTCGAGTACAAGGTGAACTTCCTGCGGCCCGTGACCGTCGATGCGGGGCCGGTGTTAGCCGAAGGGCGAGTGGTCCACCGTGGGCGGACCCAGGCCGTGGCCGAGGCGCGGCTCATCGACGGCAATGGGAAGGTCTACGCCATCTCGTCGAGCACGCTCGCGATCCTCGCTTAGCGTTCAGCCGATGGCTTCGAGCCGCCCCCGCAGATCGGCGAGGAACCCTCCCGCCTCGTAGCCGTCGAGAGCGCGGTGGTCGAAGCTCAGGCAGACGTTCAGCATCGCCCGCACCGCGATGGCGTCGCCTTCCACCACCACCGGCCGCTTCACCACGCGCTCCATGGTCACGATCGCTACCTGCGGTGTGTTCACGATGGGCTTCGAGGCGATCGAGCCGAACGATCCCGTGTTGTTCACGGTGAAGGTGCCCCCTTCGATGTCCTCGACGCGGAGCTTGCGAGCGTGCGCGCGTTGCACAAGGTCCGCAATCTGTTTCGCCAGCCCGGCAACGCTGAGGTCGCCCGCGTTGTGGGCGACGGGCGTCACGAGCCCGTGCTCGGTTGCGACGGCGATGGCGATATTCTGGGCGCGGTAACGCCGGAGCTCAGCGCCCTCCCAGCGGGCGTTCAACATCGGAAACTCGCGAAGCGCTTCGCAGACGGCGGCGGTGAAGTACGGCAGGAGCGTCGGTTCCACCCCCTCCTGCCGGGCGAACCGGTCCTTTTCTCGCTCCCGAAGCGCCACCAGGCGCGTCACGTCGCACTCCACCATGGTCCAGGCCTGGGGCGCCTCGACGTTCGACCGGGCGAGGTGCTCCGCGATGGTCCTGCGCGTCGGCGAGAGGGTGACCACCTCGAACGGACCAGCCTGCGGGGAAGCTGCCCGTGCCGACGGGGCCGCGTCGGCCGGGGGGCTTGCCGCCAGGAAGCGCTCGACGTCGCGGCGGGTCACCCTGCCGCCGATCCCTGTCCCCTGCACACGGGCGAGGTCGATGGCGTGTTCCCGTGCCAGGCGCATCACGGCGGGCGAGTAGAACCGGCCGCGTTCGTCGGGCTTCGACCGGGTCGCCGTTCGTGCGACGGCCACCGGCGCCTGGGCCGGCGATTCTTCCGGCGGGATGGCCATCGGGCCGCCCAGCCACTTGCCATCACCCTGGTGGACTGGCGGCGAAGCCTGGCCGGGCTGGCCGGCTTCGATCACTTCGCAGAGCACGGTGCCGACCTCCACGGTCTCGCCCTGGGGCACCAGGATCTTCCCCATCGTGCCCTCGAAGGGAGATGGCAATTCGGCGGTCACCTTTTCCGTCTCGATCTCGCACAGTGGTTCGTCGAGCTTCACCGGGTCGCCCGGCTCTTTCATCCACTTCAGGATCGTGCCTTCGGTAACGCTCTCGCCGAGCTGGGGCATCTTCACGATCGTCATGGTCGAACCCCGGGGGTGCATATGGCAGCACCCGAGTTGTGCATCAGTACGCCGCCAGTTCCCGCGCGGCCGCGGCGATCTTGTCACGGTTTGGCATGAAGAAGTCCTCCATGGCGTGGTGGTAGGGCATCGGCGGGACATCCGGCCCGGCAACCCGCCGGATGGGCGCGTCCAGGTACTCGAACGCGTGCTCCGCGATGATCGCCGCGATCTCGCCGCCAAGGCCGCCCGTGAGCGTGTCTTCGTGCACGATCAGGACCTTCCCGGTCGCTTTCGCCGATTCGAGGATGGTCTCGCGGTCGAGCGGGTTGAGCGTGAGCAGGTCGACCACCGTGGGCTCGATTCCCTCCGTGGCCAGCATCTCCGCGGCGGCCAGCGATTCGTGCAGCATGAGCCCGTAGGCGAAAATCGTCAGGTCGCTGCCGCGGCGGGTGACCCGCGCCCGGCCGATGACCGTCTCCGCCGGGGCACCGTCGATCTCCTGGCGAATCAGCCGGTACGTCCGCTTGTGCTCGAGGAACAACACCGGGTTCGGGTCGGCGATGGCCGACTGCAGGAGGCTGCGGTAGTCGGCCGGGAACGAGGGAGCGACCACCTTGATGCCGGGCATGTGGGCGTAGTACGCCTCGATGCTCTGCGAATGGTGTTGGCCACCGTGGACACCACCACCCCAGGGCGTTCGCACCACCATCGGCAGGTACGCGTCGCCCCTGGTCCGGTAACACCAGCGCGAAGCCTCGCTGCACAGCTGGTCGAACCCGGCGTGGATGAAGTCGGCAAACTGGATTTCCGCGATGGGCCGCATCCCGTAGTGAGCTGCCCCGATCGAGAGACCGACGATCGACGACTCGGCGAGTGGGGAGTCGATCACCCTTCCGGGATGCTTAGCAGCCAGGCCCTCCGTCGCGCGGAAGACGCCGCCCGCCTCTACATCCTCACCCAGCACGAACACGCGCTCGTCGGCCGCGAGCGCCTCGTCGAGCGTGGAGCGCACTGCCTCGATCACGGTCATCACGGCCATGTCACAGCTCCTTGTACACGAAACCGAGCGCATCCTCGGGCTCTGGATCGGGCTGCATCAGGGCCCACTGCGCCGCGTCGCGGACTTCTTCCTCGACGCGCGCCTCGATCTCATCCAGGTCGGACTTGGGGAAGATGCCATCGGTTTCCACGCGAGCCCGGAACGAGGTGATCGGGTCCTTCCGGGCCCACTCCTCGAGCTCTTTCTTCGGCCTGTAACGCGTGTCGTCGTCGTCGCTCGAATGCGGCCAAAGGCGGTAGCACTTCGCTTCGATGAGGAAGGGCCCGCCGCCATGACGCGCCTGGTCGACTGCCGGCCGCACGGTCTGGTAGACGGCGATAGCGTCCATGCCATCGACCATCGCGCTGTTCATGTTGTAGGCCCGGGCTCTATCGGCCACGTTCGGCACGGGCATCTCCTTCTCGTTACGTTCGGAGATGGCGTAGCCGTTGTTCTGCACGTAGAAGACGACCGGCAGCCTGTGGATGGCGGCGAAGTTGAGCGCTTCGTGGAAGTCGCCACGGCTCGTACTGCCTTCTCCGCAACAGGTCATGACCACGATCGGGTCCTTGCGGAGCTGCGCGCCCAGGGCGATCCCGGCCGCGTGCAGGAACTGGGTCGCGACCACGCTCGATTGGGTGACGATCTTCCGGGCGGTGTTGCCCCAGTGGGAGGGCATCTGGCGGCCGTAGCTGTTTGGGTCGTCGCGCTTGGCCAGCAGGTTGAGCATGGCCTCGCGCGCCGTCATCCCGAAGACCAGGTTCATGCCGAGATCCCGGTAGTAGGGAGCCAGGTAGTCGGTGCCCCGCTTGAGCGCCATCGCGGCCCCGACCTGGGCTGCCTCCTGGCCCACTCCCGCAATGACGAAGGCAGCCCTGCCCTGTCGGTTGAGCGCGAGCATGCGCTCGTTGAGGCGCCGCGCCAGGAGCATGTGGTAGTACATATCTTCGAGCTGTTGCTCGCTGAGGAGGTACTCCTCGATGGTCCGCTCCGACCGCTTTTTCCGGGTGCCCGCCGTCGTCAATCACACCCCTCCGCGGACGCTCATACCGTCCGCATCAATCCTAAGGCACGCGGGGCGGGCCTGCCGACCCGCGGCATTGCCTGCCGCTGGCTATCCCTCATAAGGCGTTGGGTTATCAACACAGTCAGCGGCGCGGCTGCCCACACCATAGGCAAGGGTGCTATCTCCGCCGGCCAGCCCGGGGAGGTCTGCCGCCATCTGTTCGGTTTGCTGTTCGATCGGTATCGGTGTCTGGACGACGAGGCCGCCGTCGCCAGGTGCAGGTGTCGCGCTAAACATGACCGCCGCGACTGGCAGGGCCGCAAACGGCAGGGGGAGTAGCAATGCCCCAAGCATCTTCCGCTTCATGTGCCCGCCTCCTTCCGTTTCGCTCAGGAACATTCTACACGCATCGTGTCAATCCCGGATGTGCGCCATGTTTCCGCGCTGTAATTCGCGCGAGCGTTACCGCCGGCGTGTGCCCGGATCATAATGGTCCGATGCGGAGACCTGTATGAGCCACGCCACGACTGTCGCCGTCATCGATGTCGGCTCGAACTCGGTGCGCTTGCTGGTCGCACGGTCGCTTTCGCCCCAGGCCTTCGAAGTCATTGATGAGGAGCGCTTCGACGCCCGCCTCGGTGAAGGCCAGGATGGCGGCAACCTGACGGCGGAGGGCATCGAGCGCGGAGTCCGCGCGCTCCGCATCATGTCCCAGATCGCCGCATCCTTCAGCCCCACCGTTACCGTTGCGGTGGGCACCGAGGCGCTCCGCCGGGCGCCGAACGCCACGGAGTTCATCGCGCGCGTCCGGGAGGAATCCGGCACGCGAATCCGGGTCCTCACCGGCTACGACGAGGCGTTCTGTGGATTCCTGGGGGTAGTCAACAGCACGACGTTGCGCGACGGCCGCCTGCTCGATATCGGCGGCGGCTCGCTGGAGCTGATGCGCATCGAGGACCGCCGCCTCGTCGATGTCCAGTCGGCTCCCCTCGGTGCGATCTACGCGCGAGAGCGTTACCTGAAGTCCGACCCTCCGACCGCTCGTGAGATTCGAGGCCTCCGCAAGGTGGTCCGGCAGCAGCTTTCGGCCTCAGCACCACATCCGGTGCTGTTCGGCACGGGTGGAGCGGTCCGCAACCTGGCCAGGATCGTTCGCCTGCGGCGCGCCTATCCGTTGCGCCGGCTCCACGGCATCGAGCTTTCGAGGCGAGACGTGCACCGCCTCGCCTCGGCCCTGGCCCGCGTTTCCTCCGACGAGCGGCGAAAGATCGCCGGCGTTGGGGCAAACCGCGCCGACATCCTCCACGCGGCCGCCATCGTCATCGATGAAGTCATGGAGATCACCGGGGCGGCGAGCCTCCACGTCTCCGGGCAGGGGCTCCGCGAGGGCCTGGTCTGGCAGGAACTCCGGGGCGAGGGTGCGATCCTCCCCGACGTCCGGAATGCCTCCATCGCCGGCCTGGCTCGCGCGAACGGCGTCGATGAGCTCGCCGCCGAGCCCGTGGTTCATGCCGCCGCGATCCTGTTTGAGGCCACCCGCGACATCCACGGCCTCGGTGTCGCCGAGCTCGATCTGCTACTCTCAGCGGCCCGGCTGGCGGGCATCGGCATGCACATCGACTACTACAGCCGTGATCGGCACGCCGAGTACCTGGTCCACAGTGGCGACCTGCACGGGTTCACCCACCGCGAAATCGTGCTCCTGGCGGCACTCGTCCGCTGGGCGGATTCCGGCACGCCGGACCTTGCACCGTACAAGGCCATCGTCGCTCCCGATGACTCCAGGGTTGCCGCAGTCCTGGCCGCAATCCTCGGTGTCGCGCGGGCAATCCGCCGCCGGCACCCTTCGCCCGTGCTGGATGTGACCGCGAGGGCAGGGAAGGAGCGGCTGAACGTCCGTCTTCACGCCAATGCGCCGCTCGATGCCGAACTCTACGATCTCGAACGACAGCAGCGGCGGCTCGAGTCGGCAATCAGGATGCCCGTCACCTTTGCGGTGCGTGATCAGCCCCCCGATTGACCGAGCCTGCGCAGCGTTCCGGGCTGGATCAGCCACTCGAGCCAGCAGTTCCCGGGGGCCGGATCGGCGGCGCTTCCGACGAGTGCTGCGGCTCCCTTCTTGAATATCGAAGCCATCCCCGTCCGGTCGCCGGTGAGGAGGTAGGCGAGCAGTTCGCTCATCCACGGCTCGTGGCCCACCAGGGCGACGGCGCCGGCGTCGGCCTCCTCGATGGCTGCCAGCACGCGGTCATGGTCGCCGGTCGCCAGCGCGTCACACACGCGTGGTTTCCCAAGGCCGTAGCCCTTGCGGAGGATCTCCGCGGTTTCTGCGGCCCGAACCAGGGGCGAGGTCAGGATCACCTGAGGGGTGAACAGCCGCTTGAGCCCTCCGGCGGCCTCGACCATGCGGGCCCTGCCCTGCGGCGTTAGCGGCCGCTTTGCGTCGTCTTCGAATCCCGGCGAGCCGCGCTCGACAGCCACTGCGTGCCGAACCAGGCAAATGTCCACAACTCCTCCCCCACAAGCTTCGGCCGGGTTTGCCGACTAGTTCGCGGTCATCTCCGCGGAGATCAGCTCAACTGCGGTCAGCTTCCACTGGCCCATGATCTGCTTCCACGAGGAGCCCAGGGTCGCCGTTCCCATGGAGGAACGGAAGGTGACGTGGAACACCTCGGCGTCGCCATCCGCGCCCTTCTCTTCGATCTCGTAACCCTCGATGTTGGGCATCTGCGCCGGCGATAGGCCACCCGCCTGGGCGCCCATCTGCATCATCTGGGCGAGCGCCTCGGGCGTGATGTCGGCCATGATCTGGGTGAGATTGCCCGACATCACCGCCTGGGCGTTGCGCTCGACTGCCTCGCGGGCACTCGCCGATTGCGCCATCTCAGCCGAGGTCCTTCAAGTCGTCGATCTGCCACTTCCCGCCGTTGTCGATCCACTTGCTCCAGATCTTGCGTGTGCTGGCGCCGATGTAGCTGATCTCTGCTTCGTTGTTGCCCAGGTCCTTCACCTCGTACGAAGTGGCCGAGATCGGGTTGGCCGCCAGCCCCATGGCCTTGGTCATCGCGTTGGGAGTGAGATCACCCATGACGCCGGCCATGTTGCCGGACACCACGTCCTGGGCGTGCCGCGCCTGCGTTTCCTTCAGATCTGCCATGCTTTTTGGTTCCTCCTGTATTTCCTGGCCGGTGAGCCAGGCCCGCAGGATACCCGCCTCAAGATGAACGCCGCAACGCCGCCTGATGCGGTTGTCCGCCGCCCGCTACACCATCCGGATCCAGCGCCGCTTCCCCACCTGGACGGTGGTCCCGGCTCGCGCCGGTGTGGTCGGCTCCATCACCAGCCCATCCATGGTCACCGCTCGCTGTTCGAACAGCCGCCGTGCCTCCCGCCTCGAAGGCGCCGCGCCCATCGAGACGACCACGTCGAGCAGGAGGTCGCCATCGCGCACACGGTATTCGGGGATCTCTTCCGGGACTTCTTTGCGCTGCACTGTACGCTCGAAGTGTTCCTGCGCCGCGGCGGCGGCATCGGCGCCCCAGAACTCGCTCACGATCGTCCGCGCCAGGAGCTTCTTGGTTTCCATGGGGCTGCGCTCGCCATCCCGCATCGCGCGCATGATCGCCCGCACCTCGTCGGGGTGCAGGTTCGTCGCGAGCGTGAAGAAGTCGCCGATCACGTCGTCCGGGATCGACATCGCCTTCCCGAACTGTTCCTCGGGGGGGTCGTTCACGCCGATGTGGTTGCCCTTGGACTTCGACATCCGCTCCTTGCCATCCAGGCCGACCAGGATGGGCATGGTGACCGGCACGTGCGGCCGCTGCCCCGCATCTTCCTGGATCTTTCGTCCAGCCATGAGGTTGAAGAGCTGCTCGGTGCCTCCGACCTGCACGTCGCATTGCAGGGCGTACGCGTCGTAGCCCTGCATCAGCGCGTAGAGGAATTCGTGCAGGTAGACAGCGTCTCCGTCTTCCCACCGCTTGCGGAAATTGTCGCGCCTGAGCATCTCGGCCACGGTGAACTTCGACATCAGGCTGATGACGTCGGGGAACGTCAGCTTTCCCAGCCACTCGGAGTTGTGGCGCAACTCCGTACGGCCCGGGTCGAGGATGCGCGCCGCCTGCTCGAAGTAGGTCGCCTCGTTTGCCGCGATGTCCTCCTGAGAGAGCATCGGCCGCAGCTTGTTCTTGTCGCTCGGGTCGCCGATCAGGGCCGTGTAGTCGCCGATGAGGAAGACGCAATCGTGGCCGAATTCCTGGAACTGCCGGAGTTTCCGCAGGGGCACGGTGTGCCCGAGCGTCAGCGAGGTCGCCGTCGGGTCGATCCCCAGGTAGACGCGCAGCGGGCGGTCCTGTTCGAGGAGAGCGCGAAGTTCGCGCTCCATCTGCTTCTTCAGCAGGGCGTCGCCATAGTCCACGCCGCTCATCAGGACGCTCATCTGCTCATCGACGGGTGCCATCGTTCGTGTCATGCCATGTCCAGCCGGAGATTCGAAGGTAGGGATGCGCTCAGCGGAGGATCTCCCGCGCGCGAACGATGTCCCGGGCGATCTGGGCCTTGAGCTGTTCGACGCTTTCGAACTTCATCTCGCCCCGGATGCGCGCGATGATCTCCAGGTCCATCCGCTCGCCGTAGAGGTCGCCCTCGAAGTCAAGCAAGTGGGTCTCAATCGAGACATGACCTGCATCGAAGGTTGGCCGGCGGCCGATGTTCGTCCCGCCCCGGAGCGAATGCCCGGCAACCTGCACGCGCGTCGCGTAGACGCCCAGCGCGGGCAGCGCCCGGTCGACCGCCACGGAGATGTTCGCCGTCGGGATCCCGATCGTGCGGCCGCGCTCGAAGCCTTTGACCACCGGCCCCGAGATCCGGTAGGGCCGCCCGAGCAAAGAGGTCACGCGGTCCATGTCGCCCTCGACCAGGGCCTTCCGCACGGCGGTCGAGCTGTAACGCTCGTGGTCGTGCATCAGCGGTTCGACCTGGATGACCTCGAACCCAAGCTCGGCGCCGAGCTGGCGCATCCGTTCGACCGTGTCCTTCGGCGCGCCCCGGCCGAAGGACGCATCGGGCCCGAGCACCATCAGCCGCATGCGTAGCCATTTGTGGAACGCCGCTGCCAGCTCCTCCGCGGTCACCTCGGAGACTTCGCTGGTGAAGGTGAGGGGGATGACCCAGTCGGCCCCGGCCAGGCGCAGGAGCTCCATGCGGTCTTCGAGCGACGTGAGGTAGCTCGGGGCCACCTCGGGCCGGAGCACGGTGATGGGATGAGGATGGAGGGTGACCACCCCGGGCGAGAGCGCCCGCTTCTTCGCCTCCTGGCGGAGCCGCCGCAGCAACGCTTGGTGGCCCAGGTGCACCCCGTCGAGCACGCCGATCGTCAACGCGGTTTCGGGGCCTGGTGCCCCTGCGGTCAGCTGCGCCTGCGTGAAGGTCGGAATGCTCATCGCGGTACTCACAAGCCTACCAACGCCGGGTGGACTGTGCACAATCGTCTCAGGTGGTTCTCGCCCCCGCGCCCTGTCGATCGCACGCTGGATCGGAACCTTCCCGACGGAGTCGCACATGGATAGCGCAGCCAGCCTGCAGGAGCGCATCGCGCCGTTCTTTCCGGGGACCCTCGGTATCCGCCTCACCTCGGCAACGCCCGAGCGCGTGACAGCCGAGCTTCACGTCAGGGACGAACTCTGTACGGTCCCCGGCGTCTGTCACGGCGGCGTGCTCATGGCCTTCGCCGATACGCTCGGGGCGGTGGGTACGGTGCTGAACCTCCCGCCCGGCACGGGCACCACGACGATCGAGTCGAACACCAACTTCTTCGGTCCCGGTGTCGCGGGCACCACGCTCACGGCCGAGTGTGTTCCGCTCCACCGGGGCCGCCGCACGCAGACGTGGCAGACGAGCATCCGCTCGCCCGAGGGCAAGCTGTTGGCGCAGGTTACCCAGACACAGATGGTGCTAGCGGCAGAAACGTAGTTCGACGGCGGCCGGGCGCGAGTTGAGAATTGGGCGATGCGCCCCTGGCTGGTCGCCCTGCTCGGATGGGCGGGCCTCATCTTCCTGCTCTCCAGCTTCCCGAACCCGCCTGGCCCTCGCGGCCCCGAGTGGCAGTCGTTCGCGGCCCACGCCGTGGAGTACGCAGTCTTCGCGTTCCTGGCAGCCGGGCTCCTCGCCGCGATCTGGCCGGCTTCACCCCGGTGGCGGCTGGCGGTGGCGGCATGGGTGCTCGCCGTGCTCTACGGGCTCTCCGATGAGCTCCACCAGGCGTTCGTGCCGGGCCGCGACGCGAGTCTCCTGGATATTGCCTTCGATGCGCTCGGCGCAGCGGTTGGGGCAGGGTTCGGCGCCCTGACTCGAAGTCTGCGCGGCCCTGCGCGGAGTCGGCCTCCAGGTTAGGCCGCGACGGCGAGCGCGACCACCTCGATGTCTCCCCAGGCCTGGGCCTGCCGCGCATCGGCCTCGCCCGATTTGAGCAGCTCGAGGATGGCCAGGAACGAGACCACCACCTCGAGCCGGTTCGTACACTCCATGATCGCCCGCCGGAACGAGAACTTGCCCCGCCGCCGCAGGCGCTCGCGGAACTCGCCGATACGCTGGACCAGCGTCATCGCCGTGTCGCGCTGCAGCACGGCCCGGGGCCGCGCCTCCACCGGCTTCTTGTTCAGTACCTCGATCATGATCGCCCGCAGCCGTTCCATGGTGACGTTTGATAGCCCCGTGCCCTCCGGGGGCGCAGGCGGCGGTGCCAGCCGCGTGTAAATCCGGAGTCCCGTTTCCTGCCGCTCCTCGAGTACCGATGCGATCTCCGCGAACCGCTTGTACTCCCGCAGCAGTTCGACCAGCTCCCGGCCGACATCGTCGTCCTCGATCTCGCCCGGCTCATCCTGCGGGGCCCGAGGCAACAGCGCCTTGGACTTCAGGAAGATGAGCTTCGCCCCCACGGCCACGAACTCGGCGAGGGCTCCGGGGTCGAAGCCCTCGCTTGTCCGTATGGCCCGGAGGTACTGGTCGGTGACAGCGACGAGCGAAACGGCCGTGATGTCCAGGTCGTCGCGCTCAATGAGATGCAGGAGCAGGTCCAGGGGACCCTGAAAGACGGGCAGCGTGATCTCAGCCATGACTCCCGACGAGCCAACGCCCCCCCGCTGGGGCGCACCCGTCACGGTCTTACGACCATCTCCGTTACCGTGCCGCTGCAGGCGCCCACACCCCTGGGAGCGTCCGCTCGACCGCGGAAGCGATACCGGCGACCGACCGCATCATCGAAGCGAACCGCTCATATGTCAACGATTGCGGGCCATCGCTCAGCGCGTGCTCCGGATTGTTGTGTACTTCAATCATCAGTCCGTCGGCTCCGGCAGCGATGGCTGCCATCGCCACCGGCGTCACCAGGTTCACCTTCCCGGTGCCGTGACTCGGGTCGGCGATCACTGGCAGGTGGCTGAGTTCCTTCACGAGCGGGATGGCATTCACGTCGAACGTATTACGGTAGGCCGTCTCGAAGGTCCGGATGCCACGCTCGCACAGGATTACGTGCGGATTGCCCTGGGCCATGATGTACTCGGCCGCGAGGAGCCACTCCTCGATCTGCCCGCTGAGCGCGCGCTTCAGCAGCACCGGCTTCTTCACCATGCCCACTTCGTCGAGCAGGATGAAGTTCTGCATGTTCCGCGCGCCGATCTGGATAATATCGGCGTATTTGCAGACCGCGTCGATGTCGCGCACGCTCATCAGCTCGGTGACGATCGGCATGCCGGTCTCGCGGCTCGCCGTCTGCAGGAAGCGTAGGCCATCGACTCCCAGGCCTCGGAAAGCGTAGGGCGAGCTGCGGGGCTTGAACGCGCCACCCCGGAGGATGTTCGCCCCGGCCGCCTTCACGGCCCTCGCGGCGTCGACGATGTGGTCCTCGTTTTCGATGGAGCAAGGCCCCGCCATGATGGCGAGCTCCGGTCCGCCGATGCTCACGCCATGCCCTACGTCGATGATGCTGTTGCCCGGGTGGAACTCCCGGCTCACCAGCTTGTACGGCTTGGTCACGCGGTGGACCGATTCCACATGCGGGAGGGTCTCGAAGACGTCCTGCAGCGCGGGGTCGTCCGGTCCAATCACGCCGATGATGCTCCGCTCCGTTCCCACCGAGAGGTGGGCCTGCCGCCCGGTTTCTTCTACCCGGGCAACGATAACGTCGATGTCATCCGGAGTCGCCTCCGGGGATACCACAATGATCACGGGGTCTTTATCTCCACTAACGCGCGGTCGAGTGTGTGCTCGAGCTAAGGTCGGGGCGGAGGCGTGCCGCCTCGCGCAGGTACACGTGCCGGATGTCACTCTGGGTCTTCTCCGTATTCCAGTGGAGAAGGACGCGGATGCAGAGCGGCAACATGCCGGGGACCGACATCTCGTGGCTCTGCATGAGCGGGACCTGGGTCCAGCCCATCTGGCGCGCGGCAACCGCCGGGAATTCGGCGTACAGGTCGGGCGTTGTGGTGATCCAGGCCGAAGCGATGTCCTCGGTGTTGATCTCGTTCACCTCGAGCATGGTGGTCAGCAGCTCTTTGGTGACATCGAGGATTTCTTCTTTCTGGTTCCGGGTGACGGTTGTTGCACCACGGACGCCGCGAACCGGCATACGCGCAGGTCCTCCTCCAGGGGGTTCGATCGGGTGTGAGTTTGTGCCCTTAGCGAACCGGGAGCCCAAAGACCCCGGCCTGCGGACACCCATAAGCGCGGCCCACGAGGGGCCAACGCCACGCCCATCGGCGCTCGTTCTCCCACGTGTGGGCCGCATTCACCTGTCCGCTATCGGCCGGAGACATCCTCCACAAACTCCCTGACGCTCTGCGCGCGGTGGTCTTCCTCCGCGGCGTCAATCGTGGCGATTATAGCAGAGCCAACCACAGCCGCATCCGCGACCTCGCGCACGCGCTCCGCCTGCGCCCGCGTGTTGATACCGAAGCCCACCGCCAGGGGCAGGTCCGTCTGCTTCCGGATGCGCTCGATGAAGAACGGCAGGTCGTCCAGCGGGACGTTCCCCTTGCCCGTCGTCCCGGTCATGCTCACGCAGTAGAGGAACGCATCGGCGGCCGCGGCAATGACCTTGATGCGGGCATCGGCCGAGGTCGGCGCCACCAGCGGCACGAAGCTCATGTCGTGCGTCCGGCAGGCCCCGAGAAAATTGGCGGCCTCCTCGGGCGGCAGGTCCACCACGATGAACCCGTCGGCCCCGGCCTCCTTCGCCTCGCGGACGGCGCGCTCTTCGCCCCGGGCGAGGATGGGGTTGTAGTACCCCATGAAGACCACCGGCGCCTTCAGGCCCCGCGCACGGGCGTCGCGCACGAAAGCGAAGCAATCCCGCAACGAGACGTGCTGTTCGAGCGCGACCTGGTTGGCGTGCTGGATGGTCGCGCCATCGGCCATCGGGTCCGAGAACGGGACACCGATTTCAATGACGTCCGCGCCCCCTTCCTCCATCGCCAGGAGCAGGGGCACCGTGTCTTCGCGCCGGGGGTACCCCGCGGTCACGTAGGGCACGAAGAGCTTCCGCCCTTCGGAGTGCGCGTTCGCAAACAGGTCTCGGAGCCGTTTCGTCATGACTGGGTCCTCACGATCAGGAGCATGAAACTCAAGAGGTTGAAAAGCACGTGGAATGCGATCGCGTCCCACAGCGATCCGCTGCGCCAGTACAGCCAGGCCATCGTCATCCCCAGGACGGTGAACGGGACAAGCGAACCGGGGTCCAGGTGCGAAAGCGCGAACAGCACACTCGAGAGAAGCGCCGCGGGCACGAACCCCCACGAGGCCAGCCCGCCGAACACCAGTCCCCGGTAGAAGAGTTCCTCGCCGATTGGTGCGGCAACCACCGTGGTGAGCCCATAGAGCAGGAGTGCCGGCGTGTCGCGGAGGGTGGCATCGAGCCGCGTGCCGCCGGGGATGAGCGCGTCGATGCCGGCCGCTTCCACGCCCCGCGCGTAGAGCCCCGCGCCAAGGTAGAGCAGCGCCACGGCGGCCCCGGGCAGCCAGAGCCGGTCCACATCTAGCCGGCCCAGGCCAGTGGCGCGGACGAAGGCAGACGGGTGTTGCCGCGACGCGACCACTGCCACGCTTGCGAAGAGCGCCGCTGAGAGGATCGCGTACGACCAGGCAATCCGGGCGGTGACCACATCGCCGAGCAGGCGCGGGGGCTCAGGGATCGCATTGCCGGCCACAGCCCGCGCAAGTGCCTCATCGGCGTACCGCGCCAGTAATGCCGCTTTCTCGAACGGGTCGCCCACATCGGTGAACTCGCGGCCGGCGCCAAGCGCCGTCGCCGTGGCCCCGATCAGCAGGAGCGGTCCGGCGTAGGCGGCAATCCCCAGCCAGATCCCGGCGGCGACATGGGTCTCACCCCAGGGCCAGGTCCGGCGTGCCGCCGTCATGATGTGCCCACCAGGATCGAGAAGCTGATCAGGTTGAACAGCAGGTGAAACACAATCGCGTCCCAGAGTGACCGCCGGCGGTAGTACACCCAGCTCAACATCACGGCGATCATGAAGAACGGGACCATGCTCCCGGGGTCGAAGTGTACGAGGGAGAACATCAGGCCCGAACCCGCTGCCGCCGGCCAGAAGCCCCACTTCAGCAGGCCGCTGAAGACGAGCCCCCGGAAGAAAAGTTCCTCTGAAAGCGGGGCCCCCAGCACCGTGACGACCGCGGCGATGCTGACCGTCAGGTCATCGCGCGTGATTTCGTGCGGCACGGTGCTCGATGGCTCCAGCCACGAGATCCCTGTGGCGTCTGCCGCCACCACCCAGGCCACCGTGCCCGCATAGGCTACCGCCACCATGAGTGCGGGAACCCACATCCCGGCGATGTCGAAACGATTCAGCCCGAGCGCATCCATGAGCCCCCGAAACGTCTGCTTCGAGGCTATGCCGACGATGGCGAACAGCGCACCCTGGGAGATGAGGGTCGCGAACAGGCTCACCTGGATACTTCCCTGGTCAGCCACGAGCTTCGGCGGGTCGGGGAGGTCCGCCCCCGTGGCGGCCGCCTGGAGCCGCTGGTCGGCGTAGTGTGCGAGCTCGGCTGCTTTCTCGAACGCGTCGCCCACGTCGCTCGGTACGAACTCGTCGCCGCGAGCGATCATGACCACGACGATCACCACGTTCACCGCGATGAGCACACCGAGGAATCCCCCGATACCCACGAGCACTTCCCGCGGGCCCCAGGGGTAGTGGTGGCGTGCGGCCGCCTCGGTCAGAGCGTCACTCCGAGCGCGGCCGCAACGGTGTGCATGTCTTTATCGCCCCGGCCGCTCAGTCCCACAAGAATGTCCTTGTCCGCTCCCAGTTCGCGGGCAACGTTCATGGCGTGGTAGATTGCGTGGGACGGCTCGAGCGCGGGAATGATGCCCTCGGTCCGCGTCAACGCCTTGAACCCTTCGAGAGCCTGCTTGTCATCGACGGCCACGTACTCGGCGCGCTCGCTCGTCTTCAGCCAGGAGTGCTCGGGGCCAACCCCCGGGTAGTCCAGGCCGGCCGAGATGCTGTGCGTCTCGAGGATCTGCCCGTCGGCGTCCTGGAGGAGGTAGGTCTTCGTCCCGTGGAGGACGCCTGGCCTGCCCGCGACGAGCGTCGCCGAGTGCTTGCCGGTGCCAACCCCGTCGCCGCCAGCTTCCACGCCGATGAGCCGGGTCGGGTCATCGATGAGCGGGTGGAACAGGCCGATGGCGTTACTCCCGCCGCCCACGCAGGCAATCGCCACGTCGGCCAGTTTCCCGGCCTGTTCGAGCATCTGGGCCCGCGCTTCCCGGCCAATGACCGACTGGAAGTCGCGCACGATCGTCGGGAAGGGGTGCGGGCCGATGGCCGAGCCAATGATGTAGTGCGTGGTCGCGACGTTGGTCACCCAGTCGCGCATCGCCTCGTTGATGGCGTCCTTCAGCGTCTTGCTGCCCGATTCCACGGAAACCAGTTCCGCGCCCAACATCTTCATCCGGAAGGCGTTGAGCGACTGGCGCCTGATGTCCTCGCTGCCCATGTAGACCACGCATTCGAGGTCGAGCATCGCGCACACGGTTGCGGTCGCGACCCCGTGCTGGCCCGCGCCGGTCTCCGCGATGATCCGCGGCTTCCCGAGCCGCTTCGCTAACAGGGCCTGGCCGAGCGCGTTGTTGATCTTGTGGGCGCCGGTGTGTGCCAGGTCCTCTCGCTTCAGCCAGATACGCGCCCCCCCGCATTGGCGCGTCAGGTGCTCGGCGAAGTAGAGAGGCGTGGCTCGCCCGACATAATGCTTCAACAGTTCGTCCAGCTCAGCCTGGAACGACGGATCGTTCCGGGCTTCGGCATAGGCGCGCTCGAGCTCTTCGTGCGCGCCTACGAGCGTCTCCGGGATGTACCGCCCGCCGAACTCCCCGAATCGCGGCGATAGCGCAGTCTCAGCGACCAACCCGCACCCCCTTGGCCGCGCGGATGAACGCGCGGATTTTCTGGATGTCCTTCACGCCTTCTGTCTCCACGCCGGTGGAGACGTCCACGCCCCACGGCTCGCACGATGCAACCGCCCCGGCCACGTTCTCCGGAGTGAGCCCGCCCGCGAGCAGCAATGGCGTCCGCGGCGCGATCTCCGCCGCCAAACCCCAGTCGAACGCCTCGCCCGTGCCGCCTAGGGCAGCGTTCGAGCCCGTGTCGAGCATCAGCCCCGCCGGCGTCCCGGGGTGGAACCGGTCCTCGATGTCATCGGCAGTCATGCCTTCGCGCACATGCACCACGCGGAGCACAGGCCGTTCGACCCTGCGCACGAAGTCGTCGTCCTCGCCCCCAGAAAGCTGGACGAGGTCTATGCCAGCCGCGTCGGCGATGTCGTTCACCTCTTCGGCAGTCATGCCGGCGAACACGCCGACGATCAGCGGCCGCCAGCGCGCCGCGGATTGCTCGATGGCGTCGGCCCAGGCCCCGAACCAGCTGCGCGCGGAGACCTCACCGCGCGCCGGCCCATCGAACGTCGCCTCGCGGCCCTGGGCCCGGCCGGCCTTGATGGCCTCGACGATGTCGTAGCACTCCTGCGGCGTGACGCGCCGCTTCGACTCGGCGAACACCAGCCCGATGAAGTCGGCACCGGCTTTCGCCGTCTCGACCGCTGTCGCGGCGTCGCGGAGCCCGCAGATTTTCACGAGCGTCATCGCGAGGCCGCCGGGTTGTGGATGTCGCGCAGTTCGCGGATCTTCTCGGCAGGATCGGCGGCCACCATCAGCGATTCGCCCACGAGCACGGCGCCGGCTCCCGCCGCCTGGAAGCGCTCAACGTCCGCTCGCGTGCTGATGCCGCTCAACGCCGCCAGCAGGACGTCACCCCGGACCATGCCGGCGAGCCGGTCGGTCGTCCCCAGGTCGACGTTGAAACTCCGCAGGTCGCGATTGTTGACGCCGATGACCCGGGCGCCGCTGGCAAGCGCGCAGTCCATCTCCTGCGCATTGTTCACCTCGACCAGGGGCTCCATGCCCAATTCCCGCGAGCGCGCCATGAGGCGGCCGAGCTTCGCATCGTCGAGCGCGGCCACGATGAGCAGCACCGCATCGGCGCCGTGCACTCGCGCCTCGACGACCTGGTACTCGTCGATGATGAAGTCCTTGCGCAGGATGGCGGGCCGGGCTGCACCGAGCGTTTCGACCGCGGCCCGGGCCCCGGCCATGTCCTGGAGCGAGCCCTTGAACCAGGTCGGCTCGGTGAGCACCGAGATGCCGGCCGCGCCCCCCCGCGCGTACTTCATCGCCTGTGCGACCGCGTCCATCCCCGGGGCGATATCGCCCCGGCTCGGGGAGGCGCGCTTCACCTCGGCGATGACGGCCATCGGCGTATCGCGCCGCAAGCGCTCCTCGAACCCGATCACCGCTGGCGCGGCCCCCAGCCGGCGCTCCAGCTCGTGCTCCGGGACGGCGGCTTTCGCGGCTGCCACGTCCTTCTCGCGCTGCGCAACGATCGTGTCCAGGATGGTCGGGCTAGCCATCGGCGAGCTCCAGGCTCAGCCGCACGTAGTGATTGAGCACTTCGCGCGCCCGTCCCGAGCCGATGGCCTCGCGCGCCAGGGGGACGCCCGCCGCTAAGTCATCGGCCCGGCCCGCCACCCAGAGCGCGGCGGCGGCGTTCATCACCACGAAGTCGGTCTTCGCGCCCTCCGCGCCGTCGAGGATGGCGCGGATGTCGCCCGCGTTCTGTTGCGCGTCTCCCCCGGCCACTTCGGCCAACGAGTGCGGCGGCAATCCGAAATCGTCCGGGCTGAGGTCGCGCTCGGCCACCGCACCGTCGCCCACCACCCAGGCGTGGGTTGTGGCCGCCGGGCTGATTTCGTCGAGGCCGTCATCCGAATGGACCACGAGTGCGCGATCGAGCCCCCGGAGCGCAAGCGCCTGCGCTACCAGCGGGCCGAGCGCCCGGGTGCCCACCCCCACGAGCTGGCGCCGGGGGTCTGCCGGGTTCGAAAGCGGCCCCAGGATGTTGAACACCGTGCGAACGCCCATCTCGCGCCGAGGCCCGCCCACGTGCCGCATCGCGGGGTGCACCCGCTGAGCGAAGAGGAAGCAGAACCCACAGCTCTCGATGATCCGGGCGATCTGTTCGCCGCCAAGGTCGATGCGCGCGCCGAGCGCCTCCAGCACGTCGGCGCTCCCGCACTTCGATGAAGCGGCGCGGTTGCCGTGCTTCGCCACCCGCACCCCGGCGGCGGCGACCACGAACCCGGCCGCGGTGGAAACGTTGATCGTGTCGGTTCCGTCGCCGCCGGTGCCGCAGATGTCGATGACTCCCGGAGCCTTCACTGGTTCCGCGTGCGCCTGCATCACGCCGAGGCAGCTGGCGATGATCTCGGGTGTCTCCCCGCGCACGCGCAGGGCCGCCAGGAAGGCGCCGATCTGAGCCGGCGTGGCCGAGCCCGTCATGATCTCTTCGAGCGCACCTGCAGCCAGCGGGCCGTCGATACCGCCACCATCGACGAGCGCCCGGATGGCCTCCTGGATCACCATCGGCCCCCCTCCATCTCCAGGAAGTTCTTCAGCAGCTCCTTGCCATGTTCCGTCGCGATCGATTCGGGGTGGAACTGCACGCCCTCGACCTTCAGTTCCCTGTGCCGGACACCCATGATGACGCCGCTCTCCGAGCGGGCCGTCACTTCCAGGTCACCGGGCGTGGAGTCGGGTGTGCCCGCCAGCGAGTGGTAACGCACCGCCTTGAACTGGTCGGGGATGTGGTCGAACAGGCCCTTCCCGTCGTGGCTGATGATCGACGTCTTGCCGTGCTTGATCTCCCCGGCTCCGGCGATAGTGCCACCGTACACGTCAAAAATGCACTGGTGGCCCAGGCAGACGCCCAGCACTGGCACCTTGCCTGCGAACTCTCGAATGACGTCCCGCGAAATGCCAGCGTCGTCCGGGTCGCCCGGCCCCGGGGAGATGACGACGTGGTCCGGCTTGAGTGCCCGGCACTCGTCGAGCGTGATCTGGTCGTTGCGGAAGACCTTCACGTCGGCGCCAAGCTCCGCCAGGTACTGGTAGAGGTTGTAGGTGAAGCTGTCGTAGTTGTCGATGAGCAGGGTTGTCATCGGTCCATCCCTTCTTCGTTCGCAAGGTCGTCGCGGATCAGCCGCAGGGATGCGGCGAGTTCTTCTGGTGTGCAGCCATATCCCCGGCGGTCCAGGCGGAATTTCTCGCCCAGGTACTCGGGGTCGTATGTCCCGGGCGATCGCAGGTTGAGCGGATAGGCGGTACCCGGCTCGCCCATCAGCGCGACCAGGAAGTAGCCGTCGCCTGCCGACCGGGTGAAGCTCGCCGACTCCTTCAGCAGTGGCACGAGCATGAGCTCGATGCCTCCGGTGCGGTAGAACCGGACGCCCACGTGTGCCACCTGCTTCGCCATCTCCGTGGTCATCGACCGAACTCCATCCCGGTCAGGATGGTCAACACCTCGCCCGGGTTGCTCGCGGTGAAGTCCGGCATTGCATCGAGCAGGAGCTCGGCATCGAGCGTTCCCCAGAGCGCCGCAACCGAGCGGATGCCAGCGTTGCGCGCGGCCCAGATGTCGGCCGGGCTATCGCCAATGAACACCGCCGCTGATGGGTCGTCGGCGAGCATGCGATCGAGTGCCGCGTGAATCGGCTCAGGGTCGGGCTTGTGGTTGTCGGTGTCGTCGAACCCGACGATCGTGTGGAAGTACTGGAGAATGCCGGCCAGGGTCAGCTCGTCGGTGGCGCCCCAGGCTACTTTCGAGGTGACGATACCCATGTTGAAGCCCGCCGCGTGGAACGAGCGCAGCACGGGTTCGATACCAGGATAGGGCCGGATATCGCGGGCCGATCCGAAGTAGCGCTCGCGATACACCGAGGCGAACTTCCGGTAGTCGTCTCCCAGCAATCGGCGGCCCAGGTCTTCCAGCGTACCGCCGCGATGCGAGCGCCAGAGCGCCTCCGGGTCGACTTTCGTGCCCAGCAGCGTTTCGTGCGCGTGCGCGAGGGCGCTCATTCTCCACGGAAGCGTGTTGAGCACCGTGTCATCGAGGTCCCAGAGGATGACGCTCATTCGGTCCTCCCTGGCCGTGGTATGCCGCGCTGCTCGAACACGTCTTCCATCATCGGCCATGCCTCCAGGGCGGCCGGGAATCCGGCGTAGGCGGCCACCATCCGCATGGTCTGGACCACCTGTTCCGGCGTCGCGCCGTGATTCAGCGCTCCGTTGATGTGGGTGCGCAGCGTGCCGCCCGTCTTTCCGGTGGCGGCGAGCATCGCCACCACGAGCAGGCTGCGCGTCCGCCGGTCGAGCGCGCGATTGGCCCACACCTGTCCGAGCACCCAGTCGATCTGGTCGTCGGCGAGTTCTGGCTGCTGTCGCGCGGCCATCGCCGCCACTCGCTCCGGGTCGGCGGCGGTGAGCGTGCGGAGGACGTCCATGCCCGCTTCCCGTCCCGGCAGGTGGTGGCGTTCGCCGGTGGGGCCGGCCGCAACTGGCCGGTCAGGCGCCTCGAGCTCGCCTCCCAGGGCGGCAAGGATGGCCGCCGTTCGGTCCTCGGGCGTTCGGACCCCAAGCGCCTCCAGGATGGCGTTGCGTTCCCGCTCGTCCATGTCGATCGCGTCAATCTCTTCGACGGCGAACCAGCCCGCGCCATGTCCGGCGGGCACCACCGGGTCGCCGGTCCATTCGGTCGCGGCATACAGATTGAATACGATCTGCCCCTGGTCGGTTGGGAAGAAGTGAGTCTGCAGGAAGTCTTCCTCGATCGCCGGGGCAAACACGCCGAGGCGCCCTAGGATGTCGTCCATTTCGCGGTCCACGTCGTCGGCATGCTCGGGGAGAGGGCCCCCGGGCAACACCCACGGCGCGTCAGGCCGCGGCCTCACCAGGAAGAGCCGGCCATCGCGCTCGAGGATCGCGGCCATGCGAATGTCCTGCTTCATGTCGTCTTGATCGCTAGCGTGGCCAGCACGCTCAACAAGAGTATGCGCAGCGAGGGAGCGAGGGGGCTCGACGCAACCTCGTCACTCGCCATCCAGCGACCGGATGCTGCGGGCACCTCGGGTTGCCACTCCCATACGGTGTAGAACCCGCTGAACCGCTCGTGTGTCTCATCGGGGTTGCGGTAGTCGAACGCGCCCTGTGCCCAAATCGCTACTGCCTGGATCGCGAGCTGATCCCACAGGTGGGCCCGCAGCTCGGCCTTGCGGTCTTCGGCCATGGGGCGGAAGACGCCGCCGGGCAGCCCCAACTGCTCCCCAAAGGCGCGCAGGAAGACCCGATCGTCTCGCACCAGGATCCCGTACACGCAGTCCGGGCGCCGGTCGCTCATGCTGTCCTCCGCTGGCAGTCCCTAGCCATAGCCCAGGCTCCCAGTCTTCATCTCAGCGGCGGCTATCTCTGCCTGGTCGATCGCCCGCGTCAGCGCGCGCATCTTGTTCACCGTCTCGATGTACTCGGTCTCGGGGACCGAGTCGTAGACGATGCCGCCGCCCGCCTGCAGATAGGCGAACCCGTCTTTCACGAGCAGCGTGCGGATGGCGATGCAGGTGTCGAGGCTGCCGGAGAAGCTCGCGTAGCCAACGGCCCCGGCGTAGATGCCGCGCCTCGACGGTTCGAGTTCGGCGATGATCTCCATCGCCCGCACCTTGGGCGCTCCGCTCACGGTTCCCGCGGGGAACACCGCCCGGAAGGCATCGAACTGCGTCTTGCCCGCCGCCAGCTTGCCGGAGACGTTGGAGACGATGTGCATCACGTGTGAGTACTTCTCGATCTCCATCAACTTGTCGACGTGGACGGTGCCGGGGGTCGATACCCTTCCGACATCGTTCCGCCCGAGGTCGACGAGCATGATGTGTTCGGCGAGCTCCTTCTCGTCGGCCAGCAGTTCCGCGGCGAGCCGATCGTCTTCCTCTGCCGATGCGCCCCGCGGGCGAGTCCCGGCGATGGGGTGCGTGAACACCACACCGTCCTCCACGCGCACCAGCAGCTCCGGCGAAGCACCGACAATCTGGAAGTCCCCCATGTCGAGGTAGAACATGTAGGGCGACGGATTCACGATCCGGAGCTGGCGATAGATGTTGAACGGGTGGACCGCCACCTTGCGCCTGAGCCGCTGCGAAGGCACTGCCTGGATCACATCGCCCCCGACCACGTACTCCTTGATGCGTTCGACCATCAGCTCGTAGCCCTCGCGGCCGACGTTGGACTCGGCCTGGCCGTTCGTCCGCAGCACCGCCCCCACTTCCTCGTGGGGAAGCTGGATCGTCGGGTTGTTGAGCTTCTCGACGATTTCGTCGATGCGGAACGCCGCCTGGCGGTACGAGGCGTCGATATCCCCATCGAGCCGGCAATGGGCCACGACCTTGATGGTGTGGCGGATGTGGTCGAACACCACCATCGAGTCGCAGAAGAGGAAGATCGCCTCCGGGATGCCGAGTTCGTCCTTCTCCGGCGGCGCAACCCGAGGTTCGAAGTGTCGCACCGCATCGTAGGCCACGTAGCCGATAGCTCCCCCGGTGAAGGCGGGCACGCCCGGCACCGGGATCTCCTTGAAGCGGGCAATCTCCTGTTCGAGCGGGATGAGCGGGTCGCCCTCCCATTCCTCGCCGGGCCCAGTCCGCAACACCCGGTAAGGCTGGGTGCCGATGAATGAATACCGGGCCATGCGCTCGCCGCCTTCGACCGACTCGAGCAGAAATGAATACTTGCCCGTGCGCACCTTGAGGAACGCCGAGACGGGGGTCTCCAGGTCGGCGGTCACCTCGCGGTAGACCGGCACCAGGTTGCCCTGGCCCTGTCCCGCGAGCGCCTTCACCTCATCGAGCGTCGGGTGCAGCATCTAGTACTTCTCCAGGTACCCGAGGTCGAGGGCGTCGCGGACCATGAGCATGGTCTCCTGGGCGATGGCCCGGCCGCGTTTGGTGCCAGCCTCCAGGGCTTCACGCACCTGGCGCATGTTCGCCTCGTAGTACGCGCGCCGCTCCCGGAAAGGGTCGAGCAGATCATTGAGGACCTGGGCCAGGCGATCCTTCAACACCTTGTTGGGAAGGCCGGAAGCTTCGTACTCCCCCTTCATCTGCGCGACCAGCGCCGCGTCGGGGTCGAAGGCATCGAGGTACAGGAAGACCGGGTTGTCCTCGGCCTTTCCGGGCTCCGTGGCGCCGCGGGGTGGGCCGGCGTACATCCCGCGCACCTTCTTCGCCACCGTCTCGGCCGAGTCCTTGAGGTCGATGGTGTTGCCGCGCGACTTGCTCATCTTTGCGTTGCCGTCGGTTCCCACAAGCCGGGGCACACGGCCGACCAGGCCCTCCGGCTCCGGGAACACTTCCTTGAACCGCCGGTTGAAGCGCCGCGCCGTTTCGCGGGTCAGCTCGATGTGCGGGAGCTGGTCTTCGCCGACCGGGACGAGGTGCGCCCGCGGCATGAGGATGTTCGCCACCTGCATCACCGGGTAGGTGTAGAACGCCACCGGCACCGATTTCCGCTCCTGCGACCCGTCCTCCGGTTCCTCCAGGGCGGCCATCTCGGCCTTGAGCGTGGGGTTCCGCTCCAGCATCGAGACGGGCAGGAACCAGCCGAGAAGCGTCGCCAGCTCGGCGTGCTCTGGTACCAGGCTCTCGATGACGAACGAGCTTCCCTCCGGATCGAGGCCCACTGCCAGCCAGTCGAGCGCCACTTCCCACACGGCATCGCGGACCCGCTTGATGTCGTCGGCGTAGTCCGAGACCTGGTAGTCCGCGATGAGGAAGTACGTCTCGTACTCGTGCTGGAGCCGCACCCAGTTCTCCAGCGCCCCGGCATAGTGCCCGAGGTGGAGCGCTCCGGTGGGCCGGATGCCCGTGAGAATTCGCTTCCGCTCGGTCATCGAGGCGCTCCTCCGCGCGGTGGGCCGCCGCCGGGCCGCGGGCCGCCGCCTGGCCGCATGGGCGGCCGCGGCCCGCCGGCCGCCGGGCCGCCGCGTTCGAGCGACCGGGCATACGCGTTCACCTGCCGCGATGCCTGGTCGACCAGGTCGAGCTCATTGCCGAAGACCGACTCCTGCTCGTTGGTCACGGCCGCGAGGACGTGGATCCACGACCTGGACTGCGCGAGGGCCCCGCGCGCATCGCGCAGCAGCGCAAGCTGTGCCGGGCCTTCGCGCGTGCTTGCCTCGGCGATGAGCCCGCAGGCCACGCCGGCGAGCTCGAACGCCTTGCCCTGCGCATCGCCCGCGGCCTTCAGGTTCGAACCGATCTTCAACCGCCCGATGGCGGCTGCGAGCCGGATCGCGGTGTTCCACGCCTCTATCGTCTGTTCGCCTTCCGCCATCAGGCAGCCTCCCCATAACAACCATCCAGGAATGCAAGGAGCCGGTCGCAGGCGGCTTCGACCGCCGCGGCCAGCGCGTCTTCATCGGTACAGGACTCGGTGATCGCCTGCATCTCGGCCCCGGCATGCGCGATGTCGGCCACCAGGTGCACGGAGAAGAATTCGAATTGCCTCGGCTCGAACCCGTAGTGTTCGGTGAGCCCTTTTATCACCTGCCACGACATCTGAGGAACCTGGCCCTCGAATGCGAAGAGCGTCCCGAGCGCCTCTGCCAGCGGAGCCTCGCGCGCCGCAGTGCGGAAGTGGTCGACGAGTGCCTTCGTTTGCGGGCGGAGTTCGGCCATCCGCACGTCCTCGGCGCTCAAGCCCAGCGCTGCCCCAAACTCCAGCCAGAGCACCGGGTGGTTCCGGTCCCCGTGCTCCTCATCCCACAGATTGTCGAGCAACAGCTGGCGGACGATTGGTGATTCCGTCCGGCTGTGGATGGCGCTCAGGTAGCGCGGAAACGCGACTTCGAACGGGTAGAACTGGCGCACGAACGCCCGCAACTTGTCGATCGGCAGCGTCCCCGCGGCCCACTCGACATAGAAGGGGTGCTTCAGGATCGACCTGTCGTCCAGGATGGCCCTGAGCCGCCGTTCGAGGCCGGTGGTGGAGCTGGTGGTGGTCATGGTCTCAACTCCTTGGGAGGGGGCCCGCTCTCCCCCACCTGTTCGGCCGGTCTAGATCACCGGCAGGTGCGCCATGGCTTCCCGGACCTTCTCGGCCGGGTAGTGGTCGTCGATCAGCTTGCCCGCCAGGTAGTCATCGTACGCCTGCAGGTCGAGCAGGCCGTGGCCGCTGAGGTTGAAGAGGATGACGCGCGACTTGCCCTCCTCCTTCGCCGCCAGCGCCTCATCGATGGCGCCGCGGATAGCATGCGAGCTCTCGGGCGCCGGGATGATGCCCTCGGTCTGGGCGAACAGGGTGGCCGCGTCGAAGCAGGGATTCTGCGGGTATGCCTTGGCCTCGATGTACCCTTCGTCGTAGAGCTGGCAGAGGAGCGGCGCCATCGCGTGGTAGCGCAGCCCGCCGGCATGGATCCCGGGCGGCATGAAGGTGTGGCCGAGCGTGTACATCTTCATCAGCGGTGTGAGCCCTGCCACATCACCAAAATCGTAGCGGTACTCGCCCTTGGTCAGGCTGGGGCACGAAGCCGGCTCCACCGCGAGGAAGCGGGTGTTCTTCTTGCCGTCGAGCCGGTCCTTCAGGAACGGGAAGAGCAGCCCGGCCGCGTTCGAACCGCCACCCGCGCATCCGATGACCACATCCGGGTACTCGCCAGCCATCTCCATCTGCTTCATGGCTTCCTGGCCGATGACCGTCTGGTGAAGCAGCACGTGATTGAGCACGCTGCCGAGCGAGTAGCGCGTATCCTCGCGCATCGCCGCATCCTCCACGGCCTCGCTGATGGCGATGCCGAGGGAGCCCTGGCTCTCCGGGTCCTCGGCAAGGATGCTGCGGCCAGCATTGGTCTCATCGCTGGGGCTCGCCACCACCGAGCCGCCCCACACCCGCATCATCGAGCGACGGTACGGCTTCTGGTTGTACGAGACCTTCACCATGTACACCTTGCATTCGAGGCCGAAGAGCTTGCAGGCGAAGGCGAGCGACGAGCCCCACTGGCCCGCGCCGGTCTCGGTGGCGATGCGCTTCACGCCCTCCTGCTTGTTGTAGTAGGCCTGGGCGACCGCCGTGTTGGGCTTGTGCGAGCCGCTGGGCGAAACGCCCTCGTACTTGTAGTAGATGTGCGCCGGCGTATCGAGCGCCTTTTCGAGGAAGGTCGCCCGGATGAGCGGCGCTGGCCGCCAGATGTTGAGGATGTCGCGCACTTCCTCCGGGATCGGGATGTAGCGCTCAGTGCTGACTTCCTGCTTGATGAGCTCCATGGGGAAGAGCGGCGCCAGCGCTTCCGGCCCGATCGGCTCGTGCGTCGCCGGGTGCAATGGGGGTGAAGGCGGGTTCTTCAGGTCGGCGGAGATGTTGTACCAGTGGGTCGGGAGTTCCGACTCGTCCAGGTAGAATTTGCGCGTTGCCATTGGTGCTGTCCCTCAACTACGTGGTTTCCACCTTGCCGGGCCGGATTCGAAGCCACCCCCATGCAGCCTCGTTCCGTTGTGTCTCCGCGGTGGATGCGCCTTGCGGCTCAGAGAACACAAAACCCCTCGCCATCAAAGGACGAGGGGTTCTCGCGGTGCCACCTTTGTTCCCGGGCGGATTGCTCCGCACGGGCCCTTGTCAGCCGCCGCGACATGTGCCGCGAGGGCCCTGGCTGTGATAACGGTGCCACTCCGCCGCAACCTACTGCCGTGGGGTTCGGCTGCGGAGCTCCCGGGCCCATTCACCTGCCGCGCTGCCACCGGGCTCTCACCTGTCCCCGGTTCTCTGGAGGCTCGCCTGACCGGCTACTCTTCCCGATCGACGCAAATCTTCGATTGAGCCATCAAGGTATGGCTGCCACGCCCGGCTGTCAATAACCCGTCTACCCGGCGAGGAACTCCTCCAGCGCCGTCACCGCCACCGGTTCGGTGAGCACCGGCGCGTGGCCCACTCCGGGGACCTCCACCAGCTTCGCGCCCGGCAATGCCTCCATCATCTTCCGCGCGATCTCTGCGCTCAGCACGTCGCTCTTCGACCCCCGCAGGATGAGCACCGGACAGGTCATCGCCTTGAGCGCATCCCACGGCTGGACAACGGGAGGCGCCGCCGGAGTCGTGCGGATCGCCGCATCCATCTTCCACACGTACACGCCGCTATCGCTCCGCCGGACGTTGTAGCGCGCGAACTCCACGAGCTGGTCGTCGGCCAGGTGCTCGACCATCGGCGCGTAGTGTTCGCGGTAGTACTTCACCACCGCCTTCATGTCCGCGAACATCTCCGGAGCGTTTCCCACATAGGAGAGGATGCGCTGCAGGCCGGCGGGGTCGATCTCGGGGCCAACATCATTCAGGACGGCACGTTCGACCCGCCCAGGGAACTTCGGGGCGTACTGCATGGTGATGAGGCCCCCCATTGAGGTCCCCACGAGCGAGAAGCGCTGGAGCCCGAGTGCCTCCCGGATGGCCTCCAGGTCAGTTACATAGGTGTCGATGGTGTAGCCCTCGGGTGGGCCCCACTCACTCTCCCCGCGTCCTCGGACATCGAGGCAATAGACGTGGTAATTCGCTGCCAGGATGTTGGCGATCCCGTCGAACGTGTGCGCCTGCCCCGCCAGGCCGTGGATCATCATCACCACCGGCGACCCGGGCGTCCCGCGCGCCAGCAGGTGGTGCCGGAGGCCGTTGGCCTCGACGAAGATGTCACGGATTGGGTAGACGGTAGCCATTGCTGCCCCCGGTCGGTAGTGCGCGGATTGTAGCCATCGAGCGGGAGCCTGCCACCCGCGTCCCCGAATCTCTCGCGCTCAGAGTCTCTGCCGCCCGCCAAGACCCGCGTGGAGCTCGTGCCAGTGCCCGATGCCTGGCTCGCCGAGCAGGTAGCAGAGGTACACCACGCGCCCGTCGCGTTCATGGAAGAAGTCGATGAGTCCCCTCTCCGGGTCCTTGAGTTCGACACCGCGCCGGTCGAGGTCGCCCGCCGCCTGCTGGAGCTCGCGGTTCAACTCACCGACGCGGTTCGTTCCGCCGGTGTCCCACGGGTTTGCCGTGAGGTTCCCGTCGCCGCTTGCCCCGCGCACGTCCGCCGCCAGGCTGGCCTGCAGTGCCCGGAGCTCAACATACGCCGCCCGGATACGTTCCAGCACCGGGATGACTTCCGGCAGCGCGGCCTGCGCCTCTTCCAGCGTGTAGAGCCGCACGGGTTCAGACGAACAGGTGAAGCGGCATCTGGGTGGGGTGCACCGTTGCGCCGCTCTCGAGCACCGCCTGGTCCATCAGTTCATCGTGTACCCCGGGGCCGATGACCACGTTCCGCCCCACCCGCAGTCCCGATGGCACCGTGACGCGCTTCCCGACGATCGTGATGCCTGCGTTCACGATATCCGGCCGGTCGAAGTTCGGGATGTTGCTCGTGCCTTCGCCCACCACGCTTTCGCGGCCCACCGTCACCTCCTTGTCGAGGATTGCGCGGTCGATCACCGCGCCAGAGCGGATGACGCAGCGGTGCTGGATGATCGAGTCGCGAACGACCGCGCCTTCTTCGATCACGACCCCGGGCGAAATCACGGATCGCGACACCTCCCCGGCAACATAGGCCGCTGGGGAGACGAGCGCCTCGCGCACCATTGCTCGCGCGCCGAACCGTGCTGGCGGCAGCAGCGTGCCCGATGTCCTCAGTCTCAGGTCGGGGTCTTCCAGGTTCAGCGGCGGGTTCGGGCTGAGCAGGTCCATGTGTGCTGCCCAGTAGCTTTCGACGGTGCCGACATCGCGCCAGTACCCCTGGTACTGGTAGCCGAATACCCGGTGGGAGCGGTACATGCGGGGGATGATGTCGCGGCCGAAGTCGTGCGCGCTCGCCTCGGCGAGGTCAGCATCCTCCTGGAGTTGCTCGACAAGGACATCCTTGTTGAACACGTAGACGCCCATCGAGGCCCACTGGCCGCGTGGGTGGGCCGGTTTCTCCTGGAAATCCGTCACGCGCCCGTTTCCATCGAGGTCCAGGACGCCAAAGCGATGCGCCTCCTCGCGCGGGACCTGGTAGACCGCCACCGTCGCGTCGGCGCCCTGGCTTCGGTGGTAGGCCACCATGTTCCTGTACGAGGTCAGGTAGATGTGGTCGCCCGCAAGGATGAGCACCTCGCGCGCCCGGGATTCCTCGATGACGTACAGGTTCTGGTAGACCGCGTCGGCCGTGCCCTGGTACCAGTCGGAATCGGCGCGGCCAAGGTAGGGTTGCAGGATCTGGATGCCGCCCTCGGGCGTGTCGAACCCCCAGGCCCGTCCCGCGCCAATGTGATTGAAGAGCGACCGTGGCCGGTACTGCGTAAGAATTGCGAGCTTGGTGATGCTGCTGTTCCCGCAGTTGCTGAGCACGAAATCGACGATCCGGTACTGCCCCCCAAAAACCACCGCCGGCTTCGCCCGTTGTTCCGACAGGATGGAGAGGCGGTCTCCCTGGCCCCCGGCAAGAATCATTGCGAGGACGTTG
The DNA here is from genome assembly GCA_964507025.1 of uncultured Anaerolineaceae bacterium. Classification (GTDB taxonomy): domain Bacteria; phylum Chloroflexota; class Dehalococcoidia; order Tepidiformales; family Tepidiformaceae; genus Amarobacter. The sequence continues at coordinate 53,410 of CAZDOK010000001.1, forward strand.
TTCATGCAGGACCCCTCATATTCGCTTGGGGGCCATTCTACGCACCGGGGGCCGCCATCCGTCACGGATGAGCGGCCCCCTTTTCGTTCGACTAACAGGCTGCCCGCAATGCGGCTGCTTCCGACCGGAGCACCATTGCAAACGCGCAATCTCGACAAATTACGGTTGCGTAGCGGCTCCGCCTTGCCCCTGAGGGCTCGACATCGGCGACCACGATGCGCGAATGCGCCCGGGTCACCCGCCCGCACAGCGGGCATGGACCATGAATCAGACTTCTGCTTCGAGACATCTCCCTACCTCAAAGCGCCACCGGCCCCAGCGTCGCACCATTCGGGGGCGCTCGTGAATCCGGGGACCCGCCTACGGGATTCCCCCATGCTGCCGTGAAGCCCGGTGCCGGCGGCGAAGTATACTCGCGCCATGAGGACCGTCCGCATTGGGCTCGCCCAGATCGACACGACTGTCGGCGATATCCGGGGGAACATCGACACCATCTCCGCGCGCATCGCCGAGGCACGTGAGGCTGGCTGCGCGATTGTGGCCTTCCCCGAACTCGCCGTCACCGGCTACCCGCCCGAGGACCTTGTCCTCCGGCGTGCCTTTTGCGAGGCCTCACACCAGGCCGTCGCATCGCTCGCGCCGACCGTTCGCGACATTATCGCGGTGGTCGGCTTCGTCGACTGGATGAATGGCGACGCCTACAACGCGGCCGCGATCATCGCGAACGGTCACTGGGTCGACACCTACCACAAGCGACGCCTGCCCAACTACGGGGTCTTCGATGAAGAGCGCTACTTCGCTGCCGGCAACCGCGTTCCTGTCTATCTTGCGGGTGAGGTCACCTTCGGGGTCAGCATCTGCGAGGATATCTGGTACCCGGGTACGCCACTCGATGTACTCGCGCTCGGCGGCGCCGAGCTCTGCATCAACATCAACGCCTCGCCATATCACCGAGGAAAGGCCCAGGGGCGCGAAAAGATGATCGCCACTCGGGCCTCCGACAACCTGGTGGCAGTTGCATACCTCAATGCGGTTGCCGGGCAGGACGAGCTCGTCTTCGATGGCGCTTCGCTGGTGGTTGATGCGGAGGGACAGGTCCTGGCCCGTGGCCCGCAGTTCCGCGAGACCCTGCTGCCCATCGAAATCGACCTCGATGCCGTGGTCCAGCGGCGTCTGCACGACCCGCGCCGCCGGGTCGAGCTTCGCGAACGAGATGGCCACACCGGCACCGAATTCGTTGACCTCGGCTGGCCCGTGCCCGTCTCGACCCGGCAGCCGGCAACGGGGCCCGTTGCCCCCCACCTCTGCGATGAGGAGGAGGTCTGGGAGGCCCTCGTCCTCGGCACGCACGACTACCTTGCCAAGACGGGGTTCAGGCAGGCCGTCGTTGGGCTTTCGGGCGGTATCGACTCCAGCGTGGTGGCAGCGATCGCCGTGGATGCGATCGGGGCGGAGAATGTCGCCGGCGTCTCGATGCCGAGCCGCTACTCGAGCCAGCACAGCCGCGACGACGCCCGCGCGCTCGCCGAAAACCTGGGTATCCGCTACCTGACTATCCCCATCGAACCGGCACACGCGGCCATGCTCGACATGCTCGCCGATGCGTTCGAGGGCCGCGAAATCGGGACCGCCGAGGAGAACATCCAGGCCCGCCAGCGCGGGAACATCCTCATGACGCTCGCCAACGCCTTTGGCTTCATCACGCTCACCACGGGCAACAAGAGCGAGCTCGGCACGGGCTACGCCACGCTCTATGGCGACATGGCCGGCGGGTTCGCCGTCATCAAGGACGTGCCGAAGACGCTTGTGTACCGCCTGGCCCGCTGGCGCAATGAGAAGGCCGGCACCGACCTTATCCCCGAGCACGTGATCATCAAACCTCCCAGCGCTGAACTGAAGCCCGACCAGCTCGATCAGGACACACTCCCGCCCTATGAGGTGCTCGACCCCATTCTCGAGGCGTACGTCGAAGACGACCGCACGGTGGACGAGATCGTCGCGGCCGGATTCGACGACGCCACGGTCCGGAGGGTTGTCGCGATGGTCGACAGGAACGAGTACAAGCGGCGGCAGGCTCCACCCGGCGTGAAGATCACCCCGCGAGCGTTTGGGCGCGACCGCCGGCTTCCGCTGGCTGCCCGCCTCAGCACGCTTTGAGTCCCCCCAGGAGCTAGCGCAAATGGATGGCCGCGATCGCTACCTCGCTACCACCGACTGGCTTGCTGGGAATCTCGGTGATCCACGCCTGCGCGTGCTTGAGTGCACCGTCTTCCTGCGCCAGCGCGAGGATGGCAAGCCAGGGTTTCTCGTCGTGCCCGGTCGCGATGCGTGGTCGGCCGCCCACATCCCCGGGTCAGTCTTTGCCGACCTCCACAACGACTTGAGCGACCGCAGCCAGCCTCTTCGCTTCATGATGCCCGGCGCCGAGCAGTTCGCCGGGGCTATGGGCCGCTACGGCGTGGGCGACGACTCGCAGGTGGTTCTGTACGACAGGGCAGGGAACATGTGGGCAGCCCGGATCTGGTGGATGCTGCGCGCGTTCGGCTTCGACAACGCCCGAGTCCTCGATGGCGGATGGACGAAGTGGCTCGGCGAGGGCCGTCCGGTCTCGACAGATGCCCCCGAGATGCCTTCCGCCCGGTTCGTGCCGAATCACCGGCCCGGCCTCATCGCGACGAAGGAGGACGTCCTCGGGGCGATCGCTTCCGGCCAGGCCTGCATTGTGAACGCGCTCAACGCCGCTCAGCACCGCGGTGAGGTGGCTCCATACGGCCGCCCTGGGCGCATCGCAGGAAGCGCAAATGTGCCCGCCATGGGCTCCGCGGGGGTGGTCGACCCGGTGACGCAGCTGTACCGCCCCGTCGACGTGATCCGCCGGCGATTCGTGGAGGCGGGTGCGCTCCCGGGCACTCGGCTGATTACCTACTGCGGCGGTGGTATCGCGGCCAGCAGCGCAGCGTTCGCGGCAACGATGGCCGGGTACACCGATGTCGCTGTCTACGACGCTTCGCTCTCGGAATGGGCGGCCGATCCCTCGCTTCCGATGGAAGCCGGGTAGGGGAAACCTGGCAGGTTGCTCGCCTGAACTGATCAGCGACATACCGGTGCGGCCCAGGAGCGCGTCGAATGTCCGGCATCACCGTAGAATTCGGCGAAGCCACTCCCAAGGAACCTGCATGCCTACTTCCAATACCTGCGTGAAAACCGGCCAGGGAACGGTCGCGATGGCCACCATCCCCTACCCCGACGAGCCCGGACCGGGCCAGGCCCTCGTCCGCACCACCCTCAGCACCATCTGCGGGAGCGACATACACATCGTCGATGAGATGCCGCTGCCCCCCGGCGTGCCCATGGGCCACGAGGCCGTCGGCATCGTCGAGGCGGTCGGCGCCGGAGTCACCAACTTCGCGCCGGGCGACCGCGTCGCCGTCGGATGTCTCGTCTGCTGTGGTTCGTGCCGCCGGTGCCTGGAAGGCGACCACCAGGTCTGCGAGACTTTCAACTCCCCCGGCAACCTGATCTTCGGAGCGCAGGGCGAGTTCTTCCTGGTCAATGGCGCCCAGACCAGCATGGCGAAGATCCCGGCCTCGCTCTCCGACGAGCAGGTGCTCTTCGTCACCGACATCATGTCCACCGGTTTCGCCGCCATCGAGCGCGCCGAGATCAAGCCCGGGGACGCGGTCGCTATCTTCGCCCAGGGGCCCGTTGGTCTCTGCGCCACCGCTGGCGCCCGCGCCTTCGGCGCCGGCACAATAATTGCCGTCGAATCCATCCCGGAGCGCGTCGCCATGGCGAAGCGCTTCGGTGCCGATATCGTTGTCGAGCCCGCCGACGCCGTGGCGAAGATCATGGAACTCACGGGCAACAAGGGTGTCGACATCGCCGTCGAAGCGCTCGGTCACCAGGTCACCTTCGAGAACGCCTGCCGGGTGGTGCGGATGGGTGGCACCATCAGCTCCGTCGGTGTCTACGGCGCATTCCAGGAGCTTCGGCTGCCGACCAGCGGGTCGTTCATTCACCGCAAGCTGGTCACCACGTTCTGCCCGGTCGGCACGGCCCGTCTTGAACGGCTGATGGCCATGATCGCGCGCGGCAAGGTCGATCTGACCCCGCTCATCACCCACAACATGAAGATCAGCGAAACGCCGGCCGCATACGACCTCTTCCGCAAGCGCGAAGGTGGTGTGCTCAAGATCGCGCTGCGACCCTGATCGCATCCAGCGCGGCGCGTAGTGCCACCTCGGTGGACATCGCGTGACTGCCACGTGCGGGAGCCTTTCGGGCCCGCCAGGGCCCGTCGAACCTGCCCACGCGGGGAGCGTCATGCTCCCGGCGGGGAGAGGTCGCTTCCATGGGAATCCAGCGCCCGCGGCGCCTGGCGGCGCTTGCCGCCGTGGCGGTCCTGGCGGCATCGAGTTTGGGCTTTGCCGCCTCGAACACGGTCGATAGCTCACACGCCGGGGATGGGACAGGTACCATCTCCGGCTACAACGTCGACCGGATCCGGTACCGGCTCCGGCCGGCGAACCCAGGCATCCTCAACGCGGTCGTTTTCCGGCTCGATGCGCCAGCGCAGACGGTGCGGGCGCAGCTCTGGCCGGGAGGGCCCTGGCTTACGTGCCGGAACACGACCGGCCGCAACTGGCGCTGCCCCGGGACGGGCTCCGCGAACGCCCCGGTCGTCCAGCTCACGGATCTCCGCGTCGTGGCGGCCGATTAGCCCATTCGGGCCATGGCGCGTTGTGCCAGCAGGCGTACCTCGGGCTCGTAGGCATCGAACGCCGGGAAGCGCTCGTTGATGGTCCGAGCGATCCCGCCGGGCGCTTCACCGCTCAATCGCCAGCGCACCAGCAACAGCGCGACCCACCACAGGAGCGATGCCCGCACGAGCGCGGGTAACAGTCCCCACTCGGCCTCCGAGAGCGGCCGGACCGACTGATAGCCCTCGAACAGTGCCGTTGCCAGCCGTGGATCGAGGGGCTGAAAGGGCATCAACAGCGGGGCCAGGTCGCACAACCTGGCATCGCGCCGTGCGAAGTCGAAGTCGAGCACCCCGCTGAGTTGGCCATCCTTGAACAACAGATTCCGGGGCGAGAAGTCGCCGTGGATTGGATGGTCGGGCAGGTCCGGGTAGTGCAGGCGCGAGAGCTCCCTCAGGTTCCGGTAACGCTGCCGCCGGATGTTCGCCGCGAGCTCGGGATACTCCCGCCCGAAGGCTGAAACCAGCGCGTTGAAACTGCCCGTCCCCGCTGGCTCAACCATCACGTCCAGCTCCCAGGTCTTGCCGTATCCCGGGCGCTGGCCGCCCGCTTCGAAGCTCACGAGGTCCCTGTGGAGTCGCCCGAGCAGGCGCCCCTGAATGTGCCGTGAGCCGGGTGTCTCCGACGCCATGGGAGCGCCCACGAGGAACCGGTGGCAAGTCCATGCACGCCCCTCAAACTCGAACGCGATCGCCCCGGAGACTGCAGGTTCAGCGATCGGCGCGGGCCATCCTTTCGCGGCTGCGAATGCCACCAGCTGTTGCTCCCACCCGATGGAGGCGACGCCCCGCGCCACGCCGTAGCGCCGTATCACGGCGGTGCGGTGCCGTGCATCGATCCTCCAGTGCCGGTTGACGTTCCCATCCGCGAAGACCCGCTGGTCCGCACCCGGGAAACTGAATGCCCGGAGGACTTCCTCGGGAACCTGCTCGGCTATCTCATGTGCCACAACGACACCTTCGCCTCCACGGCCGCAAAAGGGAAGCGTCGCTCAGCGCCCAATAAGAAAGCCCCCTCCCCATCGGACGACGGAGAGGGGGCCCGGAGGGGTCAGCCCTATTTCTGGACGATGTTGATCGTGCACGACGAGCCGAGCCCGATGACGTGCGCGAGGCCGACTTTTGAGCCTTCGACCTGCCGCCCGCCCGCCTGGCCGCGCAGGTGGAACACGATCTCGGCGATGTTGGCGACGCCGGTCGCGCCGAGCGGATGGCCCTTCGAAAGGAGGCCGCCGCTGGCGTTCACCACCGCCGTGGTCTTCGGCTGGTAGGTCTTGTCCTGGAGCGGCGCGATGTCTTCCTGGTACTTCGTCGGGATCCTGTTCCCGATCCACGGAGCACCGCTCGCCACGTGCTTGCCGGCTTCGCCGTCGCCGCAAAGCCCCAGGTTCTCGTAGTGCAGCAGCTCCGCCGTGGCGAAGCAGTCGTGCAGCTCGACCTGGCTCAGGTCTTGCGGCCCGATGCCTGCCTTCTGGTATGCGATCTGGGCCGCGTTCCGCGTCAGCGTATTCACGTCCGGCAGGGTCAGGTCGCGGTCTGTGTACGGGTCGCTCGTGAGTACGCTCGCCGCGATCTTGATTGGCTGCGTCGTGAATTGGCGAGCTTTGTCCATCGAACAGAGCACCGCCGCCGCCGCGCCGTCACCGGTCGGGCAGCACATCAGCAAGGTGTTCGGGTACGAAATCGTCCGCGAGTTCATTACTTCGTCCAGCGGCGATTCCTTCTGGTACTGGGCCAGCGGGTTTTCCGTGCTGTGGAAGTGGTTCTTCACGCTCGCGAGCGCGAAGTGCTCCTGCTTCGTGCCGTACTGGCGCGCGTGCTCCATGCCCGCCATGCCGAAGACCGCGGGCATCATGTACGACCCCACGCGTCCTTCGAGGCTCGTCGCCGGGTCACCGCGCGACCCCAGCAGGCCTTGCTTGCCCATCTGCTCGGTGCCGACGGCCATGGCGATGTCATAGGCCCCGGAGGCAATGGCGAAATAGGCCTCGCGGAATGCCGTCGAACCGGTCGCGCAGGCGTTCGCCACGTTGACCACCGGGATGCCCGTCTGGCCCATCTGCTGCAGGATGCGCTGGCCCGAACCAGAGGTTGAGTACAGGTTGCCGCTGTACAGCGCCTCGATCTGGTTCATCTGCACGCCCGCGTCTTTCAAGGCCTCAAGGCTCGCCTGGGCGCCGAGCTGGGCGAAGTCCCGGTCCGCATACCGCCCGAACTTGATCATCGAAACACCAATGATGGCTACTTCTCGCACTGGCTTCCTCCTTCGTGCGAATCACACCCCCGCGCCATTAGGCTCGGGGGCGGGCAAGTGCGTCAGGCCGGGGTGAACCGGTAGGCAACGTACGAGTTGCCTTCGTTGTCCTCCGAGACCTTCTCGGTGAACATTTTCACACGCATCCCGAATTGCAGGTTCTCAGGCTTCGGTTCGATCCCAACGATGTTCGTGTTGATGCTCCCGCCACCGTCAAGGTCGACGATCGCGGCGATGTACGGCGCCTTCACGTAGGGCGTGGCCTGGTGGATGATCGTGAATACGTGGAGTTCGCCCGTCGAAGCCAGCTTCACGGTTTCGAATGGGCCAGCGGTGCTGCACTTCGCGCAGAAAAGCCGTGGGCCGACGTACTTGGTCCCGCAGTTCTTGCAGACGGAACCGTTCAAATAGTCCTCTTCCCGTGTGGCCCCCAGGGTCAGGTGTGGGACGAGTGGGCGCACTTCCGGCGCTGCCGCGGTCGCTTCAGCCAAGCGAAACCCCCTTTCAAGTGGCAAGTCCCCTGGCCCGGCGCATAACAACTGGCCCCGGGCCGGGGCGATGCCCGGGTATTGTTCGCCCCCCGCGAAAGGCTGTCAACGAACCCCGGCGCCTCCCCGGTAAAGCCGCGTCTTCGCGCTAATCGCCACGGGTGAGCCCCGAGATGAGTTGTGCCGTGGCCTCCAGCGGCTCCAGGCCCTGGTAGGTGCCCGCCACCGTGCCATCGGTGGCGATGACCGCCACGCCCATCTCCGAGCCGAGGTCGCCGAACCCGAGCTTTCCGGGCACTTCGCCGTTCCAGTCGGGGCACATCACCACGTACTGCGCCGGGTCCTGCCCGGGTTGCAGCCCGGCGACGACCTCCTTGTAGCGATTGGCCAGTGCGCTTTCGCCCATCTTCCGCATCAGCCGGGGCACCTGGCGCAGGTCCACCACGCTCGCGATGACCACCTTCGCCGGGTCCGGGAACCGCTCGCGCAGCGCCGCCCTGAGGGGGTTCACCGCCTCGGTGGTCGCCTGGGTGGGCATCACCAGCACAAGCACCGCGCCGGGCTTGCGCAGGTCCACCTGCCGGTTCGAGACCACGGACTTGAGCGTGATGCCGGGAGCCTGCTTGCGCTCACTCATGGAAATGCCGCCTCGGTTCGAAGCCGAACAGGCTTCGGAAAGTGCGGCAATCGTCGCCTTCAGGCTCCGTGCCGTCAACGGCAGCGGAGTGCTGGTATCACCTCGGTCAACGGCTAACGGCCAACGGCCGGCGACGGTTCTCCCACAAACCAGATCAGATCGCTCTCGCATTCCGGCGCCGGAGGCACCAGCCATTGCGTCGAGGCTGCGCTCTTCCTGACCGCCGAGCCGCCGACCTGAACGACCTCTCCTACGCGCAGCTCGCGGCCCGCGTAGCTGACGGTCTCGCTCTTCGCATCCCAGGCCGTGCCGATGCCGAACGCGAGCAGCAACGGCCTGCCGGCTGGCGCTGGCGAATAGCCGGCCGGGTCCACGATGTAGAGGCATCGGCCCTGGAGTGCCAGGGTCCCCACCAGGAGCGCATCGTCCCCGTTCCACTCGCCGCCGTAGATGGCCAGTGGGCCGGTCCGGCCGCCGACAGTCTGCAGGCATGCCCCCGACCTCACGAAGAGCCCCTCGGAGGCGCGAAAGCACAGGTCCACCAGGACGGCATGTGCCTCCTCGCCGGCGGGCAGCGCGGCCGGGTAACGCGCGGCCGCGCCCATCCACTCCCACGCGGAGGCGCAACTGGGCAGCGTCTGCTCGATTGCCGCCTCCCCGCGCGCCACCCGGATCATCTCCGCATCGCACTCCGGCGAAAACGCCGGGAGTCCGGTCGTGGTGGCCGGAGCTGGCGGGGTCACCCATGCGATTGGCGTCGGCGGGCGCCCGTCCTCCGCGCCGCCCGAGCACGCCGCCGCCACGGCAAGCGCCAGCCCGAGACAGCCCGCCATCGCCAATCTACCAACAAGACGTTTTGGATAGGGCATTTGAACCTACAGCCCCAAGGCCGTTTGTTATCTGTAGGTAGCTCCCAGCGCTCCACGGGAACCAGCACGAGTAGTGGGTAGGCTGCTGCATTTCGATGTGCCAGTGAACGCCCTCAAATGTGTCCACCTCATAACAGGAAGATTTTCCCCAGAATGCAGTCTGGCCAATGTGTGTCCCATTGTAGACTGCCTGTCCCGGCTGAAGCAAATAACTCCATCCTCCTGGGGCGGTATCCGCGACATGGGCCGTCACGTACCATCCTCTGTATCCCGACCCATCATAGATACTGAAAGTGTACGCGAATCCTGCCCAAGTCGATCCGGCGCACGACGATCCCCGTGATGCCACCGTCCCGTACGCAGTACCACCGTTGCTGTTGACAATTCTAAAGGCTCCATTCGCGCCGGGTGCCGCGTAGTAGTCCGTTGCCTAATTGCCATTCCATGGAGTGTGATGGGTCTGCGGCCGTGTGAATCCGAAGCGATCCCAGTAGCCAGCGTACGGGGCGCGGATCTCAAGCCAGTTCGTGAAGTGCGAAGCCGTCGCGTTTTGAGAATGCAGCGGGCCGGAAGAACCGAACACAGCTGCTGCCAGGAGCGTGGTGTATAGTGCAAACTTTGTGCGAGTCATGGAAGGGGTGTCCTCTCTCGTCCACTGTGCTCTGGGACGGCCCTTACGGTTGATGACCCGTGGTCAGGGGAAAATGACCCGGAGGCGGTGGTTCCCCGAGTCTGCAACCAGGATGAGGCCCCTCCAGGACACCACACCTGCCGGATTCGAGAACTCCGCCAGGCTGGAAGCCCCGTCGCGGTAGCCCTGCCTTCCGCTACCAAACGCCGCAGCAAGCGTTCCGTCGCGGTTGTAGATGCGAATGACGTGACTTGAAGTGTCCCCGACAGCCACTAGCCCGCCAGGGATCGAGGTCACGCCTGCGAGGTAGCCCAGTCCATCACGGGCCACAGTCACGAGGCTGCCATCCGGCGTAATCCGGCGAAGAAGACGATTGGACTGGTCTGCGATCCAGAGCCCACCTTGCTCGTCCAGGGCGATCTGCTGAGTGTGCCCGAGGGTCGCTTTCAACCTGGGGCCGTCCGCGCTGCCAAGCTCGCCGGTCCCAGCATACGTCTCGACGATGCCTGTATTCCGGATCACGCGAATCCGCAGATTGTCGGTATCTGCGACGAACACATTCCCCTCCGCATCGACCGCAATGCCCTTCGGGAGGTTGAATCGCGCCGTGGCTGCTGGCCCATCAGCGAACGTCCCTCGACCCAAACCTGACGGGCCCGACCCGGCGAGCGTGGTCACGGTTCCGTCCGGTTCGATGACTCTGATCCTGTGATTACCAGTATCAGCAACAAAGACGCGGCCCGCGCGGTCGATGGCGACGGATGTTGGCCCGTTGAATTCCGCTTCAGTCCCTCGCCCGTCCTTGAGTCCCGGTTGCCCCGACCCGGCGAAGGTGGCGACGCTCCCATCTGGCGAAACCTTGCGGATAACGTGGTTGCCAAAGTCGGCGACGAAGACGTTGCCTTCAGCATCAGCGGCGAGCCCCGCCGGCTCACTGAAACGTGCTTCGAGAGCGGGCCCGTCGAGCAGCGCTCCCTCTCCCACCACAGCATTGCCAGAGCCCGCCCAGGTCTCGACCCTTGGCATCTCCTCGGGCGTCGGCTCTGCCTCCTCAGAGCCGCAGCCAACCAGTACGGCCATCAGGGCACTCCCCGCAACCAACCCGTGGAGTGCCCCTCTGCAGCCAGGGAGTCGTGTCCCTGGTTGTCCTTCTCCCCTTGTCCCGTGTACATGTGCGGCCCGCGTCCTTACATCCACTTTCATCTACCACAGTGAGTTGGACGCCATTCTTGTGGGCGGCACCATGCCTCCGCATCCGTAGCCACTACTGATCTTTTCGCTCGACCAGCAATCCAAGAGCCAGCCTGCCGGCCTCCCGCCGGCTCGCCACCCCCAGCTTCGCCACCACGTGCGCAACGTGCGTTTCCGCCGTCCGCCGGCTAATGCCGAGCGTCTCCGCGATCTCTTCATTGCTCAGTTGTAACGCGAGCAATCGCAATACGTCCCGTTCCCGTTCTGTCAGGCCCTCCATCGCCACCGTCTCCTCCTTCGCCCTCCCGCTCGGGGGGGGGGGGGCCGCTTCTCAACGCTGGGCGCGTCAGCACGATAGCGCACATCAGAAGGACGTATCAACGCACCGAAAGGTTCCATGCCCGCCGGTGGTCCACCATGCCGCTTGACTGGCGACGACTCAGCGTGTTCCGGTCACCAACGGCCAACGGCCAACGGCCAACGGCCAACGGCCCACTCACATCCCCCGCTCCAGCGGCCGCCCCTCCCCGCTCGGCGCGATGTCCAGCACCTCGATCTCCACCCCATCGCCCCGCCAGTCGCGCTGCAACGAATAGACGATGTCCACCTCACGGTCGAGCTCCGCCTCGGCCTGCCGGAAGGCGATCCCCCGCCATGTCACCGGCCCGTCCTTCACCATCAAGCGAAGGTGCGCCTGGTCCGAACCTACGGGCTTCGCGTCCTTCAGCTGCACCCCGCGGCTCAACAGCACCGGCTTCCGGTTCCCCTGCCCGCACGGCTCGAACCGCATCAGCCCCTTCACCTCGAGCCCGGTCAGGTCCGCCAGCGAGGCCTCCGCGTCAATCTCGATAAGCCTCCGCGGAGGCTCCCACCCGAGCTGCTCGGCGGCCGTGTTCACCAGCCGGTCGCGGAGGAGATCCAGGTCCTCGTTCCGCACGGTGAAGCCAGCCGCCGCCCGGTGCCCGCCGTGCCGCACCAGCAGCGTCTTCTCCTTCCGGATCGCACCCACAATGTCGAACCCCGGCACGCTCCGCGCACTAGCGCGGCTTTCTTCCGGCCCCTTCGAAAGCACGATCGCCGGCCGGTTTCGTCGCTCCGCGAGCCGCGAGGCCACCAGCCCGACGATACCCGGCGAGATGTGCTCGCTCGCCACCATGATGAGCGGGTCGTCGCTCGCGCCGAGCGTCTCCTCCGCGATGGCCATCGCTTCCTCGGTCTGGCGCTGCCGTTCGCGGTTGAGCGCGTCGAGCTGGGCCGCCAGTCCGCCTGCGAGCATCCGGTTCTGCGCGAGCATCAGGTCGAGCGCGATGTTGGCGTGGGCGAGCCGCCCTGCCGCGTTCATGCGTGGCCCGATGGCAAACCCAAGGGTCTCGGCTGTGAACCGTTCGGCCGCGGTTCCGGAGACCTTCGCCAGCGCTTCGAGCCCCGGGCGCAGGCCGCGCTGCATCTGCGCAAGCCCCTCGGTCACGATCCGCCGGTTCTCGTCGAAGAGGGGCGCGACGTCGACCACGGTCCCCAGCGCCGCCAGGTCGATGAACGAGCTGTCGTCGAGGGTCCTGCCGCACGCTTCGTAGAGGACCTGGAGGAACCGGTAGGCCACACCCACCGCTGCGAGCTCGTCGAAGGGATAGGGCGAGTCGATCCGTTTCGGGTTGACGGCAGCGAGTGCCGGCGGCAACACATCTGGCACGCTGTGGTGGTCGAGGATGATGACGTCCATTCCCAGTTCATTCGCGAGTGCCACTTCCGCCACCGACGAGATGCCGCAGTCGGCGGTCACCAGCAGGTGGCACCCCTCCTCGCGCAGCCTTCGCACGGCGCCGAAGTTCAGCCCGTAGCCCTCTGCGAAGCGGTCCGGGATATACGGGACACAGTTGGCGCCGAGAGGGACGAGACCTTCGTGGAGGACTGCCACCGAAGTCACGCCATCCACGTCGAAGTCGCCATAGAGGGCGATGGTTTCGTGGTCGCCGATCGCCTGGCGCACCCGTGCGATGGCTTCGTGCATGCCGGGCAGCTGCAGCGGGTCGTAGTCCCGCATCAGGTGTGGCTTGTAGAAGACGTCGGCCTGCGCCCGGATGGTGATGCCCCGCGCCGCCAGCACGGTCGCCACAACCGGTGGGAAGTCCGGGATGCCCTTCTGGTGGGCGTACGGGTCGCGGAGACGCCAGCGTGGTTTCGGCAGCCCCACCACCTGCGTCATGACAAAGGCCTGTACTTCCGGAAGATCAGGCTGGCGTTGTGGCCCCCGAACCCGAGTGAGTTCGTCATCACGGCTTCGAGCTGGGCCGATCGCGCCGCGTTGGGCACGTAATCCAGGTCGCATTCCGGGTCGGGCGTCTCGTAGTTCGCGGTCGGCGGTATCACCTGGTGCTGGAGCGCCAGCACGCAAATCCCGGCTTCGACCGCGCCGGCCGCGCCCAGGAGATGGCCGGTCATCGACTTCGTCGAGCTTACCGGGAGCTCGTAGGCGTATTCGCCGAATACCTTCTTGATCGCCAGAGTCTCCAGCTTGTCGTTCATCGGCGTCGAGGTACCGTGCGCATTCAGGTAGTCGATGTCATCGGCCTGGAGCCGGGCCTCGGCGAGCGCCTTCTGCATTGCGCGGACCGCGCCCGACCCGTCCTCGGCTGGCTGGGTGATGTGGAACGCATCGCTGGTGGCACCGTACCCGGCCAGCTCGGCAAGTATTGTCGCGCCGCGCCCCATCGCATGTTCGTCGGATTCGAGAACGAGGAGTCCGGCGCCTTCGGCCATCACGAAGCCGTCACGCGTTTTGTCGAACGGGCGCGAGGCGCGGGCGGGGTCGTCGTTCCGGGTCGTCAGCGCCTTCGCGGCCGAAAAGCCCGCCATACAGATAGGGGTGATCGCCGCCTCGGTGCCGCCCGCGAGCGCGATTTCAGCATCGCCGCGGCGAATGATGTTCGCGGCCTCGCCGATGCTGTCGGCACCGCTCGCGCAGGCGCTGATGAGGGCGTAGTTCACCCCCTTCGCACCTAGCTTGATGCTCAACTGGCCGCTCGTCATGTCGGAAAGCATCATCGGCATGAGGAAGGGGCTCACGCGTCCGGGCCCCTTCGCCAGGAGAGTGTCGTACTCCTCCATCAGCGTCGTGATGCCGCCAATGGCGGTGCCCACGATCACGGCCATGTTGGTCCCGTTGTCAGAGGGATCGTAGCGGGCCTGCTTCAGCGCCTCCTCCGCAGCCACGAAGGCGAACTGTGTCACCCGGTCGGCACGGCGGGCTTCCTTGCGGTCCATGTACTTGGCGGGGTCGAAGTCCGGTACCTCACCTGCGACCTGCGATTCGTACCCGGAAGCGTCGAACAGGGAAATCCTTCGGATCCCGGAGCGACCCTCAACGAGTTCGGTCCAGTTGTCGCAGGCGTTATGTCCGAGGGCGGAAATCATGCCGACCCCGGTGACAACCACGCGGCGGCCGGCGGGAGACGTGTTCATGGTCACGGCTGAACTGCAGTGTACATCACGGGGCTCCTACGTCCTTGACCACTCTGGGCAGCCGTGCGGCGATTTCGCCCGCGAGCAGGCCGGCATCGCCGTACTCCGCTCGCATCGCCTCGCCTACGGCACCGTGGAGGTAGACGCCCAGGCAGGCAGCGGCGAACGGCTCCAGGCCCTGTGCCAGGTACCCGCCGATCATTCCCGAGAGCACGTCCCCGCTCCCCGCCGTAGCCAGCAGCGGATTCGCAAATGGGCTCAGCGACGCGCGCCCATCCGGGGCAGCGACGACCGAGTGTGCCCCCTTTAGCACGACGGCACACCCGAAGCGGGCGGCACAGGCTTTCGCGACTTCGAGACGGCGACTCTGCACGTCCGCCACGGTGGTCTTCATCAGACGCGCCATTTCACCGGGGTGTGGGGTCAGGACAGCGCTGGCGGGCACACGCTCGGGGCCGTCGTCGAGCGCCGCGATGGCGTTCAGCGCGTCGGCATCAATGACGGCCCCGTGGGTCGCATCGGCGAGGTCCGGCAGGGCCGCCCAGGTGAGAGCGCGAGTTGCCTCGGTGTTGCCAAGCCCGGGGCCGAACACGACGGCGCTGTACTCGCCCCAGGTGCTTCGCAAACCGGGAGCAGCCTGCTCGCTCAGCCCGCCATCGGGCGCCACGCGCTGTGGCAGCCAGGTCGCCTCGGCGATTGCCGGCGCGATCGCCGGCACGAGCGACTCGGGGCAGGCAACAGTGACCAGCCCCGCGCCGGCACGATAGGCCGCAGTGGCTGCGAGCTGCACCGCGCCGAGGTAGCGCGAACAGCCGCCCACCACCAGCACCCTGCCGAACGTCCCCTTGTTGCCGTCCTCGGGCCGGGGCGGGAGGTTGGAGCGCACCCACCGCGTGGTGAGCAGCTCCAGCGAAACCGCGTCCATCGCCGCCCTCGGGATGCCGATATCGATGACCTGCACCCGGCCGAGGTGTGCGCTCGCCGGCGCCTGGTACATGCCCACCTTCGGGAGGCCGAACGTCACCGTCATGTCTGGCGTGACTGTCCGGGGATCGACCTTGCCTGAGTCGGCGTCCATGCCCGTCGGCACGTCGACGGCCACGAGTTTCGGCGGCTGGAAGCCGCGCCGCGCTTCGCCGAGTTTGTCGAGGGCGATGGCGAGAGGTTCTCCGGCTTCGAGCGGCCGCATCTGCCCGATCCCCAGCAGCGCATCGATGACCAGGTCGGCTGAAGCGAGGATGCCATCGAGTTGCGCCAGCCCCGGGTCTTCGCTGCCGTCGACGATGGGGATTTCGCGCTGGCGTATTTCGTCCAGGCGTTCCTCGACGCGGTGGCCACGAGGCAGGTAGACCAGCAGCTCGGCGCCCCAGTCGTACAGGTGGCGCGCTGCAACCAGTCCGTCTCCACCGTTGTTCCCCGTGCCCGCAAGGACAACGATCCGGCGGCCTTCGAGTGTGCCCAGGAGCATCCACGCCTCCTGGGCCACGGCCAGGCCGGCTTCTTCCATCAGCTGGGCTTCCGAACTGCCCGCCGCGATCGCGGCGGCCTCGAGTTCGCGCATCTGCGCCGCCGTCACGAGCTTCATCGCAACCCCTTTTCACGAATCAACTGGAGTGCGTTTTCGCCGCGCCGCGGGGTGTCCTCGATGTCTGTCATCTCGCGTTCGCCCACGACCGAAGCCATCGCGAAGTCGCGCGAATGCGTCATCGAGATCTCCAGGCCCCGGAGCCTGATATCCTCGGCCCGTTTCGCCCCCCGTCCGTACAAGAACACCAGCGGCTTCCCGCGGCGGTTCGGCAGCACCTCGATGTCCTTCCAGCCGACTCCCCGGACACCGGTCCCCAGCGCCTTCATCACCGCCTCCTTCGCTGCAAACCGCGCTGCCAGCTCGGGGATGCGTCCGCGGCAGTGCGCGATCTCATCGGGGGTGTAGACGCGATTGAGAAAGCGATCACCGTGCCGCGCAATGACGTCCGCGACGCGGTCGATTTCGACAATGTCGATGCCATGGGCAAACTTGTTCGCCATAGACGCTCGATCCTACGCGACGGACCGCGTTCGCGCGTCGGAGAGCGGCGGCCCTGGTGACTGGTCTCAGTTGTAGCCTTCCCACTCCAGGCACTGTATGAGCACCTTACCCGTCCAACCGCTGTCGAGGATGCGGTCGAGACTCGGGTCCCGGCCCTTCAAGTGGTGCTCCTCCCGGAACCCCCGGAGTTCGTCCGCGGTCATTGCCCCGAGGTAGTCGAGCCAGCCGTTGTCAGTGCGCCGCATGCGAGGGTCCTCGTAGAAGCAGCCTGCGGGCCACTTCGTTTCAAATTCCCAGCGCTTGCCTGTGAAGGACGTTCCGGTCAGTCGTGCAAACGTTGCCATGCCCTCACTTTGCGACACGACCGCGACAAGTCCCGTCGCTTCCCTCTTTCCGCTTTCCTCTTATCCTCCTCTCATGGCCGCACAGCTCATCGATGGGACCGCTATCGCTTCCGAAATCCGGGCCGAAGTCGCCCGCGACACCGCCGCGCTCAAGGCGAGAGGCGTCACTCCGGGGCTCGCCGCCATCATCGTTGGCGACAACGCCGGCTCCGTTAGCTACGTGTCCATGAAGACGGCCGCTTGCGCTGAGGCCGGCATCTTTTCCGAAACCTTCCGCCTCCCGGAGTCCACCACGCAGGACGAACTGGTGGCGCTGGTCAACCGCATCAATGCGGACGCCCGCTTCCACGCCATCCTCCCCCAGCTCCCCCTCCCCAGGCACATCGATGAGCTGGCGGTGATCGACGCCATGCACCCCGCGAAGGATGCCGACGGCCTCCACCCGAACAACCTCGGCCGCCTCCTCCGAGGCGAACTCACCGGCGCCATCCCCTGCACCCCCAACGGCGTCGTTGAGTTGCTTCTGCGCACGGGCAACGACCCTTCCGGCAAGCACGTCGTCGTGGTCGGCCGGAGCACGCTGGTCGGGAGGCCCCTCGCTGTACTGCTTTCGAACAAGGCCAGGGGCGGCAACGCGACGGTCACCATTTGCCATACCGCCACCCCCGATATCGCCGTGCACACCCGCCAGGCAGACATCGTCGTCATGGCCGCCGGCCGCGCGAACACCCTGACGAAGCAGATGATCCGGCCCGGCTCCGTGGTCATCGATGTCGGCGTGAACCGGGTCGATGCGCCCAACCGCCCGAGTGGCTACCGCCTCGTTGGCGACGCCTCGATGGATGTGCGGGAGGTTGCCTCCTGGGTGACGCCCTACACCGGCGGCGTCGGCCCTATGACCGTCGCCATGCTCCTGGTGAACACCGTGAGGGCAGCCGAGCGGCGGGTCACGTAACGGCGGGGTCGACAAGTTCGAGCCCATCGACGCGGCCAAAGTGCCGCACGTTTCGCGTGATGAGCGGGGCTCCGGCAAGCAACGCGGTTCCGGCGATCAGCAGGTCCGGGGTAGCTAGGCGCATTCCTGACGCCGCGAGCGCGGCTCCGCGCTCACCGGCTAGCGCCGCAGCCTCCCGGGTCAACGGAGCCACGAAGATCGCATCGAGAAGCTCATCGAGCGCCAGGCGGCCCGGGCCCTCCGGCTCGCCGAAATAGAGCTCATAGGCCGTGACTGCGCTAATTGCCAGTATGCCGGAGCGCAGGGCTTGCCTTACCCGGCTGTTGGCGGGGGCACGGTTCTTCAGGAAATCGACGATGCAATCCGTGTCAGAAAAGACTACCGCCATCGAGTGCGCGACTCCCGGATCCGTTCGCGAACGCGTTCAGCCTCTTCCTCCCCCCATGCTCCCTCCAGCTCACGTAGCCGGCTCCACCGCTCATCGGGAGATTCGGGAGTGTGTGCCGTCAGATAAGCCTCCAATGCCTCGTCGATGAGGCGCGAGTAGCCCTTCTCGCCCCTCCGGGCGGCGAGCTCACGCAGCATGCGCAGCTTCCGGTCGTCGATTTCGATGGTGGTCCGCATGATGCGATCATCCATGCATGCACATGCATGTCAACACTCGCGCTCCGCCCCGGGCCATGCGATCATGGAGTCATGCAAGACCTCCTCGCTCGCGCAAACGAGCTCTCCCGCCGTATCTCTGACTTCATGGTGCGACTTTGACCTCGCCAACGATGAAGAGCGACTCGCACAGCTAGAAGAACAGTCGGCCGCCCCGGGATTCTGGGACGATGCCGAGGCTGCCCGGTCCAGGATGCAGGAGCTGGCCGCGGTTCGCGATCGCGTGGAAACGTGGCGCGGACTCGATCGCCGGGTCCGGGACGCCGCTGAGCTGATTGAGCTCGCCATGGCGGAAGGCGATGAATCCGTCGCCGAATCCGCCGGTGCCGACCTCGCAGCGGCCGAAAAGCAGCTCGAAGCCCTCGAATTCCAGCTCCAGCTGTCCGGGCCGTACGACCAGCGGAGCGCCATCCTCGCCGTCCACGCGGGCGCCGGTGGCACCGACTCGCAGGACTGGGCCGACATGCTCCTCCGCCTGTATCTCCGCTGGGCCGAACGTCACGGCTACACAACCGACGTCCTCGACATCACCGAAGGCGAGGAAGCCGGTATCAAGAGCGCGACGGTCGAGATCACCGGTCCCTACGCCTTCGGCTACCTCCAGAGCGAGCGAGGGGTCCACCGCCTGGTGCGACAGTCCCCCTTCAACGCCGCCGCCACCCGCCAGACCAGCTTCGCCAAGGTCGAAGTGATGCCGGAGGTGGATGAGGTCGGCGAGGTTGAAGTCAACCCGGACGACATCCGCATCGATGTCTACCGTTCGAGCGGCGCAGGCGGCCAGAACGTTCAGAAGAACTCCACCGCCGTCCGCATCACGCATCTCCCCACCGGCATCGTTGTCACCTGCCAGAACGAGCGTTCCCAGGGTCGCAACCGGGACAGTGCCATGAAAGTTCTCGAAGCGCGCCTCCTCGAAATCGAGCTCAACCGCCAGGAAGAGGAAAAGGCGCGGTTAAAGGGCCAGCACATGGATGTCTCTTTCGGCAGCCAGATCCGGAACTACGTCCTCCACCCCTATAAGATGGTGAAGGACGTGCGCACCGGCTTCGAGACCAGCGACACCACCGCTGTGCTCGATGGCGAAATTGATGACTTCATCGCGGCGTACCTCAAGTCCCGGGTTGGTGAAGAAGAGGCATGAACCGCAGACTGGCGCTCTCCTTCATCGCTGCCGTTGTCGCAACACTCGCTCTCCTTCCGCTGACTCCGGCCTCAGCCCAGGCCGTCGTCGAGTCCTCCACGGTCGCCAACGGCTACCCAAAGACATTGACCTTTAAGGTCACCGCCAGCGCGGAGTCGGATATCACCGACGTCACCCTGGAGTACTCCATAAAGGGCCGCGGCACCAGCGCCCTGGGCAAGCCGAAGGAGCTTACCCCCGCTCGCAACCTCTCGACGGAGGTGGAACTCCAGGTCAACTCCGGTCAGTCCTACATCCCCGTGGGCTCCGAGTTCACCTTCCGCTGGAAGATCGCCACGGCTGATGGCCAGGTTTTCACCAGTCCGGATGAACAGTTCCTGTTCTTGCCGCCCGACCAGGACTGGGAGTCGGTCTCCAACGACTTCATGACTGTGTATTACCACGGCGATCGCGAGACCCTCGCACAGGCGTACCTGAAGGCCGGCCAGGAAACCTACGACCGCATCGGCAAGCAGCTCTACAACGTCACGCTCACCACGCTACCGGTGAAGGTCATCCTGTTTGCCAACGAGCAGGAGAGCGACCTCGCCCGGCCCGGCACCGGGGGCAGCTTCGATGCAGCCGTCACCACCTGCGGCACCAAGGTCACCAACGACATCCTGTTGCTCATCCCCGTGGCCTGCGGGAGCACGGATCGGACCGACACGCTCCGGCACGAGCTGGGCCACATCCTGAACGAGACCGCCGGCGAAGGTGCCCTTGGCAAGCTCCCGTCCTGGCTTGATGAAGGGGCAGCGGTCTATGCCCAGACGTCTCCGGGCGACTACGAGGCGGCGTTTGAGGCGGCCGTCCGCGCCAACCGGCTCATTCCCTTCAACCAGATGGGCAACCCCGCGACCACCCCGAGCCAGGTTGGTGTGTTCTACGGCCAGGCCTACTTCATGGTGAAGCACCTCATCGATACCGCCGGCGAAGATAAGTTCGGTGAGTTCATGGCGACCATCAAGCGCGGCTCGCGCTTCGACGATGCGCTCAACCGTGTCTACGGCTTCGCGAACCTGTCGGCCTTCGAGGACTCATTCCGCGCGTCGCTCAACCTGGCCCCGATCGCGAACCCCACCGCCGCGCCCACGTCGCGTCCCCAGCAATCGCCGGCTACCCCGGCACCTACCTCCGCGCCCTCGACGCAGGTGATTTCAGGCAAGAGTGACGATCGCACGCTCGGGCGGGGCACGTTCATCATCGTTGGCGTTGCCGTGCTGTTCGCCCTGGCGGCGTTGTTTTCGTACCTCGTGGCGCTGATGGCGGCGAATTCCCGGCTCCAGGCAGCCAATCGTGCCGCGCCGCCGTCGCCCCGTGACGACGACTGGCGGCCGCCACGCAGCGATAACCCGTTCGGCGGCTAATCGCGGATCCCGCTGCGCAGCATCCAGAACCGCTGCAAGGCCGTTAGGTTTGCCAGCACCGCCAGCGCGCCGATGACCACCGTCAGCCCGTTGAACAGCAGGCCGATGGTCAACAACGCTACCCGCTCCTGCCGGCGGAAGAGCCCCTCCCGCATCGAGAGCCCCACGACTTCCGCGCGCGCTCGCATGTAGCTCACGGCGATGCTGCCGAAGATGGCCGCCGAGGTTATCGCCACCTGGACCTGCTCGCCCCGTTCCGCGAAATACCAGGCGCAGGAAGCCAGGACGATGGCCTCGCTGGCACGGTCGAGCACCGCATCGAAGACGGCGCCAAACGGGCTTGCGAGCCCCGTGGCCCGGGCCACCGCCCCATCGACGAGGTCGAGCGCCGAGAAGAACACGTAGACGATGCCCGCCCACAGTAGCCGGTCCTGCGTGATGAGCCAGGCGGCTGCAAGGTTCCCCCCGAACCCGAACAGCGAAATCATGTTCGGAGTGATGCCGGCTCCCCCGACCGTGCGACCGATGCCGTCCTGGATCGACTTTGGCAGCCGCGTGGGGAGCAGGTTGATGCCCACGGCTCAGCGCTCCCCGGCCAGCAGCGTTCGGCGCCGCGCCCGGGTCTCCGCCACCTGCTGGTGTTCGTAAAGCAATCGCTCGTAGTACGAGAGCACGCGGTGGGCAATATTGTCCCAGCTGTAGTGCTGAGCGAGGGCTGTGCCCTTCAGGCTGAGTTCCTTCCTCATGCGGGGGTTCTTGATGAGCCGGATAGCCGCCGCGGCGATGGCAGCCGGGTCCTTTGGCTTCACCAGCAATCCTTCTTCCTCGTGCGTCATCACTCCGGCGAAGCCCTCGATGTTGCTGGCGACCACCGCAGCGCCAGAGGCGAGCGCTTCCAGGAGCACGTAACCCTGGCTCTCGTTCCCCGTGTTCGGACAGCAAAACACCGTGGCCGTCCGGTAGTATCGGGGCAGGTCCGCGTATGGCACGTTCGGGCGGAACACCACGTCGGGGAAGCGTGCGAACAACCGCTGGTAACGGCTGAAGTCACCAGCGCCAACCACGATGAGCCTCGTGTTTGGCACCTGTTCGCGGAGGCGCAGGTAGGCGCGCAGGAGGTACTTTAGTCCCTTCCGCTTCTCTGGCCGGCCCACGAACAGGATGTTGTGCTTCCCATCCATGAACTCTTCCATCGGCTCGCACGGCGTGGCGAAGTGCTCGTAGTCGATTCCGTTGGGGATGATGTTGAAGTACCCGGCGAAGTAGCGGCTCACGAGTTTGACCGCGGCCGGCGAAACCGCGATCTTCCCATCGAGCTTCCGGAACCAGCGCTTCGTGAGTGGCGTGGTGTACCCGTAGAAGCGGTTGCCGCCCTCCTTTGCCGCATGGAAGGTGCCAACGTTCACGGAGCGGGAATAGCGCAGGAAGTGGTAAGGAAGAAGGGGCATGAGTGGCTCATGCAGGTGCACGACATCGAACTGGTAGTCCTGGAATACGCGCTTCACCTCGGGCGACTTCCACGCGAAGGTGATTCGCGCGACCGAACCGCTGACGCGCATGGACCACGGTTTGCCCATCACGACGACCTCGTCGCGGGCGCTCGCCGGGTCCGAGGCTGGCGCGAAAATCGTGACCTCGTGCCCCCACTCACGGAAGTACGCCGCCAGGTGCTTGATATGCGACTTCACGCCACCTTCGACGCACCAGTCGTAGGGCGAAACCATCGCGATCCTCACCCGGACCTCCATTTCCCCCGGAGCATCTTCCGCGGCGTTGCCGAGTAGCCCCAGGCGAGCCCCAGCGCGATGCGGCCATAGCCGACCTCGGCCGGATGAGGATACCGCGACATCGCGCCATGCACCCGTCCTGTCTCCAGCGCGGTCCTGAGCTCGGCGGCCGTGGTCCCCGCGAATTCCGTCCAGCCGGTGGCGACGTGGGGCAGGTGGTGGGCATCGGACCCGCCCGCCCATGGCAGCTTCCAGCGCTCCACGTTCAGCCGGAGCGCACGCTCCCGGGTGCGCCGGCCCGCCGGGCTTGGATTCGAAAGCTCGATGGCGTCGAACGTGATTCCGTCCTCGCAGCGCTCGCAGATGCGATCCAGGGTGCGTTCGCTGATCGAACGGGTGAGCCAACTGAGTGGGTGCGGGACCATGGCGAGGCCGCCCTGGCCGTGAATCTTCTCGAGTGTGGACTCGACGCCCCTGAAGCTGGGCACGTCGCGATCGATGTACAGCGCGAGCAGGTGACCCTGGCGCGTCGTTATCTCGGCTCCTGGCACGACTTCGAACCGGTAGGCGTGCCGTGCGGCGAGCTCCTGCGCGCGCAGCCCGCCCGTTACATCTTCGTGGTCGGTGATGGCCACCACGTCCATGTCGGTCTGGTGTTCGACAAAGGCCAGCACCTCCTCGACGCTGGCAAGTCCGTCGGAAACGCGCGTATGGAGGTGGAGGTCAGCGCGTCCCACAGCCGTGCACCTTCCAGAAGTCCTCGAGGACGGTCCATTGCCCCGGGTCCCGGCGGAGGTGTGCCTCCAGCAGCCGCGTGAACCGTTCCGCGGCCTCCCGGATGTCGCATTCGAGGTTGTTCGTTTGATTGACGGTGAAGACTTTGCCGACATCGATGCGAAACTGATCGCCGTGCTTCCGCGACGAGAACACCGGCAGCACTGGAGCACCAGATCGGCGGGCCAATTCCCACGGCCCTCGCGGCACCTTTGCCTCGCGGCCGCAAAAGGTGACGCAAACGCCCGTGTTCTGGATGTCGCGGTCGCCCATCACGCCCGCGATCTGGCCCTGCTTCAAGGCCGAGACCATGGCTTTTACTCCGCCGATGGTGGCTTCGTGGAACGTTCCGCCCGCCGACGAACGGAGCTTCGACATGTAGTCGGCAAGCTCGCGCGGCTCCAGCGCCTCCACGAGCGCGACGAATGGGCGACCCCGGAAGGTGAGCGCCTGGATGGCGAGCTCGGCATTGCCCGTGTGCGCACTCACGATCACCAGCGGTCCGGGTTCGCTCAGCACCTGCAACCGTTCCGCGTGAAAGATCTCCAGGTGGCCCGCTTCGAAGTTGGACATGTCGCGCCGGGAGAGGCTGCCCAAGTCCACATAATACTGTGCGACATGGCGGAGCGCGCGGCGGCTTGCCCGCCGGGCTGCCGACAGGTCGCCGTCGCACAATGGCAGCATGTTCCGCACGAGGTTGCGGCGGAGATCGCGGCGCACCATCCAGGAGACCCACGCAACAACCGAGGCGGCGTGATAGAAGACGCCGGGGAAACGGCTCACCAAGGGATGTGCTGCCCGCATCCACCAGAGGCGATTCATCATGCCGCACCCGTCCTCTGCATCGATGCGAACATCCGGCGGAACATGTACCACTGGTCCGGGTGGCTCCGGATGAACGTCTCGTGCGAGGCGACAACCGCCTGCGTGAGCTCCCGGATATCCCGTTCCCGGTCGCCTGTGTGAGGAAGTTCGATCCCGAAGTCGCACCAGGTGCGTACGCCCGGTTCACCGCTCCTCTCCCGGACGAACGCGGTCGGCACCACCTTCGCCCCCGTTCGGAGGGCGAGTCGCGCGGCCCCCGAAGGAACTTCGACCTCCCCGCCGAAGAAGCGGACCCCAACTCCGTCGGCGTCCATGGGATGGTCGATCAGCAGGGCCACGAGGCCACCCGCCTTGAGCGCGCGAAACAGAGAAGGCCCGGCCCTTTCCATCTTCACGATTCGCATCCCGAGCCGCTCACGCGCTCCAACCACCATCCCATCGAGGCGTCGGTCCGCGAATGTCTCGGCTACCACGGTCAGGGGGTAGCCCCTCGCTGCCGCGGCCCCGGCGCCCATGTCCCAGTTCCCGAAATGCATGCAGACGATCACCGCCCCCTTCCCGTCGGCAAGCGCGCGGTCCAGGTTCGCGAACTCGCCGTCGTCCGCCACCAGGGCACTGATCGCCCGCGCATCCAGGTGTGGGAACCGCACGAAGTCGACCAGGTATTTGCAGT
Organism: uncultured Anaerolineaceae bacterium; assembly: GCA_964507025.1. Taxonomy (GTDB): domain Bacteria; phylum Chloroflexota; class Dehalococcoidia; order Tepidiformales; family Tepidiformaceae; genus Amarobacter. The sequence continues at coordinate 78,235 of CAZDOK010000001.1, forward strand.
AGTTCACCAGCGACCGGCGGGCCACCCGCCGCACCTCGTCGCGCGAGGCACCCGGAAGCACCTGCCGATAGTTCGCAAGCATGGCACGCCGGCCGCCTGGCCAGAGGTAGAACCCGGCCGTGCCTATGGCCGTGGCGGCCGCGTAGCCGAAACCAGGCGGCAAACGCCACATCGTTGCGGAGACCAGCCGCCAGACCCAGTACTGCACGCCGGACGAGAGACCGGTCACGCTGCTGCCTCCACGTCCATTCGAAGAACACAACCGCGGACGGTCACTCCACTATCTTATCGGGCGGCCATCAACCGTCCCATCTACAATCCCGGCATGGAACTGAAGGCCACCCTGTACATGGTTGAAGGCCAGATCGCGATCATCACACTCAACCGGCCCCACCGCCTGAATGCCTGGACTGGCCGGATGCACACCGAGTACCGCTGGTGCATCCAGCAGGCCGAGGCGAACCCATCGGTTGGCGTCATCGTCGTAACGGGTTCGGGACGGGGCTTTTGTGCCGGCGCCGACTCCCAGGCCCTCGAAGGCCACGTCGAAACGGGCGGCTACGACTCCTGCGTCCGGGGCGAGCTGGCCAACCCCGGGTATGGCGTGCGGCCCGAATGCGACCACAACTTTGCGTTCCAATTCGGGCTCACGAAGCCAGTCATCGCCGCTGTCAACGGACCGGCGGCCGGGGTAGGCCTGGTGCTCGCCTGCTACGCCGACATCCGGTTCGCCGCGGAAGGCGCGAAGCTTACCACCGCGCACGGCAGGCTCGGCTTGCCGGCGGAGTACGGTCTCTCCTGGCTCCTCCCTCGCCTCATCGGGCTCTCGCGGGCTCAGGAGCTCCTCCTGTCGAGCCGCGTGTTCCTGGCTGAGGAAGCGCGGGAAATGGGGCTGGTCCACCGGGTGCTCCCGCCCGGTGACCTGATGCCGGCGGTGCTGGACTACGCCGGCCGCATTGCCCGCACCATCGCACCGTCCTCCCTTCACGAAACGCGGCGCCAGGTGTACACGGACTTGCACCGCGACATCGGCTCCGCCGTGGCCGAGTCGGAACAGCTCCTCGATCGGATGACGACCTCCCCGGACTTCCGCGAAGGGATCGCGGCCCTGGTGGAGAAACGCGAGCCGAACTTCCGGCCGCGGTGAAGGCCTCGGTGGAATCCCCGATTCTTGTTCCCGTCCACGTATTTGTCACTCAAGCTCCACTCCTGTCACCCGATAGTCACCACAGAGACACCCTGCGGGAGAGCGGCACTCTCACCGGAGGGTCAGGACTACCAGGCCAGGCAACGGCCAAAGGGAGACAGCAATGACCCGCATCATGACCAACGTGAGCGCCATCAACGGCCAGCGCAACCTTGCGCGCACCGGCCTGAAAATGGGGAAGACGCTCGAAAAGCTCGCCAGCGGCTACCGCATCAACCGCGCCGCCGACGACGCGGCCGGACTCGCCATCAGCGAGAAGATGCGCGCCCAGATCCGTGGCAACAAGCAGGCCCTCCGGAACGCCCAGGATGGCATCTCGATGCTCCAGACGGCTGAAGGCGCCATGGACGAAGTTCACGCCATCCTCCAGCGTATGCGCGAACTCGCTGTCCAGGCGGCGAATGGCACTTACGCTGACAACGGCCCCGAGCGCACGAGCATTGGCGAGGAGATCGTCCAGCTCCGCACCGAGATCGACCGGATCGCCTTCAGCACCGAATTCAACGGCCAGAAGGTCCTCACCGGTGCACTTTCCAGCGTCTCCGCTGGCACCGCCGGCACGAACTTCGTCCAGGGCGAGACGATCGCCTACGGAAACGCCGGGGTCACCGGCACCCACCTCGTGACTGGCGATGCGCTGCCTTCCGGTGGCACCCGCACGGCGACCTTCACCACTGCCCCTGCTGGCAGCTACACCTTCGTGAACAACGGCGGAATCCTCGAAATGCGTCTTGGTGGCGCAACGGGCACGCTCGTGGCGACTGCGGCCGGGTTCGCCTCCGGTTCAACCATTGCCGGCGGTTCGGCAGGGTCGGTGGTGTTCACCAACGGCTTCGCCATCAACGTCACAACCGATCCAGGTGCGTATTCTTGGAGCAGCTTCCTGGCCGACATGGCGGTGGGCGGCAACCAGAACCTGGCCATCAACGGCCTGACGCCCACGACGATCACCGCGACCACCGCGCGGCCCCAGACCTATACGTTCACTTCGCCGGGAGCGGGCCAGCTGACGTTGACCGGTGCCGATGGCACCAGCCAGACGCTTTCCATTGCCGACATGGTTGCCAACGAGACACGAACGCTCGACTTCAACCAGCTTGGCATTTCGATCACGCTTCAGACCGGTCCCGCCGGGCGCACCGCAGCCAACGTTATCACCGACCTCACCGGCGCGACGGACAACACGATCATCATCCAGGGCACCGGCAACACCTCCACCCTGCAGGTGGGCGCGAACGTGCCCGATACCCTGTCGCTCGAATTCGTGAGCATGCTCAGCGAGAACCTTGGCTCGGCGGCCTACAAGCTCGGCGGCTCGACCGGACTCATCTCGACCATGGGCGACCAGGTGGTTCGCACGATCACCGATTCCCACAATTTGATGAGCGCCCTCGACGGCGCGATCCAGATCCTCAACAGCCGGCGCGGCACGCTTGGCGCGGCCCAGAACCGCCTCGAACACACCATCAACAGCCTTGGTGTCGCCGTGGAGAACCTCACCGCAAGCGAAAGCCGCATCCGGGACGCCGACATCGCCGAGCTCTCGAGCGACCTGGTGGCGTCGAATATCCTCCAGTCTGCTGGCGTCTCCGTTCTTGCCCAGGCGAACCAGACCCCGCAGGCAGTCCTCCAGCTCCTCCAGGGATAATCCCGTCGCGCTGATCGACGCCGCTCTCCTTGAAACGGGGAGGCCGAACCCGGCCTCCCCGTTTCCTCGTTGGCGACTCTGACCCATCGCAGTCCCGTACTAATCACCCGCTGGTAACTACCACTCCCTGTTTTGTCACCATGTGACCCCCTGCATACCCCTTCCTGCACCCCTAATGGATAGGTGATCTCGCGATAACCAAGGCGTCACACCTGCCTAATCCCAGAGGGGCAGGTGGAGCCGACCATTCGGCCCGTAGTGGAAGGGGACCACGCAAGATGTCTTCGATCGTTACGAACGTTGCTGCCCTCAACGGACAGCGCAACCTCAACCTCACCAGCATGAAGATGGGGAAGGTGCTGGAGAAGCTCTCCAGCGGCTACCGCATCAACCGCGCCGCCGACGATGCCGCCGGTCTCGGCATTTCGGAAAAGATGCGCGCCCAGATCCGGGGCAACAGCCAGGCAATCCGGAACGCCCAGGACGGCATCTCGATGATCCAGACCGCTGAAGGCGCGATGGACGAGGTCCACGGCATCCTCCAGCGTATGCGCGAGCTGGGCGTCCAGGCGGCGAACGACACCTACGACAGCGCCGCCCGCACCTCCATCGGCACCGAGCTCGTCCAGCTCCGCTCCGAAATCGACCGAATCGCGAACGCGACGCAGTTCAACGGGCAGAGCCTCCTGACGGGCGCATTGACCGGCACGCTCGGCGGCGCGACGGCCACGGACCTGATCGTCAACGACGCGGTTGGCGCGGCTATCGCCACGGCCATCGAGGTTTCGAGCGCGAAGCCGGCAACCTACACCTTCAGCTCGGCGGGCGCCGGTCTCATCACGTTGACGTCGTCCACCGGCGCTGCCCAGCAGATCAGCATCGGCGCGATCGCGGCGAACGGCACCCAGACGCTGGACTTCAACCAGCTGGGCGTGAAGATTACGCTGAACTCGACCGCCGGTGAGTCGGCGGCCAACCTCATCACCGCCCTGACCGCTGCTGCGAACGACACCATCGTCGTCACCGGCTCAGGCTCCGCTGCTCTCCAGGTCGGTGCCAACACCACCGCCTACGACTCGATGAACGTGGCCTTCAACGACGTCCGTGCTACCCAGGCCGGCGGCCTGAACCTGCTCACTGGCGGTGGCGTCGACTGGACTTCGTCGGCGACGATCGTGGCTTCGAACACGGCCTCGCAGGCGTTCATCAACCAGATCGATACGGCGATCACCACGCTGAACACGCGCCGGAGCGACCTCGGTGCGGCCCAGAACCGCCTCGAACACACCGTCAACAGCCTCGGCGTCAGCGTCGAGAACCTGACCGCGAGCGAGAGCCGCATCCGCGACGCCGACGTCGCCGCCCTCTCGACCCAGATGGTGAGCAACCAGATCCTGCAGCAGGCGGGCACCGCCGTCCTTTCGCAGGCGAACCAGAGCTCCCAGGCAGTCCTGAGCCTCCTCCGGTAATCCCGGCGCGGCTCTAACGCTTCCGAAGGCGCCCCCTTTTGCGAGGGGGCGCCTTCGTCGTATCCGCTGGATTGCCCGCCGCCGAGGTGCCGATCGCCGCCCGGCGGGCAGCCCACCTGTGAAACGTTTCCGCCGCCCCGGGACGCCACCCGCCGTTCACTCTCTGGGACATCCGGGGACAGGCGCGGCCTTGTGGCACGGTCGCGTTTGGGGTGGTGCACGCGTCCCGCGCGAGCGACGTTCACCATCCGTCCACCGCGTGTGCCCCCGCCAGCCACCGCGTTCACCGAATCGACGCCTACTGGCTCCCTTCCGCCACCCTTTTCCCCGTGTTCACCGCGCGATAACCACCGTGTCACCACTTCCACAGATGTGGAACCGGCCCGGGGAATAAGGGCTGAGCACTGGTACAAGGGGACTCAGGAACCATGTCGTCGATCGTCACCAACGTCGCCGCACTCAACGGCAATCGCAACCTCAACAACACCAACATGAAGATGGGGAAGGTGCTGGAGAAGCTCTCCAGCGGCTACCGCATCAACCGCGCCGCCGACGATGCCGCCGGTCTCGGCATTTCGGAAAAGATGCGCGCCCAGATCCGGGGCAACAGCCAGGCAATCCGGAACGCGAAGGACGGCATCTCGATGATCCAGACCGCTGAAGGGGCGATGGACGAAATCCACAGCATCCTCCAGCGTATGCGCGAGCTGGGTGTCCAGGCGGCGAACGACACCTACGACAGCGCCGCCCGTACCTCCATCGGCACCGAGCTCATGCAGCTCCGCTCGGAAATCGACCGGATCTCCAACGCCACGAACTTCAACGGGCAGAGCCTGTTGACGGGCGCACTGACCGGCACGCTCGGCGGCGCCACCGCCACCGACCTCGTGGTGAACGACGCGGTTGGCGCAGCCATCGCCACCGCCATCGAGGTCTCCAGCGCGAAGCCTGCGACCTACACGTTCAGCTCGGCCGGTGCTGGCCTCATCACCCTCACCTCGTCCACCGGCGCTGCTCAGCAGATCAGCATTGGCGCGATCGCGGCGAACGGTACGCAGACGCTGGATTTCAACCAGCTGGGCATCAAGATCACGCTGAACTCGACCGCCGGTGAGTCCGCGGCCAACCTGGTCACCGCCCTGACCGCTGCTGCGAACGACACCATCGTTGTCGCCGGAACGGGCTCTGCCGCGCTCCAGGTCGGCGCCAACACGTCGGCCTACGACACCATGACCGTGGCGTTTAACGATACGCGTGCCACCCAGGCCACGGGCCTGAACCTCCTGAGCGGTGGCGGCGTCGACTGGACGGGAGCCAACACGATCGTGGCCTCGAACACGGCCTCGCAGGCGTTCATCAACCAGATCGATTCCGCCATCACCACGCTCAACACGCGCCGCAGCGACCTCGGTGCGGCCCAGAACCGCCTCGAGCACACCGTCAACAGCCTCGGCGTCGCTGTCGAGAACCTCACCGCCAGCGAGAGCCGCATCCGCGACGCCGATGTCGCGGCGCTTTCCAGCCAGATGGCCAGCAACCAGATCCTGCAGCAGGCCGGCACTGCCGTCCTTGCCCAGGCCAACCAGGCCAGCCAGAGCGTTCTCACCCTCCTCCGCGGCTAGGCCCCGGCCCCGCCACAACCCCGGCCCCCTCCGCCACGGCGGAGGGGGCCGTTTCCGTTTCGCCACTTTCCCTGCCTCAAGATCCGGCCTTCCCACCCGATGATTAGGTAGTCTCCTGAAGGGAAGCGCCGCCATGGCCGACCTTAGACTGGCTGCAATTGACCCGGTTCACACCTCCACCGAGGCCGTGACCTGGGGTCAGTCCGGCCGCCGTGGTCGAGACCAGCAACAGCCGCGGCGCCAGAAATCCACGCGCGAACGGCTGGTCGCCATGCTGGCGCCGTCCCGCGCTCCGGAGACCTGCGAAGTGGATTACGTCGTGGACGCTGCCGGGATCATGGTCGCGATCCTCGTCCGCGATGTTGCGACCGGGGAGGTCATCGCCCGCATCAAAGCCGAGGATCTCTGGCGCCTGGCAAGCGATGAAGCCACCGGCGGACTCCTCGTCGAACGCAGAGGCTAACTCATGTCCGACCCAATCCGCATCGGCGGCTTTTTCTCCACCTTCGATACCGAAGCCGTGATCGCCCAGATGACCCAGGTACGCATGCGGGCGGTCAACCAACTCGAAATTAAGAGCATCCAGGCTTCCGCGCGGAAGAGCGCCCTCGCCTCGATCCAGTCGACGATGGGGAACTTCCTCTCGAAGCTCAACGCGCTCTCCGGCCTCAACTCCGTCAGCGGCCGCACCGCCTCGGTTTCCGGCTCGGCCGTCAGTGCCTCGACCACCCCAAGCTCAACGCTGGGCTCGTTCACGGTCGATGTGACGCGGCTCGCAAGCTCGACTTCGCTGGCGGGGGCGCCGATTTCCGCCGGCATCGACGCCGCGACATCGATGCGCGAATCGAACTTCGGCACCGTGCCAACGAACGGCACATTCACCATCGCCACGGCCACTGGTGGCTCCCAAACGTTCAGCATCGGGGGAGCGGCAGCCCAGAACGCCGTGACGCTGGATTCGGCCAACTTCGACATGGCGGTTACCAGCGGCACCTTCACCATCGCGACTGAGACGGGCGGCTCGGCCGCGCTCAACATCGATGTCGCGACCCAATCGCTCGACGATGTGGTCACGGCGATCAACGGCGCGGGGGTCGGGATCACCGCATCCATCACAGCCGACGCGAACGGTCGCCTCAATCAGCTCACGCTCACTTCGACCCAGGGCAACATCACGCTCGGTTCGGGCACAGACTCCTCGAACTTCCTCTCGGCCACGAACCTTCTCGCGGCAAGTGGCACCACCACCAAGACCAGCAGCGCCGCGTTCACGAAGCAGATGTCGCTGAATGACGCCATTGCCGACATCAACGCGAGTGCCATCGCGGTGACCGCGAGCATCACCAACGATGCGTACGGGCGCCCGGGAATCCTGACGATCACCTCGACGCAAGGCAACATCAGCTTCGGCAATGGTGCCGACACCTCGAACTTCCTGAACGCCACCGGCCTGTTGACCTCGGCCTCAGGCGCCACACGGGCGTCCACCTCGTCGATCGCACGACTTAGCCTGTCGAAGAAGCTCGATCAGACGTCGCTCACCGGGGGCGCACCCGCCGCCGGCGATCACTTCATCAAGGTCAACGGCATACAGGTCGACTACAACGCCGTGAATGACTCGCTCACCGACATCATCAACCGCATCAATGCGAGCGCGGCGAACGTGACGGCAAAGTACGACTCGCTCACCGATACCATCAAGATCCAGAACAAGGCCACCGGCGCACTCTCGCTCACGGTCGAGGACGATGGGGCGGGCGGCGACCTCGCGGCGAAGCTGGGCCTCATCGGCGCACCCGTGACCATGGGCGAGAACGCCGAATACTCGATCGACGGCGGTCCAGCCCAGGGCTCGGCGACCAACACCATCGGTTACAACGGTGTAAGCCTCACTCTCTCCGCGCTCACCTCGGGGACGCCGGTGACCGTGACCGTTAGCCAGGACTCCGCCGCCGCCACGACCGCCGTCAAGGACTTCATCGCCGAGTTCAACAACGTGATGAAAGCCATCGACGCCGCCACGAAGGCCGACGGGTCGACGACCAACAACACCTCGGGCCCGCTGAGCGGCGACGCGAGCCTGCGGCAACTCAAGTCCGACCTCCGGAGCATTGTGACGAGCGCCGGGCTGAACCTGCCAGGTCAGTACACCACGCTGTCGCAGCTGGGCATCTCGTTCGGCGCCGTCGGTTCGGCAATCGGCACAACCAATACGCTGCAGCTCGATGAGGCGAAGTTCAAAGCCGCTCTCGCGGCCGACCCCGCCGCAGTGCAGTCGGCACTCAGCGCGCTCACGCTTTCAGCATCGCTCGAGCCCGCTGGCACCGGCTCGATCAGCGGTCTATCGGGTACCTACGCCGGAACCTCTCCGGGCAAGTACGTGATCAGCGACGACGGCGCAGGGAACCTCACATCGGTGTTCACGCCGGCAAACGGCACACCCGCGACCACGACAACGGCGGTCGTCGTCGCAGGAGGCACCAACGCTTCGCTCATCCCGGGCATGACGCTCAGCATCGGAGGCGTGCTCCAGGCCGGCACGCATACCGTGACGATCACCGCCTCCACACAGAGCGTCATCCACCGGCTGAAACAGTTCGCGGAGAACCAGGCGGGCACCGGCGGCGTCCTGAAGAAGCGCCAGGACTCCTACGACGCGGTCACGAGCGACATCGCCGATCGGATCAACCTGATGGAGGAGCGCATCGAGAAGGAAATGGAGGTCTTGCGCAAGAAGTTCGCGGCCATGGAGCAGGCCCAGGCCCGCGCCCAGGGTATCCTTTCATCGCTCCAACAGATGACCGCACAGATGAACGCGAACGCCGACCAGAAGTAACGTAGTGGGATCTCCCCACTGTGCGGCCGGGCACAACCGGCCGATCCCTTCATCGAGCAACCAGAGGAGCCAGGCCAACCAGCATGTCGAGCAACCCTTACGCAGCCTATCGAACCGTGGAAGCGACCACGGCCGACCCGATCACGCTGACCACGATGCTCTATGAAGGCGCAGTGAAGGCGCTCAAGAAGGCGCGCCTCCACCACGAAAACGGCAATGCCCGGGGGTTTAACGACGAGGCCAACCGCGCCTACCTCATCATCGGCGAGCTGCGGGCAACGCTCGACATGAGCCAGGGCGAAATCAGCGAGAACCTCGCCGCCGTGTACGCCTACTGCCTCCGCCTCATCATCGAGGCGTCGCTGGGAGACATGGAGAAGCTCACTGAGGTCGAGCGCCACATCTCCACCATCGGTGAGGCCTGGCGGGTGGCGACGGCAGGCCTCAGGGCGTCCCGCGTCCCGCGTGCTGGCGCCGAAGCGGCTGCCTGAGATGGACCATCCCGGGCTCGAGCGAGCCCTCCAGAGTGGCCGCCGCGCGCTCGAAGCGCTCGCTGCCGGCGACGACCAGGCGTTCTCCTTGGCGTGGTCGGAGCACGAAGCCGAATGCCTGGCACTCGAGGGCCTCACCCAGGGCGAACTGCCCGCCCTCGAGGAACTCGTTGCCATCGACACCGCCATCGCCCAAGCCCTGGAAGCGGCCCTCGCTGAGACCTCCGGGCGGATGACGATGCTTCGCCGGGGCGGCCGCACCCAGGCCGCCTACGCCGCTTCCACACGGCCTGTGTAAACCGCCGGTCGCTGCAGACGGTCGACTCCGTAAACTCTTCCACACTCCTCGATTTGTCACCGTTTGGCCATCCAGCGGAGCCTGATCAGGCACCTCCAGCCGGTCAAGATCGTTCCGCCGATGCCGACACTCACGGCAGGCTGCCGCCACATTGGCGTTGGCACTCGGGAAGGGGACGCATGGCCCGGAACGTTCGCTCCAGAACCTCGTCATCGTCGGTGGTGGCCGCCGCATGTGTGGTTGCCGCCGGGGCCATCGCGTGGTTCGGGGTATCGAGCACCGAGTCCTCCTCGCCGTCCGCACGCGAAACGGTGACCCTTGCAGGCGACCCCGCCGCCCAGAGTGTGGCGGACCCTGTCGCGTATCCATCGATTTCGCGAGGGGGCCTTCCCTCGCGGATCGTGATCCCCAGAGCTGAAGTCGATGCACCGGTCACCGAGGTTGGAGTCGTCGTCGAGGATGGTGTCGCCCGCTGGGAGACCGCATGGCGGGCCGCTGGCCACCATCTTGACTCGGCGCTCCCGGGGCAGCCGGGGAACATGGTCATTACCGGACATGTCTCCGTCGCCGACCGGCGCAATCTTGCGGTCTTCGCCGCCCTCGACTCGGTCGTCCCTGGCGACGCGATCGAGGTCTACTCTGGCGCCTCGCGCTATGTGTACACGGTGCGCGAGGTGCTCGTTGTCGAACCCGAGGCCGTGCATGTGCTGCGATCGGACAGCACAGCGACGGTCACACTCGTTACCTGCACGCGTGATCTCGAACACCGCCTCGTCGTCACTGGTGTGCTGACAGACATTGAAAGCGGACTGGCCGATGCCTAGCATGATTCCGCTGGACCACGGAGGGAGATAGCTCATGGCTGGTGTGAGGAAGACATCCGGCGCGGCTGCCGCGCGAGGGGTGGTGTACGACCTGGCCAGCGCGCGCCAGCGTGTGGCCCCGGCAGCAGCGGCCGAGCGCGCCGATAGTGCCGGCATCACGTCCGAGGCCCGGGCGCTGTCGCGGACGCTCGAGATGGTTGAGGAGGCCGCGGAAATCCGGGCCGAGCGCGTGCGCGCCCTCCGCGCGCAGATACAGAACGGCACCTACAACCCGGACCCGCGCGAGATCGCGAAGAAGCTCGTCGAGCGAGGCTTCTAACAGGATTCCCCGGCCCGCCTCGGCGTCCGCCGGGAGCCAAACAGGGGTTGTCCCCATTACGTGGTATCCGCCCCGACTCGTACGCTGGTGTTCGGCGGATTGATGTGCGGGGAGGGAATCCGGGGGCCCCGCAGGCAACCGTTGAGCTGGCATTTTCCTGGAGTTCCCGATGCCGTCTGTCCTCGCCATTGCCCCTGGCACTCCCGATGCCATCGCGGGCCGCGCCCTCCTCGGGGCGAACATCACGTTCGCGATCGCCAACGACGCGCGAGCGGCCCTCGCCGAGGCACCGATCCGTGTGTTCGACCTGCTGGTTCTCTGCGGCATGAGCGTTGACGAGCAACAGGAAATCGTCACGGCGTTCCACGCCCACCGCCGCTGGCGGCTCGTCCCGGTCCTCTACCTTCTCGACCCCGGCATGCCGGGGCTGGCCATCCCAGGCACGTTCCGCCCCGAGATGGACGGCCTCGTTCGCGGCACGCTCGAATCGCCCGAGGTTCAACGTCGCATTCTGGCGATGGCCCGCGAAGGTATCGCCGAGGCCGATCTGGTTGTGGCCGGGCCCTACGAGCTCGATCCGGTCCGGTCCATCCTGCGGCTGCCCGGCCTCGAAGTCACGCTCACCGAGCGCGAATCGGAGATCCTGGGCATTCTGCTCGCCCGGCCCAATCGCACCATCTCCGCCGCCGAAATCATCGAACGTGGCTGGGGCGCAGAAGCCGACGCCAGGTACCTGCAGATCCTTCGCCGGCACGTATCCAACATTCGCCGCAAGCTCGACCGCACGGCGGCCGCCCGTTCGGTGCGGACCGTCCGCGGTGCTGGCTACCGGTTCGATGTCCGCCTCGCGAGTTAGTGCCTAGCGGCGTCCCCGGAACGTCGGGTCTGATCGATCGATCCAGCAATCGGCCAGGCGATCCTGGTAACCGTCAGCCGTATCGAGCGGGAAGCCCTTGACGTACGGCCAGCTCAATGTGACGACACGTTCGCTCACCAGGTTCACACCCGCGTTGAGCGCCAGCAGCTTGCGCTGGATCTCGTAGCCGGTCTGCTGCCGCTTCTCGGCATCAAACTCGATGCGCTGGGCATCGATGAGCGCATCGAGATCCTTGTCCACCAGCGGGAAACTGTTCTTCGTTCCCGAGCTGTGGAAGTACGGGTACACCCAGTCGTCGAGGTCGATCCACCCCGTATCTGGTCCCGCGGCGAACGGCGCCTCGGCGGAAAGTAGCATGCTCGACAGCGTTGCCAGGTCCACCGGGAAGACCTTGACGTCGATCCCCAGGCCGAGTGCCAGTTGTTCGGAAATCACCTGGCCCATGCCAATCGCTGCTTCCGCGGTATCGAGGACCAGGAGCGGAAGCCCGTCTTCCGGTAGCTTTTTCTCCGCGAGGAACGCATCGAGTAGCGCCTTCGCCTCGCGCAGGTCCTCGGCCCGGCCCCCAGCCCCGGGGCGATACCCGGGGATCGACGTGAGCTCACTCTCCGGGAGCGTCCAGCGCGCAACCGGCCAGCTCACCCACGGGTTCACCCCTCCAGCGCCGCCGAAGAACCGGTCGATCATGCCTCGCCGGTCCAGCGCGATCGTCAGTGCCGAGCGGAAGCGGAGGTCGTTGTACGGCGCGTTCACGAGCGAGTAGCGCACGCCGAAGAACAGCGAGTGACCGACCGTGTTCTCGACGAGTTCGGGCAGCGACCGCTTCAAGCGGTCGGCAAGCGCACGGTTCACGAACGCCACATCGATGTCCTTCGTGCGGAGCCCCGCTTCGACCTCCACGGTTGTCGCTGGCTGAATGAGCGACATGCCGTCGAGGTACGGTCGCTGATCGCCCCCAAACCACGCCGGGTTCCTGCGAACGCTGGCGAACTTCTCGTCCGACCATTCCACCCACTGGAATGGCCCGCTTCCTACCTGGCGCTGGAGCCCGATGTCGCCGCTGCCTTCGCTCAGCTCCGGCGCAACGATGAACGAGTTCACGTCGGCAAACCGGTGCTGCATGGTGGCCCGGGGATCCTTGAGCTTGAACGTGATCGTCCGCGGGTCGCTGACCTCCATAGTGTCGATTGCCGACCACTGTGGAGCGCGAACGAAGGTGGTATCGCCGCTGAGTTGCCGCTCGATGGAGTGCTTCACGTCCTCGGCGGTGACGTCGCGTCCGTTCAGGGGCGGGAGGTCCTGCCAGCGCGCACCCGGTTTCAGGCGAAATACCAGCGTCTGACCATCGGGCATCTCGGGCAGCTTTTCCGCCAGGTCTGCCACAATGGTGCCCTGTGCCTGGTCCGAGTACGTCAGGAGGCGGCTGAATACGAGCGCCTGCTGCCCGTAGAACGGCCCGGCCTGAGTGCGGTGAGGATCGGCGAATGCGTCACGCTGGACATATCCGGTGTACCGCAGCGTCTCGCCGTGCTTGCCGCTGCGCGCCGTGGGCGAGGGCGTCTGTGGGCCTGTCGTCTGGGTGGGGTCGGTGCCGGCATCAGTGGGCGATCCGGCTGGCGGCTGTTTTGCGCCGCCGCTGCATCCAAGTGCCGCGAGCCCGGCCGCGCCGGCCGCCAGGCCCGTGGCCCTGAGCACCCAGCGGCGTGAAACGCGTCTCTCCCCTGACGGTTCCCACGTCATATCTGGCTCCATACTATGCCGGTGGGCCACTACGAACCGGCAAGGCCCCGTTACGCGGAGAAATGACCATATGGCAACGCCCCTTACCTATGCCGAAATCAGCCACGCTCTCGCCGTCCTCGAAGGCTGGACCTTCGAGGATGAAAGGAGCATCTTCCGGCGCTTCGTGTTTGCCGACCACATTGCCGCGCTGGGCTTCGTCGTTCGAGTTGCAGCCACGGCCGAGGTCGCGAATCACCACCCGGAGATCCACTGGGTGTACAACCGCGTCGACGTGATCCTCACTACCCACGACGCGGGCGGGGTGACAGCGAAGGACCTCGATCTCGCAGCGAAGGTCAACGCCCTCGAGGCGTAAACGGAAGGGGCGCCAGAAAGGCGCCCCGGAAGGTCTTCTCCGCCGTTGCCTCAGGTGACCCGCAACGCCTCGCGTGCGGCAGTCACGACCTTCTGTTCTTCTGGCGTGAGTTCGCCCCAGTCCTTCAGCACCTCGTGCTTGAGCGGGAAGATGTGGATGGCGTCCCATCCGCAGACATCCTCGCAGAGGCGGCAGCCAGTGCACTTCTTCTCGTCCACCGTGCTCACGCCGAAGAAGTCATCGATGCGGTCGGAGTGCTGCAGGCTGAGCGCATCGAACGGGCAGATGTTGATGCACAGCTCGCAGCCGGAGCCGATGCACTTCTCCTCGATGACCACGGCCTTTGGCCACTCGTGCTTCTTCACGGCGCGGCAGACGTTCCCGAATGTGTCCAGGATCGCCTCGGGCGGGCAGACAATGCCGCAGGCGCCGCAGTCGATGCACAGCGTCGGGTCGATGACGTGGAGCGCGTTGCGCTCACCGGTGATGGCGTTGGTCGGACAGCGCTTCGTGCAGGCGGTGCATCCGATGCACGTTTCGACAATCGAATAGGCCAAGTGAAAACCCTCACAAGGGGTCGATGTGGGCACAGCATACCACGGGCCGCCCCGGTTTGGCGTCGCGGCCGAGGCCTCAGGAGAGCTGCAATTCCCCGAGGAACTCCTTCACCGCGGCGTTGAATGCCTCCGGCTGGTCGATGTTCGCCGCGTGGCCCGCATCGGGAATGACGACGCGCCTGGCACCCGGGATCTTGTTCACCATGTAGTCCGTCGCCCCGAGAAAGGGCTCGTCTTTTGCGCCGACGAGCACCAGGGTGGGAACCGCGATGTGTTCGAGGGACTCGATGATCCGGGAGTCGAACTGCGCGAGCATGCCGCGCGCCGCCTTCGCCAGGCCCGTGGCTGACCGGTGCTGCGCGATGCGCACTTCCGCTCCCCGCCCGAGGGACTCCAGCCCCTTCGTTTCAAACGCTACCGCCCGCCCCTCGGCTGTCTTGTTCCACCCCTCGCGGCCGACCGCGTTCTTGTACCCCGGACCCGTGTCGAACAGCATGAGCGCGTTCACCATGTCCGGGTAGCGCACATTGAAGGCAAGGGACATGTACCCCCCGAGCGAGAGACCGCCGATGACGGCCTTCTCGATGCCCAGCTCGCCCAGGATCCCGGCCATGTCTCCGCAGGTCGCCTCCTCCGAGTACAACGCCTGGTCGTTGGGGCTGTCCGACTGTCCGTGCCCGCGCATGTCCCACGTGATCACGCGGTAGCGGTCCTTCAGCGCCTCCACCTGCTTGGTCCACATCTGCGAAGTGGAGCTGTAGCCGTGGCTGAGGAGCACGGTCGGGCCGCTCCCCTGCACGTCGTAGTAGATCCGCACGCCGTCGCGGTCGAGGAATGCCATCGATCACCTCCGGGAAGTGCCGCGATCTTAGCGGGATTCCGGCCAACCGGCCGCCATGCCTTGCTCAAGCACTTCCCGCCCGTGCCGCGGCGGCATACGCCCCCTTACACCGGCCCCTGCGCCGCCAGCACCCTCCCCAGCAGCTGCTCCGCACTGCCGTCGAACGGGTACCGCTTGCGCTTCACCAGCAGCAGCGCCAGCGCGACCCCCTTCCACGCCGCCTGCCTGGCTTCCTCGCTGTAGCCCATCGCCGCGCTCCGCGCCTCGAAGTCCTCCAGGTCGCGGACGTAGTACGTCCCGTCCGGGTTCACGATCACGTCGAGGTCAAGGTCGATAAACTCGATCACGCGACCCGTGATGCGTGCGGGCAGCCCCGCGTCGCACTGCCATTCCATCACCTTTCCCACGGCATCGAAGCAAACCAGGACCGAGAGCGGCTGCCGCATGCCGTAGAACTGCAGGGCATACGCAACCGCCTCCCCGCGAATGGCGTACGCGGGCCGCTCGAAGAACACCACCAGCCAGCGATCTCCCGCTGCGTCCACCAGGTCGCCATGCCACGAAGGCTTCGCGGTCCCGTCGAACTTCAGCTTCCGCGTCTCGACCCGATTACGCACCAGCACCGCTCAATCCGTGGCTCATGCCTCGGACCTCATCCCTTCTTCGCGCCCCACTTCTCCCAGTAGGTCACATCCTCCACCGGCTTCCGGAACCCGCTTCCGAACTTCCCTTTCGGCCAGCCCAGCGGGATGAGCGCAGCGGTCTCGACGCTCTCCGGGATGCCGAAGAGCTCCCGGATCTCCTTCTGCCAGCCGCGGTGCACCGTGGTCAGCGCGGTCCCCAGGCCCAGCGCCCGCGCCGCGAGCATCAGGTTCTGCACCGCCGGGTAGATGCTCGAACCGGAGGTGATGTCGCCATTGCCCGTGAGCGAACAC
The DNA here is from genome assembly GCA_964507025.1 of uncultured Anaerolineaceae bacterium. Classification (GTDB taxonomy): domain Bacteria; phylum Chloroflexota; class Dehalococcoidia; order Tepidiformales; family Tepidiformaceae; genus Amarobacter. The sequence goes on from CAZDOK010000001.1 coordinate 94,257, forward strand.
GCGAGGATCAGCACCGGCACCTCGTGCATGTGCTCGGCCAGGTAGGTCGCGCTCTTCATCACCCGCTCGTTGCTCAGCCGCTCCGCCTCCGGCAGGTTGGCACCGGCCCCGTAGCCGCTCGCGGTCATCCTCGACCACCCCTCGTTGTACCACCCCTGGATCTTCTTCTTGTTCTCCGGGTCGGTGATGACCAGCCAGCGCCAGCCCTGGCGGTTGCCGCCGCTCGGTGCCCGCGTGGCCGCCCAGATGATCTTCTTGATGTACTCCTCGGGCACCGGGTCCGGTTTCAGCCGCCGCATCGCGCGCTGGGTGCCTATCACCTCGAAGAAGTCGGTCTCCACTGCTACGGGGTCAGCCATCGGGGGCACTCCTGAGCTTGATGTGCTCCGATCCTACGCGAACGTTAAGCCCCTCGCTGTGGCCATCAGGCGGGGCCGCTTCGCCGTTTGGACTTCGTCCTTCGAACTTCTGCCTATAATCCCGCGCCATGAGCGACCTGCCCCTCGCCGGCATCCGTGTCTGCGACCTTACCTGGATCATCGCGGGCCCCACGGCGACGCGCGTGCTGGCTGATTTCGGCGCCGAGGTCATCCGGGTCGAACACGCCCAGGCGGTCGACCCCATCCGCCTCGGCCGCCCCATCAACGGCGACCGCACCACGCTGAACAACTCCGGGTTCTTCAACTACTTCAACCGAAACAAGAAGAGCGTTCTCCTCAACGTCCGCCACCCGATGGGCATAGAGCTCCTGCACAGGCTTATCGCGGTCAGCGATGTGGTGATCGAGAACTTCTCGAGCGGTGTGCTGGAGTCCTGGGGGCTCGATTTCGAAGCCCAGCGTGCCATCAATCCGGGGATCATCTACTGTTCCATCTCCGGCTTCGGCCACACCGGCCGCGACCGCCATTTCACCACCTGGGGCCCCACCGCCCAGGCGCTCAGCGGGCTCACGCTCATGTCCGGCCTGCCCGGCAAGCCGCCGGCCGGCTGGGGCTACTCCTATATGGATCACACTGCGGGCTACTACGGGGCGATCGCGATCATGATGGCGCTCCACCATCGCAATCGGACCGGACAGGGCCAGTACATCGATATCTCCCAGGTTGAGACGGGCATGGTTCTCACCGGCCCGGCCGTCCTCGATTACACGGTGAACGGGCGAAGCTGGCGGCGGCCAGCGATGCCACCCGGGAACCGCGCCTGGGAACCCCGGATTGCTCCGCATAACACCTACCCCTGCGCTGGAGAGGATCGCTGGGTCGCCATCGCCGTGCGTAACGACGCCGAGTGGCAGGCGATGGTCCGCGCGATGGGTGAGCCCGCATGGGCACTTGACGCCCGGTTCGTCGCGAATGCCGGCCGCCTCGAACACCAGGACGACCTCGACGCCGGCATCGCCACCTGGACCGCCGCTCGCGACGACTACGCCGTGATGCGCACGCTCCAGGCCGCCGGGGTGCCTGCGGGCGTCTGCCAGACACCCGGAGACCGCGCGGGGCAAGACGACCAACTCCGCGCCCGCGGATGGTGGCACACGATGCCGCACGCCGAAATGGGAGAGGCATCGGAGTTTGATGGTGTCACGCCCCGCGTTTCGGCAACGCCCGGGACGCTCCGCACCGCCTCCCCGCTCATCGGCGAGCACACCGCGCCCGTCATGCTCGACATCCTCGGCCTTTCTCCCGAGGAGTACGCCGAGCACGAGGCCATGGGGGTGTTCATGTGAGTGGCCCGCTCGCCGGCCTCCGTGTGGTTGAGTTGTGTGATGAGCTCGGCCAGCTTGCGGGCAAGCTGCTGGCGGACATGGGCGCCGACGTCGCCAAGGTCGAGCCGCCTCAGGGGTCGGCCGCTCGCCGTGTTGGCCCGTTTGTGGATGATGTGCCCGGTGAAAACCGCTCGCTAAACTTCTGGTACCACAACACCAACAAACGCTCGGCCACCCTGGATTTCGAAACCGAGGCCGGCCGTACCGCGTGGAAGGCCCTGGTCCTCTCCGCGGATATCGTCATCGAAGACCGCCCGCCCGGTGCCCTCGACCGGCTCGGCCTGGGCCACCGCACGCTCCTCGGAGGCGGTGAAGACGGGCCTCCTCCGTCCCTCATCTGGTGCTCCATCACGCCCTTCGGCCAGGAGGGTCCCTGGGCGGGCTACCAGGCGACGGACCTAACCGCATTGGCCCTCGGCGGACCGATGATGATGAACGGGTACGACCCCTCCGACGCCGAGGGAGCCCCGCCCATCCGCGGTCACGGCGACCAGGGCTATAACACCGCCTGCCACTACGCCGTCCAGGGCATTCTCGCCGCCCTTCTCCACCGCGACCTGACGGGGCGCGGCCAGCATGTCGACGCCTCAATGCACGAAGCCCTCAGCAGCACGACCGAGGTCGGTCTGCCTTATTGGTTCACAAAACGCGTGAATGTGATTCGTCAGACGGGCCGCCACGCCGCCGCGGCCCGCAGCGAGCCGTGGCTCTACCTCGCCAACGACGAACGCTATGCGCTCATCTTTGGGATCGGTCGCGACAACGCCAGCTGGAAGAGGATCAAGGAGTGGTTCCAATCGGAGGGGTTTGGCCTCCAGTTCGATGAGCCCCGGTTTGATGAACCCGCCGCGAGGCAACTTGCCCGGGGCACGCCGGAGGCCGCCGAGATCCTCGCGGAGGTGGGCCGCTTTATCGCTGCCCACACCGCCGACGAGGTCTATCGAGGTGGGCAGGAGCGCCGCCAATCCTGGGGCGTCGTCCGGGCGCCCGATGAGGCTCTCGATGACCTGCACTGGGAGGACCGGGGTTTCTGGGTCGATGTCACGGGCGAGGGCTGCGATGAGCCAGTCCGAATGCCGGGTGCCCCATACCAGTTCAGCGAAACGCCGTGGGAACTTCGACGGCCGGCGCCGAAGCTCGGCGAACACACCAGCGAAGTGCTGAGCGAACTTGCCCTGCCGATCTGAAACACGACCGTCACGACGGGGTAACGCCTCGTTCATCGTTACCGTTGAAGCTCCTGCTGTCGGGTTCTGGCCCGGCCAGGTGCCCCGTCCCCTCAGGGCACGAGCTCTGGCGGGCGGTCCGCCCCGCTGTCCCGGCGGGCCGCCCCCAACCGCTGCCCAGAGTGATAGCTCGCATAGTGAAAGTTTGGTAGCGGGGGGCTGACTCTAGAGCAGAGTGGTCCTAATCTCGTTCATGGCGAAACGCAGTGTTCACGCTGCCGATACGCGAGTGTCATCGGCGGGCTTGAGACTGCTGTAGGGGTGAATCAGATGAACGCAACGACACGACGGCTTCCGGGAAACGCGTCGATCTACGAGCTGGTGCGCACCCGGCCTGGGGCGGCTGCCCGGCTCCAACAGCTCGGGCTTTCGCGCGACGACATGGATCTCCGCCTCGGTGATGCAGCCCGCCGCACCGGCGTGACCGTGGAGCGCATCGCTGAGGTACTGCGCTCCGACGCCGACTAGCCCGTTCAGATCGAGCCTACGGGATCTTCACCACTTGCCCGACCTGTAGCGGGCAATCCGACGACAGGCCGTTCAGCGCGATGATGTCCGCGATCGACACACCATAACTCGCGGCGATGTCCGCGCACGTATCGCCCGACTTCACCGTGTACGTCTTCCCACCGCTACCCCCACCATTGCTGCTTGTCGCCGTTGCCGTCGCTCGCACCGTCGGGTTTGCCGTAAGCCCACCGGACGTTTGAGTCGGCGCCGCCGGGGCAGCGGGGATGCGGAGCACGTCGCCAACAGCGAGCGTGTCGCAGATCGCCGGGTTGGCCTTGACTAGCGCATCGAGCGAGACGCCGTGGTCAGCCGCAATCTGAGAGCACGTATCGCCAGACTTCACCGTGTAGCTCTTGCTATTGGCCGCCGGCGTGTTGCCAGCCACCGGGGTCAATGGTGAAGTCTCGCCTCCAACCAGCGTGACCTGGTTTCCCTGGATCTTGTAGAGGGTGGGATTCTGCACGGGGGTCGAACTTGGGACCCGCGCCGGGTCGGTGATGCGCTCGCCGTTGCCCTCCTCTTCGGGGCTGCCCCCGCCGCCACACGCCGTGGCAGCGACCGCCGCGAACAGGCCTCCCGCAAGGAGCAGCACTGGGAACACGTTGCGCATGAGTGCCATGCTAGGCAGCCCTCCTATCCTTGGGCAACTTCGGTCAACAGGTCTTTCACCACCAGCAGCGCCAGGTCACCCACGTGGTCGAGCATGGCGCTGTTGATGTCACCCGGGACGTCCTGGGGCGAATGGATGGTCGAGAACTCGCCCGAGGTGAAGAACACCGTCGATACGCCCGCATCGATGAAGCTGGTGTGGTCGCTCCCCGTGTTGGGTGGCAACCGCGAGGGAATCGCGGGGATGCCCGCTCCCGAGGCCAGCGCAAGCGCCGCCTGGGCGAGCGGCCCCTCGCCTATCACCTCCACCTGCGTGCCGATGCCGGTCACGTCGAGGTTCACCATGTAGCGAGGAAGCGCTCCTTCGCCTCGCAGACGGTCGACCAGCGCCTTGCTGCCGTACAGCCCCGACTCCTCGGCCCCGAACGCCGCGAAGCACACGTCATCATCCAGTCCATCGGCGGCCAGCGCACGCGCGAGCTCGATGACGTTGGCAGTGCCGCTGGCGTTGTCGTTCGCGCCGGGTGCCGAAGGCACCGTGTCGAAGTGTCCGCCGACCAGCACCTGGCACCGGGCGTCGTTGGCAGGGCGCGCGAGCACATTCACCGCTTTCGTGAGTCCGACCGTTGGTGGTGCAGTGAGCCCGACTTCCTGGCCTGCTTTCGCGGCCTCGATGACCCGCGCGCCATCCTCCTGCGAGACGCCGACCACTGGGATGCTCGCGCCCGTCGCCAGGTTTCCGGAGAACGACCCCGGCCGGTTGTTCACCACGACGAGGCCGATGGCCCCGGCTGCCTTCACGTTTTCGTACTTCACGCCGAAGTTCAGCACTCCGCGTTCGGCGACGGCCATCTTGCCGGCCAGGTCTCGTCCGCCGATGCCCGCTTCGTCGGCGAGACCCACGAAAATGGCCGGACCGCTCACCGAGCCACCGGGGCTCCCGGCAAGCGTCAGCGCCTCGATGGTCTTTCCGTCGAAGGTCACCTCGCCGGCCCGGAAGCGATCGCCGTCGAACTCGAACTCCATGACCTCGACCGTGTATCCGCTCGACCGGAACCGGGCCGCGATGTACTCGGCCGCGCGGAGCTCGCCGGGCGTGCCCGAAACGCGTGGCTCGAGCGCGAGTTCGAGCACGTGCGCCAGCGCCCGGTCGGCTTCGTGTTCCGCCGGGCCCTCGGCGCGTCCCGTAGGGCCGGCGGAGAGGGGCCTCGGCGTGGGCGTTTCGGTCGCGGTCAGGCCCGGAGTGGTGGGGCTTGCGGACTCAGTAGGAGCCTGGACACCGGCGCCCTCGGACTTGTTGGAACACGAAGCGAGGAGCATCGCGAGGAACGGCACAAGGAAGAAGAGGGGACGCATACCGGCGAGCGTACGAAGGACTGCGGTTAAACGCCCGGAAACGCTACTTCCGCCTGAACCAGTTCTTGATGCGCGAAGCCCCGGAAGACGCGGGCGGCCCGTACTCGATGTAGCGATCGCGCCAGTAGACGCCCTTTGGCGCCGAGCCCCGCGCAGCTCGCGGCGTCTTCCGCAATGACCACAGGAACGCTCCGACAAACAGCACCACGCCGCTCATGGACGCCCAGATGAGTGGCTGCCAGACGTTCGAGAGCAGGAGACCGCCAAACATGATGCCTGCACCGGCGAACAGGAGCGTCGTCGGAGTGAGTCGGCTGAGCGGATTCGAACGTGGCGTACGCGGACGGGGCGACTTCGCCTTTTGCTGCCGCCGCGATGCGAGCGAGATCGGCGAGCGATCGTCCGCTGGCGGCAGCTTGTCATCGAGCTTCGCCAGGATCTCTTCTATCTCACGTTCGAACTTGTCAGCCATCTCCCAACCACGATCACAGTAGGCCATCCCGCGGCCCGCGTCGATGGTTCCGGCCGTAGCCACCTTAACGTAACGGTGTCGCACCGGTGTCCCTACGGTGCCGGCGGATATCATGCCTCGAGCACACCACCGCCATGGGAGCACCCGGGTCATGACCACCGCCATTGAATTCACTGGGAACTACGAAGACCTCAGCACCGACATGGGGTTCCAGTTCAAGTTCATCTGCGAGCGCTGCTCCAACGGCTACATGAGCAGCTACCAGTCGAACAAGCTTGGAGTGGCAGGCGGCTTCCTCCGCGGCGCATCGAGTTTCGTCGGCGGCGCTCTCGGCCGCGGCGCGGATTCGGCCTACGAGGTCCAACGCGCTGTCGGTGGCAAGCAGCACGACGCCGCACTCAAGAAGGCTGTGCAGGAGATCAGGCCGCTATTCAAGCAGTGCCGGCACTGTGGCAACTGGCTGTGCGAGCAGGTGTGCTGGAATTCTGGCGCCAACATGTGCAAGGACTGCGCGCCGGTCGCGGAAGAGGTCGAAACCCGCGTGCGCGCTCAGTTCGTTGAGACCCAGGTCAACAACGACAACTTCCTCGAAGAAAACCAGCGCATGAGCGCGAAGGGCAAGGAGGTCGCCGCGAACTGTACGAATTGCGGTGCCGAGACCCTTGGCAAGAAGTTCTGTCCCGGCTGCGGTACGGCGACCAACGTTGCCGCGGCGGCGTTCTGCGGAGAGTGCGGCGCCAGGAGCGCGCCCGGTGCGAAGTTCTGCGGCGAGTGCGGCGGGAAGCTCGGCTAGTCGAGCGCGAGGGCCGCGAGTGCCGCCGGGAGTGCGAGCTCTGCCCACTCCCGGTACATCAGCCCCGAAGGGTGCAGCCCGTCGTCCGCGATGAGCGCGGCATCGGCCGCGGCCATTCTGGATACTGACGTGACATCCACGTACCGGGCCCCGGCCCACAAGGCTTCGTCGCGGTTCACTGCGTTGAACGCGTCGATCTCGCGTGCGATCTGCGCGCGGTCGCGCCCCTCCGCGTACGGTGTCACGCCCCAATCCGGGATGGAGAGCACCAGTACGCGCCCCGGCTCGTGCCCGGCGAACGTCATCGCCTGGTCCAGCAGTCCGCGGAACTGCTCCCGGTATTCCTCCAGTGGCCGCCCCCGATACTGGTTGTTCACGCCGATGAGCAGCGAGACGAGCTCGTAGGTTCCCTGCGGCCCGGCCCGCTTGATCCCCTCCGCCAGCTCGTCCGTTGTCCAGCCGGTGGTCGCGATGATGTCCACCTCCTCGAGGTCAAAGCCCTGCTCGCGCAGCAGTCGGGCAAGCTGGACCGTCCAGCGTTCCCCGGGGTCAACCGATTCGCCGATGGTGTAGGAGTCGCCGAGGGCGAGAAAGCGCATCGCCCGATCGTTGTTCGGCAGCCGTAAACCGGCAATCCCTACAGCTCCGCCTTCACCTTCTCGGCGAGCGCGCGCGTGAATCCAACGGTCGCCGCGATCTCCTCGACATCGGCCTCACGGACCTGCTTCACGCTGCCGAATTTCTTGAGCAACGCCTTCTTGCGCTTCGGACCGATGCCCGGGATGGTGTCCAGCGCGCTCTGGATCGAGTTCTTGCCGCGTACCTGCCGGTGATAGGTAATGGCGAAACGGTGCGCCTCGTCGCGGATCCGTTGCACAAGGTAGAGCGCCTCGGAGTTTCGCGGCAGCACGACCGGCTCGTCTTCGTCTGGCACAAACAACTCCTCGAATCGCTTGGCCAGGCCCACTGCCGGGATCTCGTACACTCCGAGCTCGCGCATCACCTGTACCGCCGCGCCGAGCTGCCCTTTCCCGCCGTCGATGATGACTAGGTCGGGCAGGTTCCAAGCCTCTGCATCTCCGCCGACGTGGTCGCCTTCTGGTGTCCCGACCGCCGCTCCGGTTGCCTCGCCGGATGCCCTGGCGGCTGCGTGCCGGCCGAAGCGCCGCCGCAGCACCTCCTGCATCGTGGCGAAGTCGTTCGCGCCCTCCACCGTTCTCACCTTGAACTTCCGGTACTGGTTTGGTGCGGACTTGCCATCGATGAACACCACCATGCTCGAAACCGCGTTGGTGCCCTGGATGTTCGAGTTGTCGTAGCACTCGATCCGGCGCGGGATCGCCGGCAGCGAAAGCTCTTCGCGGAGCTGTTCCAGGGCCTGCTCGGTCTTGTTCGCGTCCGCCATCCACTTCACCCGCATCAGCGCGAGTGATTCCTTCGCGTTCTCGGTCGCAAGCTCCACCAGCCGCCGCTTCTCGCCGCGCTCGGGAACCCGCACCTCCACCAGCGTTCCGCGCTTCTCGGTCAGGAGCTGTTCCATGGTGTCCCGGTCGTCTGCCTCGGCGGGGATCGCCACGAGCTTGGGAATGTATTGCGCACCCTCGTAGTACTGCAGCAGGAAGTTCGTGAGCACTGCGCTGTCCGGCTCGTCGCGCACCCCTTCGAGCATGAACGTATCGCGTCCGATCATCTGCGTGCCGCGCACGAAGAACACCTGCACGCACGCCTGATCGCCATCCCGAGCCATCCCGAAGATGTCGACATCTTCCTTCCGGGTGGTCGAGACCATCTGGCGCTCCACGGTGCGTTCGATGGCCTTGAGCTGGTCCCTGATCTGCGCGGCCCGTTCGTACTCCATCCGCTCCGCGGCATCGTCCATCTGCTTGCGGAGGCGGCGCAGGACATCGTCGGCCTTCCCTTCGAGAAACAGGATCACCTGCTCGATGACCTCGTCGTACTCCTCCTTCGTGCAATACGACGTGCAAGGGGCGATGCAGCGCTTGATGTAGTAGTCGAGGCACGGGCGGGCATCTTTCCCCGTGATCTCCTTCGTGCACGAACGCCACGGAAAGAGCTTCTTCGTCAGATCGAGGGTGGCGCGGACCGAGCCTGCGCTTGCGTATGGCCCGAAGTAGCGCGCGCCATCCTTCTCGATCCGCCGTGTGATGTAAACGCGCGGCCACGGGTTCTGGATATCGACCTTCAGGTACGGGTACCGCTTGTCATCTTTCAGTCGGATGTTGAAGAACGGCTGGTGCCGCTTGATGAGGGTGGCTTCGAGGATGAGCGCCTCGCCGGCGTTGCCCACCACGATGTACTCGAAGTCGTCGATCTGCGCACGGAGCGCGCGCGTCTTCGGCTCCATCATGTGGGGCGAGCCGAAGTACGACCGCACGCGGTCCTTCAGCTTTGCTGCTTTCCCGACGTAGATGACCTCGCCCTCGGCGTTGCGCATGAGGTAGACGCCCGGCCGCGCAGGCAGCGCGGCGAGCTGCTCGCGGATCTTGTCGGAAATCGTCGAAGAGCCGCGGGGCGTGGCGCGGACGGCTTCCCGCATGGCCTCGGTCCGCTTCCGTTCGTTCCTGCGGAGTTCGTCGGCGTTCACGGATCAAGTGTACCGGCCAGTGGGGGGATGAAGGGCAACGCGTCCTACAGCATGCCGATGAGCTCGAGCACGGCCCGCGTCGTGAGCAGGTGCAGATCCACGCGGCGCTCCAGCGGCTGATCGGTTTGTCCCATTTCCACCAGAACCGGAGTGAGACCAGGCACGTGGCCACCGGCCGAGAGCGAGCTCCTGCCCCGGTTGGTTTGCCCGGGTGCCGGCGTGGCGCTAGGCCTTGCGAACCGGGAGCCGTCCCGCACGATCATCTGCTCGCGCGACGTGACATTCGGGTTCACCCGATCCGCGAGCCGTTGTCCGAAGTCCGCCTGCAGCGGACCCACGCCGACCGTAATGGTCTGGCCGAGTGCTCCCGTGCCCGAGTTCGGCGGGTACTCCGCGTAGAAGGCCCACGATTCATGCATGTCGAACAGGAGCCTGGCGTTGAACTCCCGCGCAGCGTCGAGGATGGCGTGCGCCATCTGCTCCATCATCAAGGGGCTGTCCCGGTCGCCAGGATAAAGCCGATTCAGGTCGCCAATCTCCTCGAAGGTCCTCACGAAGGCGGCGAGGGCGGTCACGTTGGCGCGGGGCACCACGAGCAGCGTGCCGGTGGCCGGCGTCCAGGTTGCGACCTCGTCTCCGGCGAGCCACCCACCCGGCTCGTTGCCGTGCACGCCGCCGAGCACCAGCGCGGCCGGTCCTTGCGCACCGCTGTGGTGGATGTACAGCGGGGTTTCGTGCGGTGTGCCCAGCAGGAGCGGTCGCACCTCGGTGCCCCGGGGCTGTGGTGATGGCGTGGGAGCAGGCGGCACGGAGGTCGGCGTCGGATCCTGGGCGGCGGTGTCTCGCTGCGCAGGCGCGAAGTCGAGGCTCGCCGAGTGCCCTTCGCCTCGCTGCTCACCGCCGCCGCAGCCAACGAGCGCCATGCCCGCCGCACTCGCCGCACTCGTCAGAAAGCCGCGTCTGGTCATGCGTGGCATGCAGAGCACTCTACGTCGCGGCAACGGCCACAACCCGTAAAGACGCTGCGACTACATGTGGCGTTGGAACCACCCGGTGGCAAGCACGGCGACGTGGTCCAACGTTCCGGGCTCCTCGAAGAGGTGGGAGGCCCCCGGCACGATCTCCAACTCGCACTCGGCCCGCATATGGCTCCTGGCCATCTGGTTCAGCCGGATCACCTCCGGGTCGCGCTCGCCCACGATCAGCAGGGTAGGTGCCTCCACGCGCGGGAGTACGGCCACCGCGAGGTCCGGCCTGCCCCCGCGCGATACCACGGCCGAGACACGGCGGGGCCGCTCGGCCGCCGCGATGAGGGCCGCGGCCGCTCCCGTGCTCGCGCCGAACAGACCGATCTCCAGGTCCGACGTCTCTCGAGCGCGGCCAAGCCAATCGACGACGTCGGTCATCCTCCGGCCAATCAGCGGGATATCGAAACGGAACTCGGCGGTCTGGCGGTCTACCTCCTCTTCCTGCGGCGTCAGCAGGTCAAAGAGCAGCGTCCCGAAGCCCGCTCCTTCAAGTGCGGCGGCCACCTGCCGGTTGCGGGGGCTCCGCCGGGTGCTGCCGCTGCCATGTGCGAAGACGACCAGCGCATCGCCCGCGGCGGGCAGCACGAGGTCTCCCGGCAGTTCGGCGTCGGTGGTCTCGATGAGCAAGTCGATCCTCGTTATTCCCGCCATGGTGTTCCCTCCCGCGACCGCGCTGTCCGGTCCTGGGCCCGGCCGGCAGCATAAGTACTATCATCTCCCGTCACGCAAGCCCCCCGGGGCACAGATCCTGTCAGGTGCCGTTCCCACGGCGCCCATTTCTCGAGGCGCGCTGGGCCGATGCGCGATCGAGGATCTCGCGCACCTCGGCATCACTCGTGGGGCCAAACTCGCGGTACCAGAGCCCGACCGCGTAGAACGGGCTTGGCGTGAGTGGGCAGACGCATTCAAGGCCGTCAAACTCCAGCACAAGCTCCCGGCAGGTCTCCGGGGCCGCGACCGGCGCGGCGATGACAACGCGGAAAGTCCCCATGCGCCGCCCCGCCTCGATGGCCGCTCTCATCGATGCACCCGTGGCCAGCCCGTCGTCCACGAGCAGCACCGTGCGGCCCCGTACATCCAGGGGCGGACGGTGACCGCGATACGCCAGCTCCCGGCGCTCAAGTTCAATGCGTTCGGCGGCGGCCACCCGTTCGATGTCTGCGGGCGCGATCCGCAGCTCATCGAGGACCTCGTGGTTGAGCACACGAATGCCACCGCTGGCAATGGCGCCCATCGCCAGCTCCGGGTGTTGCGGCACGCCAAGCTTCCTGACCAGGAACACATCGAGCTCCAGGCCGAGCGCGTCTGCAACCTCGTAGGCCACAGGCACGCCGCCGCGAGCAAGCCCCAGCACCAGCGTCTCCCGAGGGAGGCCGTGCGTTTCCAGGACCTCAGCGAGGAGTCGCCCTGCCGAACGGCGGTCTGTGTACTGCCGGTCCATGACAGTGGAGTGTGACAGGGACCAGCCGGGAAGTGAGGGGCTTTCGGTCCGGCTATTCCGCCCGGTTGTCCCGCGACCCTTGAGCCGTCGCTCGCGTTAGCGCCCCGGCCACGTAGAATCGGGCGCACCAACCCGCGGAGCCGCCCATGTCCTACGAAGCCATCCTCTACGACGTCGCAGACGGTGTCGCCACCATCACACTGAACAAGCCCGAACGGCTGAACGCTTTCGATAACCAGATGCTCGCCGAATGGGCGGACGCCATCCACCGGGCGGACCAGGATCGCGGGGTGGGGGCCATCATCATCACGGGCGCGGGCCGGGGTTTCTGCAGCGGCATGAACGTCGCCGCCGAAGCTGGTGGCTCTGGAGTCCTCCGCTCCCAGGCCAGCGTCGCCGACCGGCGCCACAGCCTCCGCGACCGCGTCCATCCGATTCCCCGGGCGCTGATCCAGCTGGAGAAGCCGTACATCGCCGCGATCAACGGCGCCGCTGCCGGGGCGGGTATGGATATGGCCACCATGGCCGATATACGGTTCGCCGCCAGCACGGCCCGCATGGGCATGACCTATGTCCGGATGGGCCTGATTCCAGGCGATGGCGGGACCTACACGCTTCCGCGCATCGTCGGTACCCAGCGCGCACTCGACCTCATCTGGACCGGCCGGATGATCACCGCCCAGGAAGCGTTGGAGATGGGCTACCTCATGGCGGTGTATGAGCCCGACGAGCTGATGCCTCGCGTGAGGGAATACGCCCGCCAGGTTGCACAGGGGCCCGGCGTCGCCGTCCAGCTCTCGAAGAAGCTGGTGTACCGCTCGGCGAACATCTCCTTCGACGAGCACCTGGATATCGCCCAGATGGCCATGTTCGTCGCCCAGTCCACGGAAGATGCGAGGGAGGGGCCGCGCGCATTCGTGGAGAAGCGGGAACCGCAATTCAAGGGCGAGTAGGAACAATCCAGGTCAACCCGGCCATCCGGCCGGCGCAGACCCGCCGGTCGGCCGCTGACGGCCTTGCTCCCGTGGGGTATGGTCAAATGACCACTCCAGGAGGTTCCGCCATGCGTACTACCGACGACTGGGTCGCCCGCAACGTGCCGGATACGCAGGAAGCGATTCGCCAGGCCCTGGAGGTCCTCGAGCGCTTCGGCTACAAGCCGCACGACGTCGACCACCTCATCAAGCACGGCGCGGGCGGCGGTCCGGGCGATGGCGATGCCGACCTCGACATGGCCATCAGCCTGCTCGGGCGGCTCCGCGCCGCGGGTATCGAAGTGCAGTAAGACCGGCCGCGTGCAGGCTGGTATTGTGTCTCGTATGACCCTCGAAACTGGACAGCCGGCCCTGCCGTTCTCTCTTCGCAACAAGAAGCGGGAGGAGGTCACGCTCGATTCGTATCCGGGCAGGCACCTCGTCCTCGCCTTCTACCCGATGGCCTTCACCGGTGGCTGAGCGAGCGAGATGACGGCCTTCCGAACCCATACCGACAGGTTCGTGGAGGCCGATGCCCAGGTCCTGGGCATCTCGGTCGATTCATTCGCCGCCGCGGGAGAGTTCGAGGAAAAGCTCGGGCTCGAATTCCCGCTCCTCAGCGACTTCCCGCGCAACGAGACGGGCCGCGCCTACGGCGTCTACAACGAGGCGTTCGGCGTGCATACCCGCACCACGATCGTCATCGACAAAGATCGCATCGTGCGCGACATCTACGTGGAGCCGCGTGACTTCGAGTCCCACCCGGTCCACGCTCTCGAAGTGCTCGCAAGCCTCCAGTAGCGCGCGATACCCGCGTACCGGTTGGTGCCGAAAGTTGCCTGCTTTCGGCCCACCGGTTGGCATGTACCCTGTGCGACAATCGCAGGCGTGTCCGGCGGCCCCGGCATGCCAGATGCCGCAACACTCCTCGCCGGACGTGGGAGGCGGCCCCCATGTCTCGCGAGTCCACCCGGCGCCGTCCGGCACCCGCCTACACCTTCACCTTCCAGGCGCAGTATCCCGACCAGCCCGGCATGCTGGCCCACATCGCCGCGGCCGTTGCCGAAGCGGGCGGGAGCATGGGCGAGATCGACGTGGTCCGCTCGACACCGCGCTGGATCCTGCGGGAGTTCCACGTCTCGGCCCATGACGACGAACACGCGCGCCAGGTACTCGCCCGCGTCCGCAAGCTACGGGGAGTCAGCATTAAGGCGGCCACCGACCGCGTGTTCCGCAGTCACCGTGGCGGCAAGATCGAAATCCACAACAGGGTACCGGTTGCCACCCTGCGCGATCTCTCTACCGTGTACACGCCAGGCGTGGCCCGGGTTTGCCTGGCAATCGAGCGTGAGCCCCAGGCAGCCTACGAACTCACGACCAAGGGCAACAGCGTCGCCGTCGTGACCGATGGCACGGCCGTCCTTGGCCTCGGCGACATTGGCCCCGCGGCCGCCATGCCGGTCATGGAAGGCAAGGCGATGCTCTTCAAGGCGTTCGGCGGTGTCGATGCCTGGCCGATTTGCCTCAGCACCCGCGACCCCGACGAGATCGTCGCGACCGTCAAAGCGATAGCGCCGGGGTTTGGCGGAATCAACCTGGAGGACATCTCCGCTCCTCGCTGCTTCGAAATCGAGGAGCGCCTTCGAGCGGAGCTCGATATCCCGGTCTTTCACGATGATCAGCACGGGACGGCGGTGGTCGTCCTCGCGGCGCTCATCAATGCCCTCCGCCTGGTGAAGAAGGAGCCATCGGACCTGAAGGTCGTCGTTCTTGGCGCCGGTGCCGCGGGCATCGCCTGCTCGCGCATCATCATGGCCGCGGGCGTCACCAGCATCATCGGGTGCGATCGCTCCGGGATCATCTACCGCGGCCGTGGCGAGCACATGAACTCGATGAAGGAATGGTTCGCTGAACACACCAACCCGGAGAGCCGCCGAGGCACCATTAGCGATGCGCTCGAAGGGGCCGACCTCCTCCTCGGGCTTGCGGGGCCAGACCTCGTCACCGTCGACGACATCAAGCGCATGAACCGCGATCCCATGGTGTTCGCCATGGCCAACCCCGACCCGGAGATCCGCCCGGAGCTCGCGGCGCCCCACGTCGCCATCATGGCCACTGGCCGTTCGGACTTCCCGAACCAGATCAATAATGTCCTCTGCTTCCCCGGCCTGTTTCGTGGCGTGCTCGACGTCCGGGCTCGCGAGATCAACGAAGAGATGAAGCTTGCCGCCGCCTACGCGATCGCCGATTCCGTCTCGAAGACGGAGTTGAGTGCCGAGTACATCATCCCGAGCGTGTTTCATCCCACGGTCTTCAAGAACGTCGCCCGCGCTGTAGCGAAGAGGGCTATCGAGACGGGGGTGGCGTCGCATCCCGCAAAGGCATCTCGCCAGGTCTTCATATGACGGCGCGCGCGGCCGGGAGCGGCTAGCGGCCCGCCGCCGCCCGCAGGTCGGCCAGGTTCTCGGCAACGCTCTTTTCGCCGTTGTACACGGAGCTTCCGCACACCACGATGCTCGCGCCGGCGTGCGCGCACTGCGAGATGTTGCCCACCTTCACACCCCCGTCGATCTCGATCTCGGCCCCATAGCCGCCTTCGTCGAGCATTCGCCGGATGTGCCGCACCTTTTCGAGCTGCCGCGGGATCATCTGCTGACCACCCCAGCCCGGATTGATCGTCATCACCATCACCTGGTCGACGTCGGGTAACGACTCCTCGATCGCCGCGACCGGAGTCCCCGGGTTGATGCACACTCCCGCCCTGACGCCCAGCCGGTGAATCGAATCGAGCGTCCGGTTGATGTGGGGCGAAACCTCGATGTGCACGTTGATGGTCTGTGCCGTCTCCGCGAACTGTTCGACCAGCCGTTCCGGCTCGAGTGTCATCAGGTGGAGGTCGAAGGGGAGGGTGGTGACCTTCCGAAGCGCATCGACGACCAGCCTGCCGAACGTAAACTGCGGCACGAAACGCCCGTCCATCAGGTCCAGGTGGAGGAGATCGGCACCACCCGCTTCCGCTGCCCGCACCTCGTCGGCCAGCCGCCCAAAGTCCGCCGTGAGGATCGAGGGAGCGATCTTGAGGAGTGTCATGAGACGATTCTACGTCGTTTCGCCGCTGCGTTTATACTTGCCTGCGTAGGCGCCTGAACAATTATGACCGTTCGCATCGTAACCGACTCGACCTGCGACCTCCCGGCCGAGCAGATTGACCGCTATGGGATCACCGTGGTGCCGTTGACCGTGTTTTTCGGCGACGAGGCGCTGCTCGACGGAGTCGATGTCACCCCCGCCGATTTCTACACCCGCATGGCTGCGTTCAAGGGACTGCCCCGGACGAGCCAGCCCTCGGTGGAGCTCTTTCAGGATGCCTACCGAAGCCTCGCCAGCGATGGGGTGGACGTTGTCTCGATTCACATCTCCTCCAGGCTTTCCGGCACCCTGAACGCCGCCTCGGTCGCACGCGAGGTCGTGAAGGAAGAAGTCCACGTCGACCTGATCGACTCGTACAACGTGAGCCTCGGGCTCGGGCTCATCGTGCTTGAGGCAGCGCGGGCGGCACAGGCGGGCGCCACTCTTCCGGAGGTTGTCGCCACCGCCCGGCGCGCCATGGATCGCGTGTCCGTTCATGTCGTCGTCGATACGCTCGAGTACCTCCAGAAGGGCGGCCGCATTGGGCGAGCCCGGTCGTTCCTCGGCTCCGTTCTCAGTATCAAGCCCATCATCCGCGTGGAAGACGGGGAGGTTGCGCCCTTCGAGCGGGTCCGGACTCGTGCGAAGGCGATTGAGCGCATGTTCGAGCTCGCGTCGAACATGCCCCGCGCCAGGGAGATGTTCGTCGGATGCAGCGGGGACGACAGCGATGCGCGTGCGCTGATCGAGCGGCTCCGTCCCCATCTTCCTCACACGGAGTTGCGGCTGGGGTACCTTGGGCCCGTGGTTGGCGTGTACACCGGTCCGAACGCGCTCGGTATCGCGGCGCTGGAGCGAGAGTGAGCGCGGTGGCCACCGAGGCCGGCCGCCTCATCCGGGTGTTCGAGCTCGAACGCGACCGCGGGTTCGATAACCAGGCGGTGGTCGGCGGTCTCGATCGCATGCTCATCCAGATGGTCGAGGATGGCGTCATCCGCAAGGGTACCGCGCTCGAGGCGCGGCTCCACGCCCTGCCTCCCGGAGGCTACCGCTCCCTCGGCGCGGCCGAGCGCGATGCCTGGGTCAGCGGGACGCTTGTGGCGCTCCGGCGCGAGCAGATCGCACCGGTCCAGGGCCCCAACGCGCCACTCGCCTTGAAGCGCTCCTCCACACCACCCACCCCTACGCCTCAGCCGACGGCAATCCGGGCGCCGTCCTCGGCCGGTACGGTGCGCCGTGCGGCCGTTGGCGCGCAGGAAGCGACGGCGTCGGAGGCGGGCCGCCTGACACCAGGCTCGCCCGTCACGCGACTGCCTGGCGTGGGCCGGGCAGCCGTCGCGCGGTTCGAGCGGCTCGGAGTGACAACAGCCGGCGATGCCGTGTTCCTCTTCCCCCGCCGGTTCAATGACTTCACGGACCTCCGCAAGATCAGCGACCTTCGGCCAGGCAGCCAGCCCCAGACGGTGGTCGGCACCATCTTCACCATCGGCGAGGTCCGCTTCGGCCGGCGGCTGCGTGGCACCCAGGCCGTGATTACCGACGGCTCGGGCATGCTCAAGGCAATGTGGTGGAACATGCCATTTGTCGCGCGCGCTCTTTCGCAGGGGCAACGCGTCGTCCTCTCCGGGCGTGTCCGTGAGTACCGCGGCCGCATCCAGATGGAGAACCCGGAGTATGAACCGGCCGATGACGACGCCTTTGAGGCAGGGCGCCTCCAGCCCGTCTATCCGGCCACCCAGGGACTCGGCCAGCGCACGATCCGTAACGCGGTGAAGGCTGCCGTCGAGGCGCTCGCTGGAGAAGTCGCCGACCCCGTGCCCGGGTGGCTCGGCCACGAAGAGGGGCTCTCGCCGGTGGAGAAGGCCATCCGCGAATATCACTTCCCGTCGCACGCTGGCGCGGCCGAGGAAGCTCGCCAGCGCCTCGCCATCGGCGAATTCCTGGCCGTCCAGGCGGCGGTGCTGATTCGCCGCGCCGAGTGGCAGCAGGGGAACGACGCGCCCTCGCTCTCGCTGGAATCCGAGCGCGAGGGCCTTCTTCGGTCGTTGCCCTTCCCGCTCACCCGGGCGCAAGAGCGCTGCCTCTCGGAGATCGAACTCGACCTTCGCGGGCCACATCCCATGCTCCGCCTGCTCCAGGGCGATGTCGGCAGCGGCAAGACGGTGGTCGCCTTCGCCGCGATGCTTGCCGCCGTGCGCTCGGGGTACCAGGCCGCGCTCATGGCGCCCACCGAAATCCTGGCGGAGCAACATTACCGATCGCTGTCTCGCCTGCTCGGCGGGGACCAGGTCTCTGCGCTCGATGGCATGTTCGCGCCG
Organism: uncultured Anaerolineaceae bacterium; assembly: GCA_964507025.1. Taxonomy (GTDB): domain Bacteria; phylum Chloroflexota; class Dehalococcoidia; order Tepidiformales; family Tepidiformaceae; genus Amarobacter. The sequence continues at coordinate 112,483 of CAZDOK010000001.1, forward strand.
CCCTGGCTCGGCCGGCCGCTTCGCGTGCTCATGCTGACCGGCTCGCTTACCGCTTCGCAGAAGCAGCAGATCCGTGGCGACGCGGCCCACGGTGGCGCCGATATCATCATCGGCACCCATGCGCTCCTCGAGGACGACGTGGCCATCCCGCGACTGGGGCTGGCCGTCGTTGATGAACAGCACCGCTTCGGGGTCATGCAGCGAGCCCGACTCCGCCAAAAGGGGATGAACCCCCACCTGCTTGTCATGACGGCGACGCCGATCCCGCGGACCCTCGCGCTCACGGTCTACGGCGACCTCGAGGTCTCGACCATCGACGAGATGCCGCCGGGCCGAAAGCCGGTGCGAACGCGCTGGTACCAGCCCCACGAACGCGATGAGGCCTACGCATTCCTGCGGAAACGCCTCGATGCGGGCGAACAGGTGTACATCATCTGCCCGCTCGTCGAGGAATCCGAAACGCTGGACGTGCGCTCCGCCGAGGAGGAGTTCGAACACCTCCGCAACGGTCCGCTTCGCGGCTACGACCTCGAACTGCTGCACGGCCGCATGCCAGCACGCCAGAAGGACGACGTGATGGCGCGTTTCGGACGGAACGAGGCGCGGGTGCTTGTCTCCACGAGCGTCATCGAGGTTGGCATCGACGTCCCGAACGCCACCGTCATCGTCATCGAGGGGGCGGAGCGGTTCGGGCTGAGCCAGCTGCACCAGTTCCGGGGCCGCGTTGGCCGCTCCGAGAAGCAGAGCTACTGCCTGCTCTTCAGCAGCGAGGAAGACCCCGGCCCCGAAGCGCGGGAACGCCTCGAAGCCATGTGCGAGACCACCGATGGCTTCAAGCTTGCCGAGGTCGACCTCCGCATGCGCGGCGAGGGAGAAACCTGGGGCCGACTCCAGAGCGGCTCGAACACCATGCTCCGCGTCGCGCGCCTCACCGACCGCGACATCCTCCTCCATGCGCGCTCCATGGCCGCACGCGTCCTGGCGCGGGACCCGATGTTGCAGGCGGCCGAGCACCGCGCCCTCGCCGAGGCGGTGAAGCCGTTCCTCGAAAAGGCCACCGAGGCGAACTAACCCGCCAGTCCGGACCGTCCCTATAATCCCACGATGGCCCGTTCCGCCCGTGGTTACCGCTGCCGCGAATGCGGTTGGACGACCGTCGCCTACGTTGGCCGCTGCAGCGAGTGCCAGCAGTGGAACACGCTCGACCAGTTCGACAGCGCGCCCCGAGGCGCGCTCGGACGTTCATCCCGTGCGCCGGTGCTCCCGGGGAAGGCCCTCGCACTCGCCGATGTGCCGGACGAGCCGGGCCGCCGGATGACCACGGAAATCCCCGAGCTAGACCGCGTTCTCGGCGGTGGGCTGGTCCCCGGCTCGCTCGTCCTCGTTGGCGGCGACCCCGGCATCGGCAAGTCAACGCTCATGCTCCAGGCCGCCGCTCGCCTCGCTGCCGCCGGCCAGTCCGTTGCCTATGTCTGCGGCGAGGAATCGCCCCGCCAGGTCCGCATGCGGGCCTCACGGCTCGACGTTGGGGCAGCCCCGATCACCCTCGTCCCCGAATCCAGCCTCGACGCGGCGCTCGCCGCTGCCGACGGCGCCGGCGCCAGCGTGGTCATCATCGACTCCATCCAGTCTGTCTACGTCGAGGGCCTGGAGTCACGCTCGGGAGGGCCGGCCCAGCTCGCCGAGGCCGGTGCCCGCCTGGTCGCCTTCGCGAAGGGCAACGAGGTGTGCACCATCGTCACCGGCCACGTGACCAAGGGCGGAGAGATCGCCGGGCCCCGGCTCCTGGAACACCTGGTTGATGCCGTCCTGTACTTCGAAGGCGCCGAGGGCGGGGCGCTGCGCGTGCTCCGGGCTGTCAAGAACCGCTTCGGCGCGACCGACGAGGTTGGCGTGTTCGAAATGACTGGCGCCGGGCTGCAGAGCGTGGAAAACCCGAGCTCAGCATTGCTCGATGCACATGACGCAGAGGCCTCGGGGTGCGCCGTTACGGCAGTCATCGAGGGTTCCCGGCCGCTTGCGATCGAGGTCCAGGCCCTCGCGGTCCCCACGAACCTCGCTTCGCCCCGCAGGATCGCCGCGGGACTCGAGACCTCGCGCCTGCACCTGCTCCTCGCGGTGCTTGCGCGCCGGGGCGGCGTGAATGCGTCCGGCATGGATGTCGTTGCGAGCGTTTCCGGCGGGCTTCGCCTTCGCGACCCGGCGGCCGATCTCGCGGTGCTTGCTGCCCTGGCCTCGGCGGTTTCCGATCGCCCGCTTCGGCGCGGGACGGCCTATCTCGGTGAAGTCGCGCTCTCGGGTGCGATCCGGCCCGTCCAGCAGGCCCAGCGGCGCCTCACCGAACTTGCCCGCCTCGGTTTCACGCGGGCGCTCGTCCCGCCGGGCACACCCGAGGTTGAAGGAATGACCCTCGTCCCCGTGCGTACGGTCCGCGACGCGCTCACACGCCAGGACTCGTAAGCCGTGTCGTGAGTGGCGAACTACCTACGTCTGTCGGTAGGCCCGGTGGCGCATGACGATGCTCTGAAGAATCCCGAGCGAGACAAACAGGCTCACCAGCGACGATCCGCCCTGGCTGACGAACGGCAGCGGGATACCGGTCACGGGGAAGAGTCTCACATTCACGGCGATGTTGATGAATGTCTGCATCAAAATCAACATAACAATGCCCACTGCGACAAGCTGTCCCGCCGTGTCCCCGGCGAGCTGGGCGGCGCGTATCCCCCGCATCAATAGCAGGATGAAGAGCGCGAACATCACCATCGCCCCCACGAACCCGAACTCCTCGCCCATGAGGCTGAAGATGAAGTCGCGCGTTGCAACGCGGAGGTATTCGAGCTGGGTCTGGTCGCCCTGCGTGAACCCCTTGCCGAATACCTGACCCGAACCGAGCGCGATTTCGCCCTGGAGCGTGGTGAAACCTGTATCCAGCGGGTCGCGGTTGGGGTCGACGAGTACCGAGATACGTTGCACCTGGTAATCCGCGATGCCAAATGTCCAGATGAACGGGAGAATCGCCAGGAAGATAGCACCCATGACCAAGAGGTGACTGCGGCTCACGCCGGCCACGATGACGACGCCGAGCCAGATCGCCCCGAAGACCAGCGAAGTGCCGAGGTCAGGCTGGATGAACACCAGGCCCACCACCGGGACCATGATCGCAAGCGACAACAGCAGGGCTCTGAGCTCGCGAGCGTCGCCGCCATGTTCGCTGAAGAAGCGGGCCAACAGCAGGATCGTGGCAATCTTGGCGAACTCCGACGGCTGCACCTGCACTGGCCCGAAGGTGAACCAGCTCTTCGCGCCGCCCTCGGTAGACCCGAACGCCAGGATGGCGATGAGCGAGACGATGCCCATCAGGTACAGCGCCCACGAATAGTGGATGAAGTGGTGGTAGTCGATCTTCGAGACGATAAGCATGGCAACAACGCCCACGGCCGCGAACACGGCCTGCTTGGCGGATGGGTTGCTCAGGCTCGCTACAGGTCCTTCGTACCAGGGAAGCGAACCGCTGTAGATAAGCAGCAGGCCATAGATGACGAGCGCGATCGCGGCGAACACCATGACATAGTCGAACCGGTCCCACCCCCGCCAGGCACTGGTCGACGTCCGCACCCGCCCGCCGTATCCGCCGTACATGATGCTGCTCACCGGGCCGCGTTCTCCATGAAGTACTGGAGGATCTTGCCGGCCACGGGCGCTGCCTTGTCACCGCCGACGCCGATGTCGAAGTACACCGTGACCACCACCTGGGGGTCGTCGTACGGAGCGAAGCCCGTGAACCAGGCGTGCTGCGACTTCGTGCCGTCCTTCTTGAAGAACTCCGCCGTACCGGTCTTCCCGGCGACCGACGCGGCCGGGATGGCCGCCCGCATGCCCGCGCCGTACTGCACCGAGCCGAGCATCCCTTCCCGGATCACCTGCAGGTACTCCTCCGAGACGCCCACTTCCTCGTACTTCGTCGCCACTGTCCGAACCGTCGATCCGTCAGGGGCGACCACCCGGTTCACGATGTGGGGTGTCACGAGCTTCCCGCCGTTGGCCACTGCCGCCGTCATCCGGGCGATCTGCAGCGGCGTGGCCAGCACGTCGCCCTGCCCGATGGCGGTGTTGTAGGTGTCGCCAAGGAACCATTCATTCTCGCCGGGGTTGAAGCCTTCGCCTACGTACGTCCGGCGCTTCCAGCCCGGGTCGGGGATGCGGCCCGGGTCCTCGCCGTACAGGTCAATCCCTGTCACCTTGCCGAATCCGAACCGCCGTGCCCAGCTCGCCAGCACCGTCGCCGAAGTCTCGACGTCTTTCCCGAGCCCCTTCACTCGCTCGAGGTCGCCGCCCGCGGTCAGCCACATGAAGATGTTCGACGACCAGGCGATGCCCGTCCGAACGTCCATCATCTGGTCGTGGCACCGCCAGTCCGGGTACTCGTAGAGGATGTCGTTCTCGCCCTTCACTTCCAGCCGGCACCCGATGTAGTAGCTCGTGTTCGGTGTGATGCTCCCTTCCATGAGCCCCGCGGCCGATGTAACCAGCTTGAACGTTGAACCCGGGGCGGCGGGCGAGAGTGCCTTGTTCAGGAACGGGTAGGTCGTGGTGTTCGTCGAGAGCGTCTCGAGTTCCGCCGAGCGGTTGCGCGAGTCGGCGAAGATGTTGTTGTCGAAGGTCGGGATAGAGACCAGCGAGTACACCTCGCCGGTGTTCGGGTTCATCACCACGGCCGATGCGATGGTTGCTGGCCCCCACGTCCCACTCGTGTCCTCCATGGACGACTGCAGCAGGTCGGCGACGTACTGTTGCAGCCCCATGTCGATGGCGAGCTCCAGGCTGTTGCCCGGAACCGGGTCTTCAGTCCCGATCTGATTGATCAGGCGCCCCTGCGCGTCCTGTTCGGCCGCCTGGTAGCCAATCTGGCCCCGCAAATCGCTTTCGTAACGGGCCTCGATGCCGTCCTTGCCGACGGGCTCATCGAGCTGGTAGCCCTGGTCCCGCAAGGTCTTCGCCTCTGCCGCCGTCTGCGGACCGATGTACCCAAGGATGTGCGAGAACTCGGGCCCCGCGATGTAGTTCCGCCCGGGCGTAATCGCCAGGCTCACGCCGCGCATATCGACCGAAGCTTCTTCGAGCGCAAGTGCCTGATCCTTCGTCAGGTTCGTCGCGATGGTGATGTCGATGTACGCGCGGCCGGCCGCCTCTGCCTCATCGACGCGCGCCTGCACCTCGAGCGGTGAGACGCCGATCAAATCCTGCAGCTTGAGGTAGATGCGGTAGCGGGCTTCCCTCGATTCTGGCAGGACTTCGGGCAGGACCTTCGCCGAGTAGACTCCGACGTTGCGCACGAGCGGCTCGCCGTTTCTGTCGACGATGAGACCCCGGGTAGGCAGGATGTTCTTCTGGATGATGTGGTTCTCTTGAGATCGTCGCGCGAACTCGGCGCCATTGATGATCTGCATGTCGACCAGCCGGATCGCGAGGACCGCGAACATCCCGAGCACCGCGAGGCGCAGCACCGTGAGGTTCCCATGAGGCCGGTTGCGGCTCGATCCGCCGGGTGCCCTGAAGCCTTCGTCGAGGATGCTCATCGGCTAGTAGTACCTGCTCCGCTGCAGTCTCATTCCTTGCCCGCTCCATCCCGCGAGCCACATTGGAATGTAGACCACCGACAGTAACACCGCGTCAAGGATGAAGCCGGGAACCAGGACATCCGAGACGAGCATCCCAAATGCGGGCTCGGCCCCTCCGGCGATCGCCCCTAGTGCCAGCAGCCCACGGGCCCACAGGCCGGTCATCACCATCATCGCGAGTGTCCTGAGATAGTGGTTGACGGGCACGGCAGATTCTTCGATTGCGAACCCGAGCGGCAGCAGTGGCAGGTACGCGACCAACAGCAGGCCCGGGGCGCGGTCGGACAGAAAGCCCACCGCGACGGCCGCGATGGGCGTAAGCACCATGACCGGAGAAGGGCCGCTGAATGCTGCAATGAGTACCAGGAGCAACAGGACGAACTCCGGCGTGGCCCCGGCAACCGGGAAGAGCGGCGCGACCGTCACCTGGGCAATGGAGGCGAGCAGGGCGGCAACTCCGATGGCGACTGCCTTCATTCAGTCCTCCAGCGTCAGCCGCTCGGGGATGAAGCTGATGTTCACCAGGACCGTTGTCGCCGTCCCAAGACGCACCAGCGGCTGGAGGACAACTTTCTTGTAGAGGTCCTGGTTCGTACCCGAGACCTCGCTCACGGTGCCGATGGGTATGCCCTTCGGATAGTTGCCGCCGAGGCCGGCGGTTACCACCGTGTCGCCGACCTTGATGTCACCTTGCGCGAGGTCGAGGATGAGGCCCCGGTCCGGCGTTCCTTTCACAATGCCGTCGGCGCCTGTGCCGGCCACTTCGGCGCGCACCTTGCTGCGGGTATCGGTGATGAGACGGACAAACGAAGTCTCAGCGGTCACTTTCGTGATGGTCCCCATGAGTGAGCCCTGCGAGCTCAGAACCACCATGCCCACCTGGATGCCTGACGAGGAGCCACGGTCGATGCTGACCTCTTGCTGAAACGGCGTACTTGCCCGGTGGACGATGTTGGCGACGACGCGCGTCTCATCTGACCCACCCTCGGTGATCTGGAGCAGGCTCTCCAGCTCCTTCACGCGCTGGGCATCCTGTTGCAAGCCCGCGATCTGGTTCCGAAGGTCTTCGTTCTCGAGCCGGAGCCGGTTGTTCTCGTCTTGCAGATCGTCGAGTTCGTTGAAATCGGAAAGCACGGCCGCGACGGGCTTGAAGACGGCATTGAGCACGCCTTCGACTGGCGAGGTCGCGCGCAGGAAGAGTCCCTGGAACGGATTCAACAGTCCCGTTTGCCCCATGACCGCCAGCATCAATGCCAGGCCGATCATCGAAGCCACCCACCATGAGTACCGCGAGAACATCAGCATGGAATCACCAGGGGGCGCGGTTCGATGCTACCGTCCGGGCCGGCGTGAAGCCAATTGCGATTGCACCTTGTTCAGCAACTCCGATTCCTCCAGCACCTCTCCCGCGCCACGCACCACGCACAACAGGGGATCCTCCGCAACATACACAGGGAAGCGTGTCTCCTGGCTTAGCCGCCGGTCGAGGCCGCGCAGGAGAGCACCGCCTCCGGCCAGCGCAATCCCGTGGGCCATCAGGTCGCTCACGAGTTCCGGCGGTGTGACTTCAATCGAGGAGCGCACGGCTTCCACGATCGCGCTGATTGAGCCTGCGAGCGCGTCGCGGATTTCAACCGTGCTCACTTCGACGGACTTCGGCAGCCCGGTCGCCAGGTCGCGACCGCGGATGTCGATGGTTTCTTCTGGTTCCAGCGGCGCGGCCGAGCCCGCCACCTTCTTGATTTCTTCCGCTGTCCGCTCGCCGATCAGGAGGTTATGTACCTGCCGGGCGTAGGCGATGATGTCCTGATCTATCTCGTCGCCCGCTACGCGGACCGACGTACTCACCACCATGCCGCCGAGCGAGATGATGGCCACCTCCGTGGTGCCGCCGCCGATGTCGACGATCATGCAGCCCGCAGCCTCCATTACTGGCAGGCCCGCGCCAATCGCTGCCGCCATCGGCTCCTCGATCAGATAGCAGCTCCGCGCGCCGGCATTGAGCGCCGCGTCGTGCACCGCGCGCTTCTCCACCTCGGTCACCCCGCTGGGAATGCCAACCACGACGCGCGGCTGCGCCAGGAAGCTCCGGTCGTGCACCGCCCGGATGAAGTAGCTCAGCATCTTCTCGGTCACTTCGAAGTCTGAGATGACGCCGTCGCGGAGCGGGCGCACAGCGACGATGTTGGCGGGCGTCCGCCCCACCATCCGCTTTGCCTCGGCACCGATGGCAAGGATCTTCTTGGTGGTCCGGTCGATAGCCACCACCGACGGCTCGTCGATAACGATGCCGCGGCCCTTCACCATCACCAGTGTGTTTGCCGTGCCAAGGTCAATCGCGATGTCGTGCGACAGGAAACCGAAGAGGCTACTGAGGGGATTGAAGAAGGCCAAGAGTGCGACCTGTTGTTGGTACGAGCCGCGAGGAGCCGCGGAGATGTAGCCTGTTCATTATACGCGCCATAACCGCCGGTGCGAATCTGGCCGGTTTTGTGTTCAGGAAACGGTTGTGAAGGTTTCTTAAGCGCTAGGAGGAACCTCCGGCGCCGCCTCGCCGCCTTCCAGCAGCGCCCTGAAGGCCGATTCGTCCAGCACCTTCGTTCCCAGTTGCTGCGCCTTGGTCAGCTTCGATCCGGCTTCCGCTCCCACCACCAGGTAGTCCGTTCCTCTGGTCACCGAACTCCCGACCTTGCCCCCCTTCGCCCGGACCAGGTCTTCCGCCTCGCCGCGCGACATGCTCTCGAGCCGTCCGGTCACCACCAGGGTCAGCCCTTCAAGCGGGCCCCCGGCAGCGCTCGCAACGGCGGCGTGCTCCGGATCCACGCCATGGGCAACCAGCCGGCGCACGATGTCGCGGTTCTCCGGGCGCCGCGCCCAGCTGGCAATGCTTGCCGCCACCACCGGGCCGATGCCCTCGACCTGCTGCAGTCGCTCCTCGTCGGCATCCAGCAGCGCTTCGAGGCTGCCAAGGCGATCAGCCAGCAGCCGGGCGGTCTCGTAACCCACATGGCGAATGCCCAGGGCGAAGAGCACGTTGGGCAGTGGCCGCTGCTTGCTCGCCTCGATGCCGCGCATCAGGTTGCCCGCTCCCTTGTCCTTGATGCCGGGCAGCGTCATCAGCTTCTCCGGCGTGAGGTCGTAGATTGCCGCGACATCCCGCGCCAGTCCTGAATCGAACAGGGTATAGGCCATGCGTTCCCCAAGCCCCTCGATATCCATCGCGCCGCGGCTCGCGAAGTGCTCGATCATCCGGACCTGCTGCGCCGGGCAACCGGCGTTCGAGCAGTAATACGCTGCCTCGTTCTCCTCGCGTGACACGGGCGCTCCGCATGCCGGGCACTCCCCCGGCATCGACCACTCCCGCTCTTCGCCGGTTCGCAGGCTCAACACCGGCCCGACCACCTGGGGGATCACTTCGCCCGCGCGCTGCACGATGACCGTGTCGCCCTCGCGGATGTCCTTCCGCCGGATGTCTCCTTCGTTGTGCAGAGTGGCCATCGACACGGTCGCCCCGCCGACCACGACCGGTTCGAGAACGGCGAACGGCGTCAGCACACCGGTTCGACCAACGTTGACTTCGATGCGTCGCAGCCCGGTGGTGCGTTGCTGGGGCGGGAACTTGAATGCGGTCGCCCAGCGCGGCTCCCGGCCGACGTATCCCAGCCGATCCCACTCGCGCGTGTCGTCGATCTTCAGCACCACGCCGTCGATGTCGTAGTCGAGCCGCTCCCGCTCGTGCCCCCACCAGGCGATCCGCTCGTGCACGTCGTCGAGGCCAGGGTGTAATCGAGTCAGTGGGTTGATGTTGAATCCCATGGCGGCGAGCCAGCCGAGCGTCTCGAAATGGCTGTCCGGCCTGCTTCCCTCGCACCAGCCCAGCTGGTAGATGTACATCGCCAGCGGTCGGCTGGCGGTAATCGAAGCGTCCTTCTGCCTCACGGAGCCCGCGGCCGCGTTCCGCGGATTGGCGTAAAGCGGTAGCGGACGCCGGCCCTGTCTCTCCCGTTCGATGTTCTGCTCGCCGATGGCGTTGTTCATCTCCTCGAAGCCGCTCTTGCTCATGTACACCTCGCCCCGAACTTCAAAACGGGCGGGGTGCTCCCCGCTGAGCACCTTCGGAATGGTGGCGATCGTGCGCAGGTTCTCGGTGACGTTCTCTCCACGGAAGCCATCGCCCCGGGTGGCCCCCTGGACGAACCGGCCGTTTTCATACACCAGCGCAATCGCCAGGCCGTCGATCTTCGGTTCGGTGGTAATCGGGAACGAGTCCACGTCGAGCCGCTCGGCGGCTCGACGGTGCCACGCCTGCAACTCTGTCTCGCTGAAGCAGTTGGAGAGGCTGAGGAGGGGCACGCGGTGCTCCACCACGTCGAACGTGGTGAGCGGCGCGGCTCCGGTGCGCTGTGTCGGCGAGTCCGGGGTGATGAGCTCGGGGAAGCGCGCCTCGATCGCCCTCAACTCGTTCATGAGCTCGTCGTACACCGCATCCGGGAGCTCCGGCCGGTCGAGCTGGTAGTACAGGTAGTTGTGGTAATTGATCACCGAGCGCAGCTCTTCGCTGCGGAGGCGGGCTTCGTACTGGGACATGGCGGAGACGTCGGCCATGCGCCGGAGTATACGGAGGCCGCCGCTGCGGAGCCTCCCCAATTCGGCGGACGCGCCGGGGGTCCGGCATGCGCGTGCTACACTCGTCTCCCTATGAGCTCGAACCCGGTGATCGTCGTCGACTACGATGCGGGCAACCTGCGTAGCGTTGCCCGGGCGCTCGAGCACGTTGGCGCATCCCCGGTGGTCTCGGCCGATCCGTCTGACATCGACAACGCCGGGGCGGTGGTGCTTCCGGGAGTAGGCGCCGCCGAAGACACCATGTTCAAGCTCCGTGAACGCCACCTGGTTGAACCACTGCTCGGTTACATCGCATCTGGCCGGCCCTTCCTGGGTGTGTGCATGGGCCTCCATGCGCTCCTCGAGCGCTCGGAAGAGGGCGGCGGCCAGGACTGCCTCGGTGTGCTCCCGGGGGTGGCTCGGCGCTTCATTCCGTCACCGGGAATGAAGGTGCCGCACATGGGCTGGAACACGGTGGAATGGCTTCGCCCCCACCCGATCACCGAGGGCATTCCTTCTGGCGCCTACTTCTACTTTGTCCACAGCTACTACCCGACGGTCGCGGACGACGCGTTCGCGCTGGGCGCGACGGAGTACGGCGTGACGTTCCCCAGCGTGCTCGCAAGTGGCTACGTTGTAGCCACTCAGTTCCACCCGGAGAAATCCGGTCGCCTCGGCCTGCGCCTCTACGAGAACTTCGTCACCTGGGCACGCTCCGGCGAACCAGTTCCGGCCACGGCAGCGGCGGCTCGATGACGTTTGAGGTCATCCCCGCGATCGACCTCCGCGGGGGGCGCTGCGTCCGCTTGCTCCAGGGCGACTACGCCCGCGAAACCACCTATTCGGACGACCCGGTCGCGGTTGCGCGCGAGTGGGCCGCCCTCGGGGCGCCACGCCTTCACGTTGTCGACCTGGATGGTGCGCGTGAGGGCTCGCCGCGCAACCAGGAGGTGATGGCGGCGATTTGCCAGGCGGCGGGCATCCCGATCGAAGTATCCGGCGGCATCCGCACGCTTGGGGCAATAGCCGCCGCGCTCGCCTATGGCGCGGGAAGGGTCCAGCTCGGGAGCGTCGCCGTGAAGGACCCGGCGCTTACGCGTGAGGCCATCTCCCGCTTCGGCGAAGCCATCGTGGTCTCCATCGACGCAAAGGACGGGGAGGTCCGTACAGATGGGTGGCTACAAGGTAGCAACATCCGGGCGATCGACCTGGCGCGCGAGCTGGCGGCGGCCGGGGTTGCCCGGTTGATGTTCACGGACATCGGCCGCGACGGGATGCTCACGGAGCCCAATTTCGACGCTTACCGCGAACTTGTTGAGGCGCTTCCGTGCCCGGTTGTCGCCTCCGGCGGGGTGTCCCGGATCGACCACCTTGTCCACCTGGCCCGGCTGGGCTGCGAAGGTGCCATTGTCGGCAAGTCACTTTACGAGGGTGCATTCACCCTGCCGGCGGCCCTCGCCGCAGTGGCTACACTGTAGCCACGACGCCGGGATCGACATTTCGCAGCCGGCGCTCGACAATCGACCCGTGCTGACTCGCCGCATCATCCCCTGCTTCGATGTCGATCGCGGGCGCGTGGTCAAGGGCGTCTCGTTCGTCGAGCTCCGGGATGCCGGGGACCCGGTAGAGCTTGCCCGGCTCTACGAAGCGGAAGGCGCCGACGAGCTGGTCTTCCTCGACATCACCGCTTCGGCCGATGACCGCGCGACGACCTACGACATGGTCGCCGCAACCGCTGACCAGGTGTTCATCCCGTTTACCGTTGGGGGCGGCATCCGCAGCCCCATTGACATGAAGATCATGCTGGAGCTCGGCGCGGAAAAGGTCAGCATCAACACGGCCGCTATCCAGAACCCGGACCTCATCAACGAGGGCGCTTACCGATTCGGGAGCCAGTGCATCGTCGTGGCCATCGATGCGCGCCGTGTTCCCGGCGAGCCCGGCCGCTGGGAGGTATTCACCCACGGGGGCCGCAATCCCACCGGCCTGGACGCGGTTGAATGGGCGACCGAAGCCGTGTCGCGCGGCGCGGGCGAGCTCCTGGTCACGAGCATGGACACCGACGGCCACCAGCAGGGCTACGACAATGCGATGCTCCGGGCAATTAGCGACGCGGTCAGTGTGCCCGTGATCGCCTCCGGGGGAGCGGGAGGGCCGCAGCACATGGCCGACGCGCTCACCATTGGCGGCGCCGACGCGGTGCTGGCCGCCAGCATCTTCCACTTCGGCACGTACACGATCGCCGCGGTGAAGTCCTATCTGGCCGAGCGCGGGATCCCGATCCGCCCAGTCGACCAGCCATCTGATTGAGCCCCGCTCCCGGCGGGTACGAGGGAGACTCCATGTCCGAAGCCAGCGCCCTCTCCTTTGACGCCGACGGCCTGATCCCGGCCGTGGTCCAGGATGCCGAGACGCGCGAAGTCCTGGTGCTTGCGTGGATGAACAGGGAGTCGATCGCCCATACCTACCAGACTGGCCGCGTCACGTTCTGGAGCCGCAGCCGCAACGAACTCTGGGAAAAGGGCGCCACCAGCGGCAACGTCCTCCACCTGGATCGCATCTATAAGAACTGCGAGGCCAATTCCCTGCTCGTGCTGGCCCACCCCACCGGTCCCGCCTGCCACACTGGCAACGCGAGCTGTTACTACCGCGTGCTCGACCCCGCCGTCGATATCCCCGAGGACTGAAACAGTGGAGCTCTTCCCGGTCGATGGCCCCTGGCCAGGACGCCTCGCGGTCTGCCTGCGGCCGCGGAGCGGCTCCTGGCTTGATGACGACATCGCCGCTCTCCGCCGTGCCGGCCACGACCTCCTCGTCTCCGCCCTCACCCCCGAGGAGATCGTGAAGCTGGAGCTGGGCCCCGTCCCCGACATTTGCGCCCGCCACGGGGTCGAGTTCGTGAATGTTCCCGTCGGCAATCTCCAGGTGCCTCATCCTGTGAAGGTCCGCCCCCACCTCGATGCATGGCACGCCCACCTTTCGGCGGGGCGCGGCATCGCCGTCCACTGTTGGGCGAGCGTGGGACGTTCGCCGACGCTGGTCGCGGCCATGCTCGCGTACGCTGGCGTGCCAGTCGACGACGCCTGGGAGCGAATCGCCGTGGCGCGTGGCCGCGAAGTACCCGATACGCTCGAACAGCGCCGCTGGGTTGAGCAGTTCTTCAAGCCACGGGCATAGCACTAGAACAATCGTTCTATGGCTGCTATGCTCGCAGCCGCTGCCGGCGAACCCCGCTACACTCAGATTTCCGTCTCACCGGCAATCGACTTTCGGAAACGGTCACGCCATGCCCCTCGACCACATCCTCATCCGCGGCGCCCGCGAGCATAACCTCAAGAACATCGATGTCCGCATCCCGCGCGACCAGCTCGTCGTCATCACCGGGCTCTCCGGCTCCGGCAAATCCTCGCTGGCCTTCGACACCATCTACGCCGAAGGCCAGCGGCGCTATGTCGAATCGCTGTCTGCTTACGCGCGCCAGTTCCTGGGACTCATGGAGAAGCCCGACGTCGACCACATCGACGGGCTCTCCCCGGCCATCTCCATTGACCAGAAGTCCACCTCGAATAACCCTCGTTCGACCGTCGGCACCGTCACGGAAATCTACGACTACATGCGCCTGCTCTGGGCACGCGCCGGCCGGCCCCACTGCCCCACGTGCGGCCGCCCCATCGAACGCCAGACCGTCCAGCAAATCGTTGATGCCACGCTGGCTTATCCGGCGGGCTCCCGCCTCCTGCTCCTTGCTCCCGTTGCCCGGGCGAAGAAGGGCGAGCACACCGGCATCTTCGACGAGGCGAGGCGCGCCGGCTTCGTCCGCGTGCGCATCAACGGCGAGGTTCGCGACCTCGACGAGGAAATTGTCCTCGACAAGAAGAAGCGGCACGACATCGACGTTGTGGTCGACCGCCTGGTTGTGCCCGAGCCGGGCGACGATCCGACCGCCACCAGCCGCATCGCCGATTCGGTGGAGCAGTCGCTGAAGGTCGGCCAGGGCACCATGCTGGTTGCCTACGCGGGCGGCGCCCGCGCCGAACGGGAGCCAGAGGCCGAGCGCATCTTCTCCGAGCACTTCGCCTGCCCCTACGACGGCACGTCGATTGGCGAAATCGAACCTCGCACTTTCAGTTTCAACAGCCCCCACGGCGCCTGTCCGAAGTGCACCGGCCTCGGCGTCGAGATGCAGATCGACCCCGCACTCGTCATCCCCGATCGAACGAAGTCGCTGGCCGGAGGCGCCATCGAACCGTGGTCGAAATCGCCGAGCGTCGCCGGCTGGTACCTGCGCCAGATCGAAGCCGTGGCTGAAGACCAGGGTTTCAGCGTCAACCAGCCCGTGAACGAGCTCACCGAGCAACAGCTCCATGCGGTCCTGTATGGCACCGGCGACCGTCTTCTGCGCCTGCGGTTCACCAACCAGTATGGCCGCACCCAGACGTACGACACGAAGTACGAAGGCGTCGTGAAGAATCTGCAGCGCCGCTACAAGGAAACCGACTCCGACTACGTCCGGACGGATATCGAGAAGTACATGGGCTCGGTTCCCTGCCCGGAGTGCAACGGCCTGCGTCTCCGCAAGGAGGCCCGCAGTGTCCTCATCGATGGCAGGCCGATCGTTGAGGTGACGAACCTCAGCATCACCGCGGCTCGCCAGTGGTTCGACCGGCTCGCCGGGCCCGAAACGCCACTGAGCCAGCGCGAGCAGACCATCGCTTACCAGATCCTCAAGGAAATCGGGTCGCGGCTCGAGTTCCTGGTCGATGTCGGCCTGGAGTACCTGACCCTGAACCGCGTTTCGGGCACGCTTTCCGGCGGCGAGTCCCAGCGGATCCGTCTGGCCACGCAGATCGGGTCCGCGCTCATGGGCGTGCTCTACATCTGCGATGAACCGTCGATCGGCCTCCACCCGATCGATGGCGACCGGCTCATCCGCACACTCGAACGACTCCGCGACCTGGGTAACACCGTCCTTATCGTCGAACACGACGAGGCGATGATGCGGGCGGCCGACTGGATCATCGACATGGGCCCGGGCGCCGGGATCCATGGCGGCCATGTCGTCGCGGAAGGGGACATCGAAGCCATCAAGGCGAACGACGCGAGCATCACGGGCGCCTACCTGTCCGGCCGGCGCGAGATCCCCGTCCCGGAAAAGCGCAGGCCTGGCAACGGGAAGGTCATCCGTATCCGCGGGGCGCGCGAAAACAACCTGCGTAACATCGATGTCGCAATCCCGCTCGGGAAGTTCGTCGCCGTCACCGGGGTCTCGGGTTCAGGGAAGTCCTCGCTGATCACCGACATCCTCGTCAGGCGCGCAACCAACGTGCTCCACGGCGCACGCCAGCGGCCCGGCCTCCACGATGCCGTCGAGGGGCTCGAACACGTTGACAAGATCGTCGATATCGATCAGTCCCCCATCGGCCGCACGCCCCGCTCCAACCCGGCCACGTACACCGGTGCCTTCGGCATCATCCGCGACCTCTTCGCCTCGGTCCCTGAGGCGAAAGCGCGCGGCTACAAGGCCGGGCGTTTCAGCTTCAACGTGAAGGGTGGCCGCTGCGAGGAATGCACCGGCGACGGCTACAAGGTCGTCGAGATGCAGTTCCTCCCCGACGTGACGGTCCCTTGCGAGGTCTGCCACGGAAAGCGCTACAACCGCGAGGCGCTCGAGATCCTCTTCCGCGGCAAGAGCATCGCCGACGTGCTCGACATGACCGTCTCGGAGGCGGCCGAGTTCTTCGAGCGCTTCCCTCGCGTCAAGCGCATCCTGGATACGCTCGAAGCGACCGGACTCGGGTACATCCACATCGGCCAGCCGGCTACCACCCTGTCAGGCGGCGAGGCCCAGCGCATCAAGCTCGCCAGCGAGCTCTCCCGCCGTTCCACGGGCCGCACCCTCTACGTCCTCGACGAACCTACCACCGGGCTCAGCTTCCAGGACGTCGCCCACCTGCTCCACGTGCTCCAGCGCCTGGCGGACGCGGGGAATACCGTGCTGGTCATCGAACACCACCTCGACGTCATCAAGGCGGCCGACCATGTCATCGACCTCGGACCGCTCGGCGGCGACCGCGGAGGCCAAATCGTTGCGACGGGGACCCCCGAACAGGTGGCCCTTGTCACCGAGAGTTATACCGGCCAGTATCTGCGCCCCATCCTCCAGGCCGCGGGCACGCTGCCCGCGGACGGCGCTGTGACTCTACGCCCTGGTGCCGCCCATCGCGCACCAGCGGGCATCGAAGTCGATGGGGTGATGATCGCGGCGCGCCCGAGGCGCAAGCCGCTCGCGGCGCCGCCAGTCCGGTCGAGCGGCCGTCCGCAGGGCACGGAGGAGGCCGTTGCGGCCGGCGTCTCGGCGGTCGAGGAGAAGGCCGCCGCGGCCGCCTCCCGGATTGACGCCAGGATCGCTCGCGAGGCCGCACCCGAGCCCGAACGCCCGGAGACCAAGGCTGCCGCAAAGCGCCGCCGGCAGGCCGAGAATCCACGCAAGGAGACCGCAAGCGAACGGGACCTGCGCGAAACCCGCGAGGCGCGGCGGAAGGACGTCTGACCCGTCTCTGGCATCAGCCGCACCACGCGATGAGGGCGCTGTTGAGAGCGTGCGCCGCCTCCCACTGGACGAAGTGCCCACAGTCCCGCAGCAGGAACGGCCCGACGTGGTTCGGGAAGACGGCCGCCGCCATCCGGTCGAAGTCCGGGTAAAGGACGTGATCGCTCGGTCCGAAGAGAATCATCGTGGGCGTTGGGTTCGGCGCGGCCATCGCCGATGGCCCGGCGCGCGCTGCTTCGTTGAAGGTGCTTTCGTACGCTCCGAAGCTCGCGCGCAGCTTCGCCCCGTCCGCGAACGGCTCGGTCATGAAATCCACCGCTATCGGATCGAATGCCCCGGGGTGTGCCCAGAACCGGGACGTGTAGAACGTTGCGATATAGCGCCGTCGTTCTCCCGGCGTCGCAAGCTCGGCAGCCAGAGCGTCCGGCTCCCTGCCCTGCCGCGCGAAGTAGTCGGAAGCTTCCCGCGGAGGCCGTGTCCGCATCCCGGCCATCTTCTCCGCGTCGTACGGGAGCGGGGAGTTGAAGAGCACGATCCGGTCAACGAACCCGGGGTACCGGAGCGACAGGTCCTGGATCACGGGCCCGCCGAGGTCGCCCGCCGCCGCGATGATCCGCTCGTGCCCCAGGTGGTCGTGGACCAGTGCGTAAAGGTCCCGGGAGTGAGAAGCGACGTCATGGAATCCGTCTGCCCCGAGCTCCGAGTCCCCAAATCCCCGAAGGTCCGGCGCGATGACCTCGAACCCGGCAGCGGCGAGCACGTCGATGTTCCTCCACCAGATACGCTTCGTCTCTGGCCAGCCGTGGACCAGGAGCAGGGGGCTACCGCCAGTGCCCTCTCGCACGTAGGCCTGCCGGAATCCACGCGGTGCCGCGTGCTCGACGTGGTAACGGTCCGGGCTCAGGTCCTCAGCCATACCGGTCAGCTCAGCCTCACCAGCGTCCTCCCGCGGACTCTCCCGGCGAGGATTTCGGCACAGACGGCCCGCACTCCGTCGAGGTCGGTCTCGACAGCGATGGACTCCATCAGGCCCCGTGGCCTCAGGTCCGTGGCCAACCGGTTCCAGATGTCGACCCGCTTCGTCATGGGACAGAACACCGAGTCGATGCCGAGCAGGCTCACGCCGCGCAGGATGAACGGGTAGACAGTCGTGTTCAGGATGCCGCCGCCCGTGAGCCCGTTGAGCGCGATGGCGCCGCCGTACTTCATGGTCCGGATCAGGTAGGCCGTGGTCGCGCCTCCAACCGGGTCCACCGCACCGGCCCACCGTTCGCTCTCCATGGGGCGGTTGGTCTCGGCGCTTACGTCTTCGCGCGAGAGGATCTCGGGGGCGCCGAGTTCGCGCAGGAACGCGTGCTCGCTCGTCTTGCCGGTGCTCGCCGCCACCGTATAGCCGAGTTGCGCGAGCATGCTGACGGCAGTGCTGCCTACCCCGCCCGTCGACCCGGTCACGATAACCGGGCCGTGGTCCTTCCGCAGGCCGTGGTGTTCCAGCGCCATCACCGACATCGCCGCCGTCATCCCGGCAGTACCGAGGGCCATCGCTTCCTTCGTCGTCATGCCCCGGGGCAGGGGCATCACCCAGTCCGCGGGCACCCGGGCCATTTCGGCGAACCCTCCCGGGTGTGCCACACCCACGTCGTACCCCGTGACGACCACTCCGTCGCCGGGAGAGAACCGCGAAGCTTTCGACTCGAGCACCGTACCGGCGAGGTCGACACCGGGCACCATCGGGTAGCTGCGAACGACTCGCCCGGCCGGAGTAAGTGCCAGCCCGTCCTTGTAATTGACGGAGCTCCACTCGACCTTGATGGTGACCTCGCCGGGTGGAAGGTCGCTCTCGGTGAGGTCGCGGACAGCGACGGAGAACTCCTCGCCCTGCTTGTCGACAACGATGGCGCGGTAACCCATGGGTACTCCAGAGAGTGGTGTCTCCGGAGGTTGGGGCCACGGGGGAGAAATGGCAACCCGGGGAACGCATGGCGCGTACGGGTGGCGGCACAACAATGCCCCTGTGCAGACCGCCGCCCTCGCAATCGTCTTCCTCGGGACGGTCGCGGCGCTCTACTTGCGGCCATTCGGTGCGCGCGACTGGCACGTTGCCCTTGCGGGGGCGGTGGCGGCATGGGCGATCGGCCCACTCGGCTTCGCGGACGGACTTGAGACTATCGGCGATTCGGCGAACATCGTTGCGTTCTTCCTCGGGCTGATGCTTCTGGCGGCCGGGGCCGAGAGCGCCGGTCTCTATGCACGGGCGGCGCTCCTGCTGCGCGCCCGTTCCACCGTCCGTGGGCGAATCGCCACGGTCCTCGCACTCGGGACGCTAATAACGGTCGTTCTCTCCAACGATGCCACGCCGCTGGTCCTGACTCCCGCTATCTTCGCCGCCGGCGTCGCTTACTCCCGCGCAACCACCGGCTCGGCGCTTGCCGCAACGTTCACGGCCGACGGGGCGAGCCTGCTCCTGCCGGTCAGCAATCCGGTGAACCTGCTCTTCTACGAGCGTTTCGAGATGGGGTTTGGCGGCTATATGCAGGCCATCACGCCAGCAGCTGTGGCGGGCGTCGCCGCGATGGCGTTTGTCACCTGGAGGCGCGCTCCGCCAGCTGTCGTCTCTCCCGAGGACGAGGCTCCCCCTGTCCGGCTGGCTGCCCGAAAGACGGTTGCACCGGCGATCGGCGTGGTCTTCGCGCTGGCCATCGCCTACGTCTGGGCGGGCCTGGTTGAGGTGCCGCTTGGGCTGGTAACACTGGGCGGCGGCGCGGCGCTCTACATTGCGGCGCGCCTCGGCGGCCCCGTCGAAGTCGCGGCATACCGCAAGCACATCGCGCCCGGCATCCTCGTCTTCGTCGCGAGCCTGTTGCTGCTCGTCGAGAACGTGGTTGCCGCCGGCGTGCTCGACCGCCTTGGGGATGCCTTGATGGCGCTGGAGGCGCGTCCCGCCCTGGTGACGGTCCTGGGAGCGGCACTCATCGCGACCATCCTGGCGAACCTGATGAACAACTGGCCCGCCGCGCTCGTCCTGGCGGCAACCATCGGGGCTGCGCCAGGCGAACACGATGCGCTCGTGGCGGGCGCGCTCATCGGCTCGACGATCGGCGCCAACTTCACGATGGTAGGTTCGCTGAGCACCGTGTTCTGGCTGAGCCTTGCCCGCCAGTACGGTGCGAGCTACACCGCTGGCGCCTACGCGCGCTTTGCCTTTGCCCCGACCCTCGCGGCGATGGCCGCGGCGTGCGCGCTCGCAGCCGTCCTGACGTAAACGGCTATCGCCTGACCCGGTAGCGGCAGTAGACCTCGCTGGTTTCGGGGTTCGCGATGGCGGAGACCAGGTCAAGCTGTGTGAGGGTGGCGCGCGTGAACGCGGCCTCTCCCTCCACCGGCGTGAGCGTCTCCCGCCCGCCGACGACCACCGGCCCGATGGTCACGAAGTACTCGTCGACGAACCCGAGCCGGAACATCTGTGCGTTGAGCGTCGGCCCACCCTCGCAGAGCAGGACGCCGGCATGGAGCCGCTGGCGCATGTGTTCCAGCATCGCTGCGATGTCACCTTCCCGGGGGAGCAGCACCACGTGCCGCCCGGTCGCCTCGATGTCCTCGCAACGCTCCGGTGGAGCTCCATGGCCGAGATAGACCACCGCCTCGAAATCGCTCGCGGTGAAAAACAGCCGGTCAAGCGGCAGATCGCCGGAGGCCGAGATGGTGGCTGCAATCGGCAGGCGTGGCTTCCCGCGCCGCGCGCGCAGCTCCTCCAGGGCGGGGTCGCCAAGCCGCGACGATGACCCCGATGCCCGCAGCGTTCCCGCTCCGTTGAGGACCACGTCGGCATTGACCCGCAACTCGCGCATCAGCCGCTGATCCACCTTCGAACCGATGCCCTGCTCCGTCCCTTCGACCACGACCTTGCCATCGGCCGACATCACCATGTTGAGCAGCACATAGGGGCGATCCGGCGGGGGCGCTGGCAGGTCAAGCGAGGTGTAGTCCGGCTTCGTCACGCTGGCTCCATCTTACGTTGTCGAGTTTCTGTCGTGTTTGCCACGTGGGCTTGCAATGGAGGGTACGGCCACGTAGATTCCCGCCGCGGCCCGCGCCGTGCCCAGGAGCGCGCATCCGCTGAAGTGGGCGCCCAGGCCGGCAGGTCGAGCGGGCGCCGGAGGTTAGAGTGCGGACGACGGTGAAGTTGGGACTGATGGTCCTGCTGTTGTTGACCGGAGCGGCAGGGAGCCCTGGCGGCGAATTGTTCCGAACTCCGCCAGCGAGGGCTGCTATCGCCACGTCCGACCCTTCCGCCGCCCAGTGCACTAATTCGTCGGCCACCGATAACGACCATGGCGCCACCACTGGATGGTCTTGTACGAAGGGGGCCACTGCGGAGCAGCTCTCTGATCTGGGGAGCGGCAACAACTCCTCCAATGGCCGAGTGAACTTGGAGGCTGACGACACAGAGGGCGGGGGCAAGGACTACCTCAAGGTAACGTTCCCCGTCCCCGATTACGGGGGGCCGTTCCGGCATGCTGCGATAAGGGTCTGGTCCAGCGCATCAGATGATACCGGCCTGCTCATGCTTGGACCCGACACCTCCTCACACTGGAACCGGTACGGCTCAGCAGCGCCAGGGGAGGCAGTCGCGTACAGCAACGGAGACCTTGACAACGCAGTCATCCCGCTGTCCGGGTTGTCGCTGACCGTCCGCCTCCGCATGAGCTGCCCGGGGAGCTCTGACTGCGGTGCCCTGGTAGATAAGGTCGAACTGGTCATCACCTACGGATACGACGACCCTCCCCCACCTCCACCGCTCCCCGACGTGACCAAGACAGCGGCCGACCTCGACCCCTCCACACCTGGCCCCCAGTCTATCGACGCCACACGCGCCTTCTGGGACATCACCATCGACAACACCGCGACGGGCGCGGTCGCGCGGCAGGGCCTCGTTGTCTCCGATGGACACACCGATGCCATCCTCGAGTCCACGACCCCGGCCGGAGCCTGCGGCTCCGAGCCTTCCCAGGGTTCCACATGGACCTGCGACGTCCCGGCCGCTGCCACCACCGTGCTGCGGATATCGCGCCCCCGCTCGGCGGTCGCGAACGCGTGCACGGGCGGTCCGCTCACCAATTTCGTGTCCTCGGCAACGCTGGTCGACGGCACGCCACTCTCCATTCAGCCAGGAGCAGCGGCCAGTCCGATCGCTATTACGATCCCGCCCGACGCCTCGGCCTGCCCGCTCCCGGCGGTCCGGCTCGTCGCGCACGACCCGCCGGTGGCGAATGGCTCCGCCTACTGGGACATTGCCATCGAGCAGCCAGCCGGCGGGATCGCCCGCAGCGTTTCTCTCATCCCGGCGACCGCGGTGGAGATCGCAGATGAGGCGCCGCCCGGCTCGTGCGCGTTCGAACAGGACGCGTTGCTTTGCGATGTTCCCGCGGAGGGCAGCGTGGCGGTCACGGTCCGGCGTGCGCTCTCAGCGGAGAACCTCGATAGCGGAACGCTCTGCACCGGCGGGACCATCTCACTAAACCTTGACGCTGCCTCCCTTGCAGATGGCACCCCCCTGGCCATCGCGGCGGGCGGGCCATCGACTTCTGTGGCTTACGCCGTTCAGGACACGAGCGCCTGCGACCCCGTCGCCGTCGCGAAGTCGCTGCTCCCGGCCGGCGCGGCGACTGTTGACGACCCGGACCAGGTCGCCTGGGTGCTTTCACTCAGCAACCCGGCGACAGGGTTGGATGCAGCCACGATCGTGCTCCGCGACACCGATGCCGAGGTTGTTTCTGGGCCGGCATACTCCAGCGGAGGCGGGTATTGCGACGGCGACGTCACTTCGGACGCTGGCGCTTCCTGCACGCTGCCTGCGGGTGCCTCGGTCGAGTGGACGGTGCGTCCCACGCCTGCCGTGGAGCAGGAATGTGCCGCCCGCACGTTCGAGAACGTTGCCGAGCACCGATCCGGCGCGGACGCAGTCTGGGTCGACCTGCCAGGACCCGACATTGTGCTCGCGGGCAACCCTGCGCTGTGCACGCGCGTCGTGGAGGTGTGTCTCGTGGTCGACGACAACCTCGACGGTATCGCGGAACCGGACGGCGGCCAATTCCGCTTCGGTAACAGCGGCAACGACACCACGCTGACGCTCGAAGCCACCGAAGGGGCGGCGTCCTGCGGCGACCTGGTTGTCCCGGCCACGACCGTGTCGATCTTCCAGTTCGGCGCTGAGGCGGGTGACCGGCCAGGGTCCAATGGGCTCGCGGGCGGTTGGAGCGGCGATGCGCCGGGCTATCCGCGTGGCTTCGCAGGGGAGTCGTCCTGCGATGTGGCCGGCGCCGCCGAAGCGGTATCGGTTGACGCGACGGTGGTACAGGTAACGTTCTGCAACCGCCCGGCCCCCAGGACTCGGCCGGTCGTGGTCGCGCATCACTACTTCCCGGCCGAACTGCCTGTCACCCGGCCGACCATCGCCTTTTCGGCGCCGGACATTCTGCCATCCTGCACGGCGGCCGATGCCAGCAATGGTGCGTTCTCCACGTGGACCTGTCTCGTGCCAACCGAGTGGGGTGGTGAGGTCGACGTACTGGTGCCCACCGGCCGGGTTGCCGGCGCCTGTCCGGTGGGACTCGAACCCGTGGCAGACTATCGCTCGTGCAGCCACCGGTACGCCTCACTCGCGGTGCGGGCAACGTTCGTCGAGCACGGCGTGCCCCTTGCCGATGCCGACATCCCGGCGGTCGCGGTCGATGGGGCGTCCATCGCTCCTGCCTCCGTCCAGGCGAGCATCGACTGGGGCTCTTTGCCGGTCGATCCGCTGTCTGTCCACTCCGTTGGCATTCGCTTCGATGCCGATCGGTGGCGTCTGTCGGGTACGCCCATGCTTGCCGGCGAAGAGTGCGGATGGGGCACACCACCGGCCACCGGGGCGGCTGACGTGCTGGTGAATCTGTCGGCGGGTGGCAATTGCACGGTGACGTTCGCGCTCGAACGTCTGGTGGCGAACGTGACGGTCCACCAGCTGTACCTGGGTGCGCCGGGTGACCCGCCTGCAATCTCGGTCGCGATTGACGATGTCCCCGACGCTGGCCCCTGGGCCGAGTCCGGGAGTCCTGTGGACACTTGGCACAAGGCGGTGGGCATTGCCACCGGAGGCTCCACGGTGACGGTCACGGCGGCTGTCCCCACGGGCTGGGCTCCCGTGCTTGCGCTCCCCGGAGACTGCAGCCTGTTCAACGGAGTGGCGGACCCCTCCGCGGACGAATCCGTGTCGGTCACTGTGTCCGGGGTGCAGCCCGGCGACGAGGTCCACGTCTGCGCCGTGAGCGTCGCGGTTGGATCGCTGATGCTGGTGGTCAACGAGACCCACCCGACCGATGGCCCGGAGCATTGGACGTTTGCGACCAGCGCCCCGGAGATTGGCAATCCCGGGCTGACCACGCCTCCGAACACCGGCCCCGAGTCGCTCCAGGCGGCCGCTGTCCGCGCGTTCGCTCGCATCCCCGTTGGGTCGTACGCGATACGCCAGGTCGGCGGTCGAATGGCCTGTGTTGCCGGGGCGACCGCCACGGACTTCCAGACGATGGGTGCAGCGAAGCAGGACGCACTGCCAGCGGATGCCGAAATCAACATCGTCATCGGCGACGCGGAGTTGCCGTTCGTCATCGAAAAGGGCCGGACCACGTACGTGCGGTTCGACAATGCCGGCTGCGGGACGGTGCTCGAAACCGGCGTGATCGCCGTCGAAGTGGTGAACGACCTCGACGGCGATGGCGCGCGAGACCCCGGCGAACCAGGCATCGCCGGCTGGCCGGTGGAGGTCTCCAGCCCCGACGGGGTCAGCGGGCTGTTCACGGACAGCACTGGCACCGTGCAGTTCCCCGTCGTCACCGGCGGCACCCACCACGTGCTGCAGGGCGGCAAGCACGGCTGGCGCGCCACTTCGCCCGTCCAGATCGTAATCGCCGCGGGCCTTGGCGAGACCACGAGCGTTTCCTTCTTTCAGCAGCCGCGCGTGGCCATTACTGCCGCGATGACCGAAATCTCGCTCGGCCATCCCGCCGGCGCGCCGGGCGAAGGGTGGGTGTTCGCTCTCGAAGGCTGCGGCGAAGCGCATTCCGCGTCCACGGCGAGCTCCGGAAGCATCACGTTCGAGGACCTCCCTCCGGCAGCCGGCTGCGCGTACACCATCAGCGTCGCCGGCCGCACGGGCTGGTCGACCGTTGTCTCCTCGAAGGTCACCGTCCCGGTCGGGGCGGGAGAGACGGCTACGCTCTCGTTTGCGGCCGTGAAGATTGAAGTCTGCCTCGACTGCACCCCGCCGGCCGGAACGGTGACTTCCGGCGAAGTGTCCCCCACGCTCGCGGTCGTGCAGGTGGTCGCCGGCTCGAACCTGGTGACATGGCCTGGCGGTCCCGTGCCCGTCCAGCAGGTGTTCGGCGAATCCGCGGGCGTGCGCGCCGTGTACCTGTGGGACAGCGAAACGGGCGCGTGGCTGAAGTACTTCCCCGGGCTCCCGGCGTACCTGACTGATCTGGTGACCCTTGCGCCGGGGGCCGTCTACTGGGTCATCTCCACGGGTGCCTTCACCATCCCCGTACCCGGCGCGGGTTAGGGGGGCCTCATCCCCGTGCTTAGCCGGAGATGCCGTGCTGTTCGCACGCTCCGGATAAACTCGGGATGTGACGACAGAATCCCGGCCGAACCGAGCGGCCGATATCAAGCGTTATCGCGAGAATCTGCGGGATGAGGTCGACGGGGCCGCGCTCTATCGCCTCCTCGCAGACGCGGAGAAGGATCCTCACCTCAAGACCGTCTACGAGCGCCTGGCCGTGAGCGAAGACCGCCACACGGCCCTTTGGGAGCGCAAGCTCCGCGAGGCCGGTGCCGAGGTGCCCCGCTTCAAACCTTCGTTTCGCGTGAAGATCATCGGCTGGCTCGCGCGCAGGTTCGGCACCGAGGCAGTCAGCCCCATCGTCACGCGCATGGAGATGGCGGCGACGGGGATGTACGACACCCAGCCCGAAGCCGTAGCCGAACACCTTCCCGCCGACGAGCGGTCCCACGCACGCCTCTTCCGCGAGATCAGTTCGGGCAGCCGCGCTGGCCGCGTGTCGGTCGACATCGCGCGGGTCGAGGGGCGCCACCGAGCTGCCAACGGAAATGCGCTCCGGGCCGCAGTCCTCGGCGCAAATGATGGTCTCGTCTCGAATCTCAGCCTGGTGATGGGCGTTGCCGGCGCGGACCCGGGCCGCGATCTTGTGGTTCTGTCTGGTGTCGCCGGTCTGCTGGCCGGGTCGCTCAGCATGGCCCTCGGAGAGTGGATCAGCGTTCGCAGCTCTACCGAGGCACTTGAGCGCCAGCTGGAGATAGAAAAGGAAGAGCTCGAGCATATCCCCGAGGAGGAGGAGGCCGAGCTGACGCTTATCTATCAGGCGAAGGGGCTCACCGAAGCCGACGCCCGAGCCACCGCGAAACGCATCATCTCGAATCCAGACATCGCGCTCTCCACGCTCGCCCGCGAGGAGCTTGGGATGACCCAGGAGGAATCCGGGAGCGCCTGGGTTGCGGCGATCACGTCGTTCCTCACGTTCAGTGTTGGGGCAATCCTCCCCGTCCTGCCGTGGCTGGTGTTCTCCGGGGTGGCGGGCATTGCCGGGAGCGCCATCGCCAGCGGACTTGGCCTCTTCCTCGTCGGCGCCGTCATCACCCTCTACACGGGCCGGAACGCATGGTTCTCGGGGCTCCGCATGCTTGGCTTTGGTCTCGCGGCCTCGGCGATTACGTTCGGCATCGGGAAGCTCATCGGAGTCAGTACCGGAGTCTGACCCCGCTAGATGCCGATCTCCATGGTCAACCGCCGGTCTGTCGTGCGAATCGATGTGAGGCGGTACTCCAGCCCGCCCGCAAGCTCATCAAGCCGCTGCTGGATAGGCTCTTCCATGAGGTCAGCGACAGCCTGAGGCGCGGCGATTTCCCCGAGCGCGGCTTCGACGACGTCGAGCTGCAGCCGGCCATCGACGATGTTGGGGTCCAGCGTAATCGACGAGCGCAGCCCAACCCCGAGCGTCCCAAGGGTCATCTCGACCTTGATGATGCCGGCGGTCCCCACCGTCACCTCGACGTGCGGTTTCTCTCCGAAGGCGGGTATCTGTGGGAGCTGGTCGGCGATGATGATCGCGAGCGCGCGTTCATCGAGCACCAGCGTCACATTCCCGCCACCCGCACCATCCGCACCATTTGTTTCGAAGTCGGGGTCGATGGTGAAGAACAGGACAGTGCCGAGAGCGCCGCAAACGCCGCCCAGCACAAGGAGGAGTAGCGTTCTCATGAGCGCTGACACCATGCCCGGAACGCCCATTGCGGGCAACCAGTGGCACTTGCGCGTAATTCCGGAGCGGCTGCATACTGAGCACTCTGGTGGCTAGAGCGAGGTGGTCCCACCCGTTCCCATCCCGAACACGGAAGTGAAACGCCTCAGCGCTGACGATACTGCCCGGGCAACCGGGTGGGAAAATAGGCCGCCGCCGGTTAATAGAAAGCCGCCCCCTTGGCGGTTTTTTGCATTTTGGCCGTGAGCGGTAACTCTGGGCCCCCTCCGAACGTTTCATACCCGGAGGGAGCCGCCCGAAAAGGCAGCCCCGCGAAGCGCCGGGAGCAGCCCCGGTTGCTTTCTCCAACGATCGGCCGCTGCTACAATCGATTTCGAGACCCCTCAATTCACCCCGGCCGCGTCCCTATTCCCAGTAGGTCGTTTGGCCCCAGACGGAGCCGCACTTGTCACCAGAAACCGCCCAATCCACCCCCACCCAGCCCGAAGCGAACGACATGGTCATGGACATGGGGGCACTCCTCGAAATGGAGGATGCCCAGCCCGGCCAGCTTCGCCGCGGCGAGATCGTCGAGGGGATGGTCATGGGCGCTTCTCCCGATGGCCTCATCGTCGACGTTGGTACCAAGACCGAGGCTGTCATCCCCCAGAACGAAATGCTCTCCCTCGGCGTCGACGGCGCAGCGAAGCTGAAGGCTGGCGATACCGTGAAGGTGATGGTCCTCCAGCCGTCGAGCTCGGAAGGCCACGCCATCGTCTCGCTCGACCGCGCCCGTGGCGAGGAGGGTTGGGACACGCTCGCCGCTCGCCACGAGTCTGGCGAGATCTTCGAGGCCCAGGTCACCGGCCATAACCGTGGCGGCGTCCTGGTCAATGTCGATGGCGTCAATGCCTTCGTTCCGCTCTCGCAGATCGATAGCGTGCGTCGCGACGACCCCGACGCGGCCAACCAGCTCGCGAACCTCGTCGGCAAGCCGATCAATTTGAAGGTCATTGAGCTCAACAGGAAGCGCAACCGCGTGATTCTCTCAGAGCGCGCCGCCATGGCCGAAGTCCGCAAGGGCCAAAAGGAGCGAGTCCTCGAAGAGCTCGAGGAAGGCCAGATCCGCACCGGCCGCGTCTCCTCGATCACCGACTTCGGCGTCTTCGTGGATCTCGGCGGAGCCGACGGCCTCGCCCACATGACCGAGCTCACCTGGGAGCGCGGCAAGAAGGCACGGGACCTGTTCAATGTCGGCGACGAAGTGCAGGCCTACATCCTGAAGATCGACCGTGACACCAAGAAGATCTCGCTATCGCTGAAGCGCGCCCAGCCCGAGAAATGGGACACCACGGTCAACCGTTTCGTGGTCGGCCAGATTCTCATTGGCCGCGTGACCAAGCTCATGGCGTTTGGAGCGTTCGTTCGCCTCGATGGGCCGGTCGAAGGGCTTATCCACATCTCCGAGCTATCCAACCGCCGCATCCAGCACCCCAAGGATGTGGTGAAGGAAGGCGATGTGGTGCCGGTCAAGCTCGTCCGCATCGAGAAGGACCGCCACCGCCTCGGCCTGAGCCTCCGCCAGGCGCGCAATGATGCCGAAGCGATGGGCTTTGTGTTCGATGCCAACGGCGCTGTGATCGACTACCCGGACGACGTTCGCGAGCAGTTCAGTCTGCCAGCCCGGGACAAGTCGCTCCCGCCGGCTCGCCGCGAACCGCGCACGGCCCAGGAGGCTATCGAGCAGGCCGTCTCGCGCGATGCCGAGCCGATCTCCGCCTTTGCACACGCCTTCCAGCAAGCCCTCGAGAAAGAGGAGGGTGGCGGTGTAATCGCCGATTCCATCGCACAGGCAGGGGCAGCCGCAGGGGAAAGCCAGGTAAATACCGACGCGACGGCAGCCGCCCCGGTGTTGGAAGATGGATCTGCCGAGCAGGCAGAAGCCGAATCGCCGAAAGCCGCTGAAGCCGCTGAAGCCGCGGACGAACCCGGAGAACCCGGCGGGGACGCGGCGCCTACAGCAGACTCGACTGAGGAGGCACCTGCTGACGGCTCCTAGTCGTTCTTTGGGCGTACCCAGAGGGTTGGAGAAGGAACATGGCCGATAGGTTCGACAAGTTCACCGAGCGAGCACGCCGCGTGCTGACGCTCGCGCAGGAAGAAGCACACCGCTTCAACCACAACTATATCGGCACCGAGCACATCCTCCTCGGACTGGTGCGCGAAGGCGACGGTGTGGCCGCCAAGGTGCTTGCCAACCTCGGCGTTGAGCTCAACAAGGTCCGCTCCGCAGTCGAGTTCATCATCGGTCGTGGCGACCGCACGGTCCTCGGCGAAATCGGCCTCACGCCCCGCGCGAAGAAGGTCATCGAGCTCGCGGTCGATGAGGCTCGCCGTCTCAATCACAGCTACATCGGCACCGAGCATCTCTTGCTGGGCCTCGTTCGCGAGGGCGAAGGCATCGCTGCGGGCGTGCTCGAAAGCCTCGGTGTCAACCTCGAGCGCGTTCGCGCCGAAACAACGCGCATCCTGAGCCAGTCGGCCCCGCAGGCTGCCAGTGCCGGCGCCGGCGCCCGCCAGGCCACCCGCACGCCAACCGTCGACCAGCTCGGCATCGACCTGACCGCCGCAGCCCGTAACGGCCAGCTCGACCCGGTCATCGGCCGCTCGAACGAGTTGGAGCGTGTCGTCCAGATCCTCTCGCGCCGCACCAAGAACAACCCCGTGCTCATCGGCGAGCCAGGTGTGGGGAAAACGGCCATCGCCGAGCTCCTCGCGCAGCGCATCGTCTCCGGCGACGTGCCCGAGACGTTGCAGGGCAAGCGCCTCCTGACCCTCGACATCGGTTCGCTGGTGGCTGGCACGAAGTATCGTGGCGAATTCGAGGAGCGCCTGAAGAAGGTCATCGAGGAAATCAAGGGCTCCGGCAACTGCATCCTGTTCATCGATGAGCTCCACATGCTCGTCGGCGCGGGGGCAGCCGAAGGCGCCGTCGATGCGGCAAACATCCTGAAGCCGTCGCTCGCCCGCGGCGAGCTGCAGTGCATCGGCGCCACCACGCTTGATGAGTACCGCAAGCACATCGAGCGCGACGCAGCGCTCGAACGCCGCTTCCAACCGGTCATGGTCGAACAACCCACCGTGGAAGAGACGATCGAGATCCTCAAAGGCATCCGGCCGCGCTACGAAGAACACCACAAGCTCAAGATCAGCGATGCCGCCCTCACTGGCGCCGCCGAGCTTTCGGCCCGGTACGTCAGCGACCGCTTCCTTCCCGACAAGGCCATCGACCTCATCGATGAGGCCGCCAGCCGCGTTCGCATCCGGCGCGCTGCTACCCCGCCATCTCTCAAGGAAGCGATGAAGGGCCTCGAAAGCCTCCGCCGCGAGAAGGACCAGGCCATCTCGTCGCAGCAGTACGAGTACGCTGCCGAGCTTCGCGACCGCGAACTCAAGCTCCAGGACAAGATCAAGGAGATGGGCGAGTGGGAGGAAGGCGAGGAAGGCATCGCCACCCCCGTGGTCACCGAGGAAGATGTCTCCGAGGTCGTCTCCATGTGGACGGGCATCCCGGTCGCCCGCATCGCGAGCGAGGAGAGCGCCCGCCTGCTCAAGATGGAAGAGCAGCTCCGGGGACGCGTCATCGGCCAGGACGAAGCAATCGAGACCATCGCCCGGGCCGTCCGCCGAGCTCGCGCCGGCCTCAAGGACCCGCGCCGTCCGATCGGCGTGTTCCTGTTCTGTGGGCCTACCGGCGTTGGCAAGACCGAACTCGCTCGCGCGCTCGCGGAGTTCATGTTCGATTCCCAGGACAACATGATTAAGCTCGACATGAGCGAGTTCAGCGAGAAGCACACCGTCTCGCGGCTCGTCGGGGCGCCTCCGGGTTACGTCGGCTACGACGACGGCGGTCAGCTCACCGACACCGTGCGGCGCAAGTCGTACTGCCTCATCCTCCTCGACGAAATCGAGAAGGCGCACCCGGAAGTCTTCAACCTGCTGCTCCAGATCTTCGACGAAGGCCGCCTGGCCGACGCCAAGGGCCGCAAGGTCGATTTCCGCAACACCATCATCATCATGACCTCCAACGTGGGGTCCGACCTTATCAAGAAGGATTCGGGCCTGGGCTTCACCACCACCACGGAGGAAGTGAAGACCTTCGAGGACCGCTACCAGCGGATGAAGGAGAAGGTGCTCACCGAGCTGAAGAACGTCTTCAAGCCAGAGTTCCTGAACCGCATTGACAGCACGGTCGTCTTCCGCTCGCTCTCGCGCGAGGACATCCGCCGCATAGTCGACAACGAGCTGCGCAAGGTGGAGAAGACCCTCCTCCAGAAGGGCATCCGCCTCGAAGTCACCGACGCCGGCAAGGACTGGCTGGGCGAAAAGGGTTACGACCCGGTGTTCGGCGCCCGTCCGTTGCGCCGCGTCATCCAGGACAACATCGAGGACAAGCTCAGCGAGATGCTGCTCTCGGGTGAGTTTGGCGCTGGCGACCTCGTCAAGGTCGATGCAGCCGATGGCGGCCTGACAATCGAGCCCGTGCGCGAACCGGCAGCCGTCGGCTAACCGGCACACCGACAGACCGGACGTAACGGGGGCGCCACAGGGCGCCCCCGTTTCCGTTTCATCGTTAACGTTCCGGGCGCGGCTACTAGACAAAACGCGTCGCAACCGGCATTCTCTCTGCGTCTGAACGCTAGAAAGGCCCCTGCAGGGACGGTTCCGCTGTGGGTAGGGGCCCTGTTTTCGCTGAACCCCTCGGCATTGACGCCGCGGCGCCTCTTTGGGTACGCTGTTAGACGGCTCGCTATGCCCATCGTTTCCCCAAGCATTGTTGGCCCACGGCAGATCGCTTCTCTGCGCCATTCGCCCCATTAGTCCTGAAGGAGTTGCCACAGGATGACCACTACGCGTGACGTGGTGCGAGGGGGGGCTTTTACCCCGCTCGAAGTCAAGACCTACGGACAGATCCCCAACGTCCTCGACCTCCCCAACCTCATCAAGATTCAGATCGATGCGTTCGATTGGTTCAAGCGGGAAGGTCTCCGGGAACTCCTCAACGAGATCTCCCCCATCCAGGACTTCACCGGCTCGAAGATGGACCTCATCTTCGGCGATTACGAATTCCGCGAGCCCAAGCACCCCATGGACGAATGCCGCGAGCGCGACCTCACCTACGCGGCTCCGCTGTTCGTCGATGTCGAGCTGCGCATCAAGGACTCCGGCGAAATCAAGGAGCAGCGCCTCTTCTTCGGCGACTTCCCCCTGATGACCGACCGCGGGACGTTCATCATCAACGGTGCCGAGCGCGTCGTCGTCAGCCAGCTCGTGCGCTCGCCTGGCGTGTACTACACCATCGAAACCGATGCGGCCACCGGCAAGCGGCTCTGTCACGCCAAGCTCATCCCGAATCGTGGCGCCTGGCTCGAATTCGAGACCTCGAACCGCGATGTGCTCTACGTGAAGGTCGACCGCAAGCGGAAGATCCCGGTAACCACGCTCATCCGGGCAATCGATGTCCCGGGTCTGCTCCCCGGCGACAGGGACAACGGCCGCTTCGCCAAGTACTGGGCAGCGCTTGAATCGGGCGAGGATCGCGCCCGCGACGCCGCCCTGCGTGAACTCGAAACCGAGCTCGGCACCGACGAGCGCCTTATCGCCATGTTTGAGGCCGTCGACACCAGCGACATCCACCAGTTCGTCCCGACCACTATCTCAAAGGAGCCCCGCGAGCCCATCGTGAAGGATAAGCACGATGCGCTCCTGGAGTTCTACCGCAAGATCCGCCCGGGCGATCCCCCGACCCACGACAACGCGCGCAACCTGCTCAAGACGCTCTTCTTCGAGCCGCGCCGCTACGACCTCGGCCGTGTGGGCCGGCACAAGCTCAACACCCGCCTCGAGCTCGACGACCCGACCCAGCAGCGCTGGCTCCGCCCCTATGACCTGGTCAGCATCGTCCGCGAGCAGATCAACATCAACAATGGCCGTGGGCATGGGGACGATATCGACCACCTCGGCAACCGCCGAGTACGCGCCGTGGGCGAGCTCATCCAACAGCAGTTCCGCGTGGGCCTCCTGCGCATGGAGCGCGTCGTCCGCGAGCGCATGACCATCACTGACCCGGAAGAGGCAACGCCGAGCGCCCTCATCAACATTCGCCCGGTCGTGGCGGCCATGAAGGAATTCTTCGGCGGCAGCCAGCTCTCCCAGTTCATGGACCAGACGAATCCCCTCTCGGAGCTGAACCACAAGCGCCGCCTGAGCGCGCTTGGCCCTGGCGGCCTCTCGCGTGATCGGGCGGGCTTCGATGTGCGCGACGTGCACCACAGCCACTACGGCCGCATCTGCCCCATCGAGACGCCCGAAGGCCCGAACATCGGCCTCATCGGGTCGCTGGCAACCTACGCGCGCCTCAACGAGTTCGGCTTCATCGAGACGCCGTACCGCCGCGTGATTCGCGAGATGGTCTCCGATGACTCGAACCTCGTCGGCCGCTTCCTTCGCGAGGACGTGCTCGACGACGACGGAAAGGGCGTTGGCAAGGCGGGTGACCGGATCGATGACGCGCTGGCGAAGAAGCTTGCTGCCGCCGGCCGCACCGTGGCGATTCGCCCCTGGGTCACCAACGAAATCATCTACCTCACCGCCGACCAGGAAGATAAGTGGAAGGTCGGCCAGGCGAACACGGTCCTCGACGACGACGGGCATTTCGTCAGCGAGCGCGTCGAAATCCGCATCTACGAGAAGTTCCAGACCGTCCACCCGGAAGAAGTCGACTTCATCGATGTCTCGCCCAAGCAGATGGTCTCGGTGGCGACAGCCCTCATCCCGTTTCTGGAACACGACGATGCGAACCGCGCGCTCATGGGCGCGAACATGCAGCGCCAGGCCGTGCCTCTCGTGCGCCCCGAGGTGCCGCTCGTCGGCACCGGCATGGAACGCCGCACGGCCGTTGACAGCGGTCACGTCAAGACCGCCGAGGGCGACGGCGAAGTCCTCGAGGCCTCCGGCAACCGCATCGTCATTCGCTATGACGACCCGGACCTGGGCGAACTGACCTACCCGCTCACCAAGTTCACGCGGTCGAACCAGGGCACATGCCTGAACCACCGGCCGATCGTCGTCCGCGGCCAGCGCGTGACGAAGGCCCAGCCCATCGCCGATAGCTCGAGCACCCAGGGCGGGGACCTCGCGCTCGGTCAGAACGTGCTCGTCGCCTTCATGAGCTGGGAGGGCTACAACTTCGAGGATGCGATCATCATCTCGCAGAACCTGATCCGCGAGGACAAGTTCACCTCGATCCACATCGAGAAGCACGAGGTCGAGGCACGCCAGACCAAGCTCGGCGACGAGGAAATCACGCGTGATATCCCCAACGTTGGCGAGGAAAGCCTGAGCCAGCTCGACGAGGATGGCATCATCCGCATCGGCGCCGAGGTCCGCGAGGGCGACATCCTCGTCGGCAAGATCACGCCAAAGGGCGAGACCGAGCTCACGGCCGAGGAGAAACTCCTCCGCGCCATCTTCGGTGAGAAGGCCCGTGAAGTGAAGGACACGAGCCTCCGCGTGCCCCACGGCGAACGGGGCAAGGTCATCGATGTGAAAGTCTTCGACCGGAACAACCACGAGGGCCTGCCGGCAGGCGTGAACAAGCTTGTCCGCGTCAGCATCGCCCAGCGGCGGAAGCTCTCAGAAGGCGACAAGATGGCGGGGCGCCATGGGAACAAGGGCGTCATCAGCCGGATCCTCCCGCGCGAAGACATGCCCTACCTGGAGGATGGAACGCCGATCGACATCATCCTGAACCCGATTGGCGTGCCCAGCCGCATGAACATCGGCCAGGTGCTCGAGACGCACCTTGGCTGGGCGGCGAACGTCCTTGGTTTCCGCGCCATCACGCCCGTGTTCGACGGCGCCCGCGACCACGAGATCGACGATGCGCTTGCCCGGGCATGGATGGCCCAGGAATCGGGCGCAGTCTACTACGTGGACCCACGGGACCGCGGCTTCGACATCGCCGCGTGTGACGCCTGGCTACGCGAAAAGGGCTATGACCCGGCGCCAATTCTGCACCAGCCAGAGGATGGGGCCGCCAGCCGCGCCTGCCTCGAGATCTGGCTCAACGAAAAGCGTGCCGCCGACGGTCAAGCCGCACTTCCGAAGGGCAAGCACGGCCGCGAGGAACTCGAGTCGATGGCCCAGGCGGTCTACCGCGAGACCAACGTGCCTCCCCCACTCTTCGGCAAGATGAAGCTGCGCGACGGCCGCAGCGGTGAGCCGTTCGATCAGCCGCTCACCGTCGGCTACATCTACATGCTCAAGCTCATCCACCTGGTCGAGGACAAGATCCACGCCCGGAGCACCGGCCCCTACAGCCTCATCACCCAGCAGCCGCTCGGTGGTAAGGCGCAGTTCGGCGGCCAGCGATTCGGTGAAATGGAGGTCTGGGCGCTCGAAGCCTACGGCGCCGCTCACATTCTCCAGGAACTGCTGACCGTTAAGTCCGACGACGTGGTCGGGCGCGTCAAGACCTACGAGGCCATCGTGAAGGGTGAAGACGTGCTCGAACCGGGCGTGCCCGAGTCATTCAAGGTGCTCGTGAAGGAGCTCCAGAGCCTCGGCCTTTCGGTAGAGGTCTCGAACGACGAGGGCGGCAGCGTCTCGTTTATCGAAGACACAACGAGCGACATGCCGGAACTGGGCATCAACCTTTCCGGTTTCGAAGCGGAGGACCTGTTCAATGCTCGAAGTCAATGATTTCAACCAGGTGCGCATCGCCCTCGCAAGCCCCGAGCAGATTCGCTCCTGGTCGTACGGCGAAGTCACCAAGCCGGAGACCATCAACTACCGCACCCTGAAGCCAGAGAAGGACGGACTCTTCTGCGAGAAGATCTTCGGTCCGACCAAGGACTTCGAGTGCTACTGCGGCAAGTACAAGCGCGTCCGTTACAAGGGCATCATCTGCGACAAGTGCGGCGTCGAAGTCGCCCGTGCCAAGGTTCGCCGCGAGCGAATGGGCCATGTCGAACTTGCGAGCCCCGTCAGCCACATCTGGTTCGTCAAGGGCACACCGAGCAAGCTCGGCCTGTTGCTCGACATGTCGCCCCGCAACCTCGAGCGCGTCCTCTACTTCGCTCAGTACATGATCATCGAAGTCGACGAGGAAGCCCGGAACCGGGAACTCGAACACCTCCGCAACGAGATGCTGAACGTCGTTGAGGAACGTGTCGCCGAAGTCCGTCCGAAGCGCGAAAAGCTCGAGGCGCAGCTGGAGGAAGCCAACGCGGAACTCCAGGCCAAGGTCCTCGAACGCCAGCAGCAGATCGAGGAGGAGCGGACCATCTCCCGCGATGCCCTGCAGGCGGCTGTTACACGCGCCATCGAGCAAGCCGAGACGGCGAAGGGCAACGCGCTCGAAAGCGAAATCTCCGTGCTCGGTGACGTCATTCTTGAAGCTGGCGTCAAGGTTACGCAGACCGCCATCGCACGCGTGGTGCGGGAAGGCGAGAAGAAGCTCACCGCCTTCGACAAGGAGACGGAGAAACTGAAGGATGCCGAGGCGCTCGTGGCCGACTCGGCCCTCGACGATGCGAAGGCCGCGCTCTACGACGAGCTCCATCCTCTCCAGCAGAAGGAGAAGCAGCTTCGCGATGAGGTTGAGGAGCAGTACCGCGAGCGGCTGCGCGACCTCGAAGAGCTCGCCGACCCAATCCGCGACGACCGTGTCGTGCTGCTGACAGAGACGCGCTACCGAGAGCTCTCAGACCTCTTCGGCCACGTGTTCAAGGCCGGCATGGGTGCCGAGGCCGTCCTCCAGGTGCTCCAGCGCGTGGAACTCGATGAGATGCGCGGCCGCCTGAAGCAGGAGATCCTCACAGCCAGCGGCATGCGCCGCAAGAAGGCGACCAAGCGGCTCAACGTCGTCGAATCGCTCAAGGAATCGAGCAACAAGCCGGAGTGGATGATTTTCCAGGTCCTTCCGGTGCTCCCGCCCGACCTTCGGCCGATGGTTCAGCTCGATGGCGGGCGCTTCGCCACCAGCGACCTGAACGACCTCTACCGGCGCGTCATCAACCGCAATAACCGCCTCAAGCGCCTGCTGGATCTCGGCGCCCCGGAGATCATCATCCGGAACGAGAAGCGAATGCTACAGGAGGCGGTCGACTCGCTCATCGATAACGGCCGCCGCGGCCGGGCCGTGAGCGGAAGCGGCAACCACAAGCTCAAGAGCCTGAGCGACATGCTCAAGGGCAAGCAGGGGCGATTCCGCCAGAACCTGCTCGGCAAGCGCGTCGACTACTCGGGCCGCTCGGTCATTGTCGTCGGCCCGGAGCTCAAGCTCTCGCAGTGTGGCCTCCCGAAGCGCATGGCGCTCGAGCTCTTCAAGCCGTTCGTCATGCACTCGCTTGTCGCCAAGGGCCTTGCGCACAACATCAAGAGCGCCAAGCGCATCGTCGAACGCGCGCGCCCAGAAGTCTGGGACGTGCTCGACGAAGTGATCCGCGACCGCCCGGTTTTGCTGAACCGCGCCCCGACGCTCCACCGCCTCGGTATCCAGGCGTTCCAGCCGGTACTGATCGAGGGCTCGGCCATCCAGCTGCACCCGCTCGTCTGCGCCGCCTTCAACGCTGACTTCGACGGCGACCAGATGGCCGTTCACGTTCCGCTCAGCCGCGAAGCCGTCGCTGAGGCACGCCAAATCCTCATGTCTACCCGCAACCTGCTCTCCCCGGCGAGCGGCGACCCCATCGTCGCCCCCTCGCTCGACATGGTGCTTGGCTGCTACTACATGACGGACCTGGACGCGAACGCCCGCGGCGCCTACCGCGAAGCCAACGGGCGCGCGGCCGAAGGGCTCTTCGGCTCCTTCGAGGAGGCCAAGCTCGCCTTCGACCTCGGCATCGTCGACCTGCGCGCGCCGATCCGGGTCCGCACCGCGAAGGCCGTGGTGGGCGACGGCAGCGTGGTCACCGAGCCCGAGCAGGACACGAACGGCAACCCCCGCTCGCACTTCATCGAGACTACGGTGGGCCGGATCATCTTCAACGAGATTCTCCCCGAGGAGCTCCCCTTCCAGAACGTCATCATGGACCGGCCGAACCTGCGCAAAGTCGTGGCCACTTGCTACCGCACGCTCGGTGGCGAGGCCACAGGCGAGGTGGTCGACCGCATCAAGGCGACCGGGTTCCACTACGCAACGCGCAGTGGCATCACCATCGCCATCCACGAGATCCAGGTGCCCAAGAACAAGCCTCAACTCCTCGATACGGCCGACCGCAAGGTCGATGAGTTGATGGAGCAGTACCAGATGGGGCTCATCACCGACGATGAGCGCTACCAGGGCACGGTCGAAATCTGGGCCGAGACCACGAGCCAGATCGAGAAGGCCATCAAGGAGCGCATGCCGGAATACGGCTCGCTCAACTACATGGCGAGCTCGGGCACGAAGGGTAACATCACCCAGATTCGCCAGATGGCCGGCATGCGCGGTCTCATGGCCGACCCGAACGGAAAGGTTATCGAGCTCCCCATTCGCGGTTCCTTCCGCGAAGGGCTCTCGGTACTCGAATACTTCATCTCGACGCACGGCGCCCGCAAGGGCCTCGCCGACACCGCGCTTCGAACCGCCGACTCGGGGTACCTCACCCGTCGCCTCATCGACGTCGCCCAGGATGTCATCATTCTCGAGGAAGACTGCGGCACCACCTCTGGCCTCTGGATCGAACGCGAGACCAACGGCGATGCCACGGAAGCCCTCCGGGGCCGCATCCTCGGCCGCTACGCCGCGATGCCCGTCGTGGATGAGGAGACGGGCGAGGTCATCAGCGAGCGCAACCAGGAGTTCAACGAAGCCATCGCCGACGAGATCGACGCGCGCAACATCCAGCGCGTGTTCGTGCGCACGCCAATGTCGTGCGAGGCCGAGCGTGGCCTCTGCCAGCTCTGCTACGGGCGCGACCTCGCCCGGGGCGAGCTGGTGAAGCTCCGCACCGCCGTCGGCATCATCGCCGCCCAGTCCATCGGTGAGCCGGGCACGCAGTTGACGATGCGCACGTTCCACACGGGTGGCGTCGCCTCGCAGACCGACATCACCAGCGGTCTCCCCCGCGTGGAAGAACTCTTCGAAGCGCGCGCTCCGAAGGGCGAGGCCATCATTAGCGAGACCGACGGCATCGTCGACATCGTCCAGGAGAACGAGCGGCGCATCGTTCGAGTCACGAACGTCGATACACTCGTCGAGGAATACGAGATCCCGGCGAAGGGCGAGGCGCTGGTGCAGGACGGCGAGCGCATCGTGGCCGGCACCCCAATCGCCAAGGGTCCCGAGAACAAGAAGGACACCACCGCGCTCGCCGAGCAGGTGATCTCACGCATCTCCGGCGTTGTGCGCGTCTCGGGGAAGAACAAGCTCCAGGTGGTGTACGAGGAGCGCGAGGAGCGCGAGTATGCCATCCCGGCGGCCGCGCGCCTGCTCGTCGAAAACGGCCAGATGGTCTACGCCGGCGATCAGCTCACCGAAGGCGCGAAGAACCCGCAGCACATCCTCCACATCCAGGGCCGCGACGCCGTTCGCAAGTACATGGTCGACGAGGTCCAGAAGGTCTACAAGTCCCAGGGTGTGAACATCAACGATAAGCACATCGAGGTGATCACCCGCCAGATGCTTCGCCGCGTGAAGGTGGACCACCCGGGCGATACCGGCCTCCTGCCGGGCGACCTGGAAGACCGCCGCACCTTCGAAGAGCTCAACAACCGCATCATCGCCGAAGGTGGCGAGCCCGCAACGGCTCAGCCCGTCCTCCTCGGTGTGACCAAAGCCTCGCTCAATACCGACTCGTGGCTCGCTGCTGCCTCGTTCCAGGAGACGACACGCGTGCTCACGAATGCCGCCATCGATGGCGCCACCGACAAGCTCCTGGGCCTGAAGGAAAACGTCATCATCGGCAAGCTCATTCCCGCCCGCAGCGAGATCGAGGTTCCGAAGCGCGAGCACTACGCAGAGCTCGACGTGCCCGAATCGCTTCTGCTCGAAGAGGAATCGGAGCTCGAGCGCATGCTGGCTGAGCGCGAGGCCGGTGGCTATCGCCGGCCGGGCGCGGTCGGTCTCCTCGATGAGGACGATGAGGAGATCAGCGGCTTCGACGACGATGAGGACGACCCCATCATCGGCGCCGAGGACGACGAGGAGTAACGCTCCTCGCCGGCACTCAACAAGAACGGGCCTCCCTTTCGGGAGGCCCGTTGAGCGTCCTTCCGGCACCGGGCCGGCATTCCGCCGGCGCCCACGCTGTCCCCATCATCAGGGCAAGGCCTTACACCAGTTCCAGCGCCTCACCCTCGTAGGTCCGCGCCCCGCGCCGCATCTCCACGAGCTTCCCAAGCTTCACCACGCAATCCGCGACTCCCGGGGTCCCGCTGAGCGTATCGAAGCTCTGCATCCCGCAGACGTTGCAGGTCCCGTGGTGGCAGTCGGCCATGGTCTTCACGGTGTGCACGTCGCGCCATTGGCCCTTGAGGTACGCCTTCGTCACGCCGCAATCGATGTGGTCCCATGGCAGGGGCTCCTGTGTGTCCCACTCCCGGTGGGTGAAC
This sequence comes from uncultured Anaerolineaceae bacterium, assembly GCA_964507025.1. GTDB lineage: Bacteria > Chloroflexota > Dehalococcoidia > Tepidiformales > Tepidiformaceae > Amarobacter. Next base: position 153,147 of record CAZDOK010000001.1, read on the forward strand.
CACTCGGCATCGACTCCGGTTACCGCAAACGCCTCGCGCCAGTACTCAGCGCGGAAGTACTCGCCCCAGGCATCGAATTTCGCGCCCCGCCGCCACGCCTCGTAGATTGCTGGCCCGACCCTCCGGTCTCCCCGGCTCAACACGGCCTCGATGAAGCTATCGCGAGGGTCATTCCAGCTGAATTCCACACCAGCGGCACGACAGCCGTCCTTCAGCAGGAAGTGCTTCGGCTCGAGCTCTTCGGCGGTGTCCTGCCGGGCCCACTGGAATGGCGTGTGCGGCTTCGGCACCAGGTTGCTCGTGCTCACTCGCACTTTCGCCCGGCCCCCGGCGTACTTCTTGCCGATTGCCTTCACCTTCGTGCCCATTTCGACGATGCCGGCGACGTCTTCCATGGTCTCCGTCGGCAGGCCGACCATGAAGTACATCTTGACGCCGGTCCACCCCCGCTGGAACGCGTTCTCTGCCGCTCCGAGCAGGTCTTCCTCGCTTACGAGCTTGTTGATGGCGTTGCGCAGTCGCTGGCTCCCCGCCTCCGGTGCGAGCGTGAGGGTGTGCTTCTTGCCGCGGGCGACGGCGTTCGCCACCTCCACCGAGAAGCTATCGACGCGCGTGCTCGGGATGCCGACCTTCAAGTTCTCGAAGGTACCCGTGAGCTGGTTCACCATCGGCACGATCTGGCTGTGATCGGTGGTGCTCAAAGAGAGCAACGAGAGCTCGTCGTACCCGGTATTGGCCATCAGGTCGCGGGCGGCCTGCACGACTTCTTCCGGGCTGCGTTCGCGAGTCGGGCGGTAGATCATGCCCGCCTGGCAGAACCTGCACCCCTGGGTGCAACCGCGCTGTATCTCCACAGCTGCCCGGTCGTGGATGGTTTGCAGGAACGGCACGATTGGCCGTACGAGTGCCGGTGGCAACACCTCAACGATTCGCCTGCGGATGATACGCGGCGCCTCCGGCACCGTTGGCTCCAGCACCGCGAAGTGCCCCGAGGCGTCGTAGCGGGCTTCATAAAACGAGGGGACGTATACGCCCGGCATCGTCAGCAGGTCGCGGAGCCGCTCCACGCGCGGGGCGCCCTGGCGCTTCCATTCGCGCACGCGGTCTGCCAGCTCCACGACCGCGTCTTCGCCTTCGCCAAGAAAGAACGCATCCACGAAGGGCGAAAGCGGCTCGGGGTTGAAGGACCCGCTCCCGCCGCAGATCACCAGGGGGTGGTCGTCGGTACGCTCCCGTGCCCAGACCGGAATCCCGGCAAGGTCGAGCATGTTCAGTACGTTGGTGTAGGTCATCTCGTACTGGAGCGTGAACCCCAGCACGTCGAAATCGCGGATGGGATTGCGCGTTTCCAGGCTCCAGAGCGGAACGCCTGCCAGGCGCATCTCCGCCTCCATGTCCTCCCAGGGGGCGAACACCCGCTCACAGGCAACGTCATCGACCCGGTTCAGGATGTCGTAAAGGATGCCCAGGCCCATGTTCGACATCCCGATGTCGTAGGCATCAGGGTAGGCGAGGGCGATGCGTACCGTCGTGGCGCGCCAATCCTTGGTCACGGTGTTCCACTCGCCGCCGGTATACCGGGCGGGCTTCGAGACGCGCGTCAGCAGCTGGTCGATCGAGGTAGTCATGGAGATCCTCCTGCGCCGGCTGGTGAGAAGACCGGCGGGGCGAAGTTCCATGGTAGCAGGCCAGTCCCGACCGCCGAACTACAGCCAAAATGCCCGCGGTGGTAGCGTGCCACCATGACCTTCGATGCCGTCATCGTCGCCGCCGGGTCATCAACCCGATTCGGCGCGGCCGACAAGCTCTCGGTCGAGCTCTGTGGCCGGCCGGTGCTCGCCTGGTCCCTCGCGCTCTTCGAAGCACTGTCCGACCTGGGCTGTCTCGTCATTGTGGCTGCCCCGGAACGCGTGTCTGAAACGACGGCCATGGCCGAGACGTGGTGCTCTCGGGCATGCTTCCGTGTGGTGCCGGGCGGGACTCGCCGACGAGACAGCGTCGAAGCTGGCCTCCGGGAATGCACGGCCCGCTACGCCGCTATCCACGATGGCGCCCGGCCACTGGCCACGCCAGAGCTTGTGCAGCGCGTGATCGCTGCTGCCGAGGGCCGCCCGGGAGCCATCGCCGCCATCCCCGTGACCGACACAATCAAGGTGGTGCGGGCAGGGGTCATCACCGGCCATCCCGACCGGGCCACGCTCTGGGCCGCCCAGACTCCCCAGGTGGTGCTTCGGACGGCGTGGCTCGATGCCGCCGCCATGAGCGACAACGACGAGACCGACGACGCGGCGATGCTCAGCCGGCTCGGGCTCGAGTGCATGGTTGCCGAGGGAAGCCCCGACAACATCAAGATCACGCGGCCCCAGGATCTCGAGATGGCGTCCGCCGTCCTTCGGGCCCGGGGGGAGACTGCATGATGCGCGTTGGGATCGGCGAAGACCTGCACCGCGTCGATGACGCCCGGACGCTGATCCTGGGTGGCGTGATCATCGAGGAAGGGCCCGGGCTCAGCGGCCATAGCGATGCCGATGTCCTCCTGCACGCGATCACCGATGCCGTGCTCGGTGCGGCGGCACTCGGCGACATCGGTCACTACTTCCCACCGAACGACCCGCGGTACGCTCACGCGGATAGTGCCGACTTCCTCCGTAAGGCGCTGGAGTTGGCCCGCGATGCAGGCTGGCAGATCGCGAACATCGACGCGACGGTCCGCACCGAGCGCCCAAAGCTCGCTCCCTACGTCGGCCACATCAGGGAGCGCATCGCGGAGATTGCCGCTATCCAGGCTGGCCAGGTGAGCGTGAAGGCCAAGACAGGAGAAGGCCTCGACGCGGTTGGCCGTGGCGAGGCCATGGCCGCCACCGCCGTGGTTCTGCTTGAGCACTGACCTGTCTCACGATTGCCGGGTGCGGTAGACGGGCACCCCGTCGATCTCCTGCGCCTCCAGGTGGCCCGAGCAGGCCAACCTCGCAAGTAAGGCCTCTGCCTCATCAACCGTCAGCGATGACCTGAGTGCCAGCGTCTCGGCGGTGAGCGTGCCCTGTGCTCGGAGCGCGCGGAAAAGCTCGCGCTCACGCCGTCGGGTCCCCGCCTCGATGCGGTGTTGCCACACCGGGCTACGAAAGACTACCGCCAGGAGCGTGGCCGGGGCCACGAACCCCCCGGCGACGGCAAGCGTGCTGAGGAGCAACCCTCCACCGCGCTCGGGCACGACGAGTATCGCCACGGCCATGATCGCCGTGGCCCAGGACAGCACGGCGAGACCAAGCGCCAGGCCTATCCAGATTCTCGCCACAGCCCAACGCTACCACGCCCGGGGATGGTCCAAGCGGGGGAAATGGTTCAGATACCTACGCCGTAGCGCCACGGGCGGCTACCCTCAGTCCCGTGCCGAAGCGCGTCATGGATGTTGCTCTCACCCTGCTGACGGCCCCGGTCTGGGTCGTGGTGATGCTCATCACCGCGGCGGTGTTGGCGATCGACCTGCACGGCAACCCATTCTTCCTTCAACAGCGCGTCGGACTCCACGGCAGGCCGTTCACCATGGTGAAGCTTCGCACCATGCGCCACCCTCGCCCAGGTGAAGAGGAGCGCTACCAGGTCCAGGACTTCAAGACGTTCGTTTTCGCCCCGCCCGATAGGCCGAACCCGCGGATCACGCGTGTGGGCGCCTTCGCACGAAAGACCTCGATTGATGAGCTGCCCAACCTGTTCAACGTGCTCAGGGGCCAGATGTCGCTCGTCGGTCCCCGGCCGGAAATCCCGGAGATCGTCATTCAGTACCCTCCCGAATACCACCGCCGGCACGATGTCGTGCCGGGCATCGCCGGACTGGCCCAGGTCAACGGCCGCTCGGATTTGACCTATGACGAAACCGTTACCTACGATCTCCGGTACGTGGACAACCACTCGGTGCTGACCGACCTCAGCATTCTCATTCGAACCCTTCTTCGCGTGATACAGGGGAGCGGCGCTCGATGACGGATCGGCACCCTTCGCTCGCAGGCAGGCTCTTCAGTGGCGATAAGGCGGCAACCGCCGGCGCCATGGTGCTGGATGTGATGGTGATCGCGCTGGCATATGCCGCCGCGCTCCTCCTGCGTTTCGATGCCGATGTCCCCCAGCGCAACCTCGAGTTCATCCTGCTGGTCTTCCCCTTACTCGCGCTGGTGTACATCGCCGCAAACGTGGTGTTCGGCGTCTACCGGACGATCTGGAGCTACGGCAGCCTCGGCGACATCCTCAACCTGTTCCTCCCGATCCTCGCCGCCACCGCGCTGATCTTCGGCGTCAACTTCTGGGTGCGTGAACGCGACCTGCCGCTCTCGGTCATCCTCATTGCCGGCGAGCTCATCTTCCCGGGCATGGCATTCGTCAAGATGCGGAGCCGCCTGCTCACGCGCTTGCCGCGCGTCGCCGTCGCCTCGCAGCGCCTGCTGATCATTGGCGCCGGCCATACGGGACAGGCCCTGGCCCGGGAACTGCAGAACAGCCCGGGTCTGAACTACCAGCCTATCGGCTACCTCGACGATGATCCCAGGAAGCTCAACCGCCGCATGCATGGTCTCCGGGTCCTCGGCACAGTCGCCGACCTCGAGTTGCAGATACGCGAACACTCCGTTGATGCGGTTGCCATCGCCATCCCTCGCGCATCCGGCAAGACCATCCGCTCCATCGTCGCCACCTGCCAGTCGTCCGGCGTACCCGTGCGCATTGTCCCCGGCGTGGAGCGCTGGATAGCCAGCGGTCATACCAATGCCCTGCGCGATATCACGCTCGATGACCTTCTCGGCCGCGAGCCCGTGGAGATAGACTTCGTCGCCTGCAGCCAGTCGGTGAGGGACCGCGTCGTCCTCGTTACGGGAGCTGCTGGCTCGATCGGGTCAGAGCTTTGCCGGCAGGTGGTCACCTTCCAGCCCATGGAACTGCACTTGCTCGACAACAACGAGAGCGGGCTGTTCGATCTCGCAGCCGAGCTGGCGGGTGTCTCGCCGCAGACGACCATCAAGCTCTGGCCCGCCTCGGTCACCGACACGGCGAAGATCGACCAGATCTTCAACCAGGTGCGCCCGCACCTCGTCTACCACGCTGCGGCGTACAAACACGTGCCGATGCTCGAGTCCAATCCGGACGAGGCATTCCGCGCGAACGTTCTGGGAACACTCCAGGTGGCCAATGCCGCCCGGAAGTACCAGGCGGGCACGTTCGTTCTCATCTCTACCGACAAGGCCGTTCGGCCAACCAGCATCATGGGCGCAACGAAGCGCATCGCCGAACTGCTTGTGCTCGCACTCGCCCGCGGGAGCGAGCACACCCGGTTTGTGGCCGTCCGCTTCGGCAATGTCATGGGCAGCCGGGGCTCGGCGCCGCTCACGTTCCTGAAGCAGATCGAGCGCGGCGGCCCGGTCACCATCACCCACCCGGACATGATGCGCTACTTCATCAGCATCCCGGAGGCCGTCAGCCTGGTCATCCAGGCCGGCACCTTCGGCGGCAGTGGCAATATCTACATGCTGGACATGGGCCAGGAGATCAACATGCTTGAGCTGGCCGAGCGGATGATTCGCTTGCGCGGCCTGCGCCCCGGCGATGACATCGAAGTTGTATTCACCGGCCCGCGGCCCGGCGAAAAACTGCGCGAAGAGCTCGTCGCCGATTTCGAGAACATCGAGCCTACCGAGCACCCGAAGGTGATGCGCCTCACCGCCTCAACCGAGATCTCCGAGGCCGAGATCCTCCGTCTGATCGGCGAAGTCGAGGCGGTGCTGCGCGGCGACGCGGAGGAGCTTCGACGCCGCATCCACCTCGTTGCTCGCAAGTTTTCGAACGACGTGCTCGAAAGCCTCGACGAAACCGGTAGTCACAACCCCGCCGGAGAGCCAGCGACCCGATGACGAACTTCCGCGTGCATCCCACCGCCGAGGTCAGCGGGCAGGCCTCCATCGGTGAAGGAGCCAGCATCTGGCACCATGCCCAGGTGCGCGAGCGGGCCACCGTTGGGCCGGGCTGCATCATCGGCAAAGGGGTCTACATCGGTGCGGATGTCTCGCTGGGCGCCAACTGCAAGGTCCAGAACTACTCCTGCGTCTACGAAGGCAACACGCTCGAAGATGGTGTCTTTGTGGGCCCCGAGGTGGTGTTCACCAACGACCGGTACCCGCGCGCCATCAATCCGGATGGCTCGCTGAAGGCTGCCAGCGACTGGGAGCTCCAGGGTTCCGTCGCCAGGTTTGGTGCCGCTATCGGTTCTCGCTCGGTGATCCTGCCCGGGCTCACCATCGGCCGCTGGGCGCTCGTCGCCGCCGGCAGCGTTGTCACGAAGGATGTGCCCGACCACGCCCTCGTCGCCGGCAACCCCGCGCGCCAGCGCGGCTGGGCATGCATGTGCGCCCACCCGCTAACCGCGGAACTGATCTGCCCGGAATGTGGCCGCCGCTACCAGCGCACAGCGTCCGGCCTTGTTACCCTCGAAAGCTAGTGCCCCCGCTCAGGAGACCCGCATGACCACCGTCGATCGTCCGTTCATCCCGGTCGCCAGACCGCTCATCGGCGAAGCCGAAAAGCGCGCCGTGATGGAGGTGCTCGATAGCGGCCAGCTCGCCATGGGGAGTCGCACTGAAGCCTTCGAACGGGCCTTCGCCGAGTACGTTGGAGCGAAGCACGCCATCGGAGTCAACAGCGGCACCGCCGCACTCATTGTCGCGCTCCAGGCGCATGGGGTCGGCCCCGGCGACGAGGTGATCACGACCCCTTTCAGCTTCATCGCCACCGCGACGAGCATCATCGCCTGCGGCGCCACGCCGGTCTTCGTCGATATCGATCCGTTCGATCTGAACCTCGACCCGAACCAGGTCGAGGACGCCATCACCGACAGCACGAAGGCCGTCATGCCGGTCCATCTCTACGGCCACCCGGCACGTATCGAAGAGTTCCGAGAGCTGTGTGATGACAACGGCCTTGCGCTCGTTGAGGATGCGGCACAGGCCCACGGGGCGGAGCACGTCGGCCAGCGCGTGGGCACGTTCGGGACCGGCTGCTTCAGCTTCTACCCCACGAAGAACATGACCACGGGCGAGGGGGGAATCATCACTACCAACGACGACGAGGTCGCCCGCCTCTGCCGCATCATCCGCAGCCACGGCCAGGAGGTGCGCTACAAGCACGACTACTTCGGGCTCAACTGGCGCATGCAGGACCTCAATGCGGCGATTGGCCTCGTCCAGATGGAGTACATCGAGGATTGGAACCAGGCGCGCATCGCCAACGCGGATATGCTGGCCAACCTCATCCGCGCGGTTGAGACGCCTCGCGTTCGGCCAGGCGATCGGCACGTGTTCCACCAGTTCACCGTCCGCATCCCGCGCGACCGCGACGCTGTTCAGCAGCGCCTGCAGGAGGCGGGCATAGGCAGCGCGGTGCACTACCCGATCCCGATCCACCAGCAGCCAATCATGCAGGAGATGGGCTTCGGCGAGGGCACGTTCCCGGTCGCCGAGGCCGCCGCGGAACAGGTGCTCTCGCTCCCGGTCCACCCATCCCTCGGCCCGGAGGACGTCGAGTACATTGCCTCCACCGTGAACCGCATCTGCGGCTGAACCGCGGCTACTCCCCCCTGCTGGTGGCCTGGAACTCGCGGTCGGCCCGCTTCCCGCGGTAGACGCGCATGTCGATCGCCCGGGTGACCTCCGGATCAAGCCGGAAGAGGAGACGGGGCTCAGTCTGCATGTTCGCGAAGAATGCATCGACAGCGGCGGCGTTTGCCGGGTCGCCCCGGCCGACGTATTTGTCCGCCAGCTCGCGAGAGATGGGCCAGATGTCGAAGCCCGGTAGTTCGAACGGCGTGCAGCGCCCGTCGAACTCGACATGCCCGGTGAGTGGGGGACCAGATTCGATGCAGAGCGACGCGCGCGGGTCGTGCAGGAGTTGCTTACACCACACGCGGTTGTACGTCCCGGTGATCCAGATGCCGTCGGGCTTCCAGAGCCACCAGACCGGGACGGTGTAGGGCATCCCATCGCGCCGCAGGGTGGCGATTACCCCGACGGTCGGCATCTGGAGGAATTCCTCCAGGACATCAGGCTTCATCCTCGGCATCAGCGAACTCCAGGGCAGGTTCGGGCTCCTCGCCACCCTCGCCCGTCGCCGTCTCCGCGGGCGGGTCGCGCAGGATCCCCATGTAGACCAGGTCATCGTACCTGCCATCGAGCCAGATGTGCCTCCTGAGGCGTCCCTCCTCCACGAACCCGGCCGCCGCGAATGCCTTCTGCGCCCGGACGTTGCTGCCGTTGGTGGTCAGCCATACCTTCTCCATGTTCCGGAGCCTGAAGGCGTACTTCACCAGCAGTTTCACCACGTCCCGCCCGTATCCGCGTCCGTGGTAGTCACGGTCTCCGATGGTGAGTCCGAGCTCACAGGTCCGGGCAGCGTAGTCGAAGTTGTGCAGCAGGCACTGGCCGATGAACTTGCCGCCCTGCACCTCGATGGCGAACCAGCTCACCTCGCTTCGAGGGCGCTGCAGGTGCGCCTCGAATGTGGCCACCAGCCGCTCGTACTCCATCGGCATCGGCGACTCGCCGCTCGCCAGCAACTCGAGCTCCACATCATTCCGGTACTCGAAGTACTTCTCCAGGTATTCGCGGCGCATTGGCCGAAGGATCACCCTGTCGCCCTTGAGCATTCGCCCTGTCACCCCGGGTCGGTTTCCGGGTTCTCCGCTCCCCCAGTAGGAGTGTCGGCTGCGGCAACCAATGCGGCCAGCCCGAAGGCCGCCTCCGCGTTACGATTGTGGGCGATGCCGGCACGTACCACGCTTCCACCGGGCCGCCTTCGCGCCGACATCTTTCGTGCTGGGCGGGCTGACTTCCGTTTCAGGCTGCTGGTCTGGTTTTCGGCGGTCATTGCCACACTCGGCCTTATTGCCGATTCCACTGCTGTCGTGATTGGCGCGATGCTTGTGGCACCGCTCCTCGGGCCCATCATGGCCATCGGAGAGGCAAGTCTCGGGGAGCGCAACCGCCAGGGGCTGCTGGCCATCAGCGCCCTGGGCGAAGGCGCGCTCACCGCCATTGCCATCTCGTTTGTGTTGGCTCATGTGGCGATGTTCTCCTCGTTCGACGTCCTCGAGTCGTTGCCCGGCGAAGTCCAGGCGCGGACCCGCCCCAACCCGCTCGACCTCGGCATCGCGCTTGCCGGCGGCGCCATCGGTGCCTATGCCGTAGCCCGCCTGCGCGACACCGAGGCACTCCCCGGGGTTGCCATCGCCACCGCGCTCATGCCGCCGCTTTGCACCATCGGGATCGGGCTCGCCATCGAAGACCGGGGCGTGTGGGGCGGTGCATTTCTCCTCTTTGTCACCAACCTCGCCGCCATCGTTTTCACCGCCGGGATGGTCTTCTGGTCACTGGGCCTGGGACCCCACAGGCACCGGCACAACGGCTATCCCGTCCAACAGTTCGTGTTCGGGGTCATCCCGATCGCCCTCCTTGGGTTCACCCTCCTCGGGCTTACAGCTCGTGCGGTCGGTGAAGCGCGCGAAGCGGAGTCTCTCTGGGATGCATCCACTGCGGCCCTTTCCGAAGTGCTTCCTGGCAGCGAGGTGACCGAACTTCACCGCTCCGATGGCCCGGATGGCGCCACGAACCTGCGCCTCACGATTCGCACACCAATTGAGCCGACGCTCGACGACGCAGGGGCCCTCCAGGCACTCATCGCCCAGCGCACGCAGAAGAAGATCGCCCTGGTGCTCGTCAGCGTGCCCGCCATCGTGCTCGACCCGTTGCATCCGCCCGGGCGCAACGTCACGGTGCCCGTGCCAACCCGGGCTGCCACCGGGGCGACTCCGACGAGCACCCCGACCACCATGCCCACGCCCACTCCCACGCCCACTCCCACGCCCACGGCGACGCCTTCCCCGGTTCCGTCGCCCTCTCCGACATCGGCCCCGCCGGCGGTCGGCAACTCGCCGATGGAGTGATCGGTCAGCGCGCCGCATCGCTCGCTGTGCCAACGAGCTCGTAGCGCGGCGGTTCGACCCATTCAGCGGTCGGCGGGTTCTCCTGCATCCGGATCTCCGCCCGCCGTTTCTCCGCCTCGTACTTTCTCGCCTGCTTGATGACCAGGTCCCGCTGCCGTGCGTGTTCGACGTCGCGCTGTACTGCCGCGGCGCTCCGTGGCCTGCGGGGCTTGCCCGGGTAGACCTTGATGCGCCCCTCATCGGCAAGCTGCTTGAGGTGAGAGCGCACGTTGTTGTCGGCGGCACGTCGAAGCCGCTTGTCGATGTCCGGGTAGAGCTGCAGCATGATGTCCCAGCTGCTGATGGCCCCGCCGCCATCGAGCACTTGGAGAATCTGCCGCTCCCGCATGTCACGGTGCTTCACGTACATTTCCAAACGCTCGCGGGGGTCGTTCACGATCTTCCCGTGCCCCGGACAAATGACCTGCAGGTTGGGCAGCTCCAGCAAACGCTTCAACGATTGCCGGTACAGCCCCAGGTCCCACACCGTCGTCGTCGAAGAGCCGAGCAGCGTATCTCCGGTGAACAGCACGCCCTCTTCCTCGATGTAGAAGCAGAGTGAATCGACGCTGTGGCCGGGCGTTCCCAGCACCTGCACCCGCACGCCACCGTCGAGCTCGATCACATCACCGTCTCTCAGCATGTTGACCTTCGCCGGGATGCGACCCTTCAGCAGCGCCCGCCCGTTCCAGGGGATCGCGATATCGGCCTTGAGGAACTCCTTCGCCCACTTGAGGTTGCCGGAGTGGTCGGAGTGGTGGTGGGTGATGGTGGCAACGGCAATCTCGGCCTTCTCTACCGCCGCCAGGTAGCCGCGCAAGAACCACTGATACCGGTCGATCGCCTCGCCGGAGTCGATCGTGAGCGACTGCTGGCCCTCGGCCCCCACGAGGTAGATGCAGGTGAAATCGGGGTGCATCGGGTTTTCATCGGGCACCATGGCCGCGCGGACAGAAGGGGAGATACGCATGCCCGGAGTCTACGCTCGGGCGGGGGAGGTGTCAGGCCCGGGCGCTGGCCCTGAGGGGTGATGTGGGTCGATGCAATTGCTGGCGCCCCCGGCAGGATTCGAACCTGCGGCCAGACGCTTAGAAGGCGCCTGCTCTGTCCCCTGAGCTACGGGGGCGTGGCCCCCATTGTATCGCGCTCCACGGTTCTCCCCGGGACACGCCGGTTGGGTCCCACCACATCGGACGTCGACCGGGTATGGTTGCGCCCCAGGCAACTCGGAGGATGCAAATGGGAACCGCAGAAATGACCGCCACTCGGCCCGAACAACTGGGCATCGATAGCGAAAAGCTCGAAGCTGTATTCGCTCGTGCGAAACGCGATATCGACGACGGGACCCTGAAGAGCGCCCAGGTCGCCGTCGCCCGTCATGGCAGGCTCGCCGGCGTTCGCACCTATGGAACGGTTCAGCACAACGGCGTCGCGACCGAGGTGCCCGCCACCAACGACACGCTCTACACCATCTTCAGCTGCACCAAGGCCATCGTGGGTGCTGCTGCCTGGACGCTCTTCGAGGACGGCTTGCTCCGCGAGGAAGAGTGTGTCGCGGACATCATTCCCGAGTTCGGCACCAACGGGAAAGGCCAGATCACCGTCACCCAGCTCATGACCCACACCGGCGGCTTCCCGCTGGCCCCGTTCGCTGCCCAGGACTGGAACAACCGCGAACGCCGCCTCGAACGCTTCGCCAGCTGGAGACTCAACTGGGAACCCGGTACACGGTTCGAATATCATGCCACCAGCGCCCACTGGGTCATCGCCGAGATCATCGAGCGCCGGGCCGGCATGGACTTCCGGGCCTTCGTTCGAGAGAAGATGCTCGACCCGATGGGGCTCACGGACTTCTATGTCGGACTGCCGGCCCATGAGAACGACCGCGTGGCCGAGGTCCGTCATCTCATACCGCCGACGCCGCCGCCCGGCGGCTGGGGCGAAGTCACACCGGATGCCATCAAATCGTTTAACCGGCCCGAGGTGCGCGCGGTGGGCGTTCCCGGGGGTGGTGGAGTGGCCGGAGCCGCCCAGCTCGCGATGTTCTACCAGCCCCTCATCAACGGCGGCACAACGGCCGAGGGCACGCGTGTCCTCAAGGCCGAAACGATCGAATGGGCGACACGCGTCCGCACGAAGGAGTACCACCGGGTCCCGCTGCTCGACTACCCGTGCAACCGGGCTCTGACAGTGGTTGTGGCTGGCGATGACGGGAAGGCGAACCTCCGCGGGTTCGGGAAGACGTGTTCGCCGCGGGCGTTCGGCCACGGGGGTGCCGGCGGCCAGATCGGCTGGGGCGACCCCGAGACCGGGATTTCGGTCGGCTATTGCACCGATGGCTTCCTCGACGAGGTGCTCCAGGGCCGCAGGATCACGGCGATCGGCAGCCTTGCCGCCCAGTGTCTCGCCTGACTGCGGGTTTCATCTATACCCTTATTCAAAACGTATTGTGATATGCCGGGTGATTCCAGGCACGGCGGTCGCCTTGCGCAGGTTCGAGGTCGCGTGGAGCCCGCAGGCGTGTGCCTTCCGGTCAACCGGCCCCGTCATATTGGGACAGTAGGCCGCATGGCACGGCTCTCGTGCGAGGTAGTGTTACGCCATCAAGACAGTTGTGGGGGAAACAATATCGATACGAACAGCAAGAGGGCTCGGCAGTAGCCAGGTCCCGGGCCAACCAACCGGCACAACCCGGCAATCGAAACCACAGACCACTTCCGGAGGAAGTACATGAAGCGCAGGACCCTTGATTTCATCTTTTCAGGAGGCGGGCTGCTGCTGGCAATCCTGCTTCTCATTCTTGGCTTTGTGCTCGCCGACCAGGCGGCATTTGCTGAGGACTATGTCAAAGAACAACTCAGCGAACAGCGAATCACCTTCGCCGAGGCCGATAAGCTCACCGACGAAGAGAAGAACTGGAAGGAAGGCTCGAAGTGCCTGACCGAGTATGCCGGCCAGCTCATGACTAAGGGCAAGATGGCCGAGTGCTACGGCAACTACTACATCGCCATGCATATGCGCCGCTCTGCGGCCAACGCGGCAGTCGACGGCGAAAAGATGGGCTGGGACAACGAAACCTATGCCACCATGGGAACCGTCCGCTCCGAGCTCTCCGCGAAAATCGCCGCAGCCAAGGAAGCAGGCAACACCGACGAGGCAGCCAAGCTCCAGAAGCAACTCGACGCCGCGACCTCCCTTCGCAGCACCTTCCAGACCGGTGAAACCCTCCGCGGCCTCCTGCTCACCAGCTACGGTTTCAGCATCTTCGGTGAAAAGGCCGACCTTGCCGCGACGGTCTGCTATGTCATCGGCGGCCTGCTCATCGTCCTGTCCATCGCAGGTTTCGTCCACGCATTCATGACCCCGCCCGACAAGGTCGCACTCGGCGGGAAGTGACCGAACCAGGCTGGCTCACCGGCCATCAGGACCCATGGCAACCCCTCCTCTCGAAGGGCCGGCAGATGCCGGCCCTTCTGCTCATCCCCACCATCGTCACGCGTGAGTCAGGCCCGCCCTCAGCCAGCCAATGTGCTCGTCAAAGTGCTCATAGGTGTTCCCGATGACCCAGCCCACAACCGGCTGCGCGTTGTGCGCGCCGTCAAGGGGCTGGTAGTGGGAGTAAGGCAACCGAAGCTGAGCGTCCGTCATGCCTTCGAGCGCCACCACCATTCGGGCGTGGCTTCGCTCCATCCGTGCCCCGCACTGGCCTGGTGTCATCTTCAAGGCGCGCTCCGCGAGGATCCGGTTGACCGAGTCGGTGTTGTGCTGTTGCCACACGTCTTCGGTGATGCCCATCGCGGCCGCCCGCGACTCACCACGTAATAGTGCCAGGAGCGAATCCTCCCAGTCGGCCAGGTGTGCAACGTGCACCTTCACCGGCCACCCGTCCCCCAGCGGCCGCTCCCAGTCGTCCGGCCGCAGCGAAGCCAGTATCGACTGCAGTTCACGCCATCGCTCTCCGATACGGTGCAGCACCTTCTGCGTCGAAAGGTCCTGGGGTCTCTCGGCGTCCATTGGCAGCCCTCCTGTTCACGGCGCCCAACGGCGAATGGGGCTCCCCGGTAACGCAAAAGGCCGCCTGGGAAGGCGGCCTTTGCTGAAGCCGGAATTGCTGGCCGTTACGCTCGCGGCAGGCCAAGGCCCCGCGTGGCGATGATGTTCCGCTGGATCTCGCTGGTCCCTCCCTCGATCGTGTTTGCGATCGAACGCAGGTACATGTACTTCACGCGGCCCTTCATCGGAGGCGTCGGCCCGGCGGTCTTCGCATCGAGTTGCCCATACATGCCGAGGACATGCATGCCGGTGCGCTGGATGCGCTGGTTCAGCTCGGTTCCGTAGAGCTTCGCGACACTGGCCTCGTGGCCTGGCGCGACGCCTTCCTTCGCCTGGATGGAGACGATCTTGAAGCTCATCATCGTGGCGACTCCGGCCTCGACGTACCGCTCGACGAGCTCGTGTCGCAGCGCATCGTTGTGGCCCAGCGTGCTCGTGCCGTTGGTGCGGTTCTCGCGCGCGAACTTGATCAGGTCCTCAACGGTCTGCCGGGCCCCGACCGCGCCACCGATGTTCGAGCGCTCGAAGCTTAGCGTGGTCTGAGCCAGGTACCAGCCGCGGTTCTCCTCGCCGATGATGTTCTCCTTCGGGATGCGCACATCCTCGAAGAACACCTCGTTGAATTCGTGCGTGTAGGCGGCGTTGATGAGCGGACGGACGGTCACGCCCGGAGCCTTCATATCCGCGATGAAGTACGTGATGCCGCGATGCTTCGGGGCATCCGGGTCGGTCCGGGCGAGCAGGATCATCCACTTCGCGTTGTGGCCGCCAGAGGTCCAGATCTTCTGCCCGTTGACCACGTAGTCGTCGCCATCCCGCACGGCGCGGGTCTGGATGGAAGCAAGGTCCGAACCGGCGCCCGGCTCGCTGTAGCCCTGGCACCAGGTGACTTCGCCCGCCAGCATCTCGGGGAGGTACTTCTTCTTCTGCTCTTCGGTGCCGTGGACGATGAGCGTGGGGCCAGCGAAGCCAATGCCGATGCCCCCCGGACGGGGAAGGCGGGCTTCGGCCAGCTCCGAGTTGAAGACGAACTGCTCCATGACTGACATGCCCGCCCCGCCGACTTCCTTCGGCCAGGCAGGTGCGATCCAGTTGCGCCCCGCGAGCGCCTTCGTCCACTCCTTGCTGCCGCCGTAGAAGCTCTCGGCGTCTTCTCGTCCAGCGCGGGCCTTTGGCCCTTCGGTGGCGATGAAGTCGCGCACTTCCTGCCGGAACGCGGCCTCTTCCGGTGTGTCGCGGAAGTCCATGTGCTTTACCTCGGATCCTTTTGTCGGTGGGGAGATTGTACTCCTCTCTCGAGGTATCCGCCGTCGGCGTGGCCGAAATCGCACACCGCGATCACAACACAGCGCATGTCGCCAGGTGGCACCATTCTGGACCAGCGAAACGCGGAGGGATTCACATGGCCACCTGGAGCGCTTTCGAGGCCGCGAGCCCCGAACTCGCGCGCCTCGCGGGGGAGCGGTTCGAGACCACGGGGCTGGTGATGCTCGGCACCCTGCGCAAGAATGGCTGGCCGCGCATCACCCCCATCGAGTACACCATCTGGCAAGGGGAGCTCGTGCTCGGGGGCATCTGGCAATCGCGCAAGATGCTCGACCTGCTCCGCGACCCCCGCTGCACCATCCACAGCGCCACCACCAACAAGAACGGCCAGGAGGGCGATGTGAAGTTGTACGGCCGGGCTGCCCCGCTGGCCGCGGAGCGCGAACCCGCTTACTGGCAGCACATCCTCGAAACGCAGAACTTCCGGCCGGGTGGGCCCGCGCACGTATTCACCATCGACATCGAATCGGCCGCCTACGTCCGCTTCACACCCGAGGGCGAGCAGCACACGCTCACCTGGCCTGGAGGGCACTGGCGCGTTTCCAGGATGCCCTGAACGTCGCCCACGCGTTGCGAAGGGTCCGCGCTCCGCAGGCCCTCACCCGGGAGGACGACCGCTATTGGGGGTCGCGCCACATCAGCCAGATGGGTGGTCCTCCATTCGGCACCTGGAACACTTCGGTCACCTTGAAGCCGTTGCGCTCATAAAGCGGGACGTTCCGCTCCTTCGAGCTCTCAAGGTACGCGGGAGTGCCTTCCCGGTCGCACCGCTCGAGCACCGGCGCCATCAGCTGCGTTCCGATCGAGCGCCCCTGCTGCTCGGGTTCGACGCCGAGCGCGAGAAGGTACCAGTGCGGGGCGTGCGGATGCTTCTTCTCAATCGCATTGAGGCCCCCCATGACTGCTGGCACCCGGCGGAAGCTCGCCGTCCGCACGACCGAGGGCGTGAGTGCCAACTGCTGGAGCAGGCCCATCTTCCACTTTCCAGGTGGGGCCCAAAACGCCCCGCCCAGGATGCCATCCGTGGTGTAGATCTCGTTGTGGCGCGCCGTGATCCTGTGCGCGACATCCATGAAATCGTGGATGCGCCGTGCGCGTCTGGCGTCCTGTGCCGCGAACCAGTTGGCAATCGGGTCGTCGTCAAAGGCTCGGGCCATTACGGCGGTGAGCTGTTCCCGCTCTCCGGGTGCGTACTTCCGGACGTGGACCTGAACTGGTTCGGACTTTGCTGCCGGCTGCTGTACCTGGGTCACTTGAACTCCCTCCTATGTCCCGTAGTCATAGTACGCACCAGCGCAAGGGTGTGCTGAGGCGGCTCCCCCCAGTTGACGCTACCATCCGCCGTATGCCGACCACTCCCTCGTTTCACCCGCCTACCCGCATCCTCATGGGCCCAGGTCCCAGCGGCGCCCACCCCCGTGTCCTGAAGGCGATGACCGCGCCCATCCTCGGCCACCTCGACCCCGAGTTCCTGCGCATCATGGACGACTGCAACGAGATGCTTCGCCAGGTGATGGGGACTGCCAACCGCATCACGCTGGCTACTCCGGGGACCGGCACGAGCGGTATGGAAGCGGCCGTCATGAACCTGGTTGAGCCCGGCGACCGGGTGGTCGTCGGCATTTGCGGGTACTTCGGCGAACGCATCGCCGTGATGGCGGAACGCGCCGGCGGCCAGGTCACCCGCGTTCCGGCCCCATGGGGCTCACCCACCGACCTCACCGCGGTCGAATCCGCCGTCCGCGCCGCAGGGAACGTGAAGCTCATCGCCATCGTTCACGCCGAGACCTCGACCGGTGCCCAGACACCCGTCGAACCGTTCGCCAAGCTCGCCCGGGATCATGGCGCCCTCTTGCTGGTCGATTGCGTGACCTCGCTCGGCGGGGTTCCCGTGACCGTCGACGTCTGGGGGGCCGACGCGGTGTACTCGGGCACGCAGAAGTGCCTGAGCGCCCCTCCCGGAATGGCGCCGCTGACCATGTCGCCGCGCGCCTGGGATGCCATCAAGGCTCGCGAAGTGCCCTGCAACAGCTGGTACCTCGACCTCAGCCTGCTGGAGGCCTACTGGGACGAGCGGCGCGCTTACCACCACACTGCCCCGATTTCCATGGTCTACGCGCTCCACGAGGCGCTCGCGCTCGTCCTCGATGAGAGTCTTGAGCGCCGATGGGCGCGACACGAACGCAACGGCCGGGCGCTCCAGGCCGGTCTCGAAGCAATGGGCCTCGGGCTCCACGCGGACGCGGGCTACCGGCTGCCGGTGCTCACCACCGTTCGTATCCCGGAGGGTGTCAACGACGCCGAGGTCCGTGGCGCGCTCCTCGACCGGAACAGCATCGAAATCGGTGGCGGGCTGGGTGAACTGCGCGGGAAGGTCTGGCGCATTGGCCTGATGGGCGAGAGCTCCACTCCGGGGAACGTGCTGCTGGTGCTGAATGCGCTCGGGAAGATCCTGCGCGAACAGGGCTTCAGGGCCGACCTCCGGGCGGCGGTGGACGAGGCTGCCGCCAGGCTCGAGAGGTAAAGGGGATTCCAGCCAGTTGAACCTTGTCCTGATTGTCGATAGAGTTTGTCAACAATCACGGAGGGGGCACCCATGCAGGCTGGCGCAACGGCCGCGGCGGCTTCGCCGCGTTTGCCCGCGAACACGTTCACCGTCGCGGGCGCGCTGCTCTTCATCGTCGTGGCAGCCGTTTTCACGGGTGCGAAGGACTTCGAGCTTGGGGCATTCTGGCTGATTGGTGTCGCATTCGGTGTCATCGTCCAGCGCAGCCGCTTGTGCTTCGCCGGCGCATTCCGCGACCTGATCATGTCTGGTGACGGTCGCCTGATGCGCGGCCTGATCCTCGGGCTTGCCGTCACCACCATTGGCTTCGGCATGCTCATGGCGCGCTTCGTGCCCGACCCCTCGTTCAACGTTCTGCCGCCCGGCGCCCACATCCAGCCGGTGGGATTCGCCACCGTGGCCGGTGGCGTCATGTTCGGCATCGGTATGGTCCTCGCGGGCGGGTGCGTCTCGGGCACGCTCTGGCGCATGGGCGAAGGTTACCTGAACTCCTGGGTCGCGATGATAGGCATCCTCGTCGGGCTCTGGGGCGCCTCGAAGACGTGGGACTGGTGGTACGACAACGATGTCAGCAAGCGCGAAGCCACCTGGTTGCCCACCGAGCTCGGCCTCACCGCATCCATCCTGCTTACGCTCGCGGTCCTCGCGGTTGCCTATGTCGCCATCCTCTGGTGGGAGCTGCGCTCGCCGCGCCTCCCGGAACCAAAGGCGAAGCCTGCTCCCGCGGCCTTCACGGTCCGCGACCACCTGCGAAACTCGTGGAACATCGTCTTCGGGGGAAGGGGCTGGAGCTACACTGCTGGCGCCATCGCCCTCGGTGTGCTTTCCATCGCCGCGTACAACCTGCAGAGCCCGCTCGGGGTCACCGGCGGGCTCGCGCTCTGGGCCGACAACGCCGCGAAGGTCGTTGATGCCGGCGGCCTGCCACTGAAGGGCGCCGACCTTCTCGCGGGGTGCTCCTCGGCTGCAGCGGGTGCCGAGTGGCTCACCATGCGCACCACCACCATGACGGGCCTGGTGATCGGAGCGTTTACGGCGTCGGTCCTATCGGGCGAATTCAAGGTGAGGTTCTCCCGCAACATCGCGCGGTATCCGCAGCTTATCGTGGGCGGCGCCGCCATGGGCTACGCCTCCGTGCTCGCCGTCGGTTGCACCATCGGCGCGTTCTTCTCCTCGATTCCCTCGCTGGCACTGGCCGGGTGGCTCTACACCATTGCGCTGGCAGCCGGCGCCTTCATCGGAGTTCAGGTCATCCGTCGCCTGCCCTGAGGCGGCTGTCAGACACCCCGGACCAGGAGGTTCACGCATGCAGGTCGATGTTCGCGGGGAGATGTGTCCCTACCCCGCCATGAAAGCCAAGGAAGCGCTGAAGAAGCTCCCCGCGGGCGAGCGGCTGGAGCTCATCACCGACCACGCCCCGGCCCTCTCAACCGTGCCCTGGGAAGGCGCCAAACTCGGATTCCTTTCCGAGATCGCTCCCAGCGGCCCGGGCGAGTGGATCATCACGCTCGAGAAGTCGAGCGCACCCATCGACCAGAGACAGGTCCTCACAGCCATCGCCGCGCGAGCTGCCGATCTCGCTCCGGACGAGGCATAACCCGATAGGAGTCATCCCGTGAAGAAGTTCAGCCTGCTTGCCTTGCTCGTCGTGGCGGTGTTTTCCACCCTCCTTGTGGCGTGCGGCGGCGACGACGGCGAGGACGCGCCAGCTGCCACCGCCACAACCGCGGCGTCCGGAGGCACCACTCCCCAGGTCCAGGCGTCGCCTACCACCGATCCCAACGCCTACTCCCGCCCCGAACTCCTCACCGAGACTGCCCAGCTCGAGAAGATGCTTGGCGATTCGTCGCTCGTGATCGTCGACCTCCGCAAGAAGGAGTCGTACGACGCCGGGCACATCCCGGGTGCCGTGTGGTACGACACTGCCTTCCTGAAGGACCCCGACGAGAAGCTCTACGTCATCAACGAGAAGCTGTTCGCTGAAAAGGTTGGTGAAGTCGGCATCGACACCACCAAGAAAGTCGTCGCCTACGACGATGGCAACGGCCTCTGGGCCACCCGGTTCTGGTGGGTGCTCTGGTACTACGGCCACGAAGGTTCCGTGCTCAACGGTGGCTTCGCCAGGTGGCAGAAGGATGGACTCCCCGTTTCGCAGGAAGCCCCGGCAGTGACGAAGGCCGTGTTCAAGCCGGCCGTCAACGATGAGGTGATCTGCGCGCTCGACTACGTGGAAGCCAGGGCTGATGCACCCGACCCGAACGTCGTGATCCTGGACGTCCGTTCGCCGGCAGAGTACACGGGCGCCGATGTCCGCGCGGCCAAGGGCGGCCACGTGCCCAACGCGGTGAACCTCGACTGGACCCGTTCGCTTACCGAGGCGCAACCCCAGGTGTGGAAGACCGCCGCAGAGCTCCGGAAGCAATTCGATGAAGCAGGGATCAAGCCCGGCGCCGAGGTCATCACCTACTGCCAGACCGGCGTCCGCGCGGCCCATTCGCTCTTCACGCTCCGCCTCCTCGGCCACGACGGCTTGAAGAACTTCGACGGTTCGTGGCAGGAATGGGGGAACAACAAGGACACGAAGGTGGAGCGCTAAGCGCCCGCCCGTTGGATTCAGGACCAGGGGGAGGTCTGTGCCTCCCCCTTTCCGTTGTTCAGCGGCCCTTCCACTCGGGCTGCCGGTGCTCGAGGAATGCGCGGACGCCTTCCTTGAAGTCCTCACTTGCGAACATGCGATTGAGCGCCGCCGTGCTGTCTTTCAGATGGTCCATCGGGTCGCGCGCCAGGCCCTGGTACAGCAAACGCTTGACCTCACCCGTTGCCAGAGGCGAACCGCGCGACACGGAGTGCGCGAACTGCAAGGAGCGCTCCATCAGCTCTCCATCGGGCACGACCTCCCGCACGTATCCGATTTCGAGCGCCCGCGTGGCGCTGACGATCTCTCCTGAATACAGCAGGTACGCCGCGTTCTGGAGCCCGACGATGCGCGAAAGCAGCCACGTGCCGGCGGCCGTATCGGGCACCAGGCCACGGTGCACGAACACCCACCCGAACCGGGCGGATTCCGCCGCGATGCGGAAGTCGCACTGCAACGTGAACTCCACACCCAGGCCGACGGCCGCGCCGTTGACCGCCGCGATCGTTGGCTTCCGGATCGACGCGAACGTCCAGGGCGCCGGGCGCGCCTGCTCGTAGGCGTTTGCGTAGCCCTCGGCTCTCCCGGTGGTCGGCGGCTGGCTGGAAAGCTGCTGCAGGTCGGTTCCCGCGCTGAAGGCTCGGCCCACTCCCGTGAGGACCACGGCACGTACCCGCTCGTCGCTGGCGGCTTTCCGGATCGCGTCCTCGATATCGGCCAGCATTTCGTAGGTGATCGCGTTCATCTTCTCCGGCCGGTTGAACCGCATGAGTCCCACCTGGCCCTCGACGTTGTACTCGAAGTCCGCCATCTCCTGTCTCCCTCCCGATCGCTGGCGAAACAATACCCGCGCGGCACCAGGCCTGCACGCCGATGCGTACGGCTGTCAGCGGCGGTAGGCTACGCTCCATGCCCATCCGAACCGAACGCCGCGACCCTACTTTCGTGATTACGCTCGATCGCCCTCACGCCATGAACAGCATCGATCCAGAGATGTACCAGCAACTGGGCGAGGCCTGGGACGAGTTCGAGCAGGACAACGCTCTGCTGGTGGCAGTGGTCACCGGCGCGGGCGAAAAGGCATTCTGCTCCGGCCGCGACCTGGTGAAGAGCGTCCAGGATGTCTCGAACGACTGGAGCCAGCAGCGTGGCGGAGGGCGGCTCACACCGGAGGCCATCTGGAAGCCCGTCATCGCAGCGATCAACGGCCACTGCCTGGCTGCCGGGCTCGCTCTCGCGCTCGGGTGCGACCTGCGTGTCGCCAGCCCCAACGCAACGTTCGGGACCATGGCCGCGAAACGGGGCATCGTGGCCGGCGGGGGCCAGACGCAGCGGCTGGCGCGCTACATCCCCTTTGGCATCGCCATGGAAATGATCCTCTTTGCGGAACGTATCAGCGCCGAGGAAGCGCTCCGGTACGGGCTCGTGAACCGTGTCGTGCCGCAGGAGGAGCTGCTGCCGTTCGCCCTTGGGTGGGCAGAGAAACTGTGCGAGAACGGCCCCCTGGCGGTCCAGGCAATGAAGCGCGCTGCGTACGAGGGTGGCTGGGACATGACCTTCCGCGACGGCATGCGCCTCGAGGCCCGCCTCTACGCCGAGATCATGAAGACCGATGATGCTGCCGAGGGAGGCCGGGCTTTCGCCGAAAAGCGCGCCCCCCGGTTCACGGGGCGCTGATGTGAACGGTCCGCTCGAAGGCATTCGCGTGCTCGACTTCACCTGGGCTCTCGCGGGCCCATTCGCAACCATGCAACTTGCAGACCTCGGCGCCGAGGTGGTGAAGGTCGAATACCCTGAGACCCACGAAAAAGAGCGGGGCTTCGGGCCGTACGTCGACGGTATCTCGACGTTCTTCTTCAGCCCCAACCGGGGCAAGAAGGGCATCGCCATCGATCTGAAGGCCCCCGAAGGCAAGGACCTGGTCAGGCGCCTCGCCCGTGAGGCCGACGTGGTCACCGAAAACTTCCGCCCCGGCACCATGGACCGGCTCGGCCTCGGCTATCGTGCGCTCCGCGAAGTGAACCCCAGGCTCATCTACGCGGCCCTCAGCGGGTTCGGACAGACCGGACCGTACAGCTCGATGGCCGCCGTCGATGCCGTCGCCCAGGCCATGGGCGGCACCATGTCGCTCAACGGGGAAAAGGGCGGGCCGCCCACGCGCGTCGGCGTGAGCATCGGCGATATGGTCGGCGGCCTCTACCTGGCCGTTGGGATACTGGCCGCACTCCGTGCTCGTGACATAACTGGCGAGGGGCAGATGCTCGACGTTGCGCTCATGGAGGCCCAGATGGCGCTCTGCGAGAACGCCATCGTTCGCCACTCCGCGTTCGACGAGCACCCGACCCGCCAGGGAAGCCGCCACGCGCTCCTCGCGCCTTTCGGCCCGTTCCCCACAAGGGACGGCTGGATCGTCATCGCCAATGTGAAGGAGTGGGAACTCTTTTGCGCCCTCCTCGGCCGCGACGACATGGCGACCGATGAGCGCTTCGCCACAAACCGTGCCCGGCTGGAGAACATCGACCTGCTGGAGGAGCGGCTGTGCGAGGCACTCAACGAGCAGACCACTGACGAGTGGTTCGCGGTGCTCCAACCGGCCAACGTCTGTGCTATCGGAAAGGTCAACACGATCGCTGACCTCTTCCACGACCCCCATGTGGCGGCCCGGAACATGCTGGTTGATGTCCCCATGCCGTATGGCAAGCCGGGTACCCTGAAGTTGCCGAACTCCCCATTGCACCTCTCCGCCACACCCTCCACGGTCGGTCGACCGATGCCCGAACATGGTGGAAACACCACCGAGGTACTGGCCGAGTGGATCGACATGCCGGAGGGCGAGATCGCGGCGCTTCGAGCGCGCGGCGTCATCAAGTAGCGCCTCAGGCGGTCCGCTTCACACTGGCCCAGCCTCTGCCGCGCTATGATGGCCTTGCCAGCTCCGAGCCCACCGGCCCCAGGGGGGAGTCGCGGAGCATTGGCCAGCAAGGAAAGGGCTTCAGCCAGCGCGCACCGCGCGGAATGGAGGAGCCCTTTGTCCAGCCCCTGGAATCCAGCCCAGTACGAGCGATTCGCCAACGAGCGCACCCGGCCCTTCCTCGATCTCCTTGCCATGATCACGCCCGTTCCTGGCGGTCGGGTTGCCGACCTCGGCTGCGGCACTGGCGAGCTCACCCGGTTGCTCCATGAGCGTACCGGTGCTGCTGAGACCGTGGGTGTCGATAGTTCCGAGACGATGCTGGCCAGGAGCGGTGAGTTTGCGGGTGGTGGGCTCAGGTTCGAGCTGGCCGACATCGCGACCTACCGTCCACCAGAGCAGTTCGACGTTGTGTCCTCGAACGCGGCGCTCCAGTGGGTGCCCGACCATGCGTCGCTCATCCCGGCGCTCGCCCGGCTCGTGCGCGCGTGTGGACAGTTCGCGTTCCAGGTGCCCGCGAACGACGACCACACGTCGCATGTGACCGCACGCGACGTAGCAGCCGAGGAACCGTTCCGTTCCGCGCTCGGTGGGTACGAACGTTCATGGCCCGTGATGCCGCCCGAGTGGTACGCCGAACAGCTCGATGCGCTCGGGTTCACCATGCTGAACGTGCGGCTGCAGGTGTATGGCCACCATCTCCCCTCGTCGGCCGATGTCGTCGAGTGGGTGAAAGGTACGTACCTGACCGACTACGCCCGCAGGATGGCGCCCGGTCTCTACGAGCGGTACCTGGTCCGCTATGCCGAAGTCCTGCGCGAACGCCTGGGCCAGCGGCGCCCGTATTTCTACGCCTACAAGCGCATCCTGGTGCACGGACGCCGCGAGTAGACTTGCCTGTATGGATGTCGCCGTCGAACTCGTCCGTTACGAAGACAAACCCGTGTTACGCCGCCTGCTCCAGCTCTACCTCTATGACTTCTCTGAGTTCGAGCCCCTGGACCCGAACGAGCACGGCGAGTTCGACTACCGCTACCTCGACCACTACTGGGCGCCGGAGCCAGGTGAAGACAGGTATCCGTTCTTCATCCACGCCGGCGGCCGGCGGGTGGGGTTCGCCCTGGTCAGAGTGCTCAACGGGATCAACGTCATGTCGGAGTTCTTCGTGATGCGGCGGCACCGGAGGGGAGGCATCGGCAAAGGCGCCGCGATCGCCCTGTTCTCCCGCCTGCCCGGCGATTGGCTTGTGCACCAGGTTCCGGCGAACCTCCCGGCCCAGGCGTTCTGGCGCCGCGTCATCGCTTCTGCCACACCAAACGACTACTCGGAGGCGGTGGATGCGGACGGCGTCACGCAGCGGTTTCGCGTTGTGTGATGCTGGCGACGCCCCTGGCGGGTTGACAGCCTCCTATACTGGTTATACGCAGAGCGGCAGGAGGTGTGGTTGTGTACGGATTCGTCAGCAGCGTTCTCGCCGAGAAAGGCCGCCAGGTCTACACGATCTCCCGGGCCGCCACCGTTTCGGAGGCGGTCCGCGAGATGAACGAAAAGGGCGTTGGCTCCTTGCTTGTCATTGATGGACGCCGCGCGGTGGGCATCTTTACCGAACGGGATGTCCTGCGCCGCATCGTCGACGCCGACCGCGACCCGGCCCTCACCCGCGTCGGCGAAGTGATGACGCGCGACCTCGCGGCGATCGAGCCGTCGTGGCATGTCGAAGACGCCATGCGACTGATGACCGAAAAGCGCCTGCGCCATCTCCCCGTGATGGAAGCCGACGAAGTCCTCGGGATGATCTCGATTGGCGACCTGCTCCGCTGGGTCACCATCAACCAGGAAGATCACATCCGTGCGATGACCGAGTACATCAACGGCCAGCGCTGAACGCCGTCAGCGCCCCCGGAACACGGGCTCGCGCCGTTCAACGAAGCTCAGCGCTCCCTCCCGGTGGTCTTCAGTTGTGAAGAGATACGCGAGTGCGTTGCCGACGTACTCGCCCATCTCCTCCATGGAGGCGTGGACCGATCTGCGCAGGCCTTCCTTCATGTAGCGCATCGCAATGGGCGGGTTCGCGGCGATTTTCAGTGCCAGCTCCAGCGCGGCCGGGAGCAGATCTTCCGCCGGCACCACGCGCGACACCAGCCCAATGCGTTCCGCTTCTCGCGCATCGATGACCTCGCCAGTGAAGAGCAGCTCGGCTGCCTTGGACGGCCCGACAATGCGCGGCAGTCGCCACAGTCCACCGATGTCGGATACCAGGCCGCGCTTGATGAAGAGCTCGCCGAACCTGGCGTTCTCCGACGCGATCCGGATGTCGCAGAA
Organism: uncultured Anaerolineaceae bacterium; assembly: GCA_964507025.1. Classification (GTDB taxonomy): domain Bacteria; phylum Chloroflexota; class Dehalococcoidia; order Tepidiformales; family Tepidiformaceae; genus Amarobacter. Next base: position 178,972 of record CAZDOK010000001.1, read on the forward strand.
GAGCGTCAGGTCCATGCCCCAGCCGACTGCCGGGCCATTGACGGCAGCAATCACCGGCCTGTCGCACTCCAGTACCGCAGCCGCGGCTGGCGTCGGCCGTGGCCGTGCATCGCGGAGGCGGGTCGCGGTCGCATCGCGCTGTTCACCCAGCATGATCTGCTTCACGTCGTCGCCAGAACAGAACGCCCGGCCGGCGCCGGTCAGGACCACGCAACGCACTTCCGGGTCACGGTTCGCGTCCCGGAATGCCAGCTCGAGCTCCGCATACATCCCACGGTTGAGGGCGTTCATCACCTCCGGGCGGTTGAGGGTGATCGTGGCGACGTGGTCTAGGAGCTCGTACGAGACGAATTCCATGGCTCCCCCTTCGAGAGATGCTCGGCAATCCCCAACGTTGGCATTCCGGGCTACTTGAACTCGTACCCGCCTTTCACGCCGGCCGGTTCGGGGTCGGTCAGCACGTTCACGCACGCCGGTTTGCCGCTGTTGAAAGCCCGCTCAATCGCGGCCTTGATCTGTTCCGGGTGTTCCACCAGCTCGCCGTGCCCGCCAAGCCCTTCGACTACCTTGTCGTACCGCGCGTTATCGCCGAGCATCGTCGCAGGCGTCCGGCCCTCGCCGTACTGGGCCTTCTGCCCGACATAAATCTGGTGCCAGCAGCGGTCGTTTCCGATGACCGAAACGATGGGCATGTTGAACCGCACGAAGGTATCGAAGTCAAAGCCGTTCAGCCCGAACGTCCCGTCGCCGTTCACCATCAGCACCTTCTTGTTCGGCGCGGCCACGCTCGCCGCCATGCAGAAGCCGGTGCCCACACCGAGCGTGCCAAACGGGCCCGGATCCATCCACTGGCCCGGGTTGTTCACGGGCAGCACGCTCGCGGCCAGGGCAACGATATCGCCGCCGTCGCCCACGACGATCGTATCGTCGTCCACGAACTCCGCGATTTCCTTGCACAGGCGGAGCGGATGGATCGGCACGGCATCCGAGTTCATGAACACTTCGCGCTGGGCGTCCGCCTGCCCTTCGAGCCCGCGGAGGTATTGCATCCACTCCGGGTGCTTGCCCTTGCCGATTTCGCCGGTGAGCTGCAGCAGCGCCTGCCGGATGTTCGCCTCGATGCCGATGGAGAAGTCCCGGTTCCGGCCGATGTCGCGCGGGTCGATGTCGATCTGGATGATCTTCGCTTCCGGGTTCCAGGCCGGCGGCCGGCCGTACTTCAGCCGGAAATCGACCGGCGTCCCGAGAATCACAATCACGTCGGCCTGGGCGAACGCGGGCTTGCGCGAGAGCGAGAAAAAGTTCGGGTTCTCCTGGCGCAGTGTGCCGCGGCCCATGGCGTTCGTGTACACGGGGACATCCGCCGCTTTCGCGAATTCCGCGAGCTCCTTGTGGGCGCGGTGCCAGAAGACGCCCGAACCGGCCATCACCATCGGCTTCGCTGCCTTGTTGATCATCTCCGCCGCCTGCTTGATCAGGTTCGGGTCGCCCATGATTTCGCCGGTCGGCCGGTAGCTGGTCGGCCACTCCACCGAGTCTTCATCAACCCGCCCGAAGAGGACGTCCGAAGGCACCTGCAGGAACGTTGGTCCGAACCGCCCGGTCATCGCCTCGCGGAACGCCATCGCCATGTAGTAGGGCAGCCGCCGTGTCTCGTACACCGTCTGCGACCACTTGGTGATCGGCTGCATCACCCCGCCCAGCTCGATGTCCTGGAGCGACCCCATGTCGTACTGGCGGAGCGGCGACCGCCCGCCGATGACCACCATCGGGCTCGATGCCTGGTAGGCGTTCGCGACGGCGGTCACCACATCAGTAACACCCGGGCCGGCCGTTACCACCGCCACACCCGGTTTGAAGGTGATGCGCGAGTATCCGTCGGCTGCATGCCCGGCCGATTGTTCGTGCCGCGTGTCCACGATTCCAATGCCGTTGTTCAGGCAGCCCTCGTAAATGTTCTGCACGTGGCCGCCGGACAGCGTGAAGATGTGGCCGATGCCTTCCTGCTTGATCATGCGCGCGATGATTTCGCCGCCGTCGATCATGTTTCCCATGGATGGGGTCCCTCGCGATTCGGTGGAAATGTGGGGCGAGTATAGCCGCGGCGGCGCACCCCGTCCGGCTGGAGCACTGTTCGAGGGAGTGAGTGGCTGGCCGCTAAAGCTTCGCCCTCAGCCACTCCTCCGCCGCACGAATCACATCGGGGCCGATCTCGAAGTGGCCGCCGGGCAGCCAGCGGATGTCCTTTTCGCTCTGGAGCGCGTTGTAAAGCGACTCTGTTCGCTCCCGTGGGATGAGTTCGTCCTGGAGTTTCGCCACCACTCGCACCGCCACACCCGAGAGCCGGGGCACATCGGCCTCCGGCCCTTCGACTCGGCCCACCAGCCCACCTTCGCCGACAAGACAAAACGCGGCCGCCCTGAAACGCCCGTCTCGCGCGACTGCCGGGATGCCAAGCATGCTTCCCAGCGAGTACCCCACGAAGCCAAGGCGCCCCGTGTCGACGGGCAGGACGCCGGCCAGCAGGTCGATCATCCGCGAGACCTCAGTCGCGAATTGCGTGCGAATCGCGGGGTGTTCCTCAGTTCGCCGGAAGAGCGCCATCGGGTCGTGTGATGCCCGATCGCCGTGCAGCGGCGCATCGAGGCCCACGCAGATCCAGCCCCGCTTTGCCCAGCCGCGGCCCACCTCAGCCACGAAGTAGTCCTCTTTGCTGCCCATTCCGGGATGCTGGATAAGGACCAGCGGCATGAGCTCGGTCGCGCCGGTGGGCAGGTAGGCGAGGCCGGGCACTGTCTCGCCTTCAACCTCGAAGCTGAACAAGATCTCCCGAAGGTCGCCGAGGATAGATTCGCGCATCTGTAATGGATTTGTCATACGCTCCCAAATCTACAGCGCAGAAAGGTGCCTTGTCGTGCCTCTTGACGCTTGCGATCGCTGAGCGAAGATGCCGAAAGCGACACCAATCGCAACGCCTAGTCCGCTTCAGCGGGACGGGGGACCCAGTTTTCGGGGCGAATTCGCCAGGGCGGCTTCCCAGAGGGAGCTAGCGACGGCGGAACGGCTATCTCCGGTCGTAGCCCGGCAGCTAACCTCGGCGGCGTGGGAAGACCTCATTCGAGGCCTCCTGCACATGGCCCTCAGGGCTCGCGTCATCCCGTCGGCGCGGTCCCACAGCGCGCCAGCCCCGGAATTGCCGGTGTACGCACCGTCGCTCTTCCGCGAACGCCTGTGGAACCTCCTCCCACTGTCCCTGTCGCTGCTGCTCATCAGCTTCATCTTCTGGGGGCCGTTCCATGCGCCCATCGCGTTCGCCGCGTTAAGCATGGCGTTCTTCACCTATTGGTTCGTTCGCTCCTACTCGGTGGCCATCGCCTGCGTCTATGGACTCACGGTGATCCGCCGCTGGAACCGAACCGATTGGCGCGCCCGCCACGCTGCCCGGGCAGCCTCCAAGCCAGGTGGCGAACCCTGGGATTGGCCCCGCCATATGGTCATCATCCCGAACTATAAGGAAAGCGAGTCGGGCCTCAGCCGCACCCTCGATTCGCTCGCTGCCCAGGCAAATGCCTCTCAGCTTGTCGTGGTGATGGCCATGGAAGCCCGCGAAGCCGGCGCTCACGAAAAAGCGTTTCGCCTGGTCGAGCGCTACCGCCCGAGCTTCGCCAATGTGCTTGCAACGTTCCACCCCGAAGGGTTACCCAACGAAACCCCCGGCAAGGGCTCGAATGAGGCGTGGGCCGCGCGCGAGGCCTACATCCATCTGATTGAGGATGGCGGCGACGACATCGGCCGCTACACCGTCACCAGTTGCGATGCCGACGCCGTCTTCCACCCGCGCCACTTCGAAGCGCTCAATTACCTGTTTCTCACGGCCCGCGACCGCTATCGGACGTTCTGGCAGCCCACCATCTTCAACAGCAACAACATCTGGGATATCCCGGCGCCCCTGCGCATCCCCGATGGCCTTTCGGGCATCAACCGCCTCTCGAACCTGCTCCTTCCGGGGAGCGTCAAGTTCCCGACCAGTTGCTACTCGCTCAGCTGGCAGATGCTGAACGAGGTGGACTACTGGGATGAGGAAGTCATCCCCGAGGACTGGCACCTTTACCTGAAGTGCTCCTATGCCCTTGGCAACCGCGTTCACGTCGAGTCGATCTTCCTGCCGCTTGGCAACGACTGCGTGCTGACCGACGGGTACTGGAAAACCCTCAAGGCACACTACGCCCAGAGTGTCCGGCACGCCTGGGGCGCAAGCGACATCCCCTATGCCTGGCGGGGAGCGCTCAATGGGGGCTCACCGCTCCGATGGCCCCGCAAGCTACTGCTCGCGGCCGCGGTCACCAAGGTGCATGTCCTCTGGGTCGCCCAGTGGTACGTGGTTACCCTGGGCCTGCTGCTGCCTTCGAAAATGGCGGGAAGCATGGGCGCCCCGCTCCCTGACTGGTGGACCCATCGCTATCCGGTTCCCGGCCCAGGCTGGCACCCCGAGAACATCGTGCAGCCCTCCACCTGGAACAACTTCGACCGGACCGGGCTGGTGGAGCCAACAATGTGGCTGAATCTCCCGGGCGTGCTGATTGCCCTCTGCATCTTCCCCCTGCTGACCATGATCGTCCTTGAGCTCATCCAGCGCGGGAAGCGGCCCGCGTACGTCTCACGGTGGACCTATGTCTCCGGTCTACTGATGTGGCCCCTCATGGCGGTGATCACCTTCTTCTTCGCCAGCCTGCCGGCACTCCACGCTCAGTGGAAGCTTGCCAGCGGACGGGGACTCGTCTATCGCGTGGCCGAAAAGGGCAGCCGCGCTGTCCCGGTCGTCGCCCAGATCCCGGCAGCTCACCCGGTGGAGGCCGAGGCCATCGGTATCGCCGGCGGTGGCCAATAGGCATAGCCAGGCTCAGGACCCCGCAAACCGGCCCTGTCACTCGCCCGACAGGGCCTGGCTCTTCTCCACCCGGATCTGAATCGCCGCTCCCTCTTGCAGCTCCGGTGGCGCCGGCTGCAGCGGGAACTCAAGCCGGCCTCCAGCGGTTTCGACCACGAGCCGCGTCAGCCCGCCCAGGAACACCCGGGCGACTACTCTGGCATGCACGACGTTTGGTCCGCCGGTGTCGACCAGGCTTGCGCCTTCGGGCCGGAGCAACAATCGCACAGGCCCGGGCTCGCCGGAAACCGGCCCGAACGTCCCTGCGCGCGTCTCCACCATCCCGTGCTCGTCCCGACGACCGTCGATGATGTTTTCGAGCCCGAGGAACCTGGCAACGAATTCGGTTCCCGGCTCGCCGTGGACCTCTCCCGGGGCACCCTCCCGCACCACCTGGCCGGCCCGCATGATGGCGATCCGGTCGGCAACCGTGAAGGCCTCGAATTGGTCGTGCGTCACGTAGACCGCCGGGATGGCGAGGTGGCGCAGGATCTCGCGCAACTCGACGACGAGGTGCTCGCGCAGCCCGCGGTCGAGCGACCCGAGAGGCTCATCCAGCATCAACAGCCGCGGCTCCGGTGCGAGCGCGCGGGCCAGCGCAACCCGCTGACGTTCGCCGCCGGAGAGCCCCTCCAGCGACCGCCGGGCGAATCCCGAAAGCCCGACCGTCTCCAGGAGGTCGGCCACGCGACGCTCGCGCCTCTCCTTCGCCCACCCGAGCCGCCGGAGACCGAAGTCGACGTTGTGTTCCACATCCATATGGGGAAAGAGGGCGTGGTCCTGGAACATGAGGCCGAAGCCGCGCCGGTGTGGCGGGAGGCCTCCCACATCGGTCCCATCGAACAACACCTGCCCGGCTGAAGGCCGTTCCAGCCCGGCGATCACCCGGAGCATGGTGGTCTTGCCGCAACCGCTGGGGCCCAGCAGGGCGACAGTCTGGCTGGGCTCGACCCGCAGATCCGCCCCACGCAGGATGTGGGCACCGCCGGCGCGGAACTGCACGTCCCGCACCTCCAGGCCCTCAGCCACGTCCGAACTCGCTCCGCCTGTGCTCAAGCGTCAGAATCCCCCGAACTCACGGTATCGCAGCCTGTCGATGACCAGGAATCCGGTCGCAGTCACGGCCATGAGGATAGTCGCCATCGCCAGCGCCTGTCCGTAGTTCAGTGCCCCCGGTTGCCCCAGGTATCGGAAGATCGCGAGCGGAATGGTCGGGTATTCGGGCCGAGCGACGAGCAGCGTGGCCCCGAACTCTCCCATCGAGACGGCGAACGCGAATACACCACCGGCCAGCATCGAGCGCCAGGTGAGGGGGATGTCGATGGCGATGAACGTCCGGATCGGCGTTGCGCCGAGCATGGCGGCGGCCTCGCGCAGCCGCGGGTCGAGCGACCGCAGCTGGGCGGCCACCGTCCTGGCAACGAAGGGCAAGGCGACCAGCGTATGGGCGATCACCACCATCGCCGGGCTCCCCCGGAGGTCGAGCGGCGGCCGGTCGAGGGTAATCAGGAAGCCGAGCCCCAGGGTCACCGCTGAAACGCCCAGCGGAAGCTGGATTACGGCTTCCGCCAGCGAGGACCGCATTCTGGTGGCCCCATGCGCCGCGGCCGTGCCCAGCGGCAATGCGATGAGCATGGTCAGGAGCGCGAAACTCACGGAATTGCGCACTGCGGTCAGCGGTGCAACGAACAGGATCTGCTGGCGCACGTTGTCGTCGAGCCGCCGGTAGTAGTCGAGGGTGTAACCGGCGTCGCCGTGGATCGAGCGTTCGGCCAGTGCCGCCAGCGGTAGGATCGTGAGTGCCGCGACGGCCGCGACGATCATTCCCACTGCCATTCGCCTGGCGGGCGTCCACGGCAGCGCGCGGCGCCTCAGGGCGCCCGGCTGGGCTGTCCGCCGCTGGAGCGCCGCATTCACCCACATCATCGCGAACGTGGCGGCGAGCTGGGCGAGCGCCAATGTCGCGGCTACCGGCAAGCGGAAGAGGAACAGCGTCTCCCGATAGATCTCCGTCTCCAGCGTGCCGAACCTCGGCCCGCCGAGAATCAGCACGACGCCGAAGCTCGTGAAGCAGAACAGGAAGACCAGGGAACCCGCCGCGAGGATGGGCGTGCGCAGCAACGGCAGGGTGACCCGCAAGAAGGTCGTGACCTTGCCCGCGCCAAGCATTGCCGCCGCGTCTTCGAGCCGTGTATCGACTCGGGCCCACGAAACGGAGATGATCCGCGCCGCAAGCGCGACGTTATAGAAGACGTGGGCGATGAGGATCGCCCAGATGGTATTGAGCAGGCGGATCGGCGGCTCGTCGAGGCCGAAGGCCGCCTGCAGCGCATCGTTTACGATGCCCTGAGGGCCCAGTAGCGCGGTGAACGCCACCGCGACCACGATCGTGGGCAAGACGAACGGCACGGTGATGAGGGCCTCCAGCGCCGCTTTCCCCCGGAACTCGTAGCACGCCAGCACGTACGCCACTGGAATGGCCAATGTGAGCGTGACGGCCGACGAGACCGTGGCCTGCCAGGCGGTGAACCAGGCTCGCTCCAGGAAGTACGTGTCCTCGATCAGCGGCTCGATACCGCCACCGCGCGCGAACGACTCGCGCACGATGCCCTGGAGCGGGTACGCCAGGAACACGGCCAGGAAGACCAGCGCCGGCCCAAGGAGCACCAGCGCCGCCTTCCGATCCCGGAACCAGGTGCTCAGCGGAGGACCGCCTTCGTCCACTCGTCGATCCACTTCTGCCGGTTCGCCGCGATATCGGCGGCGCCGATATCAGCGGCGGGGACGGTTACCTCGGAGAACTTGATGAACGCCTCCGGAACCTTTGCATCCTGGTTCACCGGGTACACGGCCATCTGCCCAGGGATGTCTTCCTGCACTGGCACTCCCAGGAGGAAGTCGATGAATTCCCGCGCCAGGTCCTTCTGCTTCGTGCCTTTGAGGATCCCGGCATATTCGATCTGCCGGAACACGCCCTTTGACGGCAGGAGGTTCGCGGTGGGGGCGTCCTCGCGAGGCGGGTCAGCGAAGAGCTGTTCGAAGGCCGGGCTTGTCGCGTAGCTCAGAACGATGGGCTGTTCGCCGCCATGCAACGAGAAGTTCGTGTAGTACCCGGTTTCCCACCCGTCGGTAACCACCAGGCCGTTCGAGCGCATCGCGCGCCACCAGTCCAGGTAGCCGTCTTCGCCGAAGTAGGCGACGGTCGCCACGAGGAACGCGAGCCCGGGCGACGACGACGCCGGGTTTTCGACCACCGTCATGCCGCGGTACCTGGCATCCGCAAGGTCTTCGAGCGTTGTCGGGGGCGCGATTCCGCGCTTCTCCAGCTCCGCGATGTCGTAGTTGAAGTTCACGTACCCGTAGTCGATCGGCGTGACGAATCCACCGCCTTCTGCTCTGAATTCGGCGGGCACCTTCTCCAGGAGCGGCGACTCGTACTTCTCGAATACACCTTCGTCGAGCGCACGAGAAAGGAACGTATTGTCCACGCCGAAGGCGACATCGCCCTCTGGCTTGCCCTTCGTGAGCACGAGGCTTGTCGTCATCGAACCGGCGTCGCCCTTCGGTAGGAGCTTGACGGTGGCGCCGTGCTCCTCCTCGAACTGGCGAATGAGATCCTCGCTGAGATTGAACGAATCATGGGTGATGACCGTGATGGTCTTGTCGCCATCGTCGCCGCCGCATGCAGCGAGCAACAGGCCAAGGGCTGTGACGAGCCCGAAAAGGAGGGCGATGCGGACGCGCATCAGACTGGTCCTTCCGCCGCCGGGTTAGCAGGGGCGCCTTCCGGGCAACGAAAAGGAGCCCGGAAAGCCCGGACTCCTCGCATCAAGTGCTCGGCATCCGAATCGCTTTCCTCCGCACGTATGAACGTGGTCAGGTTCAAGGGGTCTGATCTCAGCCCGTGAGGGCACCCCCAGCGATCCCGAACAGCTATGAAATTGTCGGTTCCTACGCTACACCCGCTGCGGGGCTGGCTGCAATCGCCGGCCCGGTTACGGGGCTGTCACCCAGCTCTCACGGTCGTCCACCCGCTGGCGACCCCCGCCCCCCCGTTCATCAACGATAATCGGCCCGCACGCCGGGTGCGTAACGCTCCGTCGTAGCCATCTCAGCCCGGAGAGCATGCCCACCGTGATGGTCCGCTCGCTCCGTACCCGCCTCGCCTGGCCTGAGGGCGAATCCCGCAGGGTGGTCGCGCTCCGCCGCTGCGCGCTGGCACTTGCGGCCGTGCTGCTGGTCGCGGAGGCCGTCGTTGCCGTCCGGTACTCGGGCAGCATGGGCATGCTCATGATCGTCTCGACCGCCGGCCTTGGTGCATTCCTGTACCGCGGCCTCCAGTCTATCGGCGGCTCGCCGGGCGAAAGCGACGACGGGCTCTCCGCAATGCTCTTCGACGCCGAGACACGACTGCCAACGCGCCAGCACCTCATCGACACGCTGGCGCGCGATATCGCCCGCTCCCAGCGCTACTCGCACTCGCTCACCCTCGCCGTCGTGGCCATCAGCCAGTTCGACGAGCTCCGGGGGGCCTGGGGAGCCGGCACCGCGAACCAGGCGGTGCGGCACGTCGCTGACACCCTCCGCCGCGTGACCCGTGCAAGCGATTTCCTCGCCCGGCTCGATGACGACCGTTTCGCCGTCATCCTCCTGCAGTGCAGCGAACGGCATGCCGCGCTGTTCGCCGACCGCGTGGCCCTCGCCGTCAGCAACAGGCCGCTCCAGTCGAAGGCACGTGTGAAGGTCCCGCACTATGTCGGGGTCGAGGTGACGGCGCTCGAATACGATGTCACCCGCTACCGCGGCCCGCTGGAGTTCCTGAGCCTGGCAGGTGGCGACCTCGTCCCGGAGCGGCCCCGGATGCGGAGAGGCGCTTTCGCGGAGGACCCTCGTGGCCTCCGGCAGCAGCTTGTCCGCGACTATTACCCGGGCGGCGAGATGCAGGACTTCGCCGATGCCTATCGCGAGGCCCGCACCCGCAATCGCCACGCCGGTTGAAGCCTATGGATTGGGGCGACCCAGGACGCGGTTCCTGGCCGTCCGCAGGGCATACGACACCGCGTGGATCCCGAATCTCCCCGCAATCGCCGCGCCCGTGAGCACATCCAGCAATGCATTGCCGCGCAGGTGCTGGCGGTAGTAGCGCCACATGCCGCGGTGATGGGCCGCCATGGCCCGGTACACCGCGTGCCGCGAGCTCCCTCCCACGCGGTGCCGAACTGTGGCCATGGGGTAGTAGGCCACGACGAGCCCGGCGTCCCACACCCGGCGGCAGTAGTCCACGTCTTCGATGCTGAAGAAGTACCCCTCATCGAGCTGGCCGACCGCCTCGATCGCCCGCCGGTGGATGAGCATGAACGCGCCGGAGACCCAGTCCACTTCCCGCACTTCATCGTGCGCCCAGTCCGTCATCAGGTAACGGCTCGACCAGCGATTGCCGGGGAACAGCTTGGTGGTGAGCGAGTGGCGGTTGAAGAAGGCGTTCAGATGGGAGGGGAAGGCCCGGGCACTTGGCTGGAGCGAGCCATCCTCGTTCTCGATCCTTCCGCCCATGACGCCGATTTCCGGGTGGTCTTCAAGGTACTGTGCGGCCGGGATCAGGTTCCCATCGAGGAGCATGCTGTCGGGATTCAACAGGCAGACCACCTCTTGTTCGGGCAACGCCTCAAGGCCCTGGTTCACGGCCGTCGCGAAACCCACGTTGCGCTGGTTCTGGATGACACGGACCGCCGGGAATGCCGCACCGATCGCCTCTGTCGTGCCATCGCGCGAGTCGTTGTCGACCACCACGGTGCCTGGAAGGCATTCGGGCGCGTGCCGTGCGATCGACTCGAGGCAGCCGAGCGCGAGCTCGCGGCAATGGAACGTGACGATGACGATGCCGGAGGTCAATGCACGAGCTCCTGGTACACCGCCACGGTCTCCCCGGCGGCTCGCTTCCATGAGTATTTCGAGGCGCACCCGAGCGACCTCGCCGAGAGCTCACGGCGCCATGCCGGGTCGCCGATGATCGCGCAGACCTCCCTCGCGATCGCCACCGGGTCCCGTGGCTCGACGAAGACCGCTCCGCCCGCGAGCACGTCGTCCATCGCTGGCGCGCGTGTGGCGATGACCGGCGTGCCGCAGGCCATCGCCTCTACTGGCGGCAGTCCGAATCCTTCGAAAAGCGACGGAAACACGAGCGCTTCGGCACCGGTGAATAGCGCCGCGAGGTCATCGTCCGGTACATACCCCAGGAACCGCACCGACCCGGCAACACCGATCCGGTGCGCCTCACGTTGGAGTGCTCCGGACAGATCGCCCGGGTTGCCGGCGAGCGCGAGCAGGGTCCCCGGGTGGCATTCGTGAATCGCCGGCATGGCGCGGATTGCGTCGACCGCGCGCTTGCCAGGTTCCGCCGTCCCCAGGCACAGGAGATACGGTCGCTCCAAACTCATTCGCTGGCGCATCGCGGCTACCGCGCCGGTGGGTGCCGGGGCGAGGCCCTCCCGCGGCGCCTCCGGGATGACGCGAATCCGCTCCGGTGCGATCCCCAGGTAGCGCACCGCATCGCTCGCCACCGCGCGCGAAGGGACGATCACCCGTTCAGCCCAGCGGGCGGTCCGGGCGATGGCCCGGTAGTACTGTCGATGGGCGAGCCGGTAGCGCCGTGGCAGGCGAAAGAACGTGAGGTCGTGAATCGTGGCAACGCGTGGCACCGGCGACCGGCGGGGCGTGTAGAAGTGGGTCGCGTGGTACAGAGCCACTTCGGAGCGCGACATTGCGCCGCCGAGCGAGCAGACCTCCCACGCGAAACGCCGAAGCGGGCCGCCCGGCGGCACTCTCAGCCATTCGACGCCGTCCAGCGGCCGCGGTGCCGCCGCGATCACCTCCACCCCTGGCACGCGCGAAAGGGCGCGAGCCAGTTCGATTGCGTACACGCCTGCCCCTGCCGGCCGTTCTGGTAGGGATGAGATGTTTAGCAAGATGCGGATGGCCGGCGCGGTCACTCGGGCGATCCTAGAGAAGCGCCGAACTATAATCCCGCCCGATGAAAGGCATCGTCCTGGCCGGAGGCGTCGGCAGTCGGCTGCGGCCGTTCACCTATTCGGGTGCGAAACAACTCGTGCCGGTGGCAAACACGCCTGTGCTTCACTTCCCCATCCGCCAGCTCGTCGAGGCCGGCATCACCGACATTGCCATGGTGGTCGGCGACACCGAACCACAGATTCGCGCGGCCATGGGCGATGGCAGCCAGTTTGGCGCCCGCTTCACCTACATCCGTCAGCCCGCTCCCCTGGGCATTGCCCACGCTGCCGGCATGTGCCGCGAATTCGTGGATGGCGACGGCTTCGTGCTGTACCTGGGCGACAACGTGCTTGTCGGCGGCATCGATGGGTTTGTCGCATCATTCCGCGAGTCGCCGGCCGCCGCTTCGGTTATCCTCAAGCACGTAACCGATCCACGCGCGTTCGGCGTGGCCGTCCTCGACGGTGAACGGCTCGTGCGTGTGGTCGAAAAGCCGGCCAACCCGCCTTCGGATCTCGCCGTCATTGGCGTATATGCCTTCCGTCCGCCGGTCTTCGAGGTTATCGACAGCCAGCAACCGAGTGCCCGCGGCGAGCTTGAAATCGCCGACACCATCAACGGGCTCCTGGCGCTTGGACTTCGCGTCGACACGGCGGTCACGCGGGCGCACTGGATCGACACGGGGAAGATGGAGGATATCCTGGCGGCGAACCGAACCGTGCTCGACACGTTCGAGCTGGCCATCGATCCGTCGGCTGTTGTCGATGGATGCACGCTTCGCGGCATGGTCCAGGTCGGGCGCGAGTCGTCGCTCGATGCCTGTACAGTCCACGGGCCGGTGGTTATCGGTTCGCGCTCGCGGCTGCGCAACTGCGTCATCGGGCCGTACGTCGCTATTGGCGACGGCTGCGAAGTCTCGGACGCAGTTCTCACGAACACGATCGTCATGGAGCAATCCACCATCAGCGACTGCCCGGGCGTAAGGGACTCCATGATCGGCCGGTTTGCGGTCGTAGCCGGTGCGCCTGCACGTTCACGCCTCACGCTCGGTGACCACTCGCGCTTCGAGGCCGCCGTATGAAGGCACTCGTTACCGGCGGGTGCGGCTTCATCGGCAGCCACGTCGTCCGTGGCCTCCTCGCTGATGGCTGGGAGGTCACCAACCTCGACAAACTGACGTATGCCTCGAACCCGGCCAACCTGGCCGCCGATTCCGCGCACCCCCGGCTCACCATGGTCCATGGTGACATCTGCGATACCGCCCTCGTCCGCGATCTCGCTGAAGGCGTCGATGTCATCCTGAATTTCGCCGCGGAAACGCATGTCGATCGTTCGCTCCTCGACCCCGGCGTCTTTGTGCGCACCGACGTCGAAGGGGTCGTTTCCCTGCTGGAGGCGGCGCGCGATCGCCCGGGTGCCGCCCTCGTGCACATGTCGACCGACGAGGTCTTCGGCTCGCTCCCGGCTCCGGCCGAGGCGAGCGAGGAGTTCCCGTTCGCGCCGAGTTCGCCCTACTCGGCCAGCAAGGCGGCCGCCGAACTGATGATTCGCGCCTACGCCGAGACCTACGGAATGCCGGTCACGGTCGTCCGATGCTGCAACGTCTACGGCCCGAATCAACACCTCGAGAAGTTCATTCCACTCTTCACCACGCGCGCCCTGGCCGGCGAACCCATGCCTCTGTATGGCGATGGGTTGCAGGAGCGCGAGTGGCTCTTCGTGGATGACCTGGTCGAGGCGCTGCGGGTCATCCTGCGGCAGCTGCCGGCGTCACCGGCCGTGCAGGCTGTGCATATCGGTTCCGGGGAGCGCGTGGCCAACATCCACGTTGCCCGCCAGATTTGCAGGCTAACCGAGAGGCCGCTTGATCTCGTGCGCCCGGTGAAGGACCGGCCCGGCCACGACCGGAGGTACGCCCTCAACTCCTCTCGCCTCCGGGCACTGGGCTGGGCCCCTCGCGTTCGCTTCGAGGAAGGACTCGCCACCACCGTGCGCTGGTACACCGACAACGCCGAGACCTGGGGAAAAGTCGCCACCGACGACTTCGGTGGGTATTTCGCGCGGCAGTACGGTGAGCGCCTCGCCGGTAGCTAGGGTGCGTGCTCCCAGTCGAGCATCATCACGTCGATTTCGTCCCCCGGTTTCGCCTCTGGAAGGCTCTCCGGGATGATGGTGAGCGCGTTGGCCGCGCTCATGCTGGTCAGGATCCCCGAGCCCTGGGGGCCGGTGAGGTCGGCATACCAGCGTCCGTCCTCGCCCTGCGACACGATGCAACGGGCAAAGAACCGGCGCCCGTCGGAGTTGACCACCCGGTCGCGGGTCACCGCCTTGATGATGGGCCGCTCCCAGTCGCTCCGCCCCAGCATCTTGAAGATGGCCGGCCTCCCGAACAGCTCGAACGATACCATGGAGCTCACCGGGTTCCCCGGAAGACCAAGGTGCCCCACGCGCCGGCCGTCGGGCGCGGTGAAGGCCCCGAACGCGAGCGGCTTGCCCGGCTTCATCCGCACCGTCCAGAAGTCGATGGCGCCTTCCCGGGCAAGCACGTCCTTGACCACGTCGAAGTCCCCGCGTGAGACGCCGGCACTCGTCACCAGCATGTCGGCGTCCAGGCCCTCCCTGATCTTGCGGGTCATGTCTTCGACCGTGTCCCTGGAGATCCCGAGCAGCCGTGGGACACCGCCGAATTTGCGCACCATGGCCGCGACGCTGTAAGCGTTCGCATCGTAGATACGCCCGGGGAGGAGTGGCTGGCCTGGTTCGGTGATCTCGTCGCCGGTCGAAAGGACGGCCACCACCGGGCGGCGGTACACCGTCACCTCGTTGAACCCGATGCTCGCGAGCACACCTACCTCGGAGGGCCGCAACACGCGCCCGGCAGGCACCACCGCCTGCCCCCCTTGCACGTCCTCGGCGCGAAAACGGATGTTGGCATGCACGTTCGCCGCCTTCATGACGCGGACGGTTACGCCTTTCCGCGGAGCCTCGTTCGGCCCGCGAAGCGGCTCATCGGTCTCTTCGAAAGGCACGATGGCATCCGCTCCCGGGGGCATCGGTGCTCCCGTCATGATCCGGATGGCCTCTCCGGGGCCGATGGGCGTTTCGTGTACGTACCCGGCGGCCAGGTCGGCCACGACGCGCAGTTCCACGGGCGCTGATTCCGAGGCGCCGGTGGTGTCAGCCGCCCGTACCGCGTAGCCGTCCATCGCGGTGTTGTCCAGCGGCGGGATGTCGAACGGCGCGACGATGTCCTCGGCGAGCACCTGGCCCAGCGCATCGAGCAGCGGCTTGCGTTCGGCGGGAAGGCGATCGAAGAAGGCGAGAATCCGGTCGCGCGCTTCTTCAACGCTGATCATGTCGGACTCAGAGTGCATGGTAGCCCTCAGTCGCGGGCTCGCCACGAGTCACTGGGATGCTGGACGAGCACCGGTGGTGATGTTTGGCGACCAGCGTACAGGGCTTCGTAAAACCCCGCAGGGCGCCCGCCGGGGCCGCCCCTGCTCTTTACAAGGTTCGAAGCTCCCCTCAGGCGAGCCGGACCGCGAGGCATGTCGTGGTCCGCTGCACACCCGAGACCTTCTGCACCGCATCGGTGATTGCATTACCGAGGCGATCGAGGTCGTCTGCTTCGAGCTGCACGATCACGTCGTACGGCCCCGTCACGGTATCCACCACCACCACCCTGGCGCCCGGGTAGGTGAACTCCTGGATGGCCGCGCTCACTGCCTTGGCCTTGCCAACATCGGTTTCGATCAGGACGTAGCCGCGCACGGCCATGGGGCTTCCCCTCCAGGTAAATGTTGGGGGCAATCATAGCGCATCCGGCAATCCGGTCCCGGCGCGGGCGTTCAACCAGACGCTTCTGGCAGTTCGAACTCCACCACGATCTCTGATTGCGATGAGAGAGGCGTCACTACCACCGGCACCACGAGCTCGAACAACCCCACGAAGCAGAGCGCCTCCGCGCCGGTCCGGCAGTAGTATGCCGAGACCGTCGCCGTCAATGTGGCCGTTCCTTCGGCCAGTATCACTGGCACCGGAAACGAGGCCTCGTCCTGGTCGGTCGCCCAGGTCAGGGTGTGCTCGCCGAGCTCCACCACGGATCCATTGGAAGTCGCCAGATCCAGCTTGGATGGGGCCGATGCGTTGAGGTGGAAGTCCCCCGGCGTGCTGATGGTAAAGCGCAGGTTGCTCGACCCGGGAGCCACTCGGCGCTCGGGGAGTTCGACCCTGATCACGCGGCCAGGCGTTGCGCCGGCAATGGCCGAAAGGTTCGTGAGCGTCAACGTCGATACCGCTCCGGTGGCCGGATCGTAGACCCGCACCAGGTGGTTGTTTGTATCCGCGACGTACACGACCCCCCCGGCGGCGGAGAGCCCGCCGGGCTCGTCGAACTTCACGCTCCCGGCGACCCCGTCCGACCAGCCGCGGTCCGAGCCCGCGGCCGTCCCCACCTCTTTCGAGATGGGCTCGTACACGCGGAGGCGGTGGTTATATGTGTCTGCCACATAGACAGCCCCGTCGAGGAGCGCGACGCCCTGGGGGTGCTGGAACTGGGCCTGCCGCCCACGCCCGTCGCGTTCCCCGTAGTCGAACAGCCCGGTGCCCACGAGCGTCTCCACATCGCCTTCGCCTGCCAGTGGCACCCGGCGCACCGCGCTCGACTCGGGGTCGACCCAGTACAGGTATTCTCCGTCCGTCGCCAGGCCGGAGGGTTGCGCCAGCGTGGCCATCGTCAGTCGCGGGCCATCGTCGATACCCTCGCGGCTGGTCCCGGCGAACACCGAGACTTGCCGGGTCAGCAGATTCAGCGCCCAGATCTGGTGGGTACCAGCCATCGAGATGTACAGGTTGCCATCAGCGAGCAGCACGTCCCATGGAGACGCCATGGCGGTTTCGAGTGCCGACGACGGACCCACCGGCAGCCGCTGGAGCTGTTGCCCGGTGCCGGCGATGGTGGTCGTTTCGCCGCTGCCCAGGTCTATTGCCCGCACCGCGTGGTTGCGAGTGTCGGCGACGAAGAGCGTCGAGCCATCGGCCGAGAGCGCAAGGCCGTGGGGCTGGCGGAACGCGGCTTCACCCGGGGCGCCATCAGCGAACCCCTCCTTGCCTGTCCCGAAGGCGCGCACGAGCGTGCCATCGAGCTTCGCCTCCAGGATGCGGTGGTGCCCGCTGTCGGCGATGAACAGGCGGCCGCGCTCGCCATCCGCCAGGACCTTGCCCGGATAGGACAGCACGGCCGTCGCTGGCGGTGCGGCCAGCGAGATCGGGAGAGGCTCTGGCGAAAGCTGCCCCTTTTCGCCGAACTCAGCTACGAGCGATGCAAGGATGGGCTGGAAGAGCTGGTACACGCCCTCGCCCGCATGGCCACCGACCAGGTTCCCGGCCGGGTCGATGAGCACCAGTGTCGGCCAGGCGCTTGCACCGAACGTGCGCCACACCACGAAGTCCGGGTCGTTGATCACCGGGTGTTCGATGCCAAAGCGGCGGACGGCCTCGAGGATGCTCTCGTCCTCGTGCTCGGTCGCGTACTTCCCTGAGTGCACGCCAATGACCACGAGGTTGTCGCCGAACTCTTCCTCGAGCCGTTTCAGATCCGGGATGATGTGTTGGCAGTTAATGCAGCCCAGTGTCCAGAAGTCGAGCAGTACCAGCCGGCCCTTGAGTTCATCGAGGGTGAGCGGCCGCTCGACGTTGAACCAGGTGACATCGCCGGGGATCGCCGGTGCCTGCTCGGTGCCTGCCCAGGAACGTTGTGATCCTTGCTGATCCGACACGTCAGCACCTCCGGCCGGTTCGGGCCGTGATCCCCCGCCGCTGCACGAGGTAGTCGCAAGCCCAAGGACAAGCAAGAGGCATGCAACCATGATACTGAGCGCCGGGGCGCGCGTGGGGCACGGCAACCGAAGCATCCTGGCATCGTACGCCCCCGCCCCGAACGGCCGGGTAAGGCTGCTCAGAGTCGGACGCTAACGGCAGCAGACCCTATACTTCGCAGTCCCATGCCTGATCGAGATCCGCACATCGAGAGCCTGCGCATCGAGGCGCTGGCAGCGCTCGCCTCGGCTTCCGACGAAGCCGGGCTGGAACAATGGCGAATCACCTACTTCGGCCGCCAGGATGGCCGTATTACCGCGCTCCTCCGCTCGATCAAGGACGTGCCGGCCGAACAGCGTGGCGCGTTTGGCGCCGCGGCGAACGCCGCCAGGGCCGAGCTCGAAACCGCCCTCGATGCGCGCCGCGATGAGCTGAAGCGGGCTGCTCTGGAAGCGCTCACGACCCGGGCCGCTCTCGATGTCACCCTGCCCGGGAGGCCCCAGCCGCTTGGCCGACTGCACCCGGTGACGCAGACCATGCGCGACTGCCTGGCCGCCTTCAAGGAGATGGGCTTCCGCGTCGCCGAAGGTCCCGAGGTCGAGTGGGCCCGGTATAACTTTGACGCCGCCCGCATTCCCGAGGACCACCCTGCCCGCGACATGTGGGACACCATCTGGGTGAACACGCTCGTCGATGGACAGCGCAACATGCTCCTCCGCACCCACACGACGCCGAACCAGATCCGGGTGATGGAGCGCACGCCGGAGCCGCCCGTGCGGGTCGTAGTGCCTGGCAAGTGCTACCGCCAGGAAGCGACCGACGCAACGCACGAGTGGATGCTCACCCAGATCGAGGGTCTGGCGGTCGACAAAGGGATTCGCATGACCGACCTCAAGGGAGTGCTCTACGGCTGGGCCCGCAAGATGTTCGGCGCCGACCGCAAGATCATCTTCCACCACAGTTACTTCCCGTTCGTCGAGCCCGGCATCGAGATGGCGATCGACTGCTTCATTTGCCGTGGCAGTGGCGCCTCGTGCCACACCTGCCACGGTACCGGCTGGATTGAGATCCTTGGTGCTGGCATGGTCCACCCCGAAATCATCGATAACGCCGGCTATGACTCCTCTCGCGTGACCGGCTTCGCCTTCGGCGTTGGCGTGGAGCGTGTCGCCCTTCTCCGATGGGGCATCGAGGACATCCGCAACTTCTACGCGAACGACATCCGCTTCCTGAGCCAGTTCTAGGAGGTACGCCGTGAAACTGTCCCTCAACTGGCTTCGCGAACTCGTTGAAGTCGACCTGCCCGTTCCCGAGCTGGCACGGCGTCTCATCGACGCCACCGCGGAGGTGGAGGGTTGGGAGACCATCGGGGCCCAATGGGAACCAGACAAAATCCGCGTCGCGAAGGTTCTCGCCGTCGAGCCCCACCCCAACGCCGATCGTCTGCGCCTGGTCACCGTCGATGCCGGCAGTGGCACGCAGCAGGTGGTCTGTGGCGCGCCGAATGTGGCAGCGGGTCAGAAGGTCGCCTTCGCCACCGAGGGCGCCCGGTTGCGCGATGGCCACACCGGAGAGCCCACCGTGCTCAAGCTCCGCCCCATCCGAGGGGTCGAGTCCGCCGGTATGGTCCTGAGTGAGAAAGAACTCGGCCTGAGCGACGAACATGAGGGCATCCTCGTCCTGCCCGAGGACGCCGTCATCGGCCGCCCGCTCGTCGAGGTCCTCGGCGACGTTGTCTTTGATATCTCCACCTGGGCGAATCGCGCCGACCTGCTTGGCGTCCTCGGATTCGCACGCGAGACGGCTGCGCTAACCGGCAAGGTCCTGCGCGAGCCCGACCGCTCGTACTCCGCCTCGGAGCGCAACGTCGACGACTTCATCTCGGTGACCATCGATGCCCCCGACCTCTGCCGCCGCTTCACGGCCTCCGTCATCGAGAACGTCGCCATCGCCCCGTCGCCACAGTGGATGCAGGAACGCCTGCTCAAGGCCGGAATGCGGCCGATCAACAACGTGGTCGATATCACGAACTACGTGATGCTCGAAACGGGGCAACCTCTCCACGCGTTCGACTATGACCTCGTGCGCGGCAAGAAGATCGTCGCCCGGCGGGCGATGGCCGGCGAGAAACTTCTCACGCTCGATGGCGTCGAGCGCGAGTTCGACGCCGAGATGCTGCTTATCTGCGACGGTGGCGGGCCCGTCGGTATCGCGGGCGTGATGGGCGGCGGCAACAGCGAGGTGAGCCAGGGCACGAAGACTGTCCTGCTCGAAGTCGCGAATTTTCGAGCAGGCTCCATCCGGCGCACGTCCACGCTGCTGAAGCTCCGCACGGAGGCTTCGCTGCGGTTCGAGAAAGGCATCGGCCCCGAGATGGCTGAGTACGCACAGCGCCGGGCGCTCCACCTGTTCGAGCGTCTCACCGGCGGTTCAGTCGCGGCTGGCCTCGTCGATGTCTATCCCGGGAGGCAGCCACGGCCCACCATCATCGTCGAGGCTGAGCGCATCGCCCGGGTTCTGGGGATCGAGGTTCCCGTGGACGACGTGCGCCGGATCCTGACCGACCTCGGGTTCGTCTGTCACTTCGTCCCACCCGGCAAGTACAGTGTCCAGCCACCCGACTGGCGCCCGGACGTGGAGATACCGGACGACGTCATCGAGGACATCGGCCGCATCCACGGGTACGACAAGCTTCCCGCGACTATGTTGCGCGGCACCCTCCCTGACCCCGAGCCCAACCCGCTCATGGACCTGCGGGAACGCGTGCGCGACCTGGCGGCTGCCACCGGGTTCCAGGAGATCATTACCTACACCCTGACCGACAAGGCCAGGCTCGACCGCATGGTGCCGCCCGGTGATCCGCGCCGCCGGGACCCACTCGCCGTCGTGAACCCGGTCGCGGCCCAGCACACGTACTTGCGCACCTCCGTTCGTCCCTCGCTGCTGGAAACGTTCGCCACGAATCGGAGGCATGCCGAGACCGGCCTGCGGCTGTTCGAAATCGGCTTCGAGTACCTGCCCGCCGAGGCCGACCTTCCCCACGAGCGGCCCGTCCTGTGCGCGGTACTTGGCGGTCCAAGGGAGACTCGATGGGGCCGGCCCGGTGCGGAGCACCTCGACTTCTTCGACGCGAAGGGCGCCGTCGAGGCTATCTTCGACCACCTGGGCGTCCGCGTGACGTTCGCCCCGCGCAGGGAATTCGGCCTGCTGGAAGGCCACACGGCCGAAGTGCGCGCCGGCAAGGATGTGCTCGGCATCCTTGGCCAGGTGCACCCCGGAACCGCAAGCGCCTTTGACATCGATGAGCCCGTCTTCCTGGTCGAACTCTGGCTCGAGGATGTGGTGCGTCACCTTCCCGAGCGCCCGGAATACGCTGCGCCATCGAAGTTCCCTGAGGTCCGGCAGGACCTCGCACTGGTCGTCGATGACGGAACCCCCGCTGGCCGCGTGCTGGAGCTGGTGCGCTCTCACCGGAGCGGCGGTGTCAGGATCCGAGCTGACGTCTTCGACGAGTACCGCGGTGCCGGCATCCCCGAGGGAAAGAAGTCGCTCGCCCTGCGGCTTCGCTTCCAGGCCGACGACCGCACCCTCACCGATAGCGACGTGGCGAAGATCCAGCAAGGGCTGCTGGTTCGACTCGGGAAGGAAATGGGCGCCTCGCTGCGCGGCGGCTGAACGCCCGCCGCCTGGTCAGACCCGTTCTTCGGCCTGCCTGCCCCGTCCTCGGAGGCTGAGCACCCGCGCGGAGTTCCACATCGAGGACCCGTAGCCAAGCACCAGGATGAGCACGATCGCGAACAGCACCACGCCGCCACCCACCACGGCCGAACCCATGCTCTTGTACCAGACATGCGCCAGCACGGCCCCCGCGCAGAACACTGCGGTGAGGGCGTAGGTCGCCAGCGTGACCTGGAGCGGCGAGAGCCCGAGCAGCCGCTCGATCCGGTCGTGGAAGTGGTCGAAGTCCGCAAGCATGGGGTGCTTTCCATCGAGGAAACGGCGCAGGAAGGCTACGCCCGTATCGAGTAGAGGCAGGCCCAACGCGACAACCGGGATATAGAGCGGCACCCGGCCGGTCGAATCGAGCGACCCCGCCACGCTCAACCCGGCGATGGTGAACCCGAGCAGGTATGCACCGGAATCTCCGAGAAAACGGCTTGCCTTCGTCAGGTTGAACGGGAGGAATCCGAGAGAGGCGCCGGCCAGCGCGGCGAAGAGCATGGCAATCAGGTCGTGGCCGAGGTCCCAGGCGATATACGACATGGTAGCCGCGACCATCGCGCCAATCCCGGCCGCCACGCCGTCCCGCCCATCGATGAGATTGATCGCGTTGGTCACCGCGACGATCCAGAGGACGGTGACCAACGGGTCTGTGAATCCAAGCTCGAGGGTCCCACCGCCTGGCAGCGTCATTTCGCCGATGTGGAAGCCGCTCAGGTAGAGCACCACCGCGGCGGCGACCTGGGTCGCCAGCTTGATCGACCAGTCGACATCGCGGAAGTCGTCCCGAGCACCTACCGCACAGACCGCGGCACCGCATACGGCGAGAGCCAACAGCTGGCGGAAGTCACCCGAAATGAAGTCGCGAGCCTGTCCCGAAAAGAGCGCCATGATGAACGGCGCCGCAACGAACGCCGCCAGGATGCTCAGACCGCCGATCTTGGGGATGAGCTCGCCACGCCGGCCCGCCTTGGTCGGCAACCGCAGGAGCGCTGTCAACGGAAATGCCACCAGCAATGCGACAACGGCTATCCCGACTTCGAGGCCCAAGGATCGCACCCTGCCGGCAAGTGCGCCGTCGCACGAATCCTACGCGGTTTCGACCGGATGGTCAGCCGGTAAGGGCGTTCCGTCCCCGGACGCGCAACTCGCCATCGTGCATCTCAATGATGCGGTCGGCCAGTTCGGCCATCGCCATGTCGTGCGTCACCATGAGGCCGAGCTTTCCCCGGCTCTTCACTTCGTGAATGAGCGACTCCACCACCTGGCGGCCGCGCGCCGAATCGAGGCTCGCCGTGGGCTCGTCCACGAGCACCAGCTCCGGGTCGTTCATCAATGCCCGGCCGATGGCCACACGCTGACGTTCGCCGCCGCTGAGCTCGGTCGCGAGCGCATCCGCCCGCCGGGTCAGCCCCAGTTCCTCCAGGAGTTGATCGGCGCGGCGACGCGCGGCACGCCTGTTGGCTCCCGTGATGTGGCTCATCACCAACAGGTTCTCCCGGGCCGTCAGGAACGGCAGCAGGTTGTTCGCCTGGAACACGTAGCCCACCGATTCCCGGCGGTACGCCGCCTGTTGCGCGCTGCTGAGGCCGGCGATATCCCGTCCGTTGACCACGATGGCCCCGCTCGTTGGAGTCAGGAGGCCGCCGATCATCGCGAGCAGCGTGGTCTTTCCTGAGCCGCTCGGACCGACGACCGCGACGAACTCGCCCGGTTCCGTGCTGAAGTTCGCATGCTGCACCGCCTGCACTGCCTGCTCGCCATGGCCATACGTTTTCGAAAGGTCCTGGACCATCAGGGTGACGCTCATCGTGCGGCTCCTTACTGCTGCTGCCCGAGGGCGATGATCGGGTCGACGCGGGCGACCTGCCGCCCGGAGAACATGGCGCCCACCACCGCCATCAACACCAGCAACACGGAAGTGGTGATGAACGTGCCCGTGGTGAATGCGATGGGCACCGGGTTTGGCGCCTGCTGGATCAGCCGGTTGGTTGCCCAGGTCAGCGGGATTGCGATGCCGACTCCCACCACCGCGATGGCCAGCACCTGGACCAGCACCTGCCGGAAGAGGAAGAAGGAGCTGGCGCCCACCGCCTTGAGCATCCCGATCTGGCCGATCTTCTGGAGCGTGAGCACGTAGAAGAACACGCCGATGACGAGTCCCCCAATCAGATAGCCGAACGCGCGCAGCGCCTGCACCGTCGATTGCTGGCCCGAGACGCCCTCGATATTCGCGAATGCGGTAGATTTCGACACGGCTTCCCATCCGGTACCGCGTTTCCCGGCGAGGCCGTCCCCCTTGAGCAGCACGATGGAGGCGACGGGCGTCTCCGCCCCCACCAGACCGTACTTCAGTTCCTGCCAGGTGCTTCGCAGCAGGTAGACCGATGGTTGGAAGAAGAACGCGCCCTCGTTCGTCTCCCCAACAATGCGGAACTCCCGCTCGACCAACCGCACCGAAATCGTCACGGTGTCGCCCACCTCGAGCCCCGAGTACCGCAAGAAGCTGCGGTCCACCAGGAGACCATCCGTGTCGTCCCGGGCCAACATGCGGCCGTCCACGACCTTTGGCTCGGCGATGGTTCCCGGGTCGAAGGCGAGGAACGCCGCCGACTCGATCTCCCCGGAATCCTTGCGGTAGTTCGCCGCCATGTAACCGAGCGGCGCGCTCTCATCCGCGCTCGATTCGGCCGTGATCCGGTCGACCTGGTCCTGGCTTAGCTCCGAGCGGATGACGCTCAGTCCCGCGCGGTCCGAATAGGCGACCGCGTCGGCATCGAAGTTGCGGAGCGCGCTCCCTGCCTGTTCATTGAGCCCGACGCCGAGGCCATTGATCATCAGCACCAGGTAACTGATGAGCGTGACGATCAGCGCGATGAGCGCAAACTGGAACTTTCGCCGCCTGATTTCGAGCAGCCCTATCACGAGCAATCGCCTCCCGCGCTCGCGGGGAGTAACCCTTCGAGCATGATTCTCAAGTACATGGCAACCGATTCCTCCGGGCCCACCGGGAAGCGCTCCGGCATCATCTTGTGCAGCATCCCATGCGCGAAAATGGTCGCTATCAGCGCCTGTGCCGCCAAGACCGGGTGGATGTCGTCGCGGATGAGCCCGCATTCCTGTGCGGCCGCCAGGTAGCGCTCGACCTGGTCGGAGACATACCGGCTGGTACCGGTCAGCCGGTCATCGAGCATGGGATGGTGCCCCCATTCGCCCAGGCTCGTGCGCACGGCCCGGTGGGCTGCGGCGAAGCCGAACAGCGTCGCGGTCAGAAACCGTCCAAGCTCGTCGCCCACATCGCGGGGCTCGGCCGGGAGCGGCACCGCGGCCAGCATTGCGATGGAAGAGGCGACCTGCCGGTCGATTGCAGCCACCAGGAGGTCTTCCTTGCTTGCGAAGTGACGGAACAGCGTCACCTCGTTGACCCGGGCCCGGGCAGCGATCTTTCGCGTGGTAGCGCCGCGGAATCCCTCTTCGGCGAACACCTCGCTTGCCGCGTCCAGGAGCCGATCGTGCACTGTGTCCACGGAACCAGCGTAGCGAACGCAAGTGCTTGCTTGCAATGACGCCGTCCCGTCCCGCCCGCTACCATCACTACGAGTGCTCGAAGACCCCTCCGTCCAGCTCCGCACCGGCCACGATCTCCCGCGGGCCAGCCTCGTGCTTGCTGCCGGCGAGGCCCGCAACCCTCAAACCGAGATCTGGATGGGCGGCGCCCGCAGTCACGTTGGGGAGCATGTGTCCGAAACTGTCCTCACCGCATCCTGGCTCGTGGATTGCGCCGGCGACATGTCCCCGGCCCACCGCACGGCAGCCGGACTCTGGGTGGCCTGTGTCTTTGCCGATCACGACGGCCCACTTCCGCCCTGGCTGCGCATCGACCAGGTGGTCGCCGATGCGGCGAGGGCCGCGCGCGGCGAGCACCCTCAACCGCCGCAGCGCATCTACGTAATGTGCACCCACGGAATGAACCGCAGCGGCCTGGTCACCGGGCTGGTACTCCGTGAGCTCGGCATCGATGGGGCCGAAGCCGTCGAGCGCATCCGCGCGGCCCGGCCTGGCGCGCTCTCCAACCTGCACTTCCGCGACATGCTCCTCTATTCCTGAGGCCCGTCACCGAGCAGCAGGTCGGGCCGCCGCTCCTGGGTCCGTTTCAGCCGCTGTTCTCGCTTCCACTTCTCGATCTTCGCGTGGTGCCCGCTGAGCAATACCTCGGGCACCTCCCAGCCCCGGTACTCGGCCGGGCGCGTGTATTGCGGGTGTTCCAGCAACCCGTCGGCGAACGACTCCTCCTCGGGCGACACCTCATCGCCGAGCGCCCCCGGGATGTGACGCGCGACCGCGTCGATCAGCACCATCGCGGGCAGTTCGCCGCCGGTCAGGATGTAGTCGCCGATGGAGACCTCGCGGTCGACACAATGCTCGATGAAGCGCTCGTCGACACCTTCGTACCGGCCGCAGACCAGCACCATGCGCTCATTTTGCGCCAGATCCCGCACCAGCCGGTCGCTCAGCACCTCGCCCTGGGGCGAGAGGTAGACCACCAGTCCCGGCGGCCCATCCAGCTCCTGCACGAACTGCAGCGCCCGGTCGAGCACGTCCACGCGCATCACCATCCCCTGCCCGCCGCCGAACGGGTAGTCGTCCACCGACTTGTGCCGGTCGGTCGCGTGTTCGCGGATGTCGTGGACCTGCAGGTCGAGCAGCCCGTCCTCGCGCGCCCGCTTGATGATCGAGACATCGAGCGGCCCACGGAAGGCCTCAGGGAACAGGGTCAGGACATCGATTCGCACGGCAAAGCCACCATTGCCGATTCACGATTCAGCGGCAAGGGCGAAGCGCGGGGCCGCTCAGTCTCCAGGCGCAACCACGAAGCCGGTCACGCCCTCGACGAACGCGGCGGGCGCCGTCGCGCCGCAACCGAGTTCCACGAGCACCACCTTCCCGGAGGCGCGTATCCACGCTGCCCGCCCGTCCCTATTGCCATCAACGAACACGACCCGGTACGTCTCACCGAAGATGTCATCCACGCCGCGATACACGGCGTAGAGCTTCCAGCCGTTCGCCGCGCCCTCTGCCCCAAAGAACGCTTCGGCCACGTCGCCGAGCTGTTCGGCCGCCCGGTACTCGGCGTGGCAGCCGGTCACCTGGAACACCTCGGCGGTGTCTCCAGTTGTCCCGTCCGGGCAGGTGAGCTCGCCAACGTCCGCGGTGCCGGGCTGCTTGCAGGGGCGCTCGACCGTCGCCAGCGCGTCCCGGAATGCATCGCGGTCGCCATCCAGGATTTCCTGGATCAATGAATCGACGAGCGCTTTGCCCGTCCATTGCTCCGCGTCGTCTCCGCCGCATGCGGCAACTGCAATCACTGCCGACAGAATGAGGCAGCTCGTCAGCCAGAGCGAGCGGTGCATGGGCCATCCCTTTCGCGAACGCGCTGGCTAAACCAGCGGAAGCGGTATCCCGCCATCGGTGTTGTCGTCCGCACCGTACGGGGGCTCTCGGCTCTCGGCGTCCCCAATTCTTGGGATTCTGGCGCAACTACAGCTGTAGCATCAAGGACCAACAGCTCACTCCGAGCAGGCTGGAGGTAAGCAAGAGGCTCCTGGAGCCGGTTCTGGTTCGTGAGGGAAAACACCCGCATGGGGCACCGGGAGCCCATCGTCTCACAACCAACTGAATGCCCACACCGGCAGAGAAGAATGTGACGAAGAACGCAGTCGCCCAAAGAACCCCCTGCTCGACCCGGCACATCAGCATAGCGACCGAGGTAAGAGAAAGAACCAGCTCAGTGGACACGATCATCCTGGATAGCGCGGTGACGCGATCCGGATGTACAAGTCGCCAGGAGTATAAAGCAAACAAGAAGTCTCTTTGTCGTCTAAGTTTCGCCTGTAAATCCAAACAGGAGCGCGCCTATATCTATGAGCAAGATTATTTCAGGAATCATCGTGTCCACCGCATTATAATCATCTAGAAGTTTGAAATGATACGTGCTTCGAGCCATCCCCAAATTTTGGGATGCACAGGTCGAGACGACATTAATACTCGATTTTAGGGGCGCGCGCCTTCGACCGACAGAGCAATCGTTGATGTGCGGATACGATTTGCAGCGCTGCACCACTACTGCGATCCGCAGGAGACTTACATGTTTGCAGCTATCGGATGTGGCGTAAGCGGAGCGATCACAAGTTCATGCCCTGGACACCAGGTGTGGATCCTCGGTTCAAATTCTGTCGCGATCGACATTGGCGCATCCGCAGGCTCTGCGGTTCAGTTCAATGTGCAGTCTGGATACACCGTGCGAGGTGTCGTCTCAGGGATCCAGTCGTCTTGAGGGGGGCTTGCCGGCTCGACGGTCATCGTCGACATCGAGCTGTATGGCACCGATCTCAACCCCTACGATTGGGTTCCCGTGGGACAGGTGTCGGACACGCACATCTCCCCGAGCGTTTCGTTGGGGAACGTCCTCTCCGCCGGAGCCACGGTCGGCACCGTCGGCAACTACAGCAATAATGCGAATGGCAGCGGCCATGGGCACCCCAGCAATTGGG
Organism: uncultured Anaerolineaceae bacterium; assembly: GCA_964507025.1. Taxonomy (GTDB): domain Bacteria; phylum Chloroflexota; class Dehalococcoidia; order Tepidiformales; family Tepidiformaceae; genus Amarobacter. Next base: position 206,995 of record CAZDOK010000001.1, read on the forward strand.
TCTGCTACGGCTCCGCGCATCCGTGCTGGACCGGAGCTCATGTCCACCAGGAGTGGAAGTCGTATTACTACTCTGTCAGTTGTTCGAACAGCTGCCCTTGGCCAGGCCAGATCTAGGTCCTTCGGCACCACAGTAGCCCCGGGGGCGGGAACTTAAGTCCCGCCCCCAACGTTCCCTAAAATGCGGCTTGTGGCCGCCCGGTGTGGTCGCGAATATGCCTCATGCGCCCAAGAAGCGGAGATCCGATGGCTGGCGATCTAAGGCACATCCTGGAGAATGAGCACTGCCGAGAGTTGACGACGGCGGAGCGGGAAGTCGTCGTGCTCCTCACCGATGGCCTGACCGTCGTCCAGGTGGCGGGTCGACGCGTTGTGGAGGAATCGACCGTGCGGTCTCACATCAAGCACGTGCATCAGAAGCTGGGCACCCACCGGCTGGCCCAGATAGTCCGCTTCGGGTTCCGTCACCGCGAGTGCTGCCTTGGTGGAGAACGCCTCGGCGGAGGGTTCTAGCCCTGAAACGCTTCCGGGAACAGGGTCAGGACATCGATTCTCACGTTGCTTGTCCGTGCTCCAGCGGGCCCTCCAGGAGTTCGGCCACGTGCCCCAGCAGCGGCAACAGCACGTCCATCCCCTGCGCCACCGCCTTCGGGCTCCCCGGCAGGTTCACAATCAGTGTCCGCCCGCGCGTGACTGCCACCCCCCTGGTCAGGGCCGCGTAGGGCGTGTGCCGCAGGCCGTTCTGGATGAGCGCGATCGGGATGCCCGGCACGTCCCGCTCGGCGATATCTCGAGTGGCCTCCGGTGTCTGGTCGCGCGGTGTCAGTCCCGTCCCGCCCGTCGTGAGAATCACGTCGCAAATTTCCGCGTCGGCCCACACCCGCAGGTGCTCGGCGATGAGGGCCCGCTCGTCCGCCACGATGTCGTGCCGTACCACCTCGTGCCCCGCCTCCAGCAGCATCCGGGCGATGGTCTGCCCTGAGACATCCTCGCGCTCGCCAGCCGCTCCTTTGTCCGATGCCGTGAGGACGGCCACGCGTGTCATGGGGCGATCCTACCGCACTGCGCCCCATTCCTCCCCACTTCTCCCCCGGTGCTCCTATCAGGGAGTTCCCGCCAATCCAATAATTCGGTCAAGAAAAGCCGTTGACACGTCCTTCACCCTGCCCATAGTATGCGCGTGGGGTGAAATGGGGTGGAATGGGGCGATTGCCCTAACTCTCCCAATTTCGGGGCCACCCGGCCCACACCCCGGAAGGGTTCGGGGGATGCGATTTGTAGGCACCTTCGATTACGTGCTCGACGACCGGAACCGGGTCCCAATCCCGCCGGCCTATCGTGGCGCGTTCGAAGAAGGCGGCTACATCGCAACCGGTACGGACCGCTGCCTGGTCCTCCATACCATCGATTCCTTCGCCCGTGCCTCGGAGATCATCGAGGCCATCCCGGAGGAGACGCAGGAGGGCGAGGATGCCCGGCGCGACTTCTATGGAAAGGTCTGGCCACTCCAGAAGGATGCGCAGGGCCGCGTCACCATTCGCGAGGACCTTGCGAAGTTCGCGGGCCTCAGCAAGGACGTGAAGGTCGTCGGCGTGGGCCGGCGCATGGAGGTGTGGGACAGTGCCGCATTCGACGCGCGCGAAGAGGCGCGCCAGGCCGCCCGCATCGCCGCGCTCCAGAAGGGGCAGGAGGGGTAACGTGGTTGTTATGACAGCTCCCGCGCCCGTCCATGTCCCGGTGCTCCTCCGCGAGACAATCGAGCTCCTCGACGTCCGCGAAGGCGGCGCCTACATCGATTGCACGACCGGCCTCGGTGGTCACAGCGAAGCCATCGCCCGCGGCATGGGCGAGACCGGCCGCCTCCTCTGCCTCGACCAGGACCGCGAAGCGCTGGAGTTCGCGCGCACGAGACTGACACCGTTTGGGAGGCGGGTCAGCTTCGTCCACGCGAACTTCCGTGAACTCGCGGACATCGCGGATCAGGAAGGTTTCCAGGAAGTCGATGGCATCCTCATGGACCTCGGCGTCTCGTCATTCCAGATGGGCACGGCCGGACGCGGCTTCGCGTTCGCGCTCGAAGGCCCCCTGGATATGCGCATGGACCCGGCGTCCGGCGGCCTCACCGCCGCCGACATCGTCAACACCTGGGACGAATCGTCGCTCGCAGACCTCTTCTATGAATATGGGGAGGAACGGCAGTCGCGCCGGATAGCGAAAGCGATCGCGCGCAACCGCCCGCTGCGGACGACCTGGGATCTAGCCAGATCTGTCGAGCAGGCTGTGGGGGGTGCCAGGAGACACACCCAAATTCACCCCGCCACCAAAGTCTTCCAGGCGCTCCGGATCCGCGTGAATGGCGAACTCGACAGCCTTCGCGCGGCTCTTCCGCTCGCCCACAGCCTGCTCGGCTCTGGAAACTCGCACGGCGGACGCCTCGCCGTCATCAGTTTCCATTCGCTCGAAGACCGCATCGTGAAGCAGTACTTCCGCCGGGAGTCCGCGGGCTGCATCTGCCCTCCCCAATTCCCGGTCTGCCAGTGCGGACATATCGCCACCCTGCGGGAACTCACACGCCGCGGGATTCGCCCGGGCGAGGCCGAGATTGCCGCTAACCCCCGCGCGCGCAGCGCGGTGCTGCGCGCCGCCGAACGGATTCGTTGAGATGGCCGCAATTCATCATCCTCTCGGAAGGGCCGGGCGGGGTTTGCCGCTGCGTAACCCGGTCGGCCGCCCGAACTGGACTGTGGTGGGGGCCATCGCCCTGGTGGGCCTCTGTGCCATGCTCCCCGTCATCCAGAACAGCGCGGCTACCAGCCAGGGATTCGATATCCAGGAGATCCGGCAGCGCGAGGCCCGCCTGAGCGGCGAAATCTCGCTGCTCGAAAGCGATGTCGCACGCCTTACCTCGCTCACTCGCATCGAGCGGCGCGCACAGGACATCGGAATGGTCACCGCGACCAATCCCATCTTTGTCACCGTGAACGAGCCCGGCCCCGCGCCGGCGAAGCTTCCAGCGGAGTATCTCCCCCGGCGCACACCCGAACAGGATGCGCCTGCTCCTTGGTGGAAGCCGCTCGTGAGCTGGCTACCCTGACCCGGTAGCCCCAGTGTACCCGCGCCCTTTGGGGCCGGGTTGGAGGCGCGTTTCGGATGTCGCACCCCAGGGCGCGGCCTACCCGCCGTGTATGGCTGCCGGCCTTCTTCTTCGGGGCGTTCGCCCTCGTCATTTGCGCGCGCCTTATCCAGCTCCAAATCATCGAACACGATTCCTACGCAGCCCGCGCGAAGGCGGAACTCTCCGGCAGTCAGACGTTTTTCGCCCGCCGCGGCGCCATCCTCGACCGCAACGGAGCGCTCCTTGCCACAAGCGTCGAGACCTGGGACATCTACGTGAACTCTCGCTCGTGGCGCGATGCGGGCGACGCCGCCACAGCTTCCGGCGAGCTCGGCAAGCTGCTCAAGATGGATCCCGCGCAACTCCGCGCGCTGGTCGGTGGCTCCGAGCTTGTCGATGTGCCCGTTCGAAAGGACGTCGACTACGAAACCGGGCTGGAAATCATTGGAGAGGGCCTGGCCGGCGTTATCGCGCTCCCCAACACCGGTCGCGTAAACCCGGAAGGCGATGTCGCGGCCTCGGTGCTCGGCTTCATCGGCACCGACAACACGGGTCTCGCCGGGATCGAGGCCGCATACAACGACGTGCTCCAGGGCAAGCCCGGCAAGGCCATCTACGAACGCGACACCAGCGGTGAACCCATCCCCTACGGCCGCTACGTCGCAACTGAACCCATGCCCGGCGAGGACATCGTCCTCACCATCGACCGCTATCTCCAGCAGATGGCCGAGGAGCGCCTCGAAGCCGCCATCAAGGAGCACCGCGCTATCGGCGGTTCGATCGTCCTGATGGACCCTGCCACCGGTGAAATCCTCGCCCTCGCCACTTCGCCCGGGTTGAAGTACAGCAGCCTCAACCTCGACGACCCACAGGTTATCGAGCTCCTGCGAAACCGCGCCGTCACCGACCTCTACGAGCCCGGTTCGGTGATGAAGATCATCACCGCCGCAGCCGCCATCGATGCCGGAGCGGTATCGCCGAACACCACGTATTACGACAGCGGAGTCGCGCTCATCTATGACGTCCCGATCAAGAACTGGGACGACAACGTCTATGGCGAACAAACCATGACCGGCGTGCTCCAGCACAGCATCAACACCGGCGCCATCTTCATGATGCAGGCCCTTGAAGCGAAGGAATCGGGGGCGTTCCAGCGCTATCTCGACGCCTTCGGATTCGGCAAGCCAACCGGCATCGACCTGCAGGGCGAGGCAACTGGCATCATCCGCAGGGAAACCGACAGCGACTTCTCGCCGGTCGACCTCGCCACCCAGGCGTTCGGCCAATCGATCAGCGTCACGCCCATCCAGATGCTGACGGCCGTTGCCGCCGCCATCAACGGTGGGAACGTGATGCGTCCCCACCTGGTGAAGGCATACATCGCGCAGGACGGCACCCGTCGCGAAGTTCGCCCCGAGGTTGTCGGGAGGGCCATCTCAGCCGAGACCAGCGCAACCATCCGTGCGATGCTCAACAAGGTGGTCGAACCCGAACAGAGCATTCACCCCGGCAATCCAAAGTTCTACACGGCCGGTGGGAAATCCGGCACCGCGAACGTCCCGGTCCCCAACGGCTACGACGATACGCAGATCGCATCGTTCGTCGGCTTCGCGCCCCTCGACCAGCCGGAGATTCTCGTGCTGGTCAAACTCGATGAGAACAAGGACGGGCTCACAGGCACCGCCGCCGCCGCGCCAGTGTTCGCCTCGCTCGCCGATGACGCACTGCGCTACCTCAACATCCGGCCCGATAAGGGCGCCTATGTGAGCCAGCGATGAGCCAGCATCTCACCACCACCATGGTCAGCGAGGAGATGCGCCGCCGCGGTTACCGGGTCGTCGCCGGTCCCGCCTTCGAGATCACCGGCGGCGCGGCCGACTCGCGCCTGGTCCAGCCTGGCGACCTCTTCTGTGCATTCCCCGGCGAGGAGACCGATGGCAATCTCTACGTGGCCGATGCGCTCCGGGCCGGGGCGGTCGCCGCGATCTGCTCCCGCCCTCCCGAGGGCGACTGGCCGGGCAAGACGATCGTGATCGCTCCCGATACGACCCGTGCTGCAGGCGAGCTCGCCAATGCGTGGCGGCGGGCCTGCAATCCCCACGTCGTTGGAATCACCGGCACGGTCGGCAAGACCACCGCCAAGGAGATGACCGCTGCCACGCTGGCTGATCGCTTCCCGACGCACCGTAGCCCGGGCAATCTCAACTCCCGCGAGGGGCTCCCGCTGGCCCTGATGAGCCTCCGCCGCGACCACCGGGTGTCGGTGCTCGAGCTCGCCATGGATAGTCCGGGAGAAATCGCTGACCTCTGCCGAGTCGCTGAGCCCGAAGTGGGAGCCGTGCTGAACGTCGGGCTAACTCACGTTTCGAAACTCGGCAGCATCGAGGCCATCCAGCGCGAAAAACTCTCGCTGGCCCGGAACCTGCCGGCCGATGGCTGGGCGATCCTGAATGCCGACGACCCGCGCGTGCTCTCGGTGAAGCCCGAGCTGCGCTGCCACGTACTGACCTTCGGAGAGCACGAGTCGGCAGACCTCCGCCGCGGGCCGGTTACCGAGAATGGTCTCCTCGGCACGTCCTTCGACGTGACCAATGGCGAGTCGACGGAGCGTGTGACATCGCCCCTGCCGGGGGCCCACACAGTCCCGGCGGTCCTGACGGCGATGGCCGCGGCCATCGCGCTCGGGATGACGCTTCGTGGGGCGGCCTCGGCTGTGTACCACGCCAGGGTTGAAGGCCGCGCCCGAGTGCTCAAGAGCGCCGCCGGGGCCACGATCATCGACGACCGCTACAACTCGAGCCCCGCCTCGCTGGCAGGAGCATTGCTGATGCTGCGCGGGCTCCAGGGCCGGCGCATCGCGTTCCTCGGGCGCATGGCCGAACTCGGGGAATACGAACTGGAGGAACACCGCAAGGCGGGCGAGATCGCCGCCGCCTCCTGCGAGGTGCTCTTCTGCTCGGGCGAGACCTGTCGTGCGCTCGCAGAGGCAGCCCGTGCCGCGGGCCACCCCGACGTCCGCTGGTTCCCCTCGCGTGATGAAGCGGCCGCGGAGGCGGCGGCCATCCTGCGCGAGGGCGACACGGTCCTGGTGAAGGCATCCCGCGGTGAGGCTTTCGAGGCCGCCATCCCGATCCTGGAGGCAGCCCGGTGATTCACGCCCTTTTCTCCGGGGTCGCAACCTTCTTCCTGGCTCTCGCGCTTGGCGAGCCCATCGTGCGCTACCTCCGCCGCAAGAAGATCGGCAAGGAAGTCAGTGAGCACCTGCCCGAACACCAGAAGAAAGCCGGCACGCCGACCTTCGGCGGGTTCATGATCTGGCTTCCAACGTTCATCGTGACCGCCGTTGCTGTCGACTGGTGGAACCACCAGTCGATCCTGCTCCCGCTCGGGATGATTGGCATCACGATGGCTGCCGGCTTCGTCGATGACCTGGGGACGCTCCAGTACCGCTCCCAGAAGGGCCTCTCCTGGCGGTTCAAGATCGCATTCACCTCGCTCTTCGCGCTCGCGGCGGCGATCGTGCTCTACCGCTACATCGAGGTCGAGTCGATCAACGTCCCGTACGTCGGGAGCTATGCGCTCGGGGTGTTCTACATTCCCCTGGCTGCCGTCATCATCGTCGCGACCACCAGCGCCGTTGCCGTGAGCGATGGCCTGGATGGCCTCGTGGGCGGGACCACGCTCATCGCGTTCATCGCCTACGGCATCATCGGCTTCATCCAGGGCCAGGAGTTCGTCGCCACCTTCGCGTTCATCATCGCCGGGGCGAACCTTGGCTTCGTTTGGTACAACGCCCACCCTGCCCGCGTGTTCATGGGCGATACCGGCGCGCTGGCCCTCGGCTCATCGCTTGCTGTCGTCGCCCTGATGACTGGCCAATGGCTGCTCTTACCCATCATCGGCGTGATCTTCGTGATCGAGGCCGGCAGCAACATCCTCCAAATCGGCTACTACAAGCTCACCGGCGGCAAGCGCATCTTCCGGCGTGCGCCGTTCCACCACCATCTCGAACTCGTCGGCTGGGCCGAAACGCAGATCGTCACGCGCTTCTGGCTCATTTCCATCGTGGCCGCCATGGCCGGCGTCGCCCTCGCCCTGGAGGTGCCAGAGTAATGACGGCAACCAACGGTTCGCTCCTGGCCGCCCCCATGGATGTCCGCGGAAAGCGCGTGCTCGTGTACTCCCTTGGTATCGAGGGCCGTGACCTCGCACGCTGGATGGTGGCCCACGGCGCCTCCGTTACCGTCAGCGACACGCGGACCGACGCCGCGCTCGCCGCCGCCGGCGCGACCGCACCCGATGGCATCGACCGCCTGGTGGCGGGTCAGCCCCTGGTCGACCCCGCCGGGTACGACCTCGTAGCGGTCTCCCAGTCCGTCCTTCGCTACAACCCGGCGCTTGCCCGTGCCCGCGAACTCGGCGTGCCGGTGACCTCACAGATGCGGCTCTTTCTGCAGCTCTGCCCCGGCCGAGTCATCGGCATCACCGGTTCGAGCGGGAAATCCACCACCACCGCGCTCGTCGGCGCCATCGCGGCGCAATCCGGCCAGCCCTTCATTGTTGGCGGCAACATCGGCGAGGCACTCCTCGGGCGCCTGGACGAGATCGCGTCCAGCACGAATGTCATCCTCGAGATCAGCCATACCCAGCTCCAGTACACCGACCGCTCCCCGGCCATCGCGGCCGTTACCAATATCACTCCCAACCACCTCGACCAGTTCAGCTGGGACGAATACGTTGGCCTCAAGCGCAACATCATCGCCCACCAGGGCCGTGAGGACGTCGCCGTACTCAACGCCGATGACCACACAAGCCGCGCCCTCATGGCTTCGGTTCGCGGCAGACTCGTGCGCACCTCCATCAGCGCGGAAGTCGACGGCGACGGGGCATGGCTCGACCACGCCGACGTGGTAGTGAGGCACGGGAACCGGGCATCGGCCGTACTGTCGGAGGGCGATATCCGGCTGCGCGGACGGCACAACCTCGCCAACGTTGTCATGGCCTGTGCCATCGCCGCCGAGGCGGGTTTCTCTGTCGATGCCATGCGCGGCGGAGTCCGCGGCTTCCGGGGAGTCCCGCATCGCCTGGAAGTTGTTGGCCGGGCCTCCGGCGCGACATGGGTCAACGACTCCATCGCCACCAGCCCCGAGCGGACCATCGCGGGCCTTCGCGCCTTCACCGAGCCCGTCGTGCTCCTGCTCGGCGGCCGCGAAAAGAACCTCCCGCTCGATCAGCTGCAGGAACTGGCCCGCGAACGCTGCCGCGCGGTCATCTGTTTCGGCGAGGCCGGCCCGCTGTTCCACGACGCGATGAAGAGCGCAGTGGCCGAGGCGCGCATCGTTCCAACACTCGACGAGGCCGTCGTGGCCGCCGCCAGCCTGGTTCAGCCCGGCGACGTGGTGCTGCTCTCGCCCGCCGGCACCAGCTTCGATGCCTATCCGAACTTCGAGGCCCGTGGAGAAGCGTTCCGCCGGCTCGTCGCGGGCCTCGCCGGTTTCACGCGGGAGGTGTCGCCATAGCCGCCGCACAGGGAACCGGGAAGTGGACGCCGGGAAGGCCCGACTATGCCCTCCTCGCGCTAACCACCATCCTCACGATTACCGGCATGGTCGCCGTCTACAGCTCGAGCTTCGTCATCGCGCTCGCGAAGTTCGGGGACCCTTACTACTTCGTGATCCGCCAGGCCATCTGGGGCGCCATGGGTGTCATCTTCCTCATTGGCCTGGCACGGATCGACTACCGGCGCCTGCGCCCACTGGCGGTGCCGATCATGCTGGCCACCATCGGTGCGCTCATGGCCGTGCTGGTGGTTGGCGTCGAGGGCGGTGGAGCGCGGCGCTGGCTCGGCGTCGGCGAGCTCACCGTGCAGCCCGCCGAGTTCGCCAAGCTCGCGGTCATCATCTACCTGGCCGCATGGCTCGCCTCCAAGGGCGAGTCGGTCCGCTCGCTCGAACACGGGCTCGTCCCATTCGTGATCATCATTGGCGCCGTCAGCGTCCTCATCATGCTCCAGCCGAACCTCGGCACGACCGTCATCATCCTCGCGATCACCGTCACGATGTTCTGGGTCGCCGGGGCATCGTTCGTACAGATGGTGGCCCTCGGCGTCACCGGCCTGGGGACCATCGCGGTGCTCGCCACCGCCGCGGGCTACCGCGCCGACCGCCTCTCGGCGTTCTTCGATGCCGAGACCGACCCCCTCGGCAACGGCTTCCAGACGCTGCAGTCCCTGATCGCCATTGGCAACGGCGGCATTCACGGGCTCGGGCTCGGCGCGAGCCGCGCCAAGTTCTTCTATATTCCGGAGAGCCACACCGACGGCGTGTTTGCCATCATCGGCGAGGAGATGGGGCTGCTTGCCACGCTCCCCATCGTCGTGCTCTACATGATCCTGATGGTCCGGGGGTTCCAGGTCGCGCGGCGCGCGCGGGATGAGTTCGGCCAGCTCATCGCCACCGGCATCACGACGTGGGTCACGGTGCAGGCCCTCCTGAACATCGGTGGCATTACCCGCGTGATCCCCCTCACGGGCGTACCCCTGCCCTTCCTGAGCTACGGCAGCAATGCCCTGGCGGCTGTGCTGCTCGCCATGGGTGTGCTCATCAGCATCTCGCGCTACGGAAACGACCGCGGTGGCTACATGGACCAGCATCCCGTGCGCAAGCGACGGATCATCCGGAAGCGGGAGCAGTCGGAATGAAGCTCGCGCTGACCGGTGGCGGCACAGGGGGCCATATCTTCCCGGCGCTCGCCGTGCTCGAGGCGGTGCGTTCAGGCTCGCCGTCGCCCGTCGAAGTGTGCTTTTTCGGGCCCGAAAACCGTGGCGAACGGCCGCTGGTCGAGTCGGCCGGCGTGCAGTTCGAGGGAGTGTCATCTGCCGGGCTGCGCGGCCGTGGCCCAATTGGCCTCACCAAGAGCGCCTGGAGCCTCCTCTCCGGAGTCGTCGCTGCAATTCGAAAGCTTCGTCGATTCGGGCCGGATGTCGTGTTCAGCACCGGTGGTTATGGCAGTTTCCCGGCCAGTGTCGCCGCGAAACTCCTGCGGCGCCCGCTCGTCGTGTACCTGCCTGATGTCCACCCGGGCTGGGCCGTGAAAGCCGAACGGATGCTCGCCACGCGCATGACCACCACAACGGAGGCTGCCCTGGAGTTCCTTCCGGCGAACAAGACGGTGGTGACCGGCTATCCGGTGCGCGAGACGTTCTTCACTGTTCCGCGCGATGCAGCCCGCGGGCAGCTGGGCTTCGGGCCAGGAGAGCGGGTCGTCGTCGTGGCTGGTGCGTCTCAGGGAGCGCGGACCATCAACAACGCCGTGTTCGAAGCCTTGCCTGAGTGGTGCCGCAAAGCCACGGTCGTACACGTGACCGGCGAAGCTGGCATCGAGGCTGCCCGCCGGGTTCGCGAGACACTGCCCCCGGCCGTCCAAGAGCACTACCAGCCCTCGCCGTTCCGGGCCGATCTTCCCCTGCTCATGCTCGCTGCCGATGTCGGGGTCTTCCGCGCGGGGGCATCGGTATTGGGCGAAGTGCCCGCGGCAGCACTCCCCTCCGTGCTCATTCCCGGTACGTTCGCCGGCGGCCACCAGCGCAACAACGCGCGCTGGCTCGCTGATAACGGCGCCGCTGTTGTACTCGAACAGCAGGATATCAGCGCCCTCGGCGAGTGCGTGAGGCAGCTGCTCGACGACGAAGTGCGGCGTGAGGCGATGCGAACCGCGGCGCGAGTGCTCGCCCGCCCCGATGCCGCGGCGGCCATCGCAAAGGTCGTGATGGAGGTTGCCCGCAAATGACCGAAATCCGCGGTCCGGTGCACCTCGTGGGGATCGGCGGCATGCACATGTCCGCCATCGCCCTGCTGCTTCGCGCCCGCGGCGTCGCGGTCAGCGGCAGCGACCTGCGCCCATCGGACCTCACCCGGAAGGCCGAAGCGGCCGGCGCACTCGCGTTCAGAGGTCACGCAGCGGAAAACGTGCCCGCTGATACGGCTCTCGTGGTGACCACGGCGGCCGCACAGGACGACAACCCCGAACTTGTCGAGGCGCGCCGCCGGGGCCTTCCCATCCTGCTCCGTGCCGAGATGGTGGCGCGCTTGATGGAGGGTAAGCGCGTCGTCGCCGTAGCAGGAGCACATGGGAAGACGACCACGTCCAGCCTCATCGCGCACATCCTCGTGCGAGCGGGCAAGAAGCCCATGTACATCCTTGGCGGCGAAAGCCCGGACCTCGGCGGGCACGCCGCCTGGGGCGAAGGTGATGTCTGCGTCGTCGAAGCGGACGAGTACAAGCGCGCATTCCACGAGTACACGCCGGCGATTGCGGTGATCACCAATGTCGAGCCTGACCATCTCGACTACTACGGCACTGCCGAGGCCTATCGCGAGGCCTTCATCGAGTTCGGCCGGAAGGTGGTCCCGGGCGGCATCCTCCTGGCCTGCGCCGACGATCCCGGAGCTCGCTACGTCTCGGATGTTCTCGGCGACGACCCACTGCGCCACGAGACATATGGCACCGAAGGCGTGCGGTTCTGGATGGCGCGCGACATCTCCATGACCGAACGTGGTGCCGAGTTCGTGGTCACCCGCGGAGGGGTGGCTCTTGGCTCCGTCCATGCGACGGTCCCGGGCATCCACTTCGTCCGGAACGCGCTCGCCGCGACCGCTGTTACGTTGCACCTCGATGTCCCCTTCGACCAGGTTGCCGGCGCCATCGCCGCATTCCGCGGTGCCAGGCGCCGCTTCGAAACGGTCGGCGAGGCGGGTGGCGTGCTGGTGATGGATGACTATGCCCACCACCCGACCGAGGTTCGCGCGACCATCGCCGCCGCCCGGAAAGCGTTCCCGGAGCGCCGACTCATCGGCATCTACCAGCCGCACACCTACTCACGGATTGCCTACCTGTGGGATGAGTGGCTGCGGTGTTGGGACGGGCTCGACGAGCTTATCGTCCTGGAGACCTACGCGGCGCGCGAAGCGCCTCTCCCCGGCCGCTCCGCCGAGGACCTCGCCGCGGCCATCACTGGCCCCCATGCCAGCTATGCGCGCGATTTCGACGACGCGGCCCGCCAGGCCGCTGCGCTCGCGCGGGCGGGCGATGTCGTCTTCACCATCGGCGCAGGCGACGTGGTCGAGGTTGGCCCCCGGCTCCTGGAGGCCTTGCGATGACAGCCCTCGATCGACTCGCGACAACCCTGGCTCCGCATGGCGAGGTCCGGCCTGGTGAGACCCTCGCCCGCCACACGACCTTCGGCATCGGCGGCCCGGCTGATCTCTTCCTCACCGTCCGTTCCGCCACCTCGCTTGCCGCCGCGGTGAACGCGGCCCACGAGGCGGGCGTCGATGTCTTCGTGCTTGGCAGCGGAAGCAACATCCTGGTGGCCGATGCCGGCATCCGCGGAGTGGTGATTGATAACCGCTCGCGAGCCGAAGAGGCCGACTCCACGGGACTCCGAGTCAAAGTCGAGAGTGGCGCCAGCTTCGCTGCCTTTGCCCGGAAGATGTGTCGCCTGGGGCTCGACGGCCTCGCCTGGGCCGTTGGCATCCCGGGCACGCTCGGCGGCGCTGTCGTCTACAACGCCGGAGCCTATGGCGGTTGCCTCGCCGACGTGCTCCGGCGAGTGCGGCTGCAATTGCCCGGCGACGGCGACCAGTGGGTCGAAGCCTCGGACCTCGGGCTGGTGTACCGCGGCAGCGTGTTCACCAGGGGGCAGTTCTCGGGCAAGGCCGTCCTCGAGGCCGAAGTCGAACTGGTGCCCGGCGATGCGAAGGCACTCCTGGCCCGTGCCGCCTCGTACGATGAGAAGCGCCTGGCGGCCCAGCCTCGTGGCCGCAACGCGGGCTCCACGTTCAAGAACCCACCAGAATCGCCCGCCTGGAAGCTCATCGATGCCGTGGGGATGCGTGGCATGCGCCGAGGCGATGCCGCCATCTCCGAGAAGCACTGCAACTTCTTCGTGAACGAAGGCAACGCCACCGCATCCGAAGTCGCCTGGCTCATCGCCGAAGCGCAGCGGCGGGTGAAGGAACAGTTCGGCGTCACGCTGGAACGCGAAGTCCAGTTCGTGGGGGCGTGGTGATGGGACGGCAGCGCGTGGCAGTCATCTTCGGGGGCCGCTCGGGCGAACACGAGGTGAGCATCGTGAGTGCCCGCAGCGTCATGGCCGCGCTCGACCCCGGCCGCTGGGAAGTCGTGCCGATTGGCATCTCCCGCGCTGGATCCTGGCTTTCCCCGGCCGAAACGCAAGCGTTGCTCGACGCCGGAGCGCGCGGGTTCCAGGATGCCGGGACGCCCGTGCTCCATGCCGGCCAGGCACTCGCCGCGCTCGATTCCTGCGATGTCGCGTTCCCGCTGGTTCACGGCACGTTCGGCGAAGACGGGACGCTCCAGGGATTCCTGGAGATGGCGGATAAGCCCTACGCCGGCGCCGGGGTGGCCGCCAGCGCCATCGGCATGGACAAGGCGCTCATGAAGGCGCTGTTCCGCGAAGCAGGAATTCCGGTCGCACGCTATTCCGTAATCCGATCATGGGAGTATACACTTGCCCAGAATGATTCGATGGGCCTCATAGAAAACGCGATCGGATACCCCTGTTTTGTCAAGCCGGCCAACGGAGGCTCCTCTGTGGGCATCACGCGCGCCCGCTCGCGTGAGGATCTTCCAGCGGCGTTTGCTGCCGCCTTCGTCTACGACGACAAGGCAGTCGTAGAACAGGCCGTGATTGGGCGGGAGGTCGAGTGCTCCGTTCTGGGCAACGAAGACCCCAGGGTCAGCATCGTTGGCGAAATCGTGCCCGACCGCGAGTTCTACGACTACGAGTCGAAATACTCCAACACCTCCGCCACCGAGCTCCGCATCCCGGCACCGATCACCGAGTCTGCCGCCCGCGATGTGCGAGAACTCGCCCTCCGCATGTACAGGGTCATGGGCTGCGAAGGCTATGCTCGGGTCGACTTCTTCCTTACCAGTGGCGACCGGGTCGTCGCCAACGAAGTGAACACCATTCCGGGGTTCACCAGCATCAGCATGTATCCAAAGCTCTGGGAGGCCTCGGGCCTCGGGTACGCTGACTTGCTCACGCGCATCCTCGAACTTGCCTTCGAGCGCCACGAGCGGAGGTCGCGCCGATGATCGTCAAGCGCAACCGCCCGCCGAAGGACTCCCGCGTCCGCAAGATCGTGAAACGCGCTCGCCCCGCGGTTGGGGCCTCCCGCCCGCGCATGATTGTTCGCCGTACCCGTGGCGTCGTGGGTGGTGGCGGCCCCCGGGGACCGCGCGGGCCGCGCTTCGCCTGGCCGTCGTTGTCCTGGCGCCCGTCGAAGGGAATGCTGGTCGGAGCCTCACTCCTGGGGAGCCTGGCCATCCTGGGCTACGGTGCGTTCTGGGTCTGGAACTCCCCCTTCTTTAAAATCACCGAAGTCGAAGTCGTGGGTACGAACCGCATCGCCGCCGGGACTGTGATCGAGACGACCGGGATCCTGGGCGAGAGCATGTTCAACGCCGATTTGGCCGCCGCTCAGCGTGAGCTCTACAAGGAACCGCTGGTCTACGGCGTCCGGATGGAACGCGATTGGCCCCACACGATTCGCATCACCATCGAAGAGCGGCGCCCCTGGGGCACCTGGGAGCAATCCGGCGTGGATTACACCATCGACCGCGATGGTGTCGTGCTGGGCGTGGGCCCCGCGCCCGCGGGTGCTCCCGTTATTCGAAGCTCCGAACCCGGGAACCGCGTCCAGGGCGACCGGGTCGACTACCAGGCAGTCGATGCGGCGGCGGAGATCTACGAAAAGCTCCCCCGGCAGCTCGGCACCACCGTCGCCGAGGTCGCGTTTGTCCAGGGCAAGGGCGTCCAGGTAACCACCACGAATGGACTCACCGCCCTGTTCGGCGATTCAAGCTCCATTTCGTACAAGCTCTCGGTCTGGGCGGCGCTCTCCGCCGAAGCCCAGGCCCGGCGCATCAACTACACCACCATCGACCTGCGCTATGGCAACCGGCCGGTGCTGCAGTAGGAACAGAGGAGAACCACCATGCGACGACGCAGTACCGTAGCAGCCATCGATGTCGGTTCCACCAAGGTCGCCGTCATCGTCGGCGATGTCAGCGAGCATGGAGATACCCGCATCCTCGGGGTGGGTGTCGCACCGGCTGCCGGGCTCTCCCGCGGTGTGATCGATAACATCCAGAGCGCCCGCGACGCGATCAGCATCGCCGTGGAGAAGGCTGAACAGGCCTGCGGCATGCGCATCCTCAGCGCGGTCGTCGGCATTTCCGGCGGCCACATCTCCTCCCAGAACAACCGCGGCATCATCGCCATCCCCGATCGCACCAGGCCCATTTCCGCCGATGATCGCTCGCGTGTGCTCGAGAGCGCGGGCCAGGTCGCCATCCCCACAAATCGCCAGGTCATTCACGTGGTGCCCCGCGGCTACTGGGTCGAGGGCACCGACCAGGTGAGCGATCCGGTGGGGATGTTTGGTGGCCGCCTCGATGCCGAGGTTCACATCGTTTCCGGTGCCGTTTCCGCTATCCAGAACCTGACCAAGTGCGTCGAGGGCGCGGGCGTCCAGGTCGATGACATCGTGCTCGAATGCATCGCCTCAGCTACGAGCGTGCTGGAGGAGCAGGAGAAGCAGCAGGGTGTCGCCCTGGTCGATATCGGCGGCAGCACGACGTCCATCGCCGTCTACGATGAAGGCACCGTCGCCCACACGGCGTGCCTCCCGATCGCCGGTTCGCACCTTACGCACGATCTTGCCCGGGTCCTTCGCTGTCCATGGGAGAGCGCGGAGCACGTGAAGTGCACCGTCGGCGCCGCCTACGCCGACCCGGCCATGGCCTCCGAGACAGTTGAGATCCAGGCCTTCGGCACCCAATCGACAAAGCATGTCCCGCTCGGGCACATCTGCGAAATCCTCCAGGCCCGCACCGAGGAGATCCTCGAAATGGTGGCCTTGGAGCTCAAGCGCGTGGGCTATCTCGATCGCGTCGCTGCCGGGCTCGTCCTCACCGGCGGGACCGCTCAGCTGCGAGGCCTGCCCGAAGTCGCGGAGACGCGCCTTGGCATTCCCGCCCGCCTCGGTCGCCCCCACGGGTACTCCGGGCTTTCCGACCTCATCGGGACGCCCGCGTTTGCCACATCCATCGGCCTTGTGGAGTACGCGCTCGGCGGTCGTGAACGGGTGGTCGAGTCCACCGGCGCCGCCTTCGAGGTGCCCGTCGGCGGCTTCTTCCGCCGGCTCGCCTCGCTCGGGAGGGCGCTGATGCCCCAGTAGCACGGAGGAGGGAATGAGCCACATCGACGAACCCCGCAGTCTCGTCTCATTCAGCAAAGGGAAGGAATCCGCAATGAGCATCCGTTACGACACCGAGCTTCTGCCCGACATCAAAGTCGTGGGCGTGGGAGGCGGCGGCTGCAACGCTGTCAACCGCATGGTCCGCGCCAAGATCCCCGGCGTCACCTTCGTGGCCTGCAACACCGACGCCCAGGCGCTCATGTCCTCCGAGGCTGCGACCCGGCTTCGGATCGGCGAGAAGCTGACCAAGGGTCTCGGCGTCGGCGGCGACCCCACGCGCGGCGAGCGGGCAGCCGATGAGAGCCGTGACGAGCTCTACGACATCATGCGCGGTACCGAGATGGTCTTTGTCACCGCTGGCATGGGTGGCGGCACGGGCACCGGCGCGGCCCCGGTCGTTGCAGAAATCGCGAAGGACTGTGGCGCGCTCACCATCGGCGTGGTGACCAAGCCCTTCCAGTGGGAAGGTGCCCGCCGCATGAAGCAGGCCGAGGAGGGCCTTGCCCGCCTGCGCGACAAGGTCGATACGCTGATCGCCATCCCCAACTCGCGGCTCATCGAGATCTGCCCGCCCGATACCACCATCGAGCAGGCCTTCGAGACTGCCGATGACGTACTTCGCCAGGCCATCCAGTCCATCTCCAACATCATCAGCCAGAACGGGTCGATCAACCTCGACTTCAACGACGTCCGCACAACCATGAGCGAGGCCGGCCCGGCCCTTCTTGCCGTCGGTCGCGGCGTCGGCGAAAACCGCGCTGTCGAGGCTGCTCGCGCAGCCACGAATAGCCCCATCCTCGACCAGTCGATCGATGGCGCCCACAACGTGCTCTTCAACGTCACCCATAGTGGCAACTTGCAGCTGCGCGAGCTCGACATGGCGGCCCGCGTCATCGCAGAGGTGGTCGATCCCAGCGCCAACATCATCTTCGGTACCGTCGTCGACCCGCGCGTCGGCGAGGAGGTACAGCTCACCGTGATCGCGACCGGATTCGCTCCCAGGGCGGCAACGATCGACGACCCGCTGGAAACCAGCCGGATCCGCGACTACAACCTGCCGGGCGTGAGCAACATGGAAGACGCTGAGCTCCCCGCATTCCTGCGCCGCAACATCCGTTCGCTCAACAGTGCGCGGGCCGTGGGAGAGGGAAGTATCGCGAAGCTGGCTGAAAGGAGGTAGCTACCTAACCGAGCGCGCTGAGTCCGGAAGGACACTCACCCGAAGTACTCGGGTAAGCATGGGGCTTGATGCAATGGGAGATGGCATCAAGCCCCGTTCATTTGCGCCGGCTACCCCGCCGGTAGCCACCCCGCCTTCAGCCGGACCGGTACAGTACCACACTTCTTTACAGAAGCACCAGTATTTCCAAGTGATTCGAACAATCGCAGCTCGTCGTGCCGAGCCATCAGCGCTAGGCTGGCCGGGTGCGACTCGATCCCCTAATCGGCCTTTGTTCCGTTTGCAGTCATGCGCGCCTGGTCATCTCCGGCCGCGGCTCCCGCTTCTACCTCTGCGGTCGTGCCGCGTCCGATCCTCGCTTTCGCAAGTATCCCCCGCTCCCCGTTCGGGACTGCCCGGGGTTCGAACGAGGCAACCAGCAAGCGGGCCAACCCCGTGCGCCGTGATCGGCGTATGATGCCGCGCTACAACTATCACTCCCATGGAGCGTGTCTATGCCAGGGGCCCTCGAGGGTGTTCGTGTCCTCGACTGCACACAGATCATCGCCGGGCCGCTCGCCGGCTCCTTGCTGTCCGAAATGGGCGCCGATGTCGTCAAGGTGGAGCCGCTGGAAGGTGAACCGTGGCGCCTCCAGGCTGAGATCATTCCCACGGAAAGCAAAGGATTCCTCACCCAGAACCGCGGCAAGCGCAGCCTCGCTCTCAACTTCAAGGATGCTCGCTCTGCGCCCATTCGGGACGCGCTCATTCGCTGGGCCGATGTACTCCTGACGAACTATCGCCCCGGCGTTCCTGAAGCACTTGGCATCGATTTCGAGGCCGCGCGCCGGATCAACCCGTCGATCATCTACGCCGAAAACACCGCCTTCGGGAAGCTGGGTCCTGACAGGGATCGCCGGGGCTACGACATCGTCGCCCAGGCCATGAGCGGATTGACCGCATCGAACCCCAATGTCCAAAACGGGCTACCCATGCAGATCGCCTTCGCTCCGGCCGACGTGGTCACGGGGGTCGCGCTCGCCTGGGCCATTACCGCAGCTCTCTACCACCGGGAGAAGACGGGTGAGGGGCAGGCCATAAACTCCAGCCTCTTGCTCTCCGCGCTCACGCTGCAAGCCGGGGCCCGCGAGATCGTCGCGATGGACGAAGAGGGTCGGCACGGGCGCTTGGCGCACCTCGCCGAGGCTCGCGCCCGCGGAGCCACCATCGAGGAAATCTACGCTGAGCGAAAGAAATTCATGCCGGAGGCGGCCGGGAACATCTATTACCGGCCGTACCAGACGAAGGACTCCTACCTGGTGGTGGGCTGCCTTGGCCCGGGCCCACGCGAACGGTTCCGCCAGGCGCTCGATATCCGGGATCCCCGCTACGAGCCCGGTTTCGATGGCTCGCGGCTGCGGGAGGTTGGCGCCGAACTGGTGGCGACCTGCGAGGCGAAGTTCCGGGACCGTACCAACGCTGAGTGGCTGGAGTACCTCGATGCGCGCGACATCGCCTGCGGCCCCATTCGCTTCGTTGATGAGTTGTTCGATGACCCACAGGTCATCGCCAACAACTTCATCGTCGAGTACGACCACACCCTTCTCGGTCCCCTGCGCGGGCCGGCGCCAATCGTCCAGATGAGCGGCTCGCCCACCCGGGTGCAGCGGGCCTCACCGGCTCTTGGAGAGCACACGAATGATGTCCTCTGCGAACTCGGATTCGGGGCTGAGGAGATCGGCGCCTTCCACGAACGAGGTGTCGTCGGCTAGCCGCTACCTTCTCCAGCTGTGAACGTCGGTGAACCGCCCCGGGCCGCTGAACAGCACGCCACGGGTCACGTTCTTCAGCCAATCCGGGTGGACGTACACGTACTGCGGGTAGGCAATGACTACCCCGGGGGCGAGTTCCTGCCAGACTTCCTGGAGCTGGGTGTAGCTATCGAGCCGCACCTCATGGTCGCTCGTGGTGCGCCCCTGCGCGATCAGCTCGTCTACGACCGCATCCTCGAAGTTCGCCAGGTTGAGCCCCGCTGAGCCCATCTGCGAGCTATGCCAGCCAAAGTAGGGGTCGGGGTCCGGGCCCTGTTCCCAGGTTGCCACCGCGGCCTCGTAGCGCCGCTCCTGGAGGAAATCGCGCCGCAACACCGAAAAGGTGGTGCTGGCCACCGTGGCGCGCACGCCTATCTGCTCGAGCTGGCGCGCGATCTCGCCCGCGACGGCGACTCGCGTTGCGTCGTTATCGACGCGGATCGTGAACCGGAACTCGCTACCCTGGCGGGTCAGGATTCCCGAGGTGGCATTCGGCGTCCATCCCGCTTCCTGCAGCACGCGCTTCGCCTCCGCCGTGTCCGGCGCGGTCAGGTCGTAGGCTTCGGCATAGGCCCAGGTGCCCGGGGGAATGGGCGATGCCGATCCCCGGGCTCCCCCGGGGTAGACCCGACGTACTAGCTCGCCGCGGTCGATGGCCAGCGAAAACGCACGCCGCACCAGCGGGTCCTGGAAGAGCGCGGTGCTCGTGTTCAGGTACAACAACGCCTGCGACGAGCGGGCCAGACGCTCAACCGTCTTCCCCTTGATCTGCTCGAGCATGCTTACCTGGTCGGGAGTCACCTGGTCGCGGACCAGCAGTCCCTCGATTTCGCCATCCGAAAGGGCGCGCTGGGCTGCAGCATAGTCGACATAGAAGCGGAGCGTGATGTGCTCGATCCCGGGCCGCCCCAGGTGGTAGCGCTCGTTTGCCACCAATCTCGCTTCGCGCGTATCAGCCGACTCCAGTCGATATGGACCCGTTCCCACCGGGGCTGAGTTGAACGGGTGGTTCTCGAGTTCCTCGGTTTGGACCGTGCCGAGCAGGTGTTCCGGCAGGATGCCAACGGTGGCGCTGCGCGCCAGGAATGGAGCCGAAGCCTGGCGCAGCCGCACGATGACGGTTTGGTCATCAGGGGTCTCCAGCTCGGCTCCCAGCCAGCCTTCTGCCAGGGCCGCATCGCCGCGGTAGTCCGGATCGTTGATGTTCCGGACGGTGAACGCCACATCGCGCGAAGTGACCGGCTCACCATCGTGCCATCGGGCGTTGTTCTTCAACCGGAAGGTGTACGTGCGCCCGTCCTCGGAGATCTCTGGCAGTTCCGCGAGGTCGTCGAGCACGGTCCCATCCGGCCCCAGCCGCACCATGCCCGAAAACACCAGTGCCGATAGGTCGGCGTCGACCTCGTTGAGCGAGGCGAACAGCGGGTTGATGCGCTGGTACGTGCCGGCCACGCCCTCGGTGTAGCTTGTTCCCGTCACCAGGACAGTCCCGTCGTTACCGGAGATGCGCAGCGCGAGCGACCCGGCCGCGGCCACCACCGCCGCGACGAAGGCGGCAGCCAGGATCACCGTCCGGCGCGGATGCGCGCGCGTCTGGGGCATGAATGGCTACTTCTGCGACTGCACGCTCAGGAAGGAAACGAAGATGAAGACGATCACCAGCAGGATCGTGGCCTGGAACAGGGTCTTCTCCAGGCCGCGCTTCGTCCGGTAGACACCCCCGCCCGACATCCCGCCGAGCGCTGCGCCAAACCCGCTTCCTTTCACCTGCAGCAGGACAACCAGGATGAGCGTGACCGAGACGATGATCTGAAGGATGTTCATGAACATGGCTGCTTCTACCGTGTGAGCAACAGCGGCCGCTCTTCGGGAGCGGACCGCGGTGGTTCGAGTGAGAGACTGTCCCGCCCATCGTACAGGCGCATGATCGTAGCGGCGAGTTTCTGCGGGTCGTGCCGGTAGCGGTTCTCCTCGGCGACCACATCGGCCTCGACCAGCCGGATGCCGGGATAGGCGCTGAGATCTTCAGGCGATAGCGTCACCGGCGCGGAATGCCACGCCTCGGGCAGCTGCGGCGCGATGTTGCTGTTGGCCACCACAGCGTGGACCACTCCCTTCCCGGTGTGCCGCTCGATGGCCTCCAGGTGTTCGATCACTCCGAACCCATCGGTCTCGCCGTGTTGCGTGGCAACGTTGCACACAAACACCTTCGTAGCCGAAGTCTGGAACAGCGCTTTTTGCAGTCCCTCCACCAGCAGGTTTGGCAACACGCTGGTGTAGAGACTGCCGGGGCCAATGACGATGAGGTCCGCGTCCAGCACCGCGCGGACAGCGTCCGGGTGCGCCTCGGCATGGCTCGGGTTGAGGTACAGGTCCTTGATCCGGGCACCGCGCTCCGAGATGTTGTGCTCGCCGTGTACGACCTCATCCTCATGCGTGCGCGCGCTCAGGGTCACGTCCTCCAGCGTCGAAGGCAGGATGGTGCCGCGGACGTTGAGGACCCGGCTCGCCTCGTGAATTGCCGCCTCGAAGTTACCCGTTACCTCCGACATCGCGACGATGAACAGGTTGCCGAACGAATGCCCCTCGAGCCCCGTCCCTTCGGTGAAGCGGTACTGGAAGAGCTTCGACATGAGCGGTTCGCTTTCGGCGAGCGCGGCGATGCACTGGCGCAGATCTCCAGGCGCAACCACCCCGAACTCCTGCCGGAGCCGCCCGGTGCTGCCGCCATCATCGGCGACGGTCACAATCGCCGTGAGGTTGCTCGTGTAGTCCTTGAGTCCGCGCAAGAGCGTCGAAAGCCCGGTGCCCCCGCCGATGGCCACGATCCGGGGCCCCCGGCTCAGGAAACGCTTGTTGTAAATCGCCTCTGCCATGCTCTTTTCGCGCGTGTCGGGGCGAACGAAGGCGTACAACAGCGACTCATTCAGTTTGTACACCGCGATGCCGACCGTGCTCAGTGACAGCGTGATGAAGAGGAGGCCGCGCGCCCAGCGCGGGATGAACTGGAGCGTCAGGTAGTAGAACGTGCCCGGCAGCGGCGCCTGCAGGTAGGCCTCTTTCAGGATGTAGGCGATGCCCAGCCCCATCAGCGCGATGCCAAAGAGCAACAGCGCGAGCCATCGCTTGATGTGCATCCCCGGGTACAGCCACTTCAGGGCTGAGTGTTCGCGGATCGACCGGAGCGTCATCGGGCCCGAGTATACCACTGCCACGGTATATCGCTATGGAACTTAAACATTTTCATTCAGCTCCCGGTCCAGTAGCGCCTGGACGACCTGTGCGTTCGCGCGTCCCCGCGTCTCACGCATCACCTGCCCCACGAGGAACTTGATCGAAGCTTCCTTGCCCGCCCGGTAGTCCGCAACGGCCTTATCGTTGGCCGCGATCGCCTTGCGGACCGCTTCCACGAGCGCCTCCTCGCCGCTGATTTGCGCCAGCCCCTCCGCTTCAACGATGTCTTTCGCCTCTTCCCCGCTGGCGATCATTTTCTCGAACACTTCCTTGCCCACGTTTGGCGTCACCTTGCCCTCTTCGACAAGACGCGCCAGCCCAGCAAGCTGTTCCGCCGCGATGGGGAATGTTGCGATCTCCTTCTGTTCCGCGTTGAGCCAGCGGGCTAACTCACCAAGCACCCAGTTCGCAGCAAGCTTGGCACTTCGCCGCGGTTCGAGCCCGAGTGCCCTCATGACGCCTTCGAAATACGCGGCCCGCTCCCGGTCCTCCGTCAGCGCCGTCGCTTCGTGCTCGGAGAGCCCCAGCCCCAGGAATCGCTCCTTCTTCGCTGCCGGCAGCTCCGGCAGCTTCGCCCGCACCGATTCAATGTAGGCACGGCTGAACTTCAGTGGCGGCAGGTCGGGCTCGGGGAAGTAGCGGTAGTCGTTCGCCTCTTCCTTGGTCCGCTGGCTCACGGTCTCGCCGCGCTCGTCAACCCACCCGCGGGTCTCCTGGATGATCCGCTCGCCTGCATCCAGCATTCGCGCCTGGCGAATCTCCTCGAAGGCGATGGCATCATGGACGGCCCGGAAGCTGTTCATGTTCTTGATTTCGACCTTCGTTCCGAGCTTGTCGGACCCCGCCAGCCGCAGGGAGACGTTCGCGTCACAACGGAAGTTGCCTTCTTCCATGTTGGCGTCGCTCACGCCGATGTACCGGAGGATCTGCCGCAGCCGCACCAGGTACTCACGCGCCTCCGCGGGTGTGCGCATGTCGGGCTTACTTACGATCTCCATCAACGGCGTGCCTGAGCGGTTCACATCCACCAGGCTGTACCCCTCGCCGGTCACCCCCTCGGTGCGGTGGAGCAGCCGGGCGGTGTCTTCCTCCATGTGGACGCGTTCCATGCCGACGCGCTTCCGCGCTCCGTCGACCTCGATCTCCAGCCAGCCGTCGTGGCAGACGGGCAGGTCGTACTGGGAGATCTGGTAGCCCTTCATCAAGTCCGGGTAGGGGTAGTTCTTCCGGTCGAACTTGCTGAACTCGGAGATCTCGCAGTTGAGAGCCAGTCCGGTCATCACGATGTATTCGATGGCCTTCTCGTTGATGACCGGCAGCACCCCGGGCATCCCGAGGCACACGGGACAAACGTGCGTGTTCGGCTCAGCCCCTGAGTAGTCGGCGCTGCAGCTGCAGAACATCTTGCTTTTGGTGATGAGCTGGCAATGGACTTCGAGGCCGATGACGGTCTCGTATTTCGTCGCAATGGCGGTCAATCAGACTCCTCCACCGGGGCCGGGGACGCTCTAACGAGTATAGGCACCGATCCCGGAACGCGTAACCCGGGAACTCAATCCACTCGGATCGCCGGCGCTCCCTTGCGTACGCGCCCGATGCGCCAGGCGTGCGCCCCGTCGCGCGAGAACGCCGCTTCAAGGGCGGAGGCCTGGCGCGGCCGAACCGCTAACAGCAATCCGCCCGAGGTCTGCGGGTCGAACAGCAATGCCGCGACACTGCGATCCACTCCCCTTGCGAACGTCACGTGGTCGCCGGCCCACTCCCGGTTTCGCTCTTCGCCGCCCGTGTGGACCCCCATCGTCGAGCACTCGTGCGCGCCGTTGAGCAGCGGGACAGCGGCCGCCTGAACCTCGACAGCCACGCCAGAACGCGAAGCCATCTCCCACAGGTGCCCCAGCAGGCCGAACCCCGTGATGTCGGTCGCTGCTCGCACACCGGCGGCGCTCGCCAGGTGCATCGCGTGGCGGTTGAGGCGGAGCATCGAGGCGGTCGCGCCGTCCAGCCACTCCGGCTGCACCTTCCCCTGCCGCGCCGCTGAGACGATGGTCCCGGTACCGAGGGGCTTCGTCAGGTAGAGGATGTCTCCTGGACGGAGCCCCGCCTTCGTGAACATCCGTCGCGGATGCACCAGACCCAACACGCTCAGTCCGTACTTCGGTTCGTTGTCCCACACGGTGTGGCCACCGGCGACGACTCCACCCGCCTCGGAGACTTTCTCGGCGCCGCCACGCAGGATCGCCGTCTGCACCTCGGCTGGAAGCCGCTCGGGGAACGCCGCGATGTTCAACGCGAGCACGACCTCGCCGCCCATCGCGTACACGTCCGACATCGCGTTCGCCGCGGCGACCGCGCCGTAGGTGTACGGGTCGTCGACCACGGGCGCGAAAAAGTCGAGCGTGGCCACCACCGCCGTCGTCGCGTTGATGCGATACACGGCAGCGTCATCCGCCACACCCAGGCCGGTCAGCAACCCCGGGTGCGCTTCAGCATCGAACAGACCAGCGAGCGGCGACAGCACCTGCGCCAGGGCCTCCGGCCCCGCCTTGGATGCTCAGCCGCCGCAGGCCGTCAGTTCGGTCATCCGGAAGATCTCTTCGCGGGTCACCCGGCGATCCTAGCAGGCGCGCTCATCGCCCATCGCCGGGAGCCGCGCTACAGTCGATGGCGGATGTCGCGCTTCGATGTGATCGTGGTTGGTGCCGGCCCCGCCGGTAGCACGGCCGCTCGCGAGCTTGCCGCCAGCGGTGCCCGCGTACTGGTGGTCGATCGGGCGGAATTCCCGCGCTACAAGGCCTGCGGCGGCGGCATTCCCCTTCGCACCGAACGCCTGCTCCCGTTTCCCATCGATTCCGTGGTCGAGGACTCCGTCAGTCTGCTCGATGTCGCGTGGAACGGCAGATCCCGCTTCGTGCGCGATTCCGGAGCACCTTTCGCGCATATGGTCATGCGAGAGCGCTTCGATGCGCTCATCCTCGACCACGCCCAACGAGCGGGCGCCGAGTTTCGGCCCGGCACCACGGTGCGCTCGCTGCAGCAGGGGGGCCGCGTCCGAATACTCGCCGAAGGCTTCGAAGCCGAGGCTGAACGGCTCATCTGCGCTGACGGCGCGCATTCCCCCGTCGGCAAGATGGCCGGCCTGGGCGAAGGGCTCGCGGAATGCGCGGCATGGGAGGTCGAAGTCCGGGCCCCGGCGGCACTCCATGGGGCCTACCGCTCCACGGCGCTTATCGATCTCGGCTACCATCCCTGGGGATATGCGTGGGTATTCCCCAAGCGCTCGGTGCTCTCTGTCGGCATCGTGTTGCCCCCCGGCCAGGCAAACACCATGAAGGACCGCGTGGCCGCCTACCTCGACCGGCTGGGACTCGCCGGAGCGCCGGTCGACATCGCCCGGGGCCACAAGATCCGTTTCCGCCGTGGCGGCGAGCCCATCGCCAATGAGTTCGCGCTCCTCGCCGGCGACAGTGCGGGCCTTGCGGACGAGTTCACCGAAGAGGGCATCTACTACGCCATCGAGTCCGGCCGGGTCGCGGCGCGCAACGTTCTCCGTTCGCTCGCCGGCGTCTCGCCTCTGTTCACGTACCAGGCAGATATCGACCGCGAGGTGATGCCGGAGCTCCGGGCCGCCCGGCTCATCGGCTTCATGTTCTACGGGATGCTCCGCCGTGCCCCACGGCCCTGGATGCTCGCCAGTTCGAAATTCCCCTACCTCTGGAACGCCTTCTTCGCGGTCCAAAAGGGCGAATCCACCTATGCGCGCGAGGCCGCCCGCGTGCCGATCCTCCCCGGGCTCGCCGCCCGGATGCTACGCGACCAGTGACGCTCACCCCCGCCTCGATCATGCAGGCGCTCGAGCCGCTCTACGGTTGGCCACAGTCGATGCCAAGCCACGACCCGCTCGCCGAGCTGATCCTCACCGTGCTCTCGCAAAACACGGCCGACACGAACAGCGGCCGCGCCTTCGTCCAGCTCATGCGGCGATATCCTTCGTGGGATGCGATCGCCAGCGCACCCCTTGATCAGCTGGTCGCGACTATCCAGACCGGGGGCCTCGCCCAGCAAAAGGCCCCGCGCATCCAGGCCATCCTGCGCGCAGTTGCCGAGCGCTCGCCGGATTGGGACCTCTCGTTCCTCGAAACCATGCCGCTCGAGGAGGCACGCGCATGGCTGCGCTCGCTCCCCGGTGTTGGTCCCAAGACGGCCGCCTGCGTGTTGCTGTTCTCTCTCGGGCGGCCAGCGCTGCCGGTCGACACGCATGTCGAGCGCGTCAGCAAGCGGCTCGGGCTCATCCCGGGGAAGGCGACCGCCGACCAGGCCCACGACCTCCTCGAAGTGCTGGTCGACCCGGTGGACTACTACCCGTTTCACATGCTCCTGATCAAGCACGGCCGCCGGATCTGCTCAGCTCGGAAGCCCGCGTGTGAGCGCTGTCCGATACTCGATTGCCCCTCACGGCTTCCGGGGATGTAGGATTCCCGCCAAACGTAACTCCTTGCAGGAATACCGACACATGGACACAGATCCCCGCGGTGCCGGCTTCGAGCCAGCCCGGCTCGAACGCATCACCACTCACCTCAACGCCAACTACATCGAACCCGGCAAGATCGTCGGCTGCCAGGTCCTCGTCTCCCGCCACGGTCAACCGGCCTACTTCCGCTCATTCGGACTCATGGACCGCGAGCGTTCGAAGCCGATGACCGACGACACCATCTTCCGCATTTATTCCATGACCAAGCCGATAACCTCGGTCGCACTCATGACCCTCTACGAGCAGGGCCATTTCCAGCTCAACGACCCCGTGCACCGCTTCATCCCCGAATGGCGAGACCAGAAGGTCTGGGTCTCGGGTGACATTGATGAAATGGAGCTCAAGGCGCCCGACCAGCCGATGACCATGCGCCACGTGCTGAGCCACACCGCCGGCCTCACCTATGGCGCAACCAACCACCCGGTGGACAAGGCCTATCGCAGGAATGGTGTCAACCGCGACCGCTCAGAGACGCTCCGCACGTTCATCGAAAAGCTGGCGCTCGTTCCGCTCCGCTACCAGCCAGGTGAGCGTTGGATGTACTCGTTCGCCACCGATGTCTGCGGTTACCTGGTCGAAGCGATCTCCGGCAAGCCTTTCGACCAGTACCTCCAGGAAACGATCTTCGACCCGCTCGGCATGGGCGACACGTCTTTCTGGGTGCGCCCGGAAAAGCTGCCGAGGTTTGCCGCCAACTACCAGCGTCAACCCGACAAGACCCTCAAGCTCATCGATGATCCCGAGCGAAGCACCTACCTCCAGAACCCGAGCTTCTTCTCCGGTGGGGGCGGGCTCACCAGCACGACCGCGGACTACCTGCGATTCTGCGAGATGTTGCGCCGTGGCGGGGAGCTCGGAGGCGCTCGCATCCTGGGCCCGCGCACGATCGACCTGATGGCCCGGAACCACCTCGCCGAAGGCAAGGACCTCACGCAGATGGCCATCGGCGCCTTCTCCGAAACGGCCTACGAAGGCGTCGGCTTCGGCCTCGGCTTCGCCATGACCCTCGACGAGGTCGACGCTGGCTCGCTCGGCGAGGGCGACTACTACTGGGGAGGCGCCGCCTCCACCATCTTCTGGGTGGACCCGCTGGAGGACCTCGTCGTCATCTTCATGACGCAGCTGATGCCGTCGGCCACCTTCAATTTCCGGGGACAGCTGAAGAACATCATCTACTCGGCCATCACCGACTGATCCGGCCCGCTACCGCGCCTTGATGCGCTCCAGCAGCCCTTCGTACTGCATCGGCGTGATCGGGCGGACCACCCGGCCCATCCCGGTCCAGTGCGCCCATTTCCAGTCACCCGTGGCGCGCGGCTGTTCCACGGGAAAGAGCAGGGGCTTCTCCTTGCTCGCGAGCATCAGGTGGTAGTGCTCCCCCAGGGGAACGGTCTCATTCACGAGCCCGATCCAGTAGGTCATGTCGCCTCCGTCAGGGGCAAAGGTCGTCCCCAGGTAGCGGTACTGCCCGCGTAGTGGCCGGGACGCACTGTTGACGTAACGCGATTCGGACCCGAACGCGCGCCGGATGGCCGCCCCTCCGAGTGCGTAAAGCCGGTTCGTGCTCAACGCCTCATCGAGCGGCACGTCGCCCGTGCCCAGGATGTCCTCGAGGATGAAGTCGTGGTATTCGCGCGCAACGGGGTCGGGGTCGCCGTCGAGCGCGTCCACCACGTCGTACCAGGTGAGCGGGATCCAGGGCGCCGGCACCCCCTCCGCACGCAGCCCAAGCATGATGAACGCCGGCCGCTCGCTCCACTCGTTTGCCACGGCCTCCATGCCCGGCAGCAGGCTCTCATCCGCACCGGGTTCAACCTGTACCTCGACGAGCACCCTTCTGCCTCCCTCGTACGTCAGGAGCAGGTCCGCGACCCCGGCGTCGGCGAGCCGTGGTTGCACTTCCACCATCACCAGTGGGTCGGCCCCGAGCCCTGCGGCGTGCGCGATGAGCGCGGTGAGCATCCGGTGGCCGCGCCTCAGGAAATAGGCGAGTCCGGTGGTGCAGTAGTTCTCGAACGGTGTTGCTGCGGATCCCGGCCGGTATGCCGAGAGCATGGTGAAGAGGTTGTCGGCCATTCCTTCCAGTATGTCGCATGGCCGCCGAACGGAGGCGTCCGCGTGCCGTGTTCCGCGGAATTGCTCAGGCCTGTAGACAATAACGATTGTGCTCTGCTAACGTTCCATTTGCCTAAGCAATTGAGCGATTCGGCCCACACCACCCGAGGTGCCCGCCCACATGGCCGCCATCACGCCCTTCGACAACTACCTGGACCTTGTTGAAGCAGCCCGGGAGCTCGCCATCCACCCGCAGAGTCTGCGGCGCCTTATCAAGCAGAAAAAGATCCCCGCAACGCTCTTCGCCGGCAAGTACCTCATCGAGCGCGACAAGCTCGAGATGTTCAAGAGCAACTACGATCCGCGCCCCGGCCGTAAACCCATCCGCCGGCTCCTGTAGGTTCGCCAGCGCGCGACGACAAAAGGCCGGCAGTCTTGCCGGCCTTTTTTGCCACCCGAGAAACAGAAGTCCTGCTACTGGAAGATCTCGCCCTGGCTCGTCAAAACGACGAGCGTAATCAGCACCGCCGCCTCCACCGTGAGCAGAAAACCGACCGCCCCAAACCAGGCGATCTGTGCGCCGCCCCGCGTGGCAAACACCGGGATGGTCAGGATCACGGCGCTGGCCAGGAAGATGATGAGCGAAATCACGCCAAGGCTGTTCGCGCTGATGAGGAACGGCAGGTAGTCGAGCATCGAATCTCCAGGATGCTGGGGCGAATGCGCCACGGTTCAGTGTTCGCTGCGCATTCTACCCGCGTACTGGTAACGGGAAACTTCGCCCCGGCTTTGTGTCCGCGATCGGCGTGAACTCGCCCCTGCGCGCTCGGTGGCCCATTGCAACCCTGTGCTCCACACTGGCCCGCCTGACCAAACGAACAGGAGTTGCCCCTTTGCCAACAACCGCCGACATCCAGTCTTCCATCGCTGCCGCGTTCGATACCTACCTGGCCGAACTCCAGCAGTGCGGGGCCGTCTGGGAGAAGAAGCCGGAAGGCTCGCCTGATGGCGAAGCCGCATGGTGCGCGCGCGAGGTCGCCGAGCACATCGCCAGCGCCGGCCCGTTCTTCGGCGCCGGCATCGCCGCCGCCATCGGTGTGCCCGGGCCGACCCCTGCCCGCATCACCCTCGAGAATGTCGAGACAGCCGTTGCCGAGTCGCGCCGCACGCACGGCCTGTTGATGGGGGTAGTCTCACAGGTCAAGGATGAGCACGTCGGTCAGGAAGTCGAGCACCCTCGACTTGGCAAGAACACCGTCGGCGGCTTTCTGGGTATCGTGGCCTACCACCTGAACGATCACGCCCAGCAGCTGAAGTCCCTTCGCGGCTAACGCCGATCCTGCAAAGAGAGGGCCGCACCCGGTGCGGCCCTCTCTCAGAGTTCATGGTGGCAGGTGACTACTCGATCACAACGAGCACTTCGCCTTCGGCCACGCGGCCGCCCTCGGCAACCGCAATCTCCTTGACAACGCCGTCGCCCGGCGCCTTGATTTCGTTCTCCATCTTCATCGCCTCAAGGAGCAGCAGGACATCGCCCCGCGCGACCGCCTGCCCGACCGAGACCTTGATGCTGAGCACGCGCCCCGCGATCTGGGCAGTGACCGCGCCCTTCACGGCGGCGCGGGGAGCCGCGCCCGCACCCGCGGCCGGGGTGCGCGCCTCGCGTGGCGCGGGACCACCACCCAGGCGCCCTTCGTACTCGAATGTGAATGGCCGGTAGTCCACCTCCACCGTCATGCCGCTCTGCCTCTCCGCCGCACCGGGCAGCTGCACACGGTACGCAACTCCGCCAGCATTCACGGCGGCAAAGGCGGCCTCTTCGCGCACTTTGACGGGGTATTCGTGCCCGTCGACGACAACCTTGTCGCCGTGCACCTCAACCTCATACTTCCTTCCGCCGATCGTCACTGTCGCCATGGGTCCCCTCCTACCGCATCTGCCGCATTCGGCCGAAGCTGCGCCACGGTGCCGTTTCGCCGTGGCTTGCGACAGCCGCCGGAACCGGTGCAGGCGCCGCCGCCTTCTTCTCGCCGATGACCAATGCCCCGACGATAGCCGCTACCAGTTCTCGCTCAGGCCCTCCACCTTCCCGGCGCCACTGGAGAAACTCTTTCGCCGGCTGCGGAAACATCACATAGCTGAGGACATCGTCGATGTTCTCGGCGAGCTCGCCGATTTCCGCCTTCGCCGCTTCGAGCTCTGGAGCCAGGTCGTCGGCCGGGCGGTGGGTGATCGGGTTCTCGTCGCCGAGCACTTGCTGGAGCACCTCGGGGGCGATCGGGGCTGCGGTCGCGCCATACATGCCCTTGGCCAGGTTCCTGGTCTCCTTAGTCACGCTTCCATACCGCTTGCCTGTGAGAACGTTGAGCACCGCCTGGGTGCCCACGATCTGCGAGCTCGGCGTAACCAGCGGTGGGTAACCCAGGTCGGCCCTGACGCGCGCATTCTCCGCCAGCACATCCGGCAGCTTATGTTCGGCGCCCTGCTCGCGGAGCTGGCCGACCAGGTTTGAGATCATGCCGCCAGGTACCTGGTGCGCAAGGACGCCGGCATCGATCCCGAGCAGCCCGCTTTCGAACTTCCAGTACTTCTTCCTCACGCCTCGGAAGTACTCAGCCAGCTTGCCAAGCTTCTCCAAATCCAGCCCGGTGGCATGCTCCGGATCCTCGGCCAGGGCGGCCACCAAGGTCTCGGTTGCCGGCTGGCTCGTGCCACCTGCCAGCGTGCTAATCGCGCAGTCGATGACGTCTGCGCCCGCCTGAACGCCCATGAGGTAGGCCATCTCAGAGTAGCCGGAGGTGTCGTGGCAGTGCATTTGCAGCAGCTTGTCCGGATGGTCCTTCTTGATTCGGGTGACCAGCGCCTTTGCCATCATCGGGCTCAGCAGGCCCGCCATATCCTTGATGCAGAGCGAGTCGGCTCCCATCTCCACCATCCGATCGGCCATGGCTGCATAAGCATCGACCGTATGCACCGGGCTGATGGTGTAGCAGATGGTCCCCTGCACATGACCGCCGGCGCGCTTCACCGCCGCGAACGCCGTCTCCAGGTTCCGCGTGTCATTCAGCGCGTCGAAGATGCGGAAGATGTCCATTCCGTTCGTGACGGCCCGCTCGCAGAACTCCCGCACCACGTCGTCCGCGTAGTGCCGGTAGCCCACGGCGTTCTGGCCGCGAAGGAGCATCTGGGTGGGCGTGTTCTTGAGCCGCTTCTTGATCTCGCGCAGGCGCTCCCAGGGATCTTCCTTGAGGAACCTCAGGCAGGTGTCGAAGGTTGCGCCGCCCCAGCACTCGATGCTGTGGTAGCCGATAGAGTCCATGAGCTCGAGGGCGGGGATCATGTCCTCGGTGCGCATGCGAGTCGCGAGCAGCGACTGGTGGCCATCGCGGATGGCCGTTTCCATGATGCCGATCCTGGTCATCTCGTCGTCCGTGGAGAGGGATTGCGAAGCCCCACCGCGAGGCGGGCACGATAGCCCAACCCTACCACCGGCCCCCGTTCCGCGCGATGACACCCGAGGGCGCCCGGTTCTCGCGGGTGGCGCACACCCCCGCTCCGCATGGCGGAGAACCCGTATGAACTGCTTCACACAGCCTGCGCGCGTGGGTGGTTCACCGGACGAGGCAAGCATCCCCTGCCGGGCAAGCTGGAGGTGCCCCGGTGAGACATTGCCGCGGTACGGGGAGGGGGCAACAGGGGTGTGTAAGAAATCCGCGCCCTCCCGGTCTAACCAGCAACAGCGTACTGGAGGGTACTGACATGAACCGGATGAAACTTTCTCTTCTTAGCGTGGCCGCGGCGGCAATCCCCGCCGCCGGGCTCGTTCTCGCCTCGGCCGCCGGCCCCAACCTGCTCCAGAATGGCGACTTCTCTAGCGGCGTCGCCGGTTGGACAAACTTCGCCGGCAACCCGCAGGCCGTGAACGGCGCGATGCAGCTCACGAACGGCTACCAGGGCAACGGCAATTCCTACTACAGCGCTCTGCAGTGCGTCACCAACATCCAGGAAGGCATCAACTACACCGCGAAAGGCGACGCGTACATCGAACTTGGCCAGACCCCCTACGGGGCGGCCGGCATCTACCTGAACTTCAACACCGGCCCGAACTGCGATGGCTCCAACCTCGGTGGCGGCCATGCCGCGGGGGGCTTCAGCGATGCGCAGCGCGGCGTTTGGATTCCGCTCACTCACAGCGTGACCGCACCCGCTGGTGCCAAGTCCGTCTACATCCGCCCCACCGCCCTCAAGGAGCCCAAGCCCTACAACAGCAGCGTCCCGGAGACCCTGGTCGTCCTGTTCGACAACCTTGAATTCTTCGAGACGAACGGCGGCCCCGCGATTCCGGACGAGCCAGTCGAGGATCAGCCCCCGGTGGATGAGCCGGCGCCCGACCCTGTGGAAGAGCCCGCCCCGGACCCGGCTGACGATCCGGCGCCCGAGGACGACCCTCAGCCCGAGGACGAGCCCACCCCCGATGGCGAGGACCAGCCAGGCAATGAGCCCGGTGGAACGCCCGAAGTCCCGGAGATCCCGCAGATTCCCGAAATCCCGCAAATCCCGGAGGTCCCGGAAGTGCCAGAGGTATCGGAAGTGCCCGAGGTCCCGGGTGCTGATGACCCTGTGGTCCCTGAGCAGCCTCAGCCGCAGCAGCCCGCCCCGGAACAGCCCACACCCCAGCCCGAGGCGCCCGAGGCCGGCACCCCGCCCACGCCGGAGGTCACCGTTCCGTTGCCCCCGGCAACCGGTAATGGACTCGCGATGACCGGACGGAACGCAGCCTCCGCCGTCCTCCTGGCCATCGGCGCCTGCCTCGCGGGCCTCGGTTCGGTTGCCGCGGCGGCCACCATCCGCAACCGCAAGTAATCGCCCCCGGACCGACTGAACCCCAGGAGGGCCCCGCGCAAGCGGGGCTCTCCTGCACCTGCGGAGCCGTGATTTGGACTTGCGCTCCTTCGCCAGTGAAGATGGATCTCGTGGCAACACAACTGATGGGCACACGGGTCGCTTTCATGGGCTCGCCCGGGTTCGCCGTTCCGTCGCTTCGCGCCCTGGCTGCGGCTGGCGCCAATGTGGTCGTCGCTCTCAGCCAACCCGACCGGCCCTCCGGCCGCGGCGGGCGCGTTCAGCCCCCGCCCGTGAAGCTCGCTGCGCTTGAACTTGGCGTGAGCGTGCTCCAGCCCGTTTCGCTGCGCGAAGAGGGGATTCAGGGGCAGCTTCGGTCCATCGAGGCCGATGTCTTTGTGGTTGCCGCCTACGGCAAGATCCTTCCGCAGGCCGTGCTCGATATCCCGCCGCATGGATGCCTGAACGTCCACGCCTCCCTCCTGCCTCGCTGGCGCGGCGCATCGCCAATTACGGCCGCGATCCTCGCTGGCGACCCGGTGACCGGCGTGAGCATCATGAAGCTCGTGCGCAGGATGGATGCCGGCCCGGTCATCTCCCACGTCGAAACGCCGGTCCTGCAAGGTGACACCACCGGCTCGCTGGAACCCCGGCTGGCGCAGCTCGGTGCGGATGAGCTTGTGCGGGTGCTTCCCGGCTGGCTCCTGGGGGAGCGTAGGGCAGTGCCCCAGGACGAGTCGGCGGCCACCTACTGCGGCCTGGTCTCCAAGAACGACGGCCACCTCAGGGCAACGATGAGTCCGGAAGAAGCCGAGCGGGCAGTCCGAGCCTACAACCCCTGGCCGGGAGCCTTCGTGACTTACCGTTCGGAGCGGCTGGCCATCTGGCGCGCGCGAGTTGAAGTTGCCGAGACGCCGCGCCCGGGGACCACGGCCGTCCTGGACCGATCCCCTGCCGTAGCCTTC
Source organism: uncultured Anaerolineaceae bacterium (assembly GCA_964507025.1). GTDB lineage: Bacteria > Chloroflexota > Dehalococcoidia > Tepidiformales > Tepidiformaceae > Amarobacter. The sequence continues at coordinate 241,992 of CAZDOK010000001.1, forward strand.
ACCCACGGATGGCTCGTGCTCGAAGAAGTCCAGCGGCCAGGTGGCAAACGGCTCACCGGCGAACAGTTCCTTGCTGGCGAACGGGGCTCCCTCGAACCCGAGGTAGAGCTCGCATGACCGTCGATCAGGTTTCGCTCTACCGTATGCTCCCCGAGGAACTCGAGGCCCTCATGGCCAGTCTTGGGCAACCCCGCTACCGCGCCGACCAACTGCTGCACACCGCCTGGCACGACTCGCCAGCTTCGCTGGATGACTTTCGCCAGCTCCCCGCGGGGTTGCGGGCTCAGTTGCGCGAACACCTCACGCTCGATGTCGCAACGGAGGTTCGCCGCGTCGCCAGCGAGGACGGCGGCACGACCAAGCTCTTGCTCCGCATGCACGATGGGACACTCATCGAGACCGTCCTGATGCAGTACCCGGAGCCTGGCGACCGCCATCCGCGCTCGACCGTCTGCGTCTCGACTCAGGCCGGTTGCGCCATGGGATGCGTCTTCTGTGCGACCGGCCAGATGGGTTTCGAACGCAACCTCAAGGCCGAGGAGATCGTGGCACAGGTGCTCCATGTGGCCCGCGTTCTGCGCGAGCGCGGCCAACATGTCACCAACGTCGTCTTCATGGGAATGGGCGAACCCCTTGCCAACTACGCCGAGACTATCCGGGCGGTGCGGCTGCTCACCCATCGGAAGGCGTTTGGACTGGGGCAGCGGCATATCACCATCTCGACTGTCGGGCTCATCCACGCCATCGATCGGCTCGCAGGGGAGGGCCTCCAGGTCGGCCTGGCCATTTCGCTCCACGCACCGACTGATGCCCTCCGCCAGCGCCTCGTGCCCACCGCCAGCCCCACGTCCGTCGCAGACCTGGTCTCCGCAGCCAGGCGGTTCTTCAAGAAGACAGGCAGACGAGTGACGTTCGAATATGCGCTCATCGATGGCGTCAACGACTCCGAAGAGACTGCGGACGAGCTGGCACGCCTCCTCCACGGGTCAGGCAGCCACGTGAACCTCATCCCCGTGAACCCCACGGCCGGCGGATTCGGCCGCCCCCAGCGCCGCGCCGTCCTCTCATTTGAGCGCGTGCTTCTCGAGGCCGGAGTGAACTGCACCGTGCGGGTCGAAAAAGGCTCCGAGATCTCTGCTGCGTGTGGTCAGCTCCGTACCGACGATACCAACCGCCTCGTCAGCGAGTCAGAAGTCAGCCTGTCACCCGTCGCGCCACGGCGCGGATCGCGGCAAGAAACACTTTCCCCAGCACCATCCCAAACCCGATAGCCACTGCCGAGCGCATGTCGAGCAGCGTGTGGACATCGCCCCGCACCACCGGCGAGATCAGGATGCCCGTCCGCACTTCGTCGACGGCCACCGAGCGGCCGGCGACAATCCCGGCCGATGACTGCCGGATGGTCCCCCGGTCAAAGCGCGCAACGCCCACGGCGCTCTTGTCGATGGTCACCTCGTCCGCCTGCACGCGGCGGATAGCGCTCCTGTCGAGGCTGAGGCGCGTCGTCGTCACCTCCTCGTACCGCTCCTCGGAGACCTTCGTGGAAGTGCCATTGTTGTTCGCCATGCGCTGCACCTCGCCGCCACCGTAGACCGGGCTCCGGGAAGACGCAATCCTGAATACAGTGCGTACCCAAGACTTCGCGTTCGAACTCCCGGACGAGCTGATCGCCCAGCAGCCAGCCGAGCCACGCGACAGCGCCCGCCTCATGGTGCTGCGCATCGGCCCTCGCTCAATCGAGCATCGCGGTGTCCGCGATCTCCCGGACCTCCTCACCCCTGGCGACCTGCTGGTGGTCAACGACACGCGCGTGATGGCCGCCCGTCTCTACGGGCGCCGCGAGGATACCGGGGGAGGGGTGGAGGCGCTCCTCGTGCGTCCCTTCAGCGATGTCCGCTGGGAGGTGATGTTCCGGCCCGCGAAGCGTGCCCTTCCGGGGCGCCGGTTTCTGTTCGATACCCGCGGCGAGTCCCTCGGTGCAACAGTGGCGGGTCGCGCGAACGAAACCGTCATCCTCGACTTCGACCGCCCGTTCGACCCGGCGACGGTTGGGTCGGTGCCGCTACCCCCGTATATTCACGACTTCCACGGCGACCCCGAGCGCTACCAGACGGTCTACTCGCGCGCGGCGCGGAGCGCGGCGGCACCAACAGCCGGGCTTCACTTCACGCCCGAGCTGCTCGAGCGGCTCGAAGCGCGCGGGATCCACCGCACGGCGGTCACGCTCGAGGTTGGCCCCGGCACCTTCAGGCCCGTAACAGCCGACGACCCACGTGAGCACCAGCTCCACGCCGAGCACGTCACGGTGCCCGCGACCACCGCCCACTCCATCACCCGCGCGAGGACCGAAAGTCGCCGCGTTGTTGCCGTTGGCACCACCGTCGTGCGGACCCTTGAGCACGTCGCCCGCGAGCGTGGCTCGATAGAGCCCTACGAAGGCTGGACATCGCTCCGGATCCTCCCCGGAGACCAGTTCCAGGTGGTCGATGTGCTCATGACCAACTTCCATCTGCCGCGCTCGACGCTGCTCATGCTGGTGTGCGCGTTTGGTGGGACGGAGTTCGTGCTGGACGCCTACCGTGAGGCCGTTCGCGAGCGCTACCGCTTCTACAGCTTCGGCGACGCGATGCTGTTACTGCCCTGATGCCTATGTCGTCGAGGATTCCTCCGGCGGCAGGGGGCTTTCTGGCCGCACTTCCGAGGCGAGGACGTGCGTCTCCCAGTCATACCGGTCGCGGAGTTCGTCGCGGACCGAACCCTCCCACAGCGGCACCCCCAGGAAGTACGCCGCTCGCCCCAGCAGGTGGGCCGCGATCGGCGCAGTGAGCAGTACGAACGCCATGGCTGCCACGGCGCGCGTCGTCACGCTGAATGTCGCGAAGTGCACCGCCGTCCCGAGCAACACCAGCCCGGCCCCCAGGGTGGCGGCCTTGGTCGTCGCCTGCATGCGCGTGAACAGGTCAGGCATCCGGACAACGCCGATCGCCGCGATGAGCATCAATCCCGCCCCCACCAGTACCAGGGCCCCCGTGACCGCCGCCTGCATCAGTGGCCTCCCCCTCCGCGCCCGGTGCCCTTTTCGATGAAGTACGCGAACGAGATGGTCGCGATGAACGTCACCAGCGTCAGCACGATGCCGACGTCCAGGTAGGCCGTCCTCTCGGTCGACATCGAGTACACCGCCAGCATCCCGAGCCCGAGCATGGTGATGAGGTCCAGCGCGACCACGCGGTCCGGCAGGCTCGGACCTCGCACCAGGCGCACCATCGCCAACACCAGCCCGGCACTCATCATCAGCATGGCTGTCACCTCGATGAACCCGTTGACCGGGAACGAGCCGTTCATTCCGAGAGCCTCCGGATGCGCCGCTCGAAGCCCGACTTCACCGCAGTCCGGCTGGCCTCGGCATCGGCCGCATACATGTCGTGGATGTACAGCACCTTCAGGTCGCGCGAGATGTCCAGCGAGAGCGTGCCCGGGGTCAGGGTCAGCAGGTTCGCGAACGCCGTGATCTCTCCCTCGCTCTCAAGATCGAGCGGGACCGCGATCACTCCCGGCGAGAACCGAGGCCGGGGGGACAGTACATCGCGTGCCATGCGGAGGTTTGCCACGAACAGCTCCCAGAGGAAGAAGCCGACAAAACCGAACAACACGGTCGCCTTCCGGAGGTAGTCGTTCCCGGGCCCGCGGACGAACAGCGTGATGAGCGCCCCGAGCACGAGTCCGACGGCGAGCTGGCCACCCGTGAACTCGCCGTTCACAGCGGTCCAGGCCAGCGCAAGCAGGAGTATCCACAGCAGACCGATCATTCGGGGCCTCCCAGTACGGCCGTGATGTATTGGTCCGGCTCCATGAGCTGGCTGGCCGCTTCGTCCGCTGCCGAAAGGAACGGCTCGGCCGCGAACCCGATGACGAGTGTGAGCACGGCCATCCCCGCGATCGGCGCGTAATGCCAGCCATTCGCCTTTCCCGGCGGCGAGGCCGGCTCCTCGGGCGCTGGCTTGAGGAACGCTTCGACGAAGATCTTGGTCATCGATAGCAGTGTGAGGAGCCCGACCCCGAGCGCGAACGCCAGCGCCACGAATTCCCGTTCGTCCGCGGCCGCCCGGATGAGTACGAACTTCGCGAAGAAGCCCGAGAGCGGCGGTATCCCCCCGAGGCTGAACGCCGGTACAAAGAACAGCGCCGCCAGCATCGGCCTGCTCTTGGCAAGCCCGCCCACATGTGCCAGTTCGTACGAGCCCCCGAGCCGCCGGATCAGCCCGGCCACGAAGAACAGGTTCGTCTTCACGATGATGTGGTGGCCGATGTAGAAGATAGACCCGGCAAGCGCCAGCGGCGTGAAGAGCGCCAGCCCAAGGGTCATGTAGCCGATCTGGCTGATGATGTGGAACGAGAGGATGCGCTTCACGTCGTTGTGCGAGACGGCCCCGAGCACGCCAGTGACCATGGTCGCTACCGAGAGCCACAGGATGATTGTGTGGGTGTAACCCACATCGGTGGTGAAGATCAGCGTGAACACACGAATAAGCGCATACACGCCCACCTTGGTAAGCAGGCCGGCGAACAATGCAGCGACTGGTGCGGGTGCCGTGTGGTAGGAGGCGGGCAGCCAGAAGAAGAGGGGAAACATCGCCGCCTTTATCCCGAACGAAGTCAGGAACAGCATCGCGATCGCCGTCATGTAGCCGTCCGACTCAGCCTCGGTAACCCGGAGCGAGAGGTCGGCCATGTTCAGCGTCCCGGTCGCCGCATACAGCAGGCCCACGCCGCTCAGGAACAGGATGGAAGAAACCAGGTTCAGCGCGACGTACTTGAGCGCGCCCTCCACCTGCGGCCGGCGCCCGCCAAGTGCCATGATCACGAACGATGCGACGAGCAGGACTTCAAACCAGACGTAGAGGTTGAACAGGTCGCCCGTCAGGAACGCCCCGCACACGCCCAGCACGAGGATGTTCATGAGCGGGTAGTACCCGTACCGCTCACGATCCGCGTCGATGGTGCCGACGGAATACACGGTCGCGGCCAGGCCCACGATGGCGGCCAGCATCACCATGATCGCGGCGAAGAGATCGGCCACGAGCGTGATCCCAAACGGCGCAGGCCAGTTCCCCGACTGGAGGACGAGAATGTCGCCGTCCCATGTCGCCCACAACAGCCAGCCGGCTGCTCCCGTCAGGGCCACCATTCCGGTGAGGGCAATCGCCTCCTGCGTTCGCCGGTAGGGAAGGCACGCAAGTGCCGCAATCGAGGATGCAACCATGACGATGAGCGGAAGCCCCACGAGCCAGTTCATGTGTCCGCCTCCACCTTCGGCAGGCTGATGCTCGGATCCTCGGTCGTCCGCAGGGAGTCGACATCTTCGCTGCCCGATTCGCGGTAGACGCGGTAGGCGAGCGCCATCGCGAATGCCTGCAAACCGAAGCCGATCACAATCGCGGTCAGGATGAGCGCCTGCGGGACCGGGTCGGCAAAGGGCGCCGCCGGCACTGTCTCTCCTTCTTCCATCAGCGGTGGCCGGCCCCGAACCAGGCCTGCGGCGGTGAAGATGAGCAGGTTCGCGCCGTTCGTGAGCAGGGCCAGCCCGACAATGACTTTCACCAGGCTGCGGCGCAGCAGCAGGTAGAGCCCCGCCGCGTAGAGGATCCCTACCGTGAGGGCGAGGAGTAGCTCCATCACTCGTCCTCCATCAGGGGGAGGATGATGTTCAACACCACTCCGACGACGACGAAGTACACGCCCGCATCGAAGAGGAGCGGCGTGCCCAGTTTCAGGTTCTCAGTTCCCGGCATGTCGAGCGTCACCCAGTGTCCGGTGAGGATCGGATCGCCGGCGAACACACCGATCAATGCGGCCAGGAGTGCGACACCCAGGCCACCCGCGATGAGAAACAGGGGCGACACCCGCAGCGCCCGCCGTGCCCCGCCCGGTCCCAGCGCCAGGGCATGAAGCACGAACGCACTCGCCGCCATCAACCCGCCGGCGAATCCGCCTCCGGGCTCGTTGTGCCCGCGCCAGAGCAGGAAGACCGATGCCACGAGCAGCAGTGACGCCAGGAATCGCATCATGTTCCGCAGGATCAGCGAGTTCATTTCGCCTCACCCCGCTTCAGCTTCAGCATGGCGACCACGCCGAGCGCTGCCACGGCAATCACAATGATCTCTCCGAGGGTGTCGAGCGCCCGGAAGTCGACAAGGATGACATTGACCACGTTCCGCCCGTAAGCCAGCGGCTTGCTCGTCTCCGCGAAGTACTGCGTCAGCGAGTGCTCCGACGTTTGTGTGATCGAGGCAAGCACCAGGACTGACATCAGTGCTCCGGCTGCGATGGAGAGGACCGCGTCGCGCACACGCGTCGAAACCGCCGATACGTCCGCGAGCCGGGGGAGACGGTAGAACACCAGCACGAACAACAGGACTGTTAGCGTCTCCACGAGGAACTGCGTCAGCGCCAGGTCCGGTGCGCCGAAGAACGCATAGACGAGCGCGACGCCGAAACCGACTGCCCCGAGCGCGGCCACCGCCGTGAGCCGGTCGTGCGCGCGGATCGCCAGGCCTGCCCCCGTGATGATCACGGCCGCAATCACCACCTCGTAAAAGGCGATGTCTCCGTAGCTGTCGTCGAGGTCCACGCCGCCGCGCGAAGCGATGGCCGCTGCCACCAGCGCCACCGCCGTCGCGAGCGTCACGGCGAGGTACAGGCGCAGGTAGCCGTTCTGCAACACGCGCGTTTGCTGGCGCGCCACGCGGTTGAGGCTCAGGAGCGACCAGTCGTAGAGGTCGCCGGGGCGGAACGGACCGGCGGCGTTCACGACCCGCTCGCTCAGCGGCCGGATGCGCTGCCCCGACCAGACCACTACCGCTGCGACGCCGATCGAGATCACGCTCAACAGCAACGCCGTATTGAAACCGTGCCAGAGCGCCAGCTTCACCTCGACCGGTTCGCCGGCGATCGCCGCCGCCGCCGGGCTCACGATATCCGTCGCGATGATGCCGGGGGCTACAGCGAGCACGACCGAGAGTACGGATAGCAGGACCGGCCCCACGAGCATCTCGGGTGGCGACTCGTGTGGTGCGTGCGGGGCGCGCAACTTCCCGATGAGTACCCGGGCAAGCATTCCGGCCGCTGCGGCGAAGAGCGCCCCTCCGGTTACGGTGGCGGCGATAACGGCCAGTTCGCCAGCGCGATCAAAGTGCAGTGCCGCTTCGAGGATCGCTTCCTTGCCGATGAACGCCAGCACCGGCCCAAACCCGGCCAGAGACACGGCTCCAACGGCCAGCGCAGCCGCTGTCGCGGGCATAGCGGTTGTCAGGCCACCGAGGGCATTGATGTCGCGCGTGCCCGTGCCGTGGTCGATGCTCCCGGCGGCCAGGAAGAGCGCGCCCTTGTACAACGCGTGCGCCAGCAGGAACACGACCGCCCCCTTCACCGCCAGCTCAGTGCCGATACCCAGGAGTAACACCAGCAGGCCGAGGGCCCCGACGGTCGAGTACGCAAGGATGAGCTTCAGATCGCGCTGGTGCAGCGCCACGTATCCGCCAACCACCATGGTCACCGCCCCGAACGTCGTAAGCGCGAAGGTCCACTCCGTGGTTCCGCCCAGCGCCGGGTGCAATCGCGCCAGCAGATACACACCGGCCTTTACCATCGTCGCGGAATGCAGGTATGCGCTGACCGGCGTTGGCGCCGCCATCGCGCCGGGCAGCCAGAAATGGAACGGGAACTGGGCGGATTTGGTGAACGCTCCGGCCAGCACGAGCAAAAGGATTGCCAGGTACCACCCGGACTCGGTGAGGGCGCCGGCTCCCGCTGTCACCCGGGAGATGTCGTAGGTACCTGCCTCGATGCCGATGAGCGCGAACCCGGCCAGGAGGGCCAGCCCACCTCCGCCCGTCACCAGGAGGGCTTGCGTCGCTGCTTTCCGCGCCTCGGGCTTGTCCGTTTCAAACGAAATGAGCAGGAACGATGTGATGCTGGTCAGTTCCCAGAACACGAAGAGGGTAATCAGGTCGCCGGCCAGCACCAGCCCGAGCATCGACGCCATGAAGCCGAACAGGTAAGCCATGAAGCGGCCCAGGCCCGGCTTCCCGCGCAAGTACTCCCCGGCGTAGAGCACCACCAGGGCGCCCATGCCGCTCACCAGCAGTGCCATCAGCAGCGCGAGCCCATCGGCGCGCAGGGCGAATGCGATGCCCAGAGTGGGAATCCATTCGCGGCTGAAGGTCACCGTCCCGCCGTCGGCCACCTCCGGCACGAGTGAGAGATAGTAGGCAAACGAAGCAGCCGGGACGCCGGCCGCCAGCCACCTCCCCGCGCGCCAGTGCCAGGTGGGGAGAAACGGGGCGGCAAGCGCCATCGCGAAGCCGCACAGCGCAAAGACTGCCAGCGCCATGAGAGGTCACCCATCTTAACTGGGCGGCCACCCGGTGAGTGTGGGGGCGACGCGAGAACGGCACGGTAGCCGTGGCCCCGGGTGAAGGGCCCGGATTTGGGAGCGCGGCAAACGTGGCGAGGACGCCCATTGCCAGCGGCAGCCAATCGCATGCACCCGGCTGCCGGCGCCGTATCTTGTCGTTCGAGCCTAGCAAAGCCCTCGTTGCCGGCGCAACGAGGGGGCTTACGCCTTCTTCTGGCTCAGGAGCTTGCGCAGGTTCGCCATCTCGATTGCCGCCTGCGCCGCCTCTTCGCCCTTGTGGCCGTCTTTCCCACCGCAGCGCGATAGCGCCTGCTCCACGTTGTCCACCGTCAGCACGCCGAAGATCACTGGTACGCCCGTCTCACGTGAGACCGCGGCGATGCCCTCCGTGGCACCTCCAGCAACGTACTCGAAGTGGGCTGTCTCTCCCCGTATCACCGCTCCGAGACAGATCACGGCGTCGAAGTTCCCGGAGCTCGCTGCCCAGCGCGCGGCGGTGGGGATCTCGAACGCGCCCGGCACCCACGCCACCGTCACGTCGCCGTCTGCAACTCCCCGCTCGCCCAGGCGGCGCTCCGCCCCCTCCAGCAGCCGGCGCGTGACGAACTCGTTCCAGCGCGCGACCACCACGCAGACGCGGAGCCCTGAACCTTCCAGGGCACCTTCGAGCACCGGCATCACGAGCCCTCCGCGCTGACGGGCTCCAGGCCGTCGAGCAGGTGGCCCATCCGCTGCCGCTTCGTATCGAGGTAGCGGATGTTGAACTGGTTGGGGGTGGTCACGATCGGCACACGCTCCACCACCTCCAGGCCGTACGCTTCCAGCCCCGCCCGCTTGGCCGGGTTGTTCGTGATGAGCCGCATCTTCCGGACGCCGATGTCCCGCAGGATCTGCATGCCGATGCCGTAGTCCCGCCGGTCGGCCGGGAAGCCGAGCGCAAGGTTCGCATCGACGGTGTCCAGGCCCTGGTCCTGGAGTTCGTACGTCCGCAGCTTGTTGTGCAGGCCGATCCCGCGCCCCTCCTGGCGCATGTACAGGAAGACTCCGCCCTCTTCGGCGATCATCTTCATCGCGCGGTCTTTCTGCTCGCCGCAGTCACAGCGCATCGAGCCGAAAACGTCGCCCGTGACGCACTGGTCGTGCACGCGCACGAGCGTTGGCTTCTCCGCGTCGATGGGGCCCTTCACCAGGGCGACATGCTCGTCCGGGTGGTTCTCCGCCTTGTAGCCCAGGATCATCATGTCGCCAAATGGCGTCGGCAGGCGGGTCTCGGCCACGCGCGCGATGAGCTTCTCGTTGCGCAGGCGGTACTTGATCATGTCGTTCACCGTGACGATGCGGAGCCCATGCCGCCGCGCGAACCGCTTGAGGTCCGGCATCCTCGCCATCTCGCCGTCCATCTTCATGATTTCGCAGATCACGGCGCCCGGGTACAGGCCGGCCATCTTGGCGAGGTCCACGCTCGCCTCGGTCTGGCCGGCGCGGACCAGTACGCCGCCCTTGCGCGCCCGCAGCGGGAACATGTGCCCTGGCCGGGCCAGGTCCTCGGGCTTCGTCTCAGGGTCGATGATCACCTGCACTGTTCGTGCCCGGTCGGCCGCGCTAATCCCCGTGGTGACCCCGGTTCGCGCTTCCACGGAAACGGTGAAAGGCGTGCCAAAGCCTGAATTGTTCGCCGTCGGGTCGACCATCAGCGGCAGTTTCAGATGCTCACAGCGCTCCTCGGTGATCGAGCAGCAGATCAGTCCCCGGCCGTACTTCGCCATGAAGTTGATGTGGTCGGGGGTGACAAACTGGGCCGCGATGCACAGGTCCCCTTCGTTCTCCCGGTCTTCGTCGTCGGTGATGATGACGAACTTGCCCCGGCGGTACTCCTCTATCGCCTCGGGCACCGTGGCCATGACGGGGTCGCGTTCGGTCATTTCCGGGCCTCCTCCCGCGCCGCCAGCACGTTTTCCACGTACCGCGCGATGATGTCGGTCTCCAGGTTGATGCGGTCGCCGGGCTTCCGCGATACCAGGTTGGTGTGCTCCTGCGTGTACTGGACCAGTGAGACCGAGAAGCTCTCCTCGTCCTTCGCGACGATCGTCAGGCTGATCCCGTCGATGCAGACCGGTCCCTTCACCACCATGTACTTCAGGAGCTCCTTCGGGGTGAGGAACCTCGCGATGATGGCGTCACCTTCGGGAGTCATCGAATGGAGCGTTCCCGTCGCCTCGACGACGCCCCGCACGATGTGGCCGCTCAGCCTGTCCGTGGGCCGTACGCTCCGCTCCAGGTTCACCAGGTCGCCGGGCTTCAGTTCGCCGAGGTTCGACCGCCGGTACGTCTCCGGCATCAGGTTCGCGAAGAACGTGTCGCCGTCCATCTCGGCGACCGTCAGGTCGACGCCGTTGATGGCGATCGAGTCGCCCAGCTTGCTATCGGTGAGCACGAACGGGGCGCGGATGCGAAGCGTCCCCTCGCCGGCTTCCACCACCGTCCCGACCTCTTCGATGATCCCGGTGAACATCAACGCACCTCCCCGGGGGAGTTGCGAATCACCGTCGCTGGAGTGGAAGTCATCGGCGCTTGCCCCTGCTGATCTGAATGCACGCGGGGCAGGGGGAGATTGGCGCGCAGGGTATGCGAGCCAGCGGCCCCCTGTGCGCCAGGCACCGGCAGCCGCCAGGTGTTCTCTCCCATCCGGACTCTAACCGTCGGCCCCGGAGTTTCACCGGATCAGTCCTCCCCCGGAGGGAAGGAGTCGCGGGCTGTCACCGCCGGTGGGGAATTTCACCCCGCCCCGAGAACATCACCTGTATCGTTAGTGGCGGGCTAAGGAGTTGTCAATACCGCGCATGCCCTGCGTGAACGGGTTCACATCCCGCGCTTCCGCGTACACTCCGCGTATGTCTCTCGAAGTCCGTCCCGCCCACCCCGAAGAGATGCCCGAAGTCGTCCGCATTGTCTCGCGGGAGCTGGCCATGCCCGCCGATGCGTTCGAAGGCATGAACCCCGACTGGACGCTGTGTGGCGTGGCCGATGGCTCCATGGCAACGACCTACGCCGCGTGGCCGCTCACCATCCGCTTTAACGGCCGCGCTGTGCCCATGGCGGGTGTCACCTGGGTTTCCACCCACCCCGCGCACCGCCGCAAGGGGTATCTGCGCGCCGTGGTCCGGCGGCACTTCGAACAGCTGCACGAAGAGGGCCGTGTCGCGTTGGCGGGTCTCCACCCGGCCGCTGCCGCCATCTACCGGCGCTACGGCTACGGCACCATCACTGAACGGCACACCTATCGCTTCGACCCCCGCGACCTGGTGTTCGCGCATGCCGCCGAGGTTCCGGGTCGCCTTCGCGAGGTCGACCCCGAGGCCGAATTCGGCCTGCTGGTCGATATCTACCGGCGCTACCGCGAGGATCGCAACGCGCTCGTCCACCGCGGGCGCGCCATGTGGCTTTCCGGGCCGCTTGCGCCGCCACCAGCCGGGATGCGCCAGGTCGTGCTGGTCTACGAGGAGGAGGGCGACGCGGTCGGGTACGCGGTGTTCAATCACGGTCCCGGGCTTGTCCGCCACGGAGCGGGCCCCGGCCAGCAGTTGCGCGTGGAGGACTTCTTCGCGCTCACCGCGAACGCCACACGCGCGCTCTGGCGCGCCATCGCCAGCTACGACGCTGTCGGCGAAATCACCTGGAACAACGCGGGCCCCGACGATCCCCTGCCACACATGCTGGTCGAGCCGAGAATGCTCAACCCCACCGTTCGTGATGGAATCATGGTGCGGTTGGTCACGGTCGATAGGGCGCTGGCGCTCCGGCCCTACCCGGTCGACGAGGAAGTCACATTCCGGCTGGTGGATGAGGTGTGCCCATGGAACGCCGGGGACTGGCGGCTCTCGACCGCGGCCGAAGGCGGGGCCATGCGGCGCGCCGACGGCGAACGCATGGATGCCACTCTCGGCCCGGACACACTCGCCCAGATAGCCTGGGGTTTCCTCCGCCCCTCAGTCGCCTGGCGGGCCGGCCTGCTCGAAGTGGAGAACCCCGGCGTGCTGGAACGCTGGGACGATGCCTTCCGGACGGCCCACCCGCCGCACGAAGCCGAGCACACCTGGTAGCTCAGCCTGGCACATACCAGCCATCCCTCCCCTGGAGCATGCCCCGGGTCCGGTTGATTTCGCCGGCGCGGTAGATGTCGTGTTCGTGCATCGTGTCGATGAGCAGGATGGTCGGCACCATTCCGCCCCAGTGCGCTTTTCGCCGGCGATCAAGCTCCCGGTCCTCCGCGAGCTCGACAATCGCTTCTCGCAGGTACGCATGGGCCTCCCGCAACCAATCGACCGCGGTTCCCGGCGTTGCCAGCCTCTCCGGTGGCGGCGTCGCGGGAGCGTCACCGTAGTCCATCGTGGCATCGCGGAACCCGTGGTTCGCGTACATGTAACTGAACAGCCCAACGTGCTGCGCGATGTCACGGATTGACCGCGCCGCTCCTGGCGGCCGAACCGTCCACTCCGCTCCGGTCACCGTGGCCAGGTTCGCCAGGAGCGCGTGTTCACTCCCTTCGAACGAACGATCGAGGATCCGCACCAGTTCCGTGATCCGATGAATGGTCATGCCGACAGCATTCGGACCTGTCAAGTCGCTCAGCGCTTATTGCTTCGGAGAGAGTTCCAGAAGCTTTGCAAGCACGTCGTAAGTCGCGTAGGCATCGGCAAGCGCGCCATGCTCACCCATCCTCCCGATGCCCAGGCGGTCGGCGACATGGCCCAGGTTGAACCGGTCGACCTGGCCATTCCCACGAAGCAGGCTCCGCGCTATCGGCTGGACGTCAAGTGCGACCGTGGCGAACGGCCACGGCTGCTGCAGCCGTCGAAAGGCCTCGACCAGGAAGGCCATGTCCTGCCCAATGCCCCAGCCCGCAATCACCGAGTCGCGCCCGAGCTGCGCGAATCGCTCGACTGCTTCTTCCAGATCCAGTGCTGATTTCCACGCCTTCGCGCTGTAGCCCACCACCTTGAGGGCCCCCGGGACCGCGTTGCCGATGTGACGCGGCTTCACGCGAGCCCCCCATGCCTCTTCCTCCGGAATGCCGCGAGCGAGACCCGCACGCACGCCGCCAACGTCGAGGATCTCGTGCATCTGCGCGTTCGGGCCGCTCATTTCCAGGTCCACCACGAACAGTGACAGGATCCCTTCCAGGTCCCCGGCGGTAGCCGGCTCAGGTGTCAGCCGGCCGTCCGGATCGAGCCGGCGCAGGCCGGCCGCGAGGGTCGCCATGAGGTGCTGCATCGGGACCTCAGATGCGCCGCAGCTCGCGTGAGCTCACGGTCAGGATCAGCGTGAGGAGCGCGGCAACCAACATCCAGGCGCCGACCACGTGCGGCACTCCCCACCGGTCGATCATAGCGCCCATCAAGAGCCCGGCGAAGGGTGTCATCCCCCACGTCATCGTTTGGAGTGAAACCACTCGGGACCGGTACTCTGGCGCAGCCTTCATCTGCATCAGCGATGAGTTCAGCGCGGCATACACGCTGTGGAAGATGCCGGCCACTGCCAGCGCGGCCACTGCCAGCCAAAGCTGGCGCGTCAGCGTGAAGGCGCCAACGGAGAGGCAATAGAACAGGCAAGCCCACATCATCCACTGTCCGATTCGCGGCCGGTTGGAAGCCACCGCCACGATCGCCCCGCCCAGGAGCGAACCCACGCCAACCGCGGCGGCCAGGTAGCCGTAGGCGTTCGCACCGGAGTTCAGCACAGTCGTCGCGAAGAGCGGCAGGAAGCTCACGTACGGGTACACGAGCAGGCTCGGGAGAATCGCCATGGTCACGATGAGCGCCATGCGCCGATCCCGGATGACATACGCCAGCCCCGACGCCACGCTGGAGAACACCCCTTCGCGCTCCTCCACGAGTTCCGGCTCCGAACGGCTCAGCCTTGCTGTGAGCACGACCGAAAGGACCAGGCAGGCCGCCTGCACCTCGAACGTGCCCTCGGTGCCGATGAGCCCGATGAGCGCGCCGCCAATGGCCGGTCCGATGACCCGCATGGCGTTGCCCCCGAGCGAGTTCAGCGCAACGGCGTTCGTCATCTCGTCGGGCCCAACCGTGTCGAACACCAGGAGGCTGCGGATGGGCCCCGCCAGTGCCTCCACGATGCCAGCCGCGGCCGCAGTCAGGTAGACCATCCAGATTTCGATGGCGCCAGTTGCGACCAGGACCGCCAGCGTCGCAGCGATCGTGGCGCTCAGCGATGAGTAGATCATGAGCTGCCTGCGCCGCTCGAAACGCCCGGCGATATAGCCGCCGAATGGCGAGAGCAGTACCAGGAACGCGCCACGCAGGAGGGCGACCACAGCGAGGTTGGTAGCCGAGCCTCCGAGGTCGTTCGCCACCAGCCAGCCTTGCCCGATGGTTTGCACCCAAGACCCGATTTGCAGGGCCATGGTCGAAGCGAGGAGGATTCGGAAGTCGCGATGCCGGAGCGAGGCCAGGGGACGGCCGGGCGCGGTCAACCCGCCGGCGCGCGGACTGGCAGGTTCAGTCGACCGTGCGCGAGGAAGCACGAACAATCCCTGGGCGCAGGAGCAACCCCGTCGTCTGACGTTACACGCGACCGGGCAAACGAACTATCGGCGCGGCGCACCGGTGCGCCGATTTACCCGCGACGTTCTACGATGGAACACGTCACCCCCTAGCCAAGGAAGGCCCAAGCCCATGACCGACCCCGGCGCCAGTGCCCTGGCCTTTTTCAACGACCGCTACCGCATCGACCCCGCAGCGATGTCGTCGCTGTTGTCGCTCGCGCTGAGCCGCGGCGGCGATTTCGCCGAGCTCTTCTTCGAGCACCGGACGAACAGTGCCATCCAGTGGGAGGATCAGCGCGTCAAGTCAGCGTCGCGGAATGTCTCCCAGGGGGTCGGAATCCGAGTCGTGAAAGGCGACGCCATCGGCTACGCCTATACCGAATCGCTCGACATGGCTGCGATGCGCCGGGCCGCCGAAACCGCCTCGCGCATCGGCACCAGCGACGAACGCCCCGTCCCGATTGACGCCACCCCCTTCCTTCGCGGCGAACAGTCCTTTTACCGCTTCGATGAGCCGCTCACCGATGAGCCACCCGCCGCGAAGGTTGCACTCCTCGAACGTGCGGACCGTGCCGCCCGGGTTTACGACCCGAGCATCACCCGTCTCGACGCCAGCATCGGTGACGAGATGAAGTACGTGCTCATCGCTCGAAGCGACGGCAGGGTCGTGGGCGACGTACAGCCGCTCATTCGGTTCAATGTGAGTGCGCTCTCGCAGCAGGGCGAAAGCCGGCAGGTCGCTCGAACCGGGGGAGGAGGCCGCCTTGGCATCGAGTACTTCGATACGGTGACTACACCCGAAACCCTCGCGACCGAAGCCGCACGCCAGGCCGTCCTCCAGCAGGATGCCCGCGAGGCGCCCGCCGGCACCCTTCCGGTGGTCCTGGCCGCCGGCGATAGCGGCGTCCTCCTTCATGAGGCGGTCGGCCACGGCCTCGAAGCCGACTTCAACCGCAAGGGCACCAGCAACTACACCGGGCGAATTGGCCAGCCGGTGGCAAGCCCGCTCGTCACTGTCGTAGATGACGGCACCATCGCCGACTCTCGCGGCTCCATCAATGTCGATGACGAGGGCAACACCACCACCCGGAACGTCTTGATCGAGGGCGGCAACCTGCGCGGCTACCTCCACGACGAGGTCAGCGCGCACCACTTTGGCGTCGCGCCCTCAGGCTCTGGCCGGCGGCAGTCCTTCAAGGACTACATCATGCCCCGCATGACCAACACCTTCATGCTCCCGGGTGAAGAAACCCCCGAGGACATCATCAGGAGCGTCGATCACGGAATCTACGCCGTCTCCTATTCCGGCGGCCAGGTCAACATCTCCAACGGAGACTTCGTCTTCTCCGTCACGGAGGCCTACCTGATTGAGGACGGCAAGATCACCGCGCCCCTGCGCAATGTCATGCTCATCGGCAACGGCCCCGATGTCCTCTCGAAAGTCACCCGTGTCGCAAACGACTACCAGCTCTCCGATGGCCGCTGGACGTGCGGCAAGGATGGCCAGTCCGTTCCCGTTGGCGTCGGAATGCCCACCGTTCTCGTCTCCGGCATCACCGTCGGCGGCACGAAGGTTTGAGGTCAAGGAGGCAACTCATGGAAGGACCCACTCCCCTCGAGATCGCGCGCCGGGCCGTGCAGCTCGCACGGGCCGCCGGAGCAGAGCAGTGCGACGCCTTCGTCTCGATGTACGGTGAATCGAACGTCACCGTCCGGCTCGGCGAGCTCGAAAAGTTGATCGAAGCCGGCTCCATGTCGCTCGGGCTGCGGGTCATCAACGGCGGCCGCACCGCGGTCTGCTCGACCTCCGACCTGTCGCCCGCTTCCCTGGAGCGCTTTGCCGCCGAGACGGTCGAGCTCGCGGCCATCTCCGAGCCCGATGAGTTCGCGGGCCTGCCCGAGCCGGCCCTCCTCGCTACCGGGGCGAACGCCGATGCCCTGGCTCTCTACGACGAGCGCATCGAATCCCTCACCACCGAGCAGAAGATCGCAATGGCGAAGGCCTGCGAGGGCGCCGCCTTCGCCACGGACCCTCGCATCACGAATTCCGACGGGGCAAGCCTTTCCACTCGCAGCGGCCAGGTCGCTCTCGTGAACTCGCTCGGGTTTGAGGGCACCTATCCCGCGACCACCATCTCGCTCGTGGTCGAAGCTATCGCCGACGACGCCGAAGGGAAAAAACGGAACGGCTACTGGTACTCCGCTGAGCGCAGTCTGCACCGCCTCGCCGACCCGGAAGAAGTCGGCCGGATCGCGGCGCGCCGCACCATCGACCAGCTCGGCGCGCGGAAAGTTGCGACCTGCCAGGTGCCGGTGGTGTTCGAGCCCATGATGGCCGTCGCGCTGGCTGGCGACCTGGTGGGGTGTGCCACCGGTTCGGCGCTCTACCGCGGCGCCACGTTCCTGGCCAACCGTGCCGGCGATGTCATCGGCTCCCCGCTCGTGACGATCACCGATGACCCGGCGCTTCCCGGACGCCTTGGGTCGCGGCCCTTCGATGGAGAAGGGGTTGCCACGCGCAAGAACGCCATCTTCGTGGCCGGGACATTCCGGGGCTTCCTGTTCGACTGCTACACGGCCCGCCGTACAGGGAACCAGACAACCGGGAGTGCCCAGCGCGGCGTCGAATCTGCCCCCATGCCAGGCTCGTCGAACCTCGTGTTCGAGCCCGGTTCCACCCCGCCGGAGGAGATCATTGGCGGCGTCTCCAGTGGCCTCTACCTCACGACGTTGATGGGCAGCGGGTTCAATCCCACCACGGGGGATTACTCGCGGGGCGCCGGGGGTTTCTGGATCGAGGGCGGCCGGGTGGCCTACCCGGTCACGGAGGTCAATATTTCGGGCCGGATGGACGCCATCCTCTCGTCGATAGACGCCGTTGGCAGCGACCTGGCCTGGTTCGGCTCAAGTGCTGCTCCCACCATCCGCATCCGCGAGATGACCGTTTCCGGCACCTGAAATCGCCCGTCAGGCCCCCTGAGCATCGAGCGCATCGAGGTGTTGGCGAAGTTGAACTACCCGCCGCACGGCCTCCCGGATCACATATCCGGTCTCCTGGTCGCCTCGCTCCGCCTGGAGAGCGATGATTACCGCCTCCAGCGTCTCGGCCACCTCGAGCAGGATCACGCGCAGTTCCTCGATACCGTCTTGCTCATCGCGCTGCATCATGGCTGAGTTTCCCCCTCTGGCCTGTGACCAACACAGCGGGTCCAAGGTTACAGGATCGGGACAATCCCCCTGCTCAGACTTCAGCCCGTAGATGCGCGGTCGATAATGCGTCCGCGTACTCGTTCCAGCGCGAACCATCATGTGCGCGGATCCACTCGATCCGCGCCTGTGGCCGTTGTTGCACAAGTGCCCACGCCCGCTGGACCAGGTCGAGGTTTTTCACTTCACCCTCCTTCCGCTTCCACCCCCTCGACTCCCAACCGGCGGCCCACCGCGTGAGCGTGTTCACCACCAGCTGGCTGTCGGAGTAGATGACCATGGATTCGGCCGTCGGGGCCATCTCCAGGCCATTGATGATTGCCGTCAGTTCCATGCGGTTGTTGGTCGTGCTCGGTTCGAAGCCATGCCGTTCCTCCACCACGCTGCCGGCTCGCACGTACACCGCTCCCCATCCCCCTGGGCCCGGGTTCCCCTGGCACGAACCGTCGGTGAAGATGCCTGTGTCCGGCCCGGCGGAGAAACGCATCAAAACGTCCGAGGTGGTGAGGTTCTGGGTCCGCGTCACCGATGACCGGTTCTTGCCGGCCGCCTGGCCGTTCTTGCGCCGGCCGCCATCCGAAGGCTTGTCGCGGCAGTCCATGCACTGCCTCGGGGTCCAGTTCGGGTACTTCGCCCTCACCGGCTCGGGGAGGCTGAACTCAACGCCACAGGTGCCGCAGGTGTAGGACGCCATGAACGCCAGTCTAGGTGACCCGCACGATTGGCGCCGGGGGCATTTCGGGCCGCGTTCCGCCATACTGGCATGGGAGGCGACCATGAAGATCAGGCGGCAGCGGGAGCTCAGCCCCGACCTCATCGATAAGCGCGCCGAGACGCGCGCCGCGGCCGGGCGCGGGCTCGCGATCCCGGGTGGGGCAAAGGGCGGCATCGGTGGCATCGTGCTCATGCTCCTCCTCGCCCTGCTCGGCGGGAGCCAGCTCATGGGAGGCGGCGGCAGCGGAGGGTCCGGCATTGATATCGGCGATATCCTCGGCCAGATGGCCGGAGTGCAAGCTCCGGGCACCGCATCCTCGGTACCTGGCGCGCCCGACCCACAGGCCGATGAAGTCGCCTTCGTCTCATTCGTGCTCGATGACATCCAGGACTTCTGGACCGAGGAGTTCAGGGCCGCCGGAAGCACCTACGAACGTGCCAAGCTCGTCCTCTTCGAACGCTCTGTGACCACGGGAGGATGCGGTTCGGCGCCTTCCGCTGTCGGCCCGTTCTACTGCCCACCCGATCAGACGGCCTATATCGACCTCACGTTCTTTGCCGAACTGGCCGCGCAACTCCAGTTCTCGGGCGACTTCGCCCAGGCCTATGTCATCGCGCACGAGATTGGCCACCACGTGCAGAATCTCACCGGTGTGAACGCTGCCGTCCGCGAAGCCTCGGCGAAGGACCCCGATCGGGCGAACGAATTCTCGGTGCGCCAGGAGTTGCAGGCAGACTGCTTCGCGGGCGCCTGGGCCTTTTCGGTCTACCAGGCGGGCCTCCTGGAGAGCGGAGATGTGGAAGAGGCGCTGACCGCCGCCGCGGCCGTCGGCGATGACCGCATCCAAAAGCAGTCCGGCACGCCCATCAACCAGGAGACCTGGACGCACGGGTCATCAGAGCAGCGCGTGGCGTGGTTCAAACGCGGCTTCGAATCCGGCGATCCCGGCCGTTGCGACACGTTCTCCGGCGACTACTAGTCGAGCCCGAGTTCGATCCGCTCCGCCTTCGCCGCCATCTCTGCGAACGCCTCCGCGGTCAGGAGTTCCAGCGCCGGCACGAACAGGTCGTCTTCTTCGTCGCCGAAGTGGCCCTGCAGCATCCAGTCCAGCCGCCTCACGCCGTCGAGCAACTCCTCCAGCGATTCCTGCGTGAGCGAGAGCGATGCCCTCGCGACCGCGCCGGAAAGCCCGGTCCGTGCGGCGTCGACCTCATCGTGCGTGTGGCGCATCGCCGCCACTGCCCGGGCGATGATCGCCTGCCGGTTTCGCACCTCGTCGTGTTGTTCCACCATCTCCTCGACCACCTGGTCGATGTCGGCGGCGAATCCGCGGAGTGCCGGGAAGAGCACGTCTTCCTCCTTCGCGATGTGGATGACCAGGCTCTCGGCCATGTACGCGTCGAGGTCCCGGACAGCGGCGAGTGCGCGCCCCGCCGGGTCGGACGCGCCCCCAGCTCCCAGCGCAGCCTCCAGCAGCTCCTGCGCCTGCGTGACCAGCGTGTGAATCTCGGTGTGCTCCCGAATCAGCGTGGCGAGCGGCTCCACCTCGGTTTCCAGATTGCCAAACGTTGCCATGCCTCCAGTCTGGCGCTTGTTGGTGTGGCCGCGCCACTCCGTGGAGCCCATCAGGGCCCCCGAATTCCGCCAACCGGCCGTGTCGTCCGAGGCGCTTGCGAGGCAGGCTAAGATGCGACGCGAGGTGACGACATGCGGTGGTTGTTCTTTGCAAGTCTCGCGGGCGTTGCCCTGCTGTTCGTTCTCATTGGCCGGGCGCGTCTCGGGGGAGAACGCCACGACGACACCGGCGCCGGCATCCCGGTCTGACCACGGAGGAGCACACCATGAGTGAAGAACGCGGACGCCGCATGGTCGAATCGCTGCTGTTCGCCGCCCAGCAGCTCGAAGGCGCCACATCCGGAGGCGATGTTCGCGCGGCGGTCCGGGACTGTGCGCTTGCTCTCGAGTTCCACCTCGATACGCTCGCCAAGGAGCTCAGTGCCGACCCGGCATCCGGTCGGGGCTTCGAACCGGCACTCTCGAATCGGGCGCGCGCTGTCGAAGCGCGGCTCAAGCAGCTGCTGCTTACCTGCTGGGAGTTCCTTGCC
Organism: uncultured Anaerolineaceae bacterium; assembly: GCA_964507025.1. Taxonomy (GTDB): domain Bacteria; phylum Chloroflexota; class Dehalococcoidia; order Tepidiformales; family Tepidiformaceae; genus Amarobacter. Next base: position 263,000 of record CAZDOK010000001.1, read on the forward strand.
CGAGGTGACGCGGAACTTGGCGACCTGCCCCGTGCGCGAGAGTTCGCCGGCCAGATGCGCGATGCCGGTCACGAGGAGATCGACCTCGTGTTCTCCCACCTGCTCCTGCCCCAGGGCCTCGACTAACTCTCCAGCGCTACGCCCGCTGGAGGATGTGCACCAGGCAAACGCCTCCGATTCCCACCATGTGCGCCAGCCCCGTGCGGGCACCCTCGACCTGCCGTTGCCCCGCCTGCCCGCGGAGCTGTATGACTGTCTCGTGTACCTGCGCGAGCCCCGTTGGGCCGAGCGGATGGCCCCGTGAGAGCAGCCCGCCGTCCGTGCTGAACGGGATGCGCCCGCCGATGCTCAACTCGCCCCGTTCGACCGCGGCTTCGCCCTGCCCCGGCTCACAGAAGCCCATGCTCTCGCAGTACTCGATCTCCTCGACCGTGAACGCGTCGTGCACCTGGACCAGGTCGATGTCCTTCGGGCCAAGCCCCGCCTGCGCGTAAGCCTGGCGGACGGTTGTCGTTGTTGTGTCCGCATCCTGCGCGTTCATCACGCCGGCAAGCGTAGGCGTCCGGAATGTCGATGCGAGCACCCGGATTGCGGGCTGGATGCCGAGTTCGCGTGCCTTTCGTTCGCTGACCACGATCGCCGCCGCTCCCCCATCTCCCACCGGGCAGCAATGGGGCACCGTCAGCGGGTCGGCCACCACGCGCGCGTTTCGCACGTCCTCCAGCGTCAGCGGCTCTCGCATCTGCGCGTAGGGGTTGAGCATCGCATGCTTGCGGTTCTTTACTGCCACCAACGCGAACTGGTCCAGGGTCGAGCCGAACTCGTGCATCCGGCGGCGCGTGCGCATCGCGAAGAGCCCGGCCGGTGGCAGCGGCCCTTGCATCATGGCGACCTGGCGTTCGCGGAACTCGGCGGTACCCGGTTCTGGTGCACCGACGCCTCCATCGAGTCGCAGCGTCCGGCCGAACTTGCCGACGCCGACAGCCAGCGCGATGTCCACGGCGCCCGAGTCAACATCGCGGCAGGCGAGGCGGAAGGCGCTCGATCCGCTGGCGGAGGCATTGTCGATGTTGGTGATCGGGATGCCCGTGAGCCCCAACAACGAACCCACGCGCGTGCCCGGCGTCATCCCGGCGCCAGCCGCCCCGCAGTGCATCACCTCAATGGCCTTCCAGGGCAACCCCGCATCGGCAAGTGCCGCGAGTACCGCCCCCGTTCCCAGGTCCGCCACCGTCTTATCCGGGTGCCGCCCGAACGGCACCATCCCGATGCCTGCGACGATAGCCATCAGTCGGCTCCCTCCACGGGTTCGAACGTGTAGGAAAGCAGCGGCGCCCCATCTTCCGCATAGTCCACCGGTACCACGACCGTGCGCACCTGCTGGTCGATCCGCACGTCGACCGGCTCGGCGCTCACGAAGCCCTGCGCCATCTGACCGTTGGCGAACTGCACCTGCGCCACCACGCGGACGGTACGTCCGGGCGAGGTAGTCCAGCTGTAGATGGTGCCCTCGTTGGGCACTTCTTCGATTGCCAGCTCCGTCCCCGAGCAAGCAGCGCACCGAGCCCGCGCCGGGAAGGCCACGGCCCCGCAGGTGCAGCGTGAGCACAGCAGATGGGCGAGCCCATCGCCCCCCGCGGGGGTGAAGATGCCTTCGACCATCGGCCTCGCGGCCGGCTCCGCGGTCATCGCGCACGATTCCATTTCATGTCCCGCACTGTACGCGGGGCTTCGAGCGCGCTCCACCTGCGAGGGGTTCGGGACTGATTATGGTGCGAAACTCCCACTGCTACTGCGGAATGCCCCACCGCACCGGCCCCGGTCCGGCGATCGCAACCCAGTATGCCGAGCCGGCCTTCAAGGCAGTCAGATTGTTCGCTCCCGGTACGCCAGCCCCCGAAGGGAAGAACGCCTGCCACGTCTGCGTGGCCGCATCCCAGCCGTAGATCGCGGTCACCTTCGACGTGATGTCCGCCGTCCCTCCCGGCCCCGCCAGGGCCGTCGCCGGGCTCACCCCGTCGTCGCCGCTCCACGTCACCAGGTTCCAGCGGAACTGCAGGTCGACATCGATGCTGGTCGTGCGTTCCAGGTCGGCGATGAACCCGATCTTGCCGCCATCATCACCCGGTACGGTGACGAGCACCCGCAGAGGCCCGGCGATGCTCTGCGACACCTTGATCCACGCCTGGCACTCGTCGGGCCGTCCCGCTTCCAGCGGTGGGAACGCCGCCACGGGGTTTGCCGAGGCTGCGTTCAGCGCGGTGGAGAACGTGGGTACGCCCGTCTTGCTGTACCCCGGCGTCGTGCTCCCGGAGCTTGTCTCGATAATCACGCCTTCTCCCGCCTCGATGACGAAGTCGACCGGCATGTTGATCACCGGATGCAGGCTCACCGCCCCCGGCGGTGGGTTGCAAAAGCCATCGCGGTCGACTGCGTGGAACACCGCGTAGACGAACTGCCCGGCGTCCAGCTGCTCGATGTGGAATGTGACCGTGCCATCGTCTACTGCTGAGGCGGTGGATGCAGCGGGCCCGTGAACCAGGGCGAGCATTGCGAGAAGCCCGGCGACGGCGACCGCGGCCGGACGTGCGAGAAGGGGAAGGCTCATGCCAGTGAGTATAGTCGCCCGTCCAGCCTTGCCGCCGCCCCATGCTGGCGCATAATCGCGGGAGTGTCAGCCATCCTCACCGAGCACCTGGTCAAGACCTTCGGGGATGTGCGCGCCCTCGACGGACTCGACCTCCAGGTCGAGCAAGGCGAGTTGTTCGGTTTCCTTGGCCCAAACGGAGCCGGGAAGAGCACGACCATCCGCATCCTCCTGGACCTTATCCGTCCCACCAGCGGCCGCGCGCTGGTCTTCGGTCATGACTGCCAGGCCGAATCCGTGACCGTCCGCCGGATGATTGGCTACCTGCCGAGCGACCCGGCATTCCCCCCGAAGATGACCGCGCACGAAGTGTTTGCGTACACCTCGCGCCTGCGCGGCGCTCCCCTTGATTCGGCCTACCGCGACGACCTCATCGAACGCCTGCGCGTCGACCCCGGCCGCGCCGTCTCCACCCTTTCGCGCGGGAACCGGCAGAAGGTGGGTGTCATCCAGGCACTCCTGGGAAAGCCTCCGTTGCTGATCCTCGACGAGCCGACCACGGGCCTCGACCCGCTCATCCAGGAGGAGGTCGAAGCCATCCTCCGCGAGGTCGTCGCCGAGGGCCGTACCGTCTTCTTCTCCTCCCACATCCTCCCCGAGGTCGAGTCGCTCTGCAGCCGCGCGGCCATCGTTCGGGAAGGGCGCATCGTTCGAGTCTTCGATCTTGCGGAGCAGCGCCGCATCGCGCCGGTCCGGGTCGAAGTCACCTTCGCGGCTCCGCTGCCGGAGGCTGCCTTCACAGGATTGCCATCGTCGACTGAACTGCTGGTGCGAGGGCCCAGGCAGCTCACACTCGAGGTCCGCGACGGTTTCGACCCGCTCATCAAGTGGCTGGCCAACTTCGATGTGGAGACCATGGAGGCGCGGCCTCAGACTCTGGAGGAGCTCTTCGTGGGTTACTATCGCGCCGGAGAGCCCGGGGAGATTCCAGAATGAGCTCCTTTCCGGTAGCGGCGCGCACGCTCAGGGAGATGCGCTGGACCATCTTCTGGTTCGGTGTTGGGCTTGCCTTGTACGGCGCCGCCATGGTCTTGCTTTACCCCCAGTTCGAGGACTACCTCGAGGAGGTCGCAGCCACCTATCCCGAAGGCATCCTCGACTTCTTCGGCGGGGGCGACATCACCACTCCGCAGGGCTTCCTTACCCTGGAATACCACACCTTCGCCGTCATCATCATGATGATCTTTGCCCTGGTGGTCGCGACAGGCGCCCTTGCGGGCGAGGAGGGCAGAGGCACCGCCGAGACCCTGCTCGCGCAGCCGCTTCCGCGCCGGCGCATCATCGTCGAAAAGGCCCTGGCCGTCCTGTCGGGCGCCGTCCTCGTATGCGCCATCATCTGCGCCGGCTGGCTGATGAGCGTCCCATTTGTCGACTTCCACGGTGAGCTGACGCTGATCGATCTGATCGGGGCGACCTTCGGCATGTTGCCGACCGTGGCCCTCTTCACCGCGCTCGGCTTTTCCCTCGGAGCCGTCGCGCCGTCGCGGGGATTCGCGGCCGGGATCCTCGTAGCGCTGGCGGTTGCTGCCTACCTGGTCGCCTCTCTCGCGCAGGTAGTCCAGCCAATCGAGTGGGCGCGCTTTCTCAGCCCCTACCACTACTCCGACGGGTCGCGCTGGCTCATCGATGGCCCGGTCTGGTGGCACCAGGTGCTGCTGTTGTTCTCGTCAGGGCTCATCTTCGCCCTTGCCGTGCGCGCGTTCGAAGGCCGCGAGATCGGCGCGGGCACATGGCAGTTCAAGGCTCTGCTTCGGGGCCGGCGGCCCCGGCGGCCGGCAGGAGGCCCGCAGGCCGCGGCTCCCGCGTGAGACCCGGTGAACCCTGGCGCGTAGCGTCGTAGCATGACACCGCACCGCCGTGCTCCTGCAGGCGGCTACCGGAGGCCCCATGCCACGCGGAGAATGGACCGAACGGTGGAAGTCGCTGGCCTCCATCGACCTCATGACTGGCCCTGCCGGCGAGGAGCGAATGGTCGAACGCTGGCGCGAGCTCGCCGAACGCCTCGATGCCGGCAGCGAGACCCGTCCCGACCCGATCCTGGATTTCGTCCTTGAACGGCTCACGTCTGAGATGACCGTCATCGATATTGGCGCCGGCGTAGGACGGTGGACCGTCCCACTTGCCGCGCGTGCGCACCACGTAACCGCTGTCGAACCGGTTGAGGGCATGCGGCGGGTGCTCCGCGAGCGGCTGGCCGCCCGCCAGGTGGCCAATGTCTCGATCGTGGAAACGCCGTGGCTCGATGCCGCTGTCGAGCCGCACGATGTCGTAGTGGCGGCTTACTCGATGTACACATCGACTGACCTCGCGGCGTTCGCGCGGAAGATGGAACGAGACGCAAGAAGCCTCTGCTGCCTGGCCATGCGGCTCCCCGCGCACGACGGCATCATCGGTGAGCTTTCCGAGCGCATTCACGGGGAGTGGCACGATAGCCCCAACTTCATCGTTGGCTACAACGCCCTCCTCGAGGCCGGGTTTGCTCCCAATGTCTACATCGAGCCCGCCCCGGTCCGTTACTGGACCGATCCGAACATCGCCGAAGCGGTCGTCCGTGCTCGTCGCCACCTCCGTCTGGAGGACGACCGCAACGACGCGCTGATCCGCCAGACGCTTGAACGGCGCCTCCGTGAAACACCTGGGGGTTACTGTTGGCCGGACTGGATGCGTGCCGCCATGATCTGGTGGGAGCCGGCGTAGTTCGTTCCGGGGATACGGGGCTTAAAGCATTTCCCGGCGCAGTTCTTCCCCGCTTTTCGGTGAAAGTAGGCCGGGCGGGATGTCGAACACCGTCCGCGCGCCGCTCTCTCCCTGGCGGTTGAGGCGGAACGCGGCGCGCGCATAGGCGACCATCACACTCGCGGTGAATTCCGGGTTGCTTTCGAGCTTGAGCGAGTACTCGATGACCTGCGTCGTGCCGGCGCCAGTAGTGCCGCTGCGCATGACGAACCCGCCATGCGGCATTGTCGAGTGCTCCCGCCGCAATTCGTCCTCGCCGACGAAATGCACCGTTGTGTCGTATTCCACGAAGTAGTCGGGCATGGTCACGATCGCCCGTTCGACCGCCGCAGCGTCTGCCCCTGGTTCGAGCACCACGTAGCACACGCGCGTGTGCTTCTCGCGGGTCGTGAGCTCCGGGCGTGATCCGCCGCGAACCTGTTCCATGGCCTCGGGCGAGGGGATGGTGTACTGGACGCCGCCGCGAACGCCGGGCACACGCCTGAGGGCGTCCGAATGCCCCTGGCTGAGCCCCGGACCCCAGAAGGTGTAGCCCTCGCCCTCGGGCAGTACCGCCTCGGCGTACAGCCGGTTGATGGAGAACAGCCCCGGATCCCAACCGACCGAGATAACAGCCGTGTGCCCGCCACGCCGTGCGGCTCTATCGACGGCGTCGAAGTACTCGGGGATCCTCGCGTGGGTGTCGAAGCTATCGACGGTATTGAAGTGGGCCGCCAGCGCCGGGCCTTGTTCGGGAAGGTCGCTCTTCGAGCCGCCGCACAACATCAGCACATCGATGGCTCGAGCGAAGTCCGCCGCCCGATCGAGGGAGTGCACCGGAACGTTGCTGTCTAGGAGGTTCAACTCGGCGGAGCGGCGTCGCGTGAATACCGCGACAAGCTCCATGTCCGGGGTCTGCTGCAGCGCCCAGTCGGCGCCCCTTCCGAGGTTTCCATAACCAGCGATGCCAATCCGGATCTTGTCGTTCATGAAGGTCACACAAAGCGCGGGTGCCAGCCGGCATCCGGGGGAAGTGAAGTAGGGATGGGGGAACTGGTGGGCGATACTGGATTCGAACCAGTGACCTCTGCGATGTCAACGCAGCGCTCTAACCATCTGAGCTAACCGCCCACGCGGAAGCTCCAGTGTACCACGCGCCCGCGTTTGTTCCACCGCCGCAGTGCCCGGCTGTGCTACACTTCGCTCCTGCGGCACCACCGCACGCCAACCGAAGACCAACCGGCTGTGACCGGGACGAGTAGCCAGCCGCCCCTTCCAGAGAGCCCGCGCCACCGGCTGAAAGCGCGGCGCCAGGCAGGCGAAAACCCCCCGCGAGCCTGCTCCGAAGCCTCCTTCCCGGGGAAGGACGATAAGGAAGCACGAATGGGCCCCGTTACCGGCCCGCAACGAGTCCGGCTCATTGGCCGGTGAAGTTGGGTGGAACCACGAGCGCGTCTCTCGTCCCGGCACGGAGACGCGCTCTTTGCTGTGCGCCAGGCGCGCCCGGCCCAATCCCGGAGGTGGTTCCCGTGTCGCTTGCGCACCTGCCTGTCGCACTCCTGCATGCCACGGCGAGCACTACCTCGCGGCTTGCGGCCGCTCCCGACCGAACAACGACCGGCTACTAACCGCCTCGGCCAACCGCCGATGGCTACTCGAGGACCCCGATGCCCGAACAACTCGAATCCCACGTCGACCTCAACTCCATCCCGAAGGACGAACGTCTCGCGCGTATGCGCCACTCAGCCGCGCACGTGCTCGCCGAAGCCATGGTTGAGCTCTTTCCCGACGCCGAGCTCGGGATCGGTCCGCCCATCGATACCGGCTTTTACTACGACTTCCGCCTCCCGCGTTCGCTGACGCCGGAGGACCTGATCTGGCTCGAAGAGCGCATGCGCAAGAGCGTGAAGGGCAAGCACCCCTTCCAGATGGCGGCCATCACGAAGGCCGAAGCCCAGCAACGCTGGAAAGACCAGCCGTTCAAGCTCGATCTGCTCTCCGAACTCGAAGAGGGCAACGTCACCCAGTGCACCCATGCGAACTTCACCGACCTCTGCCGCGGCGGACATGTCAACGACACGAGCGAGATCGGCGCCTTCAAGCTCATGAGCATCGCCGGCGCCTACTGGCGCGGCAGCGAGAAGAATCCCCAGCTCCAGCGCGTCTACGGCGCCCTCTTCGAGACCCCTGAGGAACTGGCCGAACATGAGCACCAGCTGGAGGAAGCCCGCCGGCGGGACCATCGCCGCATCGGCAAGGAGATGAAGATCTTCGAGCTCTTCGACGAGGTGGGCCCGGGCCACGTCGTCTGGCTCCCCAACGGCGCCACGATCCGCCGCGAGCTCATGCGCTGGATGGAAGACCTGGAGCTCGAGCAGGGCTACCTGCACGTCATCACGCCCAATGTCTCCAAGCGCCAGCTCTACGTGAAGTCCGGACACTGGGACCACTTCCACGATTCCATGTATCCGGTGATGGAGCGCGAGGACGAGGAGTACGTGCTCCGGCCGATGAACTGCCCGTCACACATCATGGTCTTCGCGGGCGAGTTGCACTCCTACCGCGAGCTGCCCATGCGCATCGCCGAGTTCGGCAACATGCACCGCTGGGAGAAGAGCGGCCAGGTCACCGGCATGAGCCGTGTCCGCATCATGACCCTCAACGACGCCCACATCTTTTGCGCCGATGTCGAGCAGGTAGAAGCCGAGGTCGAAGGCGTGCTCCACCTCATGGAGAAGGTCTACGGCACCCTCGGCCTGAAGAACTACCGCTACCGTCTCTCCCTTGGCGACCCCGAGAACAAGGAGAAGTACGTCGACAACCCGCCCATGTGGGAGAAGGGCGAGAACCTGCTCCGCCGCGTGCTCAACAAGGTCGGCCTCGAGTACTTTGAGGCCAAGGACGAGGCCGCCTTCTACGGGCCGAAGATCGACGTCCAGTTCATGACCGCGCAGGGCAAGGAGGAGACCCTCGTCACCGTCCAGGTCGACTTCCACTTCCCCCACCAGTTCGGCCTCGAATATGTCGGCGAGGATGGCGAGCGCCACGAGCCGATCATCGTCCACCGGGGTGTCATCTCCACGATGGAACGCATGGTCGCGCTGCTCATCGAGGAGTACGAGGGCAACTTCCCGCTCTGGCTGGCGCCGCAACAGGCAGTCGTCATCCCCATCGCCGACCGCCACATCGAGTACGCGGAGGAGGTGGCCGCGCAATTGAAGGCCCACCGCCTCCGGGTGGAGGTCGATGTGCGCGGCGAGCGCATGAACGCCAAGATCCGCGACGCCCAGATGCGCAAGGTGCCGTACATGCTCGTGGTCGGCGACCGCGAGGCCGAGGCGAATGCGGCCGCGCTGCGCGTCCGTGGCGGCGGCGATGTCGGAGCCGTCCCCGTGGCGGAAATTGTCGAACGCCTGCGGAAGGAGCGCGACGACAAGTCGCTGACGCTCTGGGCTTAAGCCCGTGGCAAGGGTGGGGATCCCGCGGGCGCCCTACCCTTGCCTGCCGATTGCCCGGGTCCTCGACCCGGGCCAGCATAGGCCCATGAAGAAGCTTCTCCTTGCGCTCCTCGTTGCTGTCTCCTCGTTCGCTCTCTTCGCATGCGGCGGAGACGACGATACTGAGAAGGGCAACGGCGGCGGCGGGTCCGATTCCACGCCCACTTCAGCCGCCGCCGCCAAAGGTACTCCCACCGCCCAGGACCTCGGTCGCCTCTCAACGATCGACGTCCCGGGCTTCACTCGGTCCGATAGCCGAGTGGTTGCCTCGGCCGCCAACGCGCTCTACACCTCCACAGAAAAGACCGCGGGCGGCGCCAACATCCTCGTGACCGTCCGCGTCGCGGGCTGCGATCCGTTCATCTGCGCCACCCTCGACCGGAAGGACTACGAAGGCGCCGAAGCGCAGCGCAACCTCAAGTCCGTCCTTTCAACGGCCCTCATCGAAAGCTCTGACCTCGTGTGGGACTTCGGGGACGTCGAACTCGCCCCCGGCAAGACTGGCCTCCACACCTACGCCGTCGGATACCTCGAAACCAGGGACGCCTCGGGTACCTCGCGCGTCTCCGCAAACGCCTACCGCGCCTGGTACCACGACGGCAACCTGCACATCTTCATCGAAGTCTTCCAGCGTGGCGGCGACTCGCCCCAGTCGCTGGAAGACGTGAAGGCCCTGATGTCGATGGCGGAGGCCGAGAAAGCCGCTAAAGACGTCTTCGCCGCTTTCGTTCCCGAGTTCGGCAAGTGAGGCGTTAGCGCGACTCGAAGAACTCCCAAACTGCGCGCGTTGCATCGAGTTCCTGTGATGGCACGCCCTGGAGCGCCGTCGTTTGCGCCGGCATCTGCCCACCCGGCCACGGGTGGTCGGCGCCCGCGATAACAACGAGCGAAGCGGTGGTGCCGTCGTGGCATTCGCTCCACGTCGTCGTCGTGATCGCACCCTCGGTCCTGGTTGCGGGCTGTGCGTCGCAGTCGAGTCCGGAGATCCACCGGCGCAGCGACTCGTCCATGGACACGTAACTCACCCCGCTGATGGAGCGAGTTCCCGCGCCGCCTTCGATCGGGTGATTCCTGTCCGAGTCACCGTGGATGGCGAGCAGCTCTACCCCGGTCGCCGGCGCACAGACCGGGATTTCCAGCGAGCCTGCCACCGGCGCGGCGGCTGCGACCATCTCGCTCCGCTCGCATACGAACCTGAACGCCATCATCGCCCCGTTGGAGTGTCCCGTAACGAACACTCGCTCGCGGTTCACCGGCAGCGTGGCGCCCAGGTGCTCGATGAGCGCCGCCAGGAACCCGACATCATCAATGTCCTTTCGAACCGCTGGTCCGCAGCACGCGCCAGCGTTCCATGTGCGGTCGACTCCGTCGGGAAACACGACAGCGAATCCCTCGGACTCGGCCAGTGCCTCGAACCGGGAATTCTCCGCGAACTGGTCTCCCGAGCCGAGGCCGCCATGGAGGGCCACGACGAGGACGAGGTTCGAATCGGCCGTTGCTCCGGTCGGCACATACAGCCGGTAGCTGCGCTCCAGACCGCCATGCCTGATGGCCCCCGTGGTCGTTCCGGTCTCGACCCGGAGCGGCCGGGAGGTCGGTGTCGCGGCCGGGGTGGCGTCCATTGATGGCCGCCACCCTCCAACTGGCGAAGGTGAATCCGCAGACACCGAGGGGCTCGCCAGCGGCGGCTCTGCGTCCCCTCCCCGATCCCGGCAACCGGACAGAAAAAAGATGGGGGCCGCGACCAGCGCGAGCCCCATCACGAAATGCAGCTTCCGCATGCCGCCAGTATGCGGCAGGTGGACTACGAAGCGGCAGCCACCGCCTCGCCTTCGACTACTGACTCGCCGTTCTGGTTCACCGTGACGACCTTGATGGTCGCCAGGCCGTCCTCGACCTTCGTCACTTCGAGCTTCGTCGTGAGCGTGTCGCCGGGCCAGACCTGCTTGGTGAAGCGCACCCCGTACTTCTTCAGTGCCGTCACGCCGAGCCAGTCCGTCAGGGCGCGACCGGTCAGGCCCATGGAAAGCATGCCGTGGGCGAACACCGACGGGTAGCCGGCCATCTTCTGGGCCGCGCCTTCGTCGTGGTGCAGCGGGTTGAAGTCGCCGCTCGCGCCCGCGTACTTCACGATGTGCGTGCGGTTCACATTCTCGATCACGACCTGCTCGTGCTTGTCGCCTGCCTTGAGTGCCATGTTCGTGCCCTCCCCTACTGGTCCACGGCGCGTTCGGTCTGGACGCCCACGCTGGTGGCGGTGACGCAGAGGACGCCGTCCTGGTTGCGGTATTCGGTGATGCTCTCGGAGAAGAGCAGTTTGCCGCCGCGGCGGCCTTCCTTCTCCCAGCGGTTGCCAGGGCGGCTCGTGACGGTCAGGGTGTCACCGACGTGGATCGGGTGGTGGTATTCGTAGTGCTGCTCCGCGTGCAACCCGCGGCCGAGCCCGCCGCCACCGCCGCCGCCTTCGGGGCGCTGGGGCGCGGGGTCCTTTCGTGGCCGCGTCAGGTCCAGCGGGTAGTTCGGCTGCCAGTGGGCGCTGCACTGCACGAACGTCGGCGGGACGACGATGCCACCAACAGCCTTCGTCGCCGGGTCGTTCGGGTCCGAGTACTCGGGCCGGATATCGAGGACCGACCGCGCGAACAGCATCACCTGTGTGCGGTCGACCGGGAATTCATATCCCTCGTCTGCCATGAGGTTCTCCTTTGAACTGGGAATCGCGCTGGCGATGGTACTGGAGCGTCCCTGACTCCGCCACAGACGGGACAGTGGGCGGTGAAGCGAGGCACTGGCGGAACGACTTCGCGCTGCGTGGGTTAACTTGCGGTGCCAGAGCCCGGGTTGAGTGCGATCGGGAGGCTAGCTCTTTGTCTCGTCTGCCAGTGTCGCGCCGGTGCGCGCCAGCCGCTCGCGGTTTCTCGCTACAAATTCGGCCCACCACGACGGGAATTTCGACTCCAGCTTCTCGCCGGCCTTCCGCACGGCCAGGAGACGGTCCAGCTCGGCATCCACGGCCGCGCGCAGCTCGCCCATCGTGCCGTTGTTCTTGTACACCCAGTCGGCGCCCGGCGCTCGAACTTCCAACGGCACCATGCTGGCGAGGCGCTGGTTCGCCTCGGCCTCCGACATGCCACGCGTTTCAATGAGGCGCTGTCGTGCAACGTCGTCATCCACGCCGATGAGCCACGTTTGGTCGCACCAGCGAGCGTACCCCGGCTCCATCAGGTTCACCGCTTCCATCACGCAGATCTGGTCAGGTCCCAGCTCCGCCCGCCAGCGGTCGATTTCACCTTTGATGGCCTCGGTGATCGACCCCATGGCTCGTGTCAGCTTGTTCATCTCCTCCGGCTTGCCGAAGACCTTCGCGCCGAGGATCTTTCGATCGACATAACCATCAGCCCCGACTACTTCGCGGCCGAACGCTTCGACCACCCTGTCGAAGCCCGGAGTCCCCGGGTCGTACAGCTTGTGGACGAGCTTGTCCGCGTCGCAGTGGTGCGCCCCGCGCTCCACAAGGAGTTGTCCGACCGTCGACTTCCCGGCAGCAATCGTGCCCGCCAGGCCGATGACAAGGCAGGACTTAGGACTCAGGACTTCGGACTTAGTCATTTCTTCCCTCGCTGTTCATCTCGCTGCTTTTCAACTGCCTTTCGAAGGCCGGCGACGATACGCGTGACCTCCTCGGCGATCGACTGCAGACGCGTACCTTCGTCCGGGCTGATGTAGCGCACATCCATCGCGACATAGAGATGTGATCGGACCTCCGCGCATGATGCCTTGGCCACCGATAGGAACTGGTGGAATTCGGCCCGATTTCCTCGTTCGAACCCCTCGGCGATATTCGCCATGATCGAAACGCTGGCGCGTTGGATCTGCCCTGCGAGGCCGTAGTCACGGGCGAACTTCCCTTCTGCTGTCACAAGGTAGACCTCGCGGGTGAGTTCCCGCGCCTTCTGCCATGCGACCAGTTCCTCAAATCGTTGGATGGTCGGCATCCCTTCCTCCCGGACCGAGATGCCGGCCATCCTAAGTCCTGAGCCCTCTTGGCTCCGCCCTTACTAGGGCCGCTCGTTCGACATGATGATCGTGCCGCTTGCCGCGAACATCCCGCCAACGCCGTGGGCGACGCTGATCTTCGCGCCTTCGACCTGTGCCGGCGCGGTCCCGCGCATCTGCCGCACGCTCTCCTGGAGCGCGTACATGCCGTACATGCCGGAGTGGGTGTAGCTGAGGCCCCCACCGTTGGTGTTCAATGGCAGCTTGCCGCCGGGCCTGGTGTTGCCGTCCCAGATGAACTGGGCAGCCTCGCCCCGGCCGACAAAACCCAGGTCCTCGAGTCCGTACAGCGGCAGGTGCGCGAACGCGTCGTAAATCATCAGGTGGTCCACGTCGTCACGGCTGATGCCCGCCTCGGCGAACGCCGTCGGGCCTGCCACGCTGAACGCTCGCGACGAGGTGAAGTCCTCCATCTGGCTCACCATTGGCGTCTCCACCGATTCGCCCGTGCCCAGGATGTAGACCGGCTTCGTCGGGAAGTCCTTCGCCCGGTCGGCAGAGGTCAGGATGAGCGCGCCGCCCCCGTCGGTGACGAGGCAGCACATGAACAGCCGGAACGGGTAAGCGATCATCCGCGAGTTCAGGACATCCTCGACGGTGATCGGATCCTTCATCATCGCGTTCGGGTTCTTCGCGGCGTACTCGCGCTGCACCACGGCGACCATGGCGAGCTGCTCCTCGGTGATGCCGTACTTCTTCATGTACCGCATTACCGGCACGGTGAACATGGTGGGCGCACCCGTCGGCCCTGCCCACTGCTCGAACTGCATGTTCAAGCCCTGGCGGCCGCCGGGGAACCCGCCGCGGCCGATGCCCGACTTGCCGCTTTCACCGTGGGTGACGAGCACGGTCGTGCACAGACCCGACTCGATGGCCGCCACGGCGTGGCGGACATGGATCATGAACGAGCAACCGCCGACCGAGGTGCCGTCGACATACTTCGGCGTGATCCCGAGGTAGTAGGCGACCTCTGTCGGGCTTGCGCCGGCGCAGGCAACACCGTCGATGTCGGAAGGCTTAAGACCGGTCTCCTTCATCGCCCGAATGGCCGACTCCGCATGCAGGCCGAGCTGCGAAAGCTCGGGAAACACGCCCAGCGGGCTCACCATCTCTGCCGCGCCGACAATGGCGACACTTCCTGGCTTCACCACTGGACTAACCCCCCTTCGCCGGCCGCCAGAGCGGCAGCGTGATCTCGTCGTTGACCTTGTGGAAGACCACCTCGACGGGCATGTCGAGCTGCAACGCTTCGGGGGTTTGTGGACAGTCGACGATGTTGGTCATCATCCGCACGCCTTCGTCCAACTCCACAACGGCGATGGAGAACGGGGCCTGGTAGCCTGGCGGCGGACGGTGACTGATCACGTAGGTCGAGAGCTTGCCCCGGCCGCTGGCCTGGAACCACTCGACTTCCGCAAACGGGTCGCGCGGATCGAACGGACGCGGGGGAAAGTACGCCTTCCCCGTTGCCTTGTTGCGCTGAATCATCAGCTTCCCCTCTTTAAGCCCGTCCCAATACGGTTTGGTTTCGGGCGTGGCCTGGGGGACCATCCTGGAATAGTCGTGCAAAGCGTCCTGCCTTTGTGCTGGAGTCCGGCCCGCATGGGTTACCGGCTCCGAATATGCAATCCAATATCTACCGTGCGCGTGAAGGTTGGGCAAGTTTGGGCAGGCGTCCCGGGCTTAACCCTGCTGGTACAGCACCTCGCGCAGGTTAACCGCGAAGTTCGAGCCATCCATCCGCATGTGCCGCGGGTTGAAGCCTTCCGCATGGATCGCGAGCCGTAGGTCGGCCGGCTGAAGGTCCGCCGGGACCGAAATCCCCGCCACCCCGTTCGGGTCGGTAACCACCCGCGCGACCTTGCCGTCCCGATGGTCGGAGACCAGGAGTTCGGCACCCGCGACCGGAGGGTTCTCGCCCGACGGTCCGGCATCGTTATCGAGCACGACCACCTGCGCTGTGCGACCGTCCCGCTGCACCACGACTTCGACGCGAAGGTCGCGCAGGTAGATGAGCGGCTCGGTGGTAACTGCCGCCATCCCATCGCGCTGAGGGATGCGCGCAGGGTTGGCGCGGAGCGAGACATCCTGCGTCGCCATGCCGTGATCTGTGGTTACCACAAACAGCGTTGATGTCAGAAGCCCGCGCCCCTCCAGCGTGCGCAGCACATGCCCGATGCGGACATCCGTCTCGTCGAGGGCCTCCCGGGCACCTTCATGGTGTGGCCCGTAGTCGTGCGCAGACGAATCGGGCTGAGCGAACTCGTGATAGACGAACACTGGAACCGGGTGCGATTCATCGAGGAAGAGCTGGCGAGCCTGGGCCAGCGCCCGGTTATCGATCTGGCCCTGGAGCCTGTGTCCGTCCTCCTCCAGCTCGTTGAACCAGCGGGGGCTGATCTCGTGCTCGGTCTCCTTCGTAAGGGCGATCAGCTGGCCGCGATCGCCCACGAGCCGCCGCTCGAGCGAGGCATGGTCGGCGCCGCGCGTACACGGCTCGTTAATCGAGGCCGTGAACGCCCCGGCCATCCCCTCCCAGTCCCCGTAGACCCGATGGAACGCCTCGTAGAGCGTCTCGACGCCCGGGCCGAGAAAGCGGGCCGTGTCGAACTGCTGGCCCTGGGGCGACACCGTCTCGCGTGTCGCCCGCAGGTAGTAGCTCGGGTTCACGATATCGTGGTGGCCGCACCACGAACCGGTGCCGATCGTGTTGTGGCTCGGCCAGGTGATGCTCGGGAAGGTCGTGGTGCTCCCGTGCCCCAGCATCACCCCGTTGGCGATGAGCCGGCGCAGGTTTGGAATCGCATTGGGCTCGGACTCGAGCCGGTGGAGCAGCTCCGGGTGAGATTGGCCATCAAGCAGCATGATGTACACGCGCTCAGGCTTGCCGGATCCCTGGTCGAGCACCTCATCCAGTACGCGCCCATCCTGCCGGGCGAGGTAGACATCCGCCGCAACGCCTCGCTCGCTGCTCGTGCGACCGGTCTCGTCCCTTCCGTCGATGAGCGGGAAGCCCATGACCTTCGCGATGGTCGGCGCGATGTCCACCTGCCGCGCCGGCGCATCCACCACCTGGCCGCGCTTCACCCCGGCCCCCGAAAACACCAGGGGCGAACGCGACTGGATGACATCGAGTGCCCCGTGCTGCCCCGGCTGCCGGCCGTAGGCGTAGCTCTTCGGGTTGACCACCAGGTCCGGAGCGTTCGGGCTATCGAACAGTTGTGAGATCCGCTCGTATGCGTGGGGATAGGTCAGTTTCCCAGGCTCCACAAACGCCCGTTGAATGTCGTCCGGGTTCCCGGCCGCTGCGAGCTCTTCAGCAAGCGTGCTGAGCGCACTATGGTCCTGCCGCTCGATCGGATTCTCGCCCAGGACCTCGACCACCTCGTATTGGTAGCCGCGCGGCCCGTATCTCCGCACCCACCGGACCATCCCGCGAAGCGCCCATGCCTCGTAGCTCCAGCTCCCATCTCTCGCGTGCCGGGTCGTGGCCACGAAGTCGGTCCAGGCCTTGCCATCGTCGCTTGTGAGGAGCTTGTGGATGGCAAGGTTCCCCGATTCCTCCTGGTGGTGGTCGAGTCCTTGCCCGCCCGGGCGTTCGGGGCCGATGCGGTCGGTCGAAGGGGTGCTCATTGCTGTGGTCACACGGTCCTCCCGGCTGTGGTTGCGGAATGCTACCACCCGGCCGCGCGAGCCACGGCCGCCGCACCGATTACTGTCCGGGTTGCCAGCCGACGAATGGCTCCTCCGTCTCCACTTCCATGGCCCCGAGGAACTTCGCCGTCATCATGTAGTACCCGACCAGCAGATTTATCCCGGCGGCAGCTGCGGGAGAGAAGTGCGCCCAGAGCGCGTTGTGCACCTCGGCGGGCGGATGGTCGCTCGCGACCAGCGCATCCACGTAGGCCAGCACGGCGCGCTCACGCTCCGAGAACAGGTCGCCAGCACGCCAGTGGTGGAGCGCCACGATGCGCTCATCGGTGAGCCCCGCCCGCCGGCCGATGCGCACATGCTGATGCCACTCATACGTACTGTGGTGAAGGATGGCCGTCCGGAGGATGGCCAGCTCGCGCGTCGCCACATCGAGGCCGCACTCGTTCCACAGTGCATTCCCCATGCGCAAGTACGCCCGCCAGACGAGTGGATTGTTCGCCATCGCCCGGAAGATGTTGGGGAGGACACCGTTCGTGGCATTCCGGTCCCAGACGTACTGCAGGTCTTCCGGGATGTCCGATCGCTCGGCGAAGGGAAGGCGGGCCATGTTCCACTCCTGTGCACGAAGGCATTTGAGCCGAAGCATAGCTCTCCTGTGGCCGCCATGCGCCAGCGCATCTTCCGGTCGCTTGACCCCCTCGGTACCATGGCGCGCGTGCCCAGCGACGGCCGCTCCGTGCCGCTGCCCTTTCCATGACCGGGAGACGCACCATGGCTGAAAAGAGGAAGTACTGGGGCACCGCTTCGCCGATGCCCGCACCCATGCTCGCCGCCCAGGCGAAGCAGCTCGAAGCGATGGGGCTGGAGGGCGTTTTCGCCCCCCAGGTCTATGGACCGCCCTTCATCCCGCTCGCGGTCGCAGCCGGCGCAACCACCAGCCTCAAGCTTGCTTCTGGCATCGCCCTCGCGTTTGCCCGGAGCCCGTTCGAGACAGCCGTCGCCGCGATGGACATGGACACGGTCAGCGGCGGCCGCTTCGTCCTTGGCCTTGGTACAAGCGTCCGCTCGTGGAGCGAGGGCTTCTTTGGGATGCCCTACGGCAAGCCCGTGGAACACCTCCGCGAGGTCATCGAGATCGTTCGGCTCGTCGTCGGCAAGAGCCATACGGGAGAGCTCACGCGCTACGACGGAAAGTATCACCAGCTCGACTTCAGCGAATTTCAGCCACTCCGCACACCCCTGCGCACGCATATCCCCATCTGGGTGGCCGGGCTGCGTCAGCCGCTGCTCCGCCTCGGTGCGGAAGTTGCCGACGGGGTGATTGGCCATCCGATCTGGTCAATCGAGTGGGCCACGACTCGCGTCATCGACGACATCGAGGCGGGTCTCAAGAAGGCCGGCCGGCAGCGTTCCGACCTGGAGTTCAATGCATGGCTCTTCGTCGCACCAAACCACGACCGGCGGCAGGCCATCGAAGACGCCCGGGCGACCGTGGCGTTCTATGCCGGGGTTGAACAGTACGAGCCGTACTTCGCGGCGCATGGCTTTGGCAGCGAGGCCCGGGCCCTGCAGGAAGGGGTAAAGCGCGGTGACTACCTCAGCGTCAAGCACCTGGTCACCGATGAGATGGCTCAAACGTTCGTTGTGTGCGGCACTCCGGACGAGGTGAAGGCACGGGTGGAGAAGATCTGGGACGTGGTCGACTCCGTCTCGCTCATGCCGCCGGCCTATGCCCTGGCTCCTGAGCAGCTGATGGCATACGCGGCGACCACAGCGCAGCTGTTTTACGGGTAACCGGGCATTCCGTCTGGGGTGGCGCTAGTCCTGGCCCAGGGGATGCGCGAGCATTGCGGTTCGCCATCTGCACAGAACGATGGTCGCGGCTGCGCACGCCCCGGTCAGTGCTGTCCCGGCCGCACCTCCACTGGCGCCTGCGGCTGCCCGCAAACCCAGCTCCAGCGCACACCAGACAGCCGCCGGCCATGCCAAGAGTTCGAAGGTGAAGTATGCCCGGCACCTCATGCCGCGGCTTCTTTGGCGCCAAACTCCCGCTCGATCATCCCCACGAAGGCGGTAGCCAGGTCTGGATCGAACTGCGTGCCACGTCCGTTGAGGATCTCCTCGATCGCTCGTTCGAACGTGAGCCCCTTGCGGTACGGGCGGTCAGTGGTCATCGCGCTGTAGGCGTCGGCAAGGGTGAACAGGCGCGTCGGGAGCGCAATCTCGGTACTCTTCAGGTGTCCCGGGTACCCATTCCCGTCGAATCGCTCGTGGTGATGCCGCACCAGGTTCACCACTGTGTCGTAGTCAGTCACTGCGGCGGTAATGGCGGCCCCCATCACCGGGTGCTCCTCCATGCTCCGCCGTTCAGCCGCCGTCAGGGGGCCCGGCTTCCGGAGAATCTCGTCGGGTACCACGATCTTGCCCAGGTCGTGTATCGGCCCGCCGATGGCGACGGCGTTCAACTGCTCCTCGTCGAAGTCCAGTTCCAGCGCGAGCGTCATCGCCAGCTGCGTGGCATGGTCGCTGTGGAACCGGGTGTAACTGTCGCGCCGGTCGATGGCCTTCACGAGGTTGCGGAGCGCTTTCAGGTTCCCCACCTTCAGCAGCGACTCGGGCGACGCCGGGGCTCCCGGCACCGGAGCCACGGTCGGCGCGATCGCCTTATCCAAGTACATGTGGTCCTCGGCCTCGGCGATGAGGTCTCGGGGTGATTCGACGCCCCGGTACGCCGCCACTCCGCAGCTGATGCGCGTGGGCAGGGTGATGCGTGCGCCGTTCACCACCTCGATCTCGGCGACTGCCCGGCGGACTCGCTCCATGGCCTGCCGGGCCTGGGGAGCAGTCGCATCGGGGAAGACCACCACGAACTCGTCGCCACCAAAGCGCGCAAACTGGGCCGGCGGTTCGATAAAGCGGGCCAGTGCCGAAGTCACTCGCTTCAGGACCTGGTCCCCTTCCTCGTGGCCGACGAAGTCGTTCAGCAGCTTGAAGTTGTCGATATCGACGTAGGCCACGGCCAGCGGCCGGTTGTGACGCTGCGAGGCCGTGACCGCTTCAACGATGAACTCATCGATGTAGCGCCGGTTGGGGCTGCCGGTGAGTGCGTCGGTGTAGGCGAGCTTCCGATATACCGCCGCCTGTTCTGCTGCGATCTGCCGCTCGCGACTATCCACGGCCTTGTTCAGCAGGTGCCACAGGATCTCCGCATCGAATGGCTTGCCCAGGAAGTCGTCAGCGCCAGCCTTCATTGACCGCACGGCGACGTCGACATCGACGAAGCCGGTGATCGCCACGATGCCCGCCGCGGGCGAGAGTTCACGCGCCTTGGCGATCACATCCAGGCCGGACATGTCCGGGAGGCTGATGTCCGACGCAATGGCATCGAACGGTGCGCTCGCGATGGCCTGGATAGCGCTGGCGCCCGACCGCACCACCGCTACCTCGCTGGTGTGCTGTCCCAGGACCAGCTGGATCAGGCGCCCCAGCGCAGGGTCGTCCTCAATTACCAGGACCCGCATCGGGCCGCGCGCTCTATGCAGATGCAGGGGTTCCACGTCCTGATTGTCGGCGGCGGGTTCGCGATGTGAAGTACGTGCGCTGGCAATTCCTTCTTATCGCCTACTTCGCCGGCACCACCCAGATCCTTCGTGCAACCTGCGTCCCCATCACCACCGATCGTTCCTCGATCTGAGCCGTGATCGTTCCCCGGTAGGGCGCCACTGATTCCAGCCTCACCGTCTGTCCCGGCCGGATGCCTTCTTCATCGAAAAACTGGAGCAACTGCTCGTCTTCCTCGAACACGCGGTCAATCGTCGCCCGCTCTCCCTCCTTGATATCCGCGAGCGTGACCATCGATAGCTTGCGGTTTGGGCCGTGTCCGGGGATCGGGTAGCCGAACGGGCTCCGCTGCGGCCGCCCGAGCATCTCGTAGAGGTGCGGTTCCGTCACGTCCGAGATGCCATGTTCCAGCAGGTGCGCCTCTTCATAGGCGCGCCACCAGGGAACCTTCAGCACGTTGGTGATCAGGCACTCCGCCAGCCGGTGGCGCCGTACCATTTGCTCGGCGCGGCGCAGCCCCTCCGGTGTCAGGTGGATGTTCTTCCGCGAATCGATGGCAACCAGGCCATCGCGCAGAAGCCGCTTCAGCATCCCGGCCACCGATGGCGGTGTGATGTCCAACCGGTCGGCAAGTCGCACGGCGATGACATCGAGTCCCTCGTCGTGGCTCAACCGGTAGATCGCCGTCAGATAGTCGTCCGTCGCGACGTTTGAGACCTGCTTGGGCATGGCCCGCCGATCATCCCACGTCAGGGGCTCCGCGACCATCCCGCGGATGTGGGATGGGGCGGGCCCGCGTAGAGATCGGCTGCGGTCAGGCGGCCTTTTTCCTCGCCAGCGTGTCTGCGCGGTGCAGCGGGATCACGCTCCCCGCCGTCCGCGGCCAGGGCTCCCCCAGGTAGGCGGCCACGCACGGCGGCACCGGATTCTTCGGGCCACAGCACGAAACGCAGCGCTGGGCCCGTGTGACTGCATCGAAGGGACAGGCTTCATCGACAGCGGACATGGGGTGACCTCCCGGTTGCTACTGGAGGTATCGACCGATATCGCCCGGTGGATGAGGGGTGGCCGCCCAGCTTTACCCCGTGAATTAACTTCGTTAGGTCGCCGGAAACTTACCTGACGGTAATTCGCTCTTCCCAGCCAGATCGCATTCGACGTAGACTATGGCGGCTATTGACGCTAGCAGAAGGAGTTCACCCCATGGCCGCAAATGCCGCGACCGAGTCCGGCCTCGACCTCTCTTGGCTCAACCTCTACGACGACGCAGCCTCAGCCGTCCCCGGGAAGAAGGGGCTGACGCTCAAGGAAATTAACCTCGGACGCTATGCTGACGCAGCTCGCGGCGGTGGCGATATGACGTACCGCATGCGCGGCGCCGTTTCTCGCCCCGGAGCCCAGCGTTTTGGGCCTAACTACCAGTCGAAGTCCGATGTCTGGTCTGAAAACTGCATCATGCTCTACGAAGAGGCCACCCAGCGGCAGTGGTCCTCGGCGCGGGACATCCCGTGGGACACGCTTGAGGAACTCCCCGACGAGATGGAGCGGGCCATGTGCCAGCTCTGCACGATGCTCACCGAAGTCGAGTTCATTGCCGGCGACGTGCCCGGCCAGTGGATGCCTTTCGTCAGCGCCCAGGACTTCGAAGCTGGCCTCTTCCTCATGTCCCAGATCATGGATGAAGCACGCCATACCGACGTCTTCCGCAAGCGCGCACTCGCCAATGGTGGCGGTCTCCTGGCCCAGGGCGCCGGCCTCGGCCTCCGCACCCTCATCGAGGCCCGCGACTTCACCGAGATGTCGGTTCTCATGCACGTTCAGGCCGAAGGCTTCGTCCAGTCCATGTTCCGGATGGGCGAGCTCATTGGCCAGACCGAGGCAGACAAGCGGATTTTCCGCATGAGTGCCCAGGACGAGTCCCGTCACCTCGCCTTCGGCGTCATGCACCTCAAGTACGTGCTCGATACCGAACCCGAGCGCCGCGAAGAAATCCACCATTACCTGGACAAGGCCGAAGGCGACGCCTCGGGTGGTGGCTCGGGCGATGTCACGTTCCCGCCCGTCTTCGAATCGCTCTGCATCCTCCTTGGTGGCGGCGTCGACAAGTTCGACGAGGGCCTCCAGAAGTTCCTTCTCCTGCGCAAGCGCCAGATCAACGAATACGTTCACCGGCTCACCGTCGCCGGCCTTGGTGATCGCCGCCAGCGGCTTGGGCCACTGATGGCGCAGTTCCTCGACCCGGCCTAGGCCCGGCCGTCACCACACCGTCGCGCGCCCGGTCCGCACCGGGCGCGAGGTCATCACGCCTGCCACTATCGGAGTTTGCACATGTCCACAGGAGAAGCGCTCGCCCCGGCCGCCCAGGTCGAAATCCCCCAGGAAGCCCGCGACAAGGCCCGCCAGCTCGGCTGGGACGAAGGGCTCATCGAACTCGCCCTCGCCAAGGGCCACAGCCTCCAGGTCATCTGGCAGGCCCTGCGCGCCGAGGTCGATGGTCAGCGGGCCAGGGAGTTCCTTCAGGGTGGCCAGGTGGCTGTCCCGCGGGACCTCTCCTGGATGAAGGTCCCCACCGAATGGGGCATCCGCGCCCGCGCCAGCGACCCCGAAATGGGTCTCGCCATCGGCGACCTCAATGTCGGCACCTACGGCGACATCCCCGATGTCTGGTACAACCGCTCGGAGATCGCGCGTGGTTCCTATCCTGCAACGGTCGTGGAAGACATGGGATACACCATCTTTGACAAGGCGATCGTCTGGGCCGATTGCTGCGTCCCGCTCTACGAAGAGGCCATCCGCGATCGCTGGGTCTCCGCCACCGACCTCGACTGGGCCAGCCTGAAGCCGATCGACCCCGAGATGGAAAAGGCGGTCTGCCAGTTCCTGACCGAACAAAGCGAGCGCGCCTATTACACTGGCGCCCTCTGGTCGGGCTGGCTCCCGGAGATCAGCTACGGCTACCTGGAGCTCAAGCTCTTCCTTTCCACGGTTATCTACGACCTGGCACGCCACGCCGAGGCCTTCCGGAAGCGCGCCCTCGCCAACGGCGGCGGCCTTGGGCTGCAGGCACCGACCGACTTCTCCCGCGCCGCCCAGGAAGCCCGGAGCTTCCCGGAACTCGCCATGATCCTCTTCGTCCAGGACAGCATGCTCCACACGCTGTTCAGCCAGGGCGACTCCTTCGCCCAGACGCCCCTGGAACGCGAGATGTACCGGCTGGTTGCGAAGGACCGCAAGCGGATGATGGACTACCACATCGAGCGCCTGAAGCACATGCTCTTCAAGCTTCCGGAACGCCGCCAGGAACAGAACCTCTACCTCAACAAGGCCGAGTCGCGCATGGTCCGCGATTGGACCGACGCCGCTGTCAACGAGCCGCTCGCGATGATGCTCGGGGGCGGGCGCAGCCGCATGGCCGAGGGCCTTGCGAAGCTCCAGGAGCTTCGCAAGCTGCAGGTCACCAACTACCTTGCTGATCTCGAAAAGGCCACCTTCCAGCGGAAGAACCTCAACGGGCGCCTCAAGGAGCTCCTCGAGTCCTAGCACGCCCGATCGAGAACACATGAAAGAAGGGGCTCCCGCTGTGGGGGCCCCTTCTTTCGTTGACGGCTGCGGTGCTCATCAGGCGATTCCCATCGCCGTCCTCAGCCGGGCGACGAGCCCCTGCGGCTGCCGAACTGCACCCTCAAGCCTCGCCAGCCTCCGGTATTCGCGGAGCGCCTGAGCCGCCTGGTACTTTCGCTGCAGCCATGCTGGCTCAGGCTGGCCGTGCGCGTACAGCCGCCCGTCGTACGTCACCGAAAGCCCATTCGTGATCTGCGTCAGTGCACGATACATCTCAGTCACCTCCATCGTGTGTCTCTCAGGCCGTCTGCTCACGGAGCTGTTCCGCGGTTGCAGTCCTGGGACCTGGTACTGGTTGATCGTTCCGTATTCGGAGCGACAAGCGGTGGAAAATCGACGGGTCCTTCACAGCATCCTCTCCGTATCGCTTGTTATTGGTCATCGCAGCCATGCGGGGAGAGTGCGTCATGATCAGGTTCAACACTTCAGTAACACCTTTGCTTGCTGTGCCCCTACGCATAAGGGCGCGAGAATACTGCAGACAGCTACTCCCAGCATGTATGCGGAGCTGTACTCTATGGGCGAAAGTCGTGCGGATGGCTCGAAAGAGGGCATGCGTAACTTGCCCTACATGGGCTCAGTCACTTCATCCGTGGTCCATCTTCGAGACAAGAAAAAAGCCGTACCGCTTGGCGGTACGGCATCGATGCCGTTCTTCCAGTGAAGAACGCTAGCGAATCGATGCGTCTCCGCGTGCGGTCGCCGCGAACATCTTGCCGATCACCATGTCAATTCCTCCGGCGTTGCCGCTGTTGTTACTGGAAACGAACGTACCGGTCCAGAGGTTAACTGTCAACTGCAAGAATGCTCGCCGGCTGTGCGCAGTGTGAACGCATTCACAGAGGATTGGCACACACCGGCTCCCGCCCGGGCCGCTACACTTGCTCAATGCGAACCTGGTTCAGCGCCGTGGTCGGGGGACTGGTGATTGCCCTGCTTGCGGCGACCTGGGTCGGTAGCCCGGCAATGCACGCGCAGGACAACCGCGACAACAGCCTCGGTGGCCAGCTGCGCTACATCGGCCGCGACCCCCTGACCGGCATGCCCGCCCGCATTGACGACAGGTTCATTGCCGAGACCGAGCGCGCCATCGAGCGATACGGGAAGGACCCCGGTCAGTCCGTTCCACCGCCACCACCGGGCCCGGTCGAGATCGCCAGCATCACGATCGAACGCCTTGGCATCTCTGCCGCTCCCGTGGGACGTTACGGGCTGGATGCCTACGGGCGCCTCGATGTGCCCCAGGACACGAGCACCGTCGGTTGGAACCCGGCTTATAACGACCTGCCCGGCGAGGGCGGAGCCACATTCTTCGCGGCTCACTTCGAATATGCCGGCCGGCCCGGCGTGTTCAATCGCCTCTCAGCACTCCTGGCCGGTGATACTGTCGAGGTCACGCTTACCGACGGGACTCGTCACCGCTATCGGGTCACTTCCGCCATCGAATATGCTCTTGGCACCATCGACATGGGTGCGTTGCTCCACGGCCGCGAAGGCATCGAGAGCGTCACGCTGATGACTTGCAGTGGGCCCGCGAACGAAGGCGAGTACGCCTTCCGGACGGTCGTGCTCGCGGAGCGGATCGACTGATTCTCAGTCCGGTCAGGGGCCGAACGCCTTGTCGATGCCGTACGCCCGCTGCTCCCGCTCGAACTTCGAGACGTCATGGCCGAGCACAAGCAGGTCGTGCTTCTGGCCAGCCCGGTCCTTCACCTGGTCCCGGAGGATGGCCTCGGGCCTGAATCCAAGGCCTTCAAACACGGCGATGGCCCCCTTCTGGTCCATGGTCATCTGGGCAACCATCTTCTCGATGCCCAGTCCGACCGCGTTCGCGAAAGCCTCCTGAGTCAGCACACGGCCGAGGCCCAGCCCACGGGCAGTCTCTGCCACTACGACCCGCAGCTCGGCGACATGGGCGGTCCAGCGCAGGTGATTCCGGTGGATCGTCGCATAGCCAATGACGGTGCCGCCTGACAGGGCAAGGATGGTGAACACCTCATCCCGCGCGATTTCGCCGATCCACTCGTCGACCGCGGAGTCCTGCGTGATGTCGCGGCGAAGGAACAACAGGTCGTGCTCCGGGAGCTTGCGCGCGAAGTCGAGCACGGCCTGCCGGTCCGCCGCAGTCATCGGCCTGAGGATCACTTCCCGTCCATCGATCACGCGGGTGTCGGGGTAGGTGCGCGGAGGTTCGATTGCCATGGGACGCTCCACAAGCCCGCACGGGACTGTCGCGTCGACGATAGCTCGCCCCGCGCGGCCCCACAAGCGCGCCTGCTACCGGCTCGCCAGTTCCCGCAGCACCAGCGCATCCGTCGGGAATGCCAGCGGCGGCGGCGACCCGGGATCGAAGTACCCGACCTCGGATAGCTCTCCGTCGGCCGGGTGCGGATGCCCGTCGATTACCCTCCCATCAAACCAGATGCCCACGGTCTGGCGCTCCCGGTCGTGGAAGTTCGAATGGACGGCGGCAATGCCGGTGAGCTCCACGGTGAGGCCGGTCTCCTCGAGGAACTCCCGGGCCGCCGCCTCCCGCACGTCCTCGTCCCACTCCAGCCTTCCACAGGGTATGCACCAGAGCCCTGCATATCGACCCTGTGCCCGCCGCCCCATGAGGACCCGCCCCGCGTTATCGCGCACGATTACCGCGACCCCGACGCCGGGGTAGCGAATGCGCAGGTATCCGCATGCGGGGCAGGTCGGAGGGCGTTCGCCTCCGCGGTAGTCGAAGAACAGCGCTCCCCCGCAGTCGGGGCAGAACTGCCCGGGCGGCTGCTGCGAGGCTCGCTCCCGCCAGCCGCCGCGCTGCTCGCTCACGGCTGCGGCAGTTGCCCGGAGGACCGCAACGAAGCCACGGCGATGAGGTCCTCCGCCACCTTGGCGATCGCCACCTTCACGCTTGCATTCGATGGTTCCTCGCCGGGTCCCCAGTGGTCCGCCGCCCGCGAAATCACCACGTCCGGGACGGCCGCGATAGCCCCAATATGCCGCATCACCCGCACCACGTCGGTCAAGGGCGGTTCGGCGTCTCCGCCGGCTATGCCGATGATCGCGACCGGCTTTCCGCCGGCGTGCGGCATATCAATGAAGTCGAGCGCGTTCTTCAGGCCCCCCGGCATCGCGCCATGGTATGACGGCACCACGATGACAAACGCGTCCGCCGCCGAACAGGCTGCCCGCCAGGCGCCAACGATGGCCGGGTACTGGTCGTCCGGCCGCCCGTCGAGCAGAGGCAGCGAGCCGATCTCGAACGTCTCGCACTGGGCTCCTCGAGCCTCCAGCTGGCGCAACGTGAACTGGAGCGCCCGGTCGGCCGAGCTGCGAGGGCGAATGCTTCCATTGATGCCGAGAACCCGCGTCATGCATCCAGCGTAAAGACCCGCCGGGGAACATGCGATCGGCCAGCCCCGCTAGACTGCGCGCGTGGTACGTGTCGCTGTGGTCGGATCGCTCATGATGGACCTCGTGGTCCGCGCTCCGCGCCTTCCCGTTGTCGGCGAATCCCTCATCGCGCACAGCTTCGAGACCTTCATCGGGGGCAAGGGCGGCAACCAGGCCACCGCCGCCGTCCGGCTCGGGGCCGAGGTCGTGATGATTGGCCGCGTTGGCGATGATGACTTCGGCCGGGCGATCCTCGCGAACCTTGCGCGGGAGGGGATCGACACGTCGGGCGTTGCCTCGGATGCCATTACAGGAACCGGCGTTGCTGTCCCCGTCGTCCTCGATGACGGGAACAATGCCATCCTCGCGGTCCCCCGCGCCAACCTCGCGCTGACCGTGGCCGACATCGAACAGAGCCGCGCGGCCATCGAGTCCGCCGACATCCTCATGGTTCAGTTCGAGGTTGGTATGGCGGCGACAGAGGCGGCGATGCGCATTGCCCACGCGGCCGGCTGCATGGTGCTATTGAACCCGGGGCCCATTGCGCCCCACCCTCCGGGCCTCCTCGCGCTGGCCGATGTGGTCATTCCGAACGAGGTCGAGGCAGCTGCCCTGGCCCCCGAGGCTGCGGGCGACCATGAGCGCGAGGCCGAAACCATCCTTCAGCGGGGAGCGAAAGCAGTTGTCATAACGCTTGGCGAACAGGGCGCGCTTGCCGCCGCACCGGGCACCGTAACGCCCATCCCGGCCTTCCGGGTGGCGGCCATCGACTCCGTCGGGGCCGGCGACGCGTTCTGCGGGGCGTTCGCGGTCGCGCTGGGCGAAGGCGGCAGCCTCGCCGGCTCCGGGCGGTTCGCGGCGGCCGCCGCGGCTTGCTCAGTCACGAAGCCCGGGGCCGCCGCTTCCCTTCCATCTCGTGACGAGGTGGACAAGATTTTACAATCCGCCGAGGAACTTTAGCCGTCTCCCCGGCGTTCCTGTTGATGATGGGGATCCTGAGTTCGATACTGAGTGTGGCGGCCCCGGGTAGGTGTCTTGAACCCCCAACAGCGTTTCTGTCCGCTCTGCGACCGAGCCTTCCAGGAAGGCGAGGCCGTGTTGCGCTGCGAAGGATGCGGCGTCCTGCACCACCCCGGTTGCTGGGTGACCAACGGTGGGTGCGCCACGCAAGCCGAACACCGCGTGGCACCCCAGGCCATGGCCTACACGACGGGAGCACGGCCACCCGGTGCCCCGGCGCCGCACCCGGGAGAGGGGACACGGGCTGCGCCGCCCCCACTCCCACCCCCACCCACGCCCGTCGACCAGACACCCGAGCCCATTCCCTTCCGTCCGCCTGGGCGGCCGCACGCTCCGCACGCCGAGGAGCACGAGGACGAAGTCATCGGCGGGACGCCAGCGGTCATCCATGGGCGTTTGCCCGAGAACGCAGTGCCTCCCGCGCCCCCGCCGCGGCGCTACGTGCCCCCCACAGGCGAACAGATGCCCCGCAAGCCGCTCCCACGCATCTACGAGCGGCACCGGCTCATCGCCTACTGGTACGTGCCCGTCGCGGCAGCGCTCGCCATCTTCGTCGCCTTCGGGGTCATCTGGACAGCGGACCGGCTCTTCGGTGGTGGCTCCGAGAAGGCTGCTCCCGGCCCCACACCGACATCGGCTGCGACCACGGCTTCGAGCACCGGGACACCACCCCCCGCATCCACTACCACTCCAGATGCGACGGCTTCGGCCACGCCACCGCCGACCAACACGACCGGCCCGGGCAAATTCACCGCGGGCGATATCCTGGTGGTAACCGGCACCGGCGATTGCCTGAACGTGCGTACGGATCCCGGGATCGAGAACGATGCCATCATCTGCATCGCCGATGCGACCGAGGTGAAAGTGACCGGTGGGCCCCAGCAAGCCGGCGGGCTGACCTGGTGGAAAGTCGAAACGAGGCTTGGTGAAGGATGGGCGGCCGAAGACTACCTCGTGAAAAAACCCTAGAACGCATCGCCGTTGCCGGGGTCGCGGCTGTCCTGTTCTGCTCGTGCTGGGGCGGCGGCGATGCGGCCGAACCGAGTCCTGTGCCGTCGCCAACACAGTCCATTGCGGCGTCGCCACCTGTGCCATCGCCCACGCCGACGCCCGACCCCCTCGGGCCACCGCCGGCCACCGCCATCGAGGCTCGCGCCGGCCTCCAGGCGCTTCTCGGACCAACACGCTACGCCGACCCGTGTCCCCGCCACCTGCAGGAGCACTGGCACGTCTTCTGCGCGGAGGGGGACATCGACGGGGATGGCTTGCCCGATGCCGCGTGGCTCATCCCGTTGCACCAGCCGGCGCCCCGCACCCCCTTTCCCGCGGCGGTGTTCTTCCGCTCTTCCGCTTCGCAGAAGCTTGAAGAGTTCGCTTCCGACGGCTCAGCCGATATCTCGATCCTAGGCGCGGCAATCTTCGAGGTGGCGGACCGCGACGGCGAGCCAGGCGCCGAGATCAGCTACCTGGTCAACACCTGCACCGCCAACACCTGCACCAGCCTCGTCAGGGTGCAGTCGTGGGATGGCACCGCGTGGCGCGACATCGGACCGGGGGACAACGGCGTCCCCAACATCGATCGGGTCCAGTTCGAAGGCGAGGCTGCGCTGAGCCGCCTGCTGATCCATGGCGGGAAGCTCGACATCGTGGCCGGCCCCACTCGGGCCGTCACGCAGGTGTACGAGCTTTCTGGCGGCCGGTATCGCCTCGCAACCACCGAGCACGATTCGCCGGAGTACCTCTACCATGCGGTCCTCGATGCCGATGCCCTCTTTGCTGGCGCCACGTTCGAGGAAGCCATTGCCGCCTATGACGCCCTCATCGGCGCCGGCAATCTGCGGGACTGGAAGGCGGACACCGGCCGTGGTGAAGGACGGCCTGTGCTCGAAGGGTACGCCCTCTTCCGGATCGCGGTCGCCACGGCAGCACTGGGGCGCGACCCCACGGAGGCGATCGACAGGGCGATCCGGGAAGGCAAGGAGATCGTGTTCTCTATCGCCGCCCAGGAGTTCCGGAAAGGCTACCAGGAGCACGGCAGCGTGATCGCTGGGTGTGCAGCCGCGACCAAGTACCTCGGAACCATAGGCGACGGGGCCGACACTCCGGCGTACATTGCCCGCCTCTTCGACTATGGCTATGCCAACCAACCGGCGAGGACCTACCAGGACATCTGCCGGCTTCCCTGATCGGCTGGAACGCTGACATCGGCGCCCCGCGGCGTTAGGCTGCCACCATGGCCCAGTTCGAACCCCGCCAGAAGCTCTGGCTTGAAGCCGAGGGCAGGCTCGTAATGTCCGACTATCGCTTGCGGCTGCTCCAGCTCGTGGTCGAAACCGGCTCACTTGCCCAGGCGGCGGCCGCGATGGGGCTCTCCTACCGGCGTGCCTGGGGCAAGGTGAAGGAGCTCGAAGCAAACCTCGGCTATCCCCTGGTGCGGTCGGAAGTCGGTGGAGCCGGCGGCGGGCACACCCGCATCACGGCAGAGGGCGAGGCTCTCCTTGCCGCCTACCGCCGGTTCAGCGAACGCATGGACCAGTCGCTCCGCGCCATCTACGCCGATGAGCTCGGTCCGCTCGAACAAGGGCCGCGATCCTAGCCGATCGTACCGGCCCCTCGGAGGGCAGCAATGCGGGCCTCGTCGTACCCCAGGTCCTTCAGGATCGCGTCGGTGTGCTGACCGATGAGTGGCGCCGTCGACCGCACCTGTCCGGGTGTGTCGCTCAGCTTCGGTCCAACCCCAATCTGCTTCACCTTGCCGACGGGGGAATCGACCTCCACCACCATCCCGCGGGCGAGGTTGTGTTCGTTGGTGACCACGTTCTCCATCTCCAGCACCGGCGCCGCGCAAATGTCGTACTGCGACATCAACGCCATCCACTCGTCGGCGGTCTTCGTCTTGAAGATTCCGGCGAACCGCTCGATCATCGCGGGCCATTCGTCCTGCGCGAACTGCTTCGTCAGCAAGTCCTCGGTGCCGAGCACCTTGCAGAGTGCCTCGTAGAAGTGGGGCTCGATGCTCCCGATGGAGAACCACCGCCCATCCGAGCACTGGTAGGTGTTATAGAACGGGGAAGCACCATTCAACAGGTAACTCCCGGGCCGGATCGCCATGCCCGAGGAGAAGTACTGCGAGAACGCGCTCGTCATGAGCGAGAGGACGCCGTCGCTCATGCCGATGTCGATGTTCTGGCCGCGGCCTGTCTTTTCGCGTGCTATCACGGCAAGGCAGATGGCGAAGGCCGCCGTGAGGCCGCCCCCGGCAAAGTCAGCGACCAGGTTGACGGGGATCGATGGCGGCTGGCCCGGCCGCCCGGTGACCCCAAGCGCCCCGCCGATGGAGATGTAGTTGATGTCGTGCCCGACGAGATTCGAGTAGGGGCCCGTCTGTCCGAAGCCGGAGATTGAGCAGCAGATAATGCGCGGGTTGACCTTCGCCAGCGTGTCGTAGTCCACCCCGAGGCGCTTCACGACACCGGGCCGGAAGCCTTCGATAACGACATCCGCACCCTTCACCATGGTGTAGAAGATCTCTCGGGCGGCTTCGTCCTTCAGGTTCAAGGCAATGGACTTCTTGCCGCGCCCGAGCGCGTTGTAGGCTGCTGCCCTGTCCGCCGCCTCACTCCGGCGGAGCCCGCCACCGCCCAGCTTCGCCGAGGCACCCGGGACCGCCTCCACCAGCGTGACGTCCGCGCCGAAATCGGCGAGCAGCATCGAGCAATGCGGCCCGGGCGCCAACCGTGAAAGGTCGAGGACCTTAATCCCATCGAGTGCCATGACCATGGTGAAGAGCTCCTTGCGTGCCGGGGGCTGATTGTGTCCGTAGCATGCGTGGCCCCCCGGGGGTCGCGCAACCGGCCAGATGGGTCCGGGTCGCTCGGCAGAGACGGCAGGTCGGATACCACCCTCGGTCCCGGATGACGGCCTGTGACCTTGCGGAACGGTATGATGGCCCAATGGCGACCGACCAGCTCGAAGTGGAGTGGCAGTATGCCGCGCTCGATACCCGGCCTGTCCTGCGCTGGCTCCAATCAGCAGCGGTGCCGGGCTTCACGGTGACCCCGGCCGGGGTCAAGGAACTCGATGATACCTACTTCGACACGGCGGACTGGCGGGTGCACCACGCCGGCTACACCTGCCGCCTGCGCCACAAAGGCGGCGACTCGGAACTCACGCTGAAGGCGATGGCCGATGCCACCGGTGGCATGCGCACACGCCGCGAGCTTACCGAAGCCCTCCCTCCTGGTTCGAGCTCGCCGGCGCTGGCCGCCGGGCTTTGCGGTTCTGCGATCCGCTCCGTCATCGGGCGGAACGATCTCGCACCCCTTTTTCGCCTGCAGACGCGCCGCCAGCTCTTCACACTGGCCGACGAGCAGGGGCCACTGGGAGAAATTGCCCTCGACGATACCGCCATTCCCGTTGGCGAAGACACCCCGGTGCGCCTGGCCCGTGTCGAAGTCGAGGTCGAACAGTCGGCCGTCGATCGTTCCCGGCCGTTCGTCGCGGCGATGGTCGCCGCGAACGGGCTCACCGAGGCACTAACCTCCAAGTTCGAGTCGGCCCTCATCGCCACGGGCCAACGCGTCTCGCTGACCCCCGATGTGGGGCCCACAGCGGTCAATGCCGAGATGACCGCATCCCAGGTTGCCTACGCCGTGCTTCGCAAGCAGTTCGGCGTCTTCCTGGCGAACGAGCCCGGCACACGGCTGGGGGAGGACATCGAGGCCCTGCACGATATGCGGGTCGCGACCCGTCGCCTCAGGGCCGCCATGGCGGCGTTCCGGCCATTCCTGTCACCACGGATGATCGCCTTCCGTGACGAGTTCGGCTGGATCGCCGCGGCACTGGGAGAGGTGCGCGACCTGGATGTCCAGATCGAGCGTATGACGGAGTGGCGCGAAGGCTTTCCACCAGACCGCGCACATACACTCGACGCCATCGAGGACATCCTCCACGCCCGCCGCCGGACCGCTCGCAAACGCATGTTGCTCGCGCTCGATTCCCGCAGGTACGAACGGCTGGTAATCCGCTTCGCCGCCGCGCTCCGTCATGGGCCGCCGCGCACCTTCGCTCCGGGGCGCGCCCCGATCCTGGCCGTGGCCCCCGACCTTGTCGAAAAGCGCTACAGGACGGTCCGCAAGGCCGGTGACCGGATCGGCAGGGCTTCCCCGCCCGAGCTCTACCACGCCCTTCGGATTGATGCCAAGAAGCTCCGCTACGCCCTGGAGTTCGTCGGCACCGGTATCTATGGGAAGCCCGCCGTCGACTTCAGCACTCGAGTGACTGCGATGCAGGATGTGCTGGGGCTTCACCAGGATGCCTACGTGGCCATGGATATGCTCCAGGAGATCGCCGACTCTTCGGGCAAGCGCCTCGGCCCGGCCACGCTCATGGCGATGGGCGTCATCTCCGAGCGCTACCGCGCTCACGCCGAGGAACTGCGCGCGCAGTTCCCCGCGGTCTACAAGCCCATCGCTGGCGACGAGTGGCGCAAGCTGTACAGGTTGATGGAGTCGCGACGGCCCACACCGCCGCCAGTGGTGGCTGCTCGTCCGGTCACCGGCGATCGCCCCTAGGCCCTCGCGCCTGTATCCTCCATGTCCGGGAATCCGAACCCACCGTGGCCGCTCGCCAGCCGGAAACCGGAAATCGTTCACTCGGAATCGCCTCATGGCCGTGCTCGTTGATGCAAATACCCGCCTGATGGTCCAGGGAATTGGGACCGAAGGCGCGAACCACATGCGCCGCTCTATCGCCTATGGCACCAACGTCGTCGCCGCCATCCATCCCAAGCGCGGCGGCGAACAGCAGGACGGTGTACCCATCTTCACCACGGTCGACGAGGCGGTCCGCACGACGGGCGCGAACGTCTCGATCATCTTCGTACCCGCGCCCTTCGCGGCTGATGCCATCCTGGAGGCGGCAGCCGCCGGGGTTCCACTCATTGTCTGCATCACCGAGGGCATCCCCGTTCTCGACATGGTGAAGGTGAAGGCTGCCCTGCAGGGGTCGAAGAGCATCCTCATCGGCCCCAACTGCCCCGGTGTCATAACGCCCGGCACGAAGACCCGCGTCGGCATCATGCCCGGCGATGTCTTCCTCCCCGGGCGTGTCGGCGTCGTGAGCCGCTCCGGCACGCTCGTCTACGAAGTGGTCGCCCAGCTCACCGCCCAAGGCATTGGCCAGAGCACCTGCATCGGCGTCGGTGGCGACCCGATCATCGGCACCCGCCAGATCGAAGCCATCCGCATGCTCAACGAAGACCCGGATACCGACGCCATCGTGATGGTCGGTGAGATCGGTGGCTCGACCGAACAGGAAGCAGCCGCCTACATCAAAGAGCACGTGAAGAAGCCCGTGGTCGCCTTCATCGCTGGTGCCACGGCGCCTCCCGGCCGCCGCATGGGCCATGCTGGCGCCATCATCTCCGGCGAGGACGGCAAGGCCGAGAACAAGAAGGCCGCCCTCCGCGCCGCCGGCGCCCTCGTCTCCGATTCCCCCGCGGAGATCGGCTCGACGATGAAAAAGGCACTCCAGGACCGCGGCCTCCTGAAGTAGGTTCCGCTAGGTGCGACGAGAACGAGGGGCGCCACCGGCGCCCCTTGGTCGTTTGCCAGCCGGGCTTGTCCTCCTCCCGGCGAGAGAGTAGACACGGACCTGCGTTCCTGCGCCGGAGGTTGCCCGTGGCTCGCAAAGTCCCTCGGAAGTTCTCGCTGCACTTTGGCAGTGGTGTCGTCGCGGAGGAGGCGACCTACGCCGGGGAGTACCATGAGCCGACCATCCAGCTCCTGGAATTCCACGACGGCGATGCCGCCGGGACAGTCCTCCTCCGTTTCTGCAGCTACAACCACCGAGGTGCGTTCATGCGCGACCCGCTCCTTCTCGGCGAGCCAGACATCCAGGCCCTGCGCGATGAGCTTCGCAAGACCCCGCGTATTCGCGCGCTACCACAGAGGCTTGCCGAGTGACTGAGTACCTCACCCCGCCCGGCGGCTGGCGCGCTCCCTCTGGCAGGCTCGCGGGCAAGGTCGCCATCATCACCGGGGCCGGCTCCCAGAACGAAGGCGTCGGCAACGGCCGGGCGATGGCCGTCCTCTTCGCCCGCGAAGGCGCCCGTGTACTCCTCGTCGATCGCCGCCTCGATGCGGCCGAATTGACCCACACCTTCATCGCCGAACACGGCGGCGAGGCGGTCCCCCACGCCGCCGACGTTGCCGACCCGGCCGCATGCGACGCGATGGTCGCCGCCGCCCTCGAACGCTGGGGGCGCCTCGATATCCTCGTGAACAACGTCGGCATCGGCGTCGCCCGCACCATCGCCGATGTTTCCGACGCCGACTGGGACCTCCAGATGCGGGTGAATGTCACCTCCATGGTGAACGCCAGCAGGCCTGCAATCGCCGCCATGCGCCAGGCGGGCGGAGGCGCCATCCTCACTACGTCGTCGATCGCCTCGCAGCGGGGCCGCGGCCTCGCTCCCTACGCCGCTTCGAAGGGCGCCGTCGAGGCCCTCACCCGCGCCATGGCCGCCGACCACGGCCGGGAGGGCATCCGCGTGAACGCCATCGCTCCCGGCCCCGCCTACACGCCCATGGTCTACGCCCGCGGAATGTCCGAGGCGGCCCGCCAGGCCCGCACGAAAGCCACCGCCCTCGGTGTCGAGGGGACCCCCTGGGACATCGCCTACGCCGCCGTCTACCTCTGCTCCGACGAAGCGCGCTGGGTCACCGGCGTGGTCCTGCCGGTCGACGGCGGTGTCCTGGTGAACTGACCGCGGTCACTCGTCGGCCCGAACCCCGCCACGCGCCGCCGGCACGATCGCCAGGAAGAACAGCCCCGTCGCCACCAGCCGTCCCGTGCCCGAGATCGCGAACGCTGCCCGGTAGCCGATCCAGTCGATGATCGCCCCACCGATGAACGGTGAAACGAACAGCGCGAAGAACACGCTGATGTGGAACAGCGCGACATACTGCTCCCGCTCCTCTTCCGGCGTCACCTCCAGCAGCCCCTGGAAGTTCGCCAGGTTGAATGCGGCCCACATCAACCCGCCGATGATGTTCGGTGCGAGCACCATCCACGGCTCAGTGATGAACACCCACATGATCGGGAGCGTTGGAAGCACGACCAGCGACATCCGCGTCAGCCAGAGCGAACCGCGCCGCGCCATCATCTCCCCGAACACCAGCTGCCCGATCAAAGCTGAGACCGCGCTCGATGTGGTCAGCCAGCCGACATCGAAGTTCGAGGCGCCGAGGTCTTCCTTCAGGTACACGTTGAAAAACGGACCCGCGATCATCGTTGCGAAGTGCAGCGCAAACGTGGCGACCAGGAATGTCCGGAAGCGCGGCTTGCGCAACAGCTGGGCGGGCCGCAGCGGGGCGGACGCCGGCGCCTCGCGCCTGGGAGGCTCCGGGATGAGCGCGTACGCCACGGTCGCGCACATGCCGAGCGCAAACGATACCGCCAGGGCCACCACGTAGCCGCCCGGGAATCCCCACCAGTCCAGCACAAGTCCGCCAAGCGGAGTGACTGCCAGCAGCGCCATCTGGATAGCAAAATTCCGCGATGCGAAGTACTTCGCCCGGAGTGCGTCCGGGATGATGTCGGCTGCCAGCGATGTCCAGGCCGGGACGGTGAAGTTCCCAAGGAACGCTCGTACCGCGAACAACACAATTACCAGGTAGAGCGCCGTCTGGCCGCTCGCGAGAGCGACGACGAGCGCGCTCGCCAACAGGAGCAGTCGCGCGAGGATCCCGGCGTAAAACACCACCATCCATCGGCGTGAGCTGGCCTTCCGTGCGGCAAGCGCCCCGGGATACAGCGCCAGCATCGCTCCGAAGCTCTGGGATGCGCTCAGGAGCCCGATCTGGAGCGCATTTGCCCCCAGGGCGGCTGCGAGCAGCGGCAGGTAGGCGAGGATGAAGGCATCCTGTGCTGCAGCGAAGAATCCATCCGCCCAGAACGCCCGCAGCGCGATGGGGACCCTGTTCGCCTCGAGGCGCGAGCCATCGTGATCCCCGGGCTCATGCCGCAGGGCCAACCCGGTCGCCGCGACCCCGGCCATCGACCGGGCGAGCCTCTTCACGCAGTCCTCCAGCCCGAGAGGGGGCCTGGCGGCTATTGTCTCCGGTCACTGCTTACGCTCATCAATCAGGTGAACCGCTCGTCGATGGCCGCCGCTGCCATGCATGCGATCCCGCTCCCGGCATTCACCTTGAGTTCACCTGCGTCACCCACTCGATCTACTCCGGCACTGCCCGGGTGCCGAATTCTCAGACATGAGGGTGCGTCGTTTCGCGGTCGTGGCTGTCCTGGCGGTCGTCTTGAGCATGACTTCGAGCGGGCCGCTCGGTCGGAGCACCCGGGCACAATCGTTCGAAATCCCCTACGGTGTCGCCTCCGAGAGCTACTACCGTCTCGATACCTCCACGGGCGCCATCTCCGTGTCGATCCACGCGGAGTACATCAACCTGCAGACCGCGGAGCTCGTCTCCCTGCCGGTGTGGGTGATGCCGGGAGCGAAGGACGTCGTCGTCAAGGCCGGGGACCAGGTACTCGAACACCAGCTCACTCCTGGCTCCGAGGCAGCCGCCGTAGCCGGCATCGCCGAGGCAAAGCTCCCAAAGCCGCTGAAGAAGAACCTGCGCATCACCCTCGATACCACCTACACCCTGGGCCAGAACTCGGGCTCGCTCATTACCATCGAGCCGGGAGCAATCGAAACGCCGTTCATCGGCCAGGGACATGGGTCCTTCGTCTTCATCGATGTGCCGAAGAACGCTGACAACGTGCTCGACCCCGGATGCCTGGTGGCCGCTGACCAGCCCGGTGATGTGAAAGACGCCGGGCTCGAACGCTGGGTCTGCGGCGACGTCCTGCTTATTGCGCTCGCCACCGACGACGCCGACACGCTGGCCCGCTGCGCCGCGCTCGATAACCGCTGCCGCCAGCGGGTCGAAGCCGCGGTCTTCTCCGCTTACGTGCTGTCCGTCAGCGATGAATCCAAGCGTGGCGTGCTGGAATCCCCCGTCAAGATGCCCGATGGGCGCGAAGTCACGCTGACGCTGAAATACTTCAAGCGCGATCAGGCCTGGGCCGACCGCCAGTTCGACATCGCGAAGCGGGCATTCCCACTGCTCGAAAAGGCCTTCGGCTTCCCGTACCCCTTCGATCGGGTCACCATGCGCCAGTCCCACCACATCGACGCCATCGGTGCGGCTGGCGTCGCATTCTCGAAAACGGGCGATGTCCTCCTTGCAACTGACACCGGTGGCGTTGACGACGAAGTCACCGTCCACGAGCTTGCCCACCAGTGGGCCGGCAATACTCAGCTGAGCAAGCCCTGGCTCTGGGAAGGACTGGCGGAATGGGGCACCCGCGTGGTCGCGCCGGAACTGGGCATTTCGCCGCGCGATTGGGGCTGGAAAGACTTCGGCGTGAGTTTTCCGCTTTCCCAGTGGGGTACCATGCTCGGCGGACCCGCGGAGTACTGGTACGGTCGTTCTGGCGCCTTCTGGTTTGCCTATGAGGAAGCCATCGGCGGCCGCGAGAAGATGACCGAGGTCCTCTCCCGCATCGACGACGATCCCGCGCGCTGGCGCCTGCAGGACCGCTGGTTCCTCGACCAGGGTGAGTGGGTCGGCGATCGCAAGCTCGACCAGCTGTTCCTCGACTGGGTATTCAACGCCGACACCGCGCGCCCTCTCCTCGAATCCCGCCGGGCGGCCAAGGACCAGGTTGGCGCCATGACAGTGCGGGCGGTTGCGCTCGGCCTCAGTGGCCTCCCCACCGACATCTACGACAACCTGATGGCATGGTCGTTCGACGCCATCGTCCGGCAGGTCGCCACGGCCAACGAGATCCTGGACTCGTACGAAAGCGTGCTCAAGCTCAGCGCTGAAGCCGGGCTCGGCACGCCCGGTGCAGTGGCGAACTCATGGAGCACGACCACCCTGGCCCGGACAGCGGTGGTGGTCGAGGACCAGCGCCAGGCCGTTCTCTCCATCGTCTCCGCGACCGAACAACTTGCCGAACGTTCGGACGATCCCGCCGTACAGGCCGCGCTCGCCGAAGCCCGCGAGAAGTACAACGCGTCAGACTTCACAGGGGCGCGCTCTGCGGCCACAGGTGCCATCACGGGCGTCTACAACCACGAAGCCGCAGGGAAGATGATCGCGCTCGCCAAAGAGAAGCAGGGAACGTTCAAGGCGGGGTTCCTCGGTCGCATCGGCATGCTCTTCAGCGACCCGGATGGCGACCTCAAGAAGGCAGAGGCGGCCTACGCTGCCGGGGATGGTTCGGCTGCACTTGAACTCTCCCGCGGTGCCTACGACACCTGGAACGAAGCCAGCCGGCGAGGCATCCAGCGACTCGCCATCCTCGCTGGTCTCATGGCCGGCCTGAGTTTCCTTGTCTACTTCCTACTCCAGCGCATGGAGCGCGTTCCCGCTCCTAAGCGCCCCGGCGAAGGCCATTACATCGAGATCTCCGACGAGCGCCGTGGAGGCTGGCGCGACTGGGAGAACACCCAGTGACCGCTTCCGGTTAGATGCCGGCCGCTTTCAGTCCGAGGCGGACCCCCACCAGGATGAGAGCTCCGGCCAGCGCGCGGAGGATCATTCCCCCGCGAACCCTGCGCGAGAGCCAGGCTCCCGCCTGCGCGCCCGGGACCGCCCCGGCGGCAAGGATTGCCGCCCTCCCCAGGGAGTTGTCCCAATGCAGCGTCCCGGTCGCGAAGTGCACCGAGACCCCCTCGGCAGCCATGAACATCAGCACGAACTGGGAGGTGGCTGCCGCGATGTGAATCGGAAAGTGCAGGATCGTCGCCATCACAGGCACATGAATCACACCGCCGCCGATTCCCAGGAGACTGCTCAAGAACCCGATGCCGCCCGAGAATGCCAGCCCCACGGGCATCCTGAACGAGTACGCGAACGTGTTCCCGTTGGCGTCCGTCACGCGCCGTCGGACCACGCCACGCCCGGTGACCGGCGGCACGATGCTCTGCTGCATCTTCCGCAGGAGCAGGTACACGCCGATGCCGGCAAGAACCACCGCGAAGAGCCCGTCGAATGCGCGCCGGGGAATGAATCCGACCACAATGGCGCCCGCCACTGCACCCGGTAGCGTGCTGGCTGCGAACCACGCCCCGCTCCTGTAGTCGATTCGCCGCTGCCGGGCATAGGCCGCTGTTCCCGAAATGGCGTTCGCGACCACGACGAAGAGCGACATCGCCGTGATTGTCTGGGCATCCTTCTCCGGGTACAGGAGCAGCAGCACCGGCACCAGCACGAAGCCTCCGCCTGCACCAACCAGCGTGCCAAACGCGCCAACAATGAAACCGAGGGGCAACAGCAGCAGGTCTTGCGCGTTCAGGTCGAACTCCAGCCTATCGCTGGAGCAAGTTTCCGGCGGCCCGCCCCGCCTGTCCAACGGACTAGGCTATACCGGTATGTCTGTCTCGTCGCCATAGTCGAGCCGCCGCCGCATCGTCCGGCCACGCATCCTGTCGATCATCCCCCCGATCCGATCCTGCAGGTGTGCCATCCGCCGCTCGACCCGACCCCG
Source organism: uncultured Anaerolineaceae bacterium (assembly GCA_964507025.1). GTDB lineage: Bacteria > Chloroflexota > Dehalococcoidia > Tepidiformales > Tepidiformaceae > Amarobacter. The sequence goes on from CAZDOK010000001.1 coordinate 303,716, forward strand.
CACCCACGAGCGTGTCGACCCGATCTCCCGGTAGCGCGCATAGCGGCGTTCGACCCGGCGCTTGCTCTTTACCCGCTGGGCACGGGCCAGTTCTCGCAGGATGCTCCGGCGCAGCAGAATCGCGGCTTCACCATGGTCGGTGTGAGCACCTTCCCCGGGCTCGGGCACCGTATGGTCCACGATGCCGAGCCGCAGGCAGTCGTGTGACGTTAGTCGCAGCCGTTCGGCAATCTCCCCCGCCTGCTCCACGCCACCGGAAAGGATCGCCGCTGCATCTTCGGGGCGCACGACCTCGTACACCGCGTTATCCATCATCAAGACACGGTCACCGACCGCCATCGCGACAGCCGCTTCCGAGTTCCCTTCGCCGGTGATGACGGCGATAGTTGGCACCGGGACTTCGAGCATGGTCGCCATGCACTGAGCGGCCGCATGGCCCAGCCCGGCTTCTTCATTCGCGAGCGAAGGCAGCGCCCCGGCCGTATCGACCAGGCTTACCAGCGGCAACTGAAACTTGCCGGCCAGCGTCATCGCGCGCGTCGCCTTCCGGAAGCCGGCCGCCGTTATCCATCTCCCGTTCCCTTCGATTTCGTGTTGGCGCACCTGCCCCACGAACATCACCGCCTCGCCGCCGAGCGAGCCCATCCCCGTGATGACGGCCGGGTCATCCACGCCGCTGCGGTCTCCGTGCAGCTCCACGAACGAGGTCGCCATCCGGGCGATGAGTTCGGCCGTGGTTGGCCGCATGGCGTGCCGCGATATCTGCACCTGCTGCCAGGCGCTTCGTTCGGAGTGGGCGATGTGCGATTCGCGGGGTCCCTTTTGCGCTGTCAGCCTGAAGCTGTGCGCCAGCAGGTCGAGCAGCTGTGCCAGCGAGTCCCGCAGCTGGTGTCGCGGAATGACCGCATCGATGAGTCCGTGCCTGAGGTGTGCCTCCGAGGTGTGCGCATCCCGGGGGAGGTCCTGCGAGGTTGCTTCCTGGAGCGACCGAAGCGCCGCATAACCAACCAGCGCGTTGGGTTCAGCCAGGATGATGTCGGCCAGGTTCACGAAGCCCGTATACGACGAACCCGTCGTGGGATCGGTTAGCACCGCGATGTAAGGCAGGCCTGTGCGGTCGTGCCGCCGTACCGCGGCGGCGATCCGTGGTGCCTGCATGAGCGCCAGCAGGCCCTCCTGCATCCGGGTGCCCGAAGTTGAACAGATCAGCACTACCGGCACCCGCCGCGATGTCGCCTTTTCGAATGCCCGGGCCAGCCGTTCGCCGGCCGCCACCCCGATCGATCCTCCCAGGAACGAGAAGTCGATGACTCCAATGACGAGGTCCCGGCCGTGGATCGTGCCCGTGCCCGTCAGCGCGGCCTCGGTGAGCCCCGTGCGGCGCTGTGCCTGGATCACCCGCGAGCGGTACGACTGCCGCCCCTGGAACGAGAGAGGGTCGATTGCCGTCACGCCCCGGTCGTCCTCGTGGAAGCTACCGATATCGAGGAGCGTCGCCAGCCGCTCGTCCGCGCTCAGGTGGAAGTGGAATCCACACGAGTGGCACACCCGGAACCGCTCGTACGAGCGCGACCCCTCCAGGTCGGCGCCGCAGCTCAGGCACTGTTCGTGGGCCCGCGGCTCTTCTGGCGCCTCACCCTCTTCGTGGCGGCGCAACAGCGAACGAAGATTCTTCACACCAGAGAGTCTATCAGGCAGGGTCTTCAACTGCGGTCCCGGCGAGCACGCGGCGCGACTCGCCATCCTCCCGTGGTCCTACGATGCCCTCGTCCTCGAGGATCTCGATAATCTTCGACGCCTTCATGTATCCGACCCTCAGGCGCCGTTGCAGCAGAGAGGGCGAGATCCGCTGGTGTTGAAGTGCCAGCTCGCGCGCCCGGTCCACTACCGGGTCATCGAAGTCGACCTCGATGTCGGCCTCGCCGCCGTTCTGGGCGGCCAATGCCTCTTCAAGGAGCGCATCCGCCGTCTCCGGTGCCAGGTCGCCGAACCGCTCGTCCTTCCAGAACTCCACCAGCCGCTCGACCTCGGCATCAGAAAGGTACACGCCCTGGATGCGGATCGGCTTGGCGGCATCGGTCGGCATGTAAAGCATATCGCCGCGGCCCAGCAGCTTCTCCGCGCCGCCCATGTCCAGGATCGTCCGCGAGTCGGTCTGCGAGGTCACGGCGAAGGCGATGCGCGTCGGGAAGTTCGCCTTGATCAGGCCCGTAACCACATCGACCGAAGGCCGCTGCGTCGCGACCACGAGGTGGATGCCGGTCGCACGTGCCAGCTGGGCCAGCCGGCAGATGAGCTTTTCGACCTCGAACGGCGCGGCCATCATCAGGTCAGCGAGCTCGTCGATGATCACCACCCAGTAGGGCAGCTTCTTCAACACACGCGGATGCTTGTTGTACCCCTCGATGTTCCGCACGGCCATCTGGGCGAACTTCTTGTAGCGGGCCTCCATCTCACCGACCACCGCCTGCAACACGCCGACCACTTTGTCCATGTCGACGATGACCTCGCTGAAGGCCATGTGAGGAATACCGGAATATCCGACCAATTCCACCCGCTTCGGGTCGATCATTACGAAGCGCACCTGGTCTGGCGTGGCGTTCATCATGATCCCCGCGATGATCGTGTTCATGCAGACGCTCTTGCCTGAGCCGGTTGCACCGGCAATGAGCAGGTGTGGCATCTTGGCCAGGTCGGCCACCACCGGCACACCCGAGACGCCCTTCCCGAGGGCGATCGCCAGCTTGCTCTTCTTCTCGATGTCCGCGAATTCCTTGGTCTCCATCACCGCGCGTAGGGTCACCACGGTCGCGGCGTCGTTCGGCACCTCGATGCCCACGATGGCGCGACCGGGCACCGGCGCTTCAATCCGCAGGCTGGGGGCGGCCAGCGCCAGCGCGAGGTCGTTCTGCAGGGCAGTGATCTTGTTGACACGGACCCGTGTTCGGGAGACCTCTACCCGTTCGCTCCTGGGCCGTCCATCCGCCCCGAGCAGTGGCTTGCCGTGTTCGTCGCGGAGCGGCACATCCTTGTAGCGGACTTCCCATCCGGGCTCCACGCCGAACTGCGTCACCGTCGGGCCTTCATTGATTTCGACCACCGTTGCATCGACGCCGAAGCTCGCCAGCGTATCGACGATCAGCTGCGCTCTGGCGGCGTTGTCGTGCTTGCGATGGATGCTCGGTTGCGGAGCGTTCAGGAGTTCGAGTGCCGGCAGCTGCCAGCCGCTCTTGGGCTCCAGCTCCAGCCCGAGCTGCAGCGGCTCGGACTGCTGTGCCTCCGCGTCCGCCAGTTCCGCAGTGGGTTCGCCGGGCTCCGGCTCGGGGTCGTCGACGGGCAGCTCCTCAGCCGGGAGCGGCGCAAACGTCGCTGCCGCGCCGGCCCCGACTGGAGAACTCGGTGACGCCGGGTCGATCGAGGGCCGGAAGATCACCGGAGCTCCTTCGAGCGCGGTGCGTCCCATCGGTTCCAGCCGTTCGTAGGTGCCGGCGCCAATGACAATCTCACGGTCGTCGCCACTCGGACGGCGGAGGATGAACTGGACCCATCGTCCGGTGGCGGCAACCGCCCGGTGAGGCAGCCTCCGTTCCCATGCCTCCTCCAACAAGAGGGGAGCGTTGGTGGCGAACCAGCGCGTCGGACCTGGTGCCAGCAGCGCCGCCGCGACGACGAACAGGCTCAGCCAAGCGAGCTTGCCCAGGAATCCCGCCACGATGCCGCGGCCGATGTCGCCCCCGAGCGAGACCTCCTGGAAGCTCACATTACCTGCCGTCCAGCGTGCCGCATTCAGACCGAACAGCCCCCAGGCGAAGAGGCCCGCCGCAAGAATCCCCGCCGTGCGCCGCGCAAATGCAGCCCGATCGAGATACCAGCCGCGCCAGGCGGCGATGGCGCCGTACAGTGCCCAGCCGAAGACCACGAGCAACCCGAACCCGAACGTCCGGAGGAGCCAGTCGCGCAGTTCGCGGCCAACCTCCGCCCCATCGAAGGCGATGGCCGCCGCCGCCAGGACGGCAAGCACGGCCACAGGCCCCACGATCCCGGGCCTGTTGAGTTTCGCAAGTGAAAACCGGCTCTTCCGATTCCTGCCCCGCGAGCCGTTGCTCGCGCGGGCAGTGCGGGGCCGAGTACGTGCCCTCGCCGCCATGGCTTGCACTCCTCTTACCCGTTCGCCGGCACCCCGCTGGCCGGAAACGGCATCGCCCACTGTGTCTGCTGACTAGACCTCGACAGTCACGGTCAGCACCATCGGGCGCCTGCGCGTTTCATCATAGAGGAACTTGCTCACAGCGTCGCGGATCCGGAGGTTGATGTCTCCGAACTCCGCGTAGTGGTCGACGCCCTTGATGGATTCGGCCACCACCTGTTTGCTCCGGTCCAGCAAGTCTTCCCGCTCCTCAACATCGATGAAGCCGCGTGCCAGCACCTCCGCCGCCCGCTCCAGCTTCCCCGTCTGCTTGTCCACCGTCACGATTACGACGACCACACCGTCCGTCGAGAGATGTGCCCTGTCCCGCAGGATGTGTTGGTCGACATCGCCGATGCCCAGTCCATCAACGTAGACATAACTGGCGGGAACCCGCTCGCCGGTCCATGCGCTCTCCTCGTCGATCTCGAGCACGTCGCCGTCCGTGAGCACGAATGCGTTGCCCTTCGGTACTCCGACCGATTCCGCCAGCTTTGCGTGGATCACGAGGTGGCGATATTCGCCATGAACTGGCACGAAGTACTCGGGCTGGAGCAGCCCCTGGATGATTTTTAGCTCTTCGCGACTGGCGTGCCCGTGGACGTGCGTATTGAGCGCACGGTTGTAGAGGACCTCTGCGCCGAGCCGGAACAGGTTGTCCACGTTGCGGTACACGGCTGTCTCGTTCCCGGGGATGGGCGAGGCCGAGAGCACCACCGTGTCGCCCTTCGTGATCGTGATGTGCCGGTGGTCTCCATTCGCCATCCGCGTGAGGGCGCTGGTGGGTTCGCCCTGGCTGCCCGTGGTCACCACCACGAGCTTCGATGGCGGCGTGTTCCGCATCTCCTCCACGCCAACGATTGTTCCGTCGGGCGCGCTCAGATACCCCAGCTGCCGTGCCATCGCCACGTTGTCGATCATCGAGCGGCCAGTCACGAACACTTTTCGCCCGGTGAACACCGCGGCATCGATCACCTGCTGCACACGTGAAATCAGCGAAGCGAACGTGGCGACAATCATGCGCCCCTGGGCATTGACCATGATGTTTCGCAACGCCTCGCCCACGAGCTGTTCGCTGGGGGTATACCCCTCTTGCTCGGCATACGTCGAGTCGGCAAGGAGGAGCAGACAGCCTTCGGCGCCCACCTGTGCCAGGCGGATCAGGTCCGTGTGCTGGTCCATCACTGGCGTGTGGTCGAGCTTGAAATCCCCCGTGTGGACGACGAGCCCGAGCGGCGTGCGGATGATGAGCCCGCAGGCATCCGGGATGCTGTGTGCCACCGGGAAGAACTCCACCTCGAACACGCCTGCCGTGATAACGTCGCCCGGCTCTACCACGTGCGTCTCCGCCCCCTGCAACAGCCGGTGCTCCTGGAGCTTCACCCGGATGAGGCCATCGGTAAGCCGCGCCCCGTAGATCGGCACATTGAACTCACGCATGAAGTAGGGAAGCGCGCCGACATGGTCTTCGTGCCCGTGAGTGAGGAACACGGCGCGCAGCTTGTCGCGGTTGTCGCGAAGGTAGGTGAAGTCGGGGATTACCAGGTCTACCCCGAGCATCTCCTCCTCCGGGAACATCAAGCCCACGTCGACGACGATGATGTCGTCACCGTATTCGAGAGCCATCATGTTCCGGCCGATTTCGCCAAGCCCGCCCAGCGGGATGACGCGCAATGTGGTGTTACCTGCCATGAATATCCTTAGTCGAACAGCCGGATCTGTTCAGGTTGCGCACCAGCCGGTGCGGGTTGCGGAGCACGTGATTCGACTCGCTCTGGTGGCACGATCTCTTTTGCCGGCTCGACAGCTGCGAGCGACAGGTTTGCAGCCGGCAGCGGCTCTGGCACTGCTCGCATCGAGCGGGCACGGGCGATCACCTGAGGCAGCCGCTGGAAGTCCTCAAGCAGCACCTGCCGGAGGTTCTGCTGGTGCAGCGCGGCTGCCGGGTGGTACATCGGCACCACCAATCGTCCATCGAACTCTCGCACGGCTCCATGAATACGCGAAATTGCCTGCTGAGGGAACCACCGCGCCATCGAAAAACGCCCGAGTGTGACGATCACCAGCGGATCCACCATGTCGATCTGCAGATCCAGGTACTCCCCGCAGGCCTCGATCTCGCCCGGCATCGGGTCGCGGTTGCCAGGCGGCCGGCACTTCAGCACGTTACAGATGTACACCTCGTCGCGCCGTAGCCCACCTGCCGCCAGCAGCTCGTCGAGAAACTTCCCCGCCGCCCCCACGAATGGCCTCCCCTGCCTGTCCTCGTTCATTCCGGGAGCCTCGCCAATGCACATGACCTCGGCGGTCAGCGGTCCCTCCCCCGGCACCGCGTGCGTGCGAGTCGATGCCAGCGCACACATCGTGCAACCACGAATCACTTCGTACAGTTCTGCCGCGCGCTCTTCCAGCGGGATCATGCTGCATCCATCGTTGAAGCCAGGTTCGCAACGCCAGCGCGTTCGGCCCGGAGGCGACGCTGCGCTGTCACCAGCATCTGCAAGCCGATTGCGGAGAGCACGATGGCAAAAACCATCTGCAGCGAGCGCCCGCTGAGCGAGGTCGCCGCTATCGCACCCGCAACCGCACCCGGCAACGCGAACGGGGCTACCCACTTCGCAACGGCGGTGTCGACGGTCCCCTGCCGGTAGTGCGCCAGGGCGCCCGTCAGCGAAGCGCCCACAATCACCCAGAGCGAGACACCCTGGGCCTCGTGCTGGCTCACACCCAGTACCAGGACCAGCGCAGGGACAAAGATTGCCCCGCCACCGACACCGAGCGCGCCGCTGGCAAGCCCGCCCGCGAGGCCGATCGCCGCCCCGGTCGCCAACTCCGCCAGGCCCTCGATGCTCAGCAGTGGGTCGATGCTCGACACAAGCAACAGCCGCAGCGAGACCGTGACGAGGAAGAGCCCGAAGAGCTGCCGCAAACGCAACGCGGGAATGCGCATCGCCACCCGGGCTCCCAGGTTGGCGCCCAGCAACGCGCCCGCAAGCAACGCCGCCACCAGCCTCCCGCCAATCGGCTCGCTGAACGAGTACGCGACCGCAGCCACGAGTGCGGTTACCACGATCACCACGAGCGATGTCCCGTGGGCTGTGTGCTGGCGCATGCGCATCGGCCCGGTCATCAGGGGGACCATGATCGCACCACCGCCCCCACCGAGAATGCCGCTGAGAAAGCCCCCAGCCGCGCCGGTCAATCCCGCGACACGTGCATTTGGCTGTGTCGCCCGAACGGTCACGCGGGTGCGCCTTCCATGGGTGTTGGCTCTGCGGGCCGCTTCGGCTGCACCAGCCACGCGAACAGGATCCCCACGAAGTACAGGAAGAACAGCGGCCCCGCCACCATCGTCTGGGTGATCGGGTCCGGGGTGGGTGTCACCACCGCCGCGATGATGAAGATGACGATGACCGCGTACCGCCAGAATCCGAGCAACTGCTTTGCCCGCACGAGGCCGAGCCGGGCCGCGAGCGCCAGCACCATCGGTAACTCGAACGCGATGCCCACCCAGAACACGATCCGGACCACGAAGTCGACGTATTGCTTCACGCCGGTCACGTTCTGGATCTCCTCGCTACCGAGCTCGAGCAGGAATCCCAGCGAAGCAGGCAGGATCACCCAGTAGGCGAAAGCCATGCCCCCCGCAAGGAACACCACAGTCCCTGCGATTCCCGGCAGCAGGAGCCGCTTCTCCCTGGGCGTTAGCCCGGGAACGATGAAGGCAAGCAGCTCGTAGATGATGACCGGGGAAGCGAGGATCAGCCCACCGTACAGGCCGATCTTCACGATGATGCTGATACGGTCAGTCGGCGAGAAGCTCGACACCCGGAAGTCCTCGATGCGTTCGCGCGCAGGCGCGAGCAGCCATCCGAGGATGACCTCCCAGAAGAGGAAACAGACGACGGTGGCGATCACCAGTGCCACCGCGCTCACCAGGACGCGATTCCGGAGCTCCTTCAGGTGCTCCATCAGCGTCATTTCGGGCCCGCCCGCGTACCTGCCCACGGGCGCCAACGGGGTCGCGTTCTCTCGGACGGGTTCTGCGCTCATGAGTCCCTAGAACACCATCGGGGGTTTGGGCGGCTCGGTCGCCGTGGGAGCCGGTTCGGCCGCCGGAGCGCTCGCTGTGCCCGTGCCCGCAAACGGGACCACCTTGTCATCAAGCGAAAGCTCGGATGTGGCCTGCTCGATAGTCGCGTTCACTTCGCGCAGCCCGCTGTTGAGCTTCGCCTGTTCGTCGCGCATTACTCGTTGGGCCTGGTCGACCTCGCCCCGGATGGTCTTGTACTGCTCGTCCAGGTAGTCAATCTCGTCCTTGAACTCGTCGCGGACAGCACGCGCGTACATTTGCATCTGCCGGACGGCGCGGCCGATCTGGTACGCCATCTGGGGCAGGCGCTCGGGCCCCACTACCACGAGCAGGAGCACGAACACCAGCAGGAGTTCCTGGTAGCCAATGCCCAGGAATTCCACATCAACCTCCCGTTCGCCAGGACGGCCGCCGGGCGGTCAGCCTACTTGTCCTCGACGCCGTGATCCTTCAGATAGTCTACGGCGTCCTGCACCGTAGCGATCTTCTCCGCGTCCTCGTCACTGATTTCCAGGTCGCCCACGTCCGCGGAGAACTCCTCTTCAAGCGACATGATCAGCTCGACGAGGTCGAGGGAGTCCGCGTTCAGGTCGTCCACGAACGAAGCGGCAGGCACCACTTCATCTTCTTCGACGCCGAGCTGCTCGACCACGATGGCACGGACCCGTTCGAAAACTGTTGGCACGGTAGGAGTACTCCTGGTTATAGCGTGGATGGAATTGGTTTCGGTTGCCGCTTCCCGCGGCCCTGGCTGCGCCGGACGCCCGGCGCGAATGCGTTGGCTTATGGTTCGGAGCACCCCGTTGACGAACGCCGGCGAACTCTCCCCGCCATACCGGTGGGCCAGTTCTACAGCTTCGTTCACGACAGCCGCGACCGGCGCCGAATTATCGGTAAGCAGTTCCCATATTGCAAGGCGCAGGATGTTCCGGTCAACGACAGCCATCGTCTCTAGCGGGTACTGTGTTGCCGCCTCGCGGATATAGGTATCAATCTCCGGTTGCAGCCTGAGCACCCCGCGCAACATGCCCCGTCCATAGCCGCTCGGCCCGGGTGCTGCGACGCCCGCCTCTTCCTCTTCGGCAGCCACCAGCCTTCGCTCGAAGGCAGCTTCGGCATCGTGATTCGAGGTCTCGGATTCGTACAGCGCCTCCAGGATCACCTGGCGCGCGCGGCGAAACGGGCTATCCGTCACGCCATCACCATACCGCCATCAACGTGAATGCACTGGCCCGTGATGTAGCCTGCGCCGTCGCTCGCAAGGAAGGCCACCAGCGGCGCGACTTCCTCCGGCTCCGCAATCCGGCCAAGTGGGATCTGGCCCATCACCGCAGCCGTCGCCTGTTCGGTCATGCTCGTGATGATGTCGGTGTTGATGAAACCCGGCGCGACCGCGTTCACGGTAATGCCCCGCGAGGCGACTTCCCGCGCGACCGAACGCGTGAATCCGATGAGCCCGGCCTTCGCCGCGGCGTAGTTCGCCTGGCCGGCGTTGCCCATCACCCCAACCACGCTCGTGATGTTGATGATCCGCCCGCCTCGCGCCCGGAGCATCGGCCGCATCGCCGCCCGGGTCGCCAGGAATGCGCCCCTGAGGTTCGTCCGGTGCACGGCATCCCAGTCTTCGTCCGACATGCGCATCAGCAACCCGTCGCGCGTGATCCCGGCATTGTTGACCAGCACGTCGAGACCGCCGAGCCGGTCGACCGTGGCTTTCACCATCGCAGCGGCCGCCTCGGCCTCTGCGACGTCTCCCTGGATAGCGAAGGCTTCACCGCCGCTGGCCACGATGCTCGCGACGACCTCGTCGGCGAGGGCGGCGTTGCTGTTGTAGTTCACCGCCACCCGCGCGCCCCGGCGAGCCAGCTCAAGGCAGATCGCCCGGCCGATTCCACGAGAGCCGCCCGTGACCAGCGCCGCCTTGCCGTCCAGGTCCCCCATCAGAGCGAAACCTGGACCGAGCTGGCGTCGTTCACGTTGATGCAGTTCGATTTGCGCAGCATGCGCTTGATGATTGCCGTCAGAACCCGACCAGGGCCGAACTCGATGAACGTTTCGACACCCTGTGCGCCGAGGAAGTCGACTGTCTGGCTCCACTGCACAGGCCGGCACACCTGGTCGACCAGCTCATGTCGGATGGCCACTTCTTCCGTGATCGGCGTGGCCGTGCAATTTGCCACCACGGGGATCAGCGGGTCGCCGATCTCGGCGGTCGCCACGGGCTGCACCATGCCGTCGGCAGCGGGGCGCATCAGCGAGCTGTGGAACGCACCGCTGACGCTCAGCGGGATGACTTTCACCGCACCGCGAGCCTTCGCGTAGTCGAGCGCGCGAACAACCGCCTCGCGCCGCCCACCGATGACGATCTGGCCCGGCGCATTGATGTTGCAGATCTCGGCGCCCGCCTCCCTGCACACTTCCTCGCAGTCCGAGACATCGAGTCCCAGCACTGCCGCCATCGTGCCCGGGTTCTTGTCGCCAGCTGCCTGCATCAGCTCGCCACGCGTACGGAGCAGTCGGACCGCCTCATCGAACGGCAGCGACCCCGCGGCGACCAGGGCCGAGTACTCACCAAGGGAGTGTCCCGCGACGAACACCGGTCTCGCCAGCAGTGCCGGATTGAGCTCGGTCGCCACCCGAAGCAGCGCCAGGCTCGTCACGGCGATGGCGGGCTGCGTGTTGCGGGTCTGTTGAAGCTCTTCCTCTGGTCCTTCGAAGCACAGCCGGCTCAGGCCAAATCCAAGGATTTCGTCGGCACGGTCGTAGAGTTCGCGCGCCGAGGCGAACTGCTCATAGAGGTCCTTGCCCATCCCCACGGATTGCGCCCCCTGGCCGGGGAACACGAAAGCCCGGTCCGCATGGACCGGGTCCGTGAAGGTGAGGAAGGGCGCCACAGCGAGAGCCGCGCTCGTCAGCTCTCGAGGTCGGGTTCCGGAAGCTGGATGACTTCCCGGCCCCGGTACGTCCCGCAAATCGGGCAGGCGTGGTGCGCGAGCCGGGGGCTCTTGCACCGAGGACAGTCGACCACGTGCGGCATCCGGATTTTCAGGTGCGAGCGCCGCTTTCCCTGTCGAGAAGAGGCGTACTTCCGCTTCGGCAGCGGGGGCATAGCGGGTCTCCTTCAGGTCGTTACCCATTTGTCGTGCGCTTCAGTCCGAGTAGGGCCGCCCACCTTGGGTCGAATGGCCCCCGTTCGCACTGGCATTCTGCAATGCTCAGGTCCGTGCCGCACACCGGGCAAAGCCCCGGGCAGTCCGGCCGGCAGAGCGGCTGCATATCGGCAACCGTCTCGCTATATTGCCGCACTGCCTCCCTAATGTCGATCGTGTTATCCATCGTGATGCGGAAGCTCTCCGGGTCCTCAGGTTCGGGCAACCGGTACCCATGGACTAGGTCGATCTGCTGCGCGAACACTTCTTCGAAGCTCACGTGCACCGGGTAGGCGAACGCCACCAGGCAGCGGCTGCACTGTGCTTCCAGCAGCACCTCTGCCTCGCACCGCACCAGCACACCCTCGGGCACCCGGATGAGTTCGACTCGCCCCGAATGCACGGGTGCTTCGGGCTCCAGCACGTAGCGGCGGCTCGCGCCAACTTCCTGGTGCAGAAGCTGTGCGACATTGAACAACATTGGGGTATCCGTGGCGTGGTGGTCTCTCCAGTAAATACCACGGCTGAGTGCGCGCATAGTCCTTCGCGCCATAACTCCCGCGCTTCCGTAACGATTGTGCAAAACCCGCCCCATGCGGCTTGATCGCCGTTTACGCGGCCGCCCCTGCTCCCTACGCTTCGTGCTACGGTTAGCCTTCGCTGCCAAAGCCACCAGCTCACGAAATGAGGTGCCTGTGTCCCAGGTCACCAACATCCGCACTCTCCAGGAGCTCGACGACGAGGTCTCCCGCGTTCGCGCCGCGTTCGATGACGTCGAGCGCCGCCTCCAGGGCAGCGAAGCCCTCGACCGGGCCCGCGCCGCATTCGAATCGATCGACGCCGAGTTGAACGCTGCCCGCCGCGAGCAACGCCGGCTCGATGGAGAGATCGGCGTGCTCAATGCGCGCATCCAGCCAGAGGAGAAGCGCCTCTACGACGGTTCCGTCCGAAATCCCAAGGAGCTTGGCAACATCCAGCACGAACTCGAGCTCCTGAAGGAGCAGCGAAGCAAGCTTGAGGACCAGCTTCTCGAGGTCATGTCCCGCATCGAGTCACTCGAAGCTGGTCACGCTGCCACTACCAGCGACCTCTCCTACGCGCAGGCGAGGTGGGAAGCTGAAAAACGCTCGCTCCAGGACGATGCCGCCCGGTTGTCCGACGCATTGGCTCGCGCCGAGGCCAAACGCGAAGCCCAGAAGCTCAAGGTCACGCCGCTGGCGCTCCACCTCTATGAGGACGTCCGCCGCCGGAAGGGCGGAGTCGCCGTGGCGCACATCCAGGGCAGCATGTGCACTGGCTGCCGCGTGAGCATCCCGGAGGCCATCCGCCGGAGAGCATTCCAGCCCGATCAGCTCGCTCAGTGCCCGAATTGCGAGCGCATCCTGTACGTGGGTTAGCATCGTGCGCGCCGTCGGATACTTCGTTGAGGGAGCGCGCAAGAACGGTCAGAAGCGCAGCATCGGCGAGCAGAACCAGGCGTTCCTCGACTTCTGCACGCGCCACGGCTACGAGGTCGCTGGCACCTTCCTGGATACCGAGGGTGAACCGCCGGGGACTGGCGGATTTCCCCAGATGCTGCACTTCCTCAGCCGGCCCGACCGTGGCTTCGTGGTGGTCGTGGTCGATAGCCTGGGCGTCCTCGGCCCGGACCTCGGCCAGGGTGCCCTCAAGCTCCTGGAAATCGAACAATCCGGTGTCTCCGTCCTCCTTGCGCACAACGGAGCCGATGCCTTCCGCGAGCTCGTGGACACGTGGGCCGACCGCGGCGAGGGCACCCCGGTCTCCGAAAAGGTGCGTTCGGCCATGCGCCGCAAGGCCGTCAAAGGCGAAGTTCTCGGGCGTCCGCCGTACGGCTATCGCGTCGGGCCGCGACGGCGGCTGGAACTCGTCCCCGAGGAAGCCGTCGTCGTGCGCTACATCTTCCGCCTCTACCTCCAGGAGGGTATGGGCATCCGCAAGATCGCGGGCCAGCTCAACACCGAGAACGTCGCGACGCGCCGGGGTGGCCGCTGGAGCATGGTCACCGTGCGCGACATCCTTCGGAATCGCGCCTATCTCGGCCACTATTCGCGCTTTGGCACCACCGTGACCGGCAGCCATCCAGCGCTCGTCTCCCCCGAGGACTTCCGCAAGGTCCAGGATCGACTCCAGTCGCGCCACGGCGGCGCCCGTACCCGAACCGTGCAGCCCTTCCTGCTCAGCGGGCTGGTGTATTGCGCGCTTTGCAGCAACAAGCTCATCGGGGTTAGCCGCCGCCAAAAGTGGATGACCAAGGACGGTGAGACGAAAGCCGCCTCGTACCGCTACTACCAGTGCGAATCACGCACGAACCAGAACAGCTGCGCCTACAACACCCAGCGAGTGGCCGACCTCGAAGAGCGCCTCCGCACCGCCCTCGCCGAAGATGAGCAGCCCGTAACTCGACTCCGCCGCGCGGGAAACATCGATTCCTACCTGCTCGATCTCCACACCCAGGTCGACCGGATCGAAAACCGCACGAAGAAGAACCGCCGCCACGTGGAAGAACTCGTCGCGGATGCCGCTCACGGGCACATCACCATGGAGCGCATGAAAGCCCTCGGCGCCGACCTGGCGCGCGAGCACCAGGAGCTCGAGGCCGAACTCGCCGCCGCCCGCGAACGTCTTCGCGCCCAGCAGACCGAGGCCGAGCGCCGCCGCCACCTCGAGGCCCTCCGCGCTCGCGTGCTTGCCGAGTGGGACCACGTCCCCTTCGAGGAATTACAGGCTGCTCTCCGGGAACTCGTCGATCGGGTCGAGGTCGATGGCGAGGAACTGCGCGTCTTCCTGCGCGCCTGACCTCAGGGTACGTACGTCTCGCACCCCGACGGGATGACGATGACTGCTGCGCCACCGTAGCAGATGTCGTTCCCACCACCGCCACCGCTAAGGAAGACGATGAAGGCCGGTCCCGCGATGAGCACGTCGTTCCCGCCTTGGCCCTGGAGCAGGTTGTTGTTGGCACCGCCCACGATGCAATCGGCGCCGCCCCCGCCAGAGAGCGTGCCGCCGGACGCCGTCCCCAGCACCAGCGCGGCCCCGCCTCCGCTGCCCCCCGGCCCGACCTGCAATCGGGAAAGCGACAGATGCGAACACTCGGGCGGGGTCAACTCCAAGAGCGTCGCCGCGTGGTTCGATTCGCCGGCTCTCGATGGCGGCACCGTGTTCGCCGCCGCCGCAGCCGACACAATCGTGGCCACCACGAGGGCCGCTAGGCTGCCAAGAGCGTACCGCGGCAGGACCCGCAACATCAGGCCGCTCCCCGGCTTTCCGTTGCCGCGCCGGGCGCCTCGGCAGTGCCAATCGCCTGGTACCGGTAGATCAATTCGCCGTCGTGCACGAAGTACGCGTGGAAGCCCGGACGGGCTTCCTGCAGGACTACCACACTCGCCTGCTGCGCGATCCGCTCGAGGTCGGCCAGGCTTGTCACGTCAACAACCCTAGCCCGTGTTGCCGGTACGCGGCCCCGCACGGTCACCAGGGGCGACTTCAGCCGCGTTCCGTCCACCGGCGCCGGTCCCTGCCACAGGTTTACGAGGGCGATGACGAACGCCCCCGTCGCGATCAGCACGACGCCCAGCCCCGCCAGCGACAGCATTCGCGCCCCGTTCACCGGGAGATCAAGCACGAGCAGCCCGATCGAGTTCGCGCGTTCAACGCGGGTCGTGACGTTACCGTCGGCCCGGGGTGTCAGCTGGTCGAGCGGGTCCTGCCCGGTCCCCCTGCCCAGCCGGAGCTGGACGCTATCGAGCTCCATCGCCAGAGCGGCGCCGGAGAACGTGTCCTCGAACGGTGTGCCGTTGATTCGGCCTGCCACCTTCACCCGCGGCGAGATGGTCACGTTGTAGCGATCGTTCTTCACGCCTGACTGTGTCTCCAGGATGGCAATGAGCTCGTCCACCCGTGCGAGGTTGAGAACCCCCTCGGCGGTGAATGCCGTGCCAGCGAAGGCCGTCTCGGGCGTGAGTTCGAGCGTGCGCCGCCAGCCATTCTGGTCTCCCAGCTCGGCAACAAGTTGATAGCTGCCGCCGAGCGCGTCTGTCCCCGTGCCCTCGAAGGTGTAGTCGAAGCCAAACGCCACCGAGTCGCTCAACCTCCGGTAGACGGGCTGGCCGGACGTCGCCTCGCCGGCGTCGTAGACCCGGCCATCGGCGGTCGCCGCCGTATACCGGAATTCGCCGGACTGGCTGTACGGCGTGTTCTCCGGCACCTCGTGGGTCGCCGGGCGACCGAATGCGACCCACGCCAGCACGCCGAGGCCGGCCGCCGTGGCCACAAGGATGGAGAGTGTGTCCTGCCAAGCACGTAGCAACGGACTCATGGATGGTGCCCCCCTGGCTTCGGTTCCTGTTGGCCGCATCCGGCCGTGCCGCTTTTGCCGGCGTCCCCTGGCGACGTGGACCGCAGCAGTCCCGCCTCCCAGGCCCACGAAAGCGACGAACATCAATCCGGCGACGTACGCCGGCGAATGAAAGCGCGATAGCCACGCGCCGGCGCCCGGAACGTGGATCCAGAGCTTCCCGATCAGCTCGCCCTGCGCCGGGCGATAGGGGTCGATGAAGTCGTTGTTGTCACCCTGGAAGATGAACCGCGCGCCGTCCGTGTCGATGATGCGGTGGATGACAGGGCCGATGCTGGGGTGCCGGTAGGTCACCACATCCCCCACGCCGTAGGCGTCGTGCTTGCGGACGATGGCCAGGTCGCCTCGGTGCATCCCGGGCTCCATGCTGTTGCCGCTGACAATCACGTACGACGTGCGCCCGCCCAGCTGGGGCGGTGCGAAGGCGATCCACGCCGCGATAACCGCGATAAGCGTGAATGCCGAGGTGAGCGACGCGACCAACCGCCGCCGTTGCTCCATTGTCGTCCCCCAATTGGCGGGGTGCGCGCGGGGTCTGACCACCCCTGGCGCGCGCACCCCTGGTGCTCAAACGGTGTTAGTCGGCCGCGACGACGCGAAGCTCATTGGCGGCATTCACGCTCACGCCGGCCGGCATCGTGCACTCCCAGTCATCGCCGCTGGGGTTGGTGCAGCTCGACGAGTTGGTGCCATTGATCGCGGCGCGAACGTTGGTCGCAGCCGCGTCAAGCGTGAAGTGGACCTCGTCGATCTCAGCCGGGTTGTTGGCGTCGAAGACGTAATGGATGGTCGTGACGTTGTAGCCAGCGATGGTCCCAGTGCCGTCGCCGGCACGGCCGGCGTCGGTTCCGCCGTTGAAGGTGTTGTTCGCCGCGAAGCCGAAGGCCGACACGGCGACGATGGCGAAGATGGCCAGCACGGCGAGCCGCCGGCCACTCCTGAGGTTGCGAATAATCATGGGCTGCACTCCTGCGAACCGGGCGGGTCCTCCCCGCCTTGCTGTGATGTAAGCCCCCGGGGTACGGGGCCTCCACCGGTGCATTCGACCGGGTAGCCATGGGGTGGAAGGCTCGTACACGAGAATTTGTCAAGATGTCGCGAGCCGCATATCGACTGTGCTATCAACTCCGCCGACCCGCCTGCCGATATAGCGTCTGTGCCAGGTATCAGGGATTTCCCCCCCAGGTTGTGAGCCGCGACCCCGGCTTGCCAGCCTCCCGTGAAACCCGCACGATCGATGCATGCAGGACGAAATCTATCGCGCGCTCGCTGGCGCCCTCGAACGCGGTGAGCCCGTGGTGCTCGCCACCGTCGCGCGCACGCGCGGCTCTACCCCCCGGAAGACGGGCGCCAAGATGGTCGTCCGGCAGGACGGCTCCTTCTTCGGCACCATCGGCGGCGGCTGCGGAGAGGCAGAAGTCTGGCAGGAGGCCATGACCGTGCTGCAGGACGGCCAGCCCCGGATCGTCACTGTCGATCTCACCGAGCCCACCGACGGCGAGGACAAGATCTGCGGCGGCGTCATGGACGTATTCGTCGAACGAGTGGGCTAGGAAAGGAAGGGTACATGGCGCATTTGCGCCGCTGCCCTATCCTGTACCATGTTGAGGTGGCTCCCCTGCGGGAGCCGGGAAGAAGGCGTTTATGTTTGGTTCACTTGGCGCCCCGGAGCTGCTGATCATCGGTGCGGTGATCATCCTGATCTTCGGCGTGGGCAAAATCAGCGGGCTAGGGCGTGAGCTCGGCAGTTCCATCAAGGAGTTCCGCCGCGCCGTGAAGGACGAAGACGCCGAGGCCGCGAAGCAGGCCCAGCTCCAGCAGACCACCCAGCAGCAGGTCCCGCCGCCCGCGGCGCCCCCGCAGGCCCAGGCGCCTCAGCAGCCGCCGACCCAGCAGGGCGAGACCAAGACGCCCAACGTCTTCTAGGCCTCAACCGCCCAGGCACAACGTAGAGCCCCCGGTCCGCCGGGGGCCTTTTCTTGTCACGATGTGAGGCCGTTCAACCGCCCAGTATCGAGTGCGCCGGCATTACCCCCCGGCCACCGCCGGCACGATGCTCACCTCGTCCCCGTCCTTCAGGGCCGTCCCCAGGCCATCCATGAACCGCACATCATCCCCGTTTACATAAATGTTCACGAACCGCCGGATCTGGCCCGCCTCGTCAAGCATGCGGTCCTTGATTCCCGGGTACGCCCCCTCCAGGTTCGCGACGAGTGAGGCGAGCGTCGCCCCCTCGCCGGTCACGGTCGACTGGTTTGCGGTCAGGTTACGCAGGGGCTGCGGGATACGGACATTGATCGCCATGGTCTCTCTCCAGGGTGTGTGTTGTGTGGAATCCAGGGAAAACGTCCGCGGGCTAGCCTTCCACGATGTCGCCGGTCACCGGGTCGATGCGGACACCCTTCGCCTGCGCCCACGCCAGGCTCCGCTCGATCTCGCCGGGGTCCCCTTCGAGCTCGAGCAGCACCCAGCCGGTCTTTTCGTCGACGTCGGCCATGCGCACATTCGTGATCACGCGGAACTCGTGACCCAGGTTGTAGATCAACGGCTCCTTGATCAGGTTCTCAGGAAACGTGAAGCGGACGCGTTTGACAGCCATCAGGCAACTCCCTGCGCCGCAACGGCGCGATAAGCGCTCTCGAAACTCTCGATCGTGGCGTCGACTTCCAGCGGTGGGTTTAGCGCCTCGGCCACGGCCTCCAGCGTCTTGAACCCCGCACCGGTGATGAACGCCACCGTGAGCTCGTCGGGGTCGATTCTACCCTGTGCCGCCAGTTGCTTGAGCGAAGCCACGGTCACGCCGCCGGCCGTCTCGCCGAAAATACCCTCGGTTTCCGCCAGCAGCTTCATGCCCTGCACAATCTCCTCATCGGTGACGCTTCCGCAAGATCCGCCGGTCTCCTGCAGCTGGACCAGGCTGTAGTACCCGTCGGCCGGGTTCCCGATCGCCAGCGACTTCGCGATCGTGTCCGGCCGCTGCGGCCGGAAGTTCATCGAACCTTCCTGCCAGGCGGTCGCCACTGGCGAACACCCGGTCGCCTGCGCCCCGCTCATCCGCGTCTTTGGCTCATCGATCAGCCCGGCCTTGTAGAGCTCCTGGAACCCCTTCCGGATCTTCACGAACAGCGACCCGCTCGCGATGGGCACGACGCAGTGGTCCGGTGCGCGCCAACCGAGCTGTTCCGCCACCTCGAACCCGAGCGTTTTCGAGCCCTCCGAGTAGTAAGGCCGGACGTTCACGTTCACGAACGCCCAGTTGTAGCTGCCCGCGAGCTCCGCGCAGAGTCGGTTCACCGCGTCGTAGTTCCCGCGCACCTTCACAAGGGTCGGCCCGTAGATGCTCGAGCCAATCACCTTCCCGATTTCGAGGTCGTGCGGAATGAAGACGACCGCTTCCATCCCCGCGGCTGCGGCGTGAGCGCTCACGCTGTTCGCCAGGTTGCCCGTGCTGGCGCATGCGAGCTTGCTGTACCCCAGCTCGCGCGCCCGGCTGGAAGCCACCGCGACCACCCGATCCTTGAACGACCAGGTCGGGTTCACCGTGTCGTTCTTGATGTAGAGGTTGTTGAGCCCCAGCGCCTTGCCGAGGTTCTTCGCGCGGACCAGCGGCGTGAAGCCCGCGCCGATGTCGACTGCCGCGTCAGCATCGCATGGCAGGAAGTCGCGGTAGCGCCAGAGGCTGGCCGGCCCCGCCGCGATCCGCTCGCGGGTCACGTTCCGGCGGATGCCGTCGTAGTCATAGGTCACTTCGACTGGCCCGAAGCAGAAGTCGCACACGTGGCGCGCTTCGAGCGGGTATTCGCGATGGCACTCGCGACAGCGAAGGTTGGTTGCAAAACTCATGCTCAAACTCCGTACGGCCCACACATGGGCCAACTGGGCAGGCGCACGGCGAGAAGGCGCGCCAGCAGCGTAGGGATGTACGGGGTGCCCCTTCTGGTGAGGGGCTAAAGCATGACCATGCGGCCCGGATACGAAACCATGTGAACTCCTCGTTCCGCTGGGCCGTTGTGTGGAGCGAAGTCGCTCTCATCTTTCCCCCGACGCATCGGGAGGCCGGATTTGGCACCTTGTCTAATGCGGACAGGTTGCCTGGGCTTCAAAGGGCCGGTCCCTCTGCCCAATCTTGATATGAGCGGCCACGTGCGGTGCTGCACGACATAGTACCAGACCCCGCCGAAAAGCGAGAAATGGGGGTTACCGCCGCCGCGACGCCCGATGATGTTCCGTGTGATGAGCCGTGGCCTCCGGGAGTGGGTCCGCCCACCCCCGGGCGCCGATGGACCGATTCCTACGGCAGGATGCCCTTCGGGATGTAGTTCCCGGTGCCACTCTCAGTCAGTACGTGGTACTCCCACGAGCCCCATATGGCGTAGTCCGGATTCCCTGCGTACCGCGGATCGTCGCTGCTCACGATCTGGTAATGATAGGCCGAGGTTCCATCGTAGCCGGAGCAACGGATCATATTGGAGATGTCACCGGAGTCCATGAACGGGTCGTTGTTGAAGTCGCCCTTTGTATGGATTCGGTAATCGCAGATCGACAGTGTTGACTGGTCGAGATCATCGATATCCGAAATCCCTGGGCTGCTATACACCCGCCCATCGCCCAGATCCCAGTAGTACGCGCCGTTGGAATCATATGCGTAGACGCTGTCGTAGTTGCAAATGACTTGCACGCCGGCATCACCGATGCCATTGTTGTCGCTGTCCCCGCCCTTCGGGATCTTGCATGCCTCTCCAGAGGCAGCCGACCCAAGCGTCGCCGGGAGTACAGCGATGACAGCCATCGCGACGAAGACAAGAAGAACCCGCTTCATTGATACTGCTCCTTTTCGAGCGCGCATAGTGCGCACCTCTCGCGCCGCGCCCCGCAGCAGGTGACGGCCCGTACGTTCGTTCCGACGTAGCAGATGTGGATTTGCGGTAGATACTCGCCGCCCCGGCAACGCTCCTTCCCGGGTCGCAGAGAGGCTGCGGTGTCTTCCACCGCACCCCGCACAGGGACTTAGCGCGTGCTAAACTCCCGTACGCAAGGCGCTCTCACGTTCTCCTTGCGACCAGCCCCGTAGCGGTTGCCGCCGCGCCGGGGCCTTTCCTTGTGCCTGGAATGTCAGGGATTCCCCTGAGCCAGCGCATGGTGACAAGTCCGGAAACGTCCCGTCAATAGTTCAGATCGGGCTACTGATCAACCTGCGAGCCATCGCGACATGAGATGTCGCGAAAACCGAGCTTCACTGTACCTCAGCGCATCCACGAGAACCGCTGCCCAGATTTAAACCCGCCATAAGTGTTGGAGATCCGTAAGAATTCGCGCGGCTCGCGAGTTTACCCCGCCGGCGCGAGCCCGAACGCCTGGATCGCCGCCACCAGCACCGCCGGGTGGATCGCCCGTCCCAGCAGCTCATCCAGGTAGCGGATGCTGAACGGATCCCCCCGCTCCATCTCCGCGACCTGCGCCAGGATGTCCGCGTAGGCCTGCGCCAGGTCCTCCGTGGGCGATGACGCGAGGTCGATCTGCGGGTACGCCGCCACGATGAACTCGGCGAACGAGCCGTGCTCGCTGTTGGTCCCCGGCAGGATGCGGGTCACTCCCGGGCTCGGCAAAACGCCAATCGACTCCGGCAGGCGGCCGCCGCTGTTGATGAGCGCCACCGCGTCGATGTTCAGCTCCCGCGCGACCCGCGTCTTCGCCCGCGCGAGCTCGGGGTCGGCGGCCACGAGGTTCAGGTAGAGCAGCCCGTCGAACGCCGTCGCCGCCAGTTCCTCGGCCCGCCCGTCCAGCCCGTCGCAGTGCACCGCTTCGTGTGCCAGGATCGGCATCAGGTGCTCGATGCGCTCACCCTCGGCGAATGGGTTCACCGAGATCACACGGGCACCGCTGCCGAGATAGGTCACCCGGGCAATCAGCTCCGCGTCTCCCGGCGGGGTCTCGAACGCTATCCGCCCGGCGGGCATGTCCGTGCAGTTCTCTCCCGTGAGCAGCGATGCGATTGCCGGTTCGGCGAACGTGCCCGTCAGTGCCGCAAGCGCCGCCCGCAGCTTTGGCGACGTTACGATGTCCGCCGGGATCGCATCGTAAGTGAGTAGTGCGTCGGCGAATGTTTGCGGGTCCACCTGGCGTTGATTGAGGTGGAACTCCAGCGCCTTCCGTTGCGCGGCCGCGTCGCGGTCATCCTCTCCCAGGTCTGCCTCGACTGCGGAGTCGTAAAACGACGGGTCCGACACCTGGAGCTCGGTCGAAGCCAGCAACACCAGCGTGGGGTTAAGATCCCCCTCGACCGTCACCTCCAGCTCGCCAGTCGCCGCTGCGTCGAATGCGCGCCGCTCGACTTTGAGGGTCGCGCCGTCCGGGATCAGCGTATCGACCTTCAGCACGATGGCGCGTGACTCGGGTTCGGCCGAGGCGACGAAGACGCGTTTGCTGCCGCCGGCGGCCTGCGGCACCTCGAACTCGAAGTGCGATGCGAGCGGCACTCTCGATGGTGCCAGCTCGAACGGCCGATCGAACCGCACGGTGACCGTCGAACGTAGCATTGCGAGTCCATCGACCACATCGCGCTCGGCTACCGCCGAGGTGACCTCGGGGGGAGGCCCCGCTTCGCCGTCCGAGCTACACGCGGCCATCGCCAGGGCCCCCATGAGGATGGCCAGGATGGGCGGCAACGCCCGGCGCGCTGGCACGATGCTTCTCATTACCTGCCCTGGTACTCCGGCTTACGCTTTTCAGCGAAGGCGCGCGGGCCCTCCTTCGCGTCCTGTGTCGCCATCAGCCTGCCCAGCAGAAGGTCCTCGAAGGCGAGCCCGTGGTCGAGCGGCATATCGAGGCCGCGGCTGATGGCTTCCTTCGCGGCGCGCACCGCGAGCGGCCCGCGCTCACAGATCGTGTTCGCGATCTGATGCGCCCGGTCCAGCAAGTCGTCCTTCGGAACGATGTGCGACACCAGCCCGATGCGCAGCGCGGTCTCGGCGTCCATCTGCTCACCGGTGAGGATCAGGTAGTTCGCCCACGCTTGCGGTATCGCCCGCGGCATTCGCTGCGTCCCACCAGCACCCGGCATGATCGCCCAGCGCACCTCCGGCAATCCGAAGCGGGCCTCGGGTGTGCAGATGCGGATGTCGCAGGTCAGGGCGAGCTCCATCCCGCCCGCGAGGCAGAAGCCATTGATCGCCGCGATAATGGGCTTGTAGATCGGCAGCCGTTTGGTGAACCCGCCGAACGGGACCGGCCGTCCGCCTTCGAACTGGTTCTCACCTTTCGCTGTCGCCACGAGGTCCATCCCCGTCGAGAACGACTTCTGGCCCATGCCCGTAAGGATCGCCACGCGCAGGTTGTCGTCGTCCCGGAAGTCCTCCCAGGCTCGATACATCTCGCTCGATGTCTGCGCGTTGATTGCGTTGAGCTGTGGCTCGCGGTTGATGGTGAGCACCGCGACGGCACCTTTCTTCTCGTAGATGATGTTCGCGAAGGAAAGGTCCGCCATGATGCCACCTCGTTCCGGGCGAGTTCGATGCGCCTGAAGGATACCTCGCCCGAGGGCCCCCCTGCGACCGGGCGCAGTTATCGTGAGGTCAAGGTCAAACCTGACGGCACGGAGCTCGCCTACGAGACGAGCCTGGTTCACCGCGACCAGGGACTCGTTATCGTCTGCTTCCTGATGCGGAAGGGTGGCGGTCCGCCCCGCCTGCCGGTGGTCGTGCCTCCCGGCTCGGTGTCCTACGGTTACTTCTGGGCCCGTCGGCCCTACAACGTCTACCGCTGGCTCAATCCCGATGGAGCGCTTATCGCGCACCGCTTCGATGCCGTGACCGGTGTGCGCATCACCGCAGAGGAGGTGCGCTACCGCGACCTCGCGCTCGACTGGTGGGCACTGCCCGACGGGACGCTCATCGAAGAAGACCGCGACGAGCTGGATGCCCTCGCTCTATCCGGCGTGCTCGCGGCGAAGGATCTCGATCGCGCGAACGAGGCTGCCCGCCAGGTGTTCAGCCGCTACCGCCACATCATTGACGAGGTAGTCGCCCTCGAGCGGCGGTTCGTCCTCTCCGCATGATCCTCTTTACACCCGCCCCGCCGCGCTGAATACTCCCGCCCATGTTCAAAGCCCTGCGCCGCTACCTCAACGCCGCTCTCATCGGCTTCATCATCACCTTCGTGGTCTACCTGTTCGTCCGCTTCGACCCGGACAAGATCATTCTCGGCATCGTCATCTCCCTCATCGGCGCTGTCGGCTCACTCATCGGCTACATCTACCTCGACCGCAAGTTCGGGAGCGAGGAGATCGTGTACGACAAGGACGGAAACCCCATCCGCCGCTAGCCGCCAGCGCCGCGCGGCGGCACACTCCGCAACGTGAGCACCCCAGCGTTCGCCGGCACCCGCGCCGCGTTCGGCGCCCTTTCCCCTCACCGCCAGGGCTTGCTCGCCGTGCTTGGGGCCGCGGTCCTCTGGAGCACCGGCGGCCTGTTCATCAAGTGGGTCTCCCTCGATGCGCTCGGTGTGACCATGTGGCGCTCCCTCCTGGCCGGAATCACCATGTTTGTCGTGGCGCGGCCGGCCATTCGTGCACCCTGGCGCACCAGCCGGATCACCTGGGCGATCGCCGTCAGCTACGCGCTTACCCTCGTGATGTTCGTCTCGGCCACGAAGCTCACCACCGCCGCGAACGCCATCTTTCTTCAGTACACCGCGCCGCTCTACCTCCTCGTTACCGGTGCCCTGTTCCTGGGCGAACGGGCGACGCGGATCGACCTCGCCACAGTCGTGGTCGCCTTCGGCGGCATGGGCCTGTTCTTTGTCGGCCGGCTGGAAACCGATGCCCTCGGGGGCAACGTGCTCGCGGTGCTCTCCGGGGTCGCGCTGGCCGCCATGTTCACCCTCCTCCGTGCGCCGTCGTGTACCCCCGCGACGCGACCCGAGGCGATGATGCTCGGCAACATTCTCCTGGTGGTTGGCCTGCTCGTGGTCAATCTTGCCCGTGGTTCGAGCGCTCCATTCACGCCCGACCTCAGCGACCTCTTCGGGCTCGCGTTCCTGGGTGTCGTGCAGATCGGGTTCGCCTACCTGCTCTTCGGGTTCGGCGTGGCTCATGTGCAGGCGCTCGAAGCCTCGCTCATCGGGATGCTCGAACCCGTGCTCAATCCCTTCTGGGTCTTCATCTTCCTGGGTGAGACCCCCGGCTGGTGGGCGGTACTCGGCGGCGCGATCATCGTCGCCGCAGTGAGCGCCCGAACCGCTGTCAGCGAGCGCGGCCGCGCCGATGCCAGCACGGTCGTCATCCCCGCGGACATATGAACGTGGCCCACCTGCTCGATGTCTACGCGGCCCTCGACCGCATGCACGCCTGGCGGGGCTGGCACTGGTGGCCCGATGCCGATCCGTTCGAAGTTTGCGTCGGGGCGATCCTGGTTCAGAACACGATGTGGACGAACGTCGAGCGCGCCCTGGAGAGGCTCCGCGCCGCGGGTGCCCTCGACCCACAGGTCATGGCTGCGCTCTCCGAAGAGGAGCTAGAGGACCTGGTGCGCCCCAGCGGCCAGTACCGCCAGAAGGTTCGCAAGCTGCGCGCCTTCCTCGACCTTGCCGAATCCTCGGGAGGCCTCGCTTCGCTGTTGTCGCGCGACGCACCCGTCCTGCGGGAGCGCCTGCTGGCGACCTGGGGCATCGGCCCGGAAACGGCTGACTGCATCGTCTGCTACGCCGCCCGCTTGCCCGCGCTCGCCGTCGATGCCTATACCATGCGCCTTTTCGGCCGCCTCGGGCTCGGCCCGCGTTCAGAGAGTTACGACGAGTGGCAGCGCTGGATGCTTGATGTGTTGACGCGCGAGGCCGACGCTGCCGATCATCCCGAAAGCCAGCGCGACCTCTTTGCTCGCTTCCATGCGCTGGTTGTGATGCATTGCAAGCACCTGTGCCTGAAGCGGGCGCCACGCTGCGGCGAGTGCGAGCTGCGGAAGTGCTGCCCGTTCCCCAGCTCTGTCGGGCTGGCTACTCAGGCTCGCGGATAGCTCCCGAACACTTTCAGTTCTTCGCAAAGCGGACGTATGCGATCGAGCACGGCCCGGCACTTCGCATCGTCCTGGTGTCCCTCGAAGTCGATGAGGAACACGTACTCGCCGAATGTCGCCTTGGTCGGCCGGCTCTCGATCTTCGTGCAGTTGATGTTCGCTTCGGCGAATGCCACCAGCACGCTGGCCAGCGCGCCCGGCCGGTCCTCCGCGAAGGTGAAAGCAATCGAGGTGCGGTCACGCCCCGTGGAGGCCGGGTTGCCTCTGCCGAGCACCAGGAACCGCGTCACGTTGCGGTCCGTGTCCTGGATGTTCCGCGCGATGATCTCGGCACCTTCAAGCTGGGCCGCGCGCTCGGTGGCGATCGCCGCCGCGTCTCCCGGCCGCCGCATGGCCAGTTGCACCGCCTCCGTGGTCGAGAGCGCGGCCTCGGCCTGGGCCTTCGGAAAGCACCTTTCAAGGAACTTCCGGCACTGCCCCAGCGCCTGGGGATGCGAAAAGATGACCTTCACCTGGTCGGCCCGGACACCCGGTGGAGCCACCAGGTTGTGTTCGATGGGCAGCAGGAGTTCGGCCTGGATCTGCAGGCTCGTCTCGTGAATCAGGATGTCGAGCGTCTCCTGGACCGACCCGTTGATCGAGTTCTCGATCGCGACCACGCCCGCGTCGGCCATTCCCGACTCCACCGCAACCGCGACGGCGGCGTGCGACGGGAACGGCAACAGCTCCGCGTTGGGGTCGAACTTCATGGCCGCGAGTTCGCCCCAGGTGCCCGGTGGCCCAAGAAATGCCAGCCGGGTCATCGCTCAGGTGTCCAGGCCGTGCGTCGAGCCAATGAGCTGCTCTCGCAACATGTCGAGGCTCTCCTTGCGGCTCACGACCACCAGCGCATCGCCAGCGTTCAGCCGCGTATCGCCGCTCGGCATGCGTGGCACCCCGCCCGGGTCGACGATGAGGGAGATCAGCGACTCCGCGGGCAGGAGTACCTCCCGCACGGAGCGGCCTGCCACCGGCGAGGTCTCCGGGAGCTTGATCTCGACCAGCTCGAGCCCGCTGTGGAGCTGGAGCAGCGGGATCATCAGCTGGGTCGGCAACTCCTGTTCGATCTGCGCCAGCACCGCCTGCGTTGCGGAGATGGTTGTCTCGATACCGCGCTTTCGGAACAGCATTTCGTTTCTTGGGTTGTTGATGCGCGCAATCGTGCGGGCCACTCCCCGGTAGCGCGCGATGTCGCAAATCACCAGGTTGTCCTCGTCGTCACCGGTGACCGCCGCGACAAGGTCCGCCCGGGACACTCCGGCCAGGTCGAGCGTTGTTGCTTCGCAACTGTCCCCGGTGAGCACGTTCCCGCTGAGCTCATCGCGTATCTGAGCGGCCCGGGCCGGGTCGCGCTCGATAATCAGCACCTCGTGGTTCTCGTTCAGCAGCTCTTCCGCAAGGTGGTAACCGACCTTTCCACCGCCGGCGATCAGGATGTACATTCCGCTACCTCCTCGCCGGCTCATGCATCAGCATGTCGACCATGATCTGGGCACCGTAGCTCGTTGGGCTAAACGTTTCGAGGCCCAGGTCCCGGAAGATCTCCTCGCGCACCGGGTCGTACACCCGGCACAGCACCCGCTTCACCTGATAGACCTCGTGCGCCATCTGGCTCGCGAAGTAGTTGCGGTTGTCGCCCTGCGTGATTGCCATGAACGCATCGGCGGACTCGATCCCCGCCCGCTCCAGCGTTGCCGCGTCCATGCCATTGCCTATCACCCGGTCGCCCCCAAAGGAGTCGCCGAGGCGCCGGAACGCCGATTCGTTCGCGTCGATGACCGTCACGTGGTGTCCCTGCCGGTCGAGTATCCCGGCGATTCGTGAGCCAAGCCTTCCACAGCCCATGATGATGACCTTCATGGTACCCGCCGTGCTATTCGTGGTGGTGGTCCGCCGCCACCGATTGCCGCACCACCCACACAGTGCAGGTGGCATTCTTCAGAACATGGTCAACCGTTCGTCCAACCTGGAACGAGCCGGTAAGCCGCTTGTAACCGATGCCCATCACGATCGCGTCAACGCCGCGGTCCTGTGCCTCGTCGACGATCGCCATTCCCGCCTCGCGTGCCTGCACGAGCGTGCCGGTCACTGAGCACGCTGCCTCCGACGCCACAGCCTCCGCCCGCCGGATCACCTGCTCGCCGCGCCGCGCCTCGGCGTCCATCTCCGCGTTCAGTGGTAGCGACCGGTTCACTTCAATGACGTGGACGAGGTAGACGCGGCCCTTGCGAGCTTTGGCCATGGTCGACGCCACGGCGACAGCCTCCAGGCTCGCCGGTGAGTTCGTGATGGGAACCAGAAACGTCTGCGGCATGACCATGTTTTTCGTTATCCTGCCCGGCGCCGGCCTGCCACGGCCAGATACCCGTCAAGCATGGCACTAGTGGTCATCCTGTGCGAACCACAGGCGGATAGCCCCGTTCAGGATCAGGACAACGCCAATCCCCACGCCGATGTTCCACTCGACCGCCTGGGTGAGCATGAACAGGATAAGGGCGATCCCCAGGACGATAGAGATAACGGAGAACACGTAGTTCGCGGTGCGCATGACCCACCTGGGGGCGCCGGCAGGCAGCCTGGTCCGCCCATGCTACGCCCGCCGTGGTAAACGGGAAATCTGATGTGTGGCCTCAGCCCTGGAGGCGCAACAGGAGGCTCCCCTCCTCGATGCGCTGCGGCACCTGGACAGCTACCTCGGCCACCCGGCCCGCCTGCGGGCTCTCAACCGGGATCTCCATCTTCATCGACTCCAGCACCAGAACCTCCTGGCCGACTGCCACCTCCTCGCCAACCGAGACCAGGATTTCCTTCACGGTGCCTGTCATTGGCGCCGGGATATCGATGAGTGCCATGGGTGTTGCGCTCCTCTGGCGGAATGGCGGCACTCTAGCCCGTCCCGGTCGTGCCCGCCAGCGGACTTTCGGAGAATGCCGAAGGGCCGCTTCCAGCCCCTGCGGGTGAAAGGCGGCCCTTTTGGCTTCGTGGAGGTAGTCTATCGAAAACCACTGGTGCCTGGCCCCGCCGCGTGAGCTTGCGCCCCGCCTGCGAGAGGCCCGGACCTGCACCGCTGCGCACTGCCGGGGCCTTGCGGCGCTCCGGGGGCTTCCCTGGTCCGCTGCCTTTCGGCGGCGAGACCCCGGTACCACCCTGCCCCGCCAGGTTGCCCTGGCGAGACCGCGCTGGCGGTGGCCACCCCGGGAGCCGTGACTCCCGCGCTGGCCTTCGGCGTTTCCAGGCCGGTTGGCCTTTCCCCGCCTGCGTGGTGGCTTTCGACCACCCCGCCTCCAACGCCGCGAAATGTATGCGCCCTCGGCCCCAATGCCAAGCATCTTATGACGCCTCGAGTCACCCTTCACAAACCCTTGATCGTGCCCGCGGTTTATCGTCGCCACCACGCTCGTTAGTGACAGAACGCAAACCCCCGGCCAAAGCGCATTATGTGTCCATCAGGCGCCGGCGCCTTGTCCCGCCCTCAGGTCCGCCGCGGCTTTGACGCCACGGCTGACGATTGCGATGCCCCCGAGCGCAGCGGCGAGCACCGGGTGTTCCAGGTCGGCAAGCGCCGCAACCGCGCAGCCGAACACCGCGGTTTCAACCGCTAACGGGAGCCAGTGCCCGGCCCGGACTCTCGCTTTCGGCGACACGAACAGTCCCCAGCCGAAGGCTGCAGCGCCAGCCGCGCCTACCCCAAGCGCTCCCCGTTGCCACCATGTGGAACCCGCTTCAATTCCCCACCAGAACAGCACGGCCAGGGCAGTGATCTCCAGCAAGAAGCGGACGCCCAGATTGGCGGCCCTGACCTTTGCCATCCCGCCAGTCTACCGGGGGGCGGATCGCTGAGCCGCGTCTTGTGGCCTTCAATGAAAACGAGGACGGCCGCGGTCTGTCCACGGCCGTCGCGGTTTCAAGTGGCTCTCGGACTCTAGCCGAAGGTCAGGGGGTCCTGGCTCCAGGGCGCGAGCTCTTCGCTCACGTTGAGCTTCACTTCCTTCCAGGTCACCTTCACACCGCGCTCGCCCTTCGCAGGCTCCTCTTCCACCATCACCTCGAACATGCCCTGGTTGGTCACGTCGCTCGGCTGGGCCAGCAGCTGCATGAAGGCCTCCGCCGCCTCGAAGGTCTCGAGCATGCGTGGCTGCCAGCGGCCGAACACCTTCGGGTTCTCCGCGTATTCGTTCGTCATCCCGGTCCGTACGAACGGGTACATCACCGAGAACGCCGAAACCAGGCTTGCCGCCTTGCCGAGGTTCACTGCCAGCACCTTGGGCAGCTGCAACACCGCCCAGTTGGCGATCGCGTACCCCGGCACGCTCACGCCCGGGTCGATCGACTGGCGCGACGAGATGTACACGATCTGGAGCGGCTCGTTCGCGTACACAGCTTCGCCGGACCACAGGTGCGTCATCGCCATGAAGCCATCGATCTTGGTGTCGAGCACCATCCGCGTCTCTTCCAGGTTGTTGATGAACGCCTGCCGGACGCGCGCCCGCCGCATCGCCATCGATTCGCCTTCCACCTCGCGCAGCGATCGGCCGAACGAATAGCCCTTCTCGGTCAATCCCGAGTTGCAGATCACGAGGTTCGGGATGCCCCCCATCTTGTCGATCACGTAGGTCCGCGTCGCCCACAGGTCGCCCATGTTGGTCACGTCGGCCTGGAGCGGGAACGCGTTCACGCCCTGGCCGCGGAGGAAGTCGACGAGGTCGAGTCCGTCGTCGTACGAACTGTGGAAGTGCACCGCGACGCTCGCCGCGCCATTGAGTCCCGCCGCCAGGGCGAACGACTGGCCGAGGCCGTTGTCCTTCCCCGCCCCCGAAATGAGCACGCGCTTGCCCTTGACCCCTGCCGCGAACTCCGCCGGGAAGCGGAAGTTGTCGGGATTCACCGTAAATGCCATGTCTGAAACTCCCAAGGTATTGGCGCGCATTATGGCAGAGCGCCGGCCTATAGGCAGAGCCAACCGGGTCAGTGGGGTGACCGCAAAGGCGCGAAGGGCGCCAAGCGGCTGGCAACGCACCTTGGCCGGGGACGTATACACCTCAGCGGGACTATTGCCATCGCCCCTCGGGACGTCGTGCTTGCCTATCCTCTTGCCGCGGTCTGGTGGCGTAGCGACAGCAGACGGCTTGCCAGCATGTTTCAACTGACTGGGGGACTGCCTTGACCGCCTGGGCCGGGCGCTCCTACTGCGCGCTCACGGGACCATCACCGTCGGACAGGTCGAGCCTTCGCCCCGCCCAGAGTTCTGATGGATGAAACGGAAAGGGGGGTTCGACGTTCGCGGCTCGGCAGTGCTCATGAAATGCTGTCAGCAGTAGCTGGAGTCTGCGAGACCACGCCACTTCCTCCTCCCGCGTGAGCTGTTCACCGTGGGGGCCCACCATCAAGATAAGAGCTTCTCGATGGAGGGCTTCATACCCCTCCGGTGGCGTTAGTCGGGCGAGCCTTTCACGTATCAGGGTGTTCACGGCAAGGCTAAGCTCTTCAGACCTGGCCTCACTCTCCGCCTGGCTAGCCTCCGTCGCAGCATTCATCATCTCCCGGAAGGCCGCCGAGATAGCCCCTAGGTACTCAGTATGCTCCACGCGCTGCCTTTGCTCCGAACTCTGTGCGTTGGGCGCCCGACCGGCCAGGCGAGAGCGAGGCCCTCAGTAGCACCAACCTCCGTCAAAGTGATGTCCCGATTCTGTGTAGAAGTAGTGCTCCTTAGCCTTCCGCAGAAATTGGTAACCGTCAAAGCTTGCGACGGCAGAGCATCCTGTCGAGCTTGAGCAGTAGTCGTAAACCGGGTCAGTCCACTGATCCCAGAACAGCCCCACAAGCCGGAATTTCCACATGTTCTCTACGTAGCCGGGCCCCCAGGTCGTGTAGAATGCATAGGCGTTGCCGCCGTAACTGCATCCCGAAAACGGGGTTGTGGTCGAGTAGTTCGTAGGGGTATCGTCAACTACCGGCGCAGGCGGGGCTAGTGAGACGTAGTTCTCGGCTGCGCGCAGCCGGATCCGGGTGTCCAACATCGATCAATGCCTGCTCCAGCTGCTCTCGCCAATCTGGCGCATCGTGAGAGATGAGAATGAGCCGGGTCCCACCAGTTTCAGCTTCCTCGCCACTGCCTTGCGCATCCTGCGTGTGAGTCGCAAACCACATCGCGAACGCGAGCAAGCCGATCGCGGCGAAGTATGCGTATTTCCGCCGGAAGACGCGACCAACTGAACTCATTGGGACACCTCCTCAGGTGTATTCCGAGATTAAGCCCTGTTTTCTGGTGACCTTCGCGCGAAAGTCGTGGGGGGGGGTGCAGCCGACCTTAGTGTGCGCGTCTGTCAGGCATAAGCATCATCCGATGTACGCGCGACATACATCGGTCCGAAGTTCGAGATGACAACACCGCCGGGCCGCCGGCTTTCCCCTTGCGTGTACCGACTCCCGGGGGTCGCGGCCCTCATCGGCGCCGGGAAGACCAGCCTGAATCGGTTGCAGGTTCTGACTGGGATCAGTTGGCCGTGGATCTGAGCGCCGCCCTCCGACGGAAGGGCCGTGTGTTTTTCCATGGAGTGGGTCGGCCTTTGAGCGCCGACTCGCGATTTCCAGCCGCTCTGCAACGATGGCGGGAATCCGCGAGCGACCGCCTCCTACACGGTTCAGCGGAAATCCGCAATGCCACTGAGCGGTTCGACCACCTGCCGGGGGCAAGGCCACTGTTACCGCCGGATGAGCCCCCGCCTCGCCGCTTCCTCGATGATCTGGACCACGTTCGTGGCCGCGCCCTTCCGGATGCTGTCCGTCACCGTCCAGAACGTGATCCCGCCCGGGAGCGAGGTGTCGGCCCGCAGCCGCCCGACGAGCACGTCGTCGGTCCCGGCCACGTCCATCGGTGTTGGGTAGAGTTCCTGCCCCGGGTCGTCCATCAGCCTCACCCCGGGCGTGGACTCCATCAGGCGGCGCGCTTCGGCCGGGCTGACCGGGCTCTCGAACTCCGCCCAGACCGACATCGAGTGCCCGAAGAATGTTGGTATCCGTACGCATGTGGCGCTCACCGCTACCCCGGGTGCATGCAGGATCTTCCGCGTCTCGTTGGCCATCTTGATCTCTTCCTTCGTGTAGCCGTCTTCCGCGAAGAGGTCGATCTGCGGCACGGCGTTGAAGGCGATCTCCCGTTTCTGCGTGCCCGAAGGCTCGTGCCGCCCTTCGAGTGCCGCAACCGTCTCGGCCCGCAGTCCGTCGACAGCGGCCCCACCGGCGCCGGCCACCGCCTGGTAGGTGCTCACCACTACCCGTTTCAGCGGGGTCACGCGGTGGATGGGGTTCAACGCCAGCACCATCGGCGTCGTCGTGCAATTCGGCTGGCTCACGATGCCGCGATGCCACTCAAGGTCGTCCGCGTTGATTTCCGGTATCACCAGCGGCACCGCCGGGTCCATGCGGTAGGCGCTCGAGTCGTCAATCACGAAGCTGCCATGCGCCTGCGCGATCGGGGCATACTGCTTCGAAGCCGAGCCCGAGGCCGACAGGAAGACGATGTCATCGTCCTTCGTGAAGCTCGCCTCCGTGGTCTCCTCGACGGTGATCTTCTCGCCCCGGAACTCCACGACTTTGCCTGCCGAACGGGCGGTTGCCAGCAGGCGGAGTCGTTTCACAGGCACCTTCCGGCTGTCAAGCAGGCTCAGAAACTCGCGGCCGACGATGCCGGCGCCGCCGATGACCGTGATGTTGTAGGCGTCCAAGGGGCGCTCCCGGGGAACAGTGTGCAGTTATGGTATCGTGCCGCTCCGCCAGGGGCACGGTTATGGCGTCCGCCTCCGCAGCGTCGCGGCACCAAGCACGAGCGAGATGACAGTCGTCCCCGCGAGCACGCCGCTGTCGAGCGCAAGTCGCCCGCCGAAGCCTTCCCCCGTCGCCACCCTGGTGAGCGCGTCGTACGCGTAGGTCATCGGCAACACGTTCGAAGCGGCTTCGAGCGCTCCGGCCATCTGATCGCGCGGCGCGAGCAGCCCGCTCAACAGGAACTGTGGCAACAGGAACGCGGGCATGAACTGCACCGCCTGGAACTCGCTCCGCGCGAAGGCGCTCACCAGGAGACCCAGGGCCGTCCCGAGTATCGCGTTCAGCACGGCCAACGCCATCACCCCGGCGATAGGCCCGTTCACCTCCAGCCCGAGGAACCCGAACGAGACGACTGACACCAGGACGCCCTGCACCACGGCCACCGAACCGAACGCCACACCATACCCCGCGAGGATGTCGAGCTTCGCGATGGGCGTAGTCAGCAGCCGCTCCAGCGTGCCGGACGTCCGCTCCCGCAGCATGGTGATCGACGTTACAAGGAACATCGAGGTCAGCGGAAAGATCCCCAGCAGTGGCACTCCCACCCGCTGGAACACACGCTCCTGGTCGGCGAAGACCCACTTCATCAGCGCCTCGAGCACAACCGGGACGAGCAGGAGGAGGCCAATGGTCCTCATGTCGTGCCGCAGCTGCATGAGCACTCGAAGTCCGGTAGCAGCGGTCACACGCACATTCATGCCGCGCTCTCGCCTTCCCGAACCAGCTGGAGAAATGCTTCCTCGATCGTGTTCGCACTCGCCATTGCCAGGACCTCCGGTGGGCTTCCATGGGCCAGCACGCGGCCATCTCTCATCAGGACGAGGTCGTCGCAGCGCTCGGCCTCGTCCATCACATGGCTCGAAACGAGCAGCGTTGCTCCGCGGTCCGCCAGGTCATGGAACGTCGACCACAACTCCTTGCGCAACACCGGGTCCAGCCCGACCGTTGGCTCGTCGAGGACGAGTACCTCCGGTTCGTTCAACAGCGCGGTGGCAAGCGAAACCCGGGCCCGTTGGCCTCCCGAAAGCCGGCCCACAAGTTGGTTGCTGTAGCCGTTGAGCCCGACCGTGTCGACGACGGCGGCCACCCTCCCTGCGGCTGCCCCCAGCACGCGCGCGAAGTAGCGAAGGTTTGCCGCCACCGTCAGGTCGTCGTACACGGCGGGCGCCTGCGTGACATAGCCCACCCGGGAGCGGAGAGCTTTGCTGCCCGCGGGGAGGCCGAGCACGGTCACTTGCCCGCCGGCCACCACCTGCACGCCCACAATCGCGCGCATCAGCGTGGTCTTTCCACAGCCACTCGGGCCAAGGAGACCCGTGATCCTGCCTCCCGGGACCTGCACGGAGATGCCCGGCAGCACCTCCTTGCCGCTGCGTATCACGCGCAGGTCCTCGATGGCGATTGTCGTTGTCATGCCCTCTCCTTTCGTTCTAGGGCTCCCGTCAGGTATCGCTGCACAGTCGGGCCGAAAGCCTCCACCAGGGCGGCCCGGTCCGCCTCGACCAGCGGTGGCAGTCCAATCATGTAGCGCCCAATCGCAAGGCCCGCCATTTGCGAGGCGACCAGTGCTGCCCGGTAGTCGGCACGGTCCATCCCGTGGGCACGGAGCGTCTGCGCAACGGCACCAACGACCTGCTCGCGAATCATGCGGGCCGCCGGCTCGTCTGTTGCCGCCGACCGGACGATGGCGAGCATGGTGCGGTTGGCATCCTCGGAGTCCCAGGTATCGAGCAGGAACTCGACAAGAGCAGCTCCCGCCGTCTCGCGGTCGCACTCAAGCGCTTCATGCAGCCGCTTCGCTGGGTCCACCGGAAGGTGCACCGACTCGCTGAAGAGGCGCTCCTTGCTCCCGAAAAAGTGCAGCACGAGCGCCGGGTCGACTCCGGCTTCGGCTGCTATCGCGCGAATCGTTGCTCCACGGAACCCGGCGGCGATGAACCGCGCCCGCGAAGCTGCAAGGATCGCGTCGCGCGTCCCCGAGTCTCCCGCTCGCCGGCCCGGGCGCCCCGAGGGAGAAGATTTCACCATACGATGAATTATTCTGCCGCTGGTTTTCGCTCGTCAAGCCGGGCGGCGTAAACTCCTCCCGCAACACCGACCGGAGCCAGCACGTGGAACTCAACGACACCCTCTACCACACGGACGGGCCCATCGCCTGGATTACCTTCAACCGCCCGCGCTACCGCAACGCCCAGTCGTGGCGGCTGCTTGATGAGTAC
Source organism: uncultured Anaerolineaceae bacterium (assembly GCA_964507025.1). Classification (GTDB taxonomy): domain Bacteria; phylum Chloroflexota; class Dehalococcoidia; order Tepidiformales; family Tepidiformaceae; genus Amarobacter. The sequence continues at coordinate 339,611 of CAZDOK010000001.1, forward strand.
GACATCGCCATGGACCGGGCCGTCGCCGACCCCGAAGTTCGCGTCATCATCACGCGAGGCTCGGGAGGCAACTTCTCCAGCGGCCACGACCTGGGTACCCCCGAGCAGCTGGCCGATCGCCAGGGCCGCGGCATCGGCGATGCTGGCCTCGAGTTCTACGACAACTTCAAGCACTACAACCTCGATCTGTTGCTCAAGTGGCGGAACGCTCCCAAGCCCACCATCGCCATGGTCGAGGGCTACTGCATCTTCGCCGGGTGGATGATGGCGGCCTGCGTCGACCTCGTTTTCGCCGCGAAGGACGCGCTCTTCCTCCCGGCACTCCTCGAGTACTTCTCGCTCCCCTACGACATCGGGACCCGCAAGGCCAAGGAACTCATGTTCGAAAGCCGCTTCCTCACGGCCGACGAGGCGATGGGACTCGGCTTTGTAAACCGTGTCTATGAGAAGGACGAGTTGGAGCGCGAGACCGTCAACTACGCTCTTCGCGTGGCCGAGAACAGCCCGATGGCCGTCCGCATGTCGAAGCTCGCCGCCAACAAGTCCCAGGATCTGATGGGCTACACGAGTTCCCTTGAGTCAGGCCTCTCCGACTACATGCTCATGGCCCAGAACCGCGGCACCGGCCGTGTTGAGGGTATGCGCCGGCTCGGCGGGGTCGACCTGGCCGTCCGGGGGCTTCGCGGCGAACGTGCCGGCCTAACGCCGAAGGAGTCTTAGGCTTTCGCGCTCGTGCCATCCTGACCCTACCGCCAGAGCAGGATGTTCTCCTTCACGAAGTGCCACGTGGCTGCCTCCCGGTAGTGCATCACGTACTCCTGGAGCACCTTTGGCGCCCCCACAAACACAACGATGGCTACGAGCCATCGCCACGACGGGATGCGGTACTCCGAATCGATCGACCGCAGGCCGGCGACGAACAGGTAGAAGTTCTCGAACACATTGGGCGTGGCGAGGAACGTACCCCTTATCTCCGTGAGCTCGTAGAACACGACGCCGCCCGCACGGAGCGCGAACAGGCCCACTCCCGCCCACCGCGCCAGCGGATCGAGCCAACGATAAGCCACGATCGCCTCGAAAAAGAGGTAGTACGTGTCGAACGACTTGTCGACCAGGTGGTAGTGGCCTTTCAGGGGCTCCGCCCCGAGCGCGTCCTGGAGGATCGAGTCGCTCGCATCGGCCAGGATGCACAACAACCCGCCCGCGAACTGCCACCGGAACACCAGGAATGGAACGCCTCCCCTGAACGCGACGATGAGGAGCAGGACGGCCAGGTCTCTGTCCATCCGCTCGCCTCAGTCCGCACCCGTGAGCAGCATGGCCAGCGCAACTCCGCCCGGCACATACGGCACGGCGACAATCAGCAACAGGATCGCGAGGCGCCGGAGCCGTTCCGGACTGCTGCAGTTGAAGTAGTCACGAATCACGGTGACACGATATCGCGGGTTCCAGCCTCGCCACTGGTCCCCACCGGCCCCGAAAGGCCGGCCACTGGGCCCGGGTTCGCACTACGTCCCGCGCTGGAGTCGTCCACCGACTCGCGTCACAGCTTCACGGAATTCGGCGACGCCCAGGAGGTTCGCCATCCCCGCATACACGGCCCCACCAGCGACTGCGCCGGCTGTTCCAACCACCAGGTGGTCAGTCCACGAATCGAGGTCGAAAGTCGCGAAGGAGGCTCCAAGCACCAGAGCCATGACGCCACCGCACACAGCCACGACCGCGATGGACTGGAGGTCGCCCTCAACGCTGGCACCGGTCCGGCGCGCGTACATCAGGTAGAGCATCCCCCACTCCAGCCATGCCGCCGCCGATACCGCAAAGGCCAGGCCTTCGGTGCCGAACTCACGCCACAGCACCGCGCTCAATGCCAGGTTCGCCCCCACCGCGATGACCGCCAGCGTCACCGGTGTCCGTGTATCCCCCAGGGCGTAGAAGCCGCGGCTGTGGATTTCGATCCCCGCCTGGGGCACGATCCCGAGGCAGTACCACCCCAGTGCGGCCGACGTGATCAGCGCATCACCACGCAGAAACTCGCCGCGTTCGAGCAGCACCACGGTCGCCGGTTCGCGAAGGATCGCCAGCCCGAGGGCCGCCGGCACCGTGAGGAACATGATCACCCTGAGCACGCGCGACACCGTGGCCGTCAGCGATTCCAGGTCCTCATCGGCGGCATGGTCGGCCAGGCGGGGGAACGCGGCCGTCGAAAGCGCCATCCCGAAGAGCGCGAGCGGCAGCCCCGCAAGCAACCACGCATACGTCAGGTTCGAAATTGCCGACGAGCCCACCTTCGAGGCGAAGAAACCGGTGATGACGAAGTTCACCTGGGCGGCCGCGAGCCCCACCACTCGCGGCCCCATCAGCCGGGCGACCTCGCGCACGGCCGCATCGCCCCAGCCGAACCCGAATTCGTACCGCATGCGCTCGCGGAACAGCCCCGGAACCTGGATCACGAGATGGAGCCCCGCCCCGATCGCCACGCCGATCGCCAGCCCCTTAACGCCCCACTCGTCGGCGAGCACAACGGCGCCGAAGATGATGGCGAGGTTATAGAGCATGGGAGAGAGCGCCGGCAGGAAGAACTGTTGCCGCCCGTTCAGGATGCCCGTGATGATTCCGCTCACCGCGAAGAGCAGCGGAGAAAGCAGCATGATCCGCGTGAGTTCCACCGCCTCGTCCATGAGCTCATCGCGGCGGCCGATGTCCTCGCCCAATCCCGGCGCCAGCAACGGAACCAGCATCGGTGCCAGCGCGAACGCCACGGCGCACAGCACGGCCGTAGCGACGGTGACGAGGTTCAGCACCCGGCTCGCCAGCCGCCATGCCTCCGCCTCGCCTTCCCTGCGGTAGAGGCGCGCAAACACCGGGATGAACGCGCTTCCCAGGGTGGCCCCGGCTAGCACCTGGAAGATCAGATCCGGGACGCGAAACGCGATGTTGTAGGCATCAAGTTCCGGGCTCGAACCGAACGCGTTCGCGATGGCGATGGTCCGTACCACGCCCAGCAGCCGCGATCCGATGAACCCGAAGGCAACGATGGCGGCGGCGATAGCCAGCCCCCCGGCGGCCCGCGCCGGCATGTCGCTCTCGCTCCGGGCGGGGGCGTCCGCCATCCCCGGATCCTAGACGTTCGCACTCCTACAGGCGCAGCGTTACCTCACCCGCCCTCCGCGCACCCGGTGATTTCCGCCGGGTCGATGCGGAAGACCACGGCCTCGGCCAGGGTGGTCCGGTGGCCATGCCCGGCGGTCACGGCCGCGTGATTGCCGTCGAATGCCCGGAGCAACACCTGGCGGGCGTGGACCTGGTCGGGTTCTCCTGTCAGTTCGTGAAACGCGCCCTGCACGAGCACGCTTTTCCACTCCGTGGGACTGACAATCGTGTCCACTTCGAGCGCGACGTGCGGCCAGAGCCGCATCAGACGGAGCTTCTTACCCGGCGCGGCATGGGCGAAAACCGCGCCCTCCGCGAATGCGTAGTGGATCGGAACTACGTACACACCATCGGCGTCGCGCATCGCGATCCGCCCGACTGCTTGGCTCCTGAGGATGTCTTCGCACTCGGCAAGGCTGAGGTCTCTCACGGTCGACACCTCCCGCGCCCCAGTTAACCGCGGCCGCGGCGCCAATCCATCGGCCGGTCGTCGATTCTTCCCTGCCCCATCGCCCCTTCCCTCAGGGATCGAACCACCAGTCCATCGCGTGGTGGCGCTGTGGACGTTGTGCGCGCCGCATCAACGTGTCGGGGTCGTCGAGTTCGTGGATGCTCAAGCGTCGCCCCAGGAGTTGCTCTATGCGCGAGTACAGCAACTCCTCGGGCACGGAACGCCTGGTCATCAACCACTGCTCAAGCTCCTCGAGCCGCATCGCCGGCGCCATCAACCCGGGGTCCGGTGGCGCCGCCAGGAAGCGCAGGCAGTAGGGGCATCCCGTTGCTTCATCAAACGGAACGAGGTGGATATCGCACTCAGCTTTGCCCATCCCTCACCCCTGCCTGCGGTCGCCCTCGCCCCGGCTACGCGCGACCGAAGCGAAGCGACGCGATCTGCCACTCTCGCAGGGGTACGCGCCACCCCGCGGCGCCGGATTCCACCGGTGCCACCGTTCGCTCCAAGAGGTCGACAAGGCTGGCGCCAGCGGCGGCCGCTGGCACGTCGATCGCCGCCACCGTGTCCGAACCCGAGGCGTTATAGAGTCGCAGGATTGGCGCGCCATCCAGGTCGCTCCGGTGGAGCGCGGTCGGTATCACCCCCGCTGCAACTCGCGCGAGTGGCACATCGAGCCCCAGCGAGCCCTCATGCTCGTTCGTTCCGAATGCCAGGGGCGGGTAGGCGAACGCGTGGGCGAGCGCCTGGACGTTGTTCTCCCGCCAACTCCCTCGAAAGGTCGTTACGGCGTAGGCGAACGAGTGCGTGCCCTGCATCTGGCTATCCTCGGTCGAGATCGTGGGGCCGGCGCCGCCACGCCGCGAGACCAGGTCCGGCCGCGAGAGCCAGCCCGCGCACCGGAGCAGCGTCAGCGCGAAGGCCTGGCGCCCATCCCGGCTACGCACCACTTCTCCCTCCTGCAGGCCGCGGTTGAACACGGCCATGCCCGTGCCGTCTGCCTCGAAGGCCGCAAACGTCTTCTGTGGGAACGTTGTCGGCGGCTGCTCGTTGCTCACCCCGTTCCACGGGGGTGGAGTCAACGACCGTTCAGAGACGTGGAACTGGTTTTCCGTGAGGGCGTGCTCAATCGTAAACGGCAGAGGGAAGAGTGCCCGCAACCGATGGTCTCGTGCATGGTTCTCCACGGCCACGCGGAAGTCCACCCGGGGAATGCCGTTCCAGAGCGTCACCTCCGTGACGATCGGGACCACGACCTGCTCCCGCCTGGTGCGCCGTGTGCGCTTCTGGGTCAGCCTCGCGGGCAGCTGGAGCATGGTCACGTACTTGAGCGTCGAGGACACCCGGTTGGCCGTGCGCTCTACTTCTTGAACGGCGACGGGGGTGATCACGGCATCCGGAAGGATGTCGGCGTTGTATTCGTCGCCCCGGTCCCCTTCGGAGACGAAGGCGTTCGCGTTTTCGATGTCGACCCCGTGTTGCCAGTCCCGGACCAGGAGCTTCCCCTTGCGCAGGCGGACCTCGTAGTACTCGTTGGCGATGCCCCGGGCTGGCAGCCCGGGCGTCGGGTCGTCCTGACCCGAATCGAACGGCGTGAGCACCTGCACGCCGATGGCGGCGCCGGCCGGCAGCACCGCATGCAACCGCGCCCGTTGGCTCCGCCGCACCGTTACCTCCGCGGTGTCGGCCAGGTTGTTGGCGGCCACCTGGCGAACTTCCTCGCGCACGGCCGCCTCGTCGATCACGGTGATGTCCTGCCCCACGGTCGTCGCCACCCGCAGGTGACGCCCATCCAGCTCCCAGCCCATAGCTTCGATGGCATTGTTGTCATAACGCTGATCGCGGAGGAAGTCCAAGTGGCGGTGCGCCCCCCTTGGTGACACGGCTTCGTGGACGAAGGTCTCGCCCCCGGTTGCAGACTCAAGGTCGAGGAAGTACGGCACGAGGCTCCCATCGGGGAGCTTGAGCCGGTCGTAGCTGGCCCAGTCCAGGGGAACGTCGGCCTCCAGGACCGCTGGAGCTCCCGCCACCGGCCGGAACACGGCGATCGCCCCGCCAGCCGGGACCGAAGCGTTCCTGGTGATGTGCGCCATGGACTCCCGCGCGACCTGCCGCGCCAGCTGCTCCGCCCGGTCGTAGCGGGGGAACATCTCGCGATGGGTCTGGTCGACGCTGCACCCGCAGATCGAGTCGTGCGGTGAGTTCTCCAGCAGCAGCCGCCACGCCTGGCGCATCGCCGGCGAGCCATCGGGACCGTGGTGCAGGTAGGCGAGCAGTTCCAGCGGCTCCGCGTACTTCTCGAGGGCGCCCGAGACCTCGAAGTCCCGCTGTTTGATGCTCATCCGCGCCGATAGCACTCCCACCAGTACATTCGAGCGGTCGGGCGAACGCAGCTCGCCATGGTGCGTGATGTCGTCGATGCCCGCCGCCAGCACCGCCCGTTCGTACTCCGCCAGGGTCGCCAGGTGGAAGTCATAGCCCCGCCCGCGTGCCCGTTCGAGCGCGGCGGGCACGTGCGGCTCCATGCGCGAATGGTCGGTCCCGTTCATCAGCACTGCGGGGAGCCCATCGCGCAGGTCCCTTTCCTGGCGCCGAACGCGCTCCAGCAGATCGTCCGGGTCGTCCGGGAGCCGCCACCCGCTCGAGTAGCTGTTACGCAGGTAGAGCACCGGGAGGCGGGTGCCATCGGGGGCCTCCCACCAGAAGCTCCACCCGGGGATGGCGTCGGAGACTCCGCGCCAGAGGCAGGCGCTGGTGAGCCCGAGCTGAGCCATGATCTGGGGCATCTGGGCGATGTGCCCGAACTGGTCCGCGCAGTGCCCCACCTTCAGGCTGCCGCCCAGCCGCTCCGCGAATCGGATACCCCGCTGGAAGCTGCGGATGTGTGATTCGCCGCTCGGCAGGAACTCGTCGGGCTGCACCCACCACGGACCGATCACGATGCGGCCCGATTCGATGAACGCCCGGAGCCGGCCCTCGTTCTCGGGACGGAGCTCAAGGTAGTCGTCGATGACGATGGACTGCCCGTCCAGGTTGAAGCACCGGTACTCGGGATGCGCCTCCATGTGGTCCAGGAGTTCATCGATCATCTGCACCAACCGCCAGCGGAACAGCTCGTGCGGCTGGTACCACTCCCGGTCCCAGTGACAATGGGGCACGACGTAGACGGTCCGCGGCATCGCTGGCTCTCCTCGCCGGTGGTGGCCGCGCGATTGTATCTGCAGGGTGCCTAACGTGGCCGCCGCCCTTGCCCATCTCCGCCCGAGGGTGTCTTATCGCCCGATGCCGCAGTTCGAACACGACGGGATCACCATCAACTACGAAGACGTGGGCGACCGCGAGGCCCCTGCTGTCGTCCTCCTCCACGGCTTCACATCCGACCTGCGTAGCTGGGCTCCGCTGTTCGCGGAACTGACCGCCGACTACCGCGCCATCGCCATCGATCTGCGCGGGCACGGCCTCTCCTGCGCGCCGGACGATCTCGACTCCTACACCATCGAGATCCTTGCCGGCGATGTCGCGGAACTCCTGGATCACCTGGAGATCGACATCTGCGCGCTCGTCGGTTCTAGCTTCGGCGGCATGGTTGCCCTGCAGTTTGCGGTTACGTGGCCCGAACGCCTCGCAGGCCTCGTGCTTTCCGACACCTCGGCGGCCTTCGACCACCCGGACTACGACGAGCGCTATCGCCAGCGCGAAGCCGCCATCGCTGACTTCGTTGACACGGTCGACCGGTTTGGGCCTGCTGAGGCCGGCAAGCGGGCGGCCCGCTCGGTCGAGGATCCCTTCCTTGCCCAGGGCATTCGTGACCGCCATGCCCGCATGTCGAGGAGCGGCATCCTCGGTTGCGCCCGCGTCCGTCGCGAACGGCCGAGCCTCCTGCCGGTCATCGGAGAGCGCCTGACCATCCCGGTCTTGATTTGCATTGGCGAGGACGACCAGGTTCGCGCCGCCTGCGACGTCATGGCTCGTGAACTCCCGGGCGCACGCTACCTCATGTTCAAGAACACCGGCCATTCCATCCCGACTCGGCAGCCAGACCTGTTCGCCCGCGAACTTCTCCGCTTCTTCGCCGATATCGAGGATGGCCAGCCCATCGCCGGCCGCAGAACCATCTGAAGTCCTGTCCCCGCTACGTCCACCACCAGCGCAGCGGCCCGGGCGGCGTCATCCCAAACGCGCGCAGGGCAAGCCACACCACGATCTCGACCAGGGACAGCCCCAGCAGCACACCCATGACGGCGACGGCTATGGGCGCCGCAAGCGGCACCACCAGCAGCGCGAGCAGCACGATCCCCGCGATATCGCCAGCCTTCGCTCCCCGCAAAAGGGCGGCAAGCCGTACCGCGCCCCAGATGACGTAACGGCGCACCGTGGGCACCTCGGACTCACCGAGCGCACGCCGGAACACCCCATCCGCATCGTTCCGCGGAATGAGCCCGGTCTCACAGAGATAATCGTGCAAGACCGCGGCCTTCGTGTACTTCCCTGAGGTCGGCACGAGCCACGTGAACAACCGTGGCACGCTGGCGAAGTCCGTGAGCGTGCCCGCCGGCACCACGAGGTCCTCGAGCTTGCCGTGGTAGCGCAGGTCCGAGAGGAGCCGCCACCGCTTCTCGTTGACTTCCTCGACCTGCAACGGTGTGGCGGGATCGAAGGGCACGTCTCCACCACCTTTCGATGTTACGCCAGAACTGGATATCGCTCATACTACAGGGCGAGTCAAGGCCACCTGCTGCGCTGCCGCCCGTGCCGGGCACCTGCTACATTGGGCACTGGACGCGACCATGCCCCGGCGCGTACCCCGCTCCCGGAGCCAGCCATGGCCCGCATGAACATTACCGCTGTCCGCAGGCAGCAAATCATCGACGCCACCATCCGTGTCATGGCCGCGCGAGGATGGAACGAGACGTCGATCGACGAGATCACTCGCGAGGCAGGTGTCTCCCGCGGGCTCGTCGCCTATCACTTCAAGGACAAGGCCCAGCTGCTCTCCGGCGTCTTGGCTAGCTGCCAGGACACCTTCACGGCCACGGTCGCTGACGCCATTGCCACCAGCGGTGATCCGGTTGAGCAATTGCGCGCCGCAACACGGCGCGCGGTCCTGATGGCCCGCGATGACCCGGCTTCCTATGAAGTCTTCCTGCACTTCTCAGCCAGCGCCCGCAGCGCCCCCGAGCTCGCGGGCCAGGTGCGTGAGCTGTATCGCGGCTTCCGCCGCGCCATTGCCGACGGCATCCGCCGGGGCCAGGATTCTGGCCACTTTCGCCCGGTCGACCCCGAACTCACCGCGGCCCGCCACACCGGCGCCATCATCGGCCTGGCCTTCCAGTGGCTGCTCGACCCGGAGAGCTTCGACCTCGAGGCAGCTGCCAGGGATGCCGAGGACGCCATCATCGCTGTCATCGTCCCGGACCCGGCGCGAGCGGCCCTGAGCCCGTGACCCCGCACGGCATCGTCGCGGGCAGCTACAATGCCCGCCATGCCAATCCCAGACCCGCTCCCCACGTTCGACCAGCTCCCCGCCGTCGACGGTGCTCCGCCCCATTCGGGCTGGTGGCTCTTCGGTCGCGATGACCAGGTAGGCCTCTTCAACCTGCAGACCCCGGAGCGTATCGCTGCCGCGGCGCGGCTCGTCACCGCCGGCAAGACGTTCGCGCTCAACTGGGACCTGGAGCTTCCCAACCCGCCCTTGTTCGGCAGAGGCGCGATCCGCCAGAGCATCATCGCCGGGGCAATCCATCACGATGACGTACTGGACAACTTCTACCCCCAGGCCAGCAGCCAGTGGGACACACTCGTCCACGTCGGCAACACCCAGCACGGCTTCTACAACGGCATCAAGGCATCGGAAGTAACCGGCAAGCCAGGCTCGAAGGGCGGCATCGACCACTGGGCGCGCCGCGGTATCGCTGGCCGGGCAGTGCTGCTCGACATCGGTCGCTATCTCGAATCCCGCGGCGACCCCATCGACTTCACCACCGACCGGCGCTTCTCGGCCGATGAGCTCGAAGCCTGCCGCCTCGCCCAGGGTGTGGAGTTCGAACCGGGCGACGTCCTCCTCCTCCGCACCGGCTGGACCGAGTGGTACACCACTCTCGATCAACAGCAGCGAGTCGCACTCGCCAACATGGCAACCTTCCGTGCGCCCGGCATCGCCGCAGGCGAGCCGATGGCGCGCTACCTCTGGGACCTCCACATCGTTGCCGCGGCGAGCGACCTCCCCTCGCTCGAAGCCTGGCCACCGCGCCGCGATACGGGCGGATTCCTGCACGAGTGGATCATCGGCCTGTTTGGCATGGCCATCGGCGAGCTCTGGGACCTTTCGAAGCTCGCCGCCGACTGCGCCGCCGATGGTCGCTACGCCTGCTTCTTCACCTCCGCGCCCATCAACAAGGTCGGCGGTATCGGGTCGCCTCCCAACGCTCTCGCGCTGAAATAGCGATGCTCCGCGAGCTCACCCCCGACGTGCTCAGCTTTCTCGAACAGGCGAAGTGGCCCGGCGTGCTCTCCACCCTTAGCCCGGCCGGGGCTCCTATCACTTCGGCCGTCTGGTTCGGAGTGCTCGATGGCGATGTCATCATCTCCACGCCCGCCGGCCGGCCAAAGGCTCGCAACGCCCGCCTCGATCCACGCGTCTCCTTCATCGTCGACACAAAGGAGCGGCCCTACCGCGGGGTGGCCATCGAAGGCGAGGCCGAGGTGTTGGACGATCCCGGCAAGTCGCACATGCGCGCCATTGCCCATCGATACCTGGGCGCCGAACTCCCGCCCGAAGTGGAGGAGCGCATTGCCATGCGTGAGCGCGTGGTCCTGCGCATCCACCCCCGGCGGGTCCGCCTGTGGAATCTCGGGTGAGCGGCATCCGCGCCATCCTGTTCGACCTGGGCGACACCGTGTTCGGCCTCGACGCGATGGACCTGGCCAGGGCGCACAACCGTTTCGCCTCGGTGTTACAGGAACGGACAGGCCTCGACCCATCCGCTGCCAGCAGTGTTGCCGAAACCGTCGGCCGGAACGTCCGTGAAGACCTGGCGGCCCGGCACGCTGCCGGCGCGTCTGATGAGCCATCCATCGCCTCGGTGGCCCGTCCCCACCTGGACCGCTTCGGGGCGGCCGCGGAGGAACTGGCGGCAGCGCTCGACCACCTTTTCGGCGAGGCCGACATCAAGCGCTGGGTGCTGCCACGCGGGCGAGCCGGCGATCTCCGGCGCTTCGTTGACGCCGGCCTTCAGGTGGCCTTTGTTTCCAACACCCAGACACCACCGGAACTCATGCGCCGCCGGCTCGGCGAATTCGGGCTGCTGGACATCGCCGCGGTCGCGATCTTCTCCGTGGAACTTGGCCACCGGAAGCCTGGCGAGCAGATCTACCGTGCCGCGCTTGGTGGGCTTGGTGTCGGACCGTCCGGGGCACTTTTCGTTGGCGACCGCGTGCGCGAGGACGTACTGGGTCCGCAGGCCCTGGGCATGCAAGCCGTGCTCACCCACGAGTTCCGCCGAGAGGAGCCGGGCAGCGCCAGCCCGGCTGCGGTCATCGGGTCCCTGGACCAGCTCTGGGATCTGCTCTGACGGACTCAGCACTGCCAGTGGCGCACGAGGTCGTTGTGGCCTCGGCATGCCAGCTCGTAGGAGCCACCCTGGACGACCAGCATCGCAACCACCAGCACGATGAAGAACAGCAGACCGTAGGCAAGCCCAAGGCCGCTCAGCCACTTGCCGATCACGAATCCCACGACCAGGACCAGCACCAGGAACCCGAGGTGCACTGCGAGGTAGAGAGTATCTCTGCGGTTCCTCCCGGCTTCGTCGTCCACCACCGAAACATCCACCAGCGCGTGCATGGCCGCCACATACGCCGCGATGAACAGGGCGCAGATGAAGATGCTGGCGAGGACCTGGGCTCCAGTGCTTTTGCGGTTTCCTTCGGGGTCACGCTCCACGGCCCCGATTTAGCCACGCCCGTGGCCACCCCTGCAACACGAAGTCCCCGCATCACGCGGGGACCTCGCAAGAGTTTACGCCGGGATTACTTCAGCCGAGCTTCGAGCGCAGCAGATCGATGACCTCGTCGACGGTGGCCACACGCCAACCGGCCCAGATCTCGCCCTTCTGCCACTCCATGTACCGCGTCCGAGCCTCGGCGCGTGCCGCCGCGATCTCCTCCGCCGATGGCTCGTGTCCCAGCCGCCGCGCGATGCCCTCTGGCGAGGTGTCGCCCAGTACTTCGCGCGTCATGTGGATCTGCTCATTCGCGAGCTTTGGCCGCTCGATGAAGTGTGTGATTTCGCGATGGTTGCTGTCGTAAAAGACGAACACCGGGATCGACTCGAACTCTCCGTCCTTCAGGTATCCGGCGATCATGTCCTTGTTCTGATCGCGCTCGAAGAAGCGGAGCTGGATGCCCATGGCTTCAGCGATGCGTTGTGCCACGCCCGCCCCGCGATAGACATCCGGGCACCAGTCCTCGCCAATGACGACGACGTGATGTGGACCGTCCGGGCGGGCCGCCAGTTCCTTCAGCACCTTCTCCTGCTCGGGCGAGATGGCGAGGCCCTTGTAGTTGTCCTCGAAGAGGTCGCGGTTGCGGATCCCGCTTTCAAGGTACTGCTCGAACGTCTTCCCCTTCGCGAATCGTTCGAGCGTGATCACGGACTCAGCGGCCTGGGTCATGGCAACCTCCGGGTGAGTTTCAAAGTGCAACACTCAGCCTACAGTGGCCGATCCCGCCTCACAACCGCGGTTCGGCTGCCTTCGCCTCGTCCCACAATGCATCCAGCCCGGCCAGGTCCAGGTCCTTCAGGTCGATGCCTCGTTTGGTGGCAAGACGCTCCACCTCGGCAAAGCGGCGCCGGAATTTCTGGTTCGCTCCCCGCAGTGCCTGCTCGGCATCGATCCCCAGGTGGTCCGCGATATTCACGGCCACAAAGAGGATGTCGCCAAACTCGTCCTCGCGTTCCGCAGCGCCATTCGTCCGTGCGAGCTCGTCGATTTCCTCGCGCAGCTTCTCAAGCGGGCCCTCGATCGTGGGCCAGTCGAACCCGATGCGCCGGGCGCGACCCTGGATCGACTGCGATGCCGCGAGCGCGGGCAGCGTAGCCGGCACGCCATCAAGGATCGACTGGCGGGGCTTCTCCTGCTGCTTCAGCGCCTCCCAGTTCTGATACACCTGTTCGGCAGTCGTCGCCGTGCCCTCACCGAACACATGCGGATGCCGCCGAATCAGCTTCCGCGCGATGTGCTCCACTACGTCCCCGAACGTGAACTCGTCGAGCCGTTCCGCCACCGCCGCATGCATCAGCACCTGGAGCAGCACATCGCCGAGCTCCTCGGTAAGCGCCATCGGATCGTCCCGGTCGATGGCTTCGAGCGCCTCGTAGCTCTCCTCCAGCAGGTGCGGCCGAAGCGTGGCGTGCGTCTGCTCGCGATCCCAGGGACACCCGTCCGGCGCGTGCAGGCGCTCGATGATGTGATACAGGCCGTCGAACCGGTGGACGTCTTCCAGCGGGGCAATTGGGGGCACATAGATGGAATCGAGATACCCGTAGGCCTGGTGGTCCATCTCGGCCAGCGGTACCTCGCGCACGGCCTCCTGCGGGGTCCCGAGCGCTGAAAGCACGGTGACCCGGTGCTCGGCGCGGTAGAGGTCGAGCAGGCGCAGTTTTAGGGACGTCACGGCGTCGCGGTCGTAGACCTGGCTGATGAGCGCGGGCCTCCAGGTGTCTATCCGCGGATCCAGCCCATCGCACAACTGCACCGTGCCGAGGTCCAGCCCCAGCGCGGCTGCGGCCACATCAACGAAGCTCACCCCGGGGTACACGCGCGCGGCAAGCCCACGCTCACGGGCCATCGCCAGCAGCTTTGTCACCGACTGTTCCGCCATGAGCGGATGTCCCGGCACGGCGTAGATCACGGGCCCGCTAGCGGCGGCATCCAGGACTCGTTGTGCCGCAGCCACGTACACCGCATCGAAGCTCTCGCCAGTGGCGTACAGGTCATCGCAGTCGCGTGCGCCGGCCATCTCGGGGAGCGCCGCGACCACTGGGTGATGGCGGGTCCTGAGGATGACCGGTATCCCCCGGGCGAGCAGCTCGCGCACTCCCGCCGTCAGGTGCGCCGGCGCGCCCGGCCCGAGCCCTGCCACGTGAATGTCGACCCGGTCGCTCATCGGCCTCTGCCTGTCGGATGACGTTGACCTCATGGGGCGAGCATAGCAACGGCCTGCCTCAGCCGCTTCGTGGGCTCATTCCCGCGGGACGATGCCACGGGCACGAAGCGCCGAGATGTACGCCTCAACATAGTGGGTGGCGGACGCGCGCCATGAGTAGTCCCGGCTCATCCCGTTCGTCTGCAGCCGAGTCCACGCGGCGGGGTCGCGAAAGGCCCGCAATGCACGCTCGATTGCGCTCACCAGGCCGAACGAGCTGAACTCGTCGAACAGGAACCCTGTTCCCAGTTCGGGGTGTTCGTCTGGATCGATGATGGTGTCTCCGAGCCCGCCCGTGCGGCGTCCAATCGGCACCGCCCCGTAGCGCATGGCGATGATCTGCCCAAGGCCACACGGCTCGTATCGTGAGGGCATCAGGAACAGGTCCACCCCCGCGTAGATCCGCTGGGCCAGCCCGGCGTCGTAGCGCGCAATGAGTCGCACATTCCCCGGGTGCTCCCCCTCCAGGCGAGCCAGCTCCTCCTTCAGCCATCGATCCCCATCGCCGAGCACCACGAGCTGAGCGCCGGCGGCGAGCAGCTCAGGCAGCGCCTGGAGGACCAGGTCCACACCCTTTTGTTCCGTCAACCGTGTCACCATGCCAAGCATCGGACCATCGGTCTCAGGGAGCTCCAGCTCGGTGCGAAGAGCCGACCGGTTGCCGGCGCGCTGTTCCAGGGTGCCCAGGTCGAAGTGGTTGCGTATGTGGGGGTCGGTGCGCGGGTTGAAGACGTCGTAGTTGACCCCGTTGAGGATCCCGATAAGGGCGTCCCCTCGCAGCTGCAGGAGCGTATCGAGCCCTTCGCCGTACTCCTGCGTCACGATTTCCCGCGCATAGGCGGGGCTTACCGTGGTCACGATGTCGCTGTAGTAAATGGCCTGGGCGAGGAAGTCGTTCAGTTCATCCGGCCCCCGGTAGCGCAGGTTGTGAATCGTGAAGACTGAAGCGACGCCCCTCAGTTTCGGGTTCGACCACGCCAGGTTCCTCAGCGCGAAGGCCATCGGAGCGGTGTGCCAGTCGTTCAGGTGCAGGATGTCGGGTACCCACTCGTCCTGCTTCAGCATCTCGATGATGGCGCGGCAGAAGAACTGGTACCGGAGCAGGTCGTCAGGCTCCCCGTAGATCTCCCGGTCGCCGAAGTAGTGCGAGTCCGCGACCAGGTACACCGGCACGCCGCCGTTCCCCTCTGCCACAGCGACATCGACATCGCCGGGGCGCCCCGGGAGCGGTACGGTGTACGCCCGGTGGGTTTTCGATGCGGCATGCGCCGCGATCGAGTCGCGATGGCAGGGAGCCACGATCCGCACGTCGTGTCCGATCTCCATCAGCCTTCGCGGAAGTGACGCAGCGACATCAGCGAGCCCTCCCACCTTCGAAAAGGGATCGACTTCCGCGGAGGCGAAGAGGATCCTCATCCGCCCTCGCTCCGAATCAGTTCTCGCTCAATCTCCACGCGTGCCTCGTTGGCAGCCGCGAGGCGCCACGCGGCATTTCTCTTCACCGCTTCTGATGCCGACCCCTCGTGGATCGCCTTCGAGGCATAGACAACCACCTCATTGAGCAACATGAATCCCCTGTGGACCATCGACACGTCCCACATTGGCCGCCGGCTGGCCCACCAGAACTGGCAGGAGTGGAGCGCTGGCTGCAGCTTCTCCTGCGCGATCGACGAGAACTTCCGTGCTGGCGCCGTCGTTGCGTACCTCCTGGCGACCGATACCAGGTCCAGGCAGTGGTCCACGTACTCCCACTGGAGCGCGTGCAGCCGGTTCCCCGGCGACTTCCAGAGCGGGTAGGGGTTATGGGCTGCAATATCGTCGCGGGTCGTGCTCCAGCTCGAAGGGAAAGGCTCGATCGTTGGTCCGGCTGGAAACAGGGCGAGGAGCTCGCTTGGCAGCGCCATCCGCACCTTGCTCCCCCCGTGTGCCTTGTGGTGGGCCAGGAGCGTGAACGCCGCTCCAAGGAACTCTTTTTCCCAATCGCGTATGTGATGGCCATAGGTCTCGGCGTCCATCGCCGTCAGCACGTACGCTTCTTCCGAACCGCCCACCTTTGCCAGGTCGTCGACAAATCGCTCCGGGTCGGTCTCGCGAAACGACACCCGATTGCTGCGCACGTCGTCGCGGAACAGCACGGCGATGGCGCTTGAGTTCGATGGCATCCGGTAGACGACGTTGATTGGCCACTCTTCCGGGCACGCCACACCGCTCAGGATGATCCATTCGTGTCCCGCCGCATGGATAGCGGGCGTGATCTCCGCGCTGTAGCACATCTCCGGGGGGAAGAAGCCCCGCGGCTTCCACGCGCCCCCGAAGGCCCGGCCGTTGGTGCGGGCATTCTCCGCGATCGATTTCTCGCGCTCCGCGGGAGGGATCAGGGGCAGGATGGGGTGAAACTTCGCACTCCCAACGAACTCCACCTGACCCTTTTCCGCAAGCTCCTTCAGCCCGAGCACCACATCGCCGAGTCCGTGTTCCAGCAGCAGCTCGGTGAGCACGCCCTGGATATTCACGGCAAGCCGGGCATTTGGATGCTGGCGGATCACGTCGATGAGCGGCCGGTACGACTCCTCTGCCACCTTGTGCAAGATCTCGTGTGTCTGGGTCGGTGGCTGATAGAAGTGCAGGAGTTGCGCCCAGTAGGTCACGCCCGATCAGCCTCCTTCGTTCCAGGCTTACGCATGGAGTCTACAAACCATCCTAGCGGCTATGCCCACAATGCAAGCCCGCTCGCGAACGGGTCATGCAATCCGGAATGATGTGGCAGCACGCGCACCGCATATCCGACCCGCCCCCCGGCCCCCGAGGCGAACTCACCCTCGAATACACAGACGCCGTCGTCCCGCCGCTCGCGCAGCGCCAGTGGCGCGGTGCTGTCGATGGATAGGTCGCCCGCCGGAGTTGCTGGTCCAAACACGACATCAACCCGCAGATCGCCCGGGGAGAGCGTCCCCGGGTGTACCTGGACCGTGACCCTCACCGGTCTTCCCGCGGGCCGTGTCTCGCCACCATCGTCATCGATGTCGCACACCTTCACCTCGCTCCAGGCTTCGCGCACCCGGGCCAGCCAGGCTGCCTGCTCGCGTGCTATCGCCAGGCCAGATTCCCGCAGCCGTCCCCAGCTGGTGGCTGCGTGGGTGTAAGCAGTGTCCGCGTACTCGGCAACCATCCGGCTGGTGTTGTACACCGGAGCAAAGGCGGCTATCGATGCCTTCATCCGCTGCACCCACGCCCGTGGCAGCCCGTCGGCATCGCGGTCGTAGAACGCTGGCACCACGTCGTTTTCCAACAGATCGTACAACGAGTTAGCATCGAAGGCGTCCTGCGCCTCCGGGTCGTCGTCCAACCGGTCCCGGCCAACCGCCCAGCCCAGCCCCGGCTGAAAGGCCTCCCACCACCACCCGTCCTTTACGCTCATGTGCAATACGCCGTTGGCCACAGCCTTCATCCCGCTTGTCCCGCTTGCCTCGAGTGGCCGCAGGGGCGTGTTCAACCACACGTCGGCGCCCTGCACCAGCGAGCGCGCCAGGTCCATGTCGTACCGTTCCAGCAGAACAACGCGATCGCGGAACTCGGGACGCCGGCTGAACTGGAGCACGTCACGGATCAGTGCCTTGGCCGGCTCATCGCGTGGGTGCGCCTTCCCCGAGAACACGACCTGTACCGGTCGCTCCGGGTTGTTCAGGATCGCGGCCAGACGGTCGAGGTCGCGGAAGAGCAGGGTAGCGCGCTTGTACCCGGCGAACCGCCGTGCGAACCCGATGGTGAGCGTGCGGCCATCGAGCGGTTGCCCGGCGGGTTCACCGCCCGGGGCCTGGCCGCGCCGCACGAGGTCCTCTGCATGCTGCCCACGCGCCCGCAACACCAGCCGCTCGCGCTGCCGCTCGTGGACCCTCCACAGCTCTTCATCGGGGATCTCCAGGACGCGGTTCCAATCCGCGTTCACCGGGTCGTCGCGCCAGCCCGGTCCAACGTAGCGGTCGAACAGGTCCCCAACCTCGTGCGCCACCCACGTCGGCAGGTGGACCCCATTGGTGACCGAGTCGATCGGGACCTGGCTCAAAGGCAGGGTGGGCCATGCCGCTTCCCACAGCCGCCGCGAGACGGTCTGGTGCAGCTTCGAGACGCCGTTCCGGTAGCCGCTCAGCCGGAGGCCGAGCAGCGCCATCGAAAAGGGCTCCGTATCGTCGGCCGGGTTGGTCCGGCCCAGGCCAAGGAATCCGTGGTCGTTGAGCCCCATGCTGGCGTAGTAGTGCCCCAGGTAGTGCCGGAGCAGGTCTGGCGCGAACAGGTCGATTCCCGCGGCGACGGCGGTGTGCGTGGTAAACACCGTCGCCGAGGTCACGGGAATACGTGCCTCCTCGAAGCTTGCTCCGTACTCCTCCATCATCATCCGGATGCGCTCGGCGCCGAGCAGCGCCGAATGACCTTCATTCATGTGGCAGACGGCCGGGTGCAGGTCGAGCGCATGCAACGCCCTTACGCCCCCGATGCCCAGCACCATCTCCTGCTGAATCCTGGTCTCCGAGTCACCGCCGTAGAGCCTGGCTGTGAGCTGCCGGTCCTGGGGGCTGTTCGGCTCGATGTTGGTGTCGAGTAGATACAGTGGCGTCTTCCCCACGTCGATGCGCCAAACACAGGCGTGCACTTCGCGCCCATCGAACGGCACCCGCACTCGCAGCAGCTCGCCCGACGTTTGGCGAACCCTGCGCAACGGCTGCCCCGCAAGCTCGATGTCCGAGTACTCCTCGTGCTGCCAGCCATCGGGCGCAAGCTGCTGCTGGAAGTACCCCTGGTGGTAGAGCAGCCCCACGCCCACCAGCGGCAGCCCCAGGTCGCTGGCGGACTTCAGGTGGTCGCCGGCCAGCACTCCGAGCCCGCCCGAGTAGTTCGGCAGGCTCTCCGAGAGCGCGAACTCCATCGAGAAGTACGCGATGACGTTCCGCTCGGTCGTCCCCGGTACTTCGACCAGCGGCTTCCTCGACATGTAGGCTTCGAACGCTTCGACCACTCGTTCCAGGTGGCGTCGGAATCCATCGTCCTGGACAAGTCTCTGCCACTGCTCGGGACGCACACGCTGGAGCAGCCGCACCGGGTTGTGGCCTGAATCCTGCCAGGCATCGCGATCGATCCGTTCGAAGAGGGCGGCGGCGTCTGTGTTCCATGTCCAGAACAGGTTCTGGGAAAGGCGCCGGACCGATTCGAGTTCGGGTGGTATGGCTGGCTCTACGAGGAGCGTTCGTGTGGCGCGAAGTCGCATCCGGCCATTGTACCCCGGCCATGCTTCCGGCTCGTAAACGGCGTGCGTTGTTCCGTTTCATTCAGGATGCGATCATCGACTTCCGGCTGATCCCGGTCGGCAAGGGTCCTCCGTCCTATGCAGTTCCGCGCAGTCCTGTTCGATGTTGGCGATACCCTCTGGCATGCTGCCACCGCGCCCGAGCCAGCCGAGTTTCGCCGCATGGCGGCCGCCCGCGCCGCTGCTTTCCTCAGCGAACGCGGCATTCGCTGTCCTGACCCCGACCAGCTGGCCCGGGCAACGTGGGACGCGATGGAAGACGCGATGCGCGCTGCCCGGGCAACCGACCGCGTTGAACCCGACTATCCCTCGGTGGCCCGGGCAGCTGCGGCCGGTTGCGGAGTTCTGCTCACCACCGAACAGGCCGGTGCGCTCATGGAAGCGATCTACGTTTCCGGCGCTGAGGGTGGAAAGGCGGCGTACCCAGATGCGAGGCCCACGCTCATCGAACTGCGCAGGCGCGGCTTTCGGCTCGGGATCGTGACGAACCGGGCGTTTGGTGGCGAGCGCTTCCGCGATGACCTTCGCGAACTCGGCCTCGACGTGGGGTGGGATGCTATCGCCGTTTCGGTCGAGGTGGGCTATCTCAAGCCCCACCCTGCCCTCTTCGAGCATGCCCTGAACTCCCTTGCGATCCCTCCGGGCCAGGCGCTGATGGTCGGCAACTCGCTCATCGAGGACGTTGCCGGGGCGCAGGCGCTCGGTATCACTGCAGCATGGAAGCGCTCCCGCCCCGATGCCGAGGGCGTCACCCCCGAGCTGACCTTCGACCAGGTCTCCGAGTTGCTCGGCTGGCCCCCGCTGAAGGAGGCTGCACACTGATGGCCGAGAAGCGTACGTGGGGTGGGCGTTTCGAAGGCGAGATGGATGCCCTCACCCAGGCCTACACTGCCGGCGCCGACCAGGATCTCTGGGAACACGACATCGCCGGGTCGATCGCCCATGCCCGCATGCTCGGGAAGCAGGGGATCATCCAGCGTGCGGATGCTGAGGCGATCATCGCTGGCCTTGGGCTCGTCCTCGAGGACTTCCGCGCCGGAGTAGTCGCCTGGAAGCCCGAGCTTGAAGACATCCACACGCACATCGAGGTGCTCCTCCGCGACAAGATCGGCGAGCCAGCGGGCCGTCTCCATACCGCCCGCTCCCGGAACGACCAGGTCGCCCTCCTGAACCGGATGCTGGTGCGCGACCTCTGCGGCCGTGCAGTCGAAGCCACGGGGTCCCTCATTGCGATTCTCTGCGAGTTGGCCAAAAGGCACGCGGCCGACCCGATGCCCGGGTACACGCACGTCCAGCGTGCCCAGCCGGTGACACTTGGCCACCACCTCCTCGCCTATGGCGAGATGTTGCTGCGCGATCGTGAGCGCTTCGTCGATTGCCGAAAGCGCACCAACGTACTGCCACTCGGCTCCGGGGCGCTCGCCGGCTCTCCGTACCCGCTCGACCGCGAGATGGTCGCCGCCGAACTCGGCTTCGACGCGATCAGCCGCAACAGCATGGACGCCACCGCCGACCGTGACTTCGTCGCCGAGTTCTGCGCCGCCGCTGCCATCACCCAGGCACATCTGTCGCGTTTCTCCGAGGAGATCGTCCTCTGGTCGACGGCGGAATTCGGGTTCGTGCGTTTGCCCGATGCCTTTGCGACCGGGTCGAGCATCATGCCCCAGAAGAAGAACGCCGATGTCGCCGAGCTCGCTCGCGGTCGCGCCGGGCGGGTCTTCGGCGAGCTGGTGGGGATCCTCACCACGATGAAGGGCCTCCCGATGGCCTACAACCGCGACCTCCAGGAAGACAAGACCTACATCCTTGCCGTCGCGGATGTCGTCCTCCCCACGCTGCGCATCTTCGCTGCCATGGTGCCTGCCCTGGAGTTTGACCTCGCTCGCATGCGTGAGACGGCCGGGCTGAGTTACTCGCTTGCCACCGACATCGCGGACTACCTGGTGAAAAAGGGCATGCCCTTCCGCGAGGCCCACAGGGTCGTAGGCGGGCTGGTACGCGAAGCCGAACGGCGTCACTGTGAGCTCAACGAGCTCCCCTTCGAGGTCTACGCGGCCGCCAGCGCCCTCTTCGAGACCGACGTACTCGAGATCACCGTCGATTCGGCCCTCGCCGCGCGCGATATCCCGGGCGGTACAGCGCCGCGACAGGTGCGGCTCGCCGCCTCGCAGTTGCGCGCGGCGCTGGCGTAGAGCCCTAATTCAACAGCTTCAGCAGATCCTTCGTCGCCTCTGCCGCAGCCACCACCCGGCTCCGCTCGTCATCCGTCAGCGGCAGCTCGAACGTCCGCTGGATTCCGCCTTCGCCGAGCTGGCACACCGTCCCGCTGAACACGTCGCGAATGCCGTATTCCCCCTGGTGGTAAACGGAGCAGGGGATGAGTCGCCGCTGGTCCAGGATGATCGCCTCCACCATGGCGATGGTCGCCGCCGAGGGCGCGAAGTAGGCCGACCCGGTCTTGTACAGCTCACCGATTTCCGCACCGCCGCGCATCGCCCGCGCTACCAGCGCCTGTACCTGGTCGGCTGGCAACAGGTCGGTCAGCGGCACGCCACCGACTCGGGTCTGCGAGACCACCGGTACCATTGTCGTGTCGGTATGGCCGCCGATTACGTAGCCGTGGACGTCGCGCACCGAGACGCCCAGCGCATCGGCCACGAAATAGCGGTAGCGCGCACTGTCGAGCGCGCCCCCCTGCCCGACCACCCGCTCGCGCGGGAAGCCACTCGCCTTCATCGCCACCTGGCACATCGCGTCCATGGGGTTGGAAAAAATGACCAGCACCGCATTCGGCGAGGCCTTGGCAGCGGCCGCCACCTTCGCCTTCACGATGTCGGCGTTGCCGTTCAGGAGCTCCTCCCGGGTCATGCCGGGCTTGCGGGGGGCGCCCGCTGTCACGATCACGACGTCGGAATTGGCGGTCTCGTCCCAGCCATCCGTGGCCGAAATCCGCATCGAGTAACCTTCCCACGAGGACGCCTGCGACTCGTCCAGCGCCTTGCCGAAGTGCATGGTCCCGGCGAACTGCGGGTCGTCCTGCAGCACCACATCGCAGATGTCGCGTTCGATGAGCCGCTGCGCCATCGCGCCGCCGGTCATTCCGGCGCCGACGATCGTGACCTTCTTCCGAGGCATGGGAAGCTCCTGGTGGGAGAAATGTGCGCACGGAGAGTAGCACGCCGGGACTCAACTGGCCGAAGGATGTGCGATGACCTCGCATCGACTCCGTCTATCGCTCGGCCGCTCGAACAGCCGTCCGCTGCCCGCCTAACCGCCGAGCGCCCTACACTCAGAACGTGGACCAGGCCCGCATCCGCAACTTCTGCATCATCGCGCACATCGACCACGGCAAGTCGACCCTCGCTGACCGCCTCCTCGAAACGACCGGTACGGTCTCCAAGCGAGAAATGGCAGAACAGTTGCTCGACTCGATGGACCTCGAGCGCGAAAAGGGCATCACCATCAAGGCTGCCGCCGCCCGGATGAGCTACACGGCCGCCGACGGCATCGAATACGAGCTCAACCTCATCGATACACCCGGCCACGTCGACTTCGCCTACGAGGTCTCGCGCAGCCTGGCCGCATGTGAAGGTGCGCTGCTCGTCGTCGATGCATCCCAGGGCATCGAGGCCCAGACGCTCGCCAACGTCTACCTGGCCATGAACCAGGACCTCAAGCTCATCCCGGTTCTCAACAAGATCGACCTGCCCCACGCCGAACCCGAGCGCGTCGCAGCCGAGTTGCAGCGCGTCATCGGCTTCGACCCCGACGAGATCATCCTCGCGAGCGCCAAGGAAGGGACCGGCGTCCCCGAAATCCTCCAGGCCATCGTCGACCGCATCCCGCCGCCGAAGGGTAATCCCGGGGGCCATCTGCAGGCGCTCATCTTCGATTCCAAGTACGACGCGTACAAAGGTGTCGTTGCCCACGTTCGCGTTTTCGAAGGCCACATGGGCGGCCGCAAGAATATGAAGCTCATGCAAACCGGCGCCGTCTTCGAACCGCTTGAATTCGGCACGTTCAGCCCCGCCATGCGGCCGCTGCCCGCCCTCGACTGCGGCGAGGTGGGCTACGTCGCAACCGGTCTCAAGGATGTAGCCGAGTGCCGCGTCGGCGACACCATCACCATGGCCGCTGAGCCCGCTCCCGAACCCCTCCCCGGCTATCGCCAGGCAAAACCGATGGTCTTCGCCGGGATCTATCCAACCGATTCCGACCAGTACCAGGAACTCCGCGAAGCGCTCGCCAGGCTCGTGCTGAACGACGCGTCACTGGTCTACGAGCCCGAGTCCTCGGTGGCGCTCGGCTTTGGGTTCCGCTGCGGCTTCCTGGGACTCCTCCACCTCGAAATCGTTGGGGAACGCCTCGAGCGGGAATACGGCCTCAGCCTCCTCACCACCGCTCCCAGCGTCGAATACCACGTCCAGACGACTGCCGGCGAAGAGGTCCTGGTGGACAACCCGGCCGACCTCCCGGACCCCTCGAAAATCGCGGTCATCTCCGAGCCATGGGCGAAGATCGACGTCATCACCCCGAGCCGCTACATCGGCCAGGTGATGGAGCTCGTGACCACCCGCCGCGGCCAGTTCCTCCGCATGGAGTTCCTCGAGGCCGAGAGCGATCTCTCGCCCGGCGAGGCGCGCGTCCTCCTCGAATACGACGTGCCCATGGCCGAGATCCTGGTCGACTTCTACGACCAGCTGAAAGGCTCCACGAGCGGCTACGCCAGCCTCGATTACCAGCTCACCGACTACCGCCCGGCCCGCCTGGTGAAGGTCGATATCCTGGTGAACGCCGTGCCGGTCGACGCCCTGTCACTCATCACCCACTCCAGTAACGCCGACCGCGAGGGCCGGCTGCTCGTCTCGAAGCTCAAGGACCTGATCCCGCACCAGATGTTCGATGTCCCGCTCCAGGCAGCCGTCGGCGGGAAGATCATCGCCCGCGAGACCATCCGCGCGATGCGGAAGAACGTGCTCGCCAAGTGCTATGGCGGCGACATCACCCGCAAGCGCAAGCTGCTCGAGAAGCAGGCCGAAGGCAAAAAGAAAATGAAGCGCGTCGGCAACGTCGAGATCCCCCAGGAAGCCTTCATGGCCGTCCTTCGCCTCCGGGATAGCTAATGCCCCAGAAACGCACCGGAAACCTCGACGTGCTACCGTAGCCCCATCACGCGGGCGGCAGTGTCGCGCCGCTGCAGGAGCTGGAAAGGTCATGATTAAAGCCTTCGTCCTCATCGTCGTTGACCCCGCGAAGACCGTTGACGTCTACGAACAGCTCCGATCTGTCGACGGCATCGCCGAGGTCTACCAGGTGATGGGACCCTATGACATCGTCGCCGTGGTCGAAGTCCCGAACCTCACCGATGTGCCCTCCGTCATCAGCAAGCACATCCGCGCGGTCGAAGGCATCGAGAGCACAACCACCTGCGTCACCTTCCCCGAATCGAACTGAGCCCCAGCGCCAGGGCGCTTGCCAACCCCGTCACACTTTGGGCATGCGGAACGTCAGCGTCGCCGTAGCCGCGAGCTGGCTCCTTGCCGCCTTCTTCGGCTGTTTGCCATCGCCTGTTCTGGTGATGATGGTGAAGCGGACATGAGGCTGGTCAGCCCTCGCGCGGATCCGGCACGTTCACCACGATCTGTTCCTGGCTGTTGCGCGCGAGCAGCAGCTCGGCCTCGTTTTCCGCGTCGAGGTTCTCCTCGAGGTGCACTTCGTAAGGCGGGACGAAAATGAAGTCGCCAGGCTCCGTATCGACCACGTTCTCCAGGTTCGGGCCCCAACGGAATCGCACCCGGCCCCGAAGGATGAAGATGCCGGACTCGTTTTCCCCGTGGTGGTGCGCTCCCGAGCTCGCGCCGGGGGCGTTGACTGCCGTTCCCATCCAGAGCCCTTCGCTGCCCGTGAGCGATGCCGAGATGCCCGCCTCGCGCT
This sequence comes from uncultured Anaerolineaceae bacterium, assembly GCA_964507025.1. GTDB lineage: Bacteria > Chloroflexota > Dehalococcoidia > Tepidiformales > Tepidiformaceae > Amarobacter. The sequence goes on from CAZDOK010000001.1 coordinate 364,654, forward strand.
TCATCCCGGGGGTTTGTGCCGTTCCCTCGTCACGTTCCGATGGGCGTATCACCTTCACCATGCGCGGGATTGTAGCGGCTCCTACTCTGCCGCGTCCTAGAAGATCGGGCCAGCGTCCGTGGTCTCTTCACTCGCCTCGCCCAGCAGGTTTTCGAGCGTCAGCAGCCCACTCCCCGACATCAGCCGGCGGCGCAGCCCCAGGAGCGCCGCCTCGTCGGCGCCGCCAAGCACGCGCTTCACCACCTCGAACAACGTCCGCGTGGTGACCAGTGCGTACCGGTAGTTCTCGCACGCAATGCGCAGAGGCTCGCTCAGCTCGTCGGTGCGTTGATCGGGGTCCTTCTCGCGGTACCCATTCGCGATGACGATACCCTTCTGCGCGGTCCCCTGCTTCAGAAGGTGCTCTTCGAGCCGCCGCTGCAGCCGCACATACGGCCATTCGACCACCTGGTCGCGGTCGCTCTCCAGCTCGACGAATGCCGCGACCGCTTCAGACTCCACCACCATCGGCTCCAGCGGGTCGCTGGTGACGGTGAAGCCAACCATCCGTAGTGCCTCAATCGCCGCCTGCGCGAACGGTTGTCCGTCCTCCCAGAGGAGGCGCCGATGGCGTGCCAGGTCGTCGTGGCGTTCGCGCACCGCCGCGACATGCGCCGCGGCCTGCTCGGCATCCGCCTCGGCCTCTTCGAGCTCGGCCTCGATCTGTTCCAGTCCCGGGAGCGCCATCGACCGCACCCAGAAGGGCGCCTCGCTCAGATAGTCGGAGCCCGAGAGCCGCCTGGACGCATCGACGATTCCCTGCGCGAGGGCCGTCCGGTTGGCCCCGGGCGTGTCAGTGAGCACGGGGATGAAGGTCACGAGGCCACCCAGCACCTGGAATTCCGCCGCGATGGGGATTCCCGCACCTCCCCGGGCGACGACCCGCGCGTTCCGGCGGATGTCCGCCTGCCGATCATCGAACATCGCCCGGTAGGCCACGTCTTTCCGATGCTCGCGGAGCACCTCGGCGAACGGGTGTTGCTCCGCCACGATGCGAACGGTCTTGCCTTCGGCCGCCTTCAGGAAGGGCGGGCCCCAGGCGAGGCCTCCCGGCGCGGGAAGCCAGTGGTAGCGGTCACACCCCTCGAACCCGAGAAGCCCGCCGATAGTGGCGTCGGGACGCGCGAGCACGACCACGAGCCCGCCGGCTTCGAGCAAACGCACCGTCTCGTCGGTGCGCCGCCGCAATTGATCCGTCGCACTCACTGCCGTCGCGGTCGTGGGCGCGTTCAATACGGGCCGTCCGTCCTGCGCATCGAACTGACGCTCGCCGTTCAGCAAGTCGTTCACATCGCGCGTGATGCTTGCCGGGTCAATCACGAGCACGTCGTAGTCGTTGTAGCTCGCTGCCGTCAGCGCACTGTAGTTGTCGATGGCGACGTTCGGGAGTGGGAACCCGATCGAGAGGATGCGCATCAGCGGCCACCGTTCAGCAGAGATTTGAGCCGCTCTGAGAGCGGCACCGCGAGGTCTTCCCGTCGCAGCGCGGCCGCCACGTTCGCGACGATGTAGCCGAGCGGCCTCCCCGTATCGTAACGCGTCCCCTCGAAACGGTACGACGACACCGCCTCACCCGCGGCGATCTGGCCCGCCAGTGCATCGGTGATCTGCAATTCGCCGTTCTTTCCCGGGGGGATCCGGTCGATGTGGCGGAAGATGGTCTCGGAGAGGACGTAGCGACCCACGATGCCCAGTCGCGAGGGGGCATCGGCAAGTTGCGGTTTTTCGACCACTCCCCGGAGCCGAGCCGGGTTCGCGTCGTCGACCGGGTCAACGATGCCATATTGCGGCACGTCGGCGTCCGCAACCTGCTCCACCGCAATGACGCTGCCGCCCGTCGCGTTGTACGCCCCGGCGAGCTGCTCGACGCACGAGCGTGGCCCGAGGATCACGTCGTCGGGGAACAACAGAGCGAAGGGCTTGCCCTCCACATACTCGCGGGCGCAGTTCACCGCATGGGCGATGCCCAGTTGCCGGTCCTGGTACACCGCGTGAAAGCCTGCGCGGTGCGCGATCTGCGCAAGCGAATCTGCCAGGGCCTCGTTTCCCGTCTCTCGAACCGCCGACTCCACACGTGCGCCAGCCTGGAAGTGCTCCAGGATCGACTCCTTCCCGCTGGCAACCACGAACACGATGGTCGTGATCCCCGCGTCAATCGCCTCTTCAACGCAGTACTGGATGAGCGGCCGGTCGACGATCGGGAGCATCTCCTTCGGGATGGCCTTGGTTGCCGGGAGCATGCGCGTTCCCAGCCCGGCTGCAAGGACGACGGCGGTGGTGACGTTCGGCATGCCCGGATGGTAGTGGCGTACGGGATAAGCGGATATACAGGAAAGGTGCGGCCTGCTAGCATACGAAGCTGTTTTCAAGTAATCCCGGGGAGCAGTTTGAGGAAACGATCGAAGGTACCGCCAAAGCCAGCGCCGCCAGAGCCGCGCATCAACGAACGCATCCGCGTGCCGGAAGTGCGTTTGATCGATGAGGAAGGCCACCAGGTCGGCATCGTCAAGACCGCCGAAGCACTGGCCATGGCAAGAGAGCGCGATGTGGACCTGGTCGAAGTCGCCGCGCAGGCCAGCCCGCCTGTCGCTCGGCTCATGGACTTCGGCCGGTTCAAATACGAACAGTCCAAGAAGGAACGGGAGGCCAAGAAACACCAGCAGAACGTCCAGCTCCGCGAAGTCCGCATGAAGCCGAAAATCGATGACCACGACATCGACTTCAAGACGCGCACCGCTGCCAAGCTGCTGAAACAGGGAGATAAGGTCAAGGTCACGGTCATGTTCCGCGGGCGGGAAATCACCCACCCCCAGATCGGCAAAGCGTTGCTCGACCGCGTCACGGCCAGCCTCGACCACATTGCGATGGTCGAAAAGGACGCGATGCTCGAAGGACGTCACATGACCATCATCCTCGCTCCCGACAAGAAGAAGATGGCCGCGATCGCCCGTGCGGCTGCCGCAGCCGCTGCCGCAGGCCAGGCACCCGCTGAGGAAGAAGAGGACGAAGCCGTCGCCGCCGCTGCCGCCGAGGCGCGCGTGGTTGGCGACGACGAGAACGACCACGAAGAAGACGACGGCCTCGACGATGACGAGGCCGGAGACGAAGGAGACTAACCGTGCCGAAGCTCAAGACCCATAAGGGTGCTGCCAGCCGCTTTCGCGTAACTGGCGGCGGCAAGATAGTGCGTATGTACGGCAGCCGGAATAACTTCCGCCGCAAGAAGCGCAAGCCTGTCACCGTCCTCTATGGACGCACCGTCGAAGTGGCGCCATCTCATGCGCCCATCGTGAAGCGGCTGCTCGCCGGCCAGTAGCGAAGCAGCAGAGGAGCAGCACCAATGTCACGAGTTAAGCGTGGCGTCACGTCCCACCGCCGCCACAAGAAGATCCTGTCACTCACCAAGGGCCACGCCGGTCAACGGCATCGGCTGATCAAGCGCGCCAACGAGAGCATGTTGCATGCTCTGCGCTACAACTGGGTTGACCGCCGCGATCGCAAGGGCGACTTCCGCGAGCTGTGGATCATGCGCATCAACGCGGCCGCTCGCCTGCACGGCCTTACCTACAGCCGTCTCATTCACGGCCTGAAGGTGGCCGGCATCGAGCTCGACCGTAAAGCCCTGGCCGACCTCGCGGTCACGCGGCCTGACGCGTTCGAGGAGCTTGCCGGCCAGGCGAAAGCGGCCCTCGCCTGACCCCTGGCCCATCCGCGGCACGCACCGGGCGCTCCGTCGCGGAGCGCCCGTCGTCTTGTCCATCGTGCCCATGCCGGTGGCACCGTTCGGCCGCTGCGCGTTCAGCCAAAACCTGAGACCATCTCCACGAGGGGGCACTTGCGGCATGCTGGAGCTCGAAGGTCACGTGCGAACCTCTGGGCGCCGGGTCGAAAAGCCCTGGGGCTTCGAGCTGGTCTGGACCGAGCCCGGGCTCCCCTACGTCGGGAAGGTCATCCACATCAATGAGGGCGCCCGGCTCTCCCTCCAGATCCACGACGCCAAGACGGAAACCTGGCTGCTGCTCTCTGGCCGCGTGCTCGTCACCCTCGAGGATGACACCGGCATAGTTGCCGAGTTCGAAATGCAGCCCGCGACCGGCTACACCTGCCGCGCCGGCCGTAAGCACCGCCTCGCCGGCATCACCGACTGCGAAGTCCTCGAAGTCTCCACGCCCGAAATTGGTGTGACCCACCGGCTCCAGGACGACTACGGACGCCCCGACGAGGTGCTCGCCTCCGAGGTATCGCTTGCTACTGGCCCGAATGGGTGAGCTTCGGCACCCGCGACAATCCCAGCGCATACACCAGTACCGCCACCGAACCCAAGACCGCGAAATCGACCGGAAGCCCGATGAACCCGTCGTCGCTGGCCGCGTACGCAGCCAGCTGCATCGCGTCGACCGCGTACGTCAGCGGGTTGGCCAGGGCCATTACACGTAGCCACACCGGGAGCCCATCGATCGGGAAGAACGCACCCGAGAAGAACAGCAGCGGAAACAGCGCCAGGTTCATCAGCAGGTGGAAGCCCTGCATCGACTGGATGCGCGAGGCAAAGGCCTGTGCCACCCCCGTGAGCATCAGGTTCAGGAGCACCACGGCCAGAACCGCGAGTAGGAACCCCGCGACCAGGCCGTACTGCCATTCGAACTCGACGAACGGCGCAGCCACCGCAAGCACGACCAGCGCCTGTACCACGCCAATCACGAGGCTTGCGAATGACTTCCCGAGGAGGATCACTCGCGGGTGGTGCGGCGTCGAAAACAGGAGCCGCAGGACGCCGCTATCCCGGTCCCTGAAGTACGACGCGCTCGAAAACGTGGATGAGAACACGGATGTCATGACCACCGTTCCCGCGACCAGGTAGGCGGTGAAGTTCCCGGCAGCGAGGTTCGCGGGCTCGAGCCCGCTCGAGACCCCGTTGCCGAGGAACACCAGGAAGAGCAGCGGTGTCAGGATCGACGAATACAGCTGCGAACGTGAACGCGCGATGTTCAGGAGTTCGCGCTGGGCCATGGTGACCACCGCCGGGATCGCGTTCACTTCGCCGCCTCCACACGCCGCCGGATGTGCTGGAAGTAGGCGTCCTCGAGCGAAGATGCTTCGATGCTCACGCCCTGGATGTCTCGGCCGCCCAACTCGAACAGTCGCGGAACCAGGGTCGACGCGTCGTCAACGGTGACATGGACGACGGCATCGTTCCTGGCGACGGTTCCGGTTCCAGGCCACGAAGCCACCACGGCAAGCTGTTCGGCCGTCGCGGTAGGCCACGTGATGCGAACGGCGTCGCGGCGCAGCCCCTGCTTCAGCTCGGCGGGGCTGCCCACCGCCACCACACGTCCAGCTTGCACGAAGGACACCCGGTCGCATACGGCGTCGGCCTCCGCCAGGTCGTTGGTTGCCAGCAGCACCGTCGCGGTGCCCCGAGCCTCCCGCAGCGTCTCCCAGAGGATCCTGCGCTCTTCGGGGTCCACACCGGTCGTCGGCTCGTCGAGAATGACCAGCTCCGGGCCGTGCAGGAGCGCGCGCGCCACCTCCAGCCGCCGCCGCATCCCGCCCGAAAGCGTCGAGATAGGGTCGTTCCTGCGTTCCCCCAGGCCGAAGCGTTCGAGCAGCGCGGGCACGCGGTCCTGCAACGTGCGCCGATCGACTCCAAACAGGCGCCCGGCGAATCGCAGGTACTCCGCGGCGCGCATCAGCTGGTCGGCGCTGTTCTCCTGGAATACGGTGCCCACTTTCGACCTGAGCGCCCGGGATGGCGCCTGGCCGAGCACCCGCAGCTCGCCGGAGGATGGATGCTCCATCGCGGCCACCATCGCGATGAACGTGCTCTTGCCGCTGCCGTTCGGCCCAAGGATGCCGAAGATGCCGCCGGCGGGCACATCAAGGGAAAACCCGTCGAGGGCGCGCCGCTCCCCATATTCGCGCACGATTCCCCGCGCGACGATCGCCGGCACAGGATCACCCATGAGAGAAAGTGTCACACCGCTTGCACCGTCGGGCTACATCACTCGGGGGCGACCAGCATGCCCACGAGCATCTGCATCACCAGCAGCCCGATGATTGCCATCAGGGGACTCATGTCGATCATCCCCGTGTTCGGCATGAATCGCCGGAACGGCTCGATGATGGGTTCGGTAACCCGGTGAAGCATCTGGTAGAGCGTGCTGGTTTGGTCCACCGGGAACCAGCTGAGCAGCGACCGGGCGATGATCGCCCACGTCAACAGGTTCAGCCAGGTATAGGTCAGCTGGGCGACGTACGGGTTGATGGCCGGTCTCCGGGAGACGGGATGCAGTGCTTCTCAGGATACCAGATCGACCGAAAGCCCCGGGAAGCTCACTGGTTCGCAGCCGTCTGGACCACCGTGATCATCACGTAGAGCACGATGATGACGATCATCGCCGAGAAATCGATCATGCCTGTCCTCGGCATGATGCGCCGCACCGGATCGATCAGCGGCTCCGTCACCAAGTCGAGCAGCCGGACAAGCTCGTTGTTCCGGTCGATGGGGAACCAGCTCAGCAGCGAGCGGATGACAATGGCGAAGATGAGTGCGTACAGGAACAGGACGAAGATGCTCGCGATCTGGTCGTTCATCAGCTGTTCCCCAGCTCGATGGCGCGCCGGTGAGCGGCACGGATCGCCTCGCCAACAGCTGCCCGGAACGCTCCCTTCTCCAGCTCGTGCAGCGCCGCGGCGGTCGTCCCGGCTGGAGACGTGACCATGGCCCGCAGCTCTGCCGCGGGGCGTCCCGCGGCCTGGGCATACACCGCCGCACCGTAGACCGTCTGCAGCACCATCTCCTCCGCTTGCGCCCGGGGTAGCCCCACCGCTACCGCGCCTTCGACCATCGCCTCGATGAACAGGAACACATACGCCGGCCCGCTCCCGCTCACCGCGGTCGCCATGTCCAGCTTCTTCTCGTCCTCGACGGAGATCTCCCGGCCGATGGAAGCGAGCAGGTTGCGTGCCAGCTCCCGTTGCTCGGCCGAAACCGCCCCGGTCGCCGTCCACACGCTCATGCCGGCCTTGGCTGCCACGGGAGTGTTGGGCATCACCCGCACGACCCGGTCGTGGTTGAACTCGCGCGCGATGGTCTCGATCCGGACGCCGGCCATGATCGAGAGCAGCAGCGCATCAGGTTTGAGCGTGCCCCGCACGGACTTGATGTCTTGCGGCTTGACCGAAAGGATGACCAGGCCGGCATCGGCCATCGTCTCGGCCGGGTCGCCGGACACGCTCACACCGTACACGCTGTGGAGCTGCGCACGTCGCGCCTCCACCACGTCGCACACGCATACGAGCGGAGCATCGAACACACCACGTTCGAGTGCCGCCGCGAGGATGGCCTCGCCCATCACCCCACCGCCAATAATCGCGACCTTCACTGGCGTTCTCCAAACAGGGCCCGCCCGACCCGGATGTGTGTCGCACCTTCCTCGATCGCAACCTCGAAGTCGCCGGTCATCCCCATCGAAAGGTGCTCAAGCCCGTGCTCGGCCGCCAGCGTGCTCAGCCGCCGAAACACCGGTCGTACGGCCTCCGCGTCGGCGGCCAGCGGCGCGACCGTCATCAGCCCGGTCACCCGGATGTTCGGGAGGTCGCGCGCAACGGCGAGGAGCGCCGGCAGGTGCTCCGGGGCGATGCCGTACTTCGTGGGCTCGGCGGCGACGTTCACTTCGATCATCAGCGCGGTGGGGTGGGTGGCAGCAGCGTCGATCGCTCGCAGCAGCCGCTCGGAGTCGACCGCATGAAGTATACCAAAGGTCCCAAGCGCGGCCCGGACCTTGTTGGTCTGCAGGTGGCCAACAAGATGCCAGGTGGGAACGGCAAGCCCCGAGTGGCACGCTAGCATCCCGACCTCCGCCGCTTTCGCCACACCTTCCCGGACGCGGTTTTCACCGAAGTCGCTGAGCCCGGCTGCCATCGCCTCGACGACGACCTCCGCCGGCCACGTCTTCGTGACCGCGATAAGCGTCACGTCGGCCGAAGAACGCCCCGCCCGTTCGCACGCGCCGGCGATGCGTTTCCGTACCGCCAGCAGGTTCAGGCGGATGGCGTCATGGGTCACCAAGGCGCTCATCCGAGGTTGGGTGGGTGTTTCGCTTCCCACACCCCGCGTGCGACCAGGCCGCCGGCAACCAGCGCGATCGCTCCCAGCCCAAGCCAGCCGCTGATCATGAACAGCCAGAAGATGAGGATGAGCGCGAACACGAACCCGAACAGCAATCCGAGTGGAAGGGCGAGGGTCTTGAACACCACCCAGATGATCGCGAACGTCTCCCGCCACGAGCCGGGCGGCGGCTCGTCCGGTGGGGGCGTGCTCTGCCCGTAGTAGAACCCCATGGCCCCAAGTGTACGCGCCCGAGGCTCAACGCATGAGCTACGGCATCCCCGCCGCCAGGAACGACCAGACGTCGAGCGGAGGCGCTTCGTGCCCGTGGGACGCCAGTGTCGTCGTGATGTTGGTGCGGTGTTCCGTGCCGTGGTTGTACGCCTGGAGCAGGGGGATGAACGCCGGCATCTCGAATGGCCTGCCGTTGAACGTGCCGGAGACAGTGGCGCCACCGGACATCTCTGCTGCTATCGCGATGAGCTCGCTGCCCAGGCCATCCAGCTCGTTACGGAGCTCACCGAGCCCGGCCAGCACATCTGGAGCTTCGCGGCCTGCCACGATGGTCGTAGCACCTCGCAGGGTCGCTACATAACGCCGTTCGTTCTCGACGAGGTGCACCAGCGTCTCGTGGACCGTTCCGTAGCCCCCGGGCGAGGTCAACCCAAGCACCTCACCGGGCAGCGTCGCGATGGCGTCGACAAGTGCCAGGTTGGCCCAGCGGTGGTGGCGGAAGAGGTGGCGCACGGTGCTCATGGGGTGAGAGTGTAGACCCGGGGAGGGCGCCAATGGGCTCCCTCCCCGGGCGCCGGCCGGGCCCCTTACCTCACCCGCACTTGTTGTAGAAGCAGTTGTGGCAGATCAGGCAGCCCTCGGCGTAATACAGCACCGCGCCACAATCCGGGCAGCCCACGCCGCTCGCGACCGCGTCGCTGTGCTTCGTCGCCGACACACTTGGATTCGTGCTCTCCACCACCTGGTCCGCCGGGATGAGCATGGGCTGGACAGCCGCGCTCCCACCGCCGAACTTCAGCTCCAGCCAGCGGAACACGTAGTCCACGATGCTGGTCGCGATCGGGATCTGCTTGTTGCTGGTCGGGCCGCTCGGCTCGAACCGCGTGTTCTTCAGCTTCGAAGCCAGTTCTGAGATCGGCACCCCGTACTGGAGCGCGTAGCTCGTGAGCATCGCCACCGTGTCCATCAGGCCCGAGACCGTCGAGCCCTGCTTGTTCACGTTGATGAACACCTCGCCCGGCGTGCCGTCATCGAACAGGCCGACGGTCATGTAGCCTTCCTGTTCGCCAACGCGGAACTTGTGCGTGATGGCCTGGCGCTCATCTGGCAGCTTTCGCCGCACCGGGCCCATGGCGCCCGTGATGATCGCCTGGGCCGCCTCGATCGCCTTCTCGCTCTCGCTCTTCTCCGCGTGCTTCAGCACCTGCAGATCGCGCGAACCGTCGCGGTAGATCGTGATGCCGTTGCAGCCAGTCCGGTTTGCCAGCTCGTAGGCGGTTCGCACATCGTCCACGCTGGCCGCGTTCGGGAAGTTGATCGTCTTCGAGACCGCGTTGTCCGTGAACTCCTGGAAGGCAGCCTGCATGCGCACATGCCACTCCGGCTCGATGTCGTGCGCCGTCACGAACGTATCCTTCACCCACTGCGGCACTTCGGGCCGCTCCGCCAGGTGGCCGCCCTCGGCCAGGAAGCGAATGAGCTCGTCGCTGTAGAAGCCCTCGGCCTTCGCGACTTCCTCGAACTGCTCGTTCACCTCGGCCAGCTCGGTGCGCTTGGTCGGGTCGTCCTTGTCCAGGTAATGGGATCGGATGAACGCCAGCGAGAACACGGGTTCGATACCGCCCGAACAATTCGCGATGATGCTGAGCGTGCCAGTTGGCGCTATCGTGGTTCGCGTCGAATTGCGCATCGGGCGCGGGCCTTCCGGCCCCTTCGGCCCATAGATCGAGTCCGCCCAGTCCGGGAAATTGCCACGCACCTGCGCCAGCTGGGTCGAGGCGGCGTCGGCTTCCCGCTGGATGAACGACATCACTTCCCGCGCGAGCGTCAGCGCCTCTTCCGAGTTGTACGCGATGCGCAGGTCGATCAGCATGTCCGCCCAGCCCATCACCCCCAGTCCGATGCGGCGGATCGCGTGAGAGGTCTCCGCAATCTCCGGGATCGGGTAGTGATTCATTTCGATGACGTTGTCGAGCAGGTGCACCGTTCGCCGGACTACCTTCCCCAGCCGTTCGTAGTCGACTTCCTTCGCCCCGGGCGCGCCCTTCGTGAAGTGGTGGAGGTTGATCGAGCCCAGGTTGCACGAGTCGAACGGGTACAGCGGCTGCTCACCGCACGGGTTCGTCGATTCGACGGGACCGCGCTTCGGCACGGGGTTCGCCCGCCCGGCATTAATTCGGTCGATGAAGATGAGCCCGGGATCGCCGTTCTTCCAGGCGTTCGCGAGCATCTTCTCCCACACTTCGCGAGCGTCGCGCTCGGCGACCACCTGGCCCGAGGTGGGGTTGATGATGTCGTAGGTGGTGCCCTCTTCGACCGCCTTCATGAAGGCATCGGTCACCGCCACGCTGATGTTGAAGTTCTGCAGCGTGGTCATGTCTGCCTTCATGGTGATGAACTCATCGATGTCCGGATGGTCGACGCGAAGGATGCCCATGTTGGCGCCCCGGCGCGTACCGCCCTGCTTAATCGCTTCCGTCGCGGAATCGAAGACCTTCATGAACGAGACTGGACCGCTTGCGACGCCCATCGTCGACTGGACACGGTCGTGCGCCGGCCGCAGCCGCGAGAACGCAAAGCCCGTACCGCCACCTGACTTGTGGATGATCGCGGTGTTCTTGATCGCCTCGAAAATGCCATCAATCGAGTCTGGCACGGGGAGGACGAAGCACGCCGACAGCTGCTGCAACTCCCGGCCGGCATTCACCAGCGTGGGGGAGTTCGGGAGGAAATCGAGCGAAGCCATCAGCCGGTAGAAGCTCTCCTCGGCTGCCGTGCGATCGCCTTCCGCGCCGCCAAACCGGAGCTCGGCCTCGGCCAGGTTTTGCGCGACCCGGCGGAATACCTGGTCGGGTGTCTCCAGGGCATCGCCACGGTCATTCCGGCGCGCGACGCGCCGCTCGATGACCACCTTCGCGTTCTCCGAAAGCGGCGTCGGCTCGAAGTCCCCGTTGTTCAGGCCGAGACCTTCCGATGCTGTGGTGACCATTGGCGTTCCTCCCATTTTCTGGCGTCCCGCGGCGGGAGCGGGGCTGGTGATGATACGAACAAACGTTCGAACTGACTAGTGGTCTCCGGGAGCCAACCGCCCCACTGTCACGGGTTGCGGCGCTTCATCCGACCGCTGGATGACCGGGTCGCCCATGCGCGACCGGCCGCGACTGAGGGTGCGACCTGTGTTGTCGGGTTGCGACCCGGCGAAGTGCGCCACGAGCACCTCGGCGGCGCCGTGCGGGCCTCGCTCGTTCACAAGGTTCAACAGTTGTGCGGGCCGGAAGTCACGCATCGCCAGGAGGTAAGCCTTCTCCGTGAGCAGCAGCCCGGCTACATCCGCGTCGCCGTCCGCGCTTGTGCGGATGGCGCCGTTGGTCGAAAGCGAATGCACTTCCCAGATCTTCATGGCTAGCTCACCGACTCGGCGAAATGCCGGCTCTCAACGTCCTGGAGCAGCCGCGGCCCGCGGGGCTCCTCGGCCACGTCCGGCAACGCCAGCTGCAGGTTGCGCTCATCGACGGTCGGGACGCGGCCCTCCTCGAGGGCTTCCACTGCCTGCTTCAGCGACTCGATGTCCGTGAAGGCGCGATACACCGAGGCAAAGCGGATGTACGCGATGTGGTCGAGCCGCCGGAGCGCATCCATCGCCAGCTCTCCCACAAACTGCGATGGGACCTCCGGGCGGCCATCGGCCGCCACCCGGGCCTCGATCTCGGCCACGATCGCCTCGAGCTGCGCGACCGAAATGCTCCGCTTCGCACAGGCTGCGCGCAGGCCGCGGAGCAGCTTCTCGCGGTTGAAGTCCTCGCGCCGTCCGTCCTTCTTCACCAGTTGGACCGTCGAAAGCTGGACCGTCTCCACGGTAGTGAACCGCTCGCCGCACGAGATGCACTGCCGCCGCCGGCGGATGCCGTCGTCATTCGCCCGGGAATCGGTGACCTTGGAGTCGCGGAAGTGGCAGTAGGGGCAGCGCACGGTTGACGTAATATCCCTTGAAGCGTCTAGGCACCTTAGCATTTCCCGAGGTGCGGGGGCGAGTATGGATCAATATCTTGTGGCCCGTCAAGCCTTCGCCCACAACATATTGTAGGCCATCGCTGCGCTCATTATTGTCGAACCCAGATTCGAAGACGGTCCACGGCTCCGCTTCGGTGCCCGCCTAACGCCGGTTCATCGCTCGCCCGCGCGCAAAGAAATCGCACGCTTCCGTGTCGGTCCAGGGGTTCAGAATCCCGCTCCCGGGGTGCAGGCAGGTGCCCCGCCCGCCCTCGTGGTCTTCCACGAATTCGCGGCACCCGCCGCAAGTCTTCGCCGGTTCGGCCCGCAGCCCGAACGGCTCCCGCAATCCCGCCATCTCCAACAGCGAGAACGGGTCGGGCTTCAGGAAATCCTCTTCACTGACCTGCGGCTGCCGGCGCCACTGTAGTTCGCCCTGTTGCTCGCGGCGGCGTTCGCGTTTGCGGTTCTTTCGGTGGCCCACGCAAAGAGCCTACCGGCGTCCGGCTCATCCCGCGACCGGCCCGGCCCCCGCTCGGGTACGATAGGCGCCGATGCGCGCCGCCGCCTGGAACAACGCGAACACCCTCGACGTGGTCGAACGCCCCGTCCCCGAACTGGCGGCCGGCGAAGTATTGATCCGCACCGGCACCGTGGGGATCTGCGGCTCTGACCTCCACTTCTACCGCGGCGAGTTTCGCGGCCTCCCCGGCATGGTCCCGGGACACGAGATCGCCGGTTTCATCGAGGCTGGCGATGGCTTCGCGCCCGGCACCCCGGTCGCAATCCAGCCGACCATTGCCTGCCGCGCCTGCGCTGCGTGCCTGCGCGGCCAGGCGCCGGCCTGCGCGCAGCTCCGCCTGATGGGCATCTCGAAGCCCGGCGGACTGCAGGACTACCTGGCCGTCCCCGCGGCGAACGTGTTCCCGTTGCCACCGCGGGTCTCGCCGGAGCTGGGGGCACTCGCCGAGCCCCTCGCCGTCGCCGTCCGCGCGATGAACCGCGCGCGGATCGCGCAGGGCGACCGGGTCGTAATCCTCGGCGCCGGGACGATTGGGCTGGTCACCCTCCTCCTCGCCCGCGACATCGCCAACGAGGTCGCGATCACCGCGCGCTACCCGCACCAGGGCGCACTCGCCCTCGCGCTCGGCGCCGACACGGTCTTCGAGCCCGGCTCGGAGGGGCTCGCCTCCTGGGCGAAGTCCAACCCTGTTGACACGGTTTTCGAATCTGTCGGAGGCTCCGCGTCCACCCTATCCGAAGCGGTGAACATGGTCCGCGCGGGCGGCACTGTCCTCGCCCTCGGGGTATTCACGACCGATGTCGCGCTTCCGGCCGGCAAGCTCGTCAACCAGGAGGTCCACCTGATCGGGTCGCTGGTCTACGGCCATGAGTCCGGCCAGCCCGAGTTTGGGGCCGCGGTCGGAAAACTCGCCCGCTACGCCCGCCACCTCGATCAACTCAGGACCGCAACCTACCGCCTGGAAGAGGCCAACGCAGCCTTTGCTCACGCGCTCGATAAGCGCCGCGGCGCCGTCAAAATCAGCATCGAGGTCACTCGCTGATGCCCTGGAGCTTCCGCAAGTCCCTCAAGCTCGGTCCGGGCATTCGCCTGAACCTTGGCAAGAAGTCCGCCAGTATCTCCGTGGGAGGCCCGGGCTACCGCTACAACGTCTCGACCACCGGCCGCAGCACAACCTCCATCAACATTCCCGGCACGGGGATCGGCTACAAGGACTCCTCGGGCGGCACGTCACGCTCCCGCACGACCTCGCGACGTACCTCCACCACGAAGAAGCCATCGACGCGCCGAACGGCGCCGAAGAGCACGACCGCAAAGCCCCGTACCACCTCATCTCGTGCGCGAAAGGCGCCCGCACTGCCCGGCCGTCCCTCGCTTCCGGTCACGCGCCAGCAGGCGGAGGACCTGGTCCCGAAACCGGGCTTCATGGCCCCCGGCGCCGAGCAGTCGTTCCGAAAGGCGGTGGTTGCGGCGGCCTGCGGAGACTGGGAGGAGGCGCGCGCCAACCTCGAAAAGACCACGCAGCGCGACACCAGCCACGACGCCGACGACCTGCTGCTCGCGTACGCCTTCGTTCGCCTGGAGCGCGACGCGGACGCCGTCCCGCTGTTGGAGCGGGTCATCGCCAGCGAGACCGAACTCCCCGATGCCTTCATGTCGAAGTACATGGACAAGCTTGGCTTCCAGATCCAGGTCCGGCTCGTCCCCGGGATCGAAACGATGCTCCCGTTCGATAGCGCCGGTGCGGCTTTCTTGCTCGCCGAGCTCTATCAGCGCGCAGGCCGCATCGACGAGGCTGCAGAGCTGGTCGAAGGCCTCGCTGAGGCAGGTCTCGCCGAGCCCCTGGCGCGCGTCGCGCTCGCCGAACTCTACGCGTCGTCAGGGCGCTGGGAGGACGCGCGCCGGGTAACCGATGGCGTGACGAACACCGACGACCTCTCGGCCCTCACGCTCAGCTATCGCGGTGCTGCCCTCGGTGCGCTTGGGCAGTTCGATGAGTCGCTCGTCGCTCTGCGCGAGGCCCTCAAGTCGCGCAGCCGAAGCTCTCCCGTCCTCCACTCCGCCCGCTACCACCGGGCCCGCGTCTACGAGGAGATGGGACAGCCTGGCCGCGCCCGGCAGGACTACGAAGCTATCTACGCCCAGAATCCCCACTTCGCCGATGTGGAGGCGCGCCTCGGCAGGTAGCCCCGCCGTCGTGCCCGCTACCCGCCCGCCTCGCTCGTGTCGACCTTCATCGTGCTCCGCCGGTCCTTGAACTTCGCCCGCAGGTAGTCCCGGTTCATCTTCGCGATGAAGTCGATGCTGATGCCCTTCGGGCAGGCAGCCTCGCACTCGGCGTAGTTCGTGCAGCTCCCGAAGTACTCCTCCATCGTGTCGACCATCGCAATGGTCCTGCTCCAGCGCTCCGGCTGCCCCTGGGGGAGGAGGTTCAGGTGCGCCAGCTTCGCCGCCGTGAACAGCTGCCCCGCGCCATTCGGGCATGCCGCCACACAGGCGCCGCAACCGATACATGCAGCCGCGTCGAACGCCTGGTCCGCGATGGGCTTCGGCACGAGGATCTCGTTGGCGTCGCGCCCCGCGCCTGTCGGCGCGGTGATGTAGCCGCCCGCCTGGATGATGCGGTCGAAGGCTGACCGGTCGACTACCAGGTCCTTGATCACCGGGAACGAAGCGGCCCGCCACGGCTCCACCACAATCGTCTCGCCGGTCTTGAAGTTGCGCATGTGCAACTGGCAGGTGGTGGTCAGCTTCTTTGTGCCATGCGGGATGCCGTTGATCACCACCCCGCACGACCCGCAGATCCCCTCGCGGCAGTCATGGTCGAAGGCGATCGGCTCCTTGTCCTGTGCCATGAGCCGCTCGTTGACCACGTCGAGCATTTCGAGGAACGACATGTCTTCGTCGATATCCCGGGCTTCGTAGACCTCGAAGTCGCCGGGGGTGTTGGGACCTTTCTGGCGCCACACCTTGAGGGTGAGGTTCAGGCTCATTTGTAACTCCTCTGCGCGAGGTGGACGTTTTCGAACACCAGGTCTTCCTTGTGGAGCGTGGCGTCCTTGCCCGGGCCGTTGAACTCCCAGGCAGCCACATAGGCGAAATTGTCGTCATCCCGCTGGGCTTCACCCTCAGCGGTCTGGTGTTCCTCGCGGAAGTGACCCCCGCACGATTCCTCGCGCTCGAGTGCGTCCTGGCAGAGCAACTCCGCCAGCTCGAAGAAATCGGCCACCCGGCCCGCCTTCTCCAGAGACTGGTTGAACGACTCGCCGTCGCCCAGCACCTTCACGTCCCGCCAGAACTCCTCGCGCAGGGCGCTCACTTCGGCGCGAGCCTTCTTCAGGCCCTCCGCGTTCCGGGCCATCCCCACGTACTCCCAGAGGATCTTGCCCAGCTCTTTGTGGAACGAGTCCACCGTCCGGCTGCCCTTGATGCCGAGTAGCCGGGCCGTTTGCGCAAGGACCGACTCTTCGGCCTCCTTGAAGGCCGCGGAATCGGTCGACGGCGCCGGCGTGTTGAGCTGGTTGGCCAGCTCGCCCGCAATCGTGGTTGGCAGGATGAAATAGCCATCGGCCAGTCCCTGCATCAGTGCCGAGGCGCCGAGCCGGTTCGCTCCGTGGTCCGAGAAGTTCGCCTCGCCGATGACGAACAGCCCCGGCAGGTTCGACATCAGGTTGTAGTCCACCCACAGCCCGCCCATCGTGTAGTGCACCGCCGGGTAGATGCGCATCGGCACCTGGTAGGGGTCTTCGCCGCTGATGTTGGCGTACATGTCGAACAGGTTGCCGTAGCGCTGTTCGATGACGTTGCGCCCAAGCCGCTCGATCGCCGTCTTGAAGTCCAGATAAACGCCGTTCTTCAGCGGCCCCACGCCATAACCGTCGTCGACCATCCGCTTCGCCGCTCGCGAGGCCACGTCGCGCGGCACCAGGTTCGCGAACGACGGGTAGATGCGCTCCAGGTAGTAGTCCCGCTCGGCCTCCGGGATCTGGTTCGGCGGCCGACTGTCGTTCTTGTCCTTCGGCACCCAGATGCGCCCGTCGTTGCGAAGCGACTCGCTCATCAAGGTCAGCTTGGACTGGTAGTCGCCGCTCACGGGGATGCAGGTCGGATGGATCTGCGTGTAACAGGGGTTGGCGAAGTATGCGCCCTTCCGGTGCGCCCGCCACGCCGCCGTGACGTTGCTGCCCTTGGCGTTCGTCGAAAGGTAGAAGACGTTGCCGTAGCCGCCCGTGCCGAGGACCACCGCGTGCGCCGAGTGCCGCTCGATCGCGCCCGAGACCAGGTCCCGTGTGATGATGCCGACCGCCCGGCCGTTCTCGACCACCAGCTCCAGCATCTCGTGGCGCGAGTACATCTGGACGGTGCCGGCGTCGATCTGGCGCTCCAGCGCCTGGTAGGCGCCGAGGAGCAACTGCTGGCCCGTCTGGCCGCGTGCGTAAAACGTACGCGCCACCTGGGCCCCGCCGAACGAGCGATTATCCAGCAGCCCCCCGTATTCCCGCGCGAACGGCACACCCTGCGAGACGCACTGGTCGATGATCTGGAGGCTGATCTCCGCCAGCCGGTGCACGTTCGCTTCGCGCGCCCGGTAGTCGCCGCCCTTGATCGTGTCATAGAACAGCCGGTGCACGCTGTCGCCATCGTTCTTGTAGTTCTTTGCAGCGTTGATGCCGCCCTGGGCCGCGATGGAGTGGGCGCGGCGCGGGCTGTCCTGGTAGCAGAACACCTTGACGTTGTAGCCCATCTCGCCGAGCGTGGCCGCTGCAGCTCCGCCCGCCAGGCCGGTCCCCACAACGATGATGTCGAACTTGCGCCGGTTTTGCGGAGCGACGAGCTTCGTCTCGAACTTCGCGTTGCTCCATTTGTCGGCGAGCGGGCCCGCCGGGATCCTTGCATCGAGTGTCATCTGGCGGCTCCTACTCGACGAGCCCGGTCATGACCGCGACCGGGAACGACACGTTTCCGATGACGATGATGGCCGCGAAACCCATCGCGAACCCCCGCCGCCAGTGGTTGAAGCGCGGGTTCGCCCACCCCAACGATTGGAACAGGCTCCACGCGCCGTGGTAGATGTGCAGCCCCAGCAGGACGTTCGCCACGATGTAGAGGATCGCCACCGGCACCCGGTCGAAGCTGGCAACCACGTTCTGGTACGGCTCTCCCCGCGTGAACTCGTCCGTGGTCGCCACCCCCGTGCCCCAGGTCAGGTCTGCGAGGTGGAAGAGGAGGTAGAAGCCGACGATGATGCCGCTCCACCGCATCGTTCGCGCCGCGTAGTTCGCCGCGATGTAGTCCCGCCCACCCTTGTAACCGACCGGCCGGGACTGCCGGTTCATGATGGTGAGCGTGGCCGCCGCGTGGATGTGGAGCACGAACGCCACAATCAGCCCGATCCGCAGGATCCAGAGCGCGCCGCTATGCGGGAGGATGGGCGAGCCGATTTCTCGCAGGTACTCGCCGTAGTGGTTCATCTTCTCGGCAGACTCGTAGAGGTGCAGGTTGCCGAGCATGTGGGCCAGCACGAACCCCAACAGCAGGATGCCCGTGACGGCCATCACCGCTTTCTTCCCTATCGCCGACCCGTAGAAATCGAGGAGCCAGAATCGCGGCCGCAAGCGCCGCTGTCGCAGCGGCTTCGGGCCGCGCGCTGCTGAACCTGTGAGCATGCCCACCCTCCTTGGACGTTCCCAGAACGGACTGCGGTTGCTGATCCAGTCCCGTAACAGGCGGCTGGCAACTGGCCATGCCGCTGCCCCACGCGGAATCCTACGACCGCGTCATGAGGCCAGCAATGCGGCACTATGCATGCCAGCTATAGAACGTTGGCCTACCTATCGATTTGTTGATTCAACCGTCCGCAACCACCGCAACACGCCAATCACCGATTTCGCGTCGCAGATCTCGCCAGCTTCGATGGCCGCCAGAGCCTCCTCCGGAGTCCGCACTTCCACCTCGATGTCCTCATCCTCGTCGCCGTCAAGGCGGGACGGCTCCAGTTCCGTGCAGACATACAGGTGGATGTACTCGGTGGTATATCCCGGGGCCACGAAGAATCCGCCCAGCGGCTGGATCCTGCCCGGCCGCTGACCCACCTCCTCCTGCAACTCCCGGGACACCGCCGCGAGCGGCTCCTCGCCGGGCTCGAGTGTGCCCGCCGGCAGCTCCAGCAGCCTCCGGCCGGCCGCGTGCCGGTACTGGGTGACGAAGAGCAGGCTCCCCTCCCCGGTCACGGGTACCATGCAGACCGCCCCCGGATGGCGAATCGTTTCGCGAAGAGCCACCACTCCACCATCCATCTCGATCCGGTCGACGGAGACGTTGAAGAGGCGGCCGGCATAGGCCGTTTCCGAGGAGATCACTCGTGGGTCGGGCATGGGGGAATTCTCACCACCGCTCTCGTGGAGCCTGGCCGGCTAGCCGGCGTCCTTCTCTTTCTGCTTCTGCAGCGCCTTCCACAGGGCCCGGCCCTGTTCGGGTGTCGGGTCCTTCACCAGGCCGTAAATCTCCCTGCCTTCATGATCCTCGGGGAGGTACTCCGTGATCGGCAGCCCCTCCTCGGTCACGAACAGGAGGCAGTGGCAGTACTTGTACATCTGCATCTCGTCGCAGGCGCAGATCCAGGTCCGGCGCTTCACTTCTTCCTCTCGCGGGAGGTAGAGGCCCTCGGGCCAGTTGCCGTGCTCATCCTTCGCGGGGTAGAAGTTGCAGGGGCAGAGCGGCCGCCCGTAGTTGTCGATGTTCGAAGCCAGACCGAGCACGACCCCTTCCGTGATGAACCGATCCGGGTGAAGGTGCGTCCCCGATTTCTCGGCGTACTTCTCCGCGTAGTTCCACATCTTATCGATCGATTCCTGCCTGGGCTGTTCCATCGGTACCTCCGGATCTCAGGGCCCCATTATGGCCGAAACCGGCGCCCACGGCCGGCCCCCGCTACGATGAAGCCGATGACCCCGCCCACACCGGCCCAGCTGCACGCCAACTACGTCCACGCCCTCCAACGCATCGCTCGCCTTGGACCGGATGGCGAAGCGGAACGCGTCGGTCCGCTCCTCTGCATTAATGCGGGCATCGGCGTGTCGAAGTTCAACATCGCTGTGGTCGTCGACCCCGTGAAGAACCCGCGCCAGGCCCTCCGCGATGCTATGGACTGGTACGCGATCCGCGGTCTCAACCTGCGCCTCGATCTCCGTGGAACGGCCGATGGCCCGCTGCTGGCCGCGTCCATGCTCGAAGGCTTCCAGTTCTGGTGGCGCGAACCGCTCATGACCCTTCACCCGCTTCCTGGGGAAAACGCAACGGTGCCCGGGCTCGAAGTCCGGACCGTCAGAACTCCCGAGGAACTTGCCCTCTACTGCGCGGCCGACCAGGAGGAGTACTCCGACCAGGCCTTCCAGCTTGCGATGGTCGCTCTGGCGGCCTCCGTGGAGGGCGTGACCATGCACCTCGGCCTGATCGACCGTGTTCCGGTTGCTCGTTCCATGGCGGTGGTCCACGAAGGTGTCGTCGGAATCCACAACGTCTATGTCGCCCCTTCCCGAAGGCGGCAGGGGCTGGGGGCAGCCATCACGGCCGCTGCCATCGAATCCGGCAGGGCTGCGGGAGCCACCGCCGCCTGCCTCGAAGCCACCGAACTCGGATTCTCCGTCTATCAGAAGATGGGGTTTCGCCGCGTCGAGGACTACCTCGTCGTCGGCCGCAACGAGCCACCGGCTTAGATCGTTAGCCCACCGAGACCCTGCACGCCGCGCACATACTCGATCTCGCCAACGTGACGGTAGCCGTGGCTCAGGCACATCCCGTAGATGCCGTCCCACAGCGACATCGGCCCCAGCGGCTTGATGGTTACCTGGCGCTGGTCAAACTCCTCCGGCGAGAGCGCCGCCAGGTAGGCGTCGGTCGCCGCCCAGACCCCCTGCTGGTATTCACGCCACTTGCCCACGTCGCGAATCTGGACGGCATTGGCTTCCTCAACGGTCATGCCGGTGCCCTGGCTGGTTCGGGGCAGCCCGAACGCCTGGTCGTACCCGCCTTCGAGCCACACCGTCGGCTTCTGCTGAGCGACCCAGTTGATGATGTTGTCTTCCGTGCGCACGTAGTGCCACAGGCTGAAGAACGCACTCACTCCACCCTCCTGCGGGCGGAAGTTCAACTGTTCGGCGGTCATGCCATCAACGGCCTTGTCGAGCAATGCATGCATCGAGCGCATCGAACTGCGGAGGATTGCGTGGGGTGTCGACATTTCGGCTCCTCGCGAATGGTGGGAGCCGATTCTGGATGTTGCGGTGGGCGCCGTCTACCCGGCCCGCGCCGCCGAACGCTTGGGTTCTTCGAGCGAATACCCTGAACCCCACCGGTTCACGATGTACCGCGGATTGCTCGGCTCGTCCTCCAGCTTTTGCCGAAGGTACCGGACATAAAGCCGCAGGTAGTGCGTCTCGCCGGCGTACTGGTTACCCCACACCCTGGCGATGAGCGCCCGCGAGGGAACCACCTCGCCCGGGTGCTCCGCAAGCGTCGCCAGGAGCCTGAACTCCGTTGGTGAGAGCGGCACTTCGTGCCCGTGCTTCCTCACGGTCTGCGCCGCAAGGTCAATCTCGATCTCGCCGACCCGGATACCCTCCGGCGCGGTGCCCTGCCGCGCCGCCGGCGACTCCATTTCCATTCGCCGGAAGATCGCGCGGAGGCGCAGGTCGATCTCCTCGGTCTGGCAGCGTGGCCGGCAGTAGTCGTCGGCGCCCGCTTCGTAGCATCGGAGCATTTCGGCCGAAGTCCCCGCGCAGCCCACGACCACGACGGGGACGGTGGTTACCTGGCGCAACCGCGCAACCACATCCCCCGGGAACCCGAGTTCCCGCCCGATGTCGACAACGATGGCGTCGGGACGTGACTCTTCGATGCACTCGAGCGCCTGGCCAGGGTCGCCGCACGCCACGGCCCGGTATCCTGAGAATTCGAGCCCCCGCGCGCGGTCGTAGGCGCGTTCCAAGCCCTGCGAAACGATCGCCACCTGCGTGCCCACCAGCGGCGGGAGTCCCGGGATCGTCGCGCCGTTCGCTGCTTGCATACGATTCGCCTCCCCATCGGTGTGCTCCCCGATGTTTCGGCGGCCTTCGCCTGCCGACCTATCTGGTATGCGACACCCGCGGCCGTTCGCCCTTTTTCTCGCCGCCGGCGCCATATGCTCGGCCGCCGGGCTGGCGGCCACCCGCATGAGCGCCGAAGCGGTGCAAGCCGAACAGCCCGCACCACGTATTTCGGCATTCGACGGGCCCTCCACCGGCCTTTCCTACGCTGCTCCAACGGTTGTCACCCAAGCGTCACCGGATGCCACACCCGCCCTGCCCGCGATCAGCGAATCACCGGCCCCGCCGCCGCCCGATGTCCCGGCCACACCCGCCCCGGCGGTTGAAGTGCGTGGCGAACCTGCGTCCGCTCCCTCTCCCGCTACCCCCGCTCCCGCGGCGTCTGTCGAGTCCCTGCCTTCGAGCATCGAGCAGCCCGCCGATGTCCTCGCCGTGGCAGACAAAGCCGCCGCGCTCGTGGATGCGATGAACGCGGCCCGCGCAGCCGAGGGACTCCCGGCATTCGAACGGGACGCCGCCCTGGAGGACGTCGCCTATGCCCGGGCCCGCAACCTCGTACTCGGTGGCTACTTCGACCACTACGGCCCGGACGGCGAGAGTGCGTTCTCGGAGCTCGCCGCCCGCGGCGTTTCGTATGGACTCGCCGGAGAGAACCTGGCCCGCAACAACTACCCCGACCCCCGCACTGTCGCCGCGGCATTCGATGGCCTCATGGCCAGCCCCGGCCACCGCGCCAACATCCTCGAAGAGCGCTTCTCCCGCGTCGGCGTCGCCGCCGTGAGGGACGGCCGCATGTGGCTCTACGTCACCGTCTTCATGGACTGAGCGAACCGTCTCGTGTCTGTCACCGGCTGGGACTCGAACGTCATCCAGTATGGGTATGATGATGCGAACCGACCGCCTTTACAGACACCGCGCACAGCGTCGATGGGGGATTGGTGTGTGGCCGGGAAGAGCCCCAGCCCGCTCCTGGTGAAGTGCCCCCGTCTGATGTTGCCAGAATTCATTCGAGAACTACTGATCGTTGGTGGGCTAGGTCTTCTTGCACTCACTTAGGAAGTTTGCTCAGTTCTTGCACCCACTAAACGCGACAGATAGTGGCGAGTTTCAATCTGGTTGACAGAACGCTGTTGATCCGCCAACTGCTCCCCGCTAGCGTCCCGGGAACTTTCACGCCGGAGGCGCGCCATGCGCAGAGCGGCTCTTACAGTGTTTGCCATCATCTCAGCTTTCATCTTCCCGTCGGTGTACGAGGTAGCCTCACCCGGCTCTATCGCGGGCGCCACACCGACGCTGAGCGGCGCCAAAGTGGCGTACATCCCTAATGGCGACTTCAGCGGCGTAGGGAAGGGCGAGGTCGGCACGCCGCCCGACAACCACGGGTTCGAGGCGGCCGGCGGGGCCGTGGGGACTCCGCTGGCCAACTACGACTTTGAGACGGGAGCCCTCACCAACTGGACGACGACCGGCGGGACGCCGACGATCTTCTCCGATGGTCCGAGTGGGTATTATCTGGAACTCGGAGTGGGCGACAAGGCCCTGAGCGAAGCGTTCACGGTGGACGAGAAGGCCGAGACGCTGACCTTCGACTTCTCCTCGCCGGGCGGCGGCTACAACGTCTACGTCGACATCAAGTACGGATCCGGCTACTCGTCTACGTCCAGCAAGGGGTTCTCGTGCGCATCCGCCTGCTCGACGTGGACGACGCGCGAATTCGACGCGATCCCGTGGCGCGGCCAGAACATCAAACTGGAGTTGCGGCGATACACCGGCACGGCCTACATGGACAACGTTGGCTTTATGACCCAGGACCTCGTCGAGTGGACGCCGAACGACGGGACCAAGGTGAGTCGGTGGACCGGCGGACCGGGAGGGGCATACGCGAGCACCACCACGACCGTGACCTCGAAAGCCTTCACAGTGGATGCCAACACCCAGAATGCCCAAGTGGATGTGCGCGTGGACGCTACCTCGGGACAGGGGTACGACATCAAGGTACTCTCGGGCGCCAGTTACTCGATGGTCACGACGGTGTACTCAGGCTCGAGCACGGACACGACCTGGGGAACCCGCACCTTTGGCCTCGGCGACTTCGCCGGACAATCGGTGAAGATCCAGGTGGTCCCGAAGTCCGGCACTACGCTGTCCTTTGACGCGGCAGGCATTGGGAGCCACCTGCTCCCCGGGTGGTCGGCCAGCGGCAGTGATCCCCTCAGTCTCGGCGGCTCGGGGACGGAGCTCGGATACGTTGCGAACGTCGGCCAGCTCATCTCCGGCGAGTTCACGCTCGACGGCAGCGGTTACAAGGGCAACGTCCGCGGCAACTGGTTCCGCATCCGTTATCGGATGAAGTTCAACTTCAACAACACGCCGAGCGACTTGGGCTCGACTCTCCGGGTTGAGATCCCCGGATGGTCGTCGCCCGTTTTTACGGCCGTCGGCAAGCTTCAGGGCTCCCCGTATGACCCGACGGATGTTTGGCTGGAGAAGGACTTCTTCGTCTCCAACCCCTCCTCCTACTATAGCCCGAGCCCGTTTGAGGCGAGCTTCCGCTTGAAGGGCTGGGGCCCCACTAGCTTCGGCTGCGGGGGGCCCGGGTGTGAGGGGAAACCGGATGTCGCCTGGATTCAGATGATCGACGGGCCTGCGGGCAAGGGACCAATCGGGAACCCCAAAATGCCGGCACCGGCCTTCCCGGTTGGGGTCGAGGACGGCGCCTCCACGAGCGACGCAAGCCAGGACCCGGTGGACGTCATCTCGGGCAACTACTTCACTGCGAAGACCGACCTCGCCCTCCCCGGACTCGGCGTGCCACTCGCCTGGACCCGCTCCTATTCGGCCCAGGCGAACATGAACTCACTCGGCGAGACCGGGCCCATGGGCGCCAAGTGGTCCCACAACTGGCACGCCCGGCTCAAGGAGGTCGACGGCGGTAACCTCGTCCAGGTCAGCCTGGCCATGGGCGCCTCGCTCAACTTCTACAAGAACGGCTCCTCCTACCGGAACCCCGTTGGCTGGGAGGGCTCGCTCGTCAAGAACAGTGGGGGCGACTGGACCCTTACCACCGCGAACCAGCTCGTCTACGCCTTCGACAGCTCGGGGCAGTGGACCTCGGTGACCGACCGCAACGGCAACACGACCACGCTCGGGTACACGTCCGGCAAGCTCGCCAGCATCACCGACACCAGCAGCCGCTCGCTGACCATCACCTACGACGGAAACGGCCGCATCCAGTCGGTCAGCGACGGGACGCGTTCGGTGGAGTACGCCTACAACGCGGCCGGCGACCTGGTCGAAATCACCGACGTGATGGGCGGCACGATCGCGTACCAGTACTCCGGCCACCTCCTCACGCAGGGGACCGACGCGAAGGGGAACGTCTTCGTCCGCAACACCTACGACAGCTATGGCCGCGTCGTGGAACAGCTCGACGCCGACGATGGCGTCACGACCATCGCCTACGACACGCCCGGGGCGGGCGCCACTCGCGTCACCGACCAGCGGGGCAAGCAGATCACCTACTACTTCGACCAGCAGATGCGCATCACCGACGTGATGGACCACGACGGCGGCGTCACGACCACCACCTGGGACGCGAACAACAACAAGACGGCCGTCACGAACGCCCTCGGCAAGACGTGGAGCTACACGTATGACTCTCGCGGCAACGTCCTGACGGCGACCGACCCGCTGAGCAAGACCTGGACCTACACCTACAACAGCAACAACGACGTGCTCACGGTCACCGACCCACTCAGCCGCGTGACCGAATACGAGTACGACGCCAGCGGCAACCTCGTGAAGGTCACCGACGCGCTGAACAACGAGACCAGCTTCACGGTGAACGCTTCGGGCCTGGTGACCGCCGTCGAGGACCCGCTCAGCAACACGGCGACCTTCGGCTACGACAGCTACGGCAACCGCACCGGAGTGACCAACGCCCTCTCGAAGACGTGGACCTTCACCTATGACGGCTTCGGCCGCGTGACTGAGGCCGAGGACCCGCTGGGGCACTCGACCACCTACACCTACAACGCTGCCAATCTCGTGGTCACCATCACCGACGAGCTCGGCAACGAGACCAGTTACACCTACGACGACAACGGCAACGTGCTCACGGTTACCGACGCGAACCTGAACGTCACCACCTACGCCTACGACGATAAGGACCAGCTCGTCTCCATCACCGACGCCGCAAGCGGCACGTGGACCTTCGCCTACGATGCCGTAAGGAACCTGGTCGCGAAGACCAACCCGCGCGGCAAGACCACGACCTACACCTACGACAACCTCGGCCGCCTGCTGACGGAGACCGACCCCCTCTCGAACGTCCGCTCCTACGAGTACGACCTCGCCGGGCGGCTCACTTCACGCACCGACCCGAAGAGCCAGGAGATCGAGTACACCTACAACGACCGCAACGAGCTCACCCGCATCGACTACCCGGACCTGAGCTTCGTGAGCTTCGCCTACAACGACGCCGGCGCCCGCACCCAGATGGTCGACGCAACCGGCACGACGGCCTATGCCTACGACGAGCTCTACCGGCTGACGAGCGTCACCTTCCCCGGCTCGCGGACGGTGAGCTACGGCTACGATGCGGCCTCTCGGCGCACGTCGATCACCTACCCCGGCGGCTCGAACCAGGCGACGTACACCTACGACGCCGCCAACCGTCTCACAGCTGTCACCGGCTGGGACTCGAACTCCACCCAATATGGGTATGATGATGCGAACCGGATGACCAGCGCGACCCTCCCCTCGAGCACCGGCATCGTCACGTCCTACACCTACGATGACGGCGACCGCCTGACCCGCATCAGTCACGTCAAGGACGGCTCCACCACCGTGGCGAGCGTCGCCTACACCCTGGACGATGTCGGCAACCGCACGCAGCGGGTCGACCAGCAGGGCACGCACACCTACGCCTACGACGACCTCTACCGGCTGACGTCGGTCACCTACCCCGGCCCGAGCACGACGACCTACGCCTTCGACGCCTTCGGCAACCGCACCGGCATGACCACCTCCGCCGGGACCACCAACTACACCTACGACGACGCCGACCGCATCACCGAGGTGCAGCCGCCGAGCCCTGCATCAGCCATCGCCTACGACTGGGACGACAACGGCAACCTGGTCGAACGTGGCGCCGACAGCTTTGAGTGGGACCACGAAGACCGCATGGTCTCGGCCACGGTGAACTCGGTGACGAGCACCTTCGCCTACCGGGGCGACGGCCTGCGCGACAGCCGGACGGTCGGCATGACCACCACAACCTTCACCTGGGACATCAACGCGGGCCTGCCGGTGGTCCTGGACGACGGGAACCAGTACGTCTACGGCGCCGGGCTGTCCTCGATGAAGCAGGGCGGGAACTGGTACTACTACCTGGCCGACGGGCTGGGCTCGACGATGGCGATCGTTGACAGCTCTGGGAACAGCCAGAAGTCGTACCAGTACGACGTGTACGGCGAGGTGACAGGCGGCTCGGGCAGCCTGGCGAACGAGTTCGACTTCGCTGGCCAGCAGACGGACGCCAGCACCGGCCTGCAGTACCTCCGCGCCAGGTACTACGACCCGGCCACGGGGGTGTTCCTGAGCAGGGAGCCTCTGGAGCGGCTGCCGGGCTGGATGGGGAATCCCTTCGGGTACGCCGGAGGGAATGCGGTTAGCCGCACGGACCCGACCGGATTGATACCAATGGAGGGTTGCGAGCCCAGTTGTCAGGTCAGCGCGGGCCCACCCGGTTGGTTCGCCCCTGAAGGCAGATGGTTCGAGCGCCGAGGCGACGACTACTACCTGTGCGGCATGCCCGACGCCCGTATATACAATCCCGCCCAGCCTTACTGCGACAAGTTTGATCCTGCGAAGGTCGCTGCAAAAACAAGCGCCTGCCAACTGTGCGACGAGGTCCTGCTCGCCGGCGTTGGTGCAACGTGGCGGATCGGTGAGTATACCTTCACGGGAAGCGCCAAGTACGGACGAGACCGGATGAAGGCCTACCGGTGGACCAAAGGTGACCTGGATAAGATCAAGCGTGGCACTCGCTATCGGGACGCCTACGGAAACACCGTCTACACGCGCCAAAACGGCGATGGAACATTGGACTGGCTCGTTGAAAGCCCCGAGGGCCACATTGTCACGATGATGCGCGGTGCGGACGCTAGGCAGGTGAGCATGGCAATCCAGGAAATGAAGTGGAGCGTTCTCCCTTGAAGCACACTATGTCGGTCGACGTTGCGTTATATCACGAGACGCTGGAAGCCGAGCGGGTGACCGTTGCGCTCTGTATCCAACCTGTCTGGACGAGGAGAAAGGGGGATCTGAACGAGTCTCTCGGAATGCGAACTCCATCTCACGTATGGGCTTACTCGACAGAAGGCCTCGTAGGCGAACCTTCACTTAAAGCACACATCAACCGATTACTTGCTGAGTTCCTGCCGGTGGCCGATGAGCTGCACTTGTTACAGCATGAGGGGTGGACAGGCAGAATCACGGTAGTGTACGGCTTCGCAGCAGGACAACACGTGGCTTTCGAAGTGCCACCTGAACAACTCTTGCCCCTCGCCAGCCTCGGGCTGGCGCTGAACGTGTTTGGCTTCTTGGAAGGCTCAGGTTGATGGCGGCGGTCTCAAGACGAACGAGTACCTCTACGGGGCGGGTCTTTCCGCAATGAAGCAGTCGGGCGACTGGTCCTTCTTCAGGAAGGACTACCTGGCCGACGGCCTCGGCTCCACGATGGTTGTTGTCGACGCGAACGGCGATGTCGAGAACGGCTACACGTACGACGCCTACGGCGAGCCGACGGTCACGGGCAGCCTGGCGAACGAGTTCGACTTCGCCGGCCAGCAGACGGACCCCACCGCGCTCCAGTATCTGCGGGCGCGGTACTACGACCCGGCGACAGGGGTGTTCTTGAGCCGGGACCCGCTGGCACAGCTGCCCTCGTGGCTCGGAAGCCCCTTCGGGAATGCATACGCTGATCCAGTCGGGCTAAACGACCCGACCGGGCTGGACAGCCCGGTCGATGACCTGAGAAGGCGGCTCCACCCCTGCAACCTCGGTGTCATCGGGCGCGAGGCCTGTGAGCAAGCAGGCCGGGTTAAGGAAGCGGGGGAAGGGGTTGGCAATGCCGTCAATCGCGCGGTCGAGGGCGCGACCGGTCCCGTAAGGATGGTCCAGGACATCGTCGCGTTCGCCGTGGTGGTTGGATCGATGAGTCTCCTCGGAGAGTATGCCCATTACCGAATCAAAGCGTGTGCACTGAGCGTGGAGTGTCGCTCGATACTGGATAACCTCAATCAGTTTCGAACTCTTAACGCAGCTGAACTCGCGCTTGCGGCCAGAGGCTTCCGAGGTGCGAGCATTCTTCTGAGTATTGCATCTGGCGTATGGCAAGCCTACAAAAGGGCATTCGATTCATCGCAGCAACCCTGGACCGCCCTAAGAGGGAAAGTCGAGTATCAGGAAAGAGCCAGGATCGAGAGCGGGATCTGGTCAGGTACGTGGGATTAGTGACGGTGAAGAGATGGCTGTTCTGGCCCGGTTCGGGTCCTTGGTGGAAGGCCTACGCGACGATCATAGCATTGTTCATGTGCTCGGTGGCATTGGCGTTGGTCTCGGACTTCGGGAAGACAGTCGCCGCTGTGGTTGGAACATTGGCGGCACCTCTGACGATCGCGTTGTACTACGTCGACTACCGGGTTCACGGCGAACGGCCGGGACAAAGCCGTTGAAGATCCGGAGATGGCCGCTTTCAGCCACCCCGGCCACAGCCGGACCGTGGGCATGACCACCACCACCTTCACGTGGGACATCAACGCGAGCCTGTCCGTGGTCCTGCACGATGGTCCTTCCGGGGAAGAATATCTCTGTGGCGCGGGGCTCTCGGCGATGAAGCAGTCGGGCGACTGGTCTTGCTACCTCGCAAGCGGCCTGGGCTCGACGATGGCTGCTGTCGATAGTACCGGCATGGTCGTCCGCGATTACCAATACGACGTGTACGGCGCACCCACCGGCGGTTCGGGCAGCCTGGCGAACGAGTTCGACTTCGCCGGCCAGCAGACCGACCCGACGGGCCTCCAGTACCTGCGCGCCAGGTACTACGACCCGGCCGCGGGGGTGTTCCTGAGCAGGGAGCCTCTGGAGCGGCTGCCGGGCTGGATGGGGAATCTGTTCGGTTATGCGGGCGGGAACCCCGCACGGCTGGTCGACCCAACAGGGCTGGTGCCGGTGGATGGCGGGCAAGGAGGCGGATCCAGTAAAGGTACTGGCGGTCGCGGAGGGGGAGGTGGAACGTCTGGTGGCAATCGTGTCACTGGCAAAGCACCCGGTGGGTGGGAACCGATTCTGAAAGGGCGAGCTGGTGTTCGATCAATCAAGGGTGCGCTAGAGTCCGAAGGGCACAGAATTGTGGGCCAAGAGGTGCGAGTCGAGACACCGTGGGGCACGCGCGTCATTGACCTCATCGCCGAATACAAAGGCAAGTTCTACGGAATAGAGGTCAAGAACGGGCCTTACGCCCGGCAGAGGCCCTGGCAGCAGATCAAGGATGGATGGCTGAATCATTCGCCTGTAGAGGTCACACTCGCCGACGGTCGAGTTGTGACCCTCGAAGGGACTTCCACGGTGTACGTGGACGTACCATAGCCGATGCCAGGGGGTTCCGTGCAGCTGTCGTCCCAGATCCTTGATGGTGCCCTCTCGACCGTGTGGAAAGAAGTGCTGAAGCCGTTGGGTTTCGAGCGAATTGGCAAACGCGGCTTTGCGAGGCACGGACCCCGTGATGCCACGTCACGAATTGTGTTTCAGCTCGTCCATGCCCGCACCGATCCCGAAGTTGACATCTACTTCAGTATTGGTTGGGGCAGGTTACGTCGAGTAGAGGCAGCGTGGCTCGGGAGCGATGAGGAGGCCGCCTCGGTAGCTCAATTCGGAGACTCCGTCGGCCATATCACTCCGCCGTTCCGTTTCCGGAGCATCCCAATGGCCAACGCCCAATCGCTGGCGGCGGCCCTCGCATCGGAGCTACGGGATAGCGTTCTGCCCTTCTTGGCCAGATACTCCGACATGGTATCCGCCGTCGAGTGCTGGGACGGAGAGTACCCATATGCCCGCGTGAATGCCAGATTGTATGGCCCCCTGGGAAGACTCGCACTCGGAGATGCGGCCGGGGCCGTGGCGTCCGCACACCGACACCTCGCGCGACTCCAGGAGTCCGGTGCAGATGAGGACTTGCTCGCCGACCAGCGCAGATTAATCGCATTCCTTGAAGCGTCCCGAGCACGAACGTGACGCACGTTCGCACTTTCAACTCGACCGCTACCACGGGTCTACGCCAGCCTCACAGATGTCACAGGCTGAGACTCGAACTCCACCCAGTATGGGTATGATGATGCGAACCGGATGACCAGCGCGACCCTCCCCTCGAGCACCGGCATCGTCACCAGCTACACCTACGATGACGCGGACCGCCTGACCGGCATCAGCCACGTCAAGGACGGCTCGACCACGGTCGCGAGCGTCGCCTACACGCTGGACGACGTGGGCAACCGCACCGGGCGGGTGGACCCAGCAGGGCACGCACACCTACGCCTACGACGACCACTACCGGCTGACCTCGGTCACCTACCCTGGCCCGAGCACGACGACCTACGCCTTCGACGCCTTCGGCAACCGGACGGGCATGACCACCTCCGCCGGGACGACCACCTACACCCACGATGACGCCGACCGGATCACCGAGGTCCAGCCGCCGAGCCCTGCATCAGCCATCGCCTACACGTGGGACGACAACGGCAACCTGGTCGAGCGCGGCAGCGACACGTTTGAATGGGACTACGAAGACCGCATGGTCGAGGCCACGGTGAACTCCGTGACGAGCACCTTCGCCTACCGGGGCGATCGCCTCCGCGATAGCCGCACGGTGGGCATGGTGACGACGCAGTTCACGTGGGATATCAACGCCGGTCTGCCGGTGGTCCTGGACGACGGCAACCAGTACGTCTACGGCGCGGGACTCTCGGCGATGAAGCAGGGCGGGAGCTGGTACTACTACCTTGCCGACGGCCTCAGCTCGACGATGGCGATCGTGGATGCGTCCGGTGATGTCGAGAACGGCTACACCTACGACGTCTACGGCGAGCCAACGGTCACCGGCAGCCTGGCGAACGAGTTCGACTTCGCTGGCCAGCAGACGGACCCCACGGGCCTGCAGTACCTGCGCGCCAGGTACTACGACCCGGCCACGGGAACGTTCCTGAGCAGGGACCCAATGGCGCTGGTTCCTTCATGGACCGGAAGCCCGAACGGTTATGCACATTTCAATCCAGCGTCTCGATCTGACCCATCTGGCCTAGATTCCCCGTGGCCGTCCGGATGGGGCATCCCTCATCCATGTGATATAGGGGCCGTCAACCGAATGGTCTGCGACCGAGGGGCCGAACTGGCCAAGAACCTCGCGGACGCGGTCTCGTCATTGGTGGATTACATCAATTCCAGCAGTTTCCTGGCCATGCTCGAACTCCTGGGGGAAAAAGGGAAGAACCTGGCTTCCGCGATTCGGCGTTCGGGCATCGAGTGGCTCGGTGACCCCCTCAATCGCATCACAGTCGCTTTGGTGGCTTCCGAGATAGCAGCAAAACTGGCGTGCGCTGGTGCGCTCGCCAGTGGAGGAGCTCTGATAGGTGCTTGTGCGTCAGCGGTGGCAGCGTACGGAAGCGCCTTGAAGCTCCGCTATGACATCCTGCGACAGAGGCATTCGACAGGAGAAATTACCGACCGGCAACTTGCGTGTCAGGCTATAACGGACATCGTTGGTGCAGTCGCCCCGGTATCAACAGGACCTGTGACAAGGGCAATCATGGGGGAGATGGCGTGCAGGGCGACCTAGGAAGAGGCTGATGGAGTTCTTAGCGTGGCTGTTGCTGTTCGGCGTGGGGTATCTCTCTGCTCCCGTGTTTGCGAGCTGGAGGTTTGCGAAAACACCGCAGAAGTGGCTCGTGAACTTCGCTTGGAGCGCAAGCTGGCTAGGCCTTGTGAGCGCATTGTGCGGTTACTTCATGTGGCGAGCGTGTAAGGCGATCCTCAATTGGAGGTCGGAGGGCCATGGATGGTAGAAGACAGCCAGGCCAAGCTCGGAGAGGTAAGCGACCGGGCTCACCATGGCGCAACCTCGGCATATGGGTCATGACGGTAATGGCGGTCTGCCTTACCGGGTTTGCGATGGTGACTGCGGGCCTGGCGATTGAGGAAGCCGCAGGTGCCATTCTCGCCGGTTTGGTCGCCGGGCTGCTGATCACCGTCTTCCTTCTGTTGCAGAGGCACCGGTGACCTATCCCGGCCCGAGCACGACGACCTATGCTTTCGACGCCTTCGGCAACCGCACCAGCATGACGAACGGGTCCGGCACGACCAGCTACACCTACGACGACGCGGACCGCATCACCGAAGTGCAGCCGCCGAGCCCGGCTTCAGCCATCAGCTACACATGGGACGACAACGGGAACCTGACCGACCGTGGCGCAGACAGCTTTGAGTGGGACTACGAGGACCGCATGGTCGAGGCGACGGTGAACTCGGTGACGAGCACCTTCGCCTACCGGGGCGACGGCCTGCGCGACAGCCGGACGGTCGGCATGACCACCACCACCTTCACGTGGGACATCAACGCGGGTCTGCCTGTGGTCCTCGACGATGGGAATCAGTACCTCTACGGCGCCGGGCTCTCGGCGATGAAGCAGTCGGGGGACTGGTTCTACTACCTCGCGGACGGCCTGGGCTCGACGATGGCTGTTGTCGATGCGGCCGGTGATGTCGAGAACGGCTACACCTACGATGTCTACGGCGAGCCAACGGCCACCGGCAGCCTGGCGAACGAGTTCGACTTCGCCGGCCAGCAGACCGACGGGAGCACGGGCCTCCAGTATCTGCGCGCCAGGTACTACGACCCGGCCACGGGGGTGTTTGTCAGCCGAGACCCGCTGGCGAGTTCACCAGCCTGGCTCGAGCCCGCCTTCACATATGCAGGCGGAAGCCCCTCTGCATTCAGCGATCCGCTGGGACTCGACAGATGTGGTTGGAAAGACCCATGGGAATGCGCAAAGAACGCGGGGTCCAAGATCGGTGGGGCAACGGAGGGTGCAGCGGCGGCGGCGGCCGGTCGTCTGCAGGAAGCGACTAACGCGCTCTGGGACTTCGCCTCCGGCAAGGTACAGGACCCCCTTGTCCAGCTCTCTCTTGCCCAAGCTGCGGCCGGCCTCGCGGCGGCGCTGGCGTGTCCGGCTGCGGTTGTTTCGGGAGGGGCGGCGGCTCCAGCGTGCGCAGCGGCCATAGCCCTCGTCGGATACACCATTTGGGCGAAGCAAGAGATCATTCGCGCAAGGTATCGTGACGGGCAGTACAACGAGGCGGAGTTCGCGTGTCGGCTCTTGACGTCCGCGCCCATTCCGGTGCCGGGCGTACTTCCAGGCATCTCCATGCCACTCTGCTCGGCTGCCGGCAAACTCCAAGACCTTGCGGAGGAGGGATTGGGAAGCGGAGTCGACTCCGGAACTCCTCTCAACGAGAAATCGCTTACCGGAAGGTGATCGTTCCAGTGAAGGTTCGCAAGATCGTCGTTGCATATTTGCTGCTCGTTGTATCTGCAACACTCGTGCTTGTCGCCGCGCCGGCCGAACCCAGGGGGGCGTTGTTGTGGCTAGCCGGCTCAACGCTGGCTATCTGGATCTGCGTCTGGATTCTCGGAGCCATTCGCGCGCGCCGCCGCTGAGTCTGCTTGCTCGGTGGGGCGACGGCACCAGTTCCGTTCCCACCGGGCCTCGGAGGAATTATGCCTATTCGCGACCGGCGGACGTCGGTTTCCTCTCGCCTCGACGCGGCGTTCTGGAGGTTGCCCTTGCCCTTTCATTACGGCTGGGTCGCCATCGTGTACCTGGCTGAAGCCATCACTGGTTCAGCCAATCCCAAGGCGTTCGAAAATGTTGCCAAGTTGCGTCGGGAACGACTCGCTTCGCGACAGGGCCCCCCTGGGACTCCGTAGCAGCATCCAAGATCGACCTAGGCCCTCTCCTTACCAAGTCCCGCGTCGGACCTGCGAACCGCCTCACAGCTGTACCGTGGACGACTCGGTATGGGTGTAGCAACAGACCAAGGTGGTGTCCCCTCCTGGTTCAGCCGTTCTTCGAGGGCGGTCGGCTGTTGGAGGTGGAGTGGTTCAAGGCTGATGGGTCTCAATCTGCTCTCTTCCGCACCCGGAGATACTTCGAAGACCAACCCGCGGGGCAAGACGACCACCTACACCTACGACAACCTCGGCCGCCTGCTGACCGAGACCGACCCGCTCTCGAACGTCCGCTCCTACGAGTACGACCTCGCCGGCCGGCTCATCGCCCGCACCGACCCGAAGAGCCAGGAGATCGAGTACACCTACAACGACCGAAACGAGCTCACCCGCATCGACTACCCCGACACGAGCTTCGTGAGTTTCGCCTACAACGACGCAGGCGCCCGCACCCAGATGGTCGACTCAACCGGGACCACGGCCTACGCCTTCGACGAGCTTTACCGCCTGACGAGCGTCACCTTCCCCGGCTCGCGGACGGTGAGCTACGGCTACGATGCGGCCTCGCGCCGGACGTCCATCACCTACCCCGGCGGCACCAACCAGGCGACCTACACCTACGATGCCGCCAACCGACTCACAGCTGTCACCGGCTGGGACTCGAACAGCATCCAGAATGGGTATGATGATGCGAACCGGATGACCAGCGCGACCCTCCCCAGTGGCACCGGCATCGTCACGGCCTACACCTACGACGACGGCGACCGCCTCACCGGCATCAGCCACGTCAAGGACGGCTCGACGACCGTGGCGAGCGTCGCCTACACGCTGGACGACATCGGCAACCGCACCCAGCGGGTGGACCAGCAGGGCACGCACACCTACGCCTACGACGACCTCTACCGGCTGACCTCGGTGACGTATCCCGGCCCGAGCACGACGACCTATGCTTTCGACGCCTTCGGCAACCGCACCA
>CAZDOK010000002.1:0-100011 GCA_964507025.1 uncultured Anaerolineaceae bacterium
TCCTTCTGGGCGTCATACCCCTGTCCCTTTCCGAGCTTTTCGACTTCCTCGCCGACGACGGAGCCGTCCTTGCCGGCCTTGATCGCGAGGCGGCGCAGCGGCTCCTCGAGGGCGCGGCGCAGGATCTTGACGCCGGTGGCCTCGTCGCCGTCGAGCTTGACCTTGTCGAGGACGGGGAGGGCGTTGATGAGGGCGACACCGCCGCCGGAGACAATGCCTTCCTCGACCGCGGCGCGGGTGGCGCTGAGGGCGTCTTCGACGCGGTGCTTCTTTTCCTTGAGCTCGACTTCGGTGGCGGCGCCTACCTTGATCACGGCGACGCTTCCGGCGAGCTTGCCAAGGCGCTCCTGGGCCTTTTCGCGGTCCCAGT
The DNA here is from genome assembly GCA_964507025.1 of uncultured Anaerolineaceae bacterium. Classification (GTDB taxonomy): domain Bacteria; phylum Chloroflexota; class Dehalococcoidia; order Tepidiformales; family Tepidiformaceae; genus Amarobacter. The sequence continues at coordinate 371 of CAZDOK010000002.1, forward strand.
CGCTCTTGGCCTCTTCGAGGATGGCGCGGATCTGGGAGACGCGGGCGTCGAGGTCCTTCTTCTTGCCCTTGCCCTCGATGATGGTGGTCTCTTCCTTGGTGGAGGTGACGCGGCGGGCGCGGCCGAGGTCGGCGACCTCAACGCTTTCGAGCGTGCGGCCGATTTCCTCGGAGATGACCTGGCCGCCGGTGAGGACAGCGAGGTCGCCGAGGTTATCCTTCTGGCGGTCGCCGAAGCCGGGCGCCTTCACGGCGAGGATATTGATCGTGCCGCGGAGCTTGTTGACGGCGAGGGTGGCGAGGGCTTCGCCTTCGAGGTCGCCGCAGATGATGACGACGTTCTTGGTGACCTGGAGGATCTTCTCGAGCATCGGCAGGATTTCCTGGACCGAGCTGAGCTTCTTATCGGTGATGAGGATGTAGGGGTCCTCGATGACCGTTTCCATGCGGTCGGGGTTGGTCACGAAGTAGGGGCTGATGTAGCCGCGATCGAAGGCCATACCGTCGACATACTCGACTTCGGTCTGGATGCCCTTGGACTCTTCGACGGTGATGACGCCGTCCTTGCCGACCTTCTCCATGCACTCGCCGATGAGGTTGCCGATCGACGGGTCGTTATTAGCGGAGATGGTGGCCACCTGGGCCATCTGGTTGCGCTCGGTGACCTTGATGCTGTTCTTCTTGATGGCCTCGACGAGGGCGTTGGCGCCGGCTTCGAGGCCGCGCTTGAGGCCCATGGGGTTGGCGCCGGCGGCGACGTTCTTGAGGCCTTCCTGGACGATAGCCTGGCCTAGGACGGTGGCGGTGGTGGTGCCGTCGCCCGCGATGTCGTTGGTCTTCGAGGCGATTTCCTTGGCGAGCTGGGCGCCGATGTTCTCGAAGGGGTCTTCGAGCTCGATGTCCTTGGCGATGGTTACACCGTCGTTGGTGATGGTGGGTGCGCCGAACTTCTTATCGAGGACGACGTTCCGGCCCTTGGGGCCGAGGGTGATTTTGACGGCGTCCGCGAGCGCATCGATGCCGCGCTTGAGGGAATGCCGTGCTTCTTCATCGAAGAGCAGCTGCTTTGCCATTGGTACCTCGGTGAGGGGGTGTTGTGCTGTGCGGAGCGTATGTTAGCACTCCCTGTCAATGAGTGCTAATCGCATGGTGGCGGATCGGCCGGGGGAGTGCAAGAGGGAGCACGGGGAAGGGCACAGCGCCTTGCCGCTGGTCGCACACATGTTCTAGACTCCGCCCGTGAGCCGCGAGCGGACACCTGCTGTCGCCGAACTGCCGCAACTCGCCGCCGCGCGGCGGGTGTTGCGCGACGTCTTTGGATATGGCGAGTTCCGGCCCGGGCAGGCCGAGGTGATCTCCGCGGTGCTGGAAGGCCGCGACACACTTGCGGTGATGCCCACAGGCGGGGGCAAGAGCGTCTGCTACCAGGTACCGGCGCTCCTGGAGCGGGAGGGCATCACGCTGGTGGTCTCTCCGTTGCTCGCGTTGATGAAGGACCAGGTGGATGGACTGCGGGCGATGGGCGTGGCGGCTGCGGCTATCAACTCATCGATCTCAATCGAGGAGCAACGCCGGACGCTCGCCGATGCGGCGGCGGGCAACCTCCAGCTGCTCTACGTAGCCCCGGAGCGCTTCGGGAACGGGGGGTTCGTGGCCGCATTGCGAGGCATCCGGGTCACGCTGCTTGCAATCGACGAGGCGCACTGCATCTCGCAGTGGGGCCACGACTTCCGCCCCAGCTATCGCGAGCTCGGAGGGGTGCGGCAATTGCTCGGCGGCCCACCGATCGTGGCGCTTACGGCGACGGCCGATCCGCGCGTGCGGGAAGACATCCTGCTCCGGCTGCACCTGCACGAGCCAGTGGTGCATGTCGCGGGGTTCGATCGGCCGAATCTCCGCTTCGAGGTCCACCGGGCGGGTTCGCTGAAGGAGAAGTCCGAAGCCATCGCGGGGGAACTTCGAGCGTTGGGGCAGGAGTCGGCCATCGTCTATTGCGGCACCCGGAAGCGTGTGGAGGAGTTGACGGACTACCTGCAACGCTCGGGCGTGAAGTGCGCGCGTTACCACGCGGGCATGGAGGACCACGACCGCAAGCGCATCCAGGACGCCTTCGCGCGGGACACGCTTCGGGTGATCGTGGCGACCAACGCGTTCGGCATGGGGATCGATAAGCCGGATGTGCGGCTCGTGATCCACCACGACATGCCGGATTCGCTGGAGTCGTACTACCAGGAGGCGGGCCGGGCCGGACGGGATGGGGAACCGGCGCGGTGCATCCTTTACTACTCGCCGCGCGACCGTTCGCTCCGGGAGTTCTTCATCGAGATGGCGCACCCGGAGGCGCAGCGGGTGGTCGAGGTCTACCGGGCGCTGGTTGCTACAGGCGGCGAGCGCGTGCACGTACGGGAGCTGATGCGGGAGGACGACGAGCCGGGGATCAACGCCGCAATCCAGGCCCTGGTTGAATCGGGGCTGGCGGCGCGCCGGGGCTGGCAGGTGAGCGCACTCCGGCTGGATGGCGAAGCCGACATCGACACGGCCGGGCTGGACGCGCATCGCGAGCACTCGTTCTCGAAGCTCGATGCGATGGAGGACTATGCGCGATCCCGGACGTGTCTGCGGGCGCGCATCCTGGCCTATTTCGGCGAGACAGGGCACGAGCCGGCCTGTGGCAATTGCGGGCCGTGCGCCGCGGGCACACTCACGCCCGGGGAAGCGCATTCCGCCGCGGAGGAGGAGCTTTTCCAGCAGCTCCGGGCCGTGCGGCGAGACCTGGCCAACCGCGATGGTGTCCCGCCGTTCGTGGTCTTCAGCGACGCGACGCTGCGAGACATGGCCCGCAAGCGTCCGCGGAACCAGGTGGAGATGCTGCGGGTCAGCGGCATGGGGCACGTGAAGTTCGAGAAGTACGGCGAGCCGTTCCTCGCCGTGACGAAGTCCGCGGCGGGCGAGCGCCCGGTGGCTCCCGGCCCATCGCTGTACGCGCGGGCTGAAGCGCGGAAGTCGGGCGTTGTTTCGCCGACGCTTCGCGAGACGCTCTCGCTCTACAAGGACGGTCTGCGGGATATCGACGAGATGGCGCGTGCACGGGCGATGGCGCGGAGCACTATCGCCGGGCACCTTGCCGACCTGCTCCTGAGCGGAGCGATCGAACACCTCGACGGCCTCGTCCCTGTGGACAGGGTGGCACTCATCCGGGAGGCAACCGGCGACCGGCCGTTCAAGGAACTGGGGCCGGTGAAGGAGCGGCTCGGTGAGCGGGTGACGTACGAGGAGCTCCACCTGGTGCGGGCGTACCAGGCGGCCCGCTTCCGGGAGGAGGCAGCAGGACGCCGATAGGAGGCTCTGCTACCTCGCGGCAGCCGCACGGCGCACGACGCGCTCAACCTCGGCTGCCAGGCCGATCGCATCCTCGGGTACACCCCTTTCGCGTAGCATCGCGCCATCCAGGAAGCGGGCAACGTACGCCTCCGGGGTCATCCACCGCCAGACCAGGTGCTCGTCGTTGATCACGGGTTCGGCGCCATCCGGGCAGGTCCCGTTGTAGATGAGCACGTGCGCGGTGCCGGGGCCGGTGTGGTAGGTCATCACGTCGACAAGCCGGAGCGTGGCCGGGTCGATGGCGATCCCGGTCTCCTCGAACACTTCGCGCGCCGCGGATTCGTCGGGGCGCTCGCCCTGTTCAACGTGTCCGCCGGGAATGAACCACCCGCCGCCGCCGAAGCCATCGAGGCCACGCTTCATCACTAGGATTTCCTCGTCGCGCCACAGAACCACGGATGCACCAAGTTCGAATCGTTCCACGCTCCGCACGATACCGGATGCGCCCCCACAGCGGGGAGGCATGGCAGGGGGTGGCCGCGATTTGCCTGCATGGGCGCGGCCGGTGTCCTTCTCCCTCCCCTCCGCGGGATGGACAATCGGAGGATGGGCATCACGCACGAGGACCTCGCGGCGGCGTTCCGGGAACGTGGCCACCAGCTGTGGCTGGTGGGCGGGGCCCTGCGCGATCGGTTGCTGGGCATCGAGTCGCACGACCAGGACTATGCGACCGATGCGGACCCCGACGCGGTGGAGGCGCTGGTGCGGGGCCTCGGCGCCACGGTGACGACGGTCGGCAAGCGCTTCGGGACGATCGGCGTCCGCATCCAGGGGCACTGGAGCGAGATCACGACGTTCCGCGGGGACTCGTATGCAGGTGGCACGCGCTGGCCCGACGTGACCTTCGGTGCCTCGATCGAGGAAGACCTGGCCCGGCGCGACTTCACGGTCAACGCGTTCGCCGAGGATGCCTACACGCACCGCTTCCTGGACGTTTACGGTGGCGAGCAGGACCTGGCCAATCGTGTCATCCGCGCGGTTGGCGACCCGGCAACGCGCTTCCGGGAAGACCCGCTCCGCATCTTGCGTGGCCTGCGGTTCGCCAGCCAGCTGGATTTCGAGGTTGAACCCGCCACCCTGGCCGGCATGCAGCAGACGGCGGACCTGATCCCCACGCTCTCGCAGGAGCGGGTCACCAGCGAGCTCGACAAGCTCCTGCAGGGCGCGGACCCGGCGCGAGGGCTCGAAATTCTGCGCGAATCGGGCGCGCTGGGCTTCGCACTGCCCGAGCTTGAGCCCATGGTTGGCTGCGAACAGAACCGCTTCCACCAGCTCGACGTGTGGGGGCATAGCGTGGCGACTGTGCGGGCTATCGCGGTCGCACCGGAGACGATCCGGTTGCGCCGTTGGGCGGCGCTCCTGCACGACGTGGGGAAGCCGGCGGTCCGCCATGTGAAAGCGAACGGCGAGTGGGGCTTCTACCGCCATGAGACGGCCGGCGCCGAACTCGCGGCGGCGATGCTGGATCGGCTCCGGCTGGGGCGGGCCGAGTCGCACGCCATCGTGTTGCTCATCCGGCGCCACATGGACCGGCCGGAGCCAGGTGACCGGCGGTCGGTGCGCCGGTTCATGGCGAAGGTGCCGGAGCACTGGCGCGACCTGCTGGCGCTGAAGCGGGCCGACAACGCCAGCCATACGTACGACGACACGGAGTACCACGATCGCCTCGAAGCTGCCTGCCTCCGGGCGGAGGCCGAGGAGCGGGAAGCATTGCGCGCGGAAAGCCCGCTCACGGGCGACGACCTGGTGCGGATGTTCGACCGGGAACCAGGGCCATGGATCCGGGTCATCAAGGACCGGCTGAGCGCGCTGGTGCTCGATGGCGACCTCGCGCCGGGGGACCGGGAAGGGGCCGAGCGCATCGCGCGGCGGATGATGAACCGGGAGAGCCGCTGATTCAGCCGCGGCGCAGGCGCGGCGGGATGGGCGGCCAGCCGCCGCCGCCTTCGGAGGAGGCCCGCTCGTGGGCGCCGAGCACGGAGAGGAGGATGTCTTCGATCCTGGCGCGGGTCCAATGAGCGCTGCGGCGCTCGGGGCCGGCAGCCACCACCGAACCTCCGGGACCACCGGTGCCGATCGTTGCGGCGATCGCCCAGCGGGGGGCATCCATGCGGGTTCGCTCCACCATTGCAAACGTGAGCGTCGTGCTATCGCCGAGGGTGAGCGCGAAGGCCGGTACCGGGCCGTCGGGAAGAGGGCCAGGGCCAAGGTGCACCGCCAGGGCGTCGCCATAGACGTCACGGATGTCGACTACGGCCTCTTCGACCCAGCGGTGGATGGCGGAGAGGAGCGTGTACTGGGAATCGAAGTCGGGGGCACCTGCAAAGCCCTTGAGGGCGCGGCGCTCCTCCCACGAATCCCGGAGCTGAGCGACGCGGCGCCGGAAGTTCTCGTGGCCCATCGGCACCCTACCACCCCCTTCTGCTGCCTCACACGAGCGGTGCCACCGGCCCTGAATGGGCGTCGAAGACCGGGTGGGGGGTGCCGCTCGCACGCCCCCTGCTGTTCCCGTCTTCCCGGCATGTGGAGCTATACGGCGGCGGGGCCCCGTTCGTTCGTCCGCACGCGGATAACGTCGATGACGTCGGAGACGAAGATCTTGCCGTCGCCGATCTCGCCGGTACGGGCGTTATCGGCGATGGCGTCGATGACCTTTTCGGTGTCGGCATCGTTGACGACGATCACGACCCAGGCCTTGGACAGGTATTCGACCTTGTAGGCGCGCCCGCGCCACTGTTCGGTGACGCCACGCTGTTTGCCGTGGCCCTTGACCTCGGCGACGGTGATGCCGCCATAACCCAGCTCTTCCAGTGCTTCCCTCACAAATGTCAGCCGGGAGGGCCGGATGATTGCGTCGATGCGCTTCATTCGAGTCAACTCGTCCTCTCTGCTCGCACTGTCCTGCGGTGCGTCGGAGCGCACCCTCGAGCCCGGTTGGGATTGTAGGCTGCGGGGCGGGCGCCACGAGCAGGGCGCCCGCCGCAGGAATCGCGGAGGCTAGCCGCCGTTGGCCGCGCTGAAGATGCCGGGGCCGGTGGGGCCGAAGTCGGGGTAGGAATCGAGGCCGTGTTCCATGAGGTCGAGGCCCTTGTCTTCCTCCTGCTCATCCACGCGCATGCCAATGGTGAACTTGATGGCGCCGAAGAGGATGGAGGCGGTCACAACGACCCAGGCGATGATCGAGCCGAGACCGACGAGCTGCATTATCAGCTGTTCGCCGCCGCCTCCAACCAGGAGACCGTACTTGGAAGGCTCGAGGTACCCGGCGGCTCCCATGCCGGCCTCGGTGGAGAACAGCCCGACGGCGATGACACCCCAGGCACCGGCGCAGCCGTGGACGGGGAATGCGCCAACCGGGTCATCTACGCCGACTTTGTCGAGCAGGACGACGCCTCCGTACATCACGAGGGCGCCGATAGCGCCGATGACGACGGCTGCCCAGGGATCAACCGTCGCGCAGCCGGCGGTGATGCCTACGAGGCCGCCGAGCACGCCGTTGATGGTGAGGCCGGGGTCGTAGCGGCCGGTAACCAGCTTGGATGCGAGCACTGCGGCCACGCCGCCGGCAGTTGCTGCGAGGGTGGTCGTCACGGCCACCTTCGCCGCCAGGGCGGCGCCGCCGCCTGTGAGGGCCAGGGTGGAGCCTGGATTGAAGCCATACCAGCCAAACCACAGGATGAACATGCCGAGCGAGCCGATGGCGATGTTGTGGCCTGGGATGGCGTTGACGCGGCCCCCGGGTCCGAACTTACCCTTCCGCGGGCCGAGGAAGATTGCGCCGACGAGGCCAGCGAAGCCACCGACCATGTGGACCACACCGGAACCGGCGAAGTCGACGTAGCCGTTGGCCATCACGAGATCGGCGGGGTCGTCCTTGAAGGCGGTGAGCCAGCCGTTGGCATCCCATGCCCAGTGGACCACGGTGGGATAGATGACCGCGGTGATGACGACGGTGTAGATGAGGTATGCCGAGAACTTGAGCCGCTCGGCGAGCGAACCGGCAACGATGGTGGCCGCCGCGGCGGCGAAAGCGAACTGGAAGAACCAGCCAGCGTAGTCCTCGAAGTCGTTGAGGAAGAAGTTGCCCATGCCGATGAAGCCGTTCGAGGAATCGGACGCGCCATAGGCGAAGGCCCAGCCGACACCCCAGAAGGCAAGTCCGCCGACACAGGCATCGATCATGTTCTTCATGAGGATGTTCGCGGTGTTTTTCGCGCGGACGAAGCCCGCGGTCAGCATCGCGAAGCCGGCCTGCATGAAGAACACGAGGAACCCTGCGATGAGGAGCCAGGCCGAATCGAGCGCGGCTACCAGGTCGGCCACGGTCTCGTCGGTGGTGGGTTCCTGTGCCATGGCAGAGGAGAACATCGCCATTGCAAGGAGGAAGCCACCGAGCACGCCGAGCGGCCGATGCAACCTCCCGTTCGTAATCCACTGAGACATTCGCAATTACCCCCGTATCGAAGCGATGCGCAACCGCCCATGCGCCAGGCTCCAGTCGAGTCCTCCCGGGCCCAGGGGTACCCGCTGGATGCAACGAACGGTAAGAAGGGGTGGTTTCGCGGGGATGTCCGGAGTGTTTCGAGACTATTGACGGTTGATGACGATCAGGTTTCGGGCGGCGCCGGGGTCACGGCAACCGGCGCCGGGCACGAATCGGCCTTTCGCCCGGTGGGAGCCAGCGTTTGCCACCGCGGAGGGCACCGGTCATCGCGCGCAATGGCCCGAGTGTGCGCGGCCTCCATGCCCCACCGAGGCCGGTCAGGCGTGTCTGCCATTCACGCGTGGGAACGGTTTCGGCCCATGCCAGGAACTGTTCGAGCTCAGCCAGGACCGTTGCGACTTCCTCGGTGCGGGCCTCGGACCGGAACACGCGCGCCGCACCGTTATGGGTTTCGTAGAGTGTCCGGAAGTCCCGGTGGAGGTAGCGGTCGAGGAAGCGCCCCAGGTGGTCGTAGTCAGCCATGGCGGCGGTATTGTGCGGGATCAGCCGGGCGCCGCCTACCCCATGGCGGGGCGTGGGGTGAGGTTGATGGGCCGGGTGCTGGCGGGTCTACAATCCGTGCGAGATTTCACAATCTCGTCATTTGTGGTAATCTGCCGCGGGTTCGCCCCACCAACCCCATGGAATTGTCCCGGCACTCACTCCCAATGGGGCCGGGTTACGCGCAGGAGGCCGAATCGCCGCGTGAACATCATCGTCTGTGTCAAGCAAATTCCCGACCCGGAGACCCCGGCTTCGTCGTTCAAAGTCGATGAAGCAGCCAAGAAGGTCATCCCAGCCCAGGGTATCGCGCCTGTCGTGAACCCGTATGATCCGCAGGCCACGGAAGCGGCCCTGCGCCTGAACGAAGCCGATGGCGGTGGCAAGGTGACCGTCATCAGCCTTGGGCCCGATAGCGCCCGCGATGCGATCAAGCACGCGCTGGCCATGGGCGCCGATGAGGGCGTGCTCCTCACCGACCCGGCCTTCGAAGACATCGACAACTTCCAGACGGCGCGCGCCCTGGCGGCGGCCATTCAGAAGCTCGGTGGAGCCGACCTCATCCTGATGGGCCGCGCCGCGGCCGACTGGGACATGGGTGTTGTGCCTTCCGGGGTCGCCCAGATCCTTGGCATCCCCTGCGTAACGGTCGCGAAGGCGATTGAAAAGAACGGCTCGGCGCTCAAGGTCGAGCGGGTGCTCGATGACGGCTTCCAGACTGTGGAAGTGAGCACGCCGGCTGTTGTCTCGATCTCGAACGAGTTCGGCGAGCCGCGGTATCCGCAGCTCCGCCAGATCATGCTGGCGGCGAAGAAGACCGTGCAGGTCTGGAGCGCCGGCGATCTCGGCATCGCCGGGGATATGGGTGCGGCCAACCGCGTGCTGACGCTGGACGCGCTGTATGTCCCGAAGGTCGAGAGCAACGTCGAGATCATCGAAGGCGACACGCCCGAAGAGAAGGCCCGCAACCTCGCCCAGAAGCTGCGCGCCGCCAAGCTGGTTTAGAACGCCAAGGAGCACCGAATGGCTGGAATCCTCGTCATCGCAGAAGCACAGGAGGGCGCACTCGCCCCCATTTCCGCCGAGCTCCTTGGTGCGGCCCGCAAGCTGGCGGGTGAAGGCGCGGGCAGCGTGACCGCAATGGTCGCTGGCACCGACGCCCTCGCGAAGGAGCTCATCGCCCTCGGCGCCGATGCCGCCATGGCCGCCACCAACCCGGCGCTGGCCGAAGGCACCGTGGATGCGTACCTGCCGGCCGTCGAGGCTGCGGTATCGCAAACCGGCGCCGAGATCATCCTACTCGGCCAGACAAGCCTGGGACGCGACCTTGGCCCCGCCCTGGCCTTCAAGTACAACAGTGCGGTCGCCATGGACTGCGTTGATGTGAAGGCTGACGGCGGCAAGCTGAAGGCGACCCGTTCGGCGTACGGCGGCAATGCTCGTGCTGAAGTCAGCTTCAAGAATTCGCCTGCGATTGCGACCATCAAGGCGAAGTCGTTTGATGGCCCCGAGGCGGATGCGGGCCGCAGCGGCTCGGTCTCGACGATCGACGCGGGAGGCGCGCCGCGGGTGAAGGTCCTGGCAACCTCGAAGGCGGAGAGCACGGGCATCCGGATCGAGGACGCTCCCGTGGTGGTGGCCGGTGGGCGCGGGCTCGGCGATCAGTCGGCCTTCGGGATGCTGGAGGAGCTCGCCAACCTGCTCAAGGGTGCGACCGGCGCCAGCCGGGCCGCGTGCGACCTGGGCTGGTACCCGCCGAGCCAGCAGGTGGGCCTCACCGGGAAGACGGTATCGCCGAACCTGTACATCGCGATCGCCATCAGCGGGGCCAGCCAGCACATGGCGGGCATGGCCGGTTCGAAGAACATCGTGGCCATCAACAAAGACGCGGATGCGAACATGGTGAAGGTCTCGAAGTTCGCGATCATCGAGGACTACAAGAAGGTGGTACCGGCTCTGATCGAGGAGATCAAGAAGCTGGGCTAGGCCACGGTCTCTCGAAGGCGCATGGTTCGGGGCGGGGGAATGTTCCCCCGCCCCGTTTTCGTTTCGAGGGACGGTACACAGCGTTAACGCCCGGCGATCTATCGCCGCGCCGCCAATGCGCTACACTGGAAGCACGTTGCGTACGGTGCCGCACCACCACTCTTGCGGGGCTTCCCTGCCCGCTCAGCCGCCATTCTCGTCCCTGGGGCACCTGCCATCCTCCGCGCCCGGGATCGTCAGCGCATGAACCAATCGACCAACGGCACGGGCCGGAAAACCGTCGGCGTCCTCGCCCTCCAGGGCGACTTTCGCGAGCACCGCGAGATGCTCGAAGGCATGGGCCATACGGTGCGCGAGATCCGCAAGCCAGGGCAACTCGCGGGCATCGATGCGCTCATCATCCCCGGCGGCGAAAGCACGACGATCGCCCGCCTCATCCTGAGCAACGGCTTCCAGCAACCGCTGCGCGATTTTTGCGCCAGCGGAAGGCCTGTCTGGGGCACCTGCGCCGGCGCCATCCTGCTCGCGAGAGAGGTCGACCGGCTCGACCGGCCGGGCATCGAGACGATGGACATCTCCGTGCACCGGAACGCGTTCGGGCGCCAGGTCGACAGCTTCGAAGCAGACCTCGACATCGAAGGGCTGGAAGGCGGACCGTTCCGGGCAGTGTTCATTCGTGCGCCACGAATTGATTCGGTGAGGTTCCCGGCGCGAGCCATCGCCACGCTGTCCGATGGGACCATCGTGGCTGCCCGGGAAGGGAATCTTCTCGCCACCTCGTTCCACCCTGAACTCACGGGAGACAAGCGGCTGCACGAGTTCTTTCTCACGATCGGCGGGCCGCCGGGAGGGCCAGCGAAATGAGTGAGCTGCGGGCGGAAACGCTCAGTCCGATCGATGCGGCGACACTCTGGCCGCAGCTCCACCGGCTCGACACCGAGGTGATCGCGACGCGGGGTGGGGAAAGCCTGCTTGTTTCTTCGGGGCTTGCCGCTACGGGCATCACCCGTCTTCCGAAGGTGCCTCGGACCACGGTGGTCGGGATCCGGCGGGGCCTTTCTTACCGGGGCGTCGCAGTCGCCCGGCGACTGGCCGGGGGAGCAGGCTGGGAAGTGGTTTCGCTCCGCATCGCCCGGCCGAAGGACGACGAGGCGGTGGTGGCGCTCCTGGCGGCGCTCGCCCAGGAGGCTGCGATCCGTGGTGGCCGCTGCCTGTATCTGCGGTATGCCGAGGGGTCGCCCCATGCGACTGCCCTGCGCCAGGGGGGCTTCTTCGCGTACCGGCTGGAGCGCATCTATGCGCTGCCCACGGGCGCCAGGGGGGCCGAAACCGCGTTCCGGCCGGCTGGCCGTGCCGATCGCCAGGCGATTTTCCGGCTGTATTGCCGCGCCGTACCGGAAATGGTGCGCCGCAACGAAGCACCAACCCAGCAGGAATTTCGTGCCGTGCTCGATTCATTCGACGCAGGCCGCGAGTTCGTGCTCGATGGCACGGCGGGGCTGGTGGCGTGGGTTGGCCTGGGCGAGCGCGAAGCCCACGTGCTCGTCGAGACGAGCGAAGGTGGTGTTGAAGCCGCGCTCGATCACATCGAGGCGCACGCTCCGCGGCACGGCGCGCTCGTCATCGCCGAACACCAGCCCGACCTCGAAAGCGCGGCCGAGGGCCGCGGATACCCGGCCCTCGGTGTACGCCTCATGTGCGCGCGAAGGCTCGCGCTCCTCAATCCTCTGAAGGAGGTGGTAGCGGTCCCGGGAGATTCGTTCCCCGTCCCGCAATAACCGTGTCCCAGCAACCATCCGCCACACCGCTTCCAGACGAACAGATCGTGACCGACGACCTCGACCTGCTGCTCGATGCGCTGCCACCGCGCATCGTCGACTCGCTGCGGGCGGAGGAGCGCCGGACCGACCTGCTCGAAGTCGTCATGGACCTCGGCCGGCTGCCGGAGGCGCGCTATCCCGGGCGCGAAGTCGTCCTCAGCCGCGAAGAAGTGACCGAGGACGACCTGCAGTACGTCATCGACCGCATCGGCGACTTCGGCGATGACAACCGGGCCGGCATCGAGCGCACGCTGCACCGCATCTCGTGCATCCGCAACCGTCGGGGCAAGGTCGTGGGCCTCACGTGCCGTGTCGGGCGGGCCGTCTACGGCACGATCCGGGTGATTGAGGACCTTGTGCTCAGTGGCAAGAGCATCCTCCTCCTCGGCAAACCGGGCGTCGGCAAGACGACCATGCTTCGCGAAGTCGCGCGGGTGCTGGCCGACGATGCGAACAAGCGCGTCATCATCGTCGACACCTCAAACGAAATCGGCGGGGATGGCGATGTGCCGCACCCGGCGATCGGGGGTTCGCGCCGGATGCAGGTGGCGACACCGCTCGCCCAACATGCCGTGATGATCGAGGCCGTGGAGAACCACATGCCGGAGGTCATCGTCATCGATGAGATCGGCACCGAGCTCGAGGCCCAGGCGGCACGCACCATCGCCGAGCGCGGAGTCCAGCTCGTCGGCACCGCCCACGGAACGTCGCTCGAGAACCTGATGCTCAACCCGACGTTGGCCGACCTCATCGGCGGGATCCAGTCGGTCACCCTCGGTGACGAGGAAGCCCGGCGACGGGGGACGCAGAAGTCGATCCTCGAACGGAAGGCGCCTCCGACGTTCGACGTGGTGATCGAGATCGAGAGCTGGCAGCGCGTGCGGATCCACAAGAACGTGGCCGATACGGTCGATGCCATGCTTCGCGGATACGAGGCGAGGCCCGAAACGCGGCAGCTTGGCCGGGGTGGCCGGATCGAGATTGTGGACGATTCAGCGCACGAGGAGGCGCGGGTCGGTGGGGGTGCCCGGCAGGCGATCCGCCCGAGCCAGCCCACGTGGGAGATCGGCCATCGCCGCAACGGCGGGCACATCCGCGAGCGGGAGCACCGGGACAGCTACCTGTTCGAGCAACCTGAGTCCGATGAGGTGCCGGCTGCCTACGAGCGCGCCGCGGGGCGCGTGGCGCGGCTGTTCCCGTTTGGGATTCCGCGGAGCCGCCTGGAGACGGCGATTCGTTCGACCGGAGTTCCTGTCCAGCTGGTGGAGGACGTGGCGGAGGCGGATGCCGTCCTCACGATGCGAAGCTACTACCGGAGCAAGCCGGCGGCGCTGCGCGAGGCCGAGGAGCGCAACCTTCCGATGTACGTAGTGAAGAGCAACAGCACATTTCAGCTCGAACAGGCGCTGCTCCAGTTCCGGGGCGGGGGAGATGGCGGGCGGGGCCCGCGGCGCGACCCGATGGTGGACGTGTTCCGGGAGACGGAGGACGCCATCGCGAAGGTGATAGAGGAGGGCCGCCCGGTTGAGCTGCCACCAGCGAACAGCTACGTGCGACGCGTTCAACATCAACTCGCGACGCGCTACAACCTCGATAGCACGAGCTCCGGCAAGGAGCCGCTGCGGCGGGTGAAGATCCTTCCGCTGGGATCGGGCGGCGGCCTTGGCCGCTGATCGCGGGCGCTTCATCGTCTTCGAAGGCGGCGAGGGCTCGGGTAAGAGCACGGCGTCCCTCGCCGTCGTTCACCGCCTCCAGGCGGAAGGCGTGGCGGTGCTCCATACGCGGGAACCAGGAGGCACACCGGCGGGCGAGCTGGTGCGCGGCCTGTTGCACCAGCCCCTGACGCCGTGGGCCGAGCTATTCGCGTTCCTGGCCGCGCGCGCCCAGCTTGTGGCGACGGTGATCCGGCCCGCCCTGGAGCGCGGCGAGACCGTCATCTGCGATCGTTTCGCCCCGAGTACGTTCGCCTACCAGGTACATGCGCGCGGGCTCGACCCGGTGGTCGTGCGGACCGCTAACGCTGCGGCGACTGGCGGTCTGGAACCCGACCTGGTGGTGTACCTGGATATCGCCCCGGAGGCGGGATTGACCCGGAAGCACGGCGAGGCGGAAGCGATCCAGACCGGGCTCGAAGGCATCGAGTTCCACCGGAGCGTGCGCGAGGGCTACCTCCTGCAGGCGCGTTCGGCGGCTGGCCGATGGGTCATCGTCGATGGCGCGCTACCGGCCGCCCGCGTCGCGGAGCTGGCCTTCGATGCCGTCCGCGCCACCCTGGATCCGGTCTGACGCACCGGGCAGCTTCAAGGCGTGCGATCGCGCACCTGGCGTTCCATCTCCTTGAAGAACTGAGTAAGCAGGAGTTTCACGGTCCCGGCAAGCACCTGCCCACCAACGCGGGCCAGCGCTCCCTGGGCACGCAGATCGCCGGAGTAGCGAACCACGGTCGTGCCCTGGTCCTCGCGCAGGCTGACGCTGGCATCGGCCTGGGCGTCGCCGAGTGTTCCCTTACCCGCGATCACCAGCCGAAACGACAGCGGCATCGCCGCATCGGCCACGCCGACTTCGCCGGCGTACTGTCCTCTGACCGCCGAGACACCGACCCGCATGGACACGAGGAACCGGCGCGGGGCAACCTCATGAAGTTCTTCACAGCCGGGAATCGAAGCCTTCAGCGCGCGCGCATCGAGGAGGGTCTCCCAGACCAGGGCGGCCGGGGCCTTGAATTTGTGTTCGCCCGAAATGTCCAACGGCTCCCCCGGTGCGCCCGCTTCACGCTCGTGGGCATACCGATCGTAGTCGTCCCGGCAGGGCCCTCTCAACCCACGAGAGGAGTTCTACGCTGGCTCGGGAAGCGGGAATCCCGGCAAGGGAAGCGTCAGGCTGAGTGCGGCCCGCCTCCGCTTACGCGCGCGATCCAGGCGCTGCCGGTGCAGCAGCGTACGATGGAAAGCGCGCTCGACGGAGATGGAGCAGCTGCCGCATATGCCATGCGAAACGGGGCCTTCCACCCCTGAGAGGGTCGTTCCACACCACGCACACACCACGCGCATCGTTCCACCTCCACAGCCACGCTCCGGCTGATCTGATCGTTTCCGGTGTCACGCTGGAGGCCAATCGGGAGAACCCCTGATAGGGTGTTAACTCGGCGTAACCTTTGTGTAATCCAGTTCACCGTTCCCGTTGCGAGTGCGCCGTCTGGTACCATTGGGGTTCGATGTCCACGGTCGCGGAGTCCCGGCCCCCAGTCCTCGAAGGCGATGTGGAGGACAGCCCTAACCTGCCGGCACCGGAGGAGACGGTCCTGCGCATGCGCCAGGCCATCCTCGATGGTGAGCACTGGTTCGAGGCGCTCCTCGACGCGATCGCCAGGTGGCGGCTGCCGGCCGAACGTATCGGCGACCGTGAGTACCGCTACCTCATCCACGGCGAGGCATTCGACTGGCTGTTGCTCGCCGAACGGCTGCTCGACGAGGTGCCAGACCTCGTTCGGCCAGCCGAGCGCGAGGCGCTGCTCTGGGAGAACCGCTGGCCCATCGAGATGGAGAACGACGACTTCGCACTCCGCATGGGGCAGGTCAAACACAGCGCGCACCTGAATTACCTCTACGGCGTGCTCGTGGAAGAGGCGCTCCAGCTAAGCGTGGAGGAAGAGATCCACAAGGAGATCCGGTGCCGCGCCTGGGGGTATGACCAGCGCGTAGACGAATCGATGTACCAGCGCGTGTATGGGCGCAGCCGCGAAGAGCTCTTCGCCCTGCACTACCAGGACACGGGCGTCCTCATGCGCGAGGATGTTCCGCTGGCGGATTGGAAGGCCTTCACGTACTGGCTCTTCAAGCAAAGGCTCAAGCTCCAGGACAAGGCACGTGTGGCGAGCGACACGCGGAAGGGGCTGGCCCAGCTCACGCGGATGGAACTGGCTGTGAGCGAACGGCGCCATGGCGCCCGGCTCGATGCAGCGGACTTCGCCGCGCGCTACGCCTGATACGGGACGCGGGCGCGCCTACCCGGAATCGCGCACGTACACCACCCGGAACTGCTCGCACGAGACCGGCATCCGTTCATCGGGTTGTCGCCCGAGAGCTGCGCAGCGGCGGGAGAAGTAGCGCCAATGGGCCTCCCTCCACCAGGCGAGGGAGCCATCGCCCTCGCCCTCCAGAGCCGCGAATCGCGCGTCGACGTCACCGAACGGCCCCGTCTCGACGCTCGTGTACTCGATGACACACCAGGGATCGCCCCGGCCGTCGAGAACAACCTCGAACATGCCGGGGCGCGGGAGTGGCACGCCCTCGGACTCGTACTCCCAGACGAGCCCGGCGGTCGCAGTCTTCTTCCCGGCGACGACGAGCGCGGCAAGCTCGTCGGCCATTTCCGGGCGATCGCCGAACTGCGACGCGGGGGGCGCTTCTGCCGGGAGCCGGACACGTTCGCTCCCTGGCAGCGTCGACCGGTACTCGTTCCAGAAGTCCTGGGCCGAACTGTGGCTCACTCGCCCCGGTACAGCACGTCGCGCGACTGGCGGAATGCTTCCCACCCCTGCTCGCGCAACACCTTCAGGTGGGGGTCGGGTTCAGCCGCCTGCGTGCCGAGCCGTTCGGCGAGCACCGGGTCGGCCCGGTAATCCAGCGCCTCGCGGAAGCCGGCCAACTCGTACACGCGGTTCACCAGGAGCTTGTTCTGGCGCACGGCCTTCTGTGGCAGCGCGGCGAGCTTCCTGGCCCAGTCCTCGGCGGTGGCCATCAGGTCATCGCCCGGCACCACCCTGTTCACCAGGCCGAGCCGCAAGGCGTCCTGCGCGTTGATGCGCTCACCGAGGAGGAGTACCTCCTTGGCCTGCTTCAGGCCGGTGAGGAACGGCGTTACCAGGATGGGCGGGCCGAATCCGTGGCGGATCTGGATCTCGCCGAGGACGGCGTCATCGGCGGCGATCGTCAGGTCGCACATGCCAGCGAGCTCGCAGCCCTGTCCGACGGCGTACCCGCGCACCGCAGCGATGACCGGCTTTGGCATGTTCCAGATCCGGAGGTTGATCTGCATGCCACCAGGGGTAGGGTCGCTGTCGGGTGGTGGGGTTGATTGGAGGTCGCCGCCCGCAGAGAAAGCGCGGCCAGCACCGGTCAGGATGATGGCTTTGACTTCGTCGTCGGCCTCGGCCTGGTCGAGCGCCCACCAGAGGCGACGGTTGATCGACCAGTTCATGGCGTTCAGTACGACCGGGCGGTTCAACGTGATGACGGCGTAGTTTTCACGTTTTTCGTACAGGACGTCATCGGGAGATGGGGGCGGGATTTCGATCTGCTGGGGATTCGTCAAGTTATGCTCCGGGTCTCGTTCGTAGCCGAAGCCTACCGGCAGCTGTGCGCGGGGGCGAGTGGCAGGCGCGCGTGTTACAGGCCACGCAGTTCCACGGGACGGCCAGTCCACTCGCGCACGCGGCCAATGGTCAGCGCCTCGGGGATGGCCTCGAGCACAGCGTCCGCAGCGGCCGGGGAGACCATGAGCACGAGACCGATGCCCATGTTGAACACCTCGTACATCTCCTCGGCGGAGACCTCGCCGCGCTGCTGGATGAGCTGGAAGATGGGGAGCACCGGCCACGAGCTGACGTCGAACTCGGCGGTCACCCCGTCAGGCAAGATGCGCGGGACGTTCTCCACGTAGCCGCCGCCGGTGATGTGGGCCATCCCGTGGACGCGGTCCATCACCGGGGCAACCTGGGCGTAGTACGGCCGGTGCGTGGTCAGCAGCGCGTCTCCGAGCGAGGATCCACGAAGCATCGCCGGGCGCTCTTCGAGGCGCCGGCGCGTTTCTTCGAGTGACTCGCCATTGCAGATGTCGAGCACCTTGCGCGCGAGCGAGAACCCGTTGGTGTGCAGGCCAGAACTCGGGATGCCGAGAAGCAGATCGCCGGCGGCGACCTTCGAGCCGTCGATGATGCGGTCGCGTTCGACCACGCCAACGATGAAGCCGGCGAGGTCGAATTCGCCCGGCGGGTAGACATCGGGCATGTCGGCGGTCTCACCGCCGAGGAGCGCGCAGCCGGCATCGGCGCAGGCGCGCGCGACGCCTTCCACGAGCGTTTGCTTCTGCTCCGTCGTCAGCCCGTTCCCGGCGATGTAGTCGAGGAAGAAGATGGGCTCGGCGCCACAAACCATGATGTCGTTGACACTGTGGCCGAGGATATCGGGACCGCAGAGATCGAGCCGGTTGGCAGCGAGGTGGAGCTTCACCTTGGTGCCGATGCCGTCGGCACTGGCGGAAAGGACGGGGTCGCGATACTTCTCGCCGAGCCGAAAGAGCCCGCTGAACGGCCCGGCGTCGCTCAGCACCTCGGGCCGGCGCGCCTGCGCGAGGATGCCAGGCAGGCTCTTTGCGAACTTGCTGCGGGCGGCGATATCGACCCCGGCGGCGGCATAGGCGCGCGGTTCTGTCATCACCTATCAGCCTATCGTCCCGCGCACCTAGCAGCCATGCGCGAGCGCGCCCTTGGGCCTACACTCTGCGCAATGGCGAGCGCGAAACACCCCCTGCGCGAACAGTTCGAGGTTGCCCGGCGGCGTGAGTCGTTCTTCAGCTTCCTCGCGGGCACAGGCATCGGCATCATCGCCTTCGATACGTGGGTTTCGCCGTGGGCCGGCGTGCCGGGGGGACTCGCCATCGGCGGCCTCGCCTACGGCGTGGTCTACACCTACGAATCCCTGATGTGGCGGCGCAACCATGGCCGGTGAACTTTCCCATCTCGACGAACGCGGCGCCGCCCGCATGGTGGACGTTTCGGCCAAGGCGGAGACCACCCGGACGGCCGTGGCCGAGGCGATTGTGCGGATGCAACCCGCCACGCTCGCCCTCATCCAGCAGGGCGGTATCGCCAAGGGCGACGTGTTCGCGACCGCCCGGCTCGCGGGGATCATGGCCGCGAAGCGGACTCCGGACCTGATCCCGCTCTGCCATCCCCTCGCCATCACCGGCGTCACGGTCGATCTCGCGCCCCAGGGTGATGCGGCACTCATCATCCACGCGACCGTGAAGACGACCGGGAAGACCGGCGTGGAAATGGAGGCGCTGACGGCCGCCTCAGTGGCCGCGCTCACGGTCTATGACATGTGCAAGGCTGTGGAGAAGGGCATCCGGATCGAGTCTGTCCGGCTGCTGGAGAAGCACGGTGGCAAGAGCGGGGACTGGATAGCGGGGTAGTTTCCGTACGGAGTGTTCCGTACAATTCCTATATGGCTGTACGGAAAACGGCACGGCGCGAGGTCCGGCTCGACCCGGAAGATGACCGGCTGCTCGAGGAAGAGCTGCGGGAACGCAACCAGACGTTCGCGGCCTGGGTGCGCGAATCTCTCGAAGCTGCGCGAGCGGCACGGGAGCTCCGCCAGCGCAAGGAGGCGATCGAGCGCCTCCTGGACCTCGCCGCGCGTGACGCCAAGGGCTCACCGCCAGACCCTGAGTGGGACGAGATCAAGGAACAGCTCGGCGCCCGTTTCGATGACCTGCCGCGCTGATGAGCGCCTTCGTTGACGCCAACGTGGTCATCCATGCGACCGGCACCGACGCGAGGCTCAGAGACCTCTGCGGAACGATCTGCAGGGATTCGGCTATTTCCAGCGAACCGCTCGTCACGAGCGCCGAGGTGCTGCAGGAGATCCTCTGGGTACGCCAGCGTACCCGGGGACTGGAGAGTGCCCGCCTGGCACTACGCATCGCTACGCAAGCGTTCCAGGTGGTCTCATTGCTGGGCCAGGATGTCCTCAAGTCGGCGGACTATCCCGAGATCGCCGGGTTGCAGGCCCGTGACCGTATCCATCTCGCCGTCATGGAGCGGCTCGGGATTGCCCGCATCGTCTCGACGGACCGCGCATTTGATCTTGCGCATGGTATCAGCCGCCTCGATCCGGCAGACTTCGCCGCCTGGAAGCCGACCGTCTTCCCGGGAGCCTGATGAACGCCACGCTCGATGCCGTCCTCGCATGGCTGGACGAAGCCCGGCTGCTCGAACTGCAGCTCCGCTTCGCCGAAACGCCTGCGCCAACGTTCGATGAAAGCCGCCGGGCCGGCCTGGTCGCGCAGGCTTGGCGCGATGCGGGGCTGGACCCGTGGATCGACGAGGCCGGGAACGTGCTGGCGCTCCGGCCGGGCCAGCACGAGGCGCCCCTGCTGGTCATCTCGGCGCACCTCGACACCGTGTTCCCGATCGAACAGGACGTCCGGGTTCGCAGGCCAGGCGACTGGTGCGACCTGTGCGACCCGCCCGGCACCGTCCCCGAGGGCGAATACCACGGCCCCGGTGTCTCGGATTGCGCGGCGGGGCTCGCCTCGGTGACGGGCGTCATCGAGGCGCTCCAGGCGAGCCGGGCATTCACACCGGCAAGCATCCTCTTCGCGGCCGTCGTCGGCGAGGAAGGGATCGGTGACCTGAAAGGCACGCGGCACCTGTTCGCTGGCGAATGGGGCCCCCGGATCGGTGCGTTCGTCACGGTCGACATCGGTGTGCGTGGCGCGGTCATCACTACCGGGGTGGCCAGCTACCGGTACCGGTTCACGTTCCGTGGGCCCGGAGGGCATGCGTGGGACAACTTCGGGCGGTACAACCCACTCCATGCGGCGGCGCTCGCGGCCGGGAAGATTGCGATGTACCGGGCGCCGAGCGAGCCCCGGACGAGCTACAACGTCGGCATCATCGGCGGTGGACGCTCGATCAACGCGATCCCCGAATCCGCTTACTTCGAACTCGACCTGCGCTGTG
Source organism: uncultured Anaerolineaceae bacterium (assembly GCA_964507025.1). Taxonomy (GTDB): domain Bacteria; phylum Chloroflexota; class Dehalococcoidia; order Tepidiformales; family Tepidiformaceae; genus Amarobacter. The sequence continues at coordinate 21,287 of CAZDOK010000002.1, forward strand.
TAGAGCCGGCAGGCCTCGAAGCGGCGCGCGCCCATGTCCTCGGCCTTGTCCGGGCGGCCCAGGAGGAATACGCCGCCACAGTCGATGGTGAGTCGTCCTTCACGTGTGACCTTCTCGGCCATCGGCCCGGGGGGGCGACGCCCTGGGACGACCCGCTGGTCGTGGCCGCGCGCGCGGCGATCGAGGCGGAAGGCCTCATCGTACGGACGGGCCCCGCATCGACCGACGCGAACATTCCCATCGGGCTCGGTATCCCGGCGCTCGCCTTCCCCTGGGGAGGGAGTGAGCGCAACCTGCACTCGGTCCGCGAGCTGTTCCGGCCGAAGGACCGGATGAAGGATGTGCGTGCGCTGGCCCGGCTGGCGATGAGCTACCGCGTCCCTCAGCTCAAGACGTAGAGAATCCCACCGGCGACCGGGATGACGACCCAAACGAGCCCCGTGAGGATGATCGCCATGGTTGCGAACGTCCGGGAGTTGTCGCGCGGGGGCTCACCGGCATGTCCGACCACGTCCCACAGCGCCGTCAACGGCTGGCTCATGGTCAGCCGCGACCGCCTGTGGGCGAGCCCGGCCCCGCTGAGGAGCACGGAAGAGAGGAAGAGGAACAGGAGAAACAGCATCGCAAACCCGGTGGCGATCACAGGGCGCGAAAGGAAGTCGATGGCGCCGAGGTACTGGCCCAGCGAAGCGGCGAGCGGCACCAGGGCGCCGCCCGCCACCAGGACGGGAGCGCCGAGGCCTCCCCCGCTGAAGCCTGGAGCGAGGCGGTCGGCTTCGATGCGGGCCCGCGCGAGGGCCGCGCGTTCCGGTGACCCCGGGAGAGACTGCGCTTCGCGCCGGGCGTAGAGCCTCCGGAGCGAGGCAACCACGTCCTGCGCGTACGCCTTCACGATGTAGGTCGCCACGAACTCGGCCCCCAGTTCGGCCATGGGACGCAGTGGTCCGAACCAGCGCGAAACGCGCACGTTGCGCGCGCCCTCGCGGTCGAGCACCTCGAGTGCGCGTATCACGAGGCGGTGGGCTTCAAGAAAACGATGTGGCGCGGCAAGCGGGCCGATGGCGGCAAGGTCCCGGGCGATGCGGGCCTCGTCTTCGCTTTCTCCCGGGAAGCGCTCAAGGGCGGCCGCTGCCGCTGCCTCGGGGCTGTGGGTGAGCAGCTGCCGGGTGCGTTCCAGCTGTTCGGTCAGTTCATCGAGCAGATCGTCCCCGGGGATTCGGCGGCGCCCCCGGTGTTCGCCCTCCATGCCGGCTTCTCCTGCCATGGCGCGGAGTGTACAGCGCGGTGACCCAGCGTCACTTCAGCGATAGAGCCCGTTGCGTTCGACGAACTGGCGCACCGCCTCCGGAACGAGGTAGCGGATCGGCTTGCCGACGGCGACCCGCGCGCGGATCGCGGTCGACGAGATGCGCAGCAATGGCATTTCGACGCGATCGAACGGACCTGTGTCAGCCCCCGGCTCCTTCTCGGCGACGACAATGCGAGCGAGGCGGCGGATCTCCTCCGGTTCGCGCCAGTTGGGCAGGTCGGCCAGCGCGTCGCTGCCGAGCACGAGCACGAGATCCTCGCAGCCTTCCGCGCGCAGTTCGCGGAGGGTATCGACGGTGTAGGAGGGGCCCGCCCGGGCCACCTCCCGCCCGTCAGCCGCGAAGAGCGGATTGTCCGCGATTGCCAGGCGAACCATGTCGAGCCGCAGCGTGCCCGGTGTCACGCCCCTGGGGGCCGTGACGCCGGCTCGCCGGTTCTCGGCTGTATCGGTCCCGGTTTTCCGGTAGGGGTCGCCGGCGGGGACGAATAGCGTGCGGTCGCAGTCGAACTGCGAGCGCACGCACTCACCCAGCACCAGGTGCCCGATATGGGGCGGGTCAAACGTTCCGCCGAGGAGGGCGATGCGGACGCGCGTCATGGGGGGAAGTCTAGGAGTTCCCGGGCGCGTGGTCTTGGCCGCTGAGCGCGGGCGGCCAGGTTCCACGGCCCGCGCCGCGGCGCTGGCGGGGCGCCGCAGCGCGCCATCACTGGCGCGCCTCGGATTGGGATTCGTGCCGCCTATGACACGCGGCGGACGCCGATGCTGACCTTCGTGCCCTCGAGGTCCTGTTCGGCGTGGTGGGTCCCCGCGGGGGGTTCGCCGGCAAGGAGCTCGGTGCTGAGGGTTTCGGCGCGGATGTATTCGCCCTGGGAATCCAGCACGCGGGCCACGTCGCCGTCGCCGAGGACCCAGGTGGTGATGCGGTCGGCGAGGTCGAAGCCGGCCTCGCGGCGCATGTCCTGGATGCGGCGGACAAGCTCGCGGGCGAGTCCCTCATCAGCGAGCTCGGGCGTGATGGCTGTGGTGACGGCGACGGTGTAGCCCGCCTCCTGGGCGGCGGCGAACCCTTCGGCGTCCTGGGCCTGAAGGAGGATGTCCTCGGGCTCGAGATCCTTTCCGGCGACCGTCACGCTGCGGCCCCGGCGGACGGCCTCGGCGACCTCTGACGGAGCAACCGCCGAGAGCCCGGAGCGGATGGCCGCGACTTCCGCGCCGTACTTCTTGCCGAGCACGGGGAGATTCGGCTTCACGTCGTAGCTGACCACGGCGGTCTCGTCGTCGAGCAGGTCGAGCGCCTTTGCGTTGAGTTCTTCGAGGACGAGGTTGGCGTTCTTGCGGAGCGAGTCGGCCTCCTCGGGCGTGCGCGGCTTCAGCAGCACCCGGGCCACGGGCTGGCGGACCTTGATCTGTGCCTTCGCGCGGGCGGCGCGGCCGAGCGAGCAGACGCGCTTCACGATCTGGGTCTCGGCGTTGAGCGATTCATCGATCAGCGAGCGGTCGGCCTCCGGCCAGGTGGCCAGGTGGACGCTGATGGGCGCCGTTTCATCGACGGAACGGACCAGGTTCTGCCAGAGCTCCTCGGCGACGAACGGCGTGAACGGGGCGATGAGCTTCGTGACGGTGGTGAGGGCGGTGTAGAGCGTGTCGTAGGCGCTCTGCTTGTCGGCGTCGCCCTCGGTGGCGCCGCGCCAGAAGCGGCGGCGGCTCCGCCGGACGTACCAGTTCGAGAGGTCGTCGACGAAGGCCTCGATGGCGCGGGCGGCATCGGTGGGGTCGTAGGCTTCGAGTTCCTCGGTGACCTTGAGGACGAGGGCGTTGAGCTCGCTCAGGAGCCAGCGGTCGATCTCGGCGGCCGGCTTCGGGCCGCCCGGTGCCGGCCGGTAGCCATCGATGTTGGCGTAGCTGACGAAGAACGAATAGGTGTTCCAGAGGGTCAGGAGGAAGCGGCGGAGGCCTTCTTCGACAAGGCCGGAGCTGAAGCGGCGGGAGGAGCCGGCGGGACTGGCCGCATACATGTACCAGCGGGTGGCGTCGGCGCCATGGGCATCGAGGACGGACCAGGGCTCGACGGTATTGCCGCGGCTCTTGGACATCTTGTTGCCCTTTTCATCGTTGATGTGGCCGAGGCAGATGACATTCTTGTAGGCGATGCCGTCGGGCACGGCTTCCGTCGCCTTCAGCATCGTCGCCTCGGCATGGAGCGTGTAGAACCAGCCACGCGTCTGATCGATGGCCTCGCAGATGAAGTCGGCCGGGAAGTGCTTGAGGAATTCGTCCTCGTTTTCGAAGGGGTAGTGCCACTGGGCGTAGGGCATGGCGCCGCTGTCGAACCAGGCGTCGGCGACCTCGGGGACACGGCGGGCGGTGCCGCCGCACTTCTCACAGCGGAGGAGGATGTCATCGATGAAGGGGCGGTGGAAGTCGTCGAGGGCCTGGGCTTTGGCGGGGTCGAGGGCGTGCTCGACGATTTCGGCCTTCGATCCGCAGCACATGGCATGGGCGCAGTCGTCGCACTTCCAGAAGGGGAGGGGCGTACCCCAGTAGCGTTCGCGGCTGAAGGCCCAGTCGATGTTGTTTTCGAGCCAGTTGCCGAAGCGGCCGGTCTTGATGTGTTCGGGATACCAGTTGATGCGGCCGTTGCCTTCGAGGAGGGCGTCCTTTTGGCGGGTGGTGCGGATGTACCAGCTGGGCTTTGCGTAGTACAGGAGGGGGGTGCCGCAGCGCCAGCAGAAGGGGTAGGTGTGCTTGATCGTACCCTTCTTGAGCATGAGGCCGCGCTCTTCGAGGTCCTTCTCGACATCGCGGTCGGCCTGCTTGGCGAATTTGCCAGCACCGGGGAGGCCATCGGCCATGATGCCGCGGAGGTCGATGGGCTGGGCGAAAAGGAGGCCGAACTCCTTGCCTTCCTGGAAGTCCTCTCCACCGAAGGCGGGCGCGATGTGGACGATGCCGGAGCCGTCTTCGAGCGAGACGTAGTCGGCGGCGATGACCCGCCGGAGGCCACGCGTCGATTCCCGGGGCTCGAGCTTCCGGAGGTGGCCATCGGGGGCGAAGCGCATCACCTCGTGGCCGAGGTCCTCGGGCCGGTAGAGGGGTTCATATTCGAGGCCGACGAGGAACGTGCCGGGGATGGCCATGACCGGCTCGACCTCTTCGCCGAAGACCTTCGCGGCGAGGGCCTTTGCGACCACGAGGAGGTCGCCTTCGCGGTCATAGATGCCGTATTCGGCGTCCTCCTTTACGGCGAGGGCGACGTTGCCCGGGAGCGTCCATGGGGTGGTGGTCCAGGCGACGATGGCCAGGCGGTCGTTGAAGGGCATGCGCTCGGGGTGACCGCGCTTGAAAAGCGCTTCATCGCTCACACGGAACTTGATGAAGACGCTGGGGTCGGGAGTATCGTCCTGGTAGCCGAGGGAGACCTCGTGGTCGCTGAGGCTGGTGCCGCAGCGTGGACAGTGGGGGGTACTGCGATAGTCCTGGTAGACGAGGCCGTGGTCCCACATGCGTTTGAGGATCCACCAGCAGGTTTCGATGTAGTCGTTGCTGTAGGTGACATAGGGGTTGTCGTAATCGGCCCAGAAGGCGATGCGTTCGCTGAGCCGGGTCCACTCCTCGACGTAGCGGGAGACGGAGGCCTTGCACTTTTCGTTGAAGGCGGCGATGCCGTAGTCCTCGATCTCGGGCTTGGACTTGAGGCCGAGCTCCTTTTCGATCTCAAGCTCGACGGGGAGGCCGTGCGTATCCCAGCCGCCCTTACGCGGAACGCGGTAGCCGCGCATGGTCTTGTAACGCGGGACCAGGTCCTTGAAGACGCGGGAGAGGACGTGGTGGATGCCGGGGCGGGCGTTCGCGGTTGGCGGGCCCTCGTAGAAGATGAAGAGCCGGTCTTCGGGGCGCTCTTCGATGCTGCGGCGGAAGATGGCGTTCCGCTGCCAGAACGAGAGGATCTCCTCTTCCATCCGTGGGAAGCTGATGCGTGGGTCGACCGGCTTGAACATGTGGGGAGCCCTTTTGGGGTCTGGCGGGACGTTTACGGCCAGCGTGGGGCCGGTTGTCGTACCCTTTGGCGGATGGACAGACGCAGCGAGACCGGCGCACAAAAAAACGCGCACGCCCCACTGCCGGGGACGAGCGCGCAGGCCCGCGGTACCACCCCTGTTCCCTTCCTGGGAAGGGCACTCATGGAGCGCCAACACGCCCCTGCCCCTGGTAACGGAGGGCTGCCGTCCGGGTCTACTTGGGGCCGTTGGCTCCGTTCGGCCGGAGGCTCGGGAGGGATCTTCGCGCGGGCGGCCCGTGCCCCCTCGCACCGTGCGGGGCTCGCTGTGCGGGCGCTGGCGCGCTACTCGGCTCCGTCATTGCCGTTACGGGCCAGTGAAGCAGCGAGCAAGGCTGCATGTCAATGGTGAGGCTGCGAGGAATGCGCGGCGCCCTCGCGGCCTGGCTTGCGGCGGTGGCCATGGGTGCCATGCTCGCGGCTGCGGCTTGTGGGGCGGATGGCGAGGATGATGGTGATTCCTTCGTGCCCGAGCCGACACCTTCGGCATCGCCCTCTCCCATGGTGGTGACGCCAGTCGCCACGCCGGAACCGACCCAGCTGCGGGTCGCCTTCATCAACCTGATGAGCCCCGTGGGGACTGACGCGACGAACACGGTGGCGGGGGACACATTCGAGGCGCGGCTGAACCTCGTCATCGAGGAGTTGAAGGCGTTCAAGCCCGACATCGTTGGATTCAATGAAGCGACGAACACGGCCGCCCATGGCGATGCGAGGGAGAAGCTGGCGACGGCGCTCAAGATGGAGCCGTTCTGGCTGCGGGCGAATCCCTGGTTTCCGACACAGACGCGCGACCAGAACGACGCCATCGCGAAGCAGATCGGGTTCGAGGAGGGGGAGCTGGTGCTGGTCCGCAGTGATCGTTTCCCGTTGATCGGGGGGATCGATTCGCACTGGATCAACCCGCGCACCTCGGAGACGGAGGGGCGGGTGGCGTTCCACCTGAAGGTTCGGATCCCCGGGTCGGCCGGCGAGGCGGACATCTACATCACACACCTGACCGGTGGCGACGACGGCGTAAGAACCCGGCAGGCCCAATCAGTCGCGGAGTTTATCGGTTCGAGCCGGGGGTCCGGACCAGCGGTGGTGATGGGAGACCTCGGGACGGGGCCCGAGTCCGCGGCCTATGCCGCGCTGAAGGAAGCCGGGTTCGAAGACGCCTTCGCCGAGGCGGGGATGGCGACCTGTTGCCGAGCATCGGTGGTTGGCGAACAGAAGCCGCTGACGGTACGGTCAGACTTGCTGCTCGCGGCCGGGTGGGTCCCCACGGAGACGGGGACGATCGGGGAGCAGCCAGCAAAGCAGACGGACGGGCAAGACCTCTACGCGAGCGACCACATCGGCTTGTTCGCGATATTCCCCCTGGAGTAGCACAGCAAGCGGGCCTGCCCGCTTGCTAATCGGACGAGCCGGCCACGGGGCGATCGGCGGGAGCGGTGGCATAGGCCCCGCGGAAATCGCGGAAGGGGCCGTCGCGCCATTCGAGGGCGGCTTTCAGACCTTCCTCGCGGAGGCGGCGGTTCCATTCCTGGGCCGCGGGCCGGTGCTTGCTCATCGCTTCGACATCAGTACCCGACATGAGGCCCGAGCGGATGCCCATTGCTTCGTACTGGCGATTCACGGAGCGCTTGGAGTACATGAGGAGGTCGTTATCGATGTTTGCCATGCGGCGGGCGAAGCGCTCGGTGAAGGCGGCCAGGTCCGCGGCGGGAACGGCGTAGGTTGCCCAGCCCATCGCGGCCATATCGCGCCCGGAGAACGAGTCGCCGACGTAGGCGAACTCGCGGGCCTTCGTCATCGGCAGGTGCCATGGCGCCCACATGATGTCCATGGTGCCCATGGCCCGGACGGGCGGGTAGCCGACCTGCGCATCCTCGGCGACGATGCGGAAGTCGCAGAACGACGCGAGCTCGGTGCCGCCGGCCAGGCAGTAGCCCTGGATTTGCGCGACCACGGGCTTGGCCAGCTCCCAGATGGTCCAGTTCGCGAGGAGGACGTGGCGCGACCAGTCGTAGTGTGCCGGGTGGGTTGTCCCCGTGTCCGGCAGCTTCGAGCGCGCGTGGACGTACTTCGACTCGTCGGAGGCTGCGCGGGATGGCGAAAGGTCGTACCCGGCGCTGAAGGCGCGGCCATTGGCGCGGAGGACGATGACGCCGACGGCGCGGTCGGCTTCGGCTTCCTTGAGCGCGTGGAAGAGCTCGCCGCGGAGGTCATTGGAGAGGGCATTGAGCTTTTCGGGGCGGTTGAGGGTGATGAACGCCAGGCGGCCATCGGTTTCGTAGAGGATGTTGTCGTAGGACATCTGGTTGACCTCCAGCGGTGGAAGTTGGCGGGCAAATGCTACTCCGGCCGGGGCCGTCAGTCAGTCGGAGGATGTTCGCCGTAGACTTGGCGCCAACATGTTCCCGGAGGCCTCGATGTCCGAAGCCGGCGTTGTCCTGTACGAAGAGCGCGCCTCGCTCGCCATCATCACCATCAACCGCCCGGAGAAGCTGAACACGCTCAACGAGGCGGTCATCCACGGCATCGCCGACGGCATCGACGCGGCGACGGCTTCGCCCGAGGTCTCGGCGATCATCCTGCGTGGCGCGGGGCGGACGTTTACGGCGGGGTACGACCTGAACCCCGGCGACAGGCGAACGCCCTGGGCACGCCGATACGGCGCGCGGGAGGTCGAAGCGCGGCCGGGCGCATGGGACCCGGTCCGCGACTACCAGTTCATGGGCTACAACATGAAGCGGTTCATGAAGCTGTGGGAGTGCCCGAAGCCGGTGATCGCCCAGATGCACGGGTACGCGCTTGGTGGCGGGACCGACCTGCTGCTCTGCGCCGACCTCATCTTCATGGCGGAGGACGCGATCATCGGGTACCCGCCCTCACGTGTGTACGGCACGCCGACGACGATGATGTGGGTCTACCGGCTGGGGCTCGAACATGCGAAGCAGTTTCTGCTTTCGGGCGACCAGATCGATGCGGCGACTGCGCTGCGCATCGGGCTCGTCTCGAAGGTGTTCCCGCTGGACCGGCTGGCCGAGGAAACGGAGACGTATGCCAAGCGTTTTCGCCACATTCCTGCCAACCAGCTGGCGCTGAACAAGCTCCTAGTCAACCAGGCCTACGAGAACATGGGCCTGCGGACGACGCAGATGTTCGGCACGTTCTTCGATGGCATCACGCGGCACACGGAAGAGGCGCTCCGCTGGGCGGAGAGCTTCCGGGAGGTGGGCTTCCGGGAGACGATCAGCCGGCGTGACGCGCCGTTCGGGGACTACGGCGAGCGGCCGCGGTAGGCCCGCAGCCGGCGCTGCACACCGCACCCGGACATCAGGAAACACCCGGCAATTCTGGCCTGGCGCTCGCCATCGTGTGCGGCAATCCATAGAATCGGCCCATGGGAGCAATCGCCCTGGTTCATGCGCCTGCGAGCGAGCCGGAGGAAAGCCGGTGAAGGACGCGCTGAATCTGCTGACGCCCGCCGACGGCCGCCCCTTTGTTTACGCGGGGGGGGAGCTCGATGTGCCGCACGCGGTCGAGGCGTTCAAGGCGGCGCTGTTGCACGTCTCGGAATCCGTGCCGGGACGGACGCAGCTGCTGCAGCAGACGGCCCTGGCGCTCTTGAGCCGGCGGCACCAGCTGCTCATTTCGCGGGCGGGCACGGGGAAATCGCTCTACGGCGATAGCGTGTTCAGCCAATTCGAGGGGATCACGTTCAAGGCGCAGTTCACCCAGGGCACGCGGCTCGAGACGATCCTTGGCGGGCTGGACCTCAAGCTCTTCCACGAAGGCAAGCTCTGGCATGACACGACGCATTCGCTGGTGACGGCCGATTTCGCGTACCTCGACGAGTTCATGAACGCGAACGACCTGGTGCTCGAAGCGTTGCTCGGCATTTTGAACGAGCGGCGCTTCACCCAGGGAGAACAACAGGAAGACGCGCGCCTGCACACGGCCCTGGCTATGACGAACCACCTGAAGTTCTCGGCGATCTCGGAGCCGATCCTCGACCGGTTCATGTTCAAGGCCTCGATCGACCCGCAGGGTGACGCGCTGAACGACATCCTGATCGACCTGGCGTATGCGAAGCACCACGGCAAGGCCTCGCGGCCCGAGCACCCCATCCCCCTGCCGGTGCTGCGCGAGATCAGCGATATCGTGCTCGGGGAGCACCCCGAGCGGAACATCGAGGCCTCGCACGACATCCTGTTCCTGAAGAACGAGCTGATCGAGACGTACAGCCGGCTGCTGGCGACGCGCCACCACGCCGGCCCGGCGCGTGATGGCCACGGCCCCAACCCGGAGTCCTACATCAGCCCGCGGACGAAGGCCGCCAGCCGCGATGCGCTGAACGCGTCGGCGCTGCTCCACCACCGCTCGCAGGTAACAAAAGACGACCTGCACGCGCTACGGTTCGTGCTGACCATCATCCCCGGGAATGACCGGGCGGTGACGGGCGCCTCGCAGGACATCTTTGCGGAGGCTATCCATTCCACCTTCCAGGCGTACACCGAGGCGGACCTGCAGCTGGTGCAGGACCTGACAACGATCGCGCAGACGTATACATGGTTCGTGCACGGCGTGCCGCTGGAAACGCAGCAACAGCACGGGCGGGTAATGCGCCTGTTCCTCTCGCTCATCGGCAAGTCGAGCTGGCAGGACGTCGGATACCAGACGTTCATCGACGCACTCCAGGGCAAGCAGATCACGAACCCCCGGGTGAACGCGCTGCGCGAGGAGATCCTGGAAGACATCCTGGAGCACGCTGGCCATGGCAACTGACGCTGCTCGCAGCCCGATGGACCGCCTGCTCCACCCGGAAGAGGACCTGGAGGAGCTGTACCACTCGTGGGGGATTCTCGACCTGGTCGGTGAGACAGTGGCGACGATGCCCCCGGCGTGGATCGAGGTGCTGAACCTGGCGCGGAACCTGCTCGATGGGAAGGCGCTGCCGGGGATCGAGATGCCGGCGGACCTCGCGCGGCTCGTGGGCACGCCGCAGGACAACACCCTCGTGGTCACGCGACGGGAACGCAAGCAGCGGATGGTGAACCCGCTCGGCGGCGATACCCGCGTGCAGCCGCTGCGCGCGCTGACCGACTTCCCACATATCACGCTGCCCGACATGATGCTGCGGGACCTGGCGCCTGGGCTGTTCGACTACCAGCTGCTGAGCGGCGGCATCCACGGCGTGTACACCACCGGGCTGACGCCGGCGATCGAGGAGTACGACGAGATTGTCGAGGAGCGCATCCCCGCGCCCGGGCCGGGGCGGAAGAAGCGGCAGAAGGTCTATGCGCTGCTCGATGTCTCGAACTCGATGCGCGACGACAACCGGATCCTCTTCGCGAAGGCGCTGCTGCTCGCCTATCTGGTGACTGCGCACCGCGAGGGCGCGGAGATCTACTTCCGCACGTTCGGGAACACGGTGCACGCGCGGAGCGACTGCACCGGCCACGACGGGTTTGGCGAGCTGGCGCGACGGATCCTGGCCGTGACGCCGGAGGGGTCGACGGACATCAAGCACGCGATGGACACGGCTATTTTCGACATCCGGGCGCTCGATGGCTTCAACCGGGTGGAGCGGCTGGGGGAGACCCCACCGACCGAGCTGCTGCTCATCTCCGACTGCGAGTCGTACTCCATCCCGGTGATTCCGAAGGCGATCAAACTGCATACGGTGCACCTGAAGGGCGCACGGATGATGAAGATCCATGCAGAGGGGTTCGAACGCATCCGGGCGGAGAGCCGGACGTTCCACGAGATCGACACGACGGGGCTGGTACTGCCGGAGACGACGCGCGAGCGCTGGCTGCTGCGCTTCGACGGGCGGGCGCTGGACGATTCGCGCATCGACGCCGGGACCGAGGGTGCGCAACACCGGCCTGGTGCGGCCCAACGGCAGGCCGTCCGCGAGGCCTACCGCAAGATGGCTGGCGAAGCGAAGGAGCGGCGGCCGGTGCAACTGGGGGCGCGGCGCTCCCTTTCGGGGCCGAAGCTCGGGCTGGGGGCGCTGCTGCGGGTGCTCTGGCGGGTGCTGCTCCACCCGTGGCCCCGCCGCCACCTGACGGCCCCGGCACAGCCGCTCGCGGCGGCAGCGCCATTTGGCGTGCAGTTCCGGGTGCGGAAGTAGCGGGTCAGGCCTCGGGGCGAGCCAGCACGACCACCAGTTCCTCAGCACCGTGGATGCCGCGGACGATGATTTTCTCGACGTCGGCCGTGCGGCTGGCTCCAGTGAGGATGAGCGCGTCGCCATCACCCAGGTGGCCGGCCAGGCCGGCCGGGTGCTCGACGATCGTGGCCGGGTCGACCCGGACGACCACGCGGCTCGCGGCGAGCAAGGGGCGGCGCGCGGCGGCATCACCCGTGAGCAGCACGCTGCCCGTGCCCGCGATGGCGGCTGTGGCATCAAGCACGCGGTCGCCCTCGCGGGGTTCATACTGCTCAACGACCGTGACGCCAAGCTGGCTGGCGCGGTAGGCGAACCGCCCGGGGAGCGTTGGGGGCAGGACTTCGGAAGGTGCGATAACCGGGGCCTCGGCCCGGCTCGGGGCGGCCTGGAGCAGGAGGTCGACATCATGCGGGGCAGCCGGGTCGGGGAGGAGGCGGGGGTCGTCCCGGTGCTTGCCGGGCGGGCGCACGAGCCTGCCGAATGAATGGAGGCCGAGCCGGGCCATGGCGGAGGCGGCGCGTGCGCGCGTCGCGCCGGTCATGGCGGCAGCCCAGGCCTTCCAGGCGAGACGTTCGGCGCGGCCGGCAACATGGCCCCGCGCGACCGCGTCGGCGCGGAGGTCGAGCAACATACGGTGGAGGGGAATGGCGACGGGGCAGACCTCGGTGCAGCGCGCGCAGAGGCTGGAGGCTAAGGGCAGGTCGGCGTAGCGGCCATCGCGCCAGAGCAGGGGAGAGACGACCGCGCCGATTGGCCCCATGTAGGGCGAGCCGTAGGAGAGGCCGCCGGCGGAGCGGTAAACCGGGCAGCCATTCATGCAGGCGCCGCAGCGGATGCACTTCAGGACCTCGCGGTAGCGCGGGTCGGCGAGGATGCGCGAGCGTCCGTGGTCGACGAAGACGACGTGGCGCTCCTGCCCGGGTGCGGGATCGGCGAGGAAGTGCGAGAAGGCGGTGAGCGGCTGGGCGGTGGCGCTGGGCGCGAGCACCTGGAGCATGGCGAGAGCGCCGGCCTCGTCGGCCACGACCTTTTCGAGGCCGGTGATGACGATATGCAGCCGCGGGTGGCTCGCGCCGAGCGAGACGTTGCCTTCGTTTTCGACGATGACGATGCGGCCGGAGCTGGCGACCACGGCGTTGGCACCGGTGATGCCCGCATCGCACTCGCGGAAGAACTCGCCGACCACATCGCGGACGTAACGCGAGAGGCGTGCCGGGTCGTCGTCGGGGAGGTCGGCACCGGTACGGAGGAGCATCTCGCGGATGCGGGTGCGGTTGAGGTGGAGGGCGGGGGCGGTGATGTGGCTGGGGCCGCGGCCTTCGATATCGACGATGTACTCGCCGATGTCGGTTTCGAGGAGGTCGATGCCGCCAGCGCGGAGGGCGTGGGTGAGGCCCACTTCCTCGCCGACCATGGTCTTCGACTTCGCCACCCGCTTCGCATCGCCCAGCAGCCTGCGGATGGTGCCGATGGCTTCGGCGGGAGTGGTGGCGCGGTGGTAGCCGATGCCACGGCGCTCGAACTGCTCGCGCACCTGCTGGTGGAGCTCCTCCAGGTGGTCGATGGCATAGGCGCGGGCGGCGGCGGCCCGCATGCGGGCATCGGCCGGGCCGCGAGCGAGCGTCGCAGCCGAATCGGCCATGAGCTTGCGCATGATGGGGGTAACGGTGGCGGAGGGGCGCTGGTCGCGGATTTCCCTGGCGGCGCGATTGCGGTACTGGCTCACCCGAGCGCCCTCACGAGGATTTCGGGCAACGACCATCCTTCGAGCTGCACGCCCATGCCCTCGGCGCCGGACTGGATGTGCGCCAGGCAGGAGACGTCGGCGGAGACGAGCACGCGCGCGCCGGTGACCGCCACATCCTCGAGCTTGGCGGTGAGCATAGCGACGGAGACCTCGGGCTGCTTCACCGCGAAGGTTCCGCCAAAGCCGCAGCACTCCTCTTCGAAGGAGAGGCGGCGCACCTCGAGGCCCTCGATGCGCCCGAGAAGACTGAGAACGGCAGACGAGCTGCCGAGCTCGCGGCGGGTGTGGCAGGAATCGTGGTAGGCCACGACGCCCTGGAGCCTGAGGCCCAGGCGGCCCAGGTTCGGGTGGGCGACGACGTAGCTGGCGAAATCGACGAACCGTTCGGCGATGCGGAGCGCGCCCTGCGCGCGTTCGCCCTCGAACAGGCCGGGGAGGTAGTGGCGGACCATGCTGGTACAGGAGCCGGAGGTAGTGACGACCGCGGCGTAGGGCTGACCGGCCCGGAGCAGGCCGCGGCCGACGGCCTTCGCCTCGGCGCGGAATCCGCTGTTGAAAGCGGGCTGGCCGCAGCAGCGCCCATCGAGGAGGGCCACGTCATCGCCAAGCGCCTCGAGGATGTGGCGCGCATTCGCGGCATCCTGCGGGCGTATGGTCGCCATGTAACAGGGGTCGAAGAGCGCGATGCGAGCCACGGGGGCATTGTAGCCGCGCGGGGGCAACCGGGGAGACACGGCGAGGCCCCGGGCTCGCGCCCGGGGCCTCCGCGCAGGGAAGGAGACGGTTCGAACTAGTCGCCGCTCGAGAGGACGGGGCCGAAGTCGAAGGCGGGCGCCTCGCGGCCGGCCGGCCTGGCAGGCGTGTGGTGGGCCGGACCTTCGACCGAGATGCGGGGCATCCATTCGAGCCACGACGGGAGGTACCAGTTGCGGGAGCCGAGGAGCTCCATGCTCGCCGGGACCAGGACGGAGCGGACGACGGTCGCATCGAGGAAGACCGCGACGGCGAGGCCGAAGCCGACCTGCTGGAGAGCGATCATGTCGCCCAGGGCGAAGCCGCTGAAGCCCGCCATCATGATGGCCGCGGCGCCGGTAATGATGTGTGCCGTCGAGCGCAGGCCGTGTGCCACGGCGGCCGCGTTATCGCCAGTCTGGAGGAAGCGCTCTTGGATGCGGCTCAGGAGGAAGACGTGGTAGTCCATCGAGAGGCCGAAGAGGACGGCGAAGAGGAAGACCGGGAGGAACGCCTCGACCTGATCGGCCTGGTGGAAGCCGAGCTGCTCGGCGCCGACGCCTTCCTGGAAGACGAGAACGATGAGGCCGTAGGCGGCGCCCACACTCAGGAGGTTCATGATGATGGCCTTCACGGGAATCACGATGGACCGGAAGACCATGGTGAGCAGGATGAAGCTGAGCGTGAGCACAAAGGCGATCACGATCGGCAGGTACTGGTTCATGGTGTCGATGTAGTCGACGTTCGAGGCCGTGCCACCGCCGACATGGACCTCGGCACTGGTGTTGGCGAAAGCGGCGGGGATGTAGTCGCCGCGGAGACGGCGGAGGGCATCCATGGCGCGCTCGCTGCTGGCATCGCCATTGAGCAGGATGGTGAAGTAGCCGTACTGGCCGCCCTCGACGGTGGTGAGGGTGGACATGCTGGCGAAGTCCGCGTCTTCAGCGATGGTCTTGCGAAGGTTGGCGACGGCGAGCGAGACCTCAGGCGAGTCGGCGTTGCCTTCGATGACCACCTCGGCGGGGTCGATGAGGCCGGCTGAGAACTCCTCGTTGAGGATGTTGAAGGCCTGGACCGACTGGAGGTGCTGCGGGAAGGTGCTGAGGCCAAGCGAGCCGATGTTGATGCGAGCGTAGGGGAGCGCCATGGCCACCAGGAGCGCGACCGAGGTGGTCGCGGCAATCCAGGGGTGGCGCATCACGAGCATGGTGGTCTTGCCGAAGAAGCCGGAGTCGATTGGCTGTTCGGCCTTCGTCTTGCGGCCCGGGAGCCGGAGCCAGTTGATGCGGTCGCCGAGCAGGCTGAGGACGGCCGGGAGCAGGGTGAGCGCGACCGCGACGGCGGCGACGACGACGGTGATCGCGCCGATGGCCATGCCCGCGAACATGCTGGCGGGGACGATGACGAGACCGGCGAGGGCGATGATGACGGTGATGCCCGAGAAGAGCACGGCGCGGCTGGCCGTGTTGCCCGAGGCCACGACGGCATCGACCTTTTCGCGGCCGGCGGCGCGCTCCTCGCGGAAGCGCTCCACGATGAAGAGCGTGTAATCGATGCCGACGGCGAGGCCGATCATCGTGATCATGTTGATGGTGGAGCTATCGATGCCGACGAACTGGCTGATGATGGCGGTCATGCCCATCGAGATGAGGATGCCGAGCAGGGCCAGGATGATCGGTACACCCGCCGCGACGGCAGCGCCGAAGACGAGGACGAGGACGAGGAGGGCAATCGGCAGGCCGATGCCCTCGCCACGGGCGAGGTCCTTTTCGAACTGGTGATTGGCGTCGTGCCAGATGGAGCCGTCGCCGGCGGTGAGCACGGTGAAGCCCTGCTCGCCATTGCGCTCGGCGAGCAGTTCGGAAAGGGGAGCGACGGTGTCAGTCGCCTTCACGATGTCGCCCACCAGCGTGGCGGGCAGGATGGTCGTGCGGCGGTCGGCGGAGACGAAGGCCTGTTCGCCGGTCTCGTAGACGTTGGTGACGCTGGAGACGGCGTCATCGAGGGTGCGGATCTCGGCGGTGAGATCCTCGACGAAGGCGCGGAACTCGGGGTCGTCGACGGTAAGCGAAGGCGACTGGACGACGATCGTTTCGGCCGCGGGCGACTGTCCGAGGATGCGCTCCTCGAGCAGGTCGGCGGCCTCTTGCGATTCGGAGCCGCGAATCTCCCAGGTGGGGGTGATCTTCAGCTGGGTGGCAGCGCCCAGCCCGACCACGATGATGGCGAACCAGATGCCCAGCGTGAGCCAGGGGTGGTTCGCGCTCCGGCGCGCGAGGCGGTCCGGTGAAATGAGACTACCCAACGTAATCCTCCCTGCGGCGGGGGTGAGATCGCCCGCCAGACTCATTCAGTGTTGGGCAGCGGCGGCGGCGGCCCATCAGCAAGGCGGACGAACGTGGGGTGCTCCTTGTGACGACGCGGGCTTCCTACTTGTGGGGGATTCCCTCGAAATCGGTCCGGAAGGCTGGTAGTTGTGTGAAAAAGATGGCAGACACCCGTAACAAAACGTGCGCCCGGGAGTAGTGAAGGATGTGCAGCACCCCATCCGACGGGGAGGCACCCCTGCAAGCCCGCTGGTCCGCAGCCCGGCGGGCTTCTTAATTGGCGGCGATTCGCCGCGTGGGCAGCGGCGAGGCCAGCGCCGGCAACGATTTCTCGCAAGTGCGCGGCGATTCGGCTAGGATTCCTCCGCCCATGAGGAGGGACCCGACGCGATGAAAGCTGCCGTTTTCCACGGCCCCCACCAGCCGCTCACCATCGAGGACGTACACATCGACAAGCCCATGGCCCGCGAGGTCGTGGTGCGCACGGTCGCTTCGGGCGTCTGCCACAGCGATCTGCACTTCGTCGATGGACTGTATCCGTTGCCGCCGCCCGCGATCCTCGGCCACGAAGCCGCGGGCATCGTGGAGGAAGTCGGCGACCAGGTGACGTACGTGAAGCCTGGCGATCACGTGATTTGCTGCCTTTCGGTGTTCTGCGGTCACTGCGAAATGTGCGTGAGCGGCCGGCCGAACCTCTGCCGCAACCCCGACCTGCGCCGACGGCCCGACCAGCCACCGAAGCTGAGCTGGAACGGCACCCCGGTCGCGCAATTCGCGAACCTGGGCAGCTACGCCGAGAAGATGTTGGTGCACGAGAACGCGATCGTGAAGATGCGCAACGACATGCCGTTCGGGGCCGCCGCGCTCATCGGTTGCGGCGTGACGACCGGGGTCGGCGCGGTGTTGAACACGGCGAAGATCGAGCCGGGCTCATCAGTTGCGGTGTTCGGCTGTGGCGGCGTCGGCCTGGCCGCGATCCAGGGCGCACGCATCGGCGGCGCCCGCATGATCATCGCGGTCGACACTGTGGAGTCGAAGCTGGCGACGGCGAAGGAGCTTGGCGCCACGCACGTGGTCGACGCCTCGTCGGGCGACCCGGTGCAGGCCATCCGTGAGCTGACCAACGGCGGCGTGGAGTATTCGTTCGAGGCGATTGGCGTGAAGCGCGCGGCCGAGCAGGCATACGAGTGCCTGGGCATCGGCGGCACGGCGACGGTGATCGGCATGATCCCCGTGGGCCAGAAGATCGAGCTCGACGGACCGTCGTTCCTGCAGGAGAAGAAGATCCAGGGGAGCTCGATGGGCTCGAACCGGTTCCTGAAGGATATGCCGCGTTATGTGGACTTCTACATGCAGGGCCGGCTGAAGCTCGATGAGATGATCACCCGCACGGGCAAGCTGGAAGACGTGAACGAGGCGTTCCGGGCGATGAAGGCGGGCGAGGTCGCGCGCACGGTGCTCATGTTCGACTGAAACACGCGTCCATACGAGTGGGGGCAGGCGTCACGGTGGCGTAGACTCCGCCCCCATGGACATGCGGCCCCTGCCTGAGTCGATCGTCGCCTACGCCGAGTCGGAGGTGGCGCGCCTGCAGGTGCCCGGGGCGGCCATCGGCGTGCTTCACGGCGGAGCCATGCACGTGGCGGGCGTGGGAGTGACAAGCGTCGATCATCCGCTGCCGGTAACTCCGGAGACGTTGTTCCAGATCGGCTCGACCTCGAAGACCTTCACGGCGACGGCGCTGATGCAGCTGGTCGAAGCCGGGCAGGTAGACCTCGATGCGAAGGTGCGGAGCTACCTCCCGTGGTTCGCGTTGCAGTCGGAGGAGGATGCGGCGCGGATCACCCTGCGCGACCTGGTGACGCACCACGGCGGGTTCGTTGGCGACTACTTCAAGGACACGGGCCGGGGCGACAACGCGATCGGGGCCATCGTCCGGAAGATGGCCAACTCGCCGCAGCTTGTGCCCGCCGGCTACACGTTCTCGTACAGCAACGCGGGCTTCTACGTCCTCGGACACATCGTCGAGACGATCGTGGGCCTGCCGTTCGAGCGAGTCATCCGTGAGCGTGTCTTCGAGCCGCTGGGGATGGACCGCTCGTTCTACTTCCCGGAGGAATGCATCACGCACCGTGTGGCGGCGGGGCACATCGTCACGCTGGACGGCCCAAAGGTGGCACGCCCATGGAACACGCCGCGCAGCATTGCACCGGGCGGGGGTATCACCTCGAACGTGATCGACCAGATGCGCTACGCCGCGCTCCACGCTGGCGTGACGCCGGCGCCTGACGTGCTGGGCCCGGGGAGCGTCGCGTTCATGCGGCAGGCGCAGCGGCCCGCAGGCAGCATGTGCGAGGCGATCGGCATCTCGTTGATGCTCGACGACGCGGGGGGCGGCCGCGGCCTGGTGAAGCATGGGGGCGCGACGAACGGGCACCTCTCATCGTTCGAACTCATCCCGGAGGCCGGGTTCGCTGTGACGGTGCTGACCAATGCGGACGCCGGTAGGGAAGCTCGCCAGACGATCGCGGACCGTTGCCAGGAGCACTTCCTCGGGTTCGGCAAGCCCGCACCGGTCTCCGCGGTCGGTCTGGAGGTACAAGCGAGCGAGTATGCCGGCGTGTACCAGGCGGTGCTCGCGCGGCTGGAGGTGCGAGCAGACGATGCCGGGCTGGTGGTGATGGACACGACGCCGGAGCGGGGCTTTGCGGAAACGCGGCATCGACCGATCCCGTTGGCGCCGGCGCGCCTCGACTTCACCGGTCCCGATGCGACGGCCGTGCTCGATGGCCCGCGGAGGGGCGAGCGGGCGGAGTTCCTCCGCGGGGCCGACGGCCACGTCGAATGGATGCGGTGGGATGGCCGCATCGCCCGCCGCACCCAGGAGTGAACCCCGCCTCGGGATGCTGGCACTGGCGGCCGCGGCGCACCGTGGTCGAAACTGACATTCTCCTGACAGGATGGTGGCAGCAGTGGGCGGCGGGACCCGGAGGCTCCTGCCATAATGCTGTCAGTACGGGCCGGGCAGGATATGCGGGCCACGTGCGTTTCGCGCGCTGGACACCACCACAGGGGAGTGCCCCACATGGAAATCAGCGAAGTCTCCATCCAGCTCGCCAGCCCCAACCCGCAGCGGCTCACCGCGTTCTACCGCGACGTGGTCGGGCTCAAGCCCACGGAGGGCATGGGCGACCAGTCGTTCCACATCGGCCCGGCGGGCGTGCTCTTCATCGTCGATCACTCGGAGATCTCCGGGCCGACGGCGGAGCCGGCGCGGGCGATCATCGACCTGCACATCAGCGGGCTCGACGCCGAACACGACCGCCTGGCGAAGACGGGCGTGAAGTTCATCCGCGACCGGGGCGTGGAGTTCTGGGGCGGCATCATCTCGACGTTCGAGGACCCGGATGGGAACCGCATCCAGCTGATGGAGTACCGGCCAGAGCTGGCGCGCCCCGAGGGCGAGGCGGTGCCGGCGTGACCAACGCGGCAGCCGGCGGCCCGGCGGCCTGCGGCGGGGGTGCGGCCTGAGCCATGCGGCGCGCCGACCGTCTGTTCCAGATCATCCAACTCCTGCGGCGGCGCCACGTGCTCACCGCTGCGGCGATGGCCGAGGAGCTGGAGGTCTCGGAGCGGACCGTGTACCGCGACATCGCCGACCTCGTCCGCTCGGGAGTGCCGATCGCGGGCGAGGCGGGCGTCGGGTATACCCTGCGCCGCGGGTTCGACCTGCCGCCGCTGATGTTCACGGAAGAAGAGATCGAGGCCCTCGTGCTGGGCACGCGGGTGGTCAGCTCGTGGGCCGATGAGGGACTGGCGAAGGCGGCGGAATCGGCGCTGGCGCGGATCGAGGCGGCCTTGCCGGACCGGCTGAAGGTGAAGGTCGCCGGGTCGCGGTTGTTCGCGCCCGGGTTCCACGTCTCGCACGCCATCGCGGGGACGCTGGCGGAGTTGCGCAAGGCGATAGACGCGCGCCAGAAGGTCCACCTGGACTACACGGATGCCGACGGCGCGGCGACCGAGCGCACGGTCCGGCCGCTGGGGCTGTTCTTCTGGGGCAACAAGTGGTCGCTGACGGCGTGGTGCGAACTGCGGGACGACTTCCGGGATTTCCGGCTGGACCGGATGCAGGCGATGGCGCCGCAGGCCGAGACGTTCGCGCCGGAGGCGGGGAAGGAGCTGGACGACTTCTTCAAGAAGATGGAGGCGGAGGAGCACGGGGAGTGGTAGGGGCTACGTCACAGTCACTGATCGGTCGTCAGAGGCTACGATTCATCGGCCACAATCTGGTAGTACGACTCCGCGCTTAGACTGCAGTCGATGAGCGCCTGAAGCTGACCGGTGGTCAGGCCCAACTGCCTCGCAATCCTCCCGAGCAGAGGCTGTCCAATCTGCCGAGGTCCGCCGTGGCTGACCATTGTGGTGCGGTAGACGACCCCCCCAATCCTGACCTTGAACCAGATGTGGCGCCTCTGCCGGTCTTCGTCCGCTCCGACCTTGGATCGGAGGGTCCTAACCAGGTCTCCAGAATCGACTGCCACCCATGCGTCCCTTCAGCGGCCATCTCGGCCGGTAAGCCGCTCAATAAACGCAAGGTGGCTGCGCAGGCGCTGGCTAATGTTCGGAGACTCTTTGAGAAGCAACGTCCGGTATTCGATTATGGCGGTCATGAAGTCCTCGAACGCTCCTTCGGGAGTGCTTCCGTGCCCGAAGACGCCCGTCGAGGGCTCTTCGACGATGAAGTCCCCATCTTCGGTTCGCTCGATGTTTACAGGGGTGGCGTCAGGTAGTGCCAGGGAGGGACCGTGAGATTCCAAAAGAACGCCCTTCACGAGCAGCCCGTTGAACTCGAACTCGTGCTCAAGCGCACTCCCATCCAGGCCAGGCACAGCTGGCGTTGAGTTGGTCTCGCTCGGGCGGAACTCAAGGACCGATGGGAGGCTCACTGGTCTAGCCCTTTCTTCTGCTCATACTTGCTCAGGTTCTCGGACAAAGCTCGCACCATATCGATCATGCGGGCTCCGGGAATCCCGAATCTGCCAACGACCTTGATCGGAACTGCCCCGATATGACCTAGTTGTTCCCGCCGCTGGCTCTCGTCGCCGACAACCACGGGCTGACTGTACTGACCCAGGGTCAGGATAAACTCCGTCCCCTGGTGACTGACCGACATCCAGTTCACGAAGACTATCGGCACATCGTTCACGCCCGACAAGACCATCGGGATCCGAACCGTTTCGTTCTCTTCCTCTGACATGGGGTCCGTACCTACATTCGGGGACGCAACCGTATCACCAGGGGGCCAAGGTCGTCGAGTCCTACCGCCGCCCCACTTGTCGAATCGCCCCCGTTCGGCCGATACTCTCTTCACGATGCACTGCACCGTCATGTTTGCGAAGGAACGCACGATCGCCCCGGACTCACCGGGGCGCGCTCTTTGATGCTTCGCGCGAGCGCCGCGGAGCATGGTTCGTCGCCGTTTTCCGTTTAGGACCGTCTCCCGCCGGCCGTTCGCCGTCCCCATCTTCCCTCATCGTCCCGGGCGTTCCCCGATCGGCCGCGTGCTGCTATCGCCATGACGTCCGAACCTAAGAATAAGAAACACGTTAGAGCACCACCCGGGCATGCGTGCCCCCATCGCACCACAGGAGAGGACCACCCCACCGATGGCCGAAAAGATCTACATCTTCGATACCACGCTGCGCGACGGCGAACAGTCCGCCGGCGTCGCCTTCACCCCGCAGGAAAAGCTGGAGATCGCCAAACAGCTTGAGAAGCTGGGCGTCGACATCATTGAGGCCGGCTTCCCGTGCTCGACGCCGGGCGATCTGGAGGCGGTTCGGGCCGTCTCGCGCGAGGTGCGCAACACGACGATCTGCGCGCTGGCGCGAGCGGTGCGGGCCGACATCGACACCGCCTGGGAGGCGGTGAAGGATGCCGCCGATCCGCGCATTCACGTCTTCATCAACACGAGCGATATCCAGATGGCGCACCAGCTGGGCAAGGACCGCGAGCAGGTGCTGACCCAGGCCGAGGAGATGGTGAAGCACGCCGCACGCTACACCAGCAACGTCGAGTTCAGCCCCATGGATGCGACCCGCGCCG
The DNA here is from genome assembly GCA_964507025.1 of uncultured Anaerolineaceae bacterium. Taxonomy (GTDB): domain Bacteria; phylum Chloroflexota; class Dehalococcoidia; order Tepidiformales; family Tepidiformaceae; genus Amarobacter. The sequence goes on from CAZDOK010000002.1 coordinate 43,730, forward strand.
ACCCGCGCTTCGTCTTCGAGATCGTGAAGCGCTGCATCGAGGCGGGCGCGACTACCATCAACATCCCCGATTCAGTGGGCTACGCCATCCCGGAGGAGCTCGCGGTGCTCTTCCAGTCGATCTTCGAAAACGTTCCGAACATCCACAAGGCGCGGGTCAGCTTCCACGGGCAGAACGACCTGGGCCTATGCACGGCGAACACCCTGACGGCCATCCAGAACGGCGCGCGGCAGGTCGAAGTCACGATCAACGGTATCGGCGAGCGGGCGGGCAACACCTCACTTGAAGAGGTGGTGATGGCGCTGAAGACGCGCAAGGACTTCTTCGGGTTCGAAACGTCGATCAACACGCGCGAGATCTACCGGGCGAGCAAGATGGTCGAGACGTACTCGGGCATGCCGATCCAGTGGAACAAGGCGATCGTCGGGAAGAACGCCTTCCGGCACGGGTCGGGTATCCACCAGGACGGCATCCTGAAGCTGCGGGAGACGTGGGAGATCATGGACCCGGTGGAGATCGGTATCCCGCAAGGGACGCAGCTCATCCTCGGAAAGCTCTCCGGCCGCCATGCCTTCAAGCAGCACATGGAAGAGCTCGGCTACGAGCTGACTGATGAAGAGCTGAACCGCGTGTTCGCTGCCTTCAAAGAGCTGGCAGACAAGAAGATGGAGGTCGATGACCGCGACCTGGAGGCGCTGGTGAACGAGAACATGCGCAGCATGGAAACCGCCGGCTGGCGGCTCGAGCTCGTGCAGGTGTCATCGGGCGACCATGCAACGCCGACGGCCACGCTCCGGCTGATCGACCCGGAGGGCAACGTCCGCACCGACGCGGCCACCGGGACCGGCCCGGTCGACGCGGTCTACCGCGCGATGAACCGGATCACAGGGCTCGCACCGGAGCTGACCGAGTTCTCGGTGAAGAGTGTGACAGAGGGCATCGACGCCCAGGGCGACGTTACCATCCGCATCGAGCAGGACGGGCGCACCTACACCGGCCGTGCCGCCGACACGGATATCATCGTGGCGAGCGCGAAGGCCTACATGAGCGCCCTCAACCGGATGCTCCTGGTCGCGCCACGCCAGGACGGGGTTCGCAGCAATCCCTAGGGTTGCCGCGCCGCAGGTTCTCCAGCCAGGGAGGAGATCCCGGGGTTCCCGGGGCCTCCTCGCCGTGTTCGTGATGCTGGCGGCGGTGGCCCTGAGCGGCTGCGAGAAGAAGGACGCTTCGTACACGACGTCGCCGTCGCTGAAGGCGCTGATCGGCACGACCACGGGGAACGTGGCCTTCCGCCCGCCGGAAGCGGCGCCGGAGCCGGTCGAGCCGCCGGAAGACTGGCAGGTCGAGTTCTCGCTGGCCCGGTTCACCGAGCTTGAGAACGGCAGCCCGGCGATCGAAATCCTGATGCAGGTGAAGACACGGCCGGGGATGGGCATGGAGCTCTGGCTGAGCGATGAGGACGGGACGGTCGCGCGCTGGTCGGGCGGTTCGACGGCAGTCTACGTCGGTACCGTGTGCTTCCAGCTCGAACTCGAGCGCGAGGGCGAGGCGGTGCCGCTGGGGAGCGGTAAACACAGCGCCACGCTCGTCTTCCGGGAGCCGGTCGAGGGGGTGGTATCGGCGCGCCAGGTCGATGTGACGAACCAGACGCCGCGGCTCACGGGTACGACGCCTTCCGACGGCAGCACGTTGTTCTCGACGGCCTGGGCGTGCCGGCGAGGGCAGTAGGTCAGGGAGCCCGGCGCAGGGCGATGAGCTCGGCCGCGCCGAGAGCGAGGAAGGCGTCGGCAGCAAACATCAGCAGCCAGCGGCCCTCCGGTTCGAAATAGTCCCAGCGGATGAGCAGGACCAGCCAGCCCGCAACCCCGCCCGCGATGTTCGCCCAGGCGAGTCCCGTGACCTGGGGACGCGAAGGCGATTCGGCGCGGGCAAGGGGCACGATTGCGACGGCGGCGATGAAAAAGATGGCGGCGAGCAGGTAGAGCACACCGGAGCTGACATCGAACCAGCGGTCGGCGATGGTGGCGGTTGCGAGCAGCACGAGGCCGATGAGCGCCTCGATCGCGACATCGACCCAGAGGACGCGCTGCAGGAGCGGGGTTTCGCGCACTACAGCAGCACCATGTTGTCGCGGTGGATGACTTCGTCGCCGTAGGCGTAGCCGAGCGTTTCGGCGATCCGGTCGGAGCGCAGGCCGCGGATCTGGCGGAGCTCCTCGCTGGCGTAGTTCACGGTTCCGGCGGCCACGCGGTTGCCCTCCGGGTCTCGAATCTCGACGGCCTCGCCTCTGCCGAATGCGCCGTTGATGGCGGCCACGCCCGCGGGCAGGAGCGAGCGGCCGTGGGCACGGAGGGCGGCAGCGGCGCCGGCATCGACCACAATGTGGCCCCCACGGCTGATGTTGCCGAGGATCCAGCGCTTGCGACTCTCGATCCGGTCGCCGGGCGCGGGGAAGAAGGTCCCGTGCTGCTCCCCGGAAGCCACTGACACGAGCACGCCGGGCTCCTTGCCGCTGGCGACGACAACATCGACGCCTGCCTGGGTTGCGATGTGGGCTGCGCGGAGCTTGGTAGCCATGCCTCCGGTGCCGGGACCGTGGGCACCCCCGCCCAGCGCCTCGATCCGGAGGTCGATGCGGTCGACGCGGGAGAGGAGCTTCGCCTCCGGGTTTGTCCGGGGGTCGGAGTCGTAAAGGCCTTCGACATCCGTAAGTATGGCCAGCAAGTCGGCGTCGATCAGGTTCGCGACGTAGGCCGAGAGGCTGTCGTTTTCGCCGATGCGGGTGGCGAGGACCTGATCGAGGGCGACGGCGTCATTTTCGTTGACGATGGGGACGGTGCCGGCATCGAGCAGGTCGCGCAGGGTGTTGCGGGCGTTCAGATAGCCGAGGCGGTCGGAAAGGTCGCGGCGGGTGAGCAGCACCTGGGCGACGACGGTGTCGTGCCAGTCGAAGAGCTCGTCCCAGCTCTGCATCAGGTGGCTCTGGCCGACGGAGGCGACAGCCTGGCGGCTTGGGCCGCGGCCGGGCTCGAGCCGGCCGCGGAGACGGTGGCGGCCCGCCGCCTGGGCGCCGCTCGAGACGACGACCACACGGCACCCCTGCTCGCGCAGGCGAACGACCTGGCCCACGAGCCGGGACATGGCTTCCAGATCCAGACGGTCGGACCCGGCGGTGAGCAGGCTGGTGCCGAACTTGGCGACGATGCGGCGATAGCGCATGCGCTAAGAGTAATGAGGAACGGGGTATGGGGCATGAGGAAGCTGGCTATGGGCCATCGAAGTACAGGTCGTACGCGAGGAAGGGATTGGGGTCGGCCCGCAGCCACCTGATGCCGGCGGCCGTATCGACCTCGAAATAGATCCACCCGCGCTTCTTCCCGCCGGGCGTGAGGTCGCTGTAGACGATATCAATGGCTGAGCCCTCGGCGCCGGTCCAGAAGGTTCGGTCGTGCTCCTGGTCGGTGGTATCGCGCAGGGTCCAATCGAGCGAGGTGACCTGGGCAGTGCCGACGTTCTCGACTTCGACCTCGAGGCCGATCCACTTCTTGCCCGGCTGAGGCTGGATGAACTGGTTGGCCGAAGACACGTTGTCGAGGACCTGGAGGATGGTGACTCTTGACTTCTTGCTGCCGTTGCCTTCGGGAGCGATGACGCCGCTGGCACCGGGCGCAAGGGCGACACGGACATCGCCCCCGCTGTCGGGTTCGTCGTCGGCCGCGTCGTTGATGGCGGCGCCGATGGCCACGATGAGGACAACGAAGAAGAGCCCGACGGCGGCGAGAACACCGAGGCATCCGAGAAGGCCCCATTTGAAGATGCCGCCGCCCTTCTTCTCGACCGGAGCGGTGACGTTGCCGGCGATGATTGCGCCGCGGCGCGCTTCGTACTCTTCGGGCGAGATGCGCCCCTTGGCCGCAAGCTGGTCGAGCTCGTCGAGCAGTTTTTCCGTGGCTGATTTCGCCATCGTAATCTCCCGCCATGTGTGGATGGCGGGAGGATGACGGGAACGTGCGACAACCCATGACGCGCCCGGGAAGACTGCAGGATTCCTCCCGGTCCCGCACGATCGGCTCAGACGACGGTTGCGGACCGTTCGACCGCGTGGCCGTCGCCGGGGTGTTCGCCGCCTTCGATGGAAATGCGGGGGACCACCCGGTCGAGCCAGCGGGGAAGCCACCAGTTCCATTCGCCCATGAGCTCCATGGTGGCGGGGACGAGGAGGAGGCGCACCACGGTGGCGTCGACGAAGACGGCGACCGCGAGGCCGAGGCCAAACTCCTTCACGACGCGCTGGTCGTTCATCACGAAGCTGAGGAACACCACGATCATGATTGCCGCGGCCGCAGTGATGACGCTTGCAGTGGAGGCGAGGCCACGGGCAACGGAGAGGGCGTTATCGCGGGTGCGCAGGTACTCCTCGTGGATGCGGCTGACCAGGAAGACCTCGTAGTCCATGGAGAGCCCGAAGAGGACGGCGAAGAGCATCATCGGGAGGAACGATTCGATCGGGCCGGTCGAGCCGGCGCCGACCAGGCCGGCGCCCCAGCCCCATTGGAAGACCGCCACCACGACACCGTAGGCGGCGCCAATGGAGAGCAGGTTCATAAGGGCAGCCTTGAGCGGGATCATGAGCGAGCGGAAGACGATCACGAGCAGCAGGAAGCTGATGCCGATGACCAGGGTGAAGAACAGCGGGAGGCGCGAGCCAATGCGGTCGGCGATGTCGATGCCGCGGGCAGTGGCACCGCCGACGAAGGTTTCGATATCCGAGCCGGCGGTGGCCGCGGGCAAGACCTCATCACGGAGGAGGTGGACGAGATCGGCGGTCTCGGCGGACTGGGGAGAGGTAGCGGGGATGACCGACAGGACGGCTGTATCGCCCGCCTGGTTCACGATGGGTGGGCTGACAGACGCGACATTTGGCGTGGCGGCGATGGACTCGCGGATGGAGGCGGCGTCCTGGGCCGAGGCGCCGGAGAGGACAACCTGGAGCGGGCCGTTCATGCCCGGGCCGAACGCGTCCGCGATGTAATCGTATGCGCGGCGAGTGGTGGATGAGGTGGGATTGTTGCCGGCGTCAGCCGAGCCGAGGCGCATATCGAACAGGGGGATGCTGAGGAACAGCAGGATGAGGCTGCTGACCGCCAGGAAGACGTACGGCCGCCGCATGATGGCGTGGCCGAGCCGGTACCAGCCGCTCTCTTCGTGGGCCGGGCGGTCTGCCGCGCGGCGCCGCTTCCCGGCGCGGACGATGGCGCCGCCGGTGATGCCGAGCAGGGCCGGCAACAGCGAGAGCGCTGCAAGGACGGCTACGGCGACCATGGCGGCTGCGGCCAGCCCGAGCCAGCCGACGAAGGGGATGCCCATAAGCCCGAGGCCGAGCAGCGAGACGATAACCACTCCACCGGCAAAGGCCACCGATTTGCCGGCCGTGGCGATCGCTATCCCGGCCGCCTCCTCACCCTCGTGGCCAGCGAAGACGTTCTCGCGGAAGCGGGCGACGATGAAGAGCGAGTAGTCGATGCCGACGCCAAGGCCGAGCATCGCTGAGATGTTCGGCGCGAACTTGCTCAGGTCGATCGCGGCCGTCATCGAGAAGATCACCGCGAAGCCGATGGCGAGCCCGGACATTGCGCTGGCGATAGGCAGCACCGTTGGCGTGAGGGCGCGGAAGAGGATGTAGAGAATCACGAGGGCGGCGATGATGCCGAGGACTGTCGACTCGTTGGGACCTTCGCGTTCCTGAGCCGCGGGCACGGGCCCACCAAGCTCGACGGCGAGGGAGACCGAGCGCGCCTCCTCGGCGAGGGATTCGAGGGCGGCCGCGTGCTCGGATGGCACGTCGTCGGCCCCCTGGGAGAACTGGACGCGCGCGATGGCAACCGTCCGGTCGCTGGAGACCAGGCCACCGGCTGGAGCGAACGGCGAGGAGACAGCGACGACGCTGGGGATGTTGGCCGCTTCTTCGACCAGGGTCTCGATGGCAGCCTTCGCGGCGGGCTCGTCGATGCCGCCCGGTGCGCTGAAGACGACGTCGGCGTAGTCGCCAGAGCGTTCGGGAAAGGAACTCTTAAGCTCGTCCACGGCGAGCTGCGATTCAGCGCCGGGGAGCGTCAGGGTGTTGATGGTGCCTTCCGAGATTGCCCGGGCGGTGAGGCCGATGGCGGCGCCAGCGATGAGCCAGGCGGCAACGACGTACCAGCGGTTGCGGTAGGCCAAGCGGCCCCAGCGCTCGAGCAAGCTGCGTTGTTTGATCATGTGGGTGCACCCCGTGATTGCTGCGTGTTCTCCAGCGTGGGCCCTGGGCGCCCGGGATTCCCGGACTTTTGTCGCTTTTCACCGCACCGGAAGTGAAGGCGCGGTGACAGGCAGCAGCGGGGCGTAGGATTTGCCCATGGGGCCGGGAAGCACGCGCGCGGATTTCGCGGCAAGGCTGGGGTCGATCCCGTTCTTTGCCCGGCTGGAGCCGGGAGACCTCGTCGCGCTCGCCCAGGAGGCGGAATGGCGTGAGTACGCCGCGGGTGAGGTGATCTTCCTCGAGGGCGAGCCGGCGCCCGGCCTGTTCATCCTGGATGCCGGTTACGTGAAAGTGGTCAAGGCTTCGGCCCAGGGCAGGGAGCAGTCGCTCGAGTTCATCGCACCGGGTCAGCCATTCAACACGGTCGCGGTGTTCACCTCGCATGCCAGCCCCGCCACGGCGGTCGCGCTCGAGGCATCAGCGGCGTGGATGCTGCCGCGCTCGCGGGTGACGCGGCTGCTGCGGGAAAGCCCGGCCTTCGCGGAGCAGGTCATCGAGAGCATGGCCGACCGAATGGTGTTCCTGGTCGGGCTCGTGGCGGACCTTTCGCTGCGTTCGGTGACGGAGCGGCTGGCGCGGCTACTGCTCGACCAGGCGGTGGGGGGCGTGGTGCACCGGCCACGCTGGTACACAGTCCCGGAGCTGGCGGCACGGCTGGGCACGGTGCCTGATGTGGCGCAGCGCGCGCTGGGGAAGCTGGCGAACGACGGACTCATCGAGGTGACACGGCGCGAGATCCGGGTCACGGACCCGGGGGCGTTGGAGACCCTGGCGGGATGATCGCTACGAAGCGGCCCATTTCCGGTAGGACGGCCAGGACTGGGCCGTGCCTCAGTGCTCCCACATCGTGTGCAGGGCGGCTCGAGCCCGAGCTCGAAGAGGACTTCGAAGTCGTGCCCGCCGAGACGTGCCCCGGTGGCGGCGGTCACTGCCTGGCGGGTCCCGGCGTCGGTTACTTCTCTCGCCGGCCCGGTGCAGTAGAACTCCTCGCCACCACCCGGTGGGGGGCCGGAGTGGAGGGCGTATCGGCCATCGCGCGCCAGGTCGCGGTACTTCGGCGACATGCGGACGACGAACACGTACAGCCGCCCGCCAGCGAGCACGGGCATCACGGGGTGGACGCGCGGACCGCCGTCTTTCCGTACGGTCGCGAGGTAGGCCACTGCCTTGGCCCTGGGACCCAGGAGACGCTCGCCGGCTGTTGCCATCGCGGGTGCCATGGAGGCGAAGTCCTCCCACGAAGCGGTCATGACGGAGCCCTCCAGCGGAGGTAGCGGGGCGGCCACTGCGGCTCGACGCCCCTCGGGTTGTAGAGCGAGAGGAGGGCGCGCTCGAGGTCGAACTCGAAGGTCCACTCGTCGCCGTTGGAGGTCGCGCCCGTTGCGTGGTAGGCCTCGCTCACGCGCGCGATGACAGCGGGATCGACAATCCGGTGGGCCGTGCCGGCGAGCATGAACTCGTCGTCGCGATCTTCGGGTGAGAAGGCGTGGAGGGCGAAGCGGCCGTTGCGTTCGAGGTCGCGCCGCTTGGGCGAGTCGATGATCAGCCCGTAGATGCCGCCCGCTGCGACGACCGGGCAGAAGGGGTGGATGCGAAGGCCTCCATCCGGGCGCGTGGTGGCAAGGAAGGCGAGGCCGGGGCCGTACTGGTAGAGGAGCTCGCGCCCGCGGGTCGCGAGCTCGGGGGCTTCGGATTCAAGAATTTCCCAGCGAGCCATAGTGGATTCCGGAGTCAGGATGGGCCCCGAATGGTGGACCGTCTCCGCGACACCTCCTGTCGCGGCTTCGCTTCGTGGCCACCGTAGCGAATCAGCAGGCGGGGCCGGGGATGCCGGGGCCGGCTACCAGGTGACCTTGCGAAGGCGCGAATCGCTGAAGATGTAGACCTCGCCATCGCGGACGGCGAACGCGCTGGCGGCGCGGAAGTCCTTGTGGCGGTACTGGCGGTCGAATGCGCCATCACGGCGGAAGACCACGACGCGGTCGTTCGGGGCATCGAGGAGGGCGACCTCGTTCTTCGAAAGGGCCTGCGCGGTCTCGGGCGCCACGAGCTTCTTGTCGATGCCGGCCTGGGAGAGGGTGAGGGCCACCTGTCCGTTAATGAAGCGGTGGAGCGTGCCCTGCTCATCGCTGGTGATGATCTCGGAGTCGACCATGAGACGGCGGGCGCTCGCGAGGTCGTCGGTTTCGAGCGCCTTTGCCGGGGGGTTCGAGAAGCCGGAGTCGTTCTGGGTGTAGCGGAAAACGGTCTTCTGGGCGGCATCGAGCACGAACAGGTCGCGGCCGTTGACGGCGATATCCGTGACGGCGAGCCCGGAGGGGACGTTGAAGGCGACGGCCCGGAGTCCGCCCTCGGCGGAATAGGCCCAGAGGTGATTCAGGCTGTCGGCGATGAGGACGACAGGTCCCCCGAGGTCGCTGGCATCGAGGTGGGCAATCGCCACGGGGTGGCCGCGATCCTGTGTCTTGTCTTCGGTGTAGATGGCCGCCGGGTCCCCATCCGCGAGAGGCAACGCGACCACCTGCGAGGAATTGGTATCGAGCACGAAGGCCGCATCGGGCCCCACAGCCATCCGCACCACCGCCACGGCCTTATCGCCGAACTGATCGAGCGAGGCGATGACCTCGACGCTGGTGGGTTCGATGACGTTGTCCATCTGCTGCAGGGCGCCGGCGACCTCGTTGAAGAGCTGCTCGGCCTGGAGGTCGGCGGAATCTATCTCGCGCGCCTGGAGGAGCATGGCCTGCGCTTCACTGAGGGCGTTCCGTTTCTCGGCGGGATCGGGGAGCACGCGAGCTGTTGCGATTCGCTGTGCGGCACCATCCATCAACTCCAGGTAGCGCTCGGTGTCGTCGCCCTCGAGCATCCGGGGGACGGTGACGAAGCCGACGAGCAGCAGGAGTATGCCGAGCCCGATGGCGATGACCAGCCAGGTTGGTGGGAGCTGGGCGCCGGTGGCGTGGCGATTGAAGGTGTTGCCGCTCTTCCAGCGACCGCCTGCTGAACCGCGAATGCGGACGAGTGTGCCGCCACCGTTCAGGGCGGCTCCGGCCTCGCTGGCGATGGTCTCAGAGACGGGGGTAGTGGACTGGACGCGGGCGCGACGTCCGGCGGCGAGGTCATCGACGAGCGGGAGGTCCTCGTTCAGCACCTCGGGCCGTGTGGGTGGGGCCCCTGGTGACACGAGGCCGCGGGTGAAGCTCTCCTTGCGCGGCTGGCGGCGGGAGGTGCCGCCGCCCCCGGCGTTCATCGCGGGTTCGAGCGTGGCCGCGCTCGAAGGTCCGCGCCACTCGGGCCGGCTGGCCATGGTGTGCGAGGGCGTGGCCACGGCCACCGAGCCAACGGCGGCCCGTGAAATCGCGGCGCGGGCCTGCGTATCGGCGGCGATGCGTGCGAGGGTTGCGGTCGGCTCGCCCGACGCACGGGCAAGCGGGGCGGGCGCAGACTCGACCGACTGTGGAACGACGGTCTCGATGTGCTTGCGTGGGGAGATGGCGACCAACTGGCGGCGGGCGCTGAACACCGCGTCCTGCTGTTCGTCGTCAATGAAGAGGCTGGGCTGGTAGGTGGGCCCCTCCTCCACGTGCTGCGCGGCGGGCGGGGCGACGGGAGCGGCAGTCGCGTCGATCACGATGTCCCCGGCGGAGAGCTCGTCCTGTGCCTGAGCGGGGGTATCGCCCGGCCCCGTGACGAGCAGCACGGTGAGGTGGCGCAGATGCTGCACGCGCCGGTAGATATCGGGAAGGATTTGCTCGGCAGGGAGGCCCAGGATGCCCGCGATGAGCTCGTCATCGAGTTCGGCGAGGGCTGCTGTAGAGATCAGCAGCAGGCGGTCGCCGGGCGCGAGGGGGATGCGCGTGAGCAGCGGTTCGGCGGGTGCGGCGCCAATCGGGCGACCGTGCTCCGCGTCGGCGAAGTAGGGTGTGACCCCGCCGGCATGGTAGTGGAACGCGACCGACGGGCCACCCTGTGCGAGCACGGCCTGGTCGCCGCGGCGGCCGAAGCAGGTGAGGCCGATACTTACGCGGTGCTGGGCGATGCTCTTGCGGTTCCAATCCGCGAGGTTGCGTTCTGCGTCGGCGAACAGGCGGCGGAGCGAGCCGGTGAGACTCATATCGAGGCTGGTGAATGCCTGGCCGATGGCGGAGACGACGTGGCCGGCGAAGGCCTCGCCCGCGGGCGTGGTGCCTTCCGCCAGAATGAACAGTTCCGCACGGTCGTCGGAGGGACCCCTGCCATGGAAGACCCCGGCGTTGGGTCCCCGGTCGACCGGTTCGTGATCGACGATCGCGAACTGGCCAACCTGGAGTGGTTCGGTCAAAGCAGACCGTCCTTTTGCTACCAGGATTGGACACGGGGGAGCAGCGTCGGTACCGCCCACCGCATCGCGGCAGGCCCCCGCCAGCACCGAGCGATCACTATACCACCGCGTTTTGGGAGTAGAGCAACTGAGGATGCGCGCCGTCTCTCAGGGAAACCCAGGAGAAGGAGTGGGTATTTCCCGAGGTTGCGTCAGCGCCGGGCGAGGTCTGTCAGCGAATCGCCGGTGACGCGGTAGGTGGTCCATTCGTCCATGGGGACTGCGCCGAGGGCGCGGTAGAACTGGATGGAGGGCTCGTTCCAATCGAGGACGGCCCATTCGAGGCGGGCGCAGCCGCGTTCGATGGCCAGCCGGGCGAGGGCGGCAAGGAGCGCCTTCCCGTAGCCCTGGCCCCGGTACTCGGGACGCACGAACAGGTCTTCGAGGTAGATGCCGGGCCTGCCCTCCCAGGTGCTGAAGTTGTGGAAGAAGAGCGCGAACCCCACGCTGGCGCCAGCTTCGGTCTCAGCGAGGATGACCTCGGCGTAGGGGCGCGGGCCGAAGAGGTGGCGCCGCAACTCCTCGGGGTCCAGGCTCACGGCATCGGGCTCGCGCTCGTACTCGGCGAGGGCGCGGATGAGTTCGATGATGGTGGCGAGGTCGGCTGCCGTGGCGGGGCGGAGGGGCATGCTACTCGTCGACCAGTTCGACCTTCGAGACGGTGGCGCCTTCGCGAGCGATGCGGGTGACGAGGGAGCGGCCGCCGAAGCCGGCGGACTGTGCCGCCTCGATCATGGCCGCGGCAACCGCGCGCGCGGGCTCTTCGGGGCAGATCGCCGCGATGGAGCTGCCGGCGCCGCTCAGCCAGGCGGCATGGGCGCCGGCTGCGCGTGCGGCCGTGAAAATATCGAACATCGGCGGGAACAGCGAAGAGCGCTGGCGCTGGTGGATGCGATCGTCCGTGGCTTCGGCGAGCAGGTCGAGGCGGCCTGCTGCCATCGCCGCGACGAAGAGGGCGGCGCGGCCGGTGTTGTGCACGGCGTCCGCTTTCGAGTAGGACTCGGGGAGGGCCTTTCGGGCCTCCTTGGTCGCCATCGAGTGGTCGGGGATGAGGATGGCCATGTGTGCGTCCTGCGGGTAGCGACAGGGGACATGGACGTAGCTGCCATCGGCGCCCTGGACACAGACCTGGAGGCCGCCGAAGAGCGCGGGACAGGCGTTGTCGCCGTGGCCCTCGAGGTCGCTGGCGATATCGAGCATCTGCGCTGGGGAGAGTGTGTTGTGTTCGAGTTCGTTGACGGCGACGACGCCAGCGACGCGGGCGACGGCGCTCGCGCCGAGGCCGCGGCCCAGGGGAATGGCGACGTTGTAGCTCGCCCGGATGCCAGGGGGTGGCTGCTTGCCGATGCGCTGGTAGGTCTGCTTGATGGCAGTGAGCACCATCTTCTCGCCCACGTCATCGGTCGGGGGCTGCTCGGCTTCGCTGAAGGTGATCGTGACCGACGCAAAGAGATCGAGTGCGAGACCGAGGCAGTCAAATCCCGCGCCGAGGTTGGCGCTCGTGGCCGGGACGCGGACAGTGATGGCGGTTGGTTCCATGGGGCGTCTTTCCGAGGTACCGGAGCGTCGATGATAGCAACGGCTGCGTAGCGGGCCACCCGGCGGCCCGGGGGGTTTGCTCGCGCGTATTCTCCGTGACAAAGCGCCATGCGATAGTTGCCGGGACTTTGGAGGGAGGTCTTCTTTCATGCTCTGGAATCGCAGGGTTTCGTTTGCCGTGCTTTCCGCACTGGCGATTGGCGCGCTGGCGGTCGCGGCCTGCGGGGACGACGACGATGACGACGGCGACGGCGGCGGTGGTGATCTGACTGCGGCCAGCGTCGACTGCAAGGACCTCGGTGTGGCGGCACCGGCACGCGTCAAGGATGCGGGCAAGTTCATCGTCGCATCGGACCTGAGCTACGCGCCGATGGAGTTCGTCAAAGAGGGGACGAACACGCCAATCGGCGCGGACATCGACATCGCGAACTGCATCGCGGAGGCGTGGGGGGTGAAGGCGGACATCCAGAACACGCCGTTCGACGCGATCATCCCGGCGCTGACGAGCAAGAAGGCGGACGTCATCATGTCTTCGATGACGGCATCGGAAGAGCGCAAGAAGGAAGTCGACTTCGTCGAGTACTTCGAGGCGGGCTCCGGCATCCTGGTGAAGGAGGGCAATCCCTCGAAGGTTGCTTCGGTGGGCGACCTGTGCGGGCTGAAAGTCGCAATCCAGGTGGGAACCGTGCAGATCGACGAGGCCGAGGAGCAGAGCGGGAAGTGCGACGGCAAGAAGATCGAGGTACAGACCTTCGAGCAGAACACGGACACGATCACGGCGGTTAGCACGGGCCGGGCGGATGCGGCGCTGATGGACTTCCCGGTGGCCGGCTACGGCGCCCAGAAGGTGAAGGGCACCGAAGTCGTGGGCGAGCAGTACAACACGGGTCCGTACGGTATCGCGGTCCGCAAGGATGACGGCGAGGTGAGAACTGCCCTGGAGGCGGCCGTGAAGGCCATGATGGAGAAGGGCCAGTACGACAAGATCCTCGAGTACTGGAACCTGGAGGCTGGCTCCATCAAGTAGCGTGAACGCGGGAGGGGGCCCTGTGCCCCCTCCCGTGGCATGGAGCCCGCATGGCGTTTCTCGCGGTCGACTGGGGGTACATCGGCGAAAACCTCTTTTCGGACATCGTGTTCGAAGGGGTCTGGATGACGCTGCGCCTGACGGTGACCTCGATGTTCTTCGGCATTGTGCTGGGGACGGGGTTCGCGCTGATGCGGCTTGCGCGGGCGTGGCCGCTCAAGGGCATGGGGCTTGCCTACATCTGGTTCTTCCGGGGCACGCCGCTGATCGTGCAGATCGTCTTCTGGTTCTTCGCGCTGCCCCAGGTGTGGCCGGAATGGGCACCGTGGAACGGGCAGATGTCGCCGTTCAGCACGGGGGTGTTCGCGCTCGCGATCAACGAAGGGGCCTACATGACGGAGATTATGCGGGCTGGCATCCAGAGCGTGGATACGGGCCAGATGGAGGCTGCCAAGAGCCTGGGCATGACCTATCCGAAAGCGATGCGGCGGATCATCCTGCCGCAGGCGCTGCGCGTGGTGATCCCGCCGACCGGCAATGAGTTCATCGCGCTGTTGAAGAACAGTTCGCTCGTTTCGGTGATCTCGGTGAGCGAGCTCTTCCTGGTGGCGAAGCTGCAGTACTCCTCGAGCCTGCTGTATTTCGAGTGGCTGATCATCGCGTCGTTGTGGTACCTGGCGTTGACCACGGTCGGGAGCATCGCGCAGGCGTGGGTCGAGCGGCGATACGGTGCCGCGAGCTACGGCGCCGGCGCGGGGGGCCAGGGGTGGACGCGGCGGTGGCTTGGCATGGGCGTGAGGGATTGATGGAGATGCCAGATGCAAGTGGCGAGATGCGAGTGGCGCGTGAGGCAGGCGCGGGCGAATTCGAAACTCGCACCTCGCACCTCCTCGATGTGCTCGACGTGCACAAGCGTTTCGGGAAGCTGGAGGTGCTGCGCGGCATCACCATGCCCGTGGCGCAGGGCGAGGTGGTGACCATCCTTGGGCCGTCGGGGTCGGGCAAGTCGACGCTGCTGCGGTGCATCAACCACCTCGAGAAGATCGACGGTGGGCGCATCCTGTTCGAAGGACAGCTGGTGGGGTATCGAGAGGTGAACGGGAAGCTCAAGGAGCTGCGCGAGGGAGAGATCGCGCGGATGCGCGCGCGGATGGGGATGGTGTTTCAGCGGTTCAACCTCTTTCCTCATCTGACGGCGCTGGGGAACGTGATGGAGGCCCCGGTCCAGGTGCTTGGGCAGTCGAAGGACGAGGCTCGGGAGACGGCGGTGGCGGTGCTCACGCGGGTAGGGCTGGCGAACAAGCTCCAGGTGTACCCGGCCCAGCTTTCGGGGGGGCAGCAGCAGCGGGTGGCCATCGCCCGCGCGCTGGCGATGAACCCGAAGCTCATGCTCTTCGACGAGGCGACGAGCGCGCTCGATCCGGAGCTCGTGGGAGAGGTGCTGGCGGTGATGCGCGACCTGGCGGCCGAGGGGATGACGATGCTCGCGGTGACGCACGAGATGGGGTTTGCGCGGGAGGCGGCGCATCGGGTGGTGTTCATGGACGAGGGCGTGATCCAGGAGGAGGGGCCGCCGGCGGAGTTCTTCGGCGCGCCAAAGACGGAGCGCGCGCGGAACTTCCTCCGCCGCGTGACGCAAACGTAGGCCCGGGGTGCCGCTAACAGATAACCGTGGTGGCGGGCATACTGCGGGTGTGACGACGGGATCGATAGCCATGCGAACGCCAGGGGAGCGCAGCCTGCGGTCCTCGCTTGAGCTGGTGGCGGCGCTTACCAGCCGGGATGTACGCCTGCGCTACCAGGGCAGCGTGTTCGGCTGGGCGTGGTCTATGGCGCGGCCGCTGGCGCTGGGTCTCATCCTGAGTTTCGCGCTGGGCAAGGTGCTCGGCACAGGGATCACGGCCGAATTCCTGCTGGCGGGACTCTTCCCCTGGTTCTGGTTCCAGGGATCGATCCAGGCTGCCACCACCACGTTCGTCGGCAACGGGGGACTGCTGAAGAAGGTGCAGTTTCCTCGCGCGGTGCTGCCAGCGAGCGCGGTGCTGGCGAACACCATGCAGTTTGTGCTTTCGCTGCCCGTGCTGGCGGGATTCCTCATCGCTTCGGGGCACGAGCCCGCGCTGGAGTGGCTGGCGCTGCCGCTGGTGTTCGCGCTGCAGCTGGCGCTCATTCTCGGCGCATCGCTCTTCGTGGCGAGCGTGACGGTGTTCTTTCGCGACCTGGAGCACATCACCGACGTGGTGATGAGCCTGCTGTTCTATGCCACACCCATCATCTATGCCGCCGACCGGGTGCCGGACAATTACGAGTGGGTCATTCACCTGAACCCCCTGGCGCCGCTGGCCGAGGGCTGGCGGGCAATCCTGCTCGATGGTGAACTCCCGGGAGCGGACCTGGGCATCTCGGCGGGGCTGACCGTGGTGATGCTGCTGGTGGGATGGTTCACCTTCCGCCGGCTCGAGGATGCGTTCGCCGATGCAATCTGAGGGGCCACTGGCGATGTCGGTGCGGGGCGTTTCAAAGCGCTTCCACCTGGTGGGCCCGGGGCAAGAGCTCAAGACGATGCTCGTGCATCCACTGCGGGCCTGGCGTAGCGCACATCAGAACCGTGACCTGTGGGCCGTGCGGGATGTTTCGTTCGACGTCCGGCGGGGCGAATTCTTCTCCATCATCGGGGCAAATGGCAGCGGCAAGAGTTCGCTGCTGCGTCTGTTGGCCGGACTTTCGCGGCCAACCAGCGGCCACGTCGAAACGCACGGCCGGGTGAGTACGCTGTTGGAGCTCGGCAGCGGCTTTCACCCACAGGTGAGCGGTCGCGAGAACGCCATCCTGAACGGGTTGCTCATCGGCATGACCAGGGCGGAGATCGAGTCGCTCCTCCCCGCGATCGTGGAATTCGCCGGGCTGCAAGAATTCATCGACCAGCCGATGCGGACGTACTCCTCGGGCATGTACGTACGGCTGGGGTTCGCCATCGCAGCGTTCATGGAGCCCGAGATCCTGCTGGTCGATGAGGTGCTGGCGGTGGGCGATGCGCGCTTCCAGGAGAAGTGCTACGACCATATCGCGGGGCTTCAGCAGCGGGGAGTGACCATTGTGATGGTTTCGCACGACCTGGCGGCGGTGGAGCGCTTTAGCGACCGGGTCGCCCTGATGGAGCGGGGGCGGATGGTCGCCATCGGCGAGCCGCGAAGGATCGTTGGCCTGCACGTGGAGCGGCTGGCGGAGACATCGCCGGAGATCCGGGCGGCCGTCGATGAGCAACTCCGCACCGACGAGGAGGGCCTGGCACGGCTGCTCGCCGAGGACCCGGAGGCCGCGAGGCGCTTCAACGAGGCGCTGGAGTCGAACCCCGAGTTCCTGAGGCTGCGGGCCGAGGAAGAGGCGGCACGGCGCTCCGACGGGTGACGCCTTCGTCGCGATTCCGAGCGCGATGGAGCCCGGAGGGCGTGCTGCGACGGGTCCCGCGTGACCGGCGTCATTGGCATGGATGGTGGGGGCCGGTGCAAACTTCGCACGTGCGCGCCTCGCTGAAATCACAGGGCCATGACCGCCACCTGCCGAGGCCGCGGTGAATCAGCCCCACGTCGCCATTCTCACGGTCACCACGAACGCGGCAGGGCACCTGCCGGCGTACCTCCACGCGCTCGAACGGGTCACCTACCCGAACTGGTCGCTCTGGGTGGTCGACAACGCCTCGGAGGATGGGTCTGCGGCGCTCGTGCGGGAGCGCCGGTCAGAGGCACACGTGATCGAGAACGAACGCAACGAGGGGTTCACGGGTGCGTGCAACCGCGCCCTGCTGGGGTTGCGCGACATGGAAGGCGTGGACTACGTGCTCTTCCTGAACGACGACACGGAGGTGACTCCCGGGTTCCTGGAGCCGCTCGTTGCCCTGGCCGACAGGCACACGATGGTCGCGCCCAAGACCTACCTTGCGGGCCAGCCCGGCATCCTGGACGACTCGGTGGGCGAGTTCGACTGGTGGCGGGGGACGTGGCGGAAGCGGGTGCTCGGGCGGCCAGAGGGGCCGGGCGATGCGTATGCACACGCGGTCGGGACGGCGAACCTCTCCTGCCTGCTGGTGCCGGTATCGGCGTTTCACGACGTGGGCCTGCTGGACGATGCGTTCTTCGTGTATTACGACGACACGGACTTCTGCCGGCGGGCGATCGAGGGCGGATACCGGTTGTTCTACGAGCCGGCCTCGGTGGTGTTCCACCAGAAGGGGGCCACGCTGGGAGGGCAGATGTCGGCCTTCGGGTGCTATTACCTGGCACGAAACCGGCCGTACCTGATGCGAAAACACCTTGGGCCAGTACGGTTTGGGGCGTTCTTCGCGTACTACCTGGGGACGCGGCTGGCGCGGATCATGCTGTGGTTGCGGGAGGGGAGGCGAGACCTGGCGGGGGCGACGTTGGCAGGGATGTGGGATTTCGCGCGGGGGAGGATGGGGCCAAGGGGAGAGTGAGCGGCGAGTTGCGAATGGGCGGCGCCGGGGCGGGTTCGGGGAACTGACATCCGGGGCGCGCCATGACTGGCACGCCCCGGATGGGGAGGGTCGGTTCGGTGGTCTGGGCCTCAGGCAGGAGCCTTTTCGAAGTCGCAGCTGACCCAGCGATCTGAGGGGACCGGTTGCCACTCGGCGCCGAGATGCTGCAGGTGGCCGTAGCCGCCAGCGAAGGCAATCCACTTGACCATGCCGGGTTCCAGTTCGTTCGCGCCGCTCCAGTTCCGGTACTGGAAGCCGGCCCAACCGTTGTAGGAGACGAGCTGGCCCGGCTTCACGGACGGCGAGACCTTCGCGCGGACCTCGAATGAGGCGAGATCGTTGAAGACGCGGATGAGGTCGTCGTCCTCGACGCCGCGGGCGGCGGCATCGCCGGGGTTGACCTCGACGAACGGTTCACCGCGATGCGTGCCCAGGATGATCTCGTTGGCCTGGTTCATCGTGTGGATGCTCCAGCGGTTGTGGCCGGAGGTCATGCCGATGGGGTAGTCGCCGCCCATCTTCGGGTTGGGCTTCCACACGGGCATCTCTTCACCAGCCTCGAGGAACCAGTCGTGGTCGATGTAGAACTGGGCGCGGCGGGCGTAGGTGGGGAAAGGGTCGCCGCGTTCGGTGTGGTCGCGGAAGGGGACGTGGGTCTTGTTGGGCTCCAGGGGTGAGGCCTGGGAGAGACCCATGGGGGCCAGGCCCCAGTCGATGAAGCGGACGTGGCCCTTTTCGCGCATGACGCGCAGGTTGGTGCCCATCGGCAGCGTCCCGGCGAGCGCGGAGTCGCGGATGATCTCGTCGTAGCGGGAGTCCTCGTTGTCGAAGTAGCCGTTCATCGAGTAGACCCTGGCCAGCTCGTCGTAGCGGCGTGGGACGCCATTGCTGCCGGTGTAGCTTTCGAGGCCGCGGGCAGCGGCGACTTCGGCGACCTTGACCAGCAGGTCGTGGAAGATCACCCACTCGGGGCGGGCTTCTCCGGGAGGCTCGGCAGCCTTGTCGCCGAGGGTGAGGTTCATGACATGAGGTGTGGGCATGCCGAAGGTGATCTTCTCGTAGTGCTGGGCGACAGGCAGGAAGTAGTCGACGTAGAGGGCGGTCTGGCTCATGCGGAAGTCCAGCGTGACGATCGTCTGGAGCTTCGGCCAGAGCGTTGGGAGGAGGGCCGTCTTGCCGCCACGGGTGCGACGGAGGGTGTTGCCGCCGCATTCGATGAAGACGCGCGGCGGGTTTTCGGGCCGCGGCCGGTCGAGGCCCTGCCACCAGCCCCTGGCGAGGGCTTCGTTGAAGTAGTCGTCGAATTCGCGGGGGAGCGTGTCATCGCCCCACTCGCGCTTGTTCCAGCGCTCGCGGTATCCGGCCTGCCAGTACCACCAGAAGGCCGGCGGGGCCGATGACCCGCCACCCACGAGCGTCTGGTCCGTACGATTGATGCCGCCACGCTCCTGGCCAGCCATCCTCTTGGTGATCTCGCGGATGGCGATCTCGGTTGTGGCGGTGGGGTCGGCTTTCTTGTAGGCAGCGACGGCGGCATCGCGGGCGGAGAGGACGACCTCACTGTTGGCGGCGCCGGGGCCGGGTTTGGCCATGGCGATGGCCTGGCCGTCGTTCATTGCGGCGGCCCAGCAGCGGATGCCGGTGCCGTGCTTGCCCCAGTTGCCACTCGCGGCGAGGACGAGGCACATCACGCGCTCGATGAGGTCGCCGTGGTAGAACTTGCAGGCGTTGTAGCCAAGCATGATGTTCGTCCGCTTCGTCGCGATCTTGCGGGCGAGCATGCGGATCGTCTCGGGGTGGACACCCGTAATCGCCTGTTGCTTTTCCGGCGTGTACTCCTCGTTCAGCTTCTTGCGCAGGAGCTCAAAGACCGGCGTGGCCTGGACGGTCGAGCCATCGGCGAGCCTGACATTGAACACCCCTTCGAGGGCGATATCGACACCCTTGAGGAGCATGTTGGCGCGGTCGGCCAGCCGGAGTCCCTTGCCAGGCTCCCACTGGTACATCTGATCGTCGCGCCCCTTGTCTTCAACATCGGTCTGACGCAGGTACTTCCGCGTATCGAGCCGGACGAGGTAGCCGAAGTCGGTCTGCTCCTTGAGGAACTGCCAGTGGGCGATGTTCTCTTCGATCATCACCTGGACCAGGGCGAGTCCGAAGGCGGGGTCGGATGCACCGTTGATCGGGACCTGGTAGTCGGCGTGAGTGTGGGAGGCGTTGATGTCCGGGGAGATGTTGACGATCTCGGCGCCGTTGTAGCGGGCTTCGGCGATGAAGTGGTAGAGGGAGATGCGCGTGAAGACAGGGTTCATGTGCCAGAACAGGATGAGTTCAGACTTGAACCAGTCATCAGCAGAGGAGGTGGGGCTGAACTTGCCGAACGTCTCGTAGAGGCCGATGGAGAAGTCGTTGAAGGAGCCCTGGAGGTCGAGGATGTGGCCGCCGATGACGGAGCGGAAGCGGCCGGATGCGAGGCTTCCGCCGGCTTCCGGCGTTCCCTCCTGGACGATGGAAGCGGAGCCGTGGTCTTCGATCGCGTCGACCATGGATTCGGCGATCTCGGTTAGAGCCTCGTCCCAGGAGATGCGCTGCCACTTGCCTTCGCCGCGTTCGCCGGCCCGCTTGAGCGGATACTGGATGCGGTCGGGGCCGTAGAGCGAGGCGCTCCAGGAGGCTCCTTTCTGGCAACCCATGGGGTTGAAGTCGGGCACGCCCTCCTCGATGGTAGCGATGGAGCCGGACTGTTCTTCGCGGACGACGCGGCCATCCTTGACGTAGACACGGACGGGGCAATCGCCGGGGTAGCAGTCGACGCAGTGCGTGCCCCAGTGGACGGAATCCCAATCCCACTTTTCGCGGTAGGCGGCGGTGCCGCGGCTGGATGACGAACCTTCGCTGGCGCTGGACATGACGTACCCCTCCTCGGGGCACTCGATGAGTGAGACTTATCCGCGCAATCGAACCTGCCAACCTATGACAACGATCATAGGGTGGGAAATTGGCGTTCAGTCGACCAGGCCTTCCTTCGCGAGGAGGTTGGCGAGCTGGGCCGCGACGCCCTCGCCCGCGTTGAGGGAGGTGCTCGCGCCGGGTGAGGCGCCGGCGCCCCCCGACATGAGCTGGCGGAGCCGGCCGCCGGCATTGGCCGAGGCTGAGGGCCGGAGGAGATGGCGCGTCACGGGCCTGGCCGGGCCATAACCTTCGATCCGCCAGCGGGGCGCCTGGCCGGAATCGACGGTAGGAGCGAACTCGGGAACGACGGCCTTCCTGGCCGCGAGCTTGCGCGCGACGGCCGGGTACGGGAGCCTCTGGCCGCCCGCCGCCACCAGCACCGCCTGATCGGGCAAGCGGCAGGTGAGACGGCGGCCGCCCCGGGCGCGAACCTGCACGACCGGAACCCCGCCGAGGCTGCCCATGCCGGTGACGTTGTCGATGGCGGGCCATCCCAGGCGCTCGGCGATCGCGAAGGGAAGGAGGCCGGAACCGTGGTCGGATGCGGCGGCCCCGGCAATGACCAGCGCTGCATCGGCTGGAAGGGCGGCGGCGAGGGCCTCCGCATGGGCGAGGAGATCACCGTCCGCCGTAGCGGCTCCCCAGACGCGACGGACATCGTCGAGGCCCAATGCGAGGGCATCGCGCAGCGCGAGGTCCCATTCCGGGGGCCCGGCCGCGATACCGTGGAGCGTGCAGGTGGCCAGCGCTCGCTGGCCCAGCGCCAACACGATGGCGTCGCACGAGGGCGCGTCGAGGGCCACATTGCTCCCACGGACGCCGCCGGCAAGTTCCTCATCGACTACAGCGCGGAGAAGGACGGCGGCGTTCAATGGACGAGAACGCGCGCATCGGCTGCGCGCGCCTCCCTGCGCCTGCGGAGTTCGGCGACCAGTTGCGGCACTACCTCTTCGACCCGGCCAACCACGCTGACATGCGCAATGCGGAAGATGGGGGCCTGGGGGTCGGAGTTGATAGCCACGATGAGCGACGAGTTGCGCATGCCCAGCACATGGTGGGGGGCGCCGGAGATCCCGCAGGCGATGTAGACGCGTGGCGCCACGGTCTTCCCGGTGAGGCCCACCTGCCGGCTGTAGGAGATCCAGCCGGCATCGACCGCAACGCGGGAAGCGCCAAGGGTGCCCCCCACCAGGCCAGCGAGCTCCTCAAGCTGAGCGAACCCTTCGCGGCCGCCCACACCGCGGCCACCGGCAACCACGACATCAGCCTCGGTCACGTCGAGCTCTGACGGGTGGGGGCGGGCCTCGGCGATCACATCGAGAACGCGGGACAGGTCCAATCGCGGATCGAGGGCAGCCAGCTCGCGGGCAGTGCCCGGAGCACCGTCTGCTCCGCCGACGGTACCGCTCACGACCAGGATAGCCGGACTGGCACACGGCACCAGGGAGGCTGAACGGGTGCCACTCGCGGCGATGCGGACGACGGAGGGCGCTTCGCGCCCGGCGCGAACGGCGACGACCTGGGCGATGACCGGCAGCCCCGCGCGGACCGCCAGCCGCGCAGCCGCCTCGCGGCCGAAGGGGCTGTCATCGAACAGCACGAGCTCGTAGCCGCCCTCCGAGAGGAGCGGACCAAGCGCAGCTGCTGCGGAGGCCGCTTCGAGACCGGGCGCGCTGTGTGCGAGGCGCCAGGCGCCGGGGGGCAGCGGATCTACCCCAGCGGACACGATATCGGCTTCGGAGCGCGTTTCGCGGGCGTACTTCTGCGCGAGGTTGGCCGCACTCGACGCCGGACCGGCCGGCACCACCAGGATGTGGGCCACGCTACCCCCTCCGGATGGGCATGGAGATGAGCGGCCGATCGCGGGGGACATCGCCGTCGATTTCGCGGGCGGCGAGGTGGCCCTCGAAGGTGGCCATCTCGAGCCGGCGAGGCCCGGCGCAGTCCCCGATGGCGCGGGGCGAGATGCCCTGCGCGGCGAGGTCGGCCGCCAGCCGGGTTTCGGGGACGATGCCGCAGGCCATGACCACGGCATCGAAGTGCTCTTCGCGCTCGTTTTCGCTGTAGAAGTGGTAGAGCAGGGCCGAGCCGGGGGTGATGGTCCGGACCCAGGTGGTCGGGGTGATCTTCACGCCGGCGGCATCGAGTCTGCGGAGGGTGGCCATCCGGGTGTTCGGCTCCATGTTCGGGCCGAGCTGGAATTCCCGGGTGATGATTTCAACCTGTTTGCCCTGGGCCGCGAGGTGCTCGGCCACACTGGCCGCCTGGATGTGGTGCTCGTCATCGAGCACCAGGACTCGCTCGCCGGGGACATCGGTGCCGTTCAGGACATCCCACGCCTGGAAGACGTGGGGCAGGTCGATGCCCTCGACGCCGTCGGCGATGCGGGGTGTGCCACCGGTCGCGACGATCACGTGGTCGGGGCCGAGCGCGCGGATGGCGGCAGCATCGGCGCGGGTGTTGAGGCGGACATCGACGCCGAGGCGGCGGAGTTCGGCGGTGAAGTAGCGGCCGACCTCGCCCCAATCGGAGCGGCCGGGGGCACGGGCAGCGATGAGGGTCTGCCCGCCGAGCTCGGGCCCGGCTTCGAAGAGGGTGACGCGGTGGCCGGCCATGGCGGCGACCCGTGCGGCCTCGCAGCCGGCGGGCCCTCCACCAACGATCACGACGGACTTCGATGAGGCGCTACGGGGCACATCGCCCCAGTATTCCTCGCGGCCGACGGAGGGGTTGAACGCGCAGTTGATTGGTCGAAGGGTTTCGACGTGGCCCCAGCAGCCTTCGTTACAGCCGAGGCAGTGGCGGATCTCGTCGAGGCGCCCTTCACGGGCCTTGCGGGGCAGGTCGGGATCGCAGATGTTGGCGCGCGTCATGCCGACCATGTCGGCCTGGCGATCGGCGAGGATTTGCTCGGCCATGACGGGATCGTTGATGCGGCCGATGCAGAAGACGGGGATGTCGAGCACTTCCTTGGCGAGTGCCGAGAGGTACACGAAGGCGCCGTTGGGATAGTAGGAGGGGGCGATGACCGTGTCCTTCGAGCGGTAGGTGCCGACGCTGACGCTGAGATAGTCGAGCTGGCCGCCCCCGGTGAGGAACGGGATCATGCGGACAAAGTCATCGGCGGTGTAGCCGCCCTCGGTCATCTCGTCGCCGGAGATGCGCATGCCGACGGTCCAATCGCGGCCGACTTCGGCGCGGATGGCATCGATGATCTCAATGGCGAAGGTCATGCGTCGTTCGAAATCCCCGCCGTATTCGTCGTCGCGCTGATTGGAGAGCGGGGAGAGGAACTGGGTGATGAGGTAGCCGTGGGCGCCGTGGATTTCGGCGCCATCGACGCCGGCTTCGCGGAGGACTGAGGCGCCACGAGCGTAGCCGGCAACCACTTCGCGGACCTCGCTGGCGGTCATTTCGTGAGGGACGGCCCAGGAATCGGGCTGGGAGACGGTCGAGGGAGCCCAGGGGGAGCGGACAGCGGCATTGCCCTGGGCGCCGGGGTGCCAGAGCTGGCCGACGAACTTCGCGCCTTCGGCGTGGACCGCTTCGGTGGCGGCACGGAACTTGGTGACCGCGGCGGGCTGGGCAAAGGTATCGCCGATGGACCAGTGGATGCCGTGGACGTGCGATTCGACGAGGCCGATGCCTCCGCGGGCCTTCGAGACCCAGTAGGCGATCTCGCGGGAGCCTGGGAGCCCGTCGTCATCGGTGAAGAGCGTGTGATGGGGGGTGCTGACGATGCGGTTGCGGACGGTGAACGAGCCGATCTGGAGGGGAGTGAAGAGGTGCCGGAAGTCTGCCATAGCTCCCGTAAATTGGACTCATTCAAGGTGGTCGAATATGACGCAGATCATCGCCGGGGGCCGGTGCGGCGCGGACGTTTTCTGTTCCGCGGCGCCAGGATGGCGCCGGCTGGAGGTTAGCCAGGATGAGCGCCGGTGATGCGATCCGAAAGAACCTGGAGTTCTGGCACTGGTACCCGCGCATGCTCTGCGAGGGGCTGAGCGAGGAGCAGTTGCACTGGCAGCCGCCCGGGCACCCCAACCACATCATGTACATCCTCTGGCATGCCTATCGGTCGGAGGACGACCTGATCCACGGGCTGCTGATGGGGAAGCCGGGCGTATTCCAGCGGGATGGCTGGGCGAGCCGGCTGCCGGTTGAGGCCACGGGGCGGTCGGCTTTCGGCAATGGCATGGACCGCGACCAGATCGCCGCCCTCAGGCTGCCGCTGGAGGAGGTGCTCGCCTATGCCGATGCCGTGCGGGCATCCATCCGGGACTACGCCGACGGGCTGACCGAGGCGCAGGGCCGGGAAGTGGTGCCGCTGCCGTTCTTCGCGAACGTTTACCCGATGCTCGGCGAGGCGACGCGGCTTGAGGTGCTGATGTTCTTCTGCGTGGGGCACACGGCCGAGCACCTGGGGGAGGTGCAGTACGTGAAGGGCCTGATGGGGCTGCAGGGCGCGCCGCTGTAGCCATTACCCGTGGGATCCTTCAATGGGTGCGGTGCATGCGAAGCACGCGGGCGCCCTGTGCCACGGCGATAACGAGCAGCCCGCCGATCAGCAGTGCCGCCCAGGCCGCGACTCCGAATCCGATGACCTCGGGATCACGGCTGGATGGCTGGAGCACGAGATCGGCGAGGCCGAGCGCGAGCAGCACGGACATGAAGAGCAACCAGGAGCGGACAGCGCGGGAGTGAAGGAGCGGCATGCGGGGAACCCTCCTGTCGGGAAATGTAATACGTCGCATCTGGTTGGTGGAAGGGGCATGGAGCGCTGAGAATAAGTGCGCGGCCCAGGTCGCGGGGAGGGCGCTCGTGGGGATGGTGCGCGAGGGCAGCTGCGTGTTCCTCATCGCCGCCGATGGGTCGATCCTGCTGCAGCAGCGCAGCGACGATGTCCCGCCGGCCGGGATCGGGCGCTGGACGCCGCCCGGCGGGGCGCGCGAACCCGCGGAAGACCCGCGAGAGACCGCGATGCGCGAGTTCGAGGAGGAGACGGGTGCACGCCTCGAGCGGCTGCGCTACCTGGAGACGGTGACTCCGGCGGTCGTTGAAGGGCTGGCGGTGGAGGTGCTCCACGTGTTCTACGCGGACGACGTGGTACCGCGGGAGCGCATCCAGGTCTTCGAAGGCCTGGACTTCCAGTATCGCCACCCGCGGGAGTTCGGGTCGCTGCTGCTCAATCCGGGCACGCGCAACCTGCTGGCGCGGTTCGTGGCGAGCGATGCGTACCGGGGCACGGTGGCGCTCCTGCAACCGTTCACCACCGGAGTGGGCGTGATCGAGCTCGACCGCTGGGGGCGGGTGTTGCTGCAGCTTCGCGATGCCGACCTTCCGGCGGACCGCTACCCGGATCAGTGGTCGATCCCGGGGGGAATCATCGAGCCGGGCGAGGCGCCGGATGCCGCGGCGTTCCGCGAATTCGAGGAGGAGACCGGGCACCTGTTGCCAGACCTCCGGTTCTTCAAGCTCTACCGGCGCGAACCAGAACTGCCGACCTCGCTCACGGACCTCTACCACGTGTACTACATGGATGCGGACATCGAGGAAGGCGAGGTGGTGGTCGGTGAGGGCCAGGCGTTCCGCTACTTCGGACCCGGTGAACTGGATGGGCTGGCGATGCCAATCCACGCGAGGACGGTGCTGCTGGAGTTCTTTTCGAGCAGTGCCTACCGGGCGATGTTCCACTAGGGGCCGGCAGCCAGCTATGTCGCGCTGACGTGGCGTAGTTCATGATGAGCGCATGTCAGAGACGTGGTCGATTGTCCTTGGGCTGGCGGCCCTGGTCCTTCTCATTGCGTTCAACGCGCTCTTCGTGGCGGCGGAGTTCGCGTTCGTGGGTGTGCGGCGGACGCGCATCGAGCAGCTCGCTGGAGCGGGGCGGGCGCGGGCGCGGTTGCTGCTCAACACGCTCTCGAACCTGGAAGGCACGATCGCGGCAACGCAGCTCGGCATCACCATGGCGGGGCTGGCGCTCGGCTGGATTGGCGAGCCCGTGCTGGCGCGACTGCTCGAGCCGCCGATCGACCGGGCGCTCTGGTTCGCGGGTGAACGGACGGCGAACATCGCCGCGACGGCCGTCGCATTTCTGCTGGTGACCTCGCTGGTCATCATCTTTGCGGAGCTCGCGCCGAAGTCGATCGCACTGGCGAAGACCGAACAGGTGGCTTTCTTCGTGGCGCCACCGGTCGCGGTGTTCTCGCAGATCTTCAGGCCGTTCGTCTGGTTTCTGCACAAGAGCGGCGGACTCGTGGTTCGCTCGCTGGGCATCCAGGCGCGGATGGGCGAGGGGGAATCGCTCGAACCGGAGGAGCTGGAGCTGGTGATCGAGGCGAGCGCGCGAGCCGGGTTCCTTTCGACCTCGGAGCTGATGCTGGCCCGGAGGGCCCTCGAGTTCAGCGCGATCCAGGCGGACCAGATCATGGTGCCGCGGACGGAGGTGGTGGCGCTCGATGCCGCGGCGACGCTGGAGGAGGTGCTCGATATCGTCGAGCGGCACCAGCACACGCGGTATCCGGTGTTCGAGGAGGACCTGGACCACATCCTGGGGATGCTTGATGCGAAGGCGCTCTTGCGGCTGGTGCGGACAGGCGAACGCGACTGGCGGTCGCTCGTGCAGCCGGCGGTGGCGATCCCGGAATCAGTCAGCGTCGAGGTGGCGGTGCAGGCGATGCGGGCGAAGCAGGTGCAGACCGTCGTCCTGATCGATGAACATGGCGGGACGAGCGGGATCCTGACAGCGGACGAGGTGCTCTACCGGCTGCTGGGGCGCTGGCTGGGCGGGGGCGGGCGGCAGGGCCCCGAGAGCGTGCGCACACTCCCTGCGGGAAACCTGCTGGTGAGCGGGCTGGCGCTGATCGCCGACATCGAGGATGCCACGGGCGCAGAGCTCGCGGATGAGGACTACGACACGGTTGGCGGCTTCATCATGACGAAGCTGGGACGGATCCCGCGGGTCGGCGACCGGGTGGAGGTGCCGGGGTACCAGTTCCGGGTGATGGCGATGGACGGCCGGCGGGTGGACCGGGTGCTGGTGGTAAAGCTCCAGGAGCCGCACGGGCCAGAACGGGAAGGGCGGTACTGACCAGACCAGATGCTCCGACGGCAGGGAAGCCGTAGCATAAGCGGAGCGCGACCCGGTCCGGCCGGGCTGGTGTCCGCCCGACTTACTTGACTAAGTCGATTAACTTACTCGAATATCGCCTTCCCATGCCGCACGCGCCCCCGGGAACTGCGCCCGGAGCAGGGACCGGCTGAACTTCGCACAGGAGCACCACAGTGGCACAACGGTTCGAGACCCTCCAGGTCCACGCGGGGCAAGTCCCCGACCCCACGACTGGTTCGCGCGCGGTACCGATTTACCAGACGACCTCGTACGTGTTCGAAAGCGCCGAGCACGGGGCGGCACTGTTCGCGCTCCAGCAGTTCGGCAACATCTACACGCGGATCATGAACCCGACGAACGACGTGGCCGAGCAGCGCATCGCGGCGCTGGAAGGCGGCGTGGCGGCGGTCGCGACGGCGTCCGGGCAGGCCGCGCAGATGCTGGCCATCACAACCATCTGCCAGGCAGGCGACAACATCGTTTCGACGCCGCTCCTGTACGGGGGGACGTACAACCAGTTCAAGGTGTCGTTCCCGCGCCTTGGGATCGATGTGAAGTTCACCGAGGATGACGACCCGGCGCAGTTCAAGGCGCTCATCGACAAAAACACGAAGGCACTGTACGTGGAATCGTTCGGGAATCCGCGTCTGAATGTGCCAGACTTCCGGGCGCTTGCCGATGTGGCCCACGAGGCGGGAATCCCACTGATCGTCGACAACACGTTCGGCGCGGCGGGTTTCCGCATCGCACCGCTGCAGCACGGTGCCGACATCGTGGTGGCATCGACCACCAAGTGGATCGGCGGGCACGGGCTGTCGATCGGCGGGATCGTGGTCGATGGGGGCAAGTTCAACTGGGGCAACGGAAAGCACCCGCTGTTCACGGAGCCATCGCCGGGCTACCACGGGCTGAAGTTCTGGGACGTGTTTGGCGACTTCCCGGGGCTGGGCAACGTGGCCTTCGCCATCAAGGCGCGAGTCGAGGGGCTCCGGGACCTCGGCCCTTCGCAGTCGCCGTTCAACTCATTCCTGAACCTGATTGGCCTGGAGACGCTTTCGCTGCGGATTGAGCGGCACGACAGCAACACGATGAAGCTTGCGGAGTGGCTGAAAAAGCACCCGAAGGTCGCCTGGGTGAACTACCCGGGCCTGCCCGACCACCCGTCGCACGAGGGAGCGAAGAAGTACGTGCGCCCGGGCATGTTCGGGTCGATCCTCACGTTCGGCATCGTGGGGGGTCTGGAGGCGGGCAAGCGCTTCTGCTCGAACGTGAAGCTGGCGAGCCTGCTGGCGAACGTGGGAGATGCGAAGACGCTGGTGATTCACCCGGCCTCGACGACGCACCAGCAGCTCCTGGACGAAGAGCAGATCGCGAGCGGAGTGACGCCAGACCTGGTGCGCGTTTCGGTGGGCATCGAACACATCGACGACATCATCGAGGATTTTGACCAGGCGCTGGCCCAGAGCTAGGCGCGTGGTGGGAAAGACAGTGCGGCACATCGCCCGGATCGGCGATCTGACCCTCGCAAGCGGCGAGACCCTCCATGGGGTTGAGGTGGCGTACGAGCTGTACGGCCACCTCTCGCCGTCGGCCGACAACGTCGTGCTCGTGTGTCACGCACTGACGGGGAGTGCGGGCGCCGGGGGCGCCGGGGGCTGGTGGGAGCCACTCATCGGACCTGGCCTGGCGATTGATACAGATCGCTACGCCGTGCTGTGTTCGAACATCCTCGGGAGCTGCTACGGAACCACCGGCCCGGCCTCGATCAACCCGGCGACGGGGAAAACGTACGGGCCCGGCTTCCCAGAGATCACGGTAGGCGACATGGTGGAGGCGCAGCTGGCGCTTGCGGGCGAACTTGGCATCCAGCGGCTGGTAAGTGTGGCGGGCGGGTCACTGGGAGGGCTGCAGGTGCTCGAGTGGGCGGCGCGCGCGCCTGAGCTCGTCGGGTCGATCATCCCGATCGGGTGCGGGGTCGCGCACCAGCCCTGGCAGATCGCTTTCAACGAGGTCGCGCGCCAGGCGATCCGCATGGACCCGGCGTGGATCGGCGGGCACTACACGAGCCAGCCGGCCCAGGGCCTCGGGCTGGCGCGGATGATCGCGATGATCAGCTACCGGTCGGCCGAGTCGTTCCGCGAGCGGTTCGGCCGGGAGCGCGGCCGGAGCGCGGGCGACTTCGATGTCTCCGCGTACCTGTACGGGCAGGGCGACAAGCTCGTGCAGCGCTTCGATGCGAACGCGTATATGCGGATCACGACGGCGATGGACGCGTTCGACGTGGGTGTGGGGCGGGGGGGCGCCGCGAAAGCGCTCGCCGGATTCCGTGGTGCCGGGCTGGTGATCGGGATCGATTCGGACGTGCTGTACCCGGTGGCCGACCAGATGGAGATCGTGGAGACGCTGCGGGGGAACGGGAACGCGGTGGAGTATCGTGAGATCACGTCGGTGCATGGCCACGACGCGTTCCTGATGGAGTGGGAACAGATGAGCGGGATGATCGGGCCGTTCCTGGCGCGCGCCGGGGGGTAACACGAGTGTCAGGCTACGGCGCCAGGTGCTTCGCGAAGAACGCGTCGACCCGGCGCCAGCTGTCCTCGGCGGCCTCGGTGTTGAAGCCCACCTTCATCGGCCCCCAGCTCGAGAGTTTCGCCATCAGGCCGGTGTGCTCACTCATGTAGCTGTGGCCGGCGGCGGGGTAGGTCTTGATGTCGCTTTCGACGCCGAGGACGTTCAGCTGGTCTTCCAGGCGTTCGGCGTACTTGCCGAAGATGGCATCGCGGCCGCCGTACCCCGCGACGACCGGGCAGACGCCTTCGAGAACGGCTTCGTCCTTCGGAACATCGCCATAGAAGACGGCTGCGGCGCCCAGCGGAGCCCTGGCGGCGAAGAGCAGTGCAAACCCGCCGCCCATGCAGAAGCCAATGACCCCGATGCGCGAGGGGTCGACATCCGGCCGAGCCGCGAGCCACTGCCGCGCAGCTTCGAGGCCCGCGAAGGCGGGACCTTCGCGTTTGCGGAGGGAGAGCATGGCGCGGACGACGCAGAGCGGCTTGCTCCCGAGGATGCTGTAGAGGTCGGGAGCGAGCGTGATGTACCCGGCGTCGACGAAGTGCTCCGCCTTGTCGCGGATGTCATCGTTCAGGCCGAAGATCTCGTGGATGACGATGACCGCTGCGCGCGTGCCATCGACGGTGGACGCACTGAGCTCAGCACGGAGGGTCTCGCCGCCCGGGACCGGGATCGTGACCTCTTCCATGGGCGGCATTCTATCGGCGCCGCGAGCGGCCGGTCAGTGGCCGTCGGAGGCGAGGCCGAGGCTCACGGCACAACCAACCCACGTGCACTTCGATGGCCGCTCTGGCGTGGGCGTGGGCGGGGGGCCGGGAGTCGCCGTGGGGGTAGGCGTGGGGGTAGGCGCTTCCTTCGAGCAGCTCACCTGGCCGCTGTTGGATGTCTTGGGCGTGGAGATGGTCACGAAGTCGCCGAATTCGGAGTAGTAGAGGTAGCTGCCACCGGCCGTGAACGAGAGCGGAGAGACGGAGGTTTTGCCGGGCTCTATCGTCTCGTCGAAGATAGGCGGGAGGCCGCCGAAGCCGGGGATGTAGACGCGGATGGCGACATTGCTGGCGTTCTTGAAGAGGACCGAATCGCCGCGGTTGATGCTGCAGTTGCGCGGGTTGAAGCCCTCTTCGTTCACCTCGACGGTGTACGTGTTGTAGGCGCTGGCCGGGGTCTGACTTCCGCCAACGAGGGCCACGGAAAGCGCCCCGAGGAGCGCCATCGCGAGTGCGGCGGCCGCGAAGAGCGGCCGGAAGGATGCAATCGTCATGCCAACCCCACCAGGATTCCCCACCCCGCCAGGGGCGCAGTTACCGTACCGCAGGGGTGCGTTTAAGGCTACGTAATGGTGTGAGCGGGGTTAAGAGCGCGCCGGTGCAACGAGACTGCAGGCTGGTCGCTTTCCCGGCACGCTCGGCGCGGTAGCATGTACGCATGCAGCAATCATTGATGGAGATCCTCTGCTGTCCCCTGTGCAAGGCGGACCTTGAGCTCAAGGTCACGAAGGAAGAAGGGGGCGAGATCCTCGAAGGGACGCTTATCTGCACGGGGTGCCGGGAGCGCTACCCGATCGAGGACGGCATCCCGAACATGCTCCCTCCGGACCAGCGCGGCTGATGGACGACGATCACGAGGGCCATGACCACGCGCACGGTGAGGGGCACGGGGTCCCGCACGAGCCGGCGCCCCCCGAGCCTCGGCGGTTGATCCCGGAGCCGGCGATGCTTCCTCGCGGCATTGGGCTGGCGGTGCTCGCGGGCGGGCTGTTCTGGGTGGGCTGGCATGCGGCCGCGAAATCCTGGGTGCTGGCGCCTGCGGGATTGCTCCTGGGCGCCGGGGGCGTGCTTTCGGCCTGGGCGGCGGCCATCCACCTGACAGGCGGCGAGCGGTTCGACGACCACCCGTTCGTTTAGAGGAAAGAGGAAAGAGCAAGGGCCCCTCGTTGAGGGGCCCTTTGGATTGGGTCTCGCCCGGGATGGGTTAGTTGCCGGAGGGCTTCTCCGCTTCGATCACGCCCTGCGGGGTGATCTTGATGGACCGGGCGCGGGCTTCGGGCCTCTTGGGGAGCGACAGGCGGAGCATGCCGTGCTCGAAGGCGGCCTCGGCGTGGTCGGCATCGACGGTCGGGGGCAGGCGGAGCTGGCGCTGGAACGCGCCGGAGCGGATTTCGCGGCGGAGGTAGTTCTCCTCGCTCGCCTCTTCCTTGTGCTCGAACTCGCCCTTGATGGTCAGGACATCGTCCTCGACGGTGATCTCGACATCCTTCGGGTCGACGCCGGCGATGGCGGCCTTGATGACGAAGCTGTCGCCGGTTTCAAGGACATCGAGGCTGAGGTTGGCGGGGCCCAGGTCTTCGCCGCCGTTCCTGAAGACGGGCATGCGCGGGAAGTTCCCTTCGAACACGCGGTCCATCAGGTTGCGCATGGCGGCGAAGTCGGCCGCGGGGTCCCAGCGGGTCAGTGCGGTTGCCATTGGATACACCTCCATGGAGTGTGTTGTGCTGGGGGACACGATAGCAGTCGTAGCGCGAGCCATGCAACTACTCTGACAATTTCTTTATCAAGTCTCTTCACGTGCTGGTTGTGGACGAGCCTGATGAGCCTGTACAGTGAAGGCCATGGCAAAGGACTTCTATGAAGCTCTCGGCGTGCCACGCACCGCCTCCGAAAAGGAGATCAAGGCGGCGTACCGGCGGCTGGCCCGCAAGTTCCACCCCGATGTCAACCCGAATGACAAGGCCGCCGAGGCCCGCTTCAAGGAAGTCAACGCTGCCCACGAAGTGCTCTCCGACGCTGAAAAGCGGAAGAAGTACGACAAGTGGGGCGACCGCTGGGAGATGGCCGACCAGCTGGAGGCGGCCCAGGCGGGTCGTGGAGCCGGGGCGGCTTTCCGCACCGCGGGGGCCGACGCGTTCGGCGATTTCGGGTCGATCTTCGATTCGTTCTTCCGGCGTGAGCGGGGCGGGCCACGCGCCCAGCCGGGCAACCGCCGCGGCCAGGACGTGGAGACGGCGGTCGAGGTCAGTCTCGAAGAAGCGTTTCACGGCACGAGCCGCACGGTGAACCTGCAGACGCAGGAAGTGTGTTCGACCTGTGGGGGTTCGGGCGAGATCGCGGGCGCCATCTGCCATGCCTGCGAAGGCATGGGCGCCGTGGCGCGGCCACGGCGGCTCGAAGTGAAGATCCCCGCAGGCGTGAAGACGGGCTCCCGGGTGCGCGTCGCGGGCGAGGGCCGTCCGGGTGCGGGACGGGGGGCCGCTGGCGACCTCTACCTGGTGGTGACGGTGCTCCCGCATACGCGGTTCGAACGCAAGGGCGACGACCTGCACACCGAGGCCGAGGTGCCGTACCTCGACGCCATCCTTGGGGGCGAGGTGACGGTGAACACCGTCGACGGCCGGGTGGCGCTCCGCATCCCCGAGCTGACCCAGAACGGCCGCCAGATCCGCCTCGGCGGGAAGGGCATGCCGGTCCTCGGGGCCCAGGGCAAGCGGGGTGACCTCTACGTGAGGGTCCGCATCAGCCTGCCCGATGCCCTCACCGCGCAGGAGCGGGAACACATCGAGGCGCTCCGCTCGCTCCGGCAGGGCGCCGCATCGAGCCACTGAGAGGAGGTGACACATGGCCCGAAGCCGATCGCGTGAGCCCATGGACAGCAACGTCGAAGACGACGAGCCGATGTACGTCATCTCCATCGCTGCCCGGCTTGTTGGCATGCACCAGCAAACGTTGCGCTACTACGAGCGCGCGGGGCTCATCGAGCCGAAACGTACCGGCGGGAACATCCGGATGTATTCGAACACCGACATCCAGCGCATCCGCCAGGCCCAGCGGCTCGTCGACGAACTGGGCGTGAACCTCGCGGGCGTGGACATCATCCTGCGCATGAGCGAACAGATCCGCGCGCTCCAGGACGAGCTTGCGGCCACGCGCGCCGAGCTGGACAAGCTGCGCTCGACCCGCCTCCCGGCGCCCTACCGGGGGACAGGCATGAGGCATGAGGCATGAGGCATGAGTGGTAGCACGCCGACAGCCGGCACGGTGACACGGTTCGAGGACCTCATTGCCTGGCAGAAGGCGCGAGCCTTCATGGCCCGGATTAGCGAGCTCGTTGACCAGGCACCCGTCGCGTCAAAGTTCTCATTCAAGGACCAGCTTCACCGTGCCACCATCTCGGTGATGTCCAACATCGCCGAGGGGTTCGAGCGCGGAAGCCGGGCCGAGTTCCACCACATGCTTTCGATCGCAAAGGGTTCGAACGCGGAAGTTCGCTCCCTCCTCTATGTCGCCGTCGACGCGGGCTACATCTCGCGAGCCGTGTTTGAGTCGCTGATGCGGGACGCCGAAGAAGTCGGCCGCCTGGTGGGTGCGCTCCGGATTACGGTCGGCCGCCAGCGGGACGCCGACCGCGCTCGCTAGCCAGCTCATGGCTCAAGCCTCATTCCTCATGCCTTACCAGTCTCATCGCCACCCATAACTCCCAGGAGGGACCCCACCTATGATGCGACAAGACCGTTTCACCGAGCAGGCACAACAGGTGCTCGCCAACTCGCAGGAGATTGTGCGCCAGCAGCGCAATTCGCAATGGGCTGTGCCGCACGTGCTCGCCGCACTGGTTTCATTCGAAGGGGGGCTCGCGCAGCAGGTCCTCCAGAAGCTCAACGTCGAAATGAACCGCCTGCGCGACCGGGTGGGGAAGGCCGTCGCCGACCTGCCGAAACTCGCCTACGACGTGGTCCAGATCTACACCACGCCGGAAGTGGTGCGCATGCTCGAGGTCGCGAACGCCGAGGCCGAGCGGCTCAAGGACGACTACGTGGGCGTCGAGCACCTGCTGATCGCCATCGCCGACAACGAAGAGAGCGGGGCGACGCGCCTGCTCGCTGAGTTCAAGGTCAACAAGGAGAGCATCTACCGGGCACTCCAGGACATCCGGGGGAAACAACGCGTGACCAGCCAGACCGCCGAGAGCCGCTACCAGTCGCTCGAGAAGTACGCGACCGACCTCACCGAGCTGGCGAAGGCGGGCAAGCTCGACCCGGTGATCGGGCGCGACACGGAAGTGCGGCGCGTGATGCAGATCCTGAACCGCCGCACGAAGAACAACCCGGTGATCATCGGCGAAGCGGGCGTTGGCAAGACCGCCATCGTCGAGGGCCTGGCCCAGCGCATCGCCGCGGGCGACGTGCCCGAGAACCTCCAGGACAAGCGGCTGTTGTCGCTGGACATGGGCGCGCTGGTCGCGGGCTCGAAGTTCCGCGGCGAGTTCGAAGAGCGACTAAAGGCCGTGATGGATGAGGTGAAGCAGTCGGAGGGGGAGGTCATCCTCTTCATCGATGAGCTGCACACGGTGATGGGCGCGGGCGGGGCGGAAGGCGCCATCGACGCATCGAACCTGATGAAGCCGGCGCTCGCGCGGGGCGAGTTGCACGCCATTGGCGCGACCACGCTCGACGAGTACCGCACACGCATCGAGAAGGACCCGGCGCTCGAGCGGCGGTTCGCGCCCGTGTATGTGGATGAGCCGAGCGTGGACGACACGATCGCCATCCTCAAAGGGCTGCGCCCGCGCTACGAAGCGCACCACAAGGTGGAGATCACGGACGACGCGATCGACGCGGCGGCCCGCCTTTCGAGCCGGTACATCACCGAGCGGCACCTGCCGGACAAGGCGATCGACCTCATCGACGAGGCGGCAAGCAAGCACGTCATCGACGCGCAGGCGCTGCCGGACAACATCCGCGACCTGCAGCAGGAACTCGACGAGCTCGCGCTGGAGACCGAAGCCGCCGTCCAGAAGGAAGACTACGAAGGCGCCGCCCGCATCAAGCAGCGGATCGTGCAGCTGCAGGATGAGTACAACCGGCGCAAGGCCGAGTGGGCCGCCGAGCATCCCGAGATCGACAAGCGTGTGACCGCCGAGGACATCGCCCGGTTGGTCGGACAGATGACCGGCATCCCGGTGTCACGCCTGGAAGAGACCGAGCAGGACAAGCTCCTGAAGATGGAGGACTATCTCCACGAGCGCGTTATCGGCCAGGACAAGGCCATCGTGGCCGTCTCCGACGCCATCCGGCGGGCGCGGGCGGGGCTCAAGGACCCGACCCGGCCGATCGGCTCATTCATCTTCCTCGGGCCCACCGGCGTCGGGAAGACGGAGCTGGCCAAGACGCTCGCGGAGTACCTGTTCGACGACGAAGACGCGATGGTCCGGATCGACATGTCGGAGTACCAGGAGCGGCACACGGTGAGCCGCCTGATCGGCGCGCCTCCGGGGTACGTCGGCTACGACGAGGGCGGGAGCCTGACCGAGGCGGTCCGCCGCCGGCCCTACCGGGTCATCCTCTTCGACGAGATCGAGAAGGCACACCCGGACGTGTTCAACACGCTCCTCCAGGTGCTGGACGACGGCCGTCTGACGGACGGCCACGGCCGCACGGTCGACTTCCGGAACACGGTCATCATCATGACGAGCAACCTCGGGACGGGGGCGCAGGAGAAGGCCACCTTCGGTTTCACCCGCCGGGCGGAGGAAGACGGCGAGGCGGAAGCGCTCAAGGGCTCGATCGAGCGTGCGCTGCGCGAGTTCTTCCGGCCCGAGTTCCTGAACCGGATCGACGAGATCGTCATCTTCGAGCCGCTCACCCACGCCGAGCTGACCCGGATCGTCGACATTCTGGCGGCGGAAGTGCGCGAACGGTTGAGCGACCGCAAGCTCGACTTCGAGCTCACGCCGGCGGCCATCGCCGAGCTGGTGCGCGAAGGCTTCGACCCGACGTACGGCGCGCGGCCGTTGCGGCGCACCATCCAGCGCCGGGTCGAGAACGAGCTGGCGCGGCGCGTGCTTGCCGGTGAGTTCCACGACGGCCAGAAGGTGACGGTGGACTTCCGCGACGGCGTCTACCAGTTCACGGCGAGCGACTCGCCGGAACCGAAACCCGTGGCGGCAGTGTAGGACTACGGAGTCTCGAACGCCGGTCGCTCCGGACGCTGGTTTGTGTCCCGCGAACTGGTTGACACGCGCCGTTCCGCGCGCGCAACCTACTGCCCATCTGGGGTTGCCCCCCCCCCGAATGACGGTTAGGGAAGGAGGGTTCGCAATGTTCGGAGAATACGAGCGGCTGTCGCCACGCGAGCGTGAGGTTCTCGCGTTCGCGGCCGAGGGCCTCGCCAACAAAGAGATCGCCCTGGTGCTCGATCCACCGGTGAGTGAGCAAACTGTCAAGGGCCACTTCAAACACATCTTCTTGAAGCTCGGGGTCTCCAGCCGGACGGCCGCCGTCGCCACCCATCTCAGGCACACGCGAGGCGAATGAACGCGATGCGAGGTAGCCCCATTTGGGGCTACTCGAAAGAGGGGCTTCGCAACGATTCCTCCCCAGGCTAGGGTGACCGAACTATCGGCCGGTAGCAACGAAAGATGCTCACGACAAGGTGAAAGCCGCGAGGGAGAAACAAATGATGGGAAGGCGGATCCGAGCACTGCTCGATCCCAGGCTGCTCATGGTGCTGCTCGCGTTCGGAGTGTTAGTTGCTTCGCACGCGTTAGGAGACCCTCAAACTGCCAAGGGTTCAGCGCGCCGTGTCGCTTCAGACGAACTGCGGCTGAATCAAGCCCATGCCAACGCCCCAGGTGCCTCAAATGCGATCGCTGCAAGCGGCGCGCGTGCCCGACTCCTGGTGTCCTTTCAGCGAGGGATGCCCGTGGATGAGGCCCTCGCAGCCGTGGCACGGCACGCCCCAAGTTCGACTCCGACGGCCGTGACCTACGTGCTGACGGACGAAGCCAACACCGATCACAAGGTGATGGTCTTCATCTACCCGGGGGATGCCGCCGCGAACAAGGCCGAGGTCTTCTTCAAGATGAAGGTTGCCGAGGCGAGGCAGCAGGCGCTTGATCTGCTAGCGTGCGAACGATTGGGCGCTGGCGGCCAACCGCCATCCGGCCGATCCGAATCCGAAGCAAACGAATGTCCCGCAGTCGGCGACGCGCGCACAGTCGCAGCCCTCACCGCTCAATCTCGGATCGCGGCAACCGGCGCCGATGTGCGAGGCGTTGAAGTCGAGGCGCAAGGTTCGGAAGCAGCGAAACTTCTTGCCTCCGCCGGACGCGACAATGTTCTCGCCGTGGAGGTTATCGAGAGCGACATCCGGTTGACCCCGATTCTGAAGAGCGATGCTGGAGGAACTGTTCGATGACCGTTATGAGGCGAGCCCGTGCTGGAACAGTAGTCGCCTTCTTAATCACGGCAGTGATGGTGGCTCTAGCTTTCCGTCAGCTTGCGTCGGCAAGTTACACAACATTTGCGCCCACTCAAGGCGATATCGATGCGAAGATCTCAGCTTTTGGGCCGCAGTACCGAGATCATAATGCACGGATGATTTGGCAGACATCGTCGTCGTGCACATCAAGTTCCAGACTCTATAACTTCTGCTCTGGCATCGATAAAGTCTTCGAGCATGAAATCTGGTTGGATAACCGGCAAACACAGTACCCCGAAGCATATCGGTGGGCGCACTGGAACCAAGGATACTCAACGAACCTCCCTGGCGGGACGTACATCGACGTGCCAGATTCTGACCCGTGGTACGCCTGGGGAATCACAGTCGGCACTGTAGATGCAGATGATTTGCAGCCGTACGTCTGGTATTACGCCAATATGGTTTCGGACGCGGATGGGCCGGGCCCGAACTGGTACTTCCTGAATTTCCAGGTTGGGGATAGGGATGTACCAGGTTGCATCACCGGGAACGCGTGGTGTATGCTTTCTCCCGACGAAACGTATCAGAGAATTCTTCTGAATTCTTACTACACGTTCCCGAACCACCTCTATTGGTACGGGCCGTACTGATGGAATGGGGGAGATGGACGAATGAGACCCTCCCGGAGTCTGTCGCGCATTCGCCCATCTCCTTTCCGGCTGAAGCAGGGCGCAGGGTGGCTTCTCGCCGCCGTCGCGATCGCGGTCGCACTTGCTGCGTGCGCATCGCCCACATCGAGATACCCCGATTCAGACCGCATCTCCGGCGACACTTCCCGTGCCCTGAAGGAAGACGTCCGCATGGCGGGTTCTGCGTTCCCCGTGTGGAGGTTGCAGGTCGAGGAGGTTGCGCCGCCCGGCTCCAACGGGTCCGGCGGCGCGATGCCTGGTGCCCGGATCGCCTGGCGGACGCTGTTCGGCATCCAGTATGGGGAGACAGTGGTCGAAGCCGGGCCAACTTTCAGGACGTCATTCGACGCCATCCGGTACTTCGGTGCGGCGTTAGGCTTCGTGGCGATCGAGGTGCTGCTGGTTGGACTGGGTTTCTGGCTCGTACTCGACGGCGAGGGTAACACCGACCCGTCAAGAAGAGGCGATGACCCGCGCTTCGCCTAGCGGCACCGTGCGGTAGGCTGGAGACACACCTCCACCACAGGAATCGAGTGCCCCATGCCCGTCATCTCCTACTTCCCCATCTCCCTCCCGCCCGAGGCCCGCGCCGGGTTCGAACAGACCTGGAAGTCGCGCGTCGGCGCGGTTGATACGTTCCCGGGCTTTATCAGCACCGAGCTGCTGGCCCTGCCCGACCGGGGCGAGTACGTGGTGCTCACCCGCTTCGAGGACGAGAAGTCGTTCGAAGCGTGGATCACCTCGGACAACTTCACGAAGGGTCACCGGGGCGAGAGCTACGAGAGCTACAAGGACAACCCGGCGATGAAGACCCACAAGCTCTTCGAGGTGCTCGGCTAGGGGACAATCGCCCGCGGCCCCGCGTGTTGCTCCCGCCACACTGCTGTCAGGAGGGGGCTGCTACGCTCATGTCATGGCTGCTGCTGCTACCCAACCGAAGGTGCGCGTCTGCTGGGGGATGGTCGGGCCGCTCGACGCGGCCTACCACGACACCGAGTGGGGCGTGCCCTGCCAAGACGACGGCGAGCTCTTCGAGCGGCTGATGCTCGAAGGCTTCCAGGCCGGGCTCTCGTGGTCGACCATCCTCGCCAAGCGCGAGAACTTCTGGCACGCGTTCGAGGGCTGGGACGCTGAGCGCATCGCCCGGTACGGCGCGGACGACATCGCCCGACTGTTGGACGACGCCGGCATCATCCGCAACCGGCTGAAGGTCGAGGCCGCGGTGAAGAACGCCCGGGCCTTCCTCGGCGCGCGGGAGGAACACGGGTCGTTCGACGGCTACATCTGGTCGTTCACGGGTGGCGGGACACTCGCCCGGCCGGCGCCGCTGCGCATGGAGGACATCCCCGCGAACTCGCCCGAGTCCGGCGCGATGTCGAAGGCGCTGAAGAAGCGGGGCTTCACATTCGTGGGCACCACGATCTGCTACGCCTTCATGCAGAGCGTCGGCATGGTGAACGACCACCTCGCGGACTGCCCCGTGCGTCCCGCGATCGACGGGGGTCCGGGAGGATAGCGAGGCGCGGTGGCCCGGGATTCGCCGGGAATCCACCGCGCCGTTCCATTGGGCCGGGGCCCGTCGCGCCTAGCCGATGACGGGATAAGGCGGCTCGAAGAGCTTGTCGTCGACCTTGTCCGAGATCTCGGTCGCCTTGATCTTCGTGGACTCGCTCTCGATGAAGGTCAGGATGCCATCGCGCTTGTCGATGCAGACGGTGCTCTGCTCGCCGGTCTCGTCGAACGTGCCCTCGAAGCAGCGGGAGTCGCGGCCGGCGATCTTCTGGCCGGAGACTTCCTTGATGCTCTTGTCTTCCTTCACCCGCTGGGTGACCTTCTTCATATCGAAGAGGGTGAAGTTTTCGCCCAGGCCGCCCGCGCCGAGCGACTTGAGGCACTGGCCGGAGTCGCCGGACTTGAAGCAGGTGTAGGAGTCCGTTCCGTCATCGATCATGGCGAGCTCTTCGAAGTCCTCGCTGCCGCTGATAGCGATTTGCATAAGGCTCTTCGGGGGCTTCTGGGCGAAGGTCATTTCGCCCTCCTGGGTCGCGCCGTCCTCGGTGAATGCTACCTCGTAGGTCACGCGGTATGTCTTGTCCGAGGCATCGGCAAGCAGGTCCGACACGGGGTCATCGTCATCAGCGGCGGGCGTGGCCGAGCCGCCATTACCGCCGGAGGGGGTGCCTTCACCAGCGGTCTGCGTGGCTTCGCCGCCGCCTCCGTTGGCGGCGTCGTCACCCGAATCGTCGTCGTCCCCGCCGCAGGCCGCCGCGGTGAGCATGCCGGCCAGGGCCAGGGTCATCAGCATTCGAAACTTCACACGTCCTCCCATTCCCCGGTGGTGGGGCCTCCGTCGATTATGTTCCCCGGATCGTTGAACACCAGCCCCTGATTCGGGCAAGGGCAAGACATGTTGACCTGGAATCGGCGGCACCGGGCCCGAACCCCGTTCGCGCATCGTATAGTTCGCATCCAGCGAACTACTCGACGGAGTGACCTGATTGACGACCACTGCATCTGCCCTGAACGCCGGAGTCCACGAATTGCTGCTCGACCAGATCCGTCGTGGAACACAGCTCGGCTCACAGGTGTGCGCCTACCAGTACGGCGAGAAGATGGTGGACGTGTGCGCCGGCGAGATGGGCCCCCAGGACCCGCGCCCGGTGGCCGGCGACACGCTGTTCAGCAGCTTTTCGACGACTAAGGGGGTGGCGGCGACAGCACTCCACATCCTCGCCGACCGGGGCATCATCGAATACGAGCAGCCGGTGGCAAAGTACTGGCCGGGCTTCACGAAGAACGGAAAGGGGACGATCACCGTCGCCCAGGCGATGAGCCACCAGGCGGGCCTGCACGCCATGCCTTCGGACCCAGCGGCCTGCCGGGAGTTGCTGAACTGGGAGAACGGCCTGGCGTACATCGAGAACGGCACGCCGGCGTGGGAGCCGGGCACGGCGACGGGCTACCACGCCGTGACCTACGCCTGGATCGCGGGCGGGATCATCCAGCACGCGAGCGGCCGCCACATCAAGGAGGTCCTGGCCGAGGAGATCGCGGGACCACTGGGCTGCGGCGACGAAATGTTCATCGGCATCCCGGATGGCGTGGAGGGACGGCTCGCTACGCTGCAGACCGCCGAGGACCAGGCGGTGGGTGGCGCCGCCCGGCGCCCGCAGATGCAGATCCCTCCGGACCATGACTTCCTGAAGGCGATGCCGCCGACGATGGGCTGGAACTTCGACGACATGGAGGTGCGCAAGGCGTGTGTGCCTTCGGCCAACGGGCATTTCACGGCCAGGGGGCTCGCCCGCATGTACGGGGCATTGGCGAACGGCGGCGTGGTCGAAGGGGTACGGCTGATGTCGCCGGAACGGGTGCAGCTGATGAGCGCAATCCAGGTCGACGCGCCGGACCGGGTGATCATGATGCCCATCGCCAAGAGCATCGGCTTCTTCAACGGAGGAAAGGCGATGGGCCGGCACGGGGCGACCGGCCCACGCCGCACTGCCTTCGGCCACCCGGGCGCGGGCGGTTCGATAGCCTTCGCCGACCCCGAAGTCGGGCTTTCAATCGCAGTCACCATCAACAAGATGCAGTCGACCTTGCAGGCCGAGGGGCCGACGTTCGAGATCTGCGAACTGATCCGGAACGAGCTGGGCGTCAACGAGTGACCAATCCGGTCGCGGGCATGGAACTGCAGCTCGCCCGGTTTCGCGGCTCGCTGGCGGCCGGCGGGCAGCGCTATGGCTGGAAGGTGGCCTTCAACGACCCGGCGGCGCAGCAGCGCTTCGGCCTTTCGAGCCCGCCGGTTGGCTGGATCGATGGCGGGCTGGCGGTGGAGTCGGGAGCGACGGTGGCGCTGTTTGAGGGCCAACGCGTCAACATCGAGGCGGAAGTCATGCTGCACATCGGCCGCGATGTGGCGGCGAGCGAGGCGCGGGCGGCACATCGAGACGCGATCGCCGGTATCTCCCCGGCGATCGAACTGGTCGACTACGCGCTTCCGGGGGAGAACCTGTCGCGGATCGTGGAATTCTCGATGTTTCACTCGGGCACGGTGGTGGGCGAGCGGCGGCGGGGGATACCGGCCGATGCGAGCGGGGCCCTGGTGCGCGTGCTCAAGAACGAGGAGGAGGTTGCCCTCCCGATCGCGGGGCGCGTGCCTGCCGACCTCGCCGAGATCGTCGCGCTTGTGGCGGCGGCTCTGGAGGCCTGCGGTGAGCGGCTGCTCGCGGGCGACCGGGTGATCTGCGGGAGCTACATCGTGCCATTCCCGGTGGCGCCGGGAGACCTGGTGGTGGCCGAGTACGGGTTCGGCCTGGGCAACGTGTCGGTTTCGTTCCGCGGCGAGGACTGAGCGTCGCGAGGGCGGGTACACTCCGGGTATGACGCAGTTGCAGGCAGCAATTTTCGATATCGGCGGAGTGCTCACGCATTCGCCGGTCACCCGCATCAAGGACTTCTGCCGCGAGCATGGCATCCCGGATGAAGTCCGCATCGCCGTGTTCGGGCCCGAGGATGGGCCGTGGTCGCGCTTCGAGCGCAGCGAGCTCACCCCCCAGGGCTTCGCGGGCGAGTTCGATCGTCACCTGTCGGCAGTGGAGACGGGGGCGACTGGGAAGTTCTTCCAGGAGTGGTTCTTCCAGGGCTTCGGCGAGCGGCCCGAGATGATCGCGGTCGTGAGGCACCTGCGCGGCCAGGTGAAGCTCGGATCGATCACGAACAACGTCGCCCGCGAGGAGCCGGCCCAGCGGCGGACTTCGGGG
Source organism: uncultured Anaerolineaceae bacterium (assembly GCA_964507025.1). GTDB lineage: Bacteria > Chloroflexota > Dehalococcoidia > Tepidiformales > Tepidiformaceae > Amarobacter. The sequence continues at coordinate 87,724 of CAZDOK010000002.1, forward strand.
CTCGACGTACACAGCCTGTTCGACGTGGTGGTGGAATCGGCGATCGTGGGCGTGCGTAAACCCGAGCCGCGCATCTACGAGATCGCGTGCGAGCACCTGGGCATCGAGCCGCGCCAGGCTGTGTTTCTCGATGACATGGGCGCGAACCTGAAGGGCGCCCGGGCGCTCGGCATGTACACGATCAAGGTGGACCACACGACGAGCGCGATCGACGAGCTGGAGGAAGCGCTGGGTATCCCATTGCCGCGGCTGTAGCACTGCCGCCGCGGAGCTCCCGACGCACCCGCATAACGCTCCACCCGGAAATCGGATACCCTTCGCTTCACGCTAAGGAACGGAGCGAGTGGACGGCATGGAACAGTGGGAACTCGACCTCATCGCCAGGGTGCGCGAGCTGGCGCGCGGGCCGTGGGTTGAACGTGCGGCCCGATATGACCGCGATGGCAGCTTCCCGCGCGAGAACCTGGATGAGCTGCAGGCGCTGAAGGTCCCGCAGATGGCGCTTTCTCGCGAGCTTGGCGGCCTCGGCATCAGCGCTGAAGGGCAGATGCGGGTGATGGAAGAAATCGCCTACGGCGATGGCTCGACCGCGGTGGCGCTCAACATGCACGTCCTGGTGGCGGGGTTCCTTGAGTCGATGCCGCCGTTCGCCCGGCGCGATGCTGTCCTGAGAGATATGGGCCAGAACGGCACACTCATCTCCGGCCCCGGCTCGGTGCCGACGGGCGAAGTCGACAACCGCAAGGCGGGCTTCCGCTTCGTAGAAGATGGCGACTTCGTCGTCGGGAGCGGGCGGGCCGGCTTCGCGAGCATGAGCGAGGGCGCGAAGTACGCACTCATGGGCGGGCAGATCGACCGGGGCGAAGGCAACGAGCCTGACGTCGTGTTGAGCATCCCCGAGCTCAGCACGCCCGGCATCACGAACCTGATGAACTGGGACGCGATGGGCCTGCGGGCGACATCGAGCCACGACATCGTTGTGGAAGGCATGCGCCTGCCGAAGTCCGAAGTGCTGATCATCCCCGCGGCGATGCTGCGCATGGTGCTCCAGGCCCAGGCAAACGTGGTCAACGTGCAGACGCAGATGCGGGCGCGGGGCGCGCTGGGCATCCTGGCGATCTGGCTCGGGCTCGCGCAGGCAGCGTTCGACTTCACCGTCTTCTACGTGAAGGAGCGGCACGGCTACCTGGCCGGGCCGATGTCATCGGTGGGGGGCTCAGTGGGGTACCGCGCCGACCAGCCCTGGGCACAGCTCGGCATCGGAACCATGGAGCACTGGCTCGAGACAGGACGCATCGTGCTTTACGACACCATCCGCCGGCTGGAAACGCCGTTCGAAAGCTCGCAGGCGTTCACGCGGCACCTGGTCCGCACGGTCTATCACCTGCGCCGCATGAGCGAGGAAGTCTCGGCGGGGGCGATGCGCGTGTGCGGCGCCCACGCGTACGTGCGGAGCCGCCCGCTGGAGCGCATCTACCGCGACATGGTGGGCGGCAACGTGATGGCGTGGAAGACGGACGAGCTGTTGCACTCGCTTGGGCTTTCGGCTCTTGGGCGAGAGATCACGTTCGTTGGCCCGGCGGGCACCTGACGAGGGCGGTCAGACCGGGAAGTACACCCAGGTGCGCCACTTTTGCGGGTCAGGCTCCTGTTCGGGGTCGCTTTCGTAAACCTCCCACATGGCGCCGGTGACCAGCCTGCCCTGCGCCTGGAGCCAGTCCATCACGGCCCGGTAGGCGGCCTCCATTGCATCGTAGGGGCCGATGTGCAGCGTCTTCGCGACCTGCGCCGCGGGCCGAACGCCGGCAATGACGCCCTCACCCCCATCGATCGGGGTCGCTACCGGCGCGCCGACCTCCAGTTCGACTTCGTCGCTGCCGACGGCGAGGTAGCGCGTCCAGGGAGGGCCGGCGGGCGCGACCTGGTGCGAGCCGAGCCAGCCGAATAGCTGGCCGAAGAGCGGGCCCATGCGCTGGCCAATCTCAGCCATGGGGACGGTCGCGCGGACGGCGACGTAGGGCTGGCGGGGCTGTTGTTCGATCTCGATCGTGTAGTCCATGCGAAGGCTCCTGCGGGGGTGACTGCGAGCTCCATGGTGAGGCGGAGGGGTGTCGCCGGGCAGGGGCTTCGGGGCCGGGTTCGGCGGACCAGGTGGGCGAATCCGTGGAAAAGGGAAAGCCCGGTGGAGCGGACACCGGGCTTTCGCGGCCGGCGACATGGCGTCTGCCGGCGGTGTTTCGGCGGGAGCTACGAGCGGAATAGCGCCCCGCGCTGGCGGAAGATACGAAAGGCGACACAACGGCGTCAATCGGTATGTCGAAATCTTTGCATTCCGGCGCGGCCAGCGTAGCCTTCAGCGCATGACTGACCAGCAACTCATCGAGCGTGTCGCGGGCTGGCTGCGCGAGTCGTCGCGTGTTGTGGTGCTCACGGGCGCGGGCATCAGCACGGAGTCCGGAATCCCGGACTTCCGGGGGCCCCAGGGCGTCTGGACGAAGAATCCCGGGGCCGAGCGGACGTCGACGCTGCAGCACTACCTGGCCAACCGCGATGCGCGGGTGCGCGCGTGGCAGAACCGGGCGAACGGGTCGAGCTGGTCGGCCGCCGAGCCGAACGCCGGGCACAAGGCCATCGCGAACCTGGAGCGCAAGGGCAGGCTCCATACGCTGGTGACCCAGAACATCGACAGCCTCCACCTGAGGGCGGGCAGCTCGCCGGCCCGGACGATCGAAATCCATGGCAATGTCCGAGACTTCGTCTGCATGCGCTGCGGCGAACGCGGGCCGATCGAGCGGGTGCTGGAGCGCGTTCGGGCTGGCGAGGATGATCCACCCTGCCGCGGTTGCGGCGGCATCCTGAAGTCCGCCACCATCTCGTTTGGGCAGAACCTGGTGCGGGAAGACCTGGAGCGCGCGGAACGGGCCGCCTCGGAATGCGATACCTTCCTGGCGATCGGGACATCGCTAACGGTCTACCCCGTTGCCTTGCTGCCGGAGATGGCGCTGCGGAACGGCGCGCGGCTCGTCATCCTGAACGCCCAGGACACCCCCTACGACACGATCGCCCACGAGGTGATTCACGAGCGGATTGGCGACGTGCTGCCGCGGATCGTCGACGCGGTCTGACCGGCCGGGCGCGGTCTGGTACGCTCCGGCGGCAACGTCGCTGGAGGATTTTGCCCGTGGCCATCGCCGAAACATCCGCACCCGCCGAACTGGGCCTCGACCCCGCACGCCTGTCGTACATCGACGAGCACCTGAGGCGGTACGTCGATTCCGGCAAGATGGCGGGGACACTGGTGCTGATAGCGCGAGGCGGCGAGATCGGCCACGTCGCCGCCTACGGGCTGGCCGACCGCGAACGCAACGTGCCGATGGCGCGAGACACGATCTTCCGCATCTACTCCATGACGAAGCCAATCACTTCCGTGGCGCTGATGCAGCTTTACGAACGCGGACTCTTCCAGATAGACGACCCGGTGGAGAAGTACATCCCCGAATGGAAGGATCAGCGGGTGTACGTGATGGGGAGCGGGGCCGCGATGGTGACGAAGCCGGCCACCCGGCCGATGACCGTCCGCGACCTGCTCTCGCACCAGTCGGGTCTCACCTACGGGTTCCTTGAGCGCACGAACGTCGATGCGATGTACCGCGAGAACGGCATCGGGAACATCGAGACGGGCGGCACGCTCCACGACATGGTGACCGCCCTGGCCCAACTTCCACTGGAGTTCTCGCCGGGCGATGCCTGGAACTATTCGGTTGCGACGGACGTGTGCGGGTACCTGGTGGAGGTCATCAGCGGCCGCCAGTTCGACGACTACCTGCAGGCCAACATTTTCGACCCGCTGGGCATGATCGAGACGGGGTTCCATGTGCCCCACGCGAAGGCCGGGCGGCTGGCGGCGAACTACGGTGTGGCGCCGGGCGGCGGGATCCGGCTCATCGATGACCCGGCCACCAGCGCTTACCTGCAGCCGCCGTCGTTTCTTTCCGGCGGCGCCGGGCTGGTATCGACCATCGATGACTACCTGCGGTTCTGCCAGTCGCTCCTGAACGGCGGCGAGCTCGACGGCCGGCGGATCATCGGGCGGAAGACCCTCGAGCTGATCACCTCGAACCACCTGCCCGAAGGGAAGGACCTGGCCGCCCACGCGCTGGGACGGTGGGCGGAAAGCGCGTTCGCGGGGATTGGCTTCGGGCTTGGCTTCTCGGTGACCGTCGACCCGGCGAAGTCGCAGATATCGGGCACCCCGGGCGAGTTCTCATGGGGTGGAGCGGCGAGCACCGTGTTCTGGGTCGACCCGATCGAAGACCTGGTCTGCATCTTCATGACGCAGCTGATGCCGTCATCGCACTACAACATCCGGCGGGAGCTTCGGGCGATCGTGTACTCGGCGCTGGCGGATTGAGGGAGAAGGGAGAAGTGGCGCCGCCCAGCCCCACTACCCAGCACGCGCCTGTGGTGGACTGCCTTGCATTGACCAACGACCAGTGACCAGCACCAGTCAATCGCTGACGGCGATACAGCAGGGGGAGGGGACATGGGGTTCCGGGAGCTGACGGCCAGGGAGGTCGAACTGGTGCTCGAGAAGGAGCGGATCGTGCGCATTGCGTTCTCGGCCGGCGGCGAACAGTTCGTCGTTCCCGTGTTCTACGTGTGGTACGAAGGGGCGCTGTGCGGGCTGACCACGCCAGGGCGGAAGACCACGATGGCCGCGGAGAACCCGAACGTCGCCTTCCAGGTCGATAGCACGGTCACGACCGGGCCGTGGGAGTGGGCGAGCGTGGCGGGGGAGGGGACATTCGAGCACGTTGAGGACCCGTGGGAGTATGGCGCGTTCGCGGCGACGCTCCAGGCGCGGCTCGGGGATGCACCAGCGTGGGCCGTTAGCATGCTCCAGGCGCGCTTCGAGGAGCTGGGGACCTATGCGTGGCGCATAGTGCCGCGGGACCTGCACGGCCGGGCACACGGGCCAGAGTAGCGCGGCTCGAACCTCAGGCGGGCTTCCGCGCGCGCATCACCGCGATGGGGATGCTGAAGCCCCATGGGTCGTCGCGGAGCTCGAAGGCGGCCGCGACCGCACTGGTGGCCTCGGCCATGAGCTGGCGGAGGATGGCGACCTTCTCGGACGGGCACTGCTGGCGCTTCGCCCAGTCAGTGCCATCGAGCGGGAGGCCGAAGCGGTCGAGCATCTCAGGTTCGAACCCGGCGGCCCGGAGCATCCGCATCCATTCGGAGCCTCGGTAGTCGCGGACGTGGGATGGGTCGCGCAGAAACTCGATGCAGTTGAGGAAGGTATCGAGGGCGGGTTCCTCGGGCGCGACGGTATCAGCGACGATGAGGACACCCCCGGGACGAAGGACGCGGAAGGCTTCGTTGAGCGCGCGGGCCGGGTCGGCGTAGTGGTGGGCGCTGACCCGGCTGGTCACGACATCGACCGTTGCACTTTCGAACGGGAGCCGTTCCACGTCGCCCACGCGGAATTCGACGTTCGCGAGCCCACGCCGGGCAGCGAGGGAGGTTGCCATTTCGACCATCTCGGGGGTGACATCGATGCCGACGACGCGGGCGGCGTGAGGGGCGCAGGCGAGTGCCGTGTGCCCGGCGCCGGAGCCCATGTCGACGGCCAGCTCGTTCCCGGTGAACCCGGCTGCCTCGACGATGGTCCGCAGATCGGGGCCGTTCGCGTGGTAGGAGAAGGTGGCGTAGGCCTGCGCGACGGGGCCGAACTGCTTACGAACCTGGTCGGTGGGCGAAGTCATGCGCGTGCTCCCCTGGTTTGTGCTTCCAGCTTCCGGCCAAACATGACGGTCGTCTAGGATATGCGTGCCATCGTTTCGATAGCCTGGAGGCATGCATGGAGCTGCATCAACTGCGGTATCTGCGCGCGGTCGTGCGGAGCGGGTCGGTAACGGCCGCGGCGGAAGCGGAGTTCGTCGCGCAACCCTCGGTGAGCAAACAGCTCCGGCTGCTGGAAAAGGAGCTCGGTGTGCCGCTCTTCCATCGGGTCGGGCGGAAGGTGGTGCCGACAGATGCGGCGGTGGCGCTGTCAGACTGCGCCGACCGGGTATTCGACGACCTGGCAGCAACGGTGGCGGCGATTTCGGGGCCAGAGTCGGTGCGCGGCGGGACGTTGCGGATGTGCGCGACGGAGACGGTGACCGACCACCTGCTGCCGCCGGCGCTGACGGAGCTGCAACGGCGCTACCCGGGGTGCCACGTACGGGTCGAGATGCTGGGTACCGACGACGCGGTGGCGCGGGTGCTGGCCGACGACGTGGACCTCGCGATCGTGGCGTTGCCGCTGGCGGACTCGCGGCTCGACATCCACGTGTTGCTGGAGGAGGAGGTACTCCTCGCGGTGCCGCGCGGCCACCGCTGGTCGGAGGTGGAGCAGGTGCCTATCGCGGAGGCGCTGGCGGAGCCGGGCCTGTTGCTTTCGATGCCGGGACACGGGTTGCGAGCCCTGGTCGACGACGCGTCGAAGCGGGCGGGGATCGAGGTCGTGGGGCGGATCGAACTCCGGTCCCAGGCGGCATTGCTGGCGATGGTGGCGGCCGGGGGCGGGGTGGCTTTCGCGCCACGAATGACGGTGGACGGACGGAGCGATGTGGCCGCCATCCCCGTTGAGCCGGGCTTGAGCCGCCAGGTGGGGTGGGTGCGGCGGAAGGGGCGTCACCTCCCGGCCATCGGGGTCGAGCTGCTGCGGCTGGTGGGCTGGACCGCGGAGTAGCAGGCTACCGGCTGGCGAACTCCTCGATGCTTGCGGCCAGCGCATGCTGGTAGATGGGCGCCTTCGCAACCTCGACGCCATCCACCGCGACGACGGGGATCTCGAACATGTAGCGCTGGTGGAGCGCCTCGTCGGTCTCGATGTTCACGAGGTCGATGGTCATGGGGGTGCGGCGGGAGATGCGCCTCAAGAACTGCTCGGCCTGGTCGCAGAGGCTGCAGCCGGGCCTGCCATAGAGGGTGACCCGGAGAGGCGGCGGCATCAGGCGGGCGAGGGCGAGCCGGTGGGCTCGTCGTCGGGAGGCGGCAGGTCGCCCCAGACCCGTTCGGCGTATTCAGGCGTGATGGGGCCTGGCTTCCGGTAGAGGATGCCGGCGGCGATGACGGCGATGCCCAGGAGGATGCCGCTGGTGAGCTGGGGCACCGGCACGTTCGCGATGGTCTGCTCATCGAACCGGAAGTAGGAGAGGAAGAAGCGCATGATGCCGTACATGGCGACATAGCTGCAGAAAACCCAGCCGGGAACCCGGATGAAGCGGCGGGCGACGAAGAGGAGGATGGCGAGGATGATGAAATCGCCGAGGAGCTCGTAGCCGCCGGCGACCGGGTGCACGGCATAGGTATCGAGCGGGCGGAGGGGATCGTTCGGGTCCTGGTTGTTGAGCCAGTAGCGGTACTGCGGGCTATCGGGGTGGAGGTACTTCACGGCCCATGGGAGGCCGGAGCGGTCGGCGAGGTGCTCGCCGTTGATGAGGTCGCCGATGCGGCCGATGCCCTGGCCGAGGATCATGCCGGGGGCGGCAGCATCGAGGCCGATGGCGATGGGCCACTTGTGATAGAGCGCGTAGAGCAGGCCGCCAAGCACGCCTCCGAGGAGTCCCCCATACAGGGTGATGCCGCCTTCGGTAATGCCGGTGACGATCTTCAGGGGGTCGCCCGAGAAGCGGTCCCAGTGTTCGAACACGTAGAACAAGCGGGCGCCAACGATGGCGGATGGGACGCCAACGAGGGCGATCTCCTGGGCGACCTCGGGCGGGATGCCATCTTTCTTGGCGATCCACACGGAGAGGGAGACGCCCGCGATGATGCCGATGGCCGTGAAGAGGCCGTGCCAGGTGAGGGTGAACGGCCCCAAGTCGAACATGACCGGGTTGATGTCGATGTTGATGGCGAGGAAGGGAAGCAGGGCGAGGCCACTCATGTGCCGATAAGCGTACAGGCGAGATGGGATAGCGGCGATGCGGGATCGAGAGGAAAGGAAGAGGAGAGGAAAGAGGACAGAGGGGCGATCGACGCCAGGAGGGAATGGCGAAGGGCGAGCGTGCGCCGGCCGGGCGAATCCATGAGTCCGCCAGGGGTGCGGTGGGCGCGGGGCAGTAGAGCGGCGCTGGGTAACCCGCGACCAGCGGCCCGGTGTAGGCTTAGGGCATGAGCGACAACTCAAGCCCGGTGGCACTCGTACCTCTGGCGGGCACGGGTGCGCCGGGGGACGGGCTGCTGGCAGAGCTCGACGGCATCCGCGAGGCGGGAGTCGCGCGGGTTGTGGTGCTCGATGCCAGCGGGGCGCATGGGCGGGATGCCGCTCAGATGGACCGGGCGCAATTGCGGGCCCTGGCGCTGTTCCCGCTCCCCCTCGTGTGTTGCTTCGAGGACGAGCTCGGGCCGGCGATGGCGGCTGTCGCGCTGGCGGCGGACATCCGGGTGTGTGGTGCTGGCGCGGCGCTGGTGGCGCGGGCCGGCGATGAGCCATTGGCCGCGGACGGGCTGCTCGAGGCGGGGCTGGTGACGGCCGTGACGCCGCCGGGCGGAGCGAGTGAGGAGGCCGGTCGGGTCGCGGCGGTGATTGCATCGCGGGGGCCGGTTGCGACGCGGTTGGCGAAGGAAGCGATGAAGCGCGGGGCGCACCAGCCGCTGGAGCAGGCACTGCGTTTCGAGACGGATTTGACCTTGCTGTTGCAGACGACCAAAGATCGCGCAGAGGGGGTCCGGGCGTTTCTTGAGAAGCGACCCCCAGTGTTTACAGGTGAGTGACCCATGATCGTGATGCTTGAAGAGGCTGAGGCCTGGTCGTTGATGATGCTCATCAGCGCGGTGGCCGTGGACAACGCGGACCTTTCGAACGAAGGGAAAGAAGCGATCCGGCGGTGGCGGAGCGATCGTGCCGAGGGCACGCCGGCGCTGGCGAAGCTGACGGACGACTTGAACAAGGCGCTGAACGCGCACATCGATGCGAAGTTCCTGCGGCGGGTGAAGAGCGGTGGCCGCTATGAAACGGTGAGGAAGTAATGGAAGTTCGATTTTCCGACGACGAGATCGCCGAAGCCCTGACGTTGCTTGTGAACCGGATGGCCGACGAGGCTGGGCTTTCGGACAAGGACCGGGCCATGCTGAAGCGGTGGCGGAGCTCGCAGATGAAGCCGGGCAGCGACGACATGGAGGACCTGGTGCGGAAGGCGAACGATGACTTCGCGCAGGGGCTACTACGGCGCCAGCGGAGCCAGATCCGGAAGCCCGACTGGGTGGATTGATCGCTGAAGTGCCAAGGCCGGCTACCGGCCGTACTTCTCCCGGAGTTTGCGTTCGACCAGCTCCGGGACGACGCCCTTCACGTCGCCGCCGAGGGACGCGGCTTCTTTCACGAGCGTGGAGCTGACGAAGAAGTAGTCGTTTGCCGGGACGAATACCGTGGTAATGCCGGGTGCCAGGTGACGGTTCATGTTCGCCATCTGGAGCTCGTACTCGAAGTCGCCGACGGCGCGGAGGCCTCGCAGGACCACGCTGATGCCTTTGCTGCGGGCGTAGTCGACCAGGAGGCCGCGGTCGAAGCGGTCAACCTCCACCCTCGCATCGTCCTTGACCGCATCCTTGATCATTTCGATGCGCTCTTCGACGGAGAAGAGCGGCGACTTACTGGCGTTGGTGAGCACGGCGATGACGATCCGGTCGAACGCCACGAGGCCGGTCTGGATGATGGCGACGTGGCCGTTGGTAATCGGGTCGAAGCTGCCTGCATAGACTGCGCTGGCCAAGGTTTCCTCACGGGGCGGCTGCCCGGTAATTCACGATGCGCGAATGGCCCCACCCGCGCAAGCGGCCTGAGGCGTCGAGAGGGGGCCAAACCAACCTTTCCCATGTGGCGGTAGACTGGATGGACGATGGACGACCCGGTGCGTTTCGCGATCGATGACCGGGGCGTGGCGACGGTCACGCTGAACCGGCCGGAGCGACTGAACGCGATCAACATGGCGATGCGCGACCTGCTCTGGGAGTACTTCCGTGCCTGCCGCGACATCGGGGACGTGCAGGCGATCGTCTTCCGGGGCGAGGGGCGGGCATTCAGCGCCGGGGCGGACATCTCGGAGTTCGGGACGGCACCGTCGGTGATGGCCTCGCGCGCGGCGCGGCACGACCGCGACCTGTGGTGGGAGCTGCTGAATCACCGCTGCCTGACGATCGCGTTGATGCACGGGTTCTGTTACGGGGCCGGGCTGGAGCTTCCGTTGCTGTGCGACGTGCGGATTGCCGAACGGGGGGCGTCGTTCGCATTGCCGGAGGTGACGCTTGGGTACATCCCGAGCGCGTGCGGGACCCAAACGCTACCGCGGCTGGTGCCACAGGGGGTGGCCATGCACATGATCCTGACTGGCGAACCGATTGACGCCGGCGAGGCGCTGCGCTGGGGACTGGTGGATGAGGTCGTCGAGCCCGGCGGCCTGGACGCCGCGCTGGAGCGCACGCTGGCCCGGACAGAACGCGAGAAGCTCTCGGCCCGGCGCCGGGCGATGGTGAGGCTTGCCGACATCCCGGACGGCGCGCGAAGGGCCAGGGAGAGCCGATGACCCGGGTTCCCGACGAAGGCGTGGAGAACGCGCGGCCTCCCGTGTTCCTGGGCTGCTTCACTGCCGTGGCCGTCCTGGTCCTGCTCTTCGGCCTGGGGGCGTTTCTGATCGTGTTTCTCGAATCGGGGGCTGACACCGGGAAGGTGCGGCTCGAAGACGCCGAAGCCTACGCGCCGGGCACGGTGGATTTCGTGGGCGAGGAGAACCTCTATTTGGTGCGACTCCAGGGGGGCGACTACCTGGCGCTTTCCGACCTCGACGCAGCCAACCGCGCCCGCCCCGAACGCCGATGCCGCGTCGCGCCGCTGGCGGTCACCGATTCCAGGCTGCCGGGCATCCTGGAGCGGTATGGGGGGCGGATGAGCGCGGCAGCCACGGGAACGACGCTCGTCTTCCGCGAGGACTGCGATGGCGCGATGTACGACGTGACCGGTCTGCGACTGGACGCGGAAGGGCGGAACCTGGATCGCTACCCTGTCTCGATCGATGAGACGGGCCACGTCGTCGTGGATACGTCGAAGCGTGAGTGCAGCGAGCGGCGCGAGACGGGCCAATACGTTGACGTGAAATGCCAGTAGGTCTGCGGGTGGCCAATCCGCGCCGGCATGCGGTACGTTCCGCGCGGGAGGAGCACGATGGACACCCAGGACTGGTATCTCTTTGGGCACCTGGCCGGCGTATTTCTGTTGCTGGCGGCGGGTGGACTGACGACCGGCACCGCGATCGCCGCCGGACGGGTGAAGGCAGCCAACACCGTGGTCACGCTGCTCGATATCCAGCGCCGTTCCGAGCTCATCGTGACCTCGGCCGGGGCGCTGCTGGCAGTGGTGTTTGGTACGTTACTGGTTGATGAGGGCGGATTCGAATATGGCGACCCGTGGATTTCGACCGCCTACACGCTGCTCATCGTGGTGCTGGCGATCGATCACGGCTATTTCATGCGGAAAAACCGGAAGATTCGGGCGGCGGCGGCATCGCTCGGGAATGGCGACGTGACGCCCGAGGTCAGCCGGCAGTTGAACGACCCGGTGATGACCGTGGTTGGAGCCCTGCTCGACGTGAGCTTCATCGTGTTTCTCTGGCTGATGATCGCGAAGCCAGGCGGCTGAGCCGAACGACCGCATCCCCATAAGCGATGAGCCCGGCAGGTGCCGGGCTCATCCGTTGAGGACGATCGGGGTGCCTGCGCGAGTCACACCATCAGCGGGTCTTCGGCGAGCCGGGAGAGCCCCGGGTTGACGTGGGGCAGGCGGTCGATGCCGACGTCATCGAGGGTTGCGACGTAGTCCATCAGCTGCTTCTGGCGGAGCTTGCCGAGGCGTTCGACACCGGCGCTCAGGCGCTCCATGCCATCGGCGAAGAGGACGACAAGGGCCTCTCGCTCGACGTGGCTGTGGCGCAGTTCGATACCGAGGAGGTTCTCGGCCTTGCCGAGCCAGAAGCGGACGTTTTCGAGGCCGCGGGGGTGGTGCTGGGTGTACCAGAGGAGGTGGCGCTTGCCATATTCAAGGTGGCGGCGCGAGTCGCGGGCCATGAGATCGAAGAGCTTACGCTCAACGTCCGTCTTCGCGAAGTCGGCGTAGGACTCGAACAGCGAGACTTCGTAGGACTTGTAGACGATGTTGAGGCCGACCATCATCTCGGTGAACTTGAGGGAGCCATACCAGGCCCGGTAGAGGGCGCCGAGGGAGGACTGGCCGAGGCCGCCGCCGTT
>CAZDOK010000002.1:100021-378377 GCA_964507025.1 uncultured Anaerolineaceae bacterium
GCGGCACTCCTCGACGGCGCGGCTGTAGTCGGTAGGCGCCTGCAGGCCGAGGCCGCCGCCGTTGGCGAGGGCACGCTTGCGGAGTGCCTCGACTTTGTGGCCGGCGTCGTAGATCTGGGTGCCGAGGAAGAGCATGACGTCGTGGAAGCCGTAGCTGATGGGCTCGAGCCACTTCGCGATGATCTTCTGTTCGGTCAGGCCGTGGCCACTGTAGACCGTGGCAAGCTGGCAGACGGCCCGTTCCACCTCGTCCGGGAGCTCCTGGAGGCCGTTCTGCCAGTCGAGGTCGGTCGCCGGGACCCAGCGTTCGCGGATGGCCTGCTCGTAGAGATGGTCGACGCCTTCGGCCCAGACTTCGGACTTCTCGAAGATGTAGTAGCTGCCGGGGGCGTAATTATCCGGTGAGGGGTGGGAGCCAAGGGGCGTGTCGTTCTCGTAGGGCCAGCGGTCGGGCACCTGGCCATAGGTACCAATGTTGATTTCGGGGGTGCCGAGGCCGTGCGCGCCGGGCCGGGCCCGCACGCCCCGTTCCGACCGGGTGCGGATGAAGTTGAACGTGAGGCCGCTCATGCGGTCCGGGTCCTTATCGACCAGGTCGATGAAGCCAGCGACGCGTTCGGCGGGGATCTTCATCATGGCAATGTTGGCGACGGTGGCGTCCTTGAGGGATGAGCGTTCGATGCGCTCGATGAGTTCGCCCGGCCAGCCAAGCTGTTGCGCGCGCATCCGGGTTGCTGGTTTCAGTTCCACGAATCGTCTCCTCGGGTGTGCGAATCCCCTCCCGGTAGCGGGAGGGGACCGGTAGTCATGGCGGCGGGGGCTACTTCACCGGGTCGAGCAGTTCGCGCATGCCCGGGGCCATGCGCTCGCGGCGGTCGCCAAGGCCGATGACTTCGAGGCGGTGCATGTACTCGTTGACCTGGCGCTTGCGCATGATCATGAGCTTCTGGAAGCCTTCGTCGATCTTCTCGATGCCGCCGCCGGCGAGAATGGCCAGGGCTTCTCCGGTGGTGGGGTTCGTGGTGAGGCTGGCCTGCTGGCTCTGGCCGAGCGCGCCTTCCTGGATATCCAGGTAGTGGTGGAGCTCTTCCTTGCGCCAGGGTTCAGTGTCCATCACGTACTTCATGTGAGTGACGCCGAAAGCAAGGTGCCGGCTCTCGTCCTGGGCGGCCAGGCGGAAGATCTTCTTCTCCGCTTCGTTCTGGGAGATGAGTTCGCCCATGCGGAACAGGGTCTGGACGAAGCCTTCGCCGACCAGGTGGAGGAGTGCGGTCATCTCGGTGAAGTCATCGACGGAGAGGAGGTTGATGGCGCCGAAGCCGGCATCGACCATGCCGCCGCCGTTGACGAGGGCGCGCTTGCGGAAGACATCGAGGTGGCGGCTTTCATCCATGATCTGGGTGCCGAGGAAGAGCTGAGACTCGAAGTGGTCGGGGTGGATCTGTTCCATGAAGCGGCCGGGGAGGTCGCCAGCGATGAATTCGACCTGGGTGAGGAAGGTGCAGAGGGTGCACATGGCCCATTCGAGGTCATCGGGGAGGGGCTTCACCTCTTCCCAGGGGATATCAACCGCGCTCGACCACTGGCGCTGGTTCGCCTCTTCGTAGAGGAGCATGGCGCTTTCGGACCAGACATCGGCCTTGGAGCGGTACTGGCGTGCGTGGCGGGGGGAGCGCGGGTCGGCCTTGGCACCACGAGGCTTGAAGACGGCGGCTCCACCCTCGTCGTAGGGGTCGACGCCATAGGTGAGAGCGTTGATTTGTTCGAGGGTGAGGCCGCGGCGGCCGGCATTGATGCGCATGCCCTGTTCGGTATCGAGGTTCAACCAGTCGAAGTTGAGACCCGGGACATCGACAAACGTCGGGGACGGCATGGTGGGGCACTCCTTCGATACCCGGCGACGCGGGTGCGATAGGCGGAGTGTATCGGATAAATAGGCAGATGCGAAGTAATTGGAATTGTGCGCTTACTGGGCCATTGGGGCGAAGAGGTCCCGAAGCGAGAGGGCGTACCCGGAACCGCGGGCCAGGCGACCGCGGCATCGCCTGGCTCCCCCTCGGTCATGCGGCAGCCGTTGTAGCGAGGCAGGGGTTGTGTCGGATGCCACGCGGGGATGGGTCTCCGATGCCTCAACTCACGTTCCGGGCTACGCTAGATCGCGTGGTGCACGACCTGCCCGCACACGTCGTCATCCAGCGCCGGGATGGGAAGCGGGAGATCCTGCTTCACCGGGCGATGGCGGTTATCGGCGACGAGAAGATCGAGATCAAGAGCGCGCGGGGGACGGTGATCCTGCCGCTGCTGGGGCTGATCTTCTGCGGAGCGGCCGGGTGGTTCATCGCGACCCGAGGGCACGGCATGCCGCTCTGGCTGCTGGTCACGCTGCTGCTGCTCTGCCTCATCCTGGTGCCGTTCTCGATGATGAGTCTGATCAGCGCGGTTGTCGGGGCCGACGTGGTGGTCGACAGGCGGAAGGGTTCGGCGACGTGGCAGCAGGGCTACCTCGGAATGGGGATCGGGACGAAGGAGCTTGTGCCGTTTGCCAAGATCGACCACCTCGAGGTGACTATCGAAGGTGACCAGCCGGATCGCTGGAAGGATCAGACCGATGACCTGCGCCAGTTCGCGCTGGTGCTGGTGAAGAAGAGCGGGAAGCGGCTCATCCTCGCGCAGGTGCCGGTACCGGCCTATGGGCAGGCCGACGGAATGGATCGCACGCTGGCGGTGGGGCAGGCGGTGGCGAACCTTGTGGGGACAACGATCACGCTCCCGGAGGGCTGGGAACTGGTCGAGATCGATACCGACACGGGCGAACCGGTTGCGCGGGAGCCCACCAGCGAGCGGAAGTCAAGGAGCAATCGTGGACGAAGCCACTGAAGCGCTGCGGCGGGCGCAGCGTATCGCCGTTGTCGGGCTGGACTCGCGGACCGACCGAACGGCCTATCGCATCGCTAGCTACCTGAAGGACCACGGTTACACCATCGTGCCGGTTCACCGCGGGCGGTTCCCGGCCGATGAGGTGCTTGGCGAGACGGCCTATCCCTCGCTACGCGACGTGCCGGGTCACATCGACCTGGTGGACGTGTTTGTGCGGTCATCCGAGACAGATGAGGTCATCGACGATGCGATCGCCGTCAAGGCGGGCACCGTCTGGTTGCAGGTGGGGATTACCAATGACGAGGGCCTGGAGCGGGCGCGCACGGCTGCCCTGATCGCTACGCAGGACCGCTGCGCGATGGTGGTACACCGGGACGAGATCGCCGCGAACTAGCGCGAACGCCCGGGTTGCCTCCTGGGTGATCAGGAGTCGCCGGGAAGATCGCGCCAGGGGAACTCGAAGAGGCAGACCGGCTCTTCGAAACCGGGGAGCAGCGTTGGACCAAACGAACTCACCGGCACCGGAGTGGGACCGAGGGCTTCGCGGGCCTCGCCGGTGAGGAGGATTTCTCCTCCGTGGGCATGGCTGCAGACGCGCGCGGCGAGGTAGACAGCGACTCCGAAGACATCGCCATCGGCCTCGAGCACTTCCCCGTAGTGGATGCCACAGCGGACCTTGATGGTGCACTCCGACGGGTTGAGTGCCTGGACTCCGCGCTGGGCAGCGACGGCATGCGCGAGCGCTCCTTCGACCGTATCGAACTCGAGCAGGAAGCCATCGCCGAGGCTTCGTACAAGCCGGCCACCTTCCATCGAGGGCGACTGGCTAATCGTGGAGGAAAGATACCTGAGGAGGCGGAACGCCTCGATGTCGCCAAGCTGGCGGGTGAGGCGGAGCGAACCAGCGACATCGATCAGGAGGAGGGCACGCGGCACCGTGGTAAGGTCATCGATGCCGGCTGAGAGGGCGGATGTGGTCAACGAACGAACTCCCGTGGTCTGCCGATTCAGTGATCTGGCGGCCACGCATCCAATCTACCGGTGCGCATCGCGCTGCTCTGTGAGTGCCATCACAGTGGAGCGTGTAGAGGTCTTGGAACGGGGCGAATCCGGGAATTCCCCTAGGCGGGACGGAAGAGAACCGCGTGGAGGTAGTCCCAGGTGGCGCGGTCGGGGGCGGCGAGCAGGCCTCCCTCACGGTGCACGGGCCGGTAAGGGGTGCCATCGAGCCGGGCGGAATAGCCCCCGGCTTCGGCGTGGATGAGGGCGCCCGCCGCGTGGTCCCAGGGCAGCGTGCGCTGGTAGAGGGCGAAGTCGAGCGACCCGTTCACGAGCTGTACGTAGTCGCCCGCAGCGTGGGACTGCCGGTGGCGGCGGAAGAGGGCCCTCCGGGAGTCGAGGCGTTCGCGGATGGGCTGGGGGAAGAACTTCGTGGCCATGGCGCCGCGGAGGGCGGCCACCGAAGGCGGCACGGCCACGGTCACGGTCAGCTTGGTGTCACCCAGCCAGGCACCGCTGCCGCGCTCGGCCGCGACCGTCTCCATGGTGTTGGGGTTGTGGATCCAGCCCATGAGTGTCTCGCCGCGGGCGACGAGCGCAACGATGACCCCGAATGCCGGGCGCCCGGCCGCGAAGCTGGAGGTGCCGTCGAGGGGGTCGATCACCCAGACCGGGGCGGGTCCCGATATGAGCTCGTGCAGCGAGGGATCGGCGGCTGCGGCTTCTTCGCCGATGACGACAGAGCCAGGGAGCAGCTGGCAGAGTTCGGTGGAGAGACGGCGCTCCATCGCCTCGTCGGCGACGGTAACAAGGTCATCCGGCGCGGACTTCGCGCGGATCTCGTCTTCAGCCAGGTGACGGAAGCGGGGCATGATCTCGATGGCCGCCGCCCCGGCAATCAGGGCCGAGACGGTTGCTGCATCGGGATGCGGGAGGTTCACGGCGAGTAGGGTACCCCGGAATCGCTAAGGAACTTGCCGAGCTCTTCCTCCGTGACGCGTCCGGTCTTCATCGCGCGGAGGATGCCGTCTTTATCGACGAAGAAGGTGCTTGGCATGCCGGCGACGCGGTAGTGGTCGGCGACGGAGCCACTGGCATCGAGGACGGCTGGATAGCCGGCGCCGAGCTCGTCGAGGATGCCCACGGCCTTGTCCTGGGATTCGAGGAAGTTCACGCCGAGGAAGACCACCTGGTCGCCAAGGGCTTCCTGGGCCGCGAGGAAGTCGGGGATCTCGGCCTTGCAGGGGCCGCACCAGCTCGCGTACCAGTTGATGACGACGGCCTGGCCGCGGTAGTCCGCGAGCTGGCGTACCACCGAGGTATCGCGCGCATCGACGAGTGCGAAGTTGGGAGCAGGTTCGCCGATTCCCGGTCGGTTGGGATCGAGGGGGCCGGTGTTGGGGTAGGGGTTGGGCACGCCAGGGATCCCCGTGATGGTGGCGGCAGGCTCCGCCTTCTCTTCGTCTCCGCCGCCGGAAACAAAGAGGTAGACGCCGACAGCGAGGGCAGCGACGACAGCCAGGCCAAGGACGGCGTAGCCGGCAAGGCCGCGGCCGGGCGAGGAAGGGGCGGATGCTTCGGGTGCTTCTGACATCTGCCTCGATCGTAGCAGCCCAGAGCGTTCATGGGCCGTTAACGGCCAGGGGTATGATGGAATTGCGATGACAGCAGCCGGGGCGGTACGTCCGAAGGTACTGGTCGTGGAAGACGAAGAGCCGCTGCTCTTCACGCTGGCCCACAGCCTGAAGCGCGAAGGCTACAACGTGGTGACGGCCTCACGAGGCGATGACGGGTTGAAGCTGGCGCGGGAACAGCACCCTGACCTCATCCTGCTCGATGTGATGCTTCCGGGGATCGACGGGATCCAGGTGTGCCGTATGCTGCGGCGCGACTCGGACGTCCCGATCATCATGCTGACCGCCCTCGGCGGGGAGAGCGACCGGGTGGCGGGACTCGATACGGGCGCCGACGATTACATGCCCAAGCCGTTCGGGATGCGGGAGCTGATGGCACGTGTCCGCGCGCTCCTGAGGCGCTCTGGCGCGCGCAGCCAGCCTGACACGGGGCCGAGCCTCGTCGTCTCCGGTGATTTGCAGGTGGACCGGGAACGGCGCGAGGTGACGCGGGGCGGACGTGTGCTCCGGATGAAGCCGAAGGAGTACGAACTCCTGTTATTCTTCTTGCAACACCCGGGACGGGTGTTTTCGCGGGAGCAGATCCTGGATGAAGTGTGGGGTTACGACTTCTACGGGGGACCCCGGACGGTTGACGTCCACATTCGCTGGCTACGTCAGAAGATCGAGGATGACCCGGCGAATCCCGCACGGCTGCGAACCATCCGGGGGAGCGGGTACCTCTTCGAAGGCTAGACCATGAGGCGCGACCTGGCGCTGCGGGGAGCGGTCGTTGGATTCACGAGCGGGATCGCGGGACTTGGCGTTGGTCTATTGCTGCGCGAACCAAGCGCACTCTGGGCGTATAGCAGCATCGCCGTGGCGGTGGTAGCGACTGTGGTGGGCTACCTTGCGCTGCGAAGGCCGGCTGCCGCACTGCGGGCCGTGGTCGAGACAGCCGGCCGCATCGCCGACGGAGAGTTGGCCCAACGGGTGCCCGACCAGCCCGGGCCCGCCGGCGAGCTGACAAGCGCATTCAACGCGATGGCGGCCCGCGTGGAGGAGCTGTTCGACAGTGTCGCGGCCGAACAGGGGCGGCTGGAGGCGGTGTTCGACGCCTCGGCCGATGCGATGGTGGCGCTCCGCGCGGATACACGGGTGAGCTTCCTCAACCGGGCGGCAGTCGAACTCTTCGGTGCCGCGACGGCTGACTCCATCGGCCGGCCCCTCATCGAGATCGCGCGCGACTACGAGCTCGATGCGCTGGTGCGGCGCGTTGTCGCGGCGCCGAAGCAGGGTGAGAGCGAGGTGGTGAACTTCGGGCCGGCGCGCACTCCGCTGCGGGCGGCAGCGCTACCTATCCGCGAGGGCGGGGACTGGGCGGTGTTACTCATCCTGACCGACCTGACGGAGGTGCAGCGGCTCGACCAGGTGCGGCGGGACTTCGTGAGCAATGTGTCGCACGAGTTGCGGACGCCGCTGGCGTCGATCCGGGCCCTTGTCGAGACGATGGAAGGGGGCATCGAGGCTGAGGATGAGCCGGAGTTCCTGCGGCGCATCCGCCAGCAGGTGGAGCGCCTGACCACGCTGGTGAACGAACTGCTGGACCTCTCGCGGATCGAATCAGGGGCGATCACCCTGCAACCCGAGCCGGTGCGGCTGGGAGAGCTGGTGGCGGAGGCCGCATCGCTCCTGCGGGCGAGGGCGGAGCCCCTCGGCGTCACGATCGTCGATGAAGGCTGCGACATGGCCGTGGAGGCCGACCGCGCATCGCTGTTGCGCGTGGTAAGCAACCTGCTCGACAACGCGATCAAGTTCAGTCCAGCGGGCGGCACCGTTCGCGTGGCGGCGGCGGACGAGGGGGCGCTGGTCGCGCTTTCGGTGACCGACGATGGGCCGGGGATAAAGGAACAGAATCTCCCGCGGGTGTTCGAACGGTTCTACAAGGGCGACGCGTCGCGGGCGGAGCCGGGAGTCGGGCTGGGGCTGGCCATCGTGAAGCACCTGGTGCGTGCGCATGGAGGAACGGCGACGGTGGTGAGCAAGCCGGGCGCCGGGGCGACGTTCACGGTGAGAGTGCCCAAGCGGTTCGTTGGACGCCGCCGGGAGGCATGAGCCGGGGCACGCAGAGCGAGTGGCCCGCACCGATCGTGCGGCAATTGGCACATCACATGCAGTCCCGCGGCCGGTAGCATCCCGGGATGGACGTCACGACGCGAAATGAGTTGATCGAGCGGTACCGGGCGGGATATGACGAGGTGCGGGCTGCGCTGGCAGGGATCGGGCCCGGAACGCTCGACCGGCCATCCGCGGATGGCTGGACGGCACGCCAGGTGGTGCACCACCTGTCCGATAGCGAGTGGACCTCGGGGTTGCGTTTGCGGAAGTTGCTGGCCGAACCGGTGCCCGTGCTGTGGGCCTACCCGGAAGAGTCCTGGGCGAAAGCGCTGTATTACGACCGGAGACCGATCGAGCCATCGCTGGAGGCATTCCGGCTGGCGCGCGAGACGACGCTCAGCATCCTGGAACACATGAACGAGGCCGACTGGAAGCGGGAGGGCTGGCACAGCGAGAGCGGCCTGTACACGCCGGAACGATGGCTCGAGATCTATGCCGCGCACGCGTTCGAGCACGCGGCGCAGATCCGGCGGGCGCGCGGCGGATAAGCGCATCGGATCCCGCCGGCGGGACCGATTGGGCGGATGGGTTCTGTGATGCGGGTCACACAGATCCCCAGGTTATCTTTACTTTTATGGTGACAACCCGGGAAAACATGGGCACTATTCGCCCGCTTCGAGTCGGATGTTGCCGCACATGCCCGTGGACAAACGCGGAGTACGGGTTGGGGGAAGCCAGGACAAGCCAGTACGCAGCTAAGCACCACCACAGAACGCTCACGTCGCTGCCACACCCGGGACGTTGGCCATTGCCATGGCTGCGGACGCCCCTCAGCAATGAGGAGAAACCGCTTTGTATCGAGAGAGCGCACGACGATCATCGTGGCTCCTGAAGGCGGCGCTCGGCCTGATAGCCTTGCTCGCCGCCTTCACGGGGTTCAGGACAACCACGGCAGACCATGATGTCCCCCTGCCGATCGACCCTGATTCAGGCGAGGCGAATCTGCTCGACCTGATCAACAGCCTGCCGCTCAACGACGTGCAGCAGGCTCTGGACAACTTCCCGGTTCCGTACGTGGTGGTTGCCACGGCCAGCGGCGCCGATCCGACCGTGGTGAACAAGAACGCGGGTTCGCCCGTGCGCATCGACGCGGACCGGAGCAAGGCTACCGGCAAGGGCGGGGATGACATCCAGGTGGAAGTCAACACCGAGTTGCTCCCCACGCCGCACATCCGGGTGAACATCAACCGGATTACCAGCCCGTCGGACGCAACGGACCTCCAGGTGCTGGTGGCATTCCCGTTCCAGGCGTTCAACGATGAACCGACGTTGCCATCGCCGAACCTGTTCATTGGCTACCAGACCAATTCAGCTGGCGGAGGAGCTGGCGGCATCGCTCCGCTCAACGAGGAGTTCCGCATCCTTCCCGGCGTCCTCGCGGGGACGAGCCACGATTTCATCCTGCGCATGAACACGGTCGGATCGACGAATCCGCTGACCTTCATTGCGGGTCACTTCGACGGCGACGCCGCCGGAGGAATCCAGAACGCTCTCGGCATGGAGGCGTATGTGGAGCCAGTGCCCGCTTCCATCGAGATCGGGTTCGACCTGAACCAGAGCGCGATCACGAGCCCTGGCTCCGCTTCGGGCAGCCTGGTCGATTTCGACTGGACTTCTAGCGAGCCCGCCAAGGTGGAGTTCACCTACTTCGAGGAGGAGGGCTTCCCGATCGACGCTGGCGGAACGGACTACGGGACGACGGTCACGTTCGACCAGATGCCGCAGAGCGAGTCGCTCGGATTCAGCTACCAGAACGCGCCGGGTGGCGGTGTATACACGCTGAGCCACACGGCGAGCGCCCCCATCGATACGGTGCTCATCGAGTACCACCGCCAGGATGGGCTGCTGGTGGAGGTCGAGGCCACGCACGTGCCAACCGACATGGACGTGTCGATTGACCTCGCGGGGGCAGCGACACTTGCTGTGAATAACCCGATTGGCTCGCTCGTCGCCCGGGTGACGCAGGAAGGTGGGTTCCTCGATACGCAGGACTTCCTGGGCTACAACCTGGGCTACGCGGAATTCGGCGTGGAAGACGCACCGAGCCTCTGGGCCGGCTACGACGCGGCGAACGACAAGTTCGGCGTTGGCGTGACCAACCCCGGGACAGACATCGGTGCCGTCTGGCTGGTGATTGGCGATGACGCGACCCTGGAGTTGCCCCCTGGCTGGGTCGACGAGAGCCACATCTTCTCGCTCATCGACGATGGGACCCACGGGACGGCGGCCGCCCGCGTGGTGCACCTGATCGAGGCGAGCCTGCAGCTCGATGCGGCACCAACAGGCGAGACCTTTGCGTTCCAGCTGCGCGAGGACGCGCCGATGCAGCTCTACCTGGAAACGACGACAGGCTCGGCGGTGACCAGCGAGGACATCAAGGTCCAGTGCGACATCGTCAACATGCCGTACGGCGAGGTGGACTTCACGATCGACTTCCCGGACCAGTTTGCGGTGAACGCGGAGCCGATCGCCGGCTATCCGGAGACGAACGACGCGGCGAGCTACGTGATCGACGAGATCAGCTGCGCGGGCAACATCGGAAACCTGAACTTCGAACTCGGGGTCGGGCAGTTGCCGATGGGATCGGGGTACACCTTCGATGCCAACGGCAAGGTGGAGGTGACGGTCGAGCCGGGTGGCATTCCAAACTCGGCGACGATCGGCCACATCCGGCTGCGGCTCTGGAACGAAGTTGAGCCGCTGCCGAGCCCGTTCAGCCTGGCACCGCTGGTAAGCACTCCGCTCCACGACGCCCGCATGCGCGTGGACCAGATCCCGAGCTTCGTGGGCACGTGGTCGGACGGCGGTACGACGAACGTGAACTTCAAGGCGGGCAAGCCGCCAACGGACGCGCTCTTCATCGGCGGGGTGCAGATCCTGGTTTCGACCGCGGTCGAGCTGACGACGCCGCTGGAGGTGGCGAGCCCCACGGCTGATGATTTCCTGACGTTCGCGGACCTTGGCGCTGGCGAGCCCAAGCGGCTTGGCGCGGGCGTGTTCGGGCTGAACGAATTCAGCTACAACTCGACGGATGGCGCGGGCCAGATGTCGATGTCGTACAAGGCGAACGCGGCGCACAAGCTGGTCATCGACGTCGACTCGCGGTTCGGGGGGGACTTCTTCCCGGATTACGACCTGGACCTGACGTTCACGCTCGATGCGATCCCGGCGACGTTCAGCATGACGACGGAGTTCAACCCGCTGATCACCTACACCGGATCGAGCGAGATCAGCTCAATCCTGCTCGATGGATACGTCGACAATTCGGCGGGCAACGGGACAGACGACAAGACGCATGTGGTGATCTCAGCCACGAGTCTGCCGTCGGAGTTCGCGCTGAACGTCGACCCGGCGACGGGCGCGACGCTAGGTTCGAACGACCCGGACACGATGAACCTCTCGATGTCGCTCGACAGCAACGTGAGCATCTTCGGCACACCGTATCAGCTGGTTTCGGCCGGGCTGACCGGAATCCCGGCGAAGTTCAACGCCAACTGGAGCGGGAGCCAATTCCTCCTCGAGTTCAAGGACGCCGCCGACAACCCATCGAAGCTGGGGCAGGCGACGGCGCTGGTCTCGACATCGAACCAGACCGCCGTGAACGACGCGCGTCGCGCCGAGTTCGCCCAGACCGGACCGGACCTCCCGGGTGCGGTCACGGCGGATGCCACCGGCTGCCGCGTGAACTACTCCGAGTTCATGCAGGAGGTCGACCGGCGTTACTACAGCAATGGTTCGCCGAGCGTGCTTTCGCGCTTGAACCTCCTGTACTGCGACTCCGAGATCCTGGACCCCGGTGAGGACCACATCGTGGCGATCATCTCGGGTGGTGCGGTGCAGTACGCCTCGGCCCAGCTGAGCGACCTCCAGAAGGTTGCGTACCAGCCGGATGACAACGGCGGCCATTACGAGCTACTCATTCCGACGCCTGGCGCTCATCCGCTGTTCGCCGGAGTGAAGCTCAACGACAACTTCCTGATGGCGCAGATTTCGAACGTGCCCGACTCGCTGGTGCTGGACATCGACACCGTTGCCCAGGTGATCGACTTCACCGCCTCGGAGGTTGTGGACGAGATCGACATCTACTGGGGCCCGATGCCGATGGCAAGCGACGGCTCGCCCGCCCTTCGCGGCCTCATCGAGGACCTGCCGAGCAGCGTTCACATCGCGTGGGGCTTCGGTTACCCGGGCGGCGGGGTGACGTTCGACGCGAGCAACGAGTTCGAGCTGCTGATCCTGTTCCAGAATGGGAGCAAGCGCATCACGGGCGGGCTGGAGCTCGAGGACCTGCACGTCGGGTACTTCATCGACTTCCCGTCGCTGAACGGGTCGGACTACGTTTGCCTGCTTCCGCCATTCGCACCGGATGAGCTGTGCACGGACATCAAGGTCCCCACGGCGCTCTCGATCCTGGAGGCCGAGGCGGGCATCGACAACGACCCGGCGGACCCGCAGATCGTTGCCAATCCGGGCAAGCCGGGAGTCGATGGATTCTTCGCCCTCTACGACCGGATCGGCTCGGTTGCCAACCTGACCGGAGCCTGCCCCGCGGCCTGCCCGGCGCCCGGGTCGAATGAGTACGTCCCGCTGCTGACGTTCCTGATGAAGGACTTCCGGCAGCTCTCCGTCGGGATCGATGTCGAAGTGGACCCGTTCCCGGAGAACATCGACGTTTTCGGCATCATCGACATCGAGCTCTCGTTCACTCTGGTTGGCGACTTCGTGTTCGATGTCTGGTCGAGCGCCGACACCGACTACACGATCGACACCTCCGATGCGATCGTGGGCCTCATAGGGTTCCGGAATGAGCCGGACTACACTGAGAACACGCCGATCCATCTCGTTCCGGGCCTCAGCGACCCGGTCGGGAACGCGGATTTCGACAATCCTGAGGACGCTGTTCTCGAGTTCAACGGGTTCCACGGTTTCGGGAGCCACGTGGATCCGTTCGCCCCGTAGACCGTTACACCGGTTCTCGCCAGTGCGAAGGCCCTCCGGATGGAGGGCCTTCGTTGTGGGCCGCGAGTCACTGATCAAACGCGAACACGCGGACGGAGTTGACGCCTCCCTCCACCATGCCGGCCTGGAGGTCGGCGTGGGTGACGAACTGCGCACTCTCGCCGGGCCCGAGCGAATCGACCGGGAGTCTTGCGGTTGCGAAGCCGATCGGCTGGCCGCTGTCGTCGAGGAGGGCGGCCGCGACCTTGATGTTGTCGTAGCGCTTCGAGCCATCGTTCCGCACCTCGCCGACGACGAGCGCCTGCAGGGTGTCGTCAGCGCCGCGGAACTCTACCTTGACCACGGTCAACAGGTTATCGGCCGATGCCACGGTCCGGGTCTTGTATTCGATGGTGACGGTCGCGACATCTTCAGTGCGCTCAGCGGTGTCTGCGGTGACGGTTCGCCCTATTACCGCCACTTGTCCCGGCGCGATTCGCCGGGGATAGGACTGCGGAACGCTGCCGGATTCGACGAGGGCGCCGGAAGGGGAGCGCATCTGGTATCGGATGTCGCTCAGCTCAATCGGGTGGGGGCCGGGGTTTGACACGAACGCGACGAAGTGGACGCGGACGCCCACGAGCCACTGGGCCCAGGCAGTCCTGGAGACCGGCCCGAGTTCGGCTCGCGGCGGCTCGCCGGCCCGGCACGCCGCCGCGAGGCAAGCCACCGCCAACAGCACCGTGGCAGCCAGCACCAAGAGGGTCAGCCGAAGGCGAGATGGCACCTGGCTCCTCCCCGATGAGCCTACGTCAGTGCGGCTGCCTTCGGACTTGCTAGCCCCTCCGCATGTGGAGGAGCTCGCGGACGGCGAGGTCCTTCACTTCGTAGACGTGAGTGGCCACCCCTTCGACGATGCCGGGGTCGTGGCTGGCGCAGACGATGGTGCCTTCGTAGCCCTGGAGCGCTTCGATGAGCTTGCGCCGGGTGGTGCGGTCGAGGTGGTTCGTCGGCTCGTCGAGGAGGAGGACGTTCGTCGGCTGGATGAGGAACTTGGCCAGGGCAACGCGACTGCGTTCGCCACCCGAGAGCACGCTGACCGGTTTGAAGACGTCGTCTCCCTTGAAGAGGAACTGGCCGAGGACGGTGCGGAGCTTCACATCGGGGGCGCCCCCGGCGACGCTGCGCACCTCTTCGAGCACGGTTCGGGCGGGGTCGAGTGCTTCGTCCTGGTGCTGGTCGTAGTAACCGGGGCGGGCGCGTTCGGCCCATTCCACGGTGCCTTCGGTGGGGGCGACCAGCCCCGCGGCGATGCGCAAGAGGGTGCTCTTGCCGCTGCCGTTCGGCCCGATGAAGACGACCTTTTGCCCGCGTTCGATGTGGAGGTTCACATCGACGAGGACGAGGTGGTCGCCGTAGCTGTGGCCGATGTGCTTCATCATCAGCACGTCGCGCTCGGTGCGGCCATGGGAGGTGATGGTGAAATTGACTTCCGCTTCCTTGCGGGTGCGCTCGATGCGTTCGACCTTCGCGAGCTGCTTTTCGCGCGACTGAGCCTGGGTGGTCTTGGTCGCCGAGGCGCGGAAGCGCTCGATGAAGCGCTCCTGCTTCGCGATTTCGCGCTCCTGGCGGGCGGCCGCCTGGTCCTGAGCCTGCAGCTTCGCGGCCTTCTGCTTCTGGTACGCGGAGTAGTTCCCGGCGTAGCTTTCCACCTTCTGGTCGCGCAGGTCGAGCACGCGGGTGACGACCCGGTCGAGGAAGTCGGCATCGTGGGTGACGATGAGGATTGCCGCGTCCCAATCCTGGAGTTCGTCGGCGAGCCAGGAGCGGGTCTTCGCATCGAGGTGGTTGGTGGGCTCATCGAGGAGGACGTTCTCGGGCCGGCGGACGAGGACCCTGGCGAGGGCGATGCGCATCTGCCAGCCACCGCTGAACGCGCCGCATTTCTTGTCCTTATCGCCCGGGGCGAAGCCGAGGCCATCGAGCACGCGGCCGATGCGGGCTTCGATGCGGTAGCCATCGAGGGCTTCGAATTGCTCGAAAAGCGCTGCCTGTTGCTCGATGAGAGCATCGAGGTCGCCCTCACCGCGTTCGATACGGGCGGCGATATCGGCGAGCTGGTTTTCGATGGCGCGGGCTTCGGGGAAGGCGAGCCAGAGCTCTTCGAGGAGCGTGTTCTCGTCGTCGAGGCCGGCTTCCTGGCGGAGGTAGCCAAGGGCGCCGCCGCGGAATCCGGAGGCGCCGCCATCGGGTTTATGGTCGCCCGCGATGAGCCGGAGGATGGTGGACTTGCCGCCACCGTTGGGACCGACAAGGCCGACGTGTTCGCCATCGCCGACGATGAACGTGAGGTTCTTCAGGACATCAACAGGTCCGAACGACTTGGAGACTTCTTCGCAAAACAGCATTGGGTGGTGCTTCCGTGGTGCTGGGCCCGGGCGCGATGCGTCCGGGGGAGCTTCTCAGAGGGTACCAGAGGAGGGCTGACGCACGGGACGCAGCACACCGCACCGGCCAGGTGCGGTGAGGGGTCCGGTGCTCGCCAGCCGGCCTACACCGGCCGGCGACTGGACGTGCGCGGGAACGCAACCACGGGAACTGGGGTGGCGCCTTGACCAACCATGAGCCAAGTGTACCAGAGGCCGGGCGCTGAGAAATGTGAACTGGCCGTCACCCGGGGCGGGGCTGGCGCCATGGTGGTGGCGTAGGGGCACGAACAGGAGACGAACGGATGCTTGAGGGGAAATGGCGCGCGGCGATGGTTGTTGCGATCTGTTGCCTGGCCGCGGGGATTGCCTGCAGCGAAAGGCACGAGGAGCCGGCAGGGGCGGTCACCGGCGAGCTGGCGACGGTGGCAACAACCATCGTGCCGGGCGTGGCGCGAGATTCGACATCCCCGCCCGCGCCTTCACCCGGCGCAACGCCGACTGGCCGTCCTCCGCAACAGGGGCAACAGCCGCAGGACGGGCCGTGGAACCACAATCTGATGGTGGCGGGCTCGACGGACGGGCTCTCGTTCGGCGAGGCGGGAGTGTTCGTGGAGCGTGGCGGCGTGCCCTCCGTGATACGGGATAGCGGCGGCCGCCTGGTTGCGGTGTTCCAGTGGTTCCCGTTCGATGACCCCGAAGCGTTCGACCGGGTGGCCGTGGTGTTCTCGGACGATGATGGCGCCACGTGGTCGGAGCCCGAGCCGGTGCGGGTGGCGGGCCTGCCGGAGGGGTACATGCGTCCGTTCGACCCGGCGATCGTTCAGATCGAAGACGGCCGCTACCGGCTGTACTTCACTTCGCGCGACCAGCAGCGCAGCGGGCAGCCGGCGATCTACTCAGCCATATCGACTGATGCGATCGCGTACACGTTCGAGGAAGGCACCCGGTTCGCTCCCGAGGAGGGGACCGTCGATGCGGCGGTGGTGCGGTTCGGGGGCGCCTGGCATTTGTACTCGCACACGATGCAGGCGAACACCGGCCGCGGTTACCACGCTACCTCGAACGACGGGCTGACGTTCGAGCACGCCGCGGACGTGACCGCAGGGGCCGGCCGGCAGTGGATCGGGAACGCTGTGGTGCAAGGCAAGGTGCTCCGCTACTACGGTTCGGGCGTCGACGGCATCTGGTCGGCGACGTCGCCGGATGGAAGCGCCTGGACGGTCGAAGCGGGCACGCGGCTCCGTGGGGGCGACCCTTCGGCGGTGCTGACGGAGGACGGCGAGATCATGCTGATCTTCGTGGGGCCAGCGCGCGACGATGCCGTTGACCGGCCTCCGGGCCGCTGAACCGCCGTCTCAGTCGCTGTGGCCGAGAGCCGAGATTGGCATGAGCAGGGCGATGAGCTGCTCGTCGCTAAGCTTCTGGACGCGGTCGCTGATCTGTTCCTGGCTGGCATGGTCGGGCTTTTCCTTGCCGACGAGCTCACAAGCGAGCATGTGGCTTTCGAGGTAGGCATGGGCGAGCGAGAGCAGTTCGCCATGGCCAAGGGCCTTGAGCGAGTTCGTGGCCTTCTGCATCGGGGTGAGTTCCATGGGTTCCTCCGGTGGCATTGCGTGCCGTTGGAGCCATGTTCGCAGGGCGCGCAACCACCCGGTACGGCAGAACGGGCCTTTCGAGAGGGGCCAGTGGAAGAGAATGGAGAGGAAAGAGGAAAGAGGGCCAGTCGCTCGGACGGAAGGGGGCCCGGCCCAATGCGTTACCGCTCATGTCTCCTCGATTCAGGGGGCGAGACGGCCGAGAGCGAAGGCGGCGCGCTCTACGCTGGGATAGACAGCGATTCCCTGGCCCGTGAACTGATCTCGCACTTCGTCGACGAGCTGGCGGTGTTCGCTGTTGTTCGTCTCGGTGGGGCCGAGGACGACGGCGACGGGCTTCAGCGACTTCGCACAGATGTCGGCCAGGCGGTTGCATGCGTGCTTGAGGCGGTCACCGGCATCGGGGCGCCCGAAGAACCAGTCTTCACCCACGTTGGCGATGGCAAGGTCGTAGGCGGGGCTTTCGAGCATGAGCTCGAGGAGGCCGTTCGAGGAGAGTCCACTGCCGGCGAGGATCGACTGGTCGACGGGGTTGCCGATCCAGTCGGCGAGCTGGGGCGCACGTTCGCGGACCTTTTCGCGGACAGCACCGGGGAGCGGGACGACGGTCAGGCCGTTTTCCTCGCAGGCGTCGGCCGACTGGACGCTGCGGCCGCCACCACCGCCGACAACGGCGATATTCCGGCCGGTGGCGCGCGGGAGGAGGGCGGCGCCGAGCATGAGGTCGAGCAGCTGCTCCTGGTTGCGGGCTTCGTGGGCGCCGGCCTGGTGCAGGACGGTGCTCCAGAGCCCGGCGGCGCCGGCGAGGGCGGCGGTGTGGGAGGCGGCGGAGCGGGCGCCGGCGGCGGTGCGGCCCGCCTTGTGGATGACCACGGGCTTTTTCGCGGCGGCAGCCGAAAGGCCCTCGAAAAAGCCGCGGCCGTCGGGCACGCCCTCGACGTAGGCGCCGATGACGGCGGTCTCCGGGTCGTGGGCGAGATAACGGAGCATCTCGCCGGGGGTGACATCGAGGCCGTTGCCATAGTTGGCGACCTTGCCGAACCTGAGGCCGCGTGCGTTGCCGCGGGTGATGACCTCGACGGCGTTGTTGCCGCTCTGGCTGAGGAAGGCGACGTTGCCGGCTGCGGTGGGGAGGTCGGGGCGGAAGGAGAGGCCGCCGGCGGGATGGTAGAGGCCCATGCCGTTAGGCCCGAGGATGCGGATGCCCTTCGCGGCGGCGCTGGCCGCAATCTCGCGTTCGAGGCTGGCCGCGTCTTCGTCGCCGGTTTCGCTAAAACGGCCGGTGAAGAGGTGAAGGAAGCGGACGCCGCGCTCGCCGCAATGGTCAACCAGTTCGAGGACGGCCGAGGCCGGGACGCAGGAGATGACGAGGTCGACCTCGCCGGGGACATCGGCGAGGCGGGGATAGGCCTTGAGCCCGGCGACCTCGTCCGCGCGCGGGTTGATCGGATAGATGGGGCCGGCGAAACCCTGCGCCTTGAGCGAGACCAGGTAGTCGTGGCCGGGGCTGTCGACGTTGGTCGAGGCGCCGGCGACGGCGACGGAGCGCGGGCGGAAGAGGAGGTCGAGGTCGGGCGTGGAGGTGAAGCGCGGCACGGGGGGATTGTACGGAGAGGAAAGAGGAAAGAGGAAAATGCTAGACGCCGCGCTTGTCGCCCCAGATGAGGATGTGGAGGCGGGTGGAGAAGCGGTAGCCGCGCTGAGTGCAGGTTTCGGCGAGCCACGGGCTGCGGGCGGTCAGCTCGGCGGCGGTGCGGCCCTCGGGCATGAGGACGACACGCTCGGGCGGGATGGCGAACTGGCTGCGGAGATCTTCGACCTCGGCGAGGTCGGTTTCGTCGTGGATGACGAACTTGAAGTTGGCGTTGTCGCGGACAGCGAACTCGCGGAGGACGGGCGGGTCGATGCGGGTGAGGCCCCGGTTGCCGGAGTGGGCGAGCTTGGGCGAGACGTTGAACTGGTCGACGAACCCGGCGAGATCCCCGGGCGCGACGGTGCCGTTGGTCTCGACCTCGATGCGATAGCCGCGTGCCTTCAGTTCCCCGGCCAGCTGAGCGAGCTGGCGGCGCTGGATGAGCGGTTCGCCGCCGGTGATGACGACGTTGCGCGGGGGCAGCGCGGAGATGGCGTCCGCCGCATCGGCGAGGCTGAGCGGCATGGTCTGGTCGGCGCGGTCGTAGCGATCCCAGTCCCACGTATAGGCGGTGTCGCACCAGGTGCAGCGCAGGTTACAGATGGCGAGGCGGAGGAAGGTGCTGGGCAGCCCGGTCGAAAGGCCCTCGCCCTGGATGGAGGCGAAGATTTCGGGCCGGCCATCGGACATGCGCGAGACGAGCAGGTCATCCATCAGCGCACAGCCAGGGCGGTGTCGGGGATTCCGGCGGCAGCGAAGCCGGCGGCGCGGAGCTCGCAGGAGTCGCAGGCGCCACAGGGCGCGTCGCCGCCGGCGTAACAGCTCCAGGTCAGTTCGAGCGGGGCACCGAGCTCGGTGCCGTAGCGAACGATATCGGCCTTGGACATGGTGATGATGGGCGCCTCGATGCGGATGGGAACGTTGTACGCCGTGCCGACCTTGCTGCCGAGGCGGATGGTCTCGGTGATGGCGTCGTAGAACTCGGGGCGGCAATCGGGGTAGCCGGAATAGTCAATGGCGTTGGCGCCGACGTAGATGGCGCCTTCGAGGGCCGCGGGGTCGGCGCCGTGGTGTTCAATACAGTCGAGCAACCAGCTTTCGAGGGCGGCGGCGGCGAGGGTGACGAAGAAGGTGTTTCGCAGGGGAACGTAGGTGATGGGGATGTCGGCAGCCATGGCTGCGGGGTCGCGGTGTTCGGGGATGGCGTGGTCGGGGCTGGTCAGGGCGGAGTGGGACGCCAGCCCGGCATAGAAGCTGGCATCGACTTCGATGAGGGGGATGCCCAGGCGCGCGGCCACGGCGCGGGCGGAGCGGAGCTCGCGCAGGTGGCGCTGGCCGTAGCCGATGCTGAGGGCGCGTACCTGGTGGCCCTGGCGCACGGCGTGGGTGGCCACCGTGGTGGAATCGAGGCCGCCGGAGAGAAGGACGATGGCGTGCATGCGGGGGCTCGTGTTGGCGAGTTGCCGTTCCATGTATCAGGCTATCGCGGGGCGGCAGCCTGTGGTAGCCGCCGGAGGCGAACGATGGAGACGAAGCGGCACCGGATCAATCTCGGCCGGTACGACTGGGATGCGGTAGCGGGCATCGTGGCGGCAGGGGCGGCGCTCGTGCTCCACCTGCTGCACATCATCGAAGAAGACGTGCTGCTGACGATCGCGCTGGTCGTGATGGCTCTGCTCCTTTTCCGGGACCTGCGGCGGGAGGCGCAGGACGAAGTCGTGATGGAACGGAGCGAGCGGACGGAGGCCACGCTCGCCGGTCTGCTCGCAGGGATGAAGCAGCCCGACGTGCTCCTGGTCGGCCCGCGTGAGCTCCGGCGCGCGAGCGAGGCATTCGCCCGGCAGGCGCGGGGCGAGATGGTGTGGTTCAACGTCTGCCTGCTGATGTTCAAGCCTCAATCTCTGTTCGACGCGCTTCTGCGGCCCGCGTTGGAGAACCCTGCGGTCAGCGGTGTCCAGTTCGTGCTCGACCCCTCCGAGCGGGAGCGCTGGGAGCAGGAGGTGATGCCGAAGGCGCAGGCGGCGGGCGGGGAACGAAAGTTGCGGGAACCGCGGTGGGTGCCGCTTTCGCACGAGGCGGTCTCGTTCATCCTGGCCGATACAGCGCCGGGCGAAACGGAGGCCCACCTGAGCTTCTGGGGCGAGCCGTTCATGTCGCGCCAGCCGGGGTTCGATATCCCCCGATTCGTCTTCCATGTCCAGGCGCATTCCGACCTGGTCGGCCAGCTGGTGGAGCTGGAGCGGAAGCACCGGGGGGCGACGATCTAGGAAAGCGACTTCGGGGTGCGCTTCACGAAGTCGAGGATTCGCCAGGTTTTCGGCTCGATGGTGATGCGGACCTGGCGTTTCACGCGGCCTTCCATGCGGCCGAGGTAGGCATCGGCGCCGGGGCCGAGGTGACGGCGGACGATGTCCGGGTATTCCGGGGCCATGCCTTCGACCTGCTCGACTGTGGCGATGCCATCGACCAGGAGGACGTGGTAGGGCGGCCGGTCGGTATCGATGGTGAAGGACACGCGCGGACGCTGGCTGATGTGGCGGACCTTGTCGGCTTTGGGGCCGGTGACGACGGTAAAGCGGCCATCGGCGTAGCGGTACCAGATAGGGACGACGTGGGGTTGCTCGTGGGAGCCGACGTAGGCGAGACGCATCAGGGCTGGGCTGGCGAGAAGTTCGGCAACGATGGGGTCATCGGCGGGAAACATGGCCAGAACGGTAGCAGGTTTCGCGGGGAGAGGGGGTCTCACCGTGGTAGACTTGGCCAATGGCCGCAACCGCGAACGTGGATATCGGCAGCCTGATCTGTTCGACGCCGGGCGTGAACGGTGGCCGGCCGTGCATCGCCGGGACGGGCATTTCGGTGCGCCAGATCGCGGCGCTGTTCGGCAGTGGTCTGACGCCCGAGGAGATCTAGGCGGAGTTTCCGCAAGTGAGCGTTGCCTCGGTCTATGCAGCTATCACCTACTACATGGCCAACCGGGAAGCCATTGATGCGGAACTCCGGGAAGAAGCGGAGGCGTTCGAGCGGGAAAGAGCCCGGCAAGAACGTTCTCACTCCTGAGTGCAGCCGCTGCTCTACCTCGATGAAGACTCGAGCCAGCGCAGGCTCATTGCCGCGTTACGAAGGGGCGGCATCGATGTCCTTACCGCGGCACAGGCAGGCATGTCTGGCGCGACCGACGCTGACCATCTCAAGTTCGCCGCGGAATCGGGCAGGGTGATCGTCACGGCTAACAGGGGCGACTTCGCCCGGCTGCATCACGAGTGGGCATCGGGCGGGCGCGCCCACGGTGGCATCATCATCCGAAGCCGGCAAGGGACACCACCCGAAGCCGGCAAGGGACACCACCCGAAGCTATCGCGGACTCCATCCTCGGCGTGTTGCAGGAACGCCCGGGGGCCGAACTGGCGAACTGCATCCTCTACGTCTGAGAGACTCTCAGAACGGCTCGGCGTGGCGCTCCCAGTCGTCGTCAAGCCAGGTGAGTTCGGTGCGGTCGAGGCTGATCGCTTCGTCGCAACGGTCTGCCCAGTCGCAGAAGGTGCAGTGGGGCCCGGGAGTAGCCGGGAACTCCGTGGTGGCCTGCATGCGGGCTGCGAAGTTCGCGATGTAGTCGACAGTCTTCCTGGCATCGTCGCGGTTCAGCTCGCGGACGCGCTGGATGCCCGAACGGAGGTTCCAGCCGATGGCGGTGACGCGGGTTTCGGCAGGGAGCGTGCGCGAGGTGCGCAGGGCAAGGTGCCCGATATCGAGCTGGGCATCGACGATTTCGTCGAGGTCGAAGCGGCCGGTCTTCCAGTCGATAATGAGCCAGTGGCCCGGTTCGAGCCGGTCGGCCCGGTCGATCATCGCGCGGACGGTGACTCCGCGGGAGCGCGACGGAACCCACGTGCTGAGCTCGGCGTAGCGGTCCTCGCTCACGATGGACTCGTGGGCAGCGATCCCACTGGCCAGGAGGTCGAAGGCCAGGCGGTGGTACTCGGTGCCGGGGCCGGCCATTTCGTGCTTCGGCATGCGGAGGTACACGTCGAGCTCATGTTCGGAGTCCTCGGGGTGGTCAGTCTCGCAGAGGACGCGCATGGCCCGGTGGACCCCTTTGCCGACGATGGCAGCCGGGGTATCGCGCGAAGGCGGCCAGTCGAGCCCGCTGAGGTAGCTGAACCAGTACTGCTTCCGGCAGCGCTGGAAGGACTGGATCTTGGTATGCGTGACCTGGAACAACTCGTCGCTCATCGGCGGCGAGTGTAGCGCCGCGTGTACCATTTCCCAACCCGACCCCGGCACCCGGAGGAGACATGGCAGCACCGCTCGAAGGCATCACGGTGGTGGAACTGGCGAACTACGTTGCCGCGCCGAGCGCGGGCGCGTTGATGGCCGACCTTGGCGCGGATGTCATCAAGGTTGAGCCGCCGGGCGGCGAGGTGATGCGCGGGGTGGTGGCCTCGGGCGGGGATGGGCAGCCGCCGTTCAACTTCCTGTTCGAGCTGGAGAACCGGGGCAAACGGTCGGTGACGGTCGCACTCGACGCGCCGGGCGGCACCGAGATCATCCACCGCTTGCTTTCGACCGCCGACGTGTTCCTGACGAACCTGATGGCGCCGCGCCTGGAGAAGTACGGGCTGACACCGGCAGAGGTGCACGCGCGGAACCCGAAAGTGGTGTTCGTGTCGGTGACGGGCTATGGGCTGCGCGGGCCGGACGCGGCACGGCCGGGGTTCGACTTCTCGGCGTTCTGGACGCGCTCGGGGATCATGAGCCTGGTCGGGCATCCGGACGGTCCGCCGGTGCTGAGCCGGATCGCGCAGGGCGACCACACGACGGGCATCAACGGCCTGGCGGCGACGCTGGCGGCGCTGCGGCTGCGCGACCTGACCGGCGAGGGCCAGGTGGTGGAGATCTCGCTGCAACAGACGGGCGTCTACACGATCGCCACGGACATCAGCCGGACGTTGATGGACGGGAAGGCGCCAAAGCGGTTCGACCGGACGGCGCCGGAGAACCCGCTCTTCAACACCTATCCAACGCGCGACGGGCAATGGGTGATGCTGGTGCACATGACGCCGGACCCCTACTGGCCGCGGCTCTGCCGGGTGATCGGGAGAGAGGAGTGGGCCGAACACCCGGACTACGCCTCGATGGCGGCGCGGCGAGCGCGGGGGGCGGAGATCGCGGCGGTGATCGAACAGACGCTGTTGACCGCCGACCTGGCGGATTGGGCGTCGAAACTCGACGAGCACGGGCTGATCTGGGCGCCGATGGTGGACCTGACGGAGGTGGTGGCCGACCCGCAGCTCCGGGAGCTGAACGCGTTCCAGCCGCTGGAGCTGCCGAACGGGACGTTCGAGACCGTTGGCGTGCCGTTCACGATTCACGGCGCGGACATCCGGGCGCGGGGCGCCGCCTCGAAGCCGGGGGAGGACACGGCGGACGCGCTGGCGGCCGCGGGTCTGACCGACGAAGAGGTGGCGGAATTCGCGGCGAACGGGGTGTTCGGGTAAGGGTCGTTCAGGCGGAGAGGCGAACGGTCGCGTCCGGCTCCGGGATGGGGTCGCCAGCGGCCAGGGCACACTCGATCCAGCCCTCCATGGCATCGCGGAGCATCTCGAGCGCCTCTTCGACCGTTGCACCAGCAGTGACGCAGCCGGGGAGTTTGGGCGCTTCGGCGAGGTAGCCTTCGATGTCGTCGCCGCTGATCACCTTGCGGTAGGGCCGGGCGACGATCTCCCGAATGAGGCGTTCGCGGTCGTCGTCAGTCATCGCCTTCGATGGCTGTGAGCGCATGAGGGCTGGCCGGGAGCGCGCGTAACGGCTGCGAAGGCGCGACCTATTGAACTCCCGTGGCAGGATGGACGTTGGAAGAAGCGAAAGGGAGGTCCGCGTCATGCGAATCGCAACGGTGGCCCTCATCGTTTCGGCGCTCATCGCCATCATGCCCGCATCAGCAGGTGCGCAGGACCCCGGCATGCCCATGGATGCGCGGGTGGAATTGCGGGAGGGCCCAGGAGGCGAGATCCAGGTGGTGGTGCATTGGAGGCCCAGCCCCAACCCGGAGGCCGACTACCAGGTCTGGCGGCGGACACCCTGGGATGTGTCGTTCCAGGTGGCAGAACCGTATGCCGACGTGCCGCGCTCGGCCCGGCTCGCCGATGGCAGCTACGAATTCATCGACCCGGACCCGTTTTCGAATCCTTCGCGGCCGTGCTACATGGTGAGCGCCGTGCTCGATGGGCCTCCCCAGAGCAGTGCCTTGCCGGGCTGCATCCCCACGCTGCCGGAAGCGATGGAACGGTTGGCGCTCGCGGTGCTGCCCGGGCCATACCCGGATAGCTGGTACCTCACCGGGACGGGCTTCGCGCCCGGGGCCACCATCGAACTCCAGGAGCCGACCTGCCCGGCGGTGCCGTGCCCCGGCGCCGCGAATATCGCCGCGACGAGGGTGGAGGCGGGGATCGACGGCCGCTTCGCGGCTTTCGCCCAGTTCCCGAAAGGCCAGGCCGAGGGCACGAGGCGGATCGTCGCGTTCGAGCGCGGCTGGCTGCCGTCGCAGCTGGCTGTGGCGCCGTCGGTCGAGGTAGAGGCGGGCCACCCGGGGGCTCCCAGCGGGCACCCCATTTCGACGCGCACGGGTGAGCTCGCCGTGGACCGGGTGCTCGACGTGCTGGCTTCGGGCGACCCGCTGCAGTTCGCGGATCTCCTCCGATTCAGAGAGCTGCCGACGCTGGACGGGACGTCCACCGTGCGCGGACTCCCAAAGGTGACTTGCGGCAATGGCGATGGCCTCGTTGCCGCGCGCGAGGACGTGCCGGTCGCCACCTACCTGAACGCCCTCGTGTCGGAATTCTTCGGGCTGCGCATCTATGCGGTGTTTCGCATCGCCCACGCGCCGGGGGAGTGGCGGGCGTTCGAAACCGCGACCCACGCGATCGTGCTCGGGTTCGCCCAGGATGGCTACCATCCTCGCGCGGCGGTGCTGGCGGTGAGCGACGCGGGGATTGTGGGCGTCGGGCAGGTGTGCGGTGCGGTGCCGCCCTACTACCTCCGGAACGTCGATTCGTTCGTGCTGGCGCCGGTGACCACGCCGCTGGCCCCGGCCACAGGGACCGGGGCTTCAGTCCGGGGTCCGGGTTCGAACCGCGACTACCTTGCGGCGGGATTCGGGATGCTTGCGGCGAGCGCGCTGCTGTGGCTGGAGACGGCCCGGCGATGGTGATGAGTTCCAACCGGGGCCGATTCTTCTCGTTGCCTGTTGATTATGTCATGACGCTGATTCGCATTAATTGCTTACGCGTTTAAGCGTTCGCCTTGTCCCCCCTTCGCTCCCCTCCATATAATCCATGAGATTCGTGGAATCGGATCAGGCGGGTGAACACATGAAAGTCCAGGTCCTCCAGGAAAACCTTCAGCGCGGGCTCTCGATCGTTGGGCGCGCAGTAGCCACGCGCTCGACGCTCCCAATCACGGCGAACGTGCTGGTTTCCACCGATCGGGGGCGCCTCAAGCTGGCGGCAACGGACCTCGACATCTCCATCTGCGCATGGATTGGGGCGAAGATCGACGAGGAAGGCGCGACGACCGTACCTTCGCGCCTGATTAGCGACTTCGTGGCACAGCTACCCGCGGCCACCGTTTCGCTGGAGGTGCCCCAGAACGGCCGCCAGCTGCGGCTGGAATGCGCCCGCAACGATTCGACGATCAACGCGATGGACGCCGAGGACTTCCCGCGCATCCCCGAAATCCGCGACGGAGTGGTGGTACAGTTCGACCCGAAAGCGCTGCGGCGGGCGATCGAACGGGTGGAGTTCGCGGCGGCGACCGACGATTCGCGGCCCGTGCTTACGGGCGTGCACATCAAGACCGAGGGTTCGAGGCTGACGATGGCGGCGGCCGACGGGTTCCGGCTGGCGGTGGCCGATATCACGCTGCCGGAATCGCCTGCGGAATCGCTCGAGGTGATCGTGCCGGCGCGGGCGCTGCGGGAGCTCTCGCGGCTGGTGGGCGAATCGAATGAGCCGCTGGAGATGCGCGTGAACCCGCAGCGCACGCAGGTGCTGTTCGCGATGACCGATGTCGAGATGGTGGCGCAGCTCATCCAGGGGACGTTCCCGAACTACAACCAGCTCATCCCGGCGGAGTACGGGACGAAGGTGCTGGTGAACGTGGACGAGTTCAAGCGCGAAGCGCGAATCGCGGCAATTTTCGCCCGCGACGGGAGCGGCATCATCCGGCTCCAGATGGCGCCGGGCGAAGCCGGCATGCCAGGCCAGCTGACCATCAGCGCGCGTGCCGACGAGATCGGCGACAACGAGGGGAAGATCGACGCGCGGGTAGAGGGCGACGCATCGAAGATCGCGTTCAACAGCCGGTATCTGCAGGACGTGCTGAACGTGCTAACGGGCTCAGTGGCGCTGGAGATGACGAGCCCCTCGAGCCAGGGGGTGTTCCGTCCGGTGGACGAGAACGGGGTGTCGGAGCCGGGCTACGTGCACGTGGTGATGCCAATGTTTGTACAATGGTGAGTATGTCATCCTGACATACTGAATCTGGAGAGCCCTGTAGCGCCGGGATCGAGCCCGTGATCTCGGCCCGATCGGGCGCCGCCGTCACGGTGACGTCGAGGGCCTGGAGCATCAGCCGGAAGTCCTCGTCCGCCGCTGACGCGAGCCACTGACGGAGCACCGCGACGGCCGCGAACACGTCCGTAAGGCTCGGCGCCGGGGGCTGCCCGGCTGGCGCGACCGCCCTACGTAGCCGCAGTAGGCCTTCGAGGCGATTCCGCTCCTCGGCCAATCGCGCACTCTCGCTCTGGAGGACCTCCTCCGGGAGCCCACCGGAAACGAAGAGCCGCGCGAGCCGCTTCTGCTGTTCGAGGACCTCAGCGAGTTGTCGCTCGGCTTCCTCGTCCAGATCGACGGTGGCCTCGGCGCTTCGCTGGGCGCTCGCCTGGCGGAGGATGGTGTCCGGGTCAGCGAGGACGCGGACGATCTCCTCTCGCACGGCATCCTCAAGCGTTTCGCCCCGGACGTAGGTCGAATCGCACTTCCCCTCGAAACCCCCTGAGAAGCTTCGGCGGCACCGGTAGTACCGATAACGTCCCTGCTGCATCGACTGGCCAACCATCGGCGTCCCACACGCCATGCATCGAACGTGACCGCGGAGGCGGTAGTCGTGTGTCGGCTGGCCGCGCAGCTGGCGCTCCGGTGCCTGAAGGAGCACTTGGGCGCTCTCCCACGTAGGCCGGCCGATGATCGCAGGGGTCGCGTCCTCGACCTCAATCCAGTCGGCTTCGTCGCGGGTGGTCACACGGCGGCGCTTCTTTCCCGTGCGGGGGTCCCGGACCGAGGTGACCTTGGTGCGGCGATAGACGGTGCGGCCGGTATATGTCTCGTTCATCAGCACCCGGCGGACCGTGAGCGGGTGCCAGAAGCCGCCGCCCATTGCCGGGATGGCGTCCCGGTTGAGTTCACCAGCGATGCGGGAGCATCCGGCGCCAGCGCAAAACGATTCGAAGACGCGGCGGACGACTGCGGCCTGGACCGCGTCGACCTCGCGCCGACCCGTCGCCGGGTCGTAGCGGTAGCCGTAGATGCCCCTCCCGGTCGCCTGCGGGATCTTGCCGGACCGGGCTCGCTCCGCCTTGCCGCGCATCGTCCGCTCGGCGATCTTCTCGCGCTCGACCTCCGCCGTGAACGCCCGGGCGGCGAGGATGAACCGCCCGATCGCCGTGTCCTCGAAGCGCTCGGTCACGAACTCGAACTTCACGCCCCAGCCCTCGGCCTCGTCGAAGAGGACGCCGATGTGGTTCTGGTGCCGCGAGAGACGGTCGACGGCATAGGCGAGGACGACGTCGCACTCGGCGGCGCGGAACGACTGGCGGACCCGCTCGATGCCCGGGCGTTCGAGGGAGAAGCCGCTCGCGGAATCGCGAACCGTCGCCACGACGCTCCATCCCGCCGCGGCGGCGTACTCGGCGCAGGCGCGGACCTGGGTGTCGAGCGAAGTGCCGTCCCGCTCCTGGGCGTCCGTCGAGACTCGGACGTAGATCATCGCGCGCATAGCTTCCTCCCGGGGCGCCGTCGCCCCAAACACGAATCTACTCGCTCACGAGCCTCATGAGTCAGCCGGCGTGCGCCGGTCAGGGCCGCCGACGTTCACGAGCGTGCTACACGAACCGTCCGACATCCGGCTCTTGATGCGGTCGGGCAACTCGATGAGTCCGGCGTTCGTCGTGACCACGAGCGGGCGCAGGTCGCGGTAACGCTCGTCGATGAGCCGGAAGAGCCGCTCCTCCGCCCACTCGCTCGACTTGTGCGTGCCGAGGTCGTCCAGGACGAGGACCGCGCACTGGCGCAGCTGGGCGTCGACCGACTCCACGGTCTCGGTGGCACGGTCCTCGTCGAAGGTCGCCCGGTAGCGGTCGAGCAGATCGACGACCGGCCAGAACTGCCCGCGCTGGCCGTGCCGCTCGAACACCTCGTGGAGGATGCCGCAGGCGAGGTGGGTCTTGCCCACGCCCTTGTTCCCCGAGAGCAGGAGCAGCGGCTTCTCCGGCGGCCAACGGACGACGTAGGTCTGTGCCGCGAGACGGGGCCGGCCGTTGTCCGGCAGCCAGGTCACGATCCGCGACTCGCGGAACTTCGCCGGGATGCGCATCCGGTGCGCAACCGTCTCCGGGGACTCGGCGAGGGCTGGGCTGCCAGCGCAGGCCGGGCAGGGGTGGGCTCGTCCGAACCCGTCCTCGCCACGGCGCCGGGCGAACCGCACGAAGTGCGAGTCTTCGCAGGTGCAGCAGTCGTGCATGACCGGCTGGCCGAGGTCGTCAAACGGCAGGGCGCGGTCGCAGCGCGGACAGCTGGCATCGTCACTCCACGAGGAGGCCGCGGCGGCGGAGGGACTCTTCGGTGATTGGCTCCTGGGCGTTGCAGCGCTCGCACCAGCCGGGGAGATTGCACCAGTCGTGAGGCTTCCCAGTAACCCGGCAAGGCTCTTCGGCTCGCCCCCGCGCTGGCCGGCCGACGGATTGGCGCTGCTCGCTTCGCGCTCGTGGTTCGCGTCCATGCAGCCTCCAGCGCTCGATGATTGCCTTGGTGTACTTCCAGGCCTTGCTGCCGTTTGCGCCGGTTTCAGCGATGGCGTCGAGCAGCCACTCGGCCGGCGTGCTCTGACCGAGCTCGCTGTCCAGCCAGTCGGCCAGCGCTGGCGTGACGGTCGTTCCGGTAGATCGCTCCCAGTGCCGCAGCAGCGGCGGCAGCGGGTCCTCCGGAGGAGGCCCGGGATCTGCTACCGCTACCGGATCTGGATCTGGTACCGGATCTGGATCTGCTACTGGATCGGCGAGGCTCTTCTCGTGCTCGACCGGGGCCGGCCCGGTGCCAGCCTTGTCCTGGCCCGGTGCCCGAATGGTGCTCGCCGGTTCCCGCACGTGGGGTGACTGGTGCTTGGCGAAGTTGACGACCTGGATGTAGCGGCGCCCCTCAGATTCAAATCGGAGGATGAAGCCGGCCTCATGGAGGCCCTGGAGGAGCCGGTCTACGTTGACCTTGTCGTAGGGAAGGATTTCGACCTTCAGGCGCGCCGGATCATCGACGAGTCGTCCTTCGCGGTCTGCGACGCACCACAACCCTTGAAACATCAGTCGAGCACCCATGGACAACCGACCAAGGGCCGAATTGGTGAAGAAACCGGGCTTCAAGAGTCGTGCTCGGGGCATTCAGGGAGTCCGTTCGAGGATGCGGATGGTGCGGGCGGCGCCGGGAAGGGAGTCGATCGCACCCATCGCACGCAGGCGGGCGAGGTGGTAGGCGACAACCGAGGTCGAGGTGAGATGGCACCCGACCTGGATGTCGCGCACGGTTGGCGGGTAGCCCCACTCGTCGACGTACTCCTCGCAGAAGCGGAGGACCTGGTAGGTCGTGCTCACGGGAGCCACTGCCTCGGGGCGCCGAACGCCCGATGCACCCGCGGCTCCTCGTCCTCCACGAAAGGGACGAAGCGGTCGCAGCGGCAACCCCAGGAGTGACAGCGCCGCACGAGGCGGACGAGTTCGTGGACCCGGTGCCACCCACGCGGATGGCCGCAAATGCAGGTCATCGCTCGTCCTCCGGCGGCTCCATCGAACCCGCGACCCGCTCGGCCTTGTCGCGCATGAGGTTGAGAAGGTCCTCGATCGCCGCGTTGTCCAGGTGCGCGAGGCTGCTTGTCCCGGCGAGCACGTGCACGGACCTCTGGTCGAACCCGAGGCGCTTGGCCTCCGCCCAGAACGCGCTCCAGTTCACGCGGCCGCCGCGCTCGGCGACGACTGGCCGCGGGCGCGCCGCGGCCGGCTCGACGACCTCGCCGGTCTCCGGATCGACGGTGACCGGACGGGCATCCGGCACGGAGACGACCTCCGTCTCGTCCAGCCAGCCGAGGCCGGCGACGCTCAGCGTCACCCGCCGCTTCGCCTTCGTTTCGGCCTTCATGAGGGCGTTGGCGAGGTTCTCGCCCTGGAGCCCTTTGACGTTAACGGCGCCGACGGACTCGTCCGTGCGGCCGTCCTTGCCCACGGCCTTCGCCGTCACGACGTAGAGGCCGGCGTCCTGGAGGAACTCGCGTGCCGAGATTTCGACGCTGATGCCCCGGCTGGCGCGCAGCTGGTCGGTGGCGTCCTTGCGGGCGTAGAGCGTCAACCGGTTGTTGAGCATGAGGTACTCGAACGGCTTGGTGAGCGGGTTGAGCCCGAGGCTCTCGCAGACGGTGCGGTAGTAGCTCACCCGCTCCTCGGGCTGAAGGCGGGCGAGGTCGCCCTGGATGACGACGCTCTCAACGACGGCCGCGAACTCCTCCGGCCGCTCGGCAACTACCTGGGTCACTCGGTTCCTCCTGTCAGCGGCGCGCCGCTGTCCTCGAGCCGGCCCGCCTCGATGCGTCCCTGCCGGCTGATTGCGTGGGCCTCGTCGGAGCCGAGCACGCGGCGCCACTCACCGAGCAAGAACTCGATCAGCCAGGCGGTGTCCTTGTGCTCGTACCGGCGGAAGAGGCGATGGGCGACGGTGAACTCTTGCCGTGCGCGTTCGGCCTCGGCGGGTGCTCCGGTCATGCGACCTCGACGGTGATGTCGAGACGGCGGCACCAGCGCCAGAGGGTGTTGCGGGTCACGCCGATGGAGCGCGCCGCGTCTTCGTTGGTGGGCCACTCACCGAGGACATCGACGAGGTAGGCCCGCGGCTCGCGGCCTGCTTCGGCCGCCTTGTCGCGGAGGAGCTTCGGTAGCGGCTTCGAGCGCCGCGCGATAGTGGTCACCTGGCCACCACCTTTCGTCGGGGTACGCTGTGCGCCTAGGCAGAACAGCACATTTGTTCTAAGGTCTGCCCTGTCCCTCGCGCAAGGGCTTGTTAGCGCTCCGGCGCAAATGAGACGGAACTTGACGCGTTCGGAAAGACAGCACACGAGACGGGAGGCCACTGATGCCCGCAAAGACCACCCAGCCCGGCGACAACGAGCGCCGGTTCGCCATCGGCGGACGCATCCGCGCTACGAGGGTCCAGGCGGGCATCGGCCTCCGGCAGATGGCGCGCGACCTGGGCATGTCAGCGAGCTGGCTGCTTGGCGTGGAGTCAGGGCAGAACGGGATCGACGCGGTCCGCCTCGCGGACGTGGGCCGCTACCTCGGCTTCCCGGCCAGCTACTTCCTGGACGAACCCGACTTCGTCCAGGAGCGCCAGCGACAGTTGATGTCGCGGCCGGCCACAAGACTCGACTGGCAGCTCATGTACGACGGCGAGGGCGAACGCGCCCGCGCGCACTTCGAGCTGGATCGGGTATTTCAGCGACTGGAGGAGGAGCGCGGTGGCCGTGTCGAGAGACCTGCAGGGGGCGATTGACCTAGCGGCCCGCGTTCTGGATGACCTGGGGATCAAGGAGCCGCCGGTGCCGTCGAGCTTCATCCACTTCATCGACCCGACGCGGGCCGTCCACGTGGCGCTCGAACCGCTGCACCCGCGCACCCGCGGCGCCACCATGCTGGCGCCGGACGGCTCCGAGTGGCGGGTGGTCCTCAATGCCAACGACCGTGTCGAGGTCCGGCGCTTCACGCTGGCTCACGAGGCCTTCCACATCGCCTGCGGGACCGGGCTGGCGTTCCGACGCGACGGCATGGGCCAGTTCTACGAGTGCTCACTCGCCGACCACTTCGCCAGCCACCTGCTCATTCCGAAGCGCTGGCTGGCATCGTGCGGGCCCCCACGGCCGAGCGACGTCGCCAGAAGATGCGGCACCAGCATTGCGGCGGCAAGGCTACGATGCGTTTCTGTTCGCCATCCAGAATGATCACGCGCTAAAACAGATTA
Source organism: uncultured Anaerolineaceae bacterium (assembly GCA_964507025.1). Taxonomy (GTDB): domain Bacteria; phylum Chloroflexota; class Dehalococcoidia; order Tepidiformales; family Tepidiformaceae; genus Amarobacter. The sequence continues at coordinate 132,608 of CAZDOK010000002.1, forward strand.
GCGTCCGTTGGCCGGGACGAGTAGACTGCGACCACCCTCGGGTTCCATCAACGCGCGTCCATTGACGCGCCGAGCCCGGGAACAACTCGACGCAAAGAGGCGTCCGTCCGAGGCCGGGTTAGATGAGCGATACACCTACGAGGATCGAGGCTCTCCGGGAACGCATCCGGCAGGACTCGCCGGAAGTCACTCGCCGGATAAGGGAAGCCGCAGACGCCAACCTCGGCAATGAGGCCCGGTTTCGGACACTGTTCGCCAAGATCATCGAGCCTTGGGCGGAGGCCCTAGACATACCCCTCCTCGTGCGTGAAGAGCGAACGCTTGCGACTGGGCGCGCTGACGCGACCTACAACCGCCTCATCATCGAATATGAGGCGCCCGGGCGGCTGCGGAACAATATCCACCACGGTCCGACCGCCCACGCGATTCAGCAGGCGAAGGACTACGTGGACGGCGTGGCCCGACAGGAGCGGCAACAAGTCCACCGGCTGATCGGGGTGGCGCTCGACGGATGTTATTTCATCTATGTGCGCCGAGTTGATGACAACTGGACGGACCCTGAGGTGGAGCCCGTCAACGAACAGTCGGTGGCGCGCTTCCTGCGCCTGCTGGTTTCCCTTACATCAGGAAAGGCGCTGCTGCCGGAGAACCTTGTCCAGGATTTCGGCAGTAACACCATCTATGCCCAGCGCGTCGCCAGCTCGCTCTACAAATCACTCGGCCAGGCGTTGGATGACGGGCGGACTGACTTGGTCGACAAGCTTTTCGAGCAGTGGAAGACGTTCTTTGGACAGGTCACCGGCTATGACGAACAGTCTCATCCCCTTCGTAATCGTCCGGAGCTTAGAGAGTTCGCAAGGGGCATGGGCATCAATCCACGAGACGTCGATCCTCCGCGGCTCTTCTTCACCGTTCATACCTACTTCGCCTTGCTTATCAAGCTCATTGCCTATTACTCACTGTCGCGCTTCGTCTCTGGTTTTGGGACCCGGTTCGGCTCGATGTACCAGCTTGACGACGACAGCCTTCGACGAGAGATGGAGGAGCTTGAACACGGAGGCATCTTCCGGACGCTCGGCATTCGCAACTTCCTTGAAGGCGACTTCTTCAAATGGTATCTCCAAACCTGGGATGACGAGGTTGCGCGAGCGGTTCGAACGCTTCTGGAGCGACTGAAGGACTACGACCCAGGGACGCTAGAGGTAAGCCCCGAGCAGGCGCGCGACCTCCTGAAGAAACTCTACCACCGGCTGATGCCACGGGAGATACGCCACGACCTCGGTGAGTACTACACGCCGGACTGGCTGGCCGAACACGTACTCGATGAACTCGGCTACGAGGGTCAGACGGACAAGCGCCTGCTGGACCCCGCCTGCGGATCGGGGACCTTCTTGGTCCTCGCGATGAAGCGCCTAAAGGATCGATGCCTTCGAGAAGGCCTCAACGAACAGGAGACTTTGGAGACGATCCTCAACAGCATCGTGGGGATCGACCTGAATCCACTCGCCGCGATCGCAGCTCGGACCAACTATCTCCTCGCCCTCGGGGACCTCATGGAGCACAGGACCCGAGAGATTGACCTTCCGGTGTACCTTGCCGACTCCATACTTACGCCATCGGCTGGTCGGCAGTTGTTTAACAAGGATCGCTACGAAATTACGACTGTCGTTGGCCAGTTCGATATCCCGAGCTGCCTAACGTCACGTTCGCAGATCGACGCGCTGTGCAACATGTTGGAGGAGTGTGTTGGGGCGGGAGTGGAGGTTGGAGTATTCCTCGCTAGGTCCCGCCGCGCCTTGGCCATTCCCGAGCAAGATTGGTCCGGCGGCGGCGGTCGGGGCGTCGGTGCTGAAGCCATTCTCTCAGAACTCTACGACAAGCTCGCCAGCCTCCACCGCCAGGGCCTCGACGGGATCTGGGCACGCATTCTCCAGAACGCTTTCATGCCCCTATTCATCGGCAGGTTCGACTTCGTTGCCGGTAATCCGCCCTGGGTGAACTGGGAGAGCCTCCCGGCCCAGTACAAACGCCAGGTGGCACCGTTGTGGGAGCAGCACCAACTGTTCCCGCACCGTGGGTTTCGAGCGATCCTAGGCGGCTCCAAGGACGACGTGTCGGTACTGATGTCCTACGTGGCGTTGGAGGAGTTGTGCGAGCCAGACGGCACTCTCGGCTTTCTTATAACCCAGTCGGTTTTCAAAGCGACCGGCGGGGGCCAGGGGTTCAGGCGGTTCAGGCTCGGCGATGGCACGCCGATAGAGATCGTCCGCGCGGAGGACATGTCGGACTTTCAGCCTTTCGAAGGAGCCACTAATCGGACCGCTGCGTTCTACGCCAGGAAGGGAAGAGAGACGTCCTATCCTGTCCAGTACACCGTCTGGCAGAAGGTGGTGAGGGGCGCTATCGAACCGTCGATGCCGCTCACAGAGGTCCGTGCCCGACTGCGCCGGCTGGACTACCGCGCAATTCCCGTCGATCCCAATGACGCGACCTCTGCATGGTTGACGGGTCGAGCTGCCGCGATTGCCTCCGTACAGCACCTGTGCAAGCCGAGCTCCTTGACGCCGCGAAAAGGAATCTTCGCCAGCGTCAACGGAGTGTTCTGGGTGACGCCGGTACACGAGCGGCCGGACGGCGTGCTCGTCGCTCAGAACTACGTGCAAGGTGCTCGAAGGGCCGTCCGGCAACTGATGGCAGATCTTGAACCTGAGCTGGTCTTCCCGATGCTCCGGGGCCGGGATGTCCGCCGCTGGTCGGCAAGGCCATCGCTGCACATTATCGTTACCCACCGCCGGGAGGCGGGCTTGGCTGCCATCCCCGAGCGAGAAATGCAAACCGCATACCCCCGAACCTGGGCATACCTAAAGCAATTCGAAAGCGAACTGAAGACATCTGGTCTCTTCAAGCGATATTTTATGAGGAAACAACAAGGCCGCACCGTAGAGACCGGTCCATTCTATTCCATGTTCAATGTCGGCCCCTACACATTCTCCCAACATAAGGTCGTGTTCAGAGAGATAAGTTCTTCGCTGACCTGTGCAGTCGTGAGTTCAGATGATTCTGCGCACCCAATCATCCCGGATCATAAGCTCGTACTAATTCCAACTAACAGTGAAGCTGAGGCTCACTATATTTGTGGTGTCCTTAACAGCACTATCGTTGGATTCTTCGCTTTGTCCTATGCTATATCCACTCAGTTCAGCACTCACCTTGGCGACTATCTGTCAATACCTGCTTGGAATCCTCTGAGCTCCGCCCACCAAGCAATCGCCGCACGCTCGAGACTACTTCATCAGGCGGCGCTGCTTGATGAGCCACTTGTTCGGCTGGAGGGAGAGCTCGATAATGATGTGGCAACGCTGCTCGAAATTTCCCAGCAGCAGTTGGCGGAAATTAGAGAGAGTTACTTAGAGTTGACGAAGTTCGACCTGCGATCCGCCGCTCCGTCAATGCTTGCCGACGACGACGATAAAGAGGACGAAGAATCCGAATGAATCCCTTCGCCGCCCTTGAACCTGCGCTCGCCGCGCTGTCGGACGGCCCCGAGATCCTACCCGCGACGGGTCAGGCACAGGAGTACTTGCAGCAATTCGATGTCGATGAGTACTACGATCGCATCCGCACGGAGGACGACAGAAAAGTCAGCGAGCTCATGGAGACGCCCGGGGGCCGGCTCTACGTGGATCTGGCGCCTCTCCCAAGGACGAAGGAGCACGTGTTCCGGTTCTTCGTGGACGGGTCGGTGAAGACTTTCTTCCTTGGCACGCTCGTCGAGCACGAGCGAAACACGCCGGTGATGCTCGGCCAGATCGGCGCCGCGGCAGTGAGTCGCGAAGACGATGGGCACGTCCACGTGCGCGGTTGCGACTTGCGCAAGGAGATCATCCTGCTCTTAAACCGCGACCAGCTCTCGGCCTCGGTTTGGGACAGCGCGGAGGCGGCCATAAAGCGTGCGGGGACACCACGGATGAGGCTGGTGGATACGAAGGAGGACGACGCTTACAACAACAGCAAGTCCTTCGGGGAAAACAAGGAGCCGCGATCTCGGGCTGCGCACAAGGCCAACTGGGAGATGCGGGTCCTCGAGCGGGAGCTCCTTCGGGACCTGCTCGCTGAGCACGATGCGACGGGAGCCTGGATTGCGGTCGATGGCGGGCTCGGTAAGGAGTTCAAGCTGAATGAGTTCAATCGCGGCTTTGTCGGCGTCATTAAGAACTTCAGCAAGGAACAGACCTTCGAGCTCACGAGCCGAGGGCGGACTATTCGCCGAAGCCTGTTCGAGCTGTTAGCCGCATTGAGGGTGAACCAACGGACGGCGGCCTTCGCCCGCGGCGAAGGCCACGTGGTCTTCTGGTACGTCCGGATACGTGAACAGAAACACCTGGAGTATCCGCTTATGGGCGTGATGAAGATCGAGTATCCGAACCCCTCTCGGGGAATGGTCGAATCTGACATGGTGGATCATCTTTCGCGCGCGCTGATCGCTGAGCGCACTGTGAGCCCCCATGGGAAGGACCGCCGCTGGCATGCTCACCTTTACCCGATCTACTTGAGCGAGCAGGTCATCAAGAACGGGTTCTACTCCGATGAGGTGCTCCAGGCCGGCATCAAGTGGCCCGGTCTTGGGCGCTCCGGGGTAGCCTGAAGGGAGCTGGGACAATGGCCGAACAGGACGACGCCGCACAATCGATTGCCGAGCCGATGGAGGCCGCCGACCATGCCGCCGGAGACCCCTCGCTGCGCTCGGGCCGCGGTCCGATTGGACGTGCCACGGCGACCGAGCGGGCCCCCAACTCGTCCGAGCGCTTTTCCTTCTGGCTTCGGCCAGGCACCATGATCAATCCCTTCGACATTGTGGAAGCGCGACAGGATCTGGACGACAGCGTTACGTTCGGTCTCGTGACCAACATCCATCACTCAACCGACGCGCCAAGCCACCTCTCGAACTACATCGCAAACGACTTTGGCGAGCTGGTAGAGGAGCCTAACACGCCGCGTCAGGGTACCAACGTGGCAGACGTCTCAGTGCTCGCGAACACGAGCGAGACCTACATGCCAGTACAGAACGAGGCCCTGGTGCGCTTCGCGGACGAGAACGGCATCCATGCCGGCCTCGGCATCGACACGATGAAGCGGAAGGAGGATGAGAGGCGCGCGCCCATCTGTATCCCCGCCGGGCTGATCGAGATGAGCAACGGTACCGAGGCCGTTGCATTTCTCGACAAAGAGTACGTGTTGGGGCCGGAGGGCGCCCATGTGAACATTTCTGGCATATCCGGCCTCGCCACGAAGACGAGTTACGTGATGTTCCTGATCCAGTCGATCGTCCAGTCCATGGACCGGAGGGTCGAGGGGCAGCAGGATCGAGTCAGTGCGAGCGACGTCGCTGTCGTACTCGTCAACGTCAAGTACAACGACCTGCTCGCCATCGACGAGCCACCCGACGGTGGGCTTGCTCCTGAACAGATCGAGCTGTGGCGCCGTTTGGGCCTTGAGCCTCAACCATTCGACAAGGTCACTTATCTTCTCCCGGCTGGCAAGGACAGCAAGCGGGACCCGTCACGGGCCAATTGCTACCCGCCGCAACCCGATCTCCTCAAGTCGAAGATCTTCGCGTATGAGCTTAGGGATTGCGTCGACAAGCTCGACGCCATGCTCTCGGATGCGCCCGACGAATACGGAATCATCGACTCGTTGGTTGGGATCATCCGAGAGGGCATCGAGGGGAACGCACGAGACTGGCAGAACGTCCGAACCTGGCAGGACCTTCTGAATCGAAGCCCCCTGAGCACGTGGGCGAGCGGAGGCGGTCCGGCGCCAGGCGCCATACAACCTCGGTCGATTCAACGTTTCTTTAGGTATCTCCGCAAGGCCGTGTACCACCGCACCACCGGGCTCTTCGTCGACCAGCGCAACCAGGCCTGGACCACGGTGTCCGACGTGCTGAGCCGAATCGAGGGCGGACAGACTTATGTGGTGGACATCGCCAAGCTGCATGACAACGAGCAGATGCTCGTCTTCGGCGACGTGGTGAGAACGATCTACGGAGTCTTCTCGGGAGCCGGGGAGCTGGGCATGGACCTAGGCGACTTCGATAGCTCTGACTACGAGCCTCCCAAGCGGGTGATTATCTTCGTGGACGAGCTCAACAAGTACGCCCCATCGGAGCGAGGAAAGCGAACCCCAATCCTTGAGGATCTGCTGGAGATCAGCGAGCGCGGTCGATCACTCGGCGTGATTCTGATGTCGGCCCAGCAGTTCGCGAGCGCGGTCCACGATCGGATTATCGGGAATGCATCGACCAAGGTGTTTGGTCGCACGGCGCCGACGGAACTAAGTCAGTCGAGTTATCGCTTCCTGAACGACGACGTGAAGATGCACCTCACGAGACTCGACAAGGGCGATCTGGTCATCACACACCCTATCTACCGCCAGCCCGTGAAGATTAAGTTTCCGCGCCCGGCGTACAAGCAGCACCGATGAGCTACGCCCTCGTTCATCGGCTGGACTGGCGTCGCTGGGTCGTACCCGAACCGCTGCGTTCCCGCCCGATCCACAGGTGGTTCGTGTTCCCACACAGCTTCACCGACGATGTGGTCCGGGCGCTGGTCAACGAATGGGAGCTAGGGCCTCAAGATCCGGTCATCGACACGTTCGCCGGCGCCGGCACGACCATTCTCGCCTGCAAGGAGGTAGGGGTCCCGGCCATCGGCTACGATCTCTCGCCCTTGGCTGTCCTCGCGTGTCGAGCGAAGGTGGCAGACTATGACGTCGACGAACTTCAGGGGTGTTCCCGCGAACTCCTTTCACAGCTGCAGGCCGCAACGGCCAAGTTACCCGAAGCCACACCGAGCTACCCCGAACTGGTCACAAAGGCCCTCCCCGATAAGAAGCTTGCCGTGTTCCACCACGCCAAGGCGTCTATCGCCGGCCTTGGCGCCCCTGTTCAGGTCCGTGACTTCCTGACGCTGGCGTTACTCGCGCAGATACCCAAGTTCAGCAATGCAGTGCCGACGGGCGGCTGGCTCAGCTGGCGCGAGAACGATAGACCAGCGGAACGCCTACCCGACGAACTCGCATCCACAATCACTGATATGACCGCCGACCTCGCGAGCCACGGGGTTGATGGCGCCGACTGCCAGAGACCCGGTGCGAACTGGGTAGCCCAGGAGTCAGATGCTCGGCAGCTTCCGATTGGCGACGCAGCATGTTCCGCTGTGATTACGTCCCCGCCGTATCCGAACCGTCACGACTACACTCGTGTATTTGGTGTCGAGCTTATGTTCGGCTTCCTCGATTGGGGGGAAACTCGGAAGCTGCGGTATCAGACCATTCACTCACACCCGGAGGCTAAGCCTGCACGCCCAGTCGCTGTTGGGTACGAAGAACCACGAGCAGTTACGGACGCCATCGACCGGGTGGCCGAGTCGGAGACCGATCCTCGTGTCGTCGCGATGCTTCACGGTTACTTTCTGGACCTATTCCTGAGTTTGAGCGAAACCCAGAGGGTTATTAGAAACGGCGGCCGCGCCGCCCTGGTGCTGGGCAACGCTCAGTACCGAGGCATCCCCATAGAAGTTGATGTTGCGGCCGCGGAGATCGGGGAACAAGCGGGACTGACCTGCACTGAGGTGCGAGTTGTCCGCGAGCGAGGGAACAGCGCGCAGCAGATGGCCACGTATGGCAGAATTCGCTCGCGGGAAAGCATCGTCATGTTCGAGAAACGTTGAGTTCACCTTAAGGCCGTGACGAAGGCGCAGGGACCATCAGGTCAGTCGCACGTCGACGGTGGCCACATGCTCGTGGCGGCCGGCGCTGGCAACCAATGTGGCCTGAGTCTGTGCGAGGCCGAGAATCAGGCTAAACCCCCGGCCATCCATCCATGCAAGCGCCTCAGCCCCGGTCAGGCGCTTGCCCTCGTCGTCATCGACGCCGTTTCCGCCAATGAGGCGTTCCAGTCGCTCCACCCGGGCGCGCAGTTCCATGTCCTCTCCCTCCTCCGTGAAGTAGAGCCAGTTCTTGTCGACCGACTGACCGCAGACAAGGGACGTCCCCTCGAACTGCTCGATCGCCACTTCGGCCGCCGTCCAGCCGCCGTACGGCAGCCCGTCGATGTCCGGGTCACCGTCGTACCAGGCGTTCCAGAGCTTCCGGCCCTGGCGCGCGAAGACGTCGGTGTTGCCCATGTACGGCCGCCAGTACCAGCCACCGCTGTAGACGTGGGCGAAGACACCCGCCGCCGCGAAGGCGTCCAGTGCGCGCTGCACGTAGGCGATGCGCTGCTCGGGCGTCCAAGAGCGGCCGTGCTCCGTGTCCTCGACGTCGAGCCACCAGCGGGCAACAGAGAGGCCGTCGAGCCGGGCGAGCGCCTCGCGCACCCACCATTCGGGATCGGACTCAAACTCCAGGTAGGTGTACGCCTCCAGCCGGAGCCCAGCGGCGACCGCCGCCTCACCCTGTTGGCGAGCCATCAGCCCGTAACCGCCCGGGCCGCTCGCGATAATCACCGTCGAGATCCCGGCCGTCTTCATCGCGGCCGCTTCCTCGGGCGTCAGCTCGCCGCCCCAGCGCGACATGTCCACGCAGTTCAGCTCGCTCATACCCGTTCCTTGACCCCGTTCAACGCGCGCGCGTGCCGCTCCTCCGCCCGGCGCTCGTGCTCATCCATCGCGCCCTCGAGCCGCTGCAGGTTGTCGACGACCGACTGGAGCGCGGAGGCGGTGTTTCGGTCTTTCTCCTCCAGGTGCTCGAGGAAGCGATCGGTGACGGCTTCGAGCCGGCTCCACATGAGGCGGATGGCCAGGAACATGGCGCCGATCACGACGCCTGCGACTCCGAGATCGACCAGCTGGCCGAAGGGATCACCGTCCGTGGCTGTCTGCAGGAACACAAGCATTTCGCCCTCCTAGTGGCCGTGGTCGGGAGCGGCGGCGAAGCCGCGCCACCATTCGCGTTCGTCCTGGTCGAGGTGCACGGCGCTCAGGCGCGAAGCCTCTGCCGGCACCCAGCGCAGGCGGCCGTCCTGGTCGGGGTCCGAGACGAGGAGGTGCCCGTCGGGCCGGGAGCCGAGGACCAGCACGGCCCGATCCGCGTTGGCGTCGCCGTCGACCCGCACCGTGAACGTCCTCATGGCTTCACCTCCAACTCCGAAACCAACCGCTCCACGCCGACAAGCGCAAGGTGCTCGGGTTTCTGCGCCGGCTTCGGGTCCAGGTAGTGGGGCTGGACGAAGGACTTCGCCCGCTCCCCGACCGCCTTCTCGATGTCGTCCTTGGTCCCCTCGGCACCGAGGACGAGGGTGTCGACAAGCAGCGAGATCCGATCGCCGGCGTCGGTGACGGCGGTCCAGAGCACGCCGACGTGCAGCTCGGCGCCCTGGGGCTCGATGGCCGTGATCGTGAATGAGAGGTCCGGTTTCATGACGCCTCCTTAGACGGGGACCAGGCTCGTCGCCGTGACGAGCGACTTGCAGACGATCTCCAGGTCGAGGAGCTCGCCGGCGGTGAAGACGATGGTGTTGCGCTGGCGCAGGGGCTGGCCCTGAGCGTCATGCAGGTACTGGGTGATGTCTTTCGCGAGGAAGTCACCGTCGAACGGACCGCCGAGGGCAGCGGTGCGGTCCGTGCCGTTGATCGCGACGGTGACGTTCGCGCCTGCAGTCGGGCCGGCGCCCTCGTAGATGCCGAAGACGAGGGCGTGCGTGTGCGTCGGGATGGTGACCGAGTGGGTGTGCGACGTCTCGGCCGAGGAGGTCGTCCCCGTGACGGCGTGGGTGTGGTCCGCGACCGTGTGGCTGTGCGAGGACCCGGAGGAGCTGGTCGTGCCGGTGACCGCGTGGGTGTGGTTGGCTGCCGCCTCGTAGGTGTACACGTTATTGAAGGACTGGCCGTCGGGTAGGATCATCCAGAAGTAGACGAAGGCGCTGCCCGTCGAGTTGTAGCCGGCGACCTGGTAGTTGTTGACGACGTGCCGGTGGTTGTTGAGGGAGTGGCTGTGGCTGCCGACGTTGGGGAAGCCCGAGCCGGTGCCGTTGTGGTAGTGGGTGGAGGATTCGAGCTGGGTCGAGGCGACGTCCGGGACACTGGAGGTGGCCGCCGGTCCGCTGCCGACGGCCGCGAACATGAGGTGTCGATGGGCGCCGGCTGCTGAGGCGGACTGCCCGCTCACGGAGTGCGTATGCGCGGCCTCAGCGCTCGAGGTCTGGCCTCCGCCGGCGCTGGCGGATTGGCCGCTGATGGTGTGGCTGTGGGAGGAGCCGCCGCCCGAGGTGGCAACGTTCCCGCCGCCGCTGGAGGCGCCGCTGGCATTGGTGCGAACTGGCTTCACGGCCACGCTCAACAGCGCCTGGTGGAGGTAGGAGACGTTGGCGTCGTAGTCCACGACGAAGGTGACGTTGTGGGTGGCGTCGATGCTGCGCCGCTCGGGTCCGTGGATCTCGCGGTGCGTGTAGGGGCGCAGGGAGACGTTGAGGGCGTGCATCCCCTCGAAGACCTCGGCCAGACGAGAGGTCTCGTCCTCCTCGTGGCGGTCGACAGTCGCGACGGTGAGCGACCAGCTGTCGCTGCCATCGTCCCGGAAGCTCCGCTCGAAGCCCATCAACCAGAGGTTGGCGTCGACCGACAACCAGGCCTGGCGCGTTCCGTCGCTCCGCTGGGCGATCCCGCGGTAGACCAGGCGCAGCCGGTCACCGACCTGGAAGAGGGGCACGCCGTCCTCGTCGAGGTGGCGCAGGCCGACCGCCTCGACCTCAAAGGCGGTACGCGGGTCCTTGTGGCGGGCGAGCCAGGTGGCGGCGACGTCGTAGAGGGCGTTCGCGGCAGCCGTGAACCCGGCCGGGCTGTTGGCGAGCGGCAGGGCATCCTTCATGCTCAGGACGCGCGTACGCCGCCCGTAGGCGGCCACGCTGGCTGCATCTTCGAGGTAGTAGTACGTCCGCCCGTCCGGGCCGAGCGCACTCTGCACAGCGTAGGGCGAGCTGCGCGTGGCGTGGCGGAGGTCCAGCTTGTTCACGCCCTCGCCGGCGCCGAGCGGGACGACCCGGTTCCAGATGTCAGCTGACTCTTCCAGCACCCGCAGGCCCGCTACGGGTGCCAGGCGACGGTTCTCCCGGAGGGCAGGGCTGATGGCCTCGACGTTCTGGAGCACCACCCCACCGATGGCGCCGAACGCCCCGACGTCGATCTCCTCGTCCCACAGGTCCTCGCGGACGTGGAGGCGGAAGACCTCGGCAACCTTGCCGAGCGCTGCCCAGAGCGGAAGGCCGTCGAAACGGGCAAGCAGCGTGGTGGCCGGGGCGTCCAGGCTCCCAGCGCTCCAGCCGCTGCCCGTGAGCAGCGTCCCGACCGCCAAGACCAACGTGCTGCCGTCAAACGTCCGCCCCAGGAGCGTGTTCTGCCAGGCGAGCCGGCGGGCGATGCTGCTACCGGAGACCTGGAGGACGAGGCTGCCGTCGGCGCTGACGAGCCGCGTCGCGCGATCGACCAATCCGCGAAACACCAGCCCCTCGCCCTCGCGATACATGCGCACCTCGTTCCCCTGGGCGAGCAGCGCCGCCCGCTGGTCATTGGCCGGCATGTCGAAGGAGAAGCTGCCGATGCGGTCGAGCTCTATCCGGTAGGAGGCAGCAATCACCGCGGCGATCGGGCCGGCGCCGAGCGGGCTGCCGGCGGAGTCGTAGACATCGACACGCAGCCGAAGCGGCGGGAAGTCGCCGAAGGCATCCAACGCCTCGCTTTCGGCGACGGCGGGCGCAAGCGTTGCTGAGTCGGCGAGCGCGGCCGCGATGGCCTGGCCCTCCGTTACCTGGACCGGGAGTGCGTAGGAGTCGGCCGCCTCGGCTGTGCTCGCCTCGCTCTCCTGCACGCCCACGGACAGGTCGTCGGCGTCGGCCTTGGCCTCGCTGACGAACAGGGCATCCGTCTCCGCGACGGCAGCGGCGCCCGTGTCGGCGTCCACCAGCACCTCCGTGACTGCGAGGTCCTCCGCTTCGCCCAGCGCGACGGCCACGCTCTCGCTGTCGGCGAGCGGCACGCTGCCGCCGACGAACTCGGCGAGGTGGCGGGAGGTTCGGCCCGGCACTGGCTATCGCCCTCCTACAGGCTGAGGACCTTCCAGGGCACCGGCTTCCCGTAGCCGCGGAGCTGCTGGAGCGTGAAGACAACCGCCTGCGCGTCGTCGTCGCCGACCAGGGGGATCGAGGTCCAGAGGCCGCCGGCGTCCAGCTGGCCGGCGTACACGACCTCCCGCCAGACGGAGCGCACGGTCCCGCCCGCGAGGACGGCCGTCTTCCCGGCGACAGCGAACGTGTCCCCGTTGACTCGCGCGGAGAGGTCGATCTGCAGCTGGTAGACCTTGCCCTCGGTCAGGGTGACGAGCGTTTGCTCCACACCCGGCGCGCTGATCTGCGTGCCGCTTGCTTCGACGACGGTTGCCATTCCCCTACCCTCCGATGAAGGTGGCCCGGACCGTGCCCGCCATCACGGCGAGCGCCGCCGTGCCGACGCGCACGACCTGGTCCCCGTCCAGGCCACCGCTGTTGTCCACGTCCTCCAGTGCGATCCCGACCGCCCTGTCGCTCTGCCCGCCCGTGTAGAGGCCGTAGAAGAAGGGCGTGCCCGCTGCAGCGCCCACGCCCTGGCCGCGGTAGATCCGGTTGGAAGCGGCGAGCGGCACGACGGCCTCGCGGAGGCGCAGCGGGACGTCCAGCCGGCAGGCCGCCCCCGACGCCAGCCGCACTCGGTCCCACTCCAAACCATCCACCGACAGCCAGCCGTCGATGGTGCCGCTCGTGGACTCCAGGATGGCGCCGACCAGGTCGAGGCCGTCCTCGACGATGCGGCTCAGCCAGGACTGGAACTGCGGCGCGGCCGACTCCAGGGCGTACCCGCTGACCGGATAGAGCAGCCGGGCCGGTGCTGTGAAGGGATAGGCGGTCACGTAGGGCGACGTGGTGTGCGCGACCATCACCGCTTGGTCGAACGGGGTGAAGGCGACGGCGCGGCCGTTGCCGGTGGGCAGTGTGGCCGGATTGGCCAGCTTGGTCCCGAAGCCGCCGCCCGAGCTCCAGGGATAGACGCTAACGAAGGGCGTCGTGTCATGCGCCACGGCGATGGCCGTGCCAACGGCGGTGCGGGCGAAGGCCACGTCGTAGGCGGCGCCGGTGGGAAGCGTGGCCGGGTCCGCGAAGGCCCGGCCGAAGCGGCCGAGGCCGTCGGACCGGCGGTAGGTAGGGTCGAACGGCCAGACCATGACAAAGGGTGTGGTGCCGCCCGCGGCTGCGAGGAACCGCCCATCGGGGGACCAGGCCAGGCCGTTGATATTGGCAGGCGGGTTCCAGAACGCCGGCAAGCCCTCCATGTTGCCGCTGTTGAACCACGCCGCCGCAAACGCTGATCCGGTCCAGCCAATCACAGAGAGGTACGGGCTGCTGTTCGACCCGAGGGCGACGAAGGCGCCGCCGGGGTGGACCGCCACCGCGCGGCCATCGAAGCCGGGGCCGCTGGGAGCGTCCGCGACCTTCGCGCCCCAGGTGCCGCTCCCCGAGGCGTCGAACGCCCAGGCGTGGAGGTAGGGCGCGCTGGAGTTGCCGGCGAAGAGGTAGGCGCCGTCAATCGACCAGGCCAGGCCGCGGCAGGCCGTCCCGGGAATGGTGGCCGGGTTGCCGAGCGGCGCCGAGAACGAGCCGGTGCGCGGGTTGAAGGGGTAGACCTTGAGGAAGGGCGAGGAGGAGTAGCCGACAGCGAGGAAGCGGCCGTTCGGGTGCCAGGCGAGCGCGTAGGCCTGAGCGCCGGGCGAGGTCGGGGTGATGCGGCTGCCGAACCCCCCGGCGGCCCGGTCGTCCCACTGGTAGGCGTAGAAGAACGGCGACGTCGCCGATTGGCCGACGGCGACGTAGTTCGCCCAAGGGTGCACGGCGAGCGCCTGGCAGTTGTTTCCCGGGACGGAGCCGGCGTTGGCATACTTCGTGCCGAGGGCGATCGCCGGCGCCGTCACGGTCCCAAAGTCGTAGGTGGCGCCTTCGAGACGGCGGCCGACCCGCGGTGAGGAAGGGAAGTCAGGCATACGGCTACACCAAGACCACGGTGTCGGTACAGGTCAGCTGCCAGCTCGCCGAGGAGGTCTTCGTCCCCAGGGAGACGACCTTCCGGCTCAGCATCTGTCCGCCGGCCAGGGCGTTGAAGATGCCGCGCTCGTTCCAGGCGAAGTTGGCTTCGGCCGTGCCGAACGTCGCGCGCCAGGTGACGACGTTGCCGGCGCGCTGCGGATAGGTGGCGTCCATCGGCTTGCGCAGCTTGTTCGTCGCCGCCTGAAGGTCGGTCTGCGAGCTGGCGAATGCGGCCGACGAGTCCCCCACGCCGATGTGGGCGTTGGCGGCGTTGAACTTCGTGTAGCTGGACCCGCCCAGGAGGGCGTCGGCGATCATGTCGCGAGCAAGGTCAACGAGCGGCATTGAGGTCCTCCTTGCGCTGCTCAAGGAATTTGATGTGCTCCGCGTCCTCGATCGGACGTCCGTCCAGGTCCACCCAGCGCTCGTCGCGGACGACGTCGAGCGGGACGCAGTCCGGCCCATGCCCGTCCTCGCAGTCGTGGTCGAACGCGGCGATCTCGGTGCGCTGGTGGATGCCGGACGAGAAGCGGTCAGTGGAAGGGCGCATAGAAGCTCCATTCGAGGTCGAGGTTGGGTGAGGCGCCGTCCGCGTAGCGCATTGCGTTGTCGCCCGGCTCCAGTTGCATGAGGCCGACTTGCGTCGGGCCGAGCGTGACGAGGCCGTAGTCATCGGCGTAGGTGGCGCCGTTCGTGTCGCTCCAGAGGACCTCGGCGCGCTCGGAGTCGACCTTGAGCTCGGAGTCGACGCTCACGGCGTCGCGGCTGGAGGCGACGCTGTAGCCGTTGGTGAGATTGAGGAGCGACGGGTTCGTGAAGCCGGCGACGCCGTTGGCCCGGAGCCGGAAAACGACGAAGCACGCCGGGGCGTTGCCGGGGTTCGTGATCGTGAAGCTGTGGGGCGAAGCCGTGATCGTCACCGAGCCGGTGGAAGGTGCAGCCGCGAACCAGTCGGAGTAGCGACCGATGCGGAGCGTGACCGGTACGTTGAAGTACCCGTTGACGTCGACCTGGTAGCTCGGACGGGCGAGGAGCTTTGCCCAGCACCAGCGCCGGTCGCTGGCGGCATCGACGGCGAAGAGGCGACCAAGTCCGATGTTGCGCAGGCTGGCGATGCAGCCATCGAACTGCGCATCCGCGTCTGCCGCGCTCGCGCCCCAGATGGTGAACCGGACGGCTTCCTCTGCGACGGCCTTGGGCCATGGCGCCGCACCGGCGAAGTCGACGGCGTAGTCGGCGCCGACGGCCATCGCCTCGGAGCGACGAAAGCTCTGCTCGGGTTGGTACTCGTAATCGTCGGTCGGGAAGGCGTAGCTCACGACGCCGTCAGCGGACTCGAACCGCTCCAGGTAGCGCGGGGAGGCGAGCATCAGGCCACCCCCCGCGCGCGCAGGGCCGCCACGAGCCCGTAGGCGAAGTCGTTGAGGGACTGCCGGCCCTGCTCAGGGTCGCGGGCGTAGATGACCACGTCTCCGGTCGTGACGGTCACGCCGCCTTGGCGCGGGATCCGCGACAGAAGCTGTCGCGTCTCGCCGGCCGGCAGCACGTCAGCACCGCGCGGAAGGTGGACCAGCTCTGGCCCTTCCTCACCGACGAGGGCGAGGCCACCGCGGAAGTCGCGCACGCCGCGCGCCAGCTGGATGAGCGGGAAGCCCCAGGAGAAGCCGGGGATGCTGCCCGGGCCGGGCGGGTCGAAGCCGGGAACCTCGATGCGAACGTTATCGTGCAACCAGCGCAGGGCGCGGTTGACCGCCTCGCGGAAGGCGTCGATCAGGGCCTGGGCGATGTCGCCCACGTTTTCCGCGATGCCCTTGATCCCGGAGACGATGCCGTCCTTCAGCGCCGTTCCGAGGCCCTTCGCCGCGTCGAGCATGAGCGGCACGAGACCGGCGAGGAGGCCGATGGCGTTGCGCGCCGTCCCTTCGAGCCCGTTCCAGATGGCGCCGAAGATCTCCTTCACGCCCTGCCAGGCGCGGTCCCAGTCGCCCGTGAAGACACCCATGAAGACGTCGACCACGCCCTTGATGACACCAAGCACGGTCTCGATCTGGAGCCGTATCTGATCCCAGGCGGTCTGGACCAGCAGCTTCAGGGCTTCGAGCGCGGGACGGATGACGTCCTCGATCTCGTGCCAATGCTCGCGCACGAAGCCGACCGCGACTGTCACCGCCTCGCTGACGGCCGTCGCGATCGCCGCGACAGCCGGGACGAACGTGCCAGTGATCCAACCGGCGAGCGCCTCGAACGCGGCCTTCACCGCGTCGGTGGCCGCCTGCAGCGGCGGATACTTCTTCTCCAGGTCGTCCCAATGCTTCACCAGCAGGAAGATGCCGGCGCCAAGCGCGGCAACGACGAGGCCAATTGCGACCACCGGCGCAGCCGCTGCAATCGTGGCCACGGCTGCAGCGCCCGCCGAAACGGCCCAGGCGGTGAAGGCCACAACGAGCACCGTCCCGATCGCCACGCCCGCGGCCTGGAGCGCGTCCTGGTTGCCCACGAACCACTCGCCGAGCGTCTGCAGCGGCGGCAACAGGTTGTCGCGGACGAAGCCGCCCACCTGCTCGACCGCCGGACCGAGGTTCGCCGAGATCCAGGTGGCGGCCGCCTCGATGGCGGGGACAACCTGCTCGGCGAGGACCACGCCGACCGCGGTCATGACGGGAAGGAGGGCGGCGCCCAGCGTCTCTTTCGCCTCACCGAGCCGGATCTGGAGCTGCTCGAACTGGCCCGCGGTGGAGCGGGCGTACGCCTCGGCCTGGCCACCGAACTTCGCCTGCACGGCCGCGAGCGCATCCGCTTCCGAGGCGTTGTCGCCGAGCGTGATCCCCAGCTTCTTGAAGACTTCAATGTTCTCGGTGTTGAGCTTGCCCAGCATCTTCGTCGCCGTGCCGAGCGGGATGTTGGCGCCGCGGGCGAGGTCCATCGCCGCCTTCTGCCGGCGGAGCGCTTCGTCCGCGTCGCCGGTAGCGGCCGCCAAGAACTGGAACGAGTCGCGCACCTCATCGTCGCTGAAGGCCAGCTTCTGGCCGGCGCCGATCGCCTCGTTCACCTTCGCGATCGTCTCGTCGTAGTTCCCACCCAGGTTGCGGACCGCCTGCTCGAGCCGGGCCGTCGCCTGCTCGTCCTCCGCCGCGGCCCTCGCGGCGTCCATCAGGAAGCCGGGCGCCTTCAGCAGCCCCTGGCCGACGACGAAGCCGGCCGCGACCGAGGCGGCCTTCGAGAAGGCGCCGTCCAGCCCTTTGACCTTCGCCTCCAGCCCGCTTGCACTCTGGCCAAGCTGCTGCATGGCGTCCTGCGCCGGCTTGGGGTTCCCGAGGAAGACGATCTCCAGCTTCCGTTCAGCCATGGCCCTTCTTCAGCGCTTTCGCGTACTCCTCCAGGTAGCGCCGCATCACGAGGAACTCGTCCAGGTGCAGCGCCCAGAACTCGGCCGGCGTCAGGCCGAAGACGTGGCAGAACTCGGGGAGGGCTCCGAGCCACCGCCGGCGCCGGCCGCGATGGGGACCAGGCTGGCCAACTCGCTCACCTTCACGCGGCGCGCGTCCTCCAGCGTCAGGGCCGGGTCCTCGCGACGCTTAACCAGCCAGACGAAGGCGCGGACGGCCTTCAGGGTCGGCTTCCAGCCGTCCGTGAGGGTGAGCGGGTCGATCCCGGTTGCCTCGGCGAAGTCCTCCAGCTCGCCCAGGTCCAGCTCGTTGATGTCGAAGACGAACGCCATCGCTTCCTCCTTACGCAGGCGCGGACTTGAAGATCTCGTCGAAGATGTCGGCCCACTCCTCGGACGCGGTCCTGAGCCGGCGGCGCACGGTCGGCCAGAGGAAGTAGCCCCCGCGGCCGCGGTGCGGTGGGAACTGGCGGGTGCGCGGACGCCGCCCGCCGCCGAACTCCTGCCCGTAGAACTCGGGCACCCGCGCGCCACCGGCGGTCACCCGCGCCTCCCGCCCGGAGGCCTGCGGGCGGATCGACGCCTTGGACCGGGTCGAGACTGACACGCCCGCTGCGCTCCTGGCCTCGTCGGCGGCGCCCTCCACGAGCCGCTTGTTGACCTGCTGGAGCTGACGTGCGAGCTCGGGATCCGCCGCGCGTAGCTCCCGCTGAAGCTCCTTGAGCCCGCGTACCTCGGCCGCCAGCATCCGGTCCTTGGTCACCATCGCTAGGCCGCCGTGTCCGTCGTGCGCTGCTCGATCGTGATCACCGGGGTCACACCGTCGGCGAGCGCCTTGAATGGCCGCGGCTGCATGACGATCTCCGGACCGCCGACTTTCGGCGTCGAGCCGCGGTAGGCCACCTTCGGGATCGTGACCGTGAGCTTGAACGGCCCGCCGCCGGCGATGACGGTCGGCGACGTGAAAGTCAGCACGAGCTGCGCCTGCGTGCCGGCCACCCAGTCGGCGTAGGCGCCGAGGTCCTCGAACTCGCACTCCAGCTCGCCGTCGATGACCGCTTCGCCGTTGGCGAGCGGCTCGCGCTTCACATTGCCGAGGCCGCGTCGCTCCGTGGCGAGGGCGTTGGTGCCCTTCACGCTCGCCGACTTCACGAAGGTCGTGCTGCCCCCAATCGTGAGGGCGCCCTCCGTGAACACGAAAACCTCGGAGCTGGCCGGGTAGCTCGCCGCGGCGAGTGCGGTCGTCGTCGTGACCGTGGCGAAGTCGAACGTGAGTGCCAGTTTCAGCGCCTCGTCGAGCGCGCACTTGAGCTGCCAGTCGACGACCTTCCCGCCCGAGTACGTGAACGGCCGGGCCGCACCAGAGACATCCGGCTTGCCGACCTGGACGGTGAGGGAGAGCCCCTTGAGCGCATCGGCGTCCGGCGTGATCACGGCGCTGCGCTCGGATCCAGCCACGAGGCTGTTTGCGTAACTGCCCAGGCAGTGCTTGAGGGCGAGGCCGAAGCCCTTCGTCTGGACGTCGAGCTCGACCTGCCCGCCGGCGGACTTGATGTAGCGCTTCTCGCGGTCCGCGCGGAGGAAGCGGCCGGTGCCCAGGCCGCGGCTCTCGATGACGCCGACGTCGGCATCGAGGCCTTCGCTGTTGAACTCGAGGAAGCGCGAGACGACGACCGGCGAGTTATACGAGGACTCGTCACCGAGGCCGAGCTGGGCGCCGAGACCGGAGGCGATGACCATGGCTTAGTCCTCCTTCCCCTTCGCCTGCTTCGTCGCCGGGACCGCTTCCCAGTTGCCGTTCTGGGCGAGCAGGCGCGACGCCAGCTCGTCGTCGACGTCGATGGAGGCACCGCGCTTTACCGTCTCGGTGGTCGAGACCTCCGGGACGATGACCTCGTCGAATAACCCTATGTAGCGCACCTGCATGGCTTCCTCCTCAGCTCGGCAGCCGCTTCTCGACGGCGACCTGGAAGTCGATCCGGCAGACGCGACCCTCGGGGTTGGCGCCCTCGGTCACCTCCGGCCGGCGGATGGCGCTCACGCGGGCGACGTTGCCGACGGTCGGGTCTGCGCGCAGGAAGGCCTCGACCTCGGCGAAGAGGGCGAAGGCGCGCTCGCGGACCTCGCGGAAGACGGCCTCGTCGCTGCCGGGGCGGATGACCCAGACCATGACGTCGACGGTGTAGCGCTCTTCCCGGGCCAGCTTCCCGAGCGCCGACCACTCCTGTTCCCCGTCCACGTCTCCCAGCTGGATCGACTCCCGGGCGGCGTCCTTCGAGGTCAGCGGCGCGCTCACGACCCGGACACCGACGAGTCCGGGACGGGCCAGCAGCCCATCGACGAGGGCGTTCTTGAAGGCGTGGACCGAGCTCGTCGTCGTCATCAGGCGACCACCGGGACGCGCTCCCGGTAGCGGTTGAGGACCTCGTCCACGAGCGGCAGGCCGAAGTAAGAGCCGTTGCGGCCGGCTGTAGCCAGCGAGAACGTCCCGAACTCGCCCGCCTGGCTCGTGGCGCGGTCGTCGAGCGGGCTCTTCACCAGCTGGTCCCGCAGCAGCCGTAGGCCGGCGAGGCGGATCTCGGCGGGCACCGGCTGGATGCCGTGCTCGTAGACGACCTCGACGTTGCGGCGGCCGACCGGGAAGGCGCCGAGCGTTTCGCGGTAGAGGAGGCCACGCGGGTAGACGATGACGTCCGCCAACTCGTCGGCCGAGAGCGCCGTCCAGGTGGCGCCGCTTCGGATGCGGATGCTTCGAACGGCAAGTGCGCGGTGGCTGCTGACGCGGACGGACTCCGAACCGTCGCCATCGAGGACCTCGCGGCCGTAGCGGGCGCCGAACGCCACGCCGCAGATCTCGGCGAACGCTTCGGCGATGCGGTCCCGGGCGGCGAGGATGTCAGCGTCCGGGTAGGCGGTGCTGTTCGCGAGCGCGCCGCCGTCGTAGGCGCGGGCCTCGGCGAGCGTGAAGACTACGTCTCCGACGATCCGGTGGGAGGTCGTGACGGACTGCTGAACACCAGCCTGGGTGAAGGCCCAGGTCGCCAGCCATTCGCCGACCTGCGTCGTCTTGTCGGGAGTGACGATGAAGCGCAACTTCCCGCTCCCGCCGCCGACGGCGATGGCTAGCGCGGGCGTGACCACTACGGTCCCCGCCGCATCGACGACGGTCACCTGCGGCCCGGGGCTCGGGTCAGGGTCCGTCGGCACGCCATCGACCGAGAGGACGACTTCGAGCACGCCCGCGGTGCCCCGGAGGATGTCGGCCGAGCCGACGCGGTCGAGCGTCATTTGCTCACCCCCGTCAGCGCGAACGTGAACGACGGCGTGGTGCCGGTAATGGTCGCGACGTAGCGGCACTCCCTGCCGAGGCCGGCGAAGCGCTTCCGCTCGGAGGCAACGCTGGTCTTGGCGGCGAAGCTGCCGACTGACGCGGGTGTGTCTGCGGCGCCCTCTCGCGTCTCGATCGAGACGGTCATAGAGGGCGTGGTGCCGCCTGCAGCCGTGACGTCGAGGAAGAGGTCCAGCGTGTTGACCTCTTCCGTGTTGAACCAGGCGCCCTGGACCGTCGCCGTCTCCGGCGCGGACGGGTGCAGGGCCAGGGATTCGCCGCGCACGAAGCGGCCGCGGGCGTCCGAGTAGCGCGCCATCAGCTCGCCTCCTCGTCGGGCGTGGCCTTTGCCCGCCTCGGCTTCGTCGGCAGCCTGTCGGTAACCCCTGGCGTTTCGAGGACAAACCCGCGCTCCTCGAAGCCGTCTACGTCCTCGGTCATGACCTGCACGGTCCGCCCGTCTGGCGCGACCATCACGACGCGCTCGGGCTGCGGGTCGGGCGGCCTGTGTCCGTGGTCGCCAAAGGCGACGAAATCCTTGTTTCCGGTGACGTCGCTCATGGCTAGAACCCCGTGATGGTGCAGAAGGCCGCCGGGCGCGGGACGGCGAAGCCGGCGCGCATGCTGGCAAGGAGGGCAACGATGCCGCGGATGAACCAGTCGCTGTGCGCGTCGGTCATCGACATCGAGACGCCCTCGCGAATCCAGAGGCTGGCGCCGCGACGGTAGGCGCCGGCCAGCGGCGTCCCATCCGTGAAGGCAACGTTGGAGACCATCGGCACACCCCAGACCTGGTCGCCGCCGGCCTGGCTCGGCGGGCCGAAGAGGTAGGCGCCGTTGGCGTCCTTCTCCAGGCGGAGGTCCTGGGCGTCGTTCGGGTGGAGGCCGAGGGAGTCCGGCTGGAGGTTGGCGATCCGGATCAACGTGAACGCCTTGTGCACCGCGTCTGGTCGGCTGTCGGTGCCCTTCGCCTGGGTGCTGATCCCGGAGGTGTTGTAAATACCGCGGAGGTTGGGAGCGGTGCCGTTGCCGCTGAGGAGCTGGCCGTCGAGCCGCTCCAGGACGCCCTCCACCAGCTCGCTCTCGATGATGGCGCGCACCTGGCCGGCGTCGGCGATGGCCCGCTTGGTCGCGGGGATGAAGTGCTTGATCTCCTGGACCAGCACCTGGCGGACGGCGAAGGCGACGCCGCTCTCGGGGGCGGCGCCGTCGGCGGAGCTGGTTGCCTCGGCAACTTCGGCGGCATTGTTCGTGCGAGACGTCTGCTCGACGTACTCGATCATGTCGCTGTCGGTGTCGCCGACATTGACGAGGCCCGCGACCACGCGCGGCCGGCGGAGCAGTTCCAGGAGCTCGGTCTGGCGGTCGGCGAGGATGAAGGCACCGGCCTGGGTGTCCGCCAGACCGGTGATGAGCGTCTTGAACTCGGTCCGCTCAAGGACCTTCACCGGGGACGTCGCGACGCGGGCATCGCTCATTTCGAGGATGCCGCTGCCCTTCAGCTGCTTGTAGCCCTCGGAGGCGAGCAGGCGGTCAGCGGCGCGGCCACGACCGCCGAAGTTGAGAGCGGACCCCTCCGTGCGTTCGGGATCGCCGGCAAGCGGCCGCTTCGGTTCACCCACCGGAGCCTTGCCGCTGATGCCCTCGATTTCCAGGAGGCGGTTGAGCTTCGCCTCGATCTGGGCAGCTTCGTCGGCGAGGACGGAGTAGCCCTTGTAGGCCGTATCCACCTTCTCGAAGTGCTCGCCCTCCGTCGGGTCAACGCCGGCGGCGATCATGCCGTCCTTGAGCTTCTCCGCATCGGCGAAGGCCACCGCGGCCTTCGCATTCGTGTCGCGCAGGGCCTTGCGCAGGTTGTCGATCGAGATAGTCATGCTCATGGCTGCCTCCTACCGTTCGGCGCCGTTGGCGACGGCGAGGGTTTGGATTTCGCCGGCCAGGTCGTGGATGTCGTTGAGCCGCCCGAGGTCGGCGTTGGCGTTGCGGGCGCCGGCCTTGAGGGCAGCGTCCCAGCGGGCGCGGAGGTGCGCGGGAGACTTCGTGTTGAGGGCGCTTGTGATGGCGGCCGGGTCGAGCGCCGCGGGCGCCGCTTCCGGCCGGTGCGACTTCGCGGCGATGAGTTCGGTGTCGGGGTGGCGGCCGATGAGCACGGGGCCGACCTCGAACAGCTCCAGCCGTTTCAGATGGCGGATGTACTGGCCGTTCTGTGCCTTCTCGTCGCTCCACTCCTTCGCTTCGAAGGCGAAGGAGAACTCCCGCACGACGGGGGGCGTGGCGGTCATGCCGGTGTGGATGGAGCGGGCGTACTGGCCGCTGATGCCGTCGTCGTCGAGGAAGAGCCGCGCCTTGATGCGCAGGCCCTTGGAGTCCTCGACCGCCTGGAGCGCTTGCCCAACCGGCGGGATCGTCCAGACGTGCGACCAAACGATGGGCGGGAGGCCCTTTTCCTGGAGCGTCTGGGTGAATGCGCCGGGCTCGATGACGTCCGAGTCGCCGAAGAAGTCGGGCCGGTCGGGCGTGCCGAAGATGGCGACGTATGCCTCGAACGTGCCGGAGGGCTCGCCTTCGCCTAGCAGCTTGAACTCAGCCGGGCAGCGCGCGACGCCGTGAAGGTTGGACTTCCACTCGATCCGCAACCGGCTGCCCCTTCCCCGGCCAAACAAAACGGGCCGAAGCGATCGCTCCGGCCCGCGGGGGGCTCCGGCGTGGGCGCGCGTGGCGCTCGATGCTCTCAGCCCTAACACGCTCAGGGCCAGAGGCGCAACGCGGGTCCGCGTGGTAACCTTGGTTGACGATCGCGCGTTTCTAGGCGTAGGTTGTCAACCGCTATGACAGAGAACACGACAATTGCGCCAGACAGTGGCGGAGTGGAGACGGATGTCTTCGCGCGCCGCCTTCGACAGGCGCGCCTCGCCGCCGGCTTGTCACTTGATCAGCTCGCGAATCGACTGCGCCGGCCGGTGACGAAGCAAGCGCTGTCGAAGTTCGAGTCTGGCAAGGCAAAGCCGGCGATGACGACCCTCGCAGACCTTAGCGACGCGCTGGGTGTGGGCGCCGCGTGGTTGATGTCGCGACCGGAAGTGCGAGTAAGTTGGATTGGCTATCGCAAGCATTCGACTCTGACCAAGGGAAAGCAGGATTCAATCACCGCCATTGCGACGAAGCGCATCGAAGGGGAACTCCGACTGCGGGCCCTGTTTGGCGGTCGAACCGAAGGGACCGTTCCAACTGGGATAGAAGCCGGGTCGCTGCAAGCCGCCGAAGATGCCGCTCAGCACGTCCGTCGGGCATGGGGACTTGGAGAGGGGCCAATCAGCGGGTTGGTGGAGACACTCGAGGAGCGCGGGGCGGTTGTTCTCGCCTGGACCGAAACTGAGAAGTTCGACGGCCTTTCTGGATGGGCGAACGACAGCACGCCGGTTGTCGTCTTCAACGCTGCCCGTGCTCCGGACCGCGTACGCTTCGACGCCGCCCATGAACTGGGCCATCTCGTCATCGATTGTTCTGATCCGGATGCAGACCAGGAGACGCTGGCGCATCGGTTCGCCGCATCTCTGCTCGTTCCGCGCGCTGCAGCGATTCACGAACTGGGCGAGCGTCGGCGAGATCTTTCGCTGCCGGAGCTCGGGCTGCTCAAGCAGCGGTGGGGATTGAGCATGCAGGGATGGGCGCGGCGCGCGTTCGACTGCGGGATCATTGGCCAGACCGCTTACCGGGACATCAACATCAAGTTCCGGACAAAAGGGTGGCACCGCCTGGAGCCTTACAGCTACGAGGGCGTTGAAGAGCCGCTCCTCTTCAGGCGTTTGCTCTGGAGAGCCCTCGACGAGGGGATCGTCTCCAAGCATGAGGCACGAGAAATGCTGCCCGGCTACGACATGGCTCCGGAGGCGCGACTCGGTGAAGCCGAGTTGTCGTTGGCCGACCTGGCCCGGATGGGCTCCGAGCAGCGAGCCGAAGCTGTCAGGCGTCGACCTCCTGAGGTCGACGCTAGCGAACTTGCTGAGTGGGACGCGGGCACTTTCTCGGACATGGACGAGGTGGAGTGACCTTGCCGACGCGGGGAGAGACATGGTGGTGCGAACTCGATCCCACGCGGGGTTCCGAGATTCAGAAGACCCGGCCCGTCGTCGTCCTCAGTTCATCTGTCTTCGACGCCTTACCGATGCGCATCATCATTCCCCTCACCACTTGGCAACCCAGGTTCTCGACACAGCTCAACAAGGTGCTGGTGAAATCCACTGCAGCTAACGGGCTGAAGAACGATTCGGCGGCCGACTTCTTGCAGATTCGGGCAGTCTCGGTTGACCGGCTTACATCCAAGATGGGACGGTTGGACGCCACAGTGCTTGAAGAACTGGCGGCCGGCATCGCCATCGCCGTGGAATACCGGCCCTAGCTGGGAGGAGAGGCATTCCGTCGCTTGCACCGCGGGCAGCGGAACACCACGGTCCCGTCGGCTTCGCAGATGAGCTTGCCGCACGACTGGCAGCGGATAGGTCGCAATCCCTGCGTCGTCATCGCCCTTCCTCCGTGGCGTTCGCCGCCTGGAGCCGCGCGAGTCGCTCCTCCATCGCCACCGCGCCCTCGCCGATCGGCATCATGTTCAGCGGCATCCAGAGCATGTCCGCGCGCGGATCGTCGACGCGGTCGCGATTCTCAAGGGCGCGCTTCTCGTTGGGCGTGAGGAAGTCGGCCGCCTTCAGCGCTTCGAAGCGCTCCTTCGGGTTGCCCTTCAGTACCTCATTCAGGTCGAACTCGACGTACTGCCCGGCGAGCAGCGGCTCGGGGTCGATCAGCTGCGTCTGCAGCGTCTCCTCGATCATCGTCAGCCACGGGCCGAAAGTGTCCTGGTAGAGCATGATGTGCTGCTCGGTGATGTTGCTGAACGTCGCCCGGTCGAGGATGCCGACCACTGGCGGCGGAACGTCATAGGCGGCGGCGCACTCTTCGCGCGTCAGCCGGCGCGTCTCGACGACCTGGGCGTCGACGAGCGAGTGGGACATCGGCTTCCAGTCGAGCCCGCCCTCCAGGACCGCCAGCTTGAAGGCGTTGTCGACGCCGCCGTGCAGCGAAGTGGTCTGCTCCTGGAGCCGCTTGGCCGTGTCGGGCTTGAGCTGCTGGTCGGTGACGAGCACTCCGGACGGGCGGGCGCCGTTGTCGTAGGAGGCGGCCGTCAATCGCTGGGCGGCGTCCTCGATCATGAGCGTCCGGCGTAGCGGCTCCATTGGCGAGAAGGCGACCAGGTCGTTCCCGGTCCCCCACCACTTGAAGTGCAGAACGTCCTCGGGCGCGAAGGTCAGCCGCTGCCCGGCAGCGCCGTGGAAGACGTAAGCCTCGACGGGCACCGCCTTCCCGGGCACGACCTCCCAATGACGGAAGGAGGAGGTCCACAGTTCGCTGGGCGGCTTCCCAGGTCCTGGGCGCACCTTTACGACGACGGCGTTCCCGTAGACGCAGATGTTCCCCACGATCGCTTGCTTCCAGGCAAAGGGCGGCTTGGCGGGCATCGGGCGCGCGAGGGAATCAGCCAGCCACCCGTCCCGTTGGCGGAGTCGTTCGCCGTTGGTCCCCAGCGCATAGGTCTTCAGCGGGAGCCGCCCGATCCCGCGCGCCAGCTTGTTGATCACCACGTTGAGCCAGAGCTGCCCTCGGTACATCTGCTCGTACGACTGCGCCACACCGCCGACGAGCGGCAGCGTGCCGGCACCTGGGCGCAGTTCGCTTGTGAACTGCTGCCCGCCGAACGGGAATGCCTTCAGGCCGAGACCCGCGACCGCGTTCTTGAAGAGCGTCACTGGCGGCGCTCCATGCCCTGAGCAATGAAGACGAGTGCCGCGCCCGCGAACACGAAGGCCGCCGGCTCAAATATCTGGTGTAGCCCGGTCGTGACGAGCGCGAGCCCTGCGCCCTCGACTGCGAGCGCTCGACCAACAAGCGGCCAGCGAAGCCATCGGCGGATTTGGCTCATGGGCCGAACCTAACACGGGCTCGCGGAGGCCTGTCGACTACCCCAGGACGAGGATGCGCGGCTCAGCCGCCGGCGCCCGTCCGCGCTCCTGGACCGCGATGTGCGCCGCCATAGCGGCCGCGACCGCCGCGTCCATCTTCTTCCGGCTGCGCCCCTTCGAAAGACGCCAGCCGCCGCTGAACGCCTCGCGCGCGACAGCGCTCTCGATATGCCGCGTGAACGCCGGGTCGCCCTCGTGTTCGACGTTCCCCTGCACGACCAGCTCGTAGAGCGCTTGGCTCGCCGGGACCATGCGTGAGTCGGACTGCGGCACCTCTTCGACAGAAAGGCCGTCTGCTTCGAGCACCTGGCGGGTGCGCTCCAGGAAGCGTGGATCGATGCCGAAGTGGAAGTCGAAATCCCGGTCGAGGTCGCGCAGGTGCTGCTCGACTTCGGCAAGGGGAAGCACCCAGTCCTGCACCGGCGCGCCGTTCATATCCGTCGGCCGCTCCCAGATGCGCGCTCGGAGCCGAAGCTTCTCGCCCTGCCATTGCGCCAGGACGATTGCGGTCGAGTCCTCCTTGGTGGCCGCATCGACCGCGCCATAGAGCGGTCGCTCGGGGTCGAACTCGAAGGGCGCGACCACACAGGCGTCCCAGGCGCCGGCCGGCAGCCACGTTTCTTCGGTCTTCGTCCAGCGGTTGAGGAAGTAGCGTTCGAATTGCGCCTGAGGCACATTCGCGACCTTGTCCCCGAGCTGCTCCTTCGTGACAAGGACGCCGTATGAGGGGTTGGCGAGGCGCCAGGTCTCCTCCTCCCGGTAGTCCGTGCCGTTCGGCGCCTGGAACCAGCGGAACAAGTAGCTCGGGTTCTTCTCCTCGCCGGCGAGGATGCGCTGGCCCTTCTGGTACTCGCGACCGCAGATGGTCTCCAGGTCGTGCCCGGCCGTCGTGATCTGCACGATCTGCGCTCGGCGCCGGCCCACCGTGCCATTGGTGAGGATGGCCCAGTTCTCCACGTTCCACTCGTGGAGCTCATCGACCACGAGGAAGGAGATGTTCTTGCCGTCGAGCTTGCCGGCCGAGGCCGCCACGCGCTCAAGACGCCCAGGCCTGCCCTTCGGACGGATCTCCCACCGGTAACGGTCGGTGGCTTCGCGGAGAGCTGGCGAGAGCTCGCACATCAGCTTGGCGGCGTTGAAGACGAGATCGGCCTGGCGATCGGATGCAGCGGCGCAGACCGCCCAGGGGTCGGCCTCGTCCGGGTCGGCCATCAGGTGGTAGAGGGCGAGCGCCGCGATCATCGTCGACTTCCCGTTCTTCTTGGGGATGCCGAGGAGGCTCCAGCGGTAGCGAAGGTTTCCCTTCGCGTCGCTGGCGTAGAGCTCATTAATCCAGTCCTTCTGCCAGGGCATCAGCCGAAACGGCCGGCCGATGTGCTCTCCCGAGGGCAGGACGCAGTTCGCCTCGATCCAGGCGGTCACATCCGGACCGTAGGAGTACCAGCGGCGAGCCATGGGTCGAACCTATCACCACCAAAGCACCGCCTTGGCTCTCGTGTCGTCTTGGCTTGCCCACCAGAGTCTGCGGGCGAACTATGCGGTTTCGGAGGCGACGAGAAGGGCATGACGATGATTCCCGTTGAGGTGGACACGCGTGTTCAAAGCGCGACGCACGCGTCGTTCGAACTCGATTGCGAACCGCTCTTCACCATTCGCAAGGAGTCACGCGAGTGGCGACTCAAGGCCGACTTTGAAGTAAGTCATCGGGAGCCGCTGCTCGACGCGTGGCGCACCGTCGATTCGTACCTGGTTGCGATGGGCATGGTCTGCGAGGGCGTGTTCGCTCGGGGCGTTTGGACCCCACGGGGTGCGCTCGGCGGCGTGACCTTCCCCGCCGCTCGCCCACGGGAACTCTGGGCCGTCGGCGGTCTCACAGTGACTCCAACTCAAGGGATAGACCAAAGCAAGTCAGGGGAGGTGATAAGACTCGCGGCGCAAGTGAGCGAAAGGGCAGCAGAGGACGACGGGGCTTTTGCTGCTCTGACGATGTACTCCGCCGCAAGTTGGTTCCTAACAGCGAACCTCATGAGAGAAGCGGCCCTGAATTACTTCGCCGCGGTTGAAACCGTGGCGGGTGAACTGCTCCCCGGTGTTCGGAACAAGGCCGTCTACCAGTGGGGAGAGATCGTTCGAGCGCTGAAGCCACTTTCCCTCTCGAGGGAGGACCTTGCTGTTCTGCTGGAGGGCTACAAACAAAGAGGCGAGTCCGCTCATGGGAAGTCGAGCCAACTGATTCTTGCGCAGCACAGCCTCGGAGTGTATCCGGCCACCAGCTATTCCCTGAAGCTTCCGGCGCTGGCGTGTAAGGCAGCTGCCGATGTCGTGTTTCGCAGGTACTTCACGAGCCGAGAGGTTGGCTAACTCATCGCGTGGGGCCGCCGCTGCCGCTTCGCCTCCAACTCCTCCTTCGCGGCCTGCTCCTGGAGGTAGGTCACGCCGAGCCGCAGCCGCGCCAGCGGGGTCATGCCGAAGTGCTCCTCGGCTCGCGCGATCTCCCGGTTCAGGTCGCGGAGCCGTCGGAAGAGCGGGTTGAGCATTAGCTGCTCGTGGCTGCCCTTCACGAGTGGCGCCCGTACCGTCGCGGCTCGCAGTTTCTCGCGCTCGTCGACACAGAGGATCCAATGCCGCAGCGCCTCCCCATCGGCTTCGAGGTCCACGGCACCCGAGACCCTCGAAGCCCAGAACGCCGCCCAGACCGCGGCAGCATAGTCCCCCAGCCCGTCAGGGAGTCGTGGCGCGAGGTTCGCGGCCGTCACCGGGACGAGCGCCTTCACCCGCCCACCCCGCCGGTAGACGAGCTCGTCCGGCGGCTTCTGGCGCTTGCCGGCCATCTGGCTTACCCCTCATGGGAGCCAACGTACTTGAACCCCTGAACCGCGCGAAAGTGTCCGCCAAAGCCGGTGCCAATCTCCGACCCGCCTCGCTTCCGGGCTGCGCGTGTGAGGGATCGCGCACTGCGCAGCTTGTTGGCGCCGAAAAGCCGGGCCGACTTCTGGACCCACTTCGAATCACGACGCAGCGCCGCGCATAGTCCCGGGTGACTCGTATGGAAGAGCATCGCGCCAGGGCGAGCGTAGCGGTTCTCGCCGCGTAGGTAGCGCTCGCACACGTGATTGAGGAAGCGCATGCCCACGCCGGCTCCCTGCCACTCCGGCATGACCACCAGTCGCGACGCCCGGAAGCAGCCGCCCTGGTGGAAGGCCGGCGACACGGCCAGGTGGACCACGAGCTCGCCGTCGACGGTCCCGACGTAGTTCGTCGCCGCGATCATCTTCCCGATCTTCAGATAGTGATGCGGCTCAAAGGCCGGCCAGTAACGCCAGTCTGTCTCCCAAACCTCGAGGTCGAAGCTGGGTCGTTGAAGACGCCTCCGGTCGAACGTCCGCGTCGCTGTATCGAAGGTCCAGTCCGGCTCCACCCAATCCAGGACGTCGTAGTGCGGCGTCAGGAGGACCGCCTTTCCGTTGGTCCGGCGCCATGCCTTCTGGAAGGCCAGGGCGCCGAACTTCGCAATCTGGCGGTCGACGACCGACGTGAACTCGTCGATGACGACGCGCTCAGGAGCATCGGCGATAACTCGCGCAAGCGTCGCCCGGAACTTCTCGCCGTTCGAAAGGACCGCGTAGGGCCTAAGCCAGGCCGGTACATCGCCGAGACCGACGGCAGCCAGCGCCGCCGTCACGTCGTTGAAGTCGTTCCCGGGCGCGATGGCGTCGATGATTGGGGCGTCCTCCGGCCACTCAGGCTCGAGGTAGACGTTTGCGTCGCCGAATACGAGGCGACCGAGCGAAGACTTCCCGCTGCCCGAGGGACCGACGATGACGCCGATGCGCCAGTCGTCCGCCTCAATCGGCAACTCTGCGTCGAGAGCGAAGTTGGCACCCGAC
Source organism: uncultured Anaerolineaceae bacterium (assembly GCA_964507025.1). Taxonomy (GTDB): domain Bacteria; phylum Chloroflexota; class Dehalococcoidia; order Tepidiformales; family Tepidiformaceae; genus Amarobacter. The sequence goes on from CAZDOK010000002.1 coordinate 163,323, forward strand.
TCGGCGTTGAAGAGCGACTTCACGCGCGCGGCCCGGTAGGAGTCGAACTCGGAGCAGCGGTTCCGGACCTGGACGAGCATCAGACCACCACCACGCGGCAGTCATAGCCCTGGCCGCGTAGCTCGTCGTAGACCCGCTCCTGCTCGCCGGCATCCTTGCAGATGACCGTCACGCCGAACTGCTCGTGGTAGGCGAACTCATCTTCCGCCTCGCCGACGCCAACGCCGACCTCATCAAGGAGCTTCGCGAGCTCCTTCTCCGTGAAGCCAAGTTGCTCGAGGTCGGCGCCATCTGAGCGGAGGCCGAACAGCAGCTCGCCCAGTTGGTCGTCTTGCCAGTCGCCCCACTGATGGTTGTCGCGCAGCGCTCGCTCCTTCGCGAGCCGCTCGGGGATGGCCTCGACGATTGCCGGAACCGTCGGCATGCCCAGGTGCTGGGCTGCCCGGTAGCGCATGTTGCCGGCGTAGATGGTGCCGTCTGCGGTCGCGAGGATGGGCCGGCGCCAGAGGAAATCGGGGTCGGCCTGGATGCTCCGCACGAGGTTCTGGAAGCGCTCGTCCTTGATGGTCCGCGGGTTCCATGGCGCCGGGTGCAGCCGTTCGAGCGGCACGGCCTCCACGGCGGGCTCCTCAACTTTTCGCGTCATCTTGCGCGCGCGAGAAACGGGGAGGGTCGACGGTTCCGTGGCCTGTGCTGGTAGAGATTTCACCCGCCCCTCCGGATTGGAGTTTGAGGGCGAACCTACCACCCACGAGCGGCCGGGCAACCGCAACGGAGAACTGCTACCTGAAAACGTCACCTTTGGTGAGTCGCGCCTCGACGGCAGAGACGATCAGATCCACAAGGCGCTCTGGTCGCCGCCACTTCAACGCGAGTCTCGAGTGGTCCATGCCATGCTCCGCGACGATGTCTTTGAGCCTTTCGACGTCGAGCGTCTCAAGCTGACGCCGCAGCTCCGCAGCTCCCTCGCTGCGATACACGGCGAACACATCGATCGTCGCCGCTGTCCGCCGGGCGGAGAGCCGTTGAGGTTCCGGACGCGGGGCGCCTGACAGAGCCTCTTCAAGCCGTGCCCTGAAGCTGGGATTGCTGCGAACCTCGTCCGCGATGACTTGCAGGAACCGTTCAACGCTGTCCAACGCTCAACCCTCCAGCCGCTGCAGGATCTCTTTGGTCAGTTGGAGGTAGGACTCGTAACCGCCGCCGTCCCCATATCCCCATTTCTGCCTAAGAGTCGACGTGGCGGTGCTGTCTGCAGCCTCGGCCAGCTTAGTTGCCTCCGGAATTATGGTGTCGAACAAGCGGGGATCGCTGTTCCGAAGCACGCGCAGCTGCGATCGATGCACGGTGGACTGCGAACGGTACTTCGTGGCGACCACCCCGAGAGGGACGATCTCTTCGCCAATCGTCGATGAGAACTCCCGAACGCGCGTGACGATCTGAGGGATGCCGTACGTCGAAAGATAGTCGGGGATGGTCGGGATTACGTAGGCGTGGGAGATGCGGAGACCATTGAGTGTGATGATTCCGAGGTTTGGGGGGCAATCGACAAGGACGAAGTCGTACTCATCTATGACTGGCCGGACCGCCCGACGCAGGATGTCCGTCGGGTTCTCCGCATAGAACTTGCCCGAGGGCATCGTCGCAAGGCGGTCTTGGACTTCGATGAGGTCGAGGCTGGAAGGTAGGAGCCAGACGGTCCGTGCATCCGAAACGCGGTGGCTCCTCACGATGCTCTTCCGGATATCAAACTGCCGGGCCTCGGGCGGCTCAAGAGCGTCCTTGAACAGCTGGGCCAGGGTGTGACCCTTCTTGTTCAGCTCGCCCCAGCGCTCGTCGCCGATGAGGGCCACGGTCGCATTCGTCTGCGGATCGAGGTCGATCACGAGAACCTTCTTGTTGAAGGCGCCCGAGAGCATTTCTGCAACCGCCATGGTGGTCGTCGTCTTCGCGACGCCGCCCTTCAGGTTGATCATCGATATCACGGTCGCCATGGGGACCCTCCGAGTTCTAAGCCACGAACGGATCTGGCTGCGCCTAAACACTGGGCCAGCTTTGAGCTCGGCAACAGGAGGGGGAAAGCTCGCTATCCGCGAACGCCAGTTCGACACCGCTTGGGGGGACACTCCCGCCATGCCAGCAATTTCGTGGATTCCTACGAGCTCGTTCTCGTCCAGGCCGTGTGCTCCGTTCACAACTTCTGTGTATAGAGTACACATGCCATCGCGAGGGGTCAACGAGGCCCGCCCGGAGGCGGCTTTGAACTCCTCCGCTTGCGGTGGCAGCCGACGCAGAGGGTACGGAGGTTTGCGATGTCGTTCCCGCCTCCCAAGGCAAGGGGCATCACGTGATCTACCTCGAGCCGAACGCAGGTCGCGCCGCAAGTCACGCACCGATAGCCGTCGCGCTCCAACACCGCCGCACGCGTCCGCTGCCAGGTCCAGCCATTGCCGCCGCGAGCGAGGTTGTTCCGTTGGTTCCGTGGGCGTCGGCGAAGCGCCGTGCACGTGGAGCAGCGTGACTGCGGCGAAAGGGCGCCGCAGTCGAGGCAGCGCCGCACTCAGTTAGTCCGGCGCTGGCGGCGCTCTCGGAACGGACGGATGCGGCGCCGAATGGCGGCGGGATCAGACGCATCGCCGAAGAAGACGTTGCTGAAGCGCCGGCTCGCGCCGCAGTGAAGGCACGTCCCGTGAGCGATCGGGCCGTCGGGCTCCGTGAGCCGCCAGCGGTGGACGCAGGCACTCACCGCCGGACCTCGGTGATCGTGATGGTCGTCTGTGGCGTTCGGTCGCTCGCCTTCCGCGCGACCAATTCGACCACCTGGCGATCATCTTCGAATGCGATGCCATTGAGCGCGTCGAGGCAACTCTTCGCGAGGTTGTCAATGTCTTGGTTGGCCTGCACGCCGCCGAAGAACAGCTCGACGCGCAGCGGGGAGCTTAGCTTCGGACGGCCGTGGCGCTCGATGAACCGCCAGGCAAGCAGCTCTTCCCAGTTCCGGGTGCCTGCCGGCGTGTACGCGCGGCCGCGGCCGAAGCGCGGTCGCTGCTTGGTATGCGCGGCGATCGGGAGAGTGAGTTCGAGCGAGGTCATCGTTCGTCCGAATGCGGATCGGCGACGCAGAAGCCCCGAAGCGGTCCAGCAAAAATGCGGCGCCAAAGCTCGTCCCATGCTGGGTTGGTCGGGCCTGCTTTCCACTCGGCCCGCACCGTGAGCGACCTTCGGTTTCGCTTTGCCACTGCGCGCCCCGTTGTCTTGATACTGGATGATTAGGTTGCGGGAGTAGTGGCATCAAGTAGTTTGGGCTAAATGAGACTCTAATAGATACGAATGCTAGTGCACGAGACTACAAGCGAGACTACGCGAGAGACAGGGAGTGAATGGACACCCTTCGACGGTGGCCCGGCGCCGGTTGGCGCGCAGGGGCGCCGGTCAGCCGCGGCGCCGCCCGGGCAGGGTAACGGTCAGGCGGAAGGGGAAGCCCTCCCCCTTTTTAGTACAAATGAACGGTGATGCCGATGTTCGTACAATGGTGAGGTAGACTCACTCAGGCGAGTCCGAAGTCTCACGGATCCAAGCCGACATCATCGTGTCAACGCGCGCAATGTACTCCTCAGCACGCATCTCCTCGCCGGATTGAGGTTTGCAGAGATGCAGAATCGCCGTTTCGGCCAAGTAAACCTTCGCGCCATTCAGCTCTCTGTACATGGGATAGTTCTTGTTGATGTCCAGCCACTTTCCATCCACCCAGGCTGAACGTTCTCCGGAATCCCATGCGCTAATGCGAATCGGGGGCTCCGTCGCGCCGCCGGTGACCCGGAAAACCAATCGTGCGAGGTGGCCGACAGCGTCTTCAGGAGCTGGCGTCCGAGGCTGACGGAGTCTCTTGATGGGACCTCGCCGATTCCTATCCGGTCGGCGAGTCCCCCTGTTCGAAGCGCGGGCTCGTCCCTCTCGGGCGATCTCCTGGCCCTCCTCGCCGGTCTCCCCACCGCTGAACGACGGATCGCCCGCTTTCGCGAACACTCTCCCTAGTTCTTGACGAACCTCCTGCGCGAGGTCCTTCTCGCGCCGCGTTACTTTAAGGTCCGGCCCACCCGCTCGGAGATCCGCGATGAGCGGCTGAAGGTAGCTCAACACCCGCTCACCAAGCATCTCCCAAACTTCGTCCCCGCGTTCGACGAAGTCAGTCTTGTTCGGAGTGGGCGTGAAGCGGCTCACAATGAGTTCGCCCACCAGCGAGTTCAAGGCACCCTTGCCCTGATAGTTGTACCCAAACCATTCGTTGTCTCGAATAAGGCGACCGTTCTGGACCAGTCGGATGCCAGATCGAACCGAACTTCGCGAGTCTCTCAATTGCAGGTTAACCCGTCCAGCCCAACCGTAGGCAATCCGACCATCATCGAATCGCATAGTCGGGATTTCGATCCGGGTGCCGGCCATTATCGGAATCTGAAGCGGCTCGACACGCTCGTGTCGTTCATCATTCTCGATCGAAATCTCGACTTGATCCTGCTCGAGAAGCACCCGGTAAGTCGAAGCAAGGGAACGGCGAAGGTCATCGATGTTGTTGCGCGTTCGGGCTGGACCTGAGATCTCTCTGCGCGAGCGGTTGAGCCTCGAGATTTCTATCCGCACGTGTCCGCGATCTTCAGCGAGGTCCCTGAAGGTTGCCGGATAAGCGGAGACTGACAGCGGCTCCGGCACTCCGAAGTCCCGCGGCTCGGTCCTCGTGCCCCAGTCGTCATCTTCTAAGAACCAGACGTCGGGCGATCCCTGCCGTTTGGCATAAATCCTGACTGATCTCCCCAGGTAGCCGCATGCCGCTTTGCCGCCCTGGTGGTAACGGCTGAGATCGTCGGGCCCATGCTTGTCGCCAGCCCCCCAATTGAGCCATGTATTGATCTCAGGGGCACCCATGCCTCGCCCGCCATCCCCTTCCACCACGATCATATCTTTGGCCCGATTGATGCTGATCTCAACTGACACGCGCTGGCCCCAGGCGAAATTCACACAGTTGTCGACAAGCTCCTCGATGGCGTCCGCGACGCTTGTGAAGTTGTGCATCAATGCGAGGCTCGTACCCCGAGTGATCTGTTCACTCCACCGAACTGGCTCTTCCACCTTCAGGCTCGGCATTCTAGGCACCCCGCTTGTTCCGCCTACGCGAACTCTTGGTCCCGACGCTGGCGGCCGCCGGCTGCCACTCACGAAGGGCGTAGGTGCCACGGGCCGGCCGAAAGAGACGAGGGTCGGAGAAGTACTTGGCCAGAAGCGTATTGGCGGGATTCTGTCCTCCGCCGGAGTAAAGCCCCTTCGCTCTCATGCGCCGCTCGATCTCCTCATAGTGGAGCGCGGAGCCGGCGTCACGAATCAGCGCCACGACTTGATCGGCAACGGACGGAGGTGTCTTTTGGGCGTTCGGCATCCCGGGCGTCCCGGGCAAGTGGCCATGAATAGCCAACAGCCCTTCAAGGTGATCGGCCTCCGCGCGCAGTCGCTCCAGCTGGCTTTCGATTTCGACTCGGCGACCGTCCAGAGCAGCACGTTCGCTGGCCACCTCCAACAGGCGGGCCCGGGCCGCGTCAAGAAGCGCCTCAGGCGGATCATCCAGTCTCCGAATTCCATTACTCATTGTGGCTCCACCGCCTCGTTTCCTAACTCGTCCCACTGTAGCAACGCTAGCCAGCCTGCGCAATACCCCAATATTGGCCCATTTGCCCCAAGCCCCATGCCACGCCCGTGTGGCGTGGACTGTAGCAGTGAACATGGTGCACCACAGCAGCTCCCAATCGGATTGGGCGACAGCGTCGCCCGCGACGCAAATCCGCTCGAAACCCAGAACCCAGGATCGGCAAGGGTTGAACATTGTGGGAATGAGCGCGGGATTTCGACCGCGAGTCAGGCGCTACGCGAATCCAAGCATTGACATTGCCGGACTTGTGAATCACCGGAAACGAAGGTGCAGCCGGCTACACGCCTGAGTCCACCCCACCCCCTTGACCTTGCAGTAGCTGTAAGGTTTAGGGTTGGCGCGTGAACGTTACTGCTGCTGCACGGGCTGCCGGGATTTCGCCTTCGGGGCTGCGCTGGTACGAGTCGGTGGGGGTGTTGCCGCCGGCGCCACGGGCCGGGAACGGCTATCGCAATTACACCGAGGCCGATGTCAGTCTGCTCCGGCTGGTCCTGACGCTGCGGCGGCTGGGGCTTAGCGCGGCCGAGGCCGGGCGGCTGGCACGGCTTAGCTTGGAGGGCGAGGGGACGGCCGCCGAGCTGCCCGCGGCGCTCCAGCGGCAGCGCGAGGCGCTCGCGCGGCGGCGGGCGGACCTCGATTGGCTCGATGGCGAGCTGCGCGACCTCGAGGCGACGTGGCTGGCCACACGTGTCCGGGGTGGGGGCCGTCACACCGTGGCGCCCATCGCGGTGCTCTTCCTCTGCAACGCCAACTCGGGCCGAAGCCAGATCGGCGAGGCGCTGCTGGCGAAGCTGGGCGGGGAGCGTTTCGCGGCGCAATCAGCCGGCGCCCACCCTGCGCCCGTGAGCGACCTGGCCGTGACCGTCCTTTCGGAGGCCGGGATCGACTGGCGCGGGGCCCGATCGAAGCGCCTCGACGAGGTAGCCGGGCCGTTCGATTACGTCATCGCCCTTTCCGATTCGATGCGGGAGTCGTGCGCCGCCATCGGGGGCGCCCACAGCACCCTGCACTGGCACCTGCCCGACCCGGCCGCCGTTGCGGGCCCGCCGGAGACGCGGTTGATGGCCTACCGGCGGACCCGCGACGAGCTTTCGCGGCGGCTGGTGCCCTTTGTGGAACTCGCGCTGAGGACGGCGGCGCCGGAACACCTATTTCCGATCGAGGAGAACTGCGATGGATGAAACTGTCCACGTCCGGTACATGGTGAGCGACGTAGCGAAGGCTCTGGCCTTCTACACGGGTCACCTGGGGTTCACGGTCGAAACCGACTATGCGCCGGCGTTCGGCTCGGTGCGGCGCGGGAACCTGCGCCTGTTGCTCGCCGGTCCCCAGAGCTCGGCGGGGCGGCCGATGCCCGATGGCGCGGTGCCCGGCCCCGGCGGCTGGAACCGTATCCACTTTGTGGTCTCCGACCTGGCGGCGGAGGTTGCGCGGCTGAAGAGCGAAGGGTGCGAGTTCCGCAACGAGATGCTCACCGGCCCCGGCGGTTCGCAGATCCTGTTGCTCGACCCCTCGGGCAACGTGGTCGAGCTGTTCCAGCCCGCGGGCCAGGGGTAAGGGGCGGGGCGCGCGTCTCCAACCACCTCCGGCGCCGAGGGCCCGGGAAACGGCCCGAGAGCCACCGGCAGTGGCTCCGCCAGGCTCGCTCTGTGAACCAGTTCACGAATCCGTGGAGAATGACCCCGCACCGCCGTTACTTTCCTGCTGGCCGAAGAGTCTTTCTCTGTGACGGCCGGTTGGCGGCCGGCAGGGAGGTTCGCAGGCCGATGTTCGGACGTGGCAGGTCAGGTGTGGCGGTGGCGCCCGGCGAGGATGCGCTGGTTGCTGCTGCCCGCCGCGACCGGGGCCAGTTCGCGGAGTTGTACGAGCGGTATTCCGTCCCGGTCTACCGCTTCTGCTTCCTCCGGCTCTCCGACAGGCAGGCCGCAGAGGATGCGACCAGCGAAGTCTTCCTTCGCGCGATGCGGGGTCTGGATGGGTTCCGTGGCGGCGACTTCCTGGCCTGGCTCTACGCCATCGCGAGGAACGTCGTCGCCTCCTCCTATCGTGCGCGCAAGCCCCGGGAGTCGCTCGATGCGGCCACCGGGCTCGCCGACCTCTCGGAGGGCCCGGAGGACCTCGCCATGCTCCAGGCCGAGCGCGCGGCCCTCCGGCGCGCGGTCGAGGGCCTGCCCGATGCACAGCGGCAGGTCATCGAGCTCCACCTTGCCGGGTGGAGCCTGAAGGACTCCGCCCGGGCGATGGGCAAGACCACGGACGCGGTGAAGATGCTGCGCTTCCGCGCCGTGCAGGGCCTGCGAGACACGCTGGAGAGTACACAAGGCTACCGGGAGGGCATGCGATGAGCGCCTACGATTTCGAACAGGCAGACGCTCTCTCGAACTACCTCGACGCACTGGGGAGCGATGAGGCGCCACGGCCGCTCCTGCTCGACCGGGAGAGCGCCGCCTTCGCCCGCCGCCTGCACGCGGTGCTGGCCGCCCCTTCCCCGAATCCCGAGTTCCTCGGCCAGCTTGGCCGCAGGCTCGAACGCGAATCGTTCTCTCTCCCTGCGCGGAAACCGGCGCAGCGGCCCTCCGGTGCGAGTGTGCCGCTGCGCCGGTTCTCTGCGGCAATCGCTGCCGCCATGGTCATTGCGCTTGTCTCCGTGTTCGCCGTGCTCAACTTCGGCGGCGAGACGCAGACCGCGAACGCGCGGGAGGTGCTGGGCCGAGCTTCGGCCGCAAGTTCCAACCTGGAGTTCCGACCGTTTGCGATGGTCGAAACGATCGACGCTCGCGCGGGCAATGCCACGCTCTGGGGCGACCGTCTCCCTGGGCTATCCGGCAACGAGACCATCCGCGGCACAACCGTACGACGGTTCGAGTCGGCGACGCGCTGGCGGGTTGATGAGTCCCTCGCGGCGTACTCAGCCTCGGGCCAGGAAGTCGCGCGGTTCGAACGCATCGCCATCGCCGATGGCGATGCGCTCTGGGTGCTCGACCCGGTTGCGAACTCGGTGACCGTCCAGAACATCGATGCGGCGAGCTATCTCGGGCCGGTGTTCCCCTTTGGCGGCGGGGCCCTCGACCTGCGCGTGGTGCTCAGCGAGGCAGCCACGTGCCACAACCCGGAACTCACGGGGCGCGAAGCCGTCGCTGGCCGCGATGCGTACGTGCTCGACCTCGGCGCCTCGTCCTGCATTCGCGCTGCAGGGGCACTTGCTCCGCTCCAGGGGCACCGGGTCCTCTGGGTAGACGCCGAGACCTACATGGTCCTCCGCGTGGACCAGTACAGCGGCACCGACGGGGAACTGCTCTCGAGCACCGCTGCCACCGACGTCGAAATAGGCTCAGCCGGGGGCGTGGGGCAGTTCAGCTTCACTCCGCCGGCGGGCGCCCGGGTGCAGGACCTGCGCACGGGCACCGTGGTCGACTCGGGGCAGTTCCTCGGCGCTCTCCAGCGCGCGGGCACCGATACTGGCTTCCGCGTGTTCGTGCCAACTCTGCTGCCCGCCGGGCTGCTGGGCACGCGGCCGCGGATCGACCCGCTCGATGGGCAGCTGAGTGTGGTCTACGCGGCGGAGACCGACGGATCGCTGAACCCGCGCGACATCGAGGTTCGCCAGGGCCGCGCGACCTATGACCTGCTCGTCGCCTCTACCGAAGGCGCCGGCGTGGTCGCGACGCCCGGGGGCACGGTCTGGCTTCGCCGCGGAGATTTCGATGCGGTCAGCGGCACAGGTCTCGCGACTGCCGCGATGGTCCTCCGGGACGGCACCTTCGTGACCGTGCAGGGCTTCGCCCATGCCCCGGAAGAGCTGGTCCGCATCGCGCTGTCGCTCCAGGCCATCCCCGGTGCGCTGCCGGCGGCCCCGTCCCCCGAGCCGCGCACCATCGCGCAGCTCCGGGACGAGGCGCCGTACGGCATCTTCGTGCCTTCTCTCGTCCCCGGGGGACTGGTCGCCGAGCACCCGTTCGTGCGCGCCGAAGGCAACGGCTTCGGCACCACCGAAATCCAGTACCGCGGCGCAGATGGCCGAACCGCCCTCGTCGTCCGCAACGGCCTGCCCGACTGTTGCGGCGGCATCGGCTGGGCGAGTGGCCGGGACGTGGTGCTGGCCGATGGCACCGTCGCGACCGTCCTCACCGAGTCCTATCTCGGCGAGACCCGGCTGGTCGTGTCCTGGCGCGAAGGGGGGACGCTCATTCTCCTCGCTTCGAGCGTGCTCTCCGAGGACGAGGTGATCTCCATCGCCGCCACGATGTCGGACCTGAGCGTGCCCGGCCGCACCGAGTTGCCGCCGCGGCTGGCGAGCCCATAGGCGCCACCCGGGCACGCACCACGAACAGTCGCACATATCCCTCGTGTGGGCCGGATGCGGCCCGGGCACGGCGAAGCACGGCCGCAAACCGGCCAGGTATTTCCCGAGGAACCTGCCATGTATCGACCACGGCTCGACCCCCAGAACGACGCTTCCCACCGGTTGGGATACCTCCCCGGACTCGACGGGTTACGCGCCCTCGCCGTCATGGCCGTGCTGGTGTTCCACGCGGACCCTTCGTGGCTCCCGGGAGGGTACCTGGGCGTCGAGGTCTTCTTCGTCCTCAGCGGTTTCCTGATCACGACCCTGCTCCTTCGCGAGTGGGGGAGCGCGGGGAGCATTTCGCCCGGAGCGTTCTGGGGCAGGCGCGCCCGGCGGCTGTTGCCCGCCCTCTTGGTGCTGCTCGTGGCCACGCTCTCTTACGCGCTCCTGTTCGAGGCGGACGAAGTGGTGCGCCTGCGCGAAGACACGCTGGCGGCACTCGCCTACGCCACGAACTGGTATCTCATCTTCGGCGAACAACCGTATTTCGCGACGGTCGAGCGGCCCTCGCTGCTGCAGCACCTCTGGTCGCTTGCGGTGGAGGAGCAGTTCTATCTCCTCTGGCCGCTCGCATTCGTGGCGCTGATGCGCGCGGGCGGCGTGCGCCTGGCGTTCGGGGTCACTGCTGGCGGCGCCCTCGGTTCGTGGCTGCTCGGCGCGTGGCTGTGGGACCCGGCGGGAGACCCGTCGCGGGTCTACTACGGTTCGGATACGCGCGCGGGCGGGTTGCTGGCCGGGGCCGCGCTCGCCTTCGCCCTCTCCGGCGCCAGGGTGGGCACGGTCCATCGCCGCTCGTGGGATATCGACATGCTGGGCGCCGGCGCGATTGGCGCGCTGGGCCTCATGGCCTGGCGCATCGAAGGCACGAGCCCCTTCCTGCACCGCGGCGGGCTGACGCTGACGGCCGCCCTCACCGCTGTCGTGTTGTTCGCGATGGTCCACCCGCGTGCCCACTTGTTGACCCGTGCCATGGAAGCCCCGGTACTGCGCTGGGTCGGCACCCGCAGCTATGGCATCTACCTCTGGCACTGGCCGATCTTCGTGGTCACGCGGCCGGGCCAGGACATCGAACTCGAAGGGACGCAGCTGTTTGCGCTCCGCCTGGCGCTCACGCTGGCCGCGGCCGCCGCCTCCTACCGGCTCATCGAAGAACCCATCCGCCTCGGGGCTGTCGCGCAATGGGTGCGCGGATTTCGCCAGGGCGGAAAGCCGCGGGCGTTCCTCGCCGCAGGCGGAGCGTACTCGGCGGCGGTCTTGTTCTTCGCGGCCAGCGCCCGGGGGCCGGCGATCCCCGGCTACCTCCAGGATGGCGGGTCAGTGCATGTGGTGGTGACGCCCGAGCCCTCCCCGGCAGCCACACCAACGCCGGCTCCCACCAACACGCCACTCGCGGAGCCCACACCGGCCCGGGCGCTGGAGACCCCCGCCGGGACGCCGGCCATCGCCGTGCCGGCAGAGCACACGCCGCCGCCAACACCGGCCATCACCGGCGACATCCTGGCCCTCGGCGACTCGGTGATGCTCGCCTCAGCCGCCTCCATGGGCACGGTGGGCCGCGTCGAGGTCGATGCCGCGGTCGGCCGCTTGCCGTGGCAGGTGCCAGGGTTGCTGCGGGCACGCCGGGAGGCGGGCACGCTCCCCTCGATCGTTGTCATCCATACAGGGAACAACGGAATCATTAGCCGCCAAACGCTCGAAGAGTTGATGGATACGCTGTCGGGCGTCGAGCGGGTGGTGCTCGTCAATGTGCGAGTCAAGCGCGATTGGGAGCAGGCGAACAACGCCACCATCGCGGATGCCCCGTCCCGCTACCCGAACGTGCGCGTGGTCGATTGGTATGGGGCCACCGCCGGCCGTGACGACCTGTTCGCGAGCGACGGGATCCACCCGGGTGCGGCGGGCGCCGCGCTCTACGCGGAGCTCATCGCCGCGGCGGTCGCGGGATCGTGAGGCGGCCAGGAATGGCCGGGAACGCCGCTCGGAGACGGCGAATTTAGGCCTGGGTCATGTCTCCCACCCACGAGAACGTCGCATCACATATCGCGATTTTGTGCATCGGGTAGGGCGGGTGCTCCGCTCAAGGATTAGTCTGCGCCCATGGCACGAACGGCAGCCAACGGGAAGACCAGGCAGGGGATCACCGCGCTGACGGAGCGCCAGCGCGAAGTCCTCCGTCTGATGGCCGCCGGCAAAACGAATGCGGAGATCGGCGCGGCCCTCGGCATTAGCTTGAATGGCGCCAAGTGGCACGTCAGCGAGATCCTGGGGAACCTCGGTGTCTCGACGCGCGAGGAAGCAGTGGCGGCCTGGGAGGCCGAACAGAGCTTTCCACGCCGCGTGTGGCGCGGACTGGCGCTCGTGCATTGGGGTGCGAGTTTCCGCGCCGCGGTGGGTGCCGCGGCGCTTGTTGCGGCGGCTTCGACAGCGCTTGCGATATGGACGCTTCGCAACGATCACGACGGCGGAGTGGACGCAACACCGGCTCCGGCTACCGCGACCAGCGCGCCGTCCGGGACCACGTTCCTGTTCTCTCCCGGCACGCTGGACTCACGACCGCGTGGTGCGACCGATCCTTCCGCGGCGGAGGTGATTCGCTCAATGCGGGCGTTCGTCGGCGATGTGGAGTGCGATCGGGTGTCACTGATCGACCCTGCCGCGCGTGACGGTCGCGGGAACGCGCCACTGGTTGTTGGGCTTCCGGGCCAACCGGCAGCCTGCCGCGTCGCAGGAGCACCGGTCACATTCGTCATGGCACGCGGGTTTGTGCTGTTTGTTCAGGGAACTGTGGATCCCGGCGCCACCACCACGTTCGAGAACCTGGCACCTAACCCGCCCGGCTCGCCGATGTACCCCGCCGAGGAGACGATCCTGTTCTTCTCCATGCCAAACTTCCTTGGCTCTTCTGGCCACACCGACCCAGTGGATATCACGGTCTTTGCGGACGGGGAGAGGTGCATGCGCGTCGGGGTTGCGGATGGAGGTAAGGTCAGCGCCGGTTACGTGGCGGTGCCCCTCGGACGGCCCGGGCAGCCACCAGCGTGCTCCCGCCGGGGTGCAACCGTGCTGGGCTACGACCAGGACGGCAACCAGCTTCTTGTCCAGAACGATGCCCACACTCTCGAACCTCTCACGTGGATGTACATGTCCGGCGTGGCCGATCCGGGAGCTCCGAAGCGCGACCCGTCGGAGCTCGGGCCGATTGACATCGCCTGGCCCTAACGAATGCAGACGACGTCACAGCCAGACCAACCGCCAGGCCATCCTTGTTACGATATGGCCGGGATAGTTACGGGAGCCGGGAGGCGCTGAGAACCCCGGCGTTGAGACTGCTGGTTGTTTCAGGAGGGAGCGCATGAAGGATGCAGGTTCGGTCGGAGCGCCATCCGGATCCGATCTCGTCGACCAGAGGATCCTGGCGATCACGGACTGGCGTGGGGAGACGCTGCGCGCGGTGCGTCAACTTATCAGGGAGGCCGACCCGGACGTGGTCGAAGAGGTGAAGTGGGCCAAGGCGAACGAGCCCGGGCGTGCCGACGTGGTCGCACGACGGGATCATCTGCACCGGTGAGTCGTACAAGGCCGTCGTCAAGCTCACCTTTGCGAAAGGGGCGGCGCTGGTGGACCCGGCAGGACTGTTCAACGCAAGCCTGGATGGCAATACGCGGCGCGCGATCGACATCCGCGAGGGTGAGGAGGTCGACGCGGAGGCGTTCAAGGCGCTCATCCGCGCGGCAGTCGCCCTCAACACATCCCGCGTGAATGCAAAGCCGGCGCGCGCATCGAGGGGAAAGGAGTGAGCGGGGCGGCTTCGGCGGGAGAGGGCGCGGACCGGCAGCCGGTGCTGCTCTCGGGCGGGAACCCACAGATCGCGAAAGGGGACGGCGACGCGCCGGTGCAGGCGTACATCGCGGCCATGCCGGGGTGGAAGAGCGAGCTCGGGCGGCGGCTGGACGCGCTCATCACCGAGAGCGTCCCCGGCGTGCGCAAGGCGGTGCGGTGGAACTCGCCGTTCTACGGTATCGAGGGCCAGGGCTGGTTCGTCTCGTTCCACGTCTTCACCCGCTACGTGAAGGTGACCTTCTTCCACGGCGCGGCGCTCCAACCTGTGCCGCCGGGCGGTGGGAAGGATAAGGATGCGCGCTGGATCGACATCCACGAGGACGACCTCGACGAGGCGCAGATGTCGGCGTGGGTCCGGCAAGCGGCCGCGCTACCCGGGTGGGGGAACGTGTAAGGGGCGGGAGCGCGAGGCCAGCATGGGTCAATCTGGCTTTGGCACTTCGCCGGCGATGAACACGTGGGTCACGACGACGGGGCCGCGCGTGCCGGCCTGGGGGCTCAGGCCGCCTTCGATGACGCGCGTCCAGGTGCCGCGAGGCGGGATCTCGTACTGCTGACCGGTACAGAGGCAGTGCATCACGAGCCCGCGCTCGGCCGTATAGGGCTGGGGCAAGTGTGGTGTCACCCAGAACCGCAGCGGCTCATCGGTCGGGTTGCGGACAACGACGACGACCTTCGCTACGGCGCCCACTTCGGAGTGGACGACGCCATCCGGGATTTCGGGCCCCAGGCGGGGTTGGTCGCCCCGGCGGAACATGAGCGTTTCGGCCTGGGGCTGGTCCGGGAAAGCCTGGTGGATCGAGACCTGGCCGGCGAAGCCTTCGCCTGAACGCCACTCGAACCGCAGCTCCGTCGCGGGGCTGGCGCTCTGGCCACAGGCAGCGGACAGCAATGCCACGGCAAGGAGACCGAAGGCGAGCAATGCGCAGGCGAACGCGAGGTGCCATTCGTTCTCGTGAGATGGGCCTGGGGCAGCGCCTTCGTGCTTCATGGTCGTGGGGATTCCCGTGTGTCACGCGATGGATGCGCCGCTCCGGGGCAGGGGAGAAGCGCCAGCGTCCACTTCGCCAGCCAACTCTAGCGTGTCACGCCGCATGGCGGACCCGGGAGGAGTTCGGCATTGACCTATACCTAGCAGATCCATGTATAGTGGTTCTATGCAAGAGCTCCGGGACGGCCGCATCGGGAAGGACCTGGTCGCGGCCTCGGCGATGCCGCTGGTGCTGGCCATCCTCGATGAGGGTGAGAGTTACGGGTACGCCATCCTGAAGCGCATCGACGAGCTCTCCGGCGGGGAAATGGAATGGACCGACGGGATGCTCTATCCACTACTGCATCGGCTCGACCGGCTGGGGTACGTCGAGGCGCGGTGGGAGTCGCCGGAGGGCGGCCGCAAACGGCGCTATTACCGCATCACTTCAACCGGGCGAACGGCTCTTTCCGAGCAGCGCCGCCAGTGGGAAGTGGTCACGGGCGCGCTACAGAACGCCTGGCAAGCGATTCGGCTTCCGGCCGCGCAGCCCAGGCCGGTCGAAGGGTAGCCGGATGATGGAGTCCGTGCTCGAGCCGGGTATCGAGGCGGAGATCCGGGAGTGGCGGACCTACCTCCTGCGACGAAGAACGATCCACCACGTGGATGTCGACGAACTGGAGGACCATCTGCGGAGCCAGATGGCGGAGCTTCGCGCGGCGGGGCTGAGCAGCGATGAGTCGTTCCTGGTGGCGATCAAGCGGCTCGGGGGCGTCAACGAGCTTTCGCGGGAGTTCGCACGCGAGCGTTCCAGCCAGTTGTGGAAGCAGCTTGTCCTTTCGAGCGATGGCACAACCGGGCGCTCTGCCACGGACTACGCAGGGCTTGCCACCGTGGTCGGCTTCGCTGTCGCGGCTGCGGCGGCGTTCAAGCTGCCCGCCCTGTTTGGGGTCGATCCTTTCGGCTCAGGGGGCTCCGCATCGGACGAGTCGTTCTATCTGCGGAACGCGGCGCTGCTCGCCCTGCCGTTCCTCGCTGCCTTCCTGGCGTGGAGGCGGCGGCTCCCGCGGCGAGTGGTGGCAGGGCTCGCCGTTCCCTTCGCGACGGCGGCGGTGGTGATGAACGCCATGCCCTTCGAGCAGGGCGGCGACACCGAGGCGCTGGCGGCGCTCCACCTGCCGATCGTCCTGTGGCTTGCTTCGGGCGTGGCTTACCTTGGCGGCGCCTGGCGGGCGAACGCGCTGCGCATGGATTTCGTGCGGTTCACCGGCGAATGGTTCATCTACTACACGCTCATCGCGCTCGGCGGAGGCGTCCTCTCCGGGCTGACCATCGGCGTGTTCAAGGCGATCGACATCGACATGGAGCCGATCGTCCAGTCGTGGGTGTTGCCTTGCGGGGCAGTGGGAGCCGTCGTGGTGGTGGCCTGGCTGGTCGAGGCGAAGCAGAGTGTCATCGAGAACATGGCGCCCGTACTCACCAGCGTCTTCACGCCGCTGTTCGCGGTCATGCTCGTCGGGGCGCTCGTGGGAATGGTGGTGACCGGCAACATCGTGGATGCCGGGCGCGATGTCCTGATCATCCTGGACCTGCTGCTGGTCGTGGTACTGGGGCTGGTGCTCTACGCGATCTCGGCGCGCGATTCGGAGGCCAACCCGGCGCTATTGGACTGGGTGCAGCTGGTACTCGTGGTCAGCGCGCTGGCCATCGACATCATCGCGCTCGCCGCCATCGCGGGGCGGATACAGGAGTTCGGCTGGACGCCGAACCGGACAGCCGGGCTGGGTTTGAACCTGGTGCTGCTCGTGAACCTGGTGTGGACGGGCTGGCTGCTGGTCGGGTTCCTCCGTGGCCGCCGGCGGTTCACCGAGCTGGAGCGCTGGCAAACCACCTACATCCCGGTGTACGGAGCCTGGGCCGCCTTCGTGGTCGTTGCGTTCCCAACACTCCTCGGGTTCGCTTGACCGATGGACAAGACGAGCGCCCCGGGGTGGCCCCGGGGCGCTCATTCCGCGCAACGACGGGTTGCGTGGGTCCCTACTTCACGACTTCGAACTCGCCAATCATGTCGGTCGGGTGGAAATCGCACTGGTAGATGTACTTGCCGGCTTTCTCCGGTGCAGTGAAGGTCATCACGGCCTTCTGGCCGGGGGCGACGATATCGGGCTTGGAGACAGCGTCATCGCTGGTGTTGTACTTATTGTCCTCACCGGAGAAACGCATGTTGTGGATGGCCGAGCCGTTGTTCTCCAAGTTGATGGTGATCTCCTGGCCGGCCGGAACCTTCAGCGTGGGGTTCTTCTCGCTGCCGAGGAGGAAAAGGTTGCCGTCGCTTTCGTTCATGAGCAGGGCATAGGTCGTCTCACCGCCGCCATTCCCGGATGGCGTCTCGTCGCCCCCGTTGCCGTCGTCGTCGTCGTCGCCACCGCAAGCTGCGGCGGCCAGGGCAACCGTGACCGCCGCGAGGGCGGTCAACAGCAGCAGGAGGAACCTCTTTTTGTCGAACATCATGCTAGTCCCCTTTCGAAAGCAGTATTGATTGTGATGTTGCGATCTGTACCGTCAAGGTTTGAGACGTGGGTTCAAGAAGCGGCCTCCGGCGGGCTCGATGAGGCTGCCAGCCCATGGGCGGCCTTCGCGGCGCAGGCGGTGCACACGCCGGAGACGCTCACGGAGACGGACCGGGCGGCGAACTGACCGGCCTGGCTCGCCCGCTGGACAAGCGTGTCGAGCGCAGGATCACCGATAAGCACATCGGTGATCTGGCCGCACTCGAGGCACACAAGGTTCACGTGCGGCCTGGCCACGGGCCCGTAGCGCGACCCGTCGTGGGTATCGAGCTTCTCGACGAGGCCGGCGGCAGCCAGCACCGCCAGGTTGTTGTAGACGGTGGCCCGGCTGAGGGTGGGGAACTGGTCCGAGAGTTCGCGGTAGAGGTCGTCGGCCGAGACGTGGCCTTCCTCGACCGAGAGGAGCGCCGAGAGCAGCGACAGCCGCTGGGTGGTCGCCGGCAGGCCGTGCGCGCTCAGCAGCGCGAGAAGGTCGCTGGTGGAAGGCGTCGTAGACATCGATGCAAGTCTGGTGCCTGGCATGGAGCGGTTCAACCGCAAGCTGGTGGTGCCGGGTTCCTTTCGCAAACTCTCACTACAGATCTAGACACAGTCTAGTTCGCCAATTAGTATCGCATAGGAATGGCGCGCCGCCAAACGGGCCAGCCCACCGATGACGGCGCATCGCGCTATGGCCGGGAACGACCGCGCTGGATGCGGATTGACAACCGGGTCGACGGGGGAGAACGATTCCGGCCTTATGGCCGGTCCGGCGACCGGCAGTCCACCTGAGAATGCGGTTCCGTGACCGCAGCCGGTTCCGGCTCGCTGCACGGCAGGCACATTGACGACGCACCCAGGCAGCAGACACAGACAGCAGACAGCAGACAGCAGACAGCAGACAGCAGGGAGGATTACGCAATGACCGTTTCGAACCGAAACTGGTGGCCGGAGCAGCTCAACTTGAAGGCCCTCGATCAGAACTGCCCCTCGGCGGACCCGATGGGGGAGGACTTCAACTACGCCGAGGAATTCAAAACGCTCGACCTGGCGGCGGTAAAGAGGGACATCATCGAGCTGATGACCACCTCCCAGGACTGGTGGCCCGCGGACTACGGCCACTATGGGCCGCTCTTCATCCGGATGGCGTGGCACAGCGCGGGCACGTACCGCATCAGCGATGGGCGCGGCGGGGCATCGCGGGGCACGCAGCGGTTCGCACCGCTCAATAGCTGGCCGGACAACGCGAACCTGGACAAGGCACGGCGCCTGCTCTGGCCGATCAAGCAGAAGTACGGCCGGAAGCTCTCGTGGGCCGACCTGATGGTCCTCGCTGGCAACTGCGCACTGGAATCGATGGGCTTCAAGACGTTCGGATTCGCGGGTGGCCGCGAGGACGTGTGGGAGCCAGAGGATATCGACTGGGGCCCGGAGAGCACCTGGCTGGGCGATGAGCGCTACAGCGGCGAGCGGCAGCTTGCGAATCCCCTCGGGGCCGTGCAGATGGGCCTCATTTACGTGAACCCGGAAGGGCCGAACGGCCAGCCGAGCGTGCTTGCCGCCGCCAAGGACATCCGCGAGACGTTCCGCCGCATGGCGATGAACGACGAAGAGACGGTGGCGCTCATCGCTGGCGGGCACACCTTCGGCAAGACGCACGGTGCGGCAGCTGCCAGCCATGTCGGCCGCGAGCCCGAAGGCGCCGGCATCGAGGAGCAGGGGCTGGGCTGGACGAGCGACTACGGGACCGGCAAGGGTGGCGACACGATCACGAGCGGCCTGGAAGGTGCCTGGACGCCGACCCCGACCAAGTGGGACAACAGCTTCTTCGAAACGTTGTTCCGCTACGACTGGGACCTGACGAAGAGCCCGGCCGGCGCGTGGCAGTGGGTGCCGACCGATCCCGCCGCGGCGACCACCGTGCCCGACGCGCACGACCCGGCGAAACGGCACGCGCCCATCATGCTGACGACCGACCTCGCGCTCCGCATGGACCCCATCTATGGCCCGATCTCGCGACGTTTCTACGAGCACCCGGAGGAGTTTGCCCGGGCGTTCGCGAAGGCGTGGTTCAAGCTGACGCATCGCGACATGGGGCCGGTCTCCCGCTACCTGGGCCCCGAGGTGCCGGCTGAGACGCTGATCTGGCAGGACCCGGTACCGGCGCTCGACCACGAACTCATCGGCGAACAGGAGATCGCGGATCTGAAGGCGCGGATCCTGGCGTCGGGTCTCTCGGTTTCGCAGCTGGCACGGACCGCGTGGGCGGCCGCGGTATCGTACCGCGGGACAGACCGGCGCGGTGGTGCGAACGGGGCACGCCTCCGCCTGGCCCCGCAGAACGGGTGGGAGGTGAACGACCCGGCCGAGCTCGCGAAAGTGCTGCCGGCGCTCGAGCAGATCCGGGCGGCATTCAATGGCTCGCAGGGCGGCGGCAAGCGCGTTTCCCTGGCCGACATGATCGTGCTCGGCGGGTGCGCGGCGGTGGAGCAGGCGGCGAAGGACGCCGGGTTCCCCGTGCGGGTGCCGTTCACGCCGGGGCGCACCGACGCTTCGGCGGAGGAGACCGACGTCGAGTCGTTCGCCGTACTCGAACCGGTCTTCGATGGGTTTCGCAACTACCTGCGCCCGGGTCTCCGGAAGCCGGCCGAGCATCTGCTCGTCGAGCGGGCCGCGCTGCTGACGCTGACAGCGCCGGAGATGACGGTGCTCGTCGGCGGGATGCGCGCGCTGAACGCGAACACGGGGCAATCAAGCCTGGGCGTGTTCACGAAGCGGCCCGGCACGCTGACCAACGACTTCTTCGTGAACCTGCTCGACATGGGCACGGAGTGGAAGCCAGCGACGACCGAGGGCCTGTACGAAGGCCGCGACCACAAGACGGGCGAGGTGAAGTGGACCGGGAGCCGGGTGGACCTGGCATTCGGGTCCAACTCGCAGCTGCGGGCGCTCGCCGAGGTCTACGGGAGCGCGGATGCGCAGGAGAAGTTCGTCCGGGACTTCGTGGCGGCGTGGGACAAAGTCATGAACCTGGGCCGGTTCGACCTCGCCTGATCGGCGCACGACGGCAACTTTCGACAAAAGGGACCGCCCGGACGGGCGGTCCCTTTGTTCATGGCCAGGAAAGTGGGGATGTGAGCGGCTTAGGAGCCCTGCGCAGGCGTCGCACCCGAGTGGCCATGTTGCCGGAGGCTCCGAATGGTCCTGCCCAACCACACCGGGACCAGGACGCCCATGGCCATCCACGCGAACGCCTCGAGGATCAGGCTTCCAACCGTCTCGCCCTCCGGGTCGTTGTACTTCCCGAGGACGCCCATCGCAACCCATTGAATCACGACGGCGCCGAGCCACACGACCCAGACATGGCGCGGCCTCAACGCGAACCCCACGGCGAAGGCTGAGACGGGCAGGATGAGGACGAACAGCAGGCCTTCCCACTCCGAAGCCCAGACAACGAGGCCGATGGGCACGATGAGCGCCGCCAGGGCGAGCCGGTGCTCTTCGAACGCTGTCTTCAACCACTGCTTGAGCCTGGCCATCTGATCCTCCTGCCGGCCCTTGCGGCCACCGCACGCCGATACTCAGGATCGTACGCGCGGCACAACGATGCGCGGTCGAGCGGGGGCGAAGGAGCGGCCCATTCGATCCCTTTCGCCGTATCGCGGTGCGCTCAAGTCGACGGGCGCTCGTACAGCGCTACCAGTTCGCCTCGGGCGAGTATGTGGCCCTCCATGGCACGCTCGAGCTCCTTGCGGTTGGCGCCACGTTCGAGATCGAGGGGGGCGTCGAGTGCGTAGATGCGGAACGAATAGCGGTGAAGCTTGCCCGCCGGTGGGCAGGGACCGTCATAGCCGATCGCGTTGAAGCTGTTGCGTCCTTCCTTCGACCCCGCAGGCAACTGACCACCCGGAGAAGCGGCCTCGTCGAGCACACCCACGTCCACGGGGATGTCGTAGACGAGCCAGTGAACGAACGAACCCGCATCCGGGTCGTCGACGATGAGCGCGAAGGCGGCGGTCCCGGCAGGCGCTCCCTGCCAGGCGAGGGCGGGGGACAGGTCGCTGCCGTCGCAGCTGAACTCGCGGGGGATGTCTCCACCGTCGGAGAATGCCTGGCTGCTGAGCGTTATGGTCGGGGCCATGTTGGGAAGCACTTCGTCGCCGCTGTCGCCCCCGCATCCCGTGAATGCGGCGAGCGCGAACGGAAGCGCTCCCAGGAGCACGAAGGCGCGCATCGTTCGTGCGACCGTGTTGGGGAAGAGCGACACGTTCATGGGGTCTCGGGCCTGCTCGCGGAGCAGGCGCGGGCCTACGGTTCGACCCCGGAGAATCCGAGCGAGCGGATTTCGGCGGCGACTTCCTCCGGCTGTGCCGCGTCGAGCGTGAACGCGGCGACGCTGGAACGGCGGATGAAGACCTGCGTGCCGCCCGGCCCACGCAGAGCTGCGAAGCCTTCTGGGGCGGCGACTTTGCTCCCGTGCTCGGGAAGCTCGAGATCGAGCTGCTGGCCCGAGGTGAGATACATTCGCACCTGTCTCATAGCGATACCTCCTGCATCGACATAGTGCAGGAGGATGGGCAGCGCCGGAGCGTCCGGGCGGTCCTATCGTGAAGGCCCGCTGGGCCGGTGATCTGGCGGGCGAGTCAGCTCACTCGCGGCCCATGATGGTGGAGATGTCGGCCTCGTTGCCCGCGGGGTCGGCGAGCGTCCACCACGACGGCGCAAACTGGTCGCGGACGATGCGGCCGCCCGCGGCAAGCGCCGCCGCGATTCGGGCCTGCGCCTCGTCGTGCGGCACCCAGACGGCGACATGGACTGTCCCGTTCCCGCCGGGTCGCGGCTCGGCCATGCGTTCGAACCAGAACGCCGGTCCGCGCCCGCGCGGGTCGACCAGGTCTTCCGAGGGGCTATCGGGGCGCGGTGCGTACCCAAGGACCGCGCGCCAGAATGGCATCACGGCGGCGATGTCGGGTGCACCCGGGATGACGAGCACGCTCTGCACGGCGGAGGGGTCGGCGCTGAGGCCCAGTTCCCGGGCCGCCTCCGAAACCCTGCGGGCCAGGTCGAGGTCGCGCTGGCTGATGCCGAAGTAGTCGGCCGCGGCTGTGACCAGGCGGACGGTGACGCCGTCCACGCGGATGTCGATGTCCGGGCGGTGGCGCTCGACGCCGGGCAGGATGCTCATCGCCTGCACCAGCCGGCTGGCTTCGGCGAACGACTGCGTGCGGAAGAATGCGCATGCGCCGTCACCGACCACGCGCCAGTCGCGGAGGCCGGGCGCCGCCTGGAATGCTCGAGGGCTGATCGGATCGTCCACGGGCCGCCAGCCTAAGCCGCAGTCCATCCGGCATCGGCGGGAATGATCGCACCGTTCACATAGCGCGCCTCGTCGGAGGCCAGGAACAGCGCAAGCGCGGCGATGTCTTCGGGGTCGAGCATGGCCGGGATGAGCGCGGAGTAGGCGCCGAGGCGGGCCGCGCCGGCCGGGTCGATGCGTTCGCGGGGCATCGTTTCACCGATGTTCGTCTTCGTGCCGCCGGGGGCGATGGCGTTCGCGCGGATGCCTTTCGGGGCGTAGATCCAGGCCGTGTTTTTCGTGAGGCCGACGAGGGCGTGCTTGGCCGCGGTGTAGGCCGCTCCGGCCGCCCCACCTTCGATGCCCCCGACAGAGGCGATGTTGATGATCGCGCCGCCGCCATGTTCCACCATGCGAGGGACGGCACGGCGCATCGTGAACATAGGGCCATCGAGGTTGATAGCCATCACCTTCCGCCAGATGTCGTCGGTGAGTTCGCCCACGCCCTGCATGTAGTCCATCACGCCGGCGTTGTTCACCAGGACATCGATGCGGCCGTGGGTGGAGATGGCCAGGTCGATGAGGGCCTCGGCGGCGCCGCGGTCGGAGATGTCGCCCTGGGCGCCGGAGATGGCCGCACCGGTGGCGGCGATCTCGTTGACGGCGGCGTCGAGGCGGACCGCATTCCAGTCGCCCACGACCAGGCGGGCGCCTTCGGCGGCGAAGCGGCGGCCCATGGCAAGGCCCATGCCGGAGCCCGCCCCCGTAATCACGGCCACTTTGTCCTTCAGTCTCACTATCATGCCTCCGTCGATGCTGGTGTCCCGTGGATTGCGGTACCGACGAGTCTAGCGGAGTGCGAGGCTCGCGTTGTCGGTCGAGTGGGGCAGATCCCCGGGGCATTCGGAGCGTGGTGGTTCGTGGACCTCATCGCCGCGGCGACGCACCATTGCCGCATGACCAGGCCCGGTGTGTACCTGTACTGGGTTCCGGTGGGCGCGGGGACCTCGCGGTTGCAGCGCGCCAGCCTGCGCCTGTGGGAAGCGATCGAGGCAGGGCGGGCGCGGCGGCCGCGTATGATCCTCCTGCATTCCGCGCTCAAGCTGGTCTTCGAAGGCGGCGAAACATCAACGCTCGAGCTGACGCCCGAGTTCATCCGGGCACCCGTTCCGGCCCTGGCTGGCGGACCCGTGGGGTCGCGGCTCGCCGGGCGATTACGACTCTTTCGCTACCAGCTGCTGTGCTTGCCCGTGACTGCGCTCCCCGACGAGGAGTGGGCGATCGCGAGCCCGGTCGTGCTTTCGGAAGACGCACGCGCGGCGACGCGGATCCTGGAGCTGGCCCCGACGATCCCGAGGCACACCTGGGGGCGGCGTGCTCCGGGAACGCGCGAGATGTGGACGTCGGACTCGGTTGTCTCCTGGTTGCTGGTCCGGGCGGGAATCGACCTTTCGGGCGTTGCCCCGCCCGCTGGCGGCAGGGCTCCCGGTTGGTACGCGGGGCTGGACCTCGCCCGTGAACGCGGCACGATGGGCCATCCGGGCCCCTGATTGGGCGCCGGGCGGCAGTGAACGGGCCAGCGGTGCCGCTGTTAGGTTGTCGGCGACATTCGCTCCCGGGATGGGTCCGGAGGCCGCGGTTGTCGTGCCGGGCCTCGTCCGTTGGGTGCCGCGCCCGGGGGTTGCTGGACGATCGCCATGGAAACCCTCATCGACCTCCTGCAGACCAGCCGTGAGCGGTTCGGGAACAACGTCGCCGCCCGCATTCGCGAGGGCGGCGGGGACGACGAGTGGACGTACGAGCGGCTTTGGCTGGGGGCCCACGCCGCGGCACAGCATTTCCGCGACAAGCTCGGACTCTCAGCCGGCGACCGGGTAGTGGTCTGGGCCCCGAACTCGCCGCGGCTGGTCGCGGTCTACTTCGGTGCGTGGCTGGCAAGATTGGCGCTGGTGCCGCTGGATCCGCTCTCGGCGCCCGGCTTCGTCGAGCGGGTGGTACGCGAGACGGAGGCGCGGGCGGCGATCCGCGGGTTCCCGGATGAAGGACTGCTCCCGCCGGAACTGACAGAGGCGCTGGCGGACCTCGACCTGGACACCAGCGTGGAGTTCGTCGGGGCGCGGCCAGAGCCAGGAGATGTCGCCGAGATCGTGTTCACCTCGGGTACCACGGGGCAGCCGAAAGGCGTCGTGCTGACGCACGCCAACATCCTGGCGAGCGTGCTATCGGCGAGCCAGCTACTGCCCCACCGGCCCTACCGGCTGCTCTCGCTGCTTCCGCTTTCGCACATGTTCGAACAGACGGTGGGCCTGTACATCCCGATGCTGTTCGGCTCGACGGTGCGGTACACGACCAGCAGGCAGCCGCGGGTGCTGGCCGAGGCGATGGTGAACGACCGCATCACCACGATGGTCGTGGTGCCACAGGCGCTTGAGCTGCTCCTGCGCCGCATCGAACAGGAGGCGCGGCGCACGGGCCAGGGGGCGCGCTTGCGGCGCGCCCTCGCGATCGCGGGACGACTTCCGATGCGGCTCCGCCGCCTGCTGTTCCGTGGCGTCTTGAAAGGGCTCGGCGGGGAACTGGACTTCTTCGTGGTCGGCGGAGCGAAGCTGCAGCCAGAGACTGCCGACACCTGGGAGCGGATGGGCGTGCGCGTTATCCAGGGGTACGGGATGACGGAGTGCTCGCCGATCGTGGCGTGCAACAGCTACGCGCACCGCCGCCAGGACGCGGTCGGGCGACCCGCGCCGGGTGTGGAGGTGCGCCTTTCGCCCGATGGCGAGCTGCTGGTTCGCGGCGCCAACGTGACCAGCGGCTACTGGCGGAGGCCGGAGGCAACAGCGGCGGCGTTCACGGATGATGGCTGGTACCGGACGGGCGACCTGGGCACCCGGGACCGCGACGGGAGTATCCAGCTCCAGGGCCGCCTGAAGGAACTGATCGTGCTCGCGAATGGAATGAAGGTGTACCCGGAGGACGTCGAGCTCGAGCTCCTGAAGGAAGACGCCATCGCCGAGTGCGTCGTGGTGGCGGCCCCCGACGTGCATGGGCGGCCGGAGGTGCACGCCGTGGTGATCCCCCGGGAACGGGAGGCAGACCCGGCGCTCGTGACGGGCGCCGTGGCGGCTTCGATTCAACATGCTGGCAGGCGCCTGGCGCCGCATCAGCGTGTCTCCACGTTCACCCTGTGGGGCAGCGACGAGCTTCCGCGGACCAGCGTTGGGAAGGTGAAGCGCCACGAAGTGCTGGCCGCGATCGCCGAGCGCCGGACAGCACCGAAGGCAGAGGGCGCAGACGACCGGAGCTAGCGGTCGAGGCGCACCCGGAGGCCGTCCGCCACGGTGGGGCCGCGATCCAGGGAGTCGGGCGGAAGCAGCGTGACCGCGGAGCCTGGCGAGCCGTGGCACACCAGCAGCGAAAGGCTTGCCCTGTCGAGTGCGGGGCCGCCGTCCGTGCCGGGACGTGGCACGAAGAACAGCGCGCCGAGCAGTGGCATGAGGGCGAGCGGGCCGATGACGTATCCCCAGGACATCCACGTGCCTCTCAATCGCCCGAGCTGGCGACGGCGACGGCCGCGGCTTCGCGGCGCACCCGTGGCATCGGCGGGAGCCCGTGTTCGGATGCGAAGGCCACAACGAAGATGCCCATATGAACCAGCGGTACGACCAGGAAGGCGGTCCGGAGCGAACCGGTCATCTGCTGGAGGACACCGGTGAGGAGTGGCCCGACGACCAACCCGAGCGTGAAGACCGTGAAGAGGAACGATGAGACGACGGCGATCTCGCGCGGCTTGATGCCCGGGAGTTCGTAGGGGAGGGTGAGGATGGTGGGGTAGACCTGCATGCACGCCCAACCGAGGGCGAACGCCCCGAACGGGACAATCCAGGGGACCGGCGCGAGCGCCATCGTGAGCATGCCGGTGCTGCACAGCACACCGGTGAGGTACATCTGCTGGCGGCGGACCGTGACGCGGTTGCGCACCCAGCCGGCGTGCATGGCCCCGGCGACGTTGCCCAGGGGAATCGCCGCCGTGATGAGGCCGGCCATGCCGAGGGAGAGCCCCTGTTCTTCGTGGAGGTAGGTCGGGAGGAATGTCATGAACGCCGAGACACCGACGAGGCAGAACGCGGTTCCGATGCCCCAGTACCAGATGATGCGGTACCGCATGATCGCCGAAAGAGGTGTCGGCTCCTGGGCCGGGGTGGCCTCGGCTTGCGCCTCGGTCTCACGGTCGCGGCTGACGGCAAGCCAGACGAGCGCAGTCGCGCCGAGGAGGAACGCGAGCGTGTAGTAGGTATTGCGCCAGCCATCGAGCCAGACGAGGAGCCACGGGAGGACGGCAAAGGCGGCGATCTGAACCGAGCTGGTGATCACCTGGGTCACAGACTGGACACGCGGTACCTCGTTGGCGACGAACCACTGGTGAATGAGCATGGCCATGCTCGCCTGCCGCCCAACCAGGCCGACCATGAAGACGAAGCGGAAGAGCAGGGTGAGCTCGTAGTTCGGCGCCCAGCCCATCAGCAGGCCGAAGATGGCCATGTGTACCGCACCAACAAAGATCATGACGCGGGGGTTGAAGCGGCTGACGAAGGCCGCGAGCGGGACGCTGAGCAGGATGGTGGCCAGCGGGCTCACCGCCCCGAGCGCGCCAGCCTGGGCCGGGTTGAGGGCGAACTCACTCTTGATATCGGGCAGCATGACGCCAACCGAGAGGCTGACGAGCATCGCCGCCGCGTTCACGGTCGAAACCAGGCCGATGATGACAGCCCACCGATACGACACCGGATCCCCTGTTCCGCGGACGGCGGTTGCAGGCCTCATTGTCGGGCGGGCCTGGTATGACGGACGTCAGCCGGGAGGTCGCGGGGCACCTGCGAGTTACCGCGCTTTCGACGCCAACTTCCTGTTCAATTCCGATTGTGAAGTTTGTCACTTACCGGCCGGTAGGCGTTTGGTCCATGTTCGATGTGGGGTCGTCACACCAAGTGAGGAGAACAACAGTGAAAAGCAACGTCCTGACCGGTATCTTCGTCGCCGCACTCGCATGCGGGGCCATCGCCACGTTCCTGGTCGGTTACCAGGCGGTCTCGGGTGCCGCGCCCGACGTGGACACGTCGGACAGCGTCGCAATCGAGGGCCAGCACACGCTGGACTGGTGGGAAGCCTGAGATACGACCACGTGGCAGATAGCCGGGCGCCGCACGGCATCGAAGCCGAGCGCGGCGCCCGGGCCTTCCTGGGGACTGCCTTGGAGACACCGAACATCACCGAGTACCGTGACCCCGCCGAGCGCCGCTGGCTGATGCGGATCTTGTATCGCGATTGGCGCCCGACGCGGGCGGGCCGGCTGGCGAACCGGGCCACCGGGTGGTGGGCCGGTCTGGGGCTACCGCCACGCATCCAGGCGGTGCTCGAAGTGCGGGGCCGCACCTCGGGCCGCACACGCTCGACCCCGATCGTGATCACCACCGTGGATGGCACGTCCCACCTGGTTTCAATGCTCGGGGCGAACTCGGAATGGGTGAAAAACGTGGAAGCGGCCGCGGGTGAGGCGGTCATCCGGCAGGGCCGGCGTCGACGCGTCCGGTTGGTGCCGGTACCGGCCGGGGAGCGCGCCCCTGTCCTGCGCGAATACGTGCGGATTGCGACCAGCGGCCGGCAGCACTTTCCGCTCCGCCCGGACGCGCCGCTTTCAGAGTTCGAAGCGATCGCCGCGCGGTACCCGGTGTTCCGGATCGAGAGCCAGTAGCAAAGCGCGCGCCGGCCTCAGCCTTTCCGCTGATTCGTATCCATGTACTGGTTCAGGCGGAGGCTCACGCCCGGGGGCGCAGTGAGGGCGTACTTGAGATCCAGCAACGCTTCGGAGATGGTGTCCGAGAGTCGATCGTAAATCGCCCGGCGGGAGGCACGAAGCTCGCGGGCAATCTCGCGCAGTTCCTTCTGGGCGCGCTCGGCTTCGGCGCGCATCGACGATTCGAGTGGAGCGCCGGTCTGCCAGCGCTCGATGGCCAATTCAAACGCGCGTTCATCGATCGGGGCGATCCTCGCTTTCCAGGCATCAACGTCCGATGGGCTGTTCGCGCGGGATTCTCGGGTCACGGGTAGCTCCTTCCTGGCGCTCCAGGTCCGCCGGTCATCCGCTCGGGGCAGGTTCCGGGGCCTTCGTCAGGGCCTTGCGGGCATCGCCCCACTTCTTGTCCTGCATGGCCTGTACCCAGCGGTCGAACGCGCCATCCCCGGCGGCGGCGTTGAGGGCGTTCTTGACGCCATCCACATCACCGCTGAAGTAGGCGTTGCGCATGGTGCTCTCGCTCACGACATCAACGAGCGCCTTCACCTCGTTGAACTGGTCCTCGTAGTTATCGCGGTCCGGGAAATTCTCTTTCTCGACCACCTGGCGCGTGAAGAACTCCGTGACGCCTTCGTTGGCATTGAAGCCGGTAGTGTTCTTCCAGTTCAGGTTGCTATAGAAGTGCATGCCCTCGTGGAGGACGGTGGAGTAGTTGATGCGCTTCTTGTGGCCCCAGACCGTCGGAGGATCGGTGCCGCGGTCGACGAACGCGTTGGTGTACTCATAGTCATCGTCGATCTCGCCATAGACCCGCTCGTAGGCAGCGCTGAATTCGGCTTCGTCGACGATGTTGACGTGCCCCTCGGCCTTGGCGTTCTTCTTCGTCGCCTCGGGGAGGTCTTTCTCGAAGTGTTTGCGGACGAGCTTATCGGCCCGCTTCGCATCGACCTTCGTACCGAAGGCTTTCCGGAGCCCCTTGGCGATGGTGCCGAAAATGCCACGCTGGAGATCGGGCGCGCGCTGGACGTCGACCCCGGCCTGGTGCGAACCGCCATGGGCTGGCGGGGCAAGGAGCGCGGCCGTGCGGGCGTTGCCGATCGTGCGCTGGAGCGAGAGCACGGTCGCGGCCCGCTGGCGGGGAGGAATGGCGCCATGGTCGTATTCGGCGGCGCGGGCGATCGCACGTACGTCGAGAGCCACCGGGGCAGGCATCTCCCTTGTGGGAGCGACCCCCGTGCGATGCGAGTCCGCATCGGTCTTTGCCAGGCGGACGCGCTGGGAATCCTGGGGCAACGCGCGCCTCCTTCCTGCCCGGGGCGTGGCCCGGGCGGGCATTATCGCAAATGGCGAGGCCCATGTTTCAAGTGGGGGCTGGAGGATGCTCAGGAGCGGGGTCCCCCGGCGCCTCGATCTCCCGGGAGATCCGTTCCAGGGCGGCCTTGAGCTCGCTGAACGGGCCCGCCCCAAGGATGGCCGCCCACTGGCCTTCCAGGTCCGCCAGCGCCTGACGGGCGGTCGCGCCGACGGCCTCGCCACGCGCGGTGAGGCGGACCAGGCTGGCCCGCCGATCACGGGGGTCGGGTGCCAGTTCGGCATAGCCGTGCCGTATGAGGTAATCGACGAGGTAGCCCATCGACTGCTTGGTGATCTGCGCACGCTCCGCGAGGTCGACCTGGCGGGTGCCCGTGGGGTCGAGGTGCTGGAACACGGTGAGATGGGCCGGGCGAAGGTCGTTGAAGCCAGCGTCGACGAGCGCGCCATGCACATGCCGGACGGTCTCCTGGAATGGCACGCGCAGGAGCGCTCCGATCATTTGCGGCTGGGATGCGGGCGCCGGGGGTGTGCCGGGCTTGACAGGCATAGTCAGATACTCTTACCTTCGCCTTCGTCAGACAAACTGACTATACCGCACGGTCCCGTTACGCGGGAGAGAGGAGCCGCCACCCATGCCTATGCGCGCCATCCGCCCACGAGAGCGTTCCGGGTTCTGGTTCCTGGGCACGGAGATGCGCATGCTCGCAAGCGGCGAGCAGACCGGCCGGGCGCTTGGACTGATCGAACAGGTGGCCCCGCCCGGATTCGCCGCGCCACCCCACATCCACCACGCCGAAGACGAGGCGTTCTATGTCGTGAGTGGTTCGGCCACATTCCACTGCGGTGAGCATGCGATCGAAGGTGGGCCCGGGGCGTTCGTGTGGTTGCCAAGAGATGTACCGCACTGGTTCGAGGTGCACCCGGGGGGCCCCGCGCGGCTGTTGCAGTTCAACACGCCAGCCGGTCTCGAACGATTCTTCGAGGAGATGGGCACCCCGATGAGCGAGCCGATGACAGTTCCGGCGGCGCCGCCCGACATTGCGAGGCTGATGAGCCTGGCCGCCAGGTACCAGATCGATCTGCTGCCGCCGCCAGGGGAGCAAGCCGGGTGATCGCGCGCCTCGGGGTCTTCGACCCGATGCCGAAGGATGTCCACGCGGAGTACCGCCGGAACCTCTTGGAACGGTTCAAGCCGGCCCTCGAGGTGCAGGACGGGTTCATCGCAGGTTACTGGCTGCAGGCTCCCGACGGCCGGGAGCTTTCATTCACGGTATGGGAGAGCGACGCGGCCCTGGCCACCGGGGCGCAGCGTGCGAACGGCATGCCGCTCCTGCCCGGGCAGGATGCGTCGAAGATTCCCTCGCCCTCGGTGGTAGAAACCTTCGAAGTCATCGCGTAAGGGCCCGGCGCCGGCGCAACCGGCACGGTGTCGTAACTTGCTCTGACGGCGGGCACCACCCGGCGGACGGCGCCACCACAAGAGGGCGGCCGCCGTGAACCGGCGGCCGCTTGCTTCGTGGGGCGACTCCGGGGTTGTTAGAGCTCCTCCGGGTCGCCGCCGAGCGCCACTTTTCCCGAGTAGAACAGGGTCGCTTCAGGAGTGAGCGGGTGGTGGTTGATGCCGCGGAAATCCCGCGCGATGCGCTCCAGCACGGACGCCCGGTAAAACGACTGACCACCCACCGCGCTCATGGCAGCATCGATGGCCCGCGCGCCGTGCTCGGCGACCGCCCGCTTCGCATGGAGGACGGCGAGGAAGTTCTCGAAGGTCGACTCCGGGTCATCACCGATGCGCGCGAGAGCGCCTTCGAAGGCAAGGCGGGCGGCCGCATAGTCGAACTCGACCTGGCCGGCAAGGCGCTGGCCGATCGGGTCGGTCGCACGCTTGCCTGCGGTGAGCACGCGTTTCACCTCGTCGCGGGCAGCCTGGATAACGCCGAGGTAGACGCCGGTGATGATTGCCAGGCCGTTGATGAGCGCGATGCGAATGAGCGGGTCGAGCCGGTTGTACGGACGGCGCGCACCGACCTGGGCGTCGGCCACGAACACGTCGTTCAGCACGATGTCGTGGCTGCCGGTGCCGCGCATGCCGTGGGCATCCCACGTATCGAGCACCTCGACTCCGGGCGCGCTCATCGGGATGCTCAGGCCGAGGATCTCCGGCGGGTTCTCTTCGGTGACCGCCCAGGTCGCGAGGACCGAACCGGCAGGCGCCTGGCTGGCGAAGATCTTGCGGCCGGTCACGGCATAGCCTCCATCCACGCGGCGCGCCACCGCCGACGGTCTCACGTGGTCCGAGCCGCCTGTCGAAATAAGGACGAGGCCGTCGGCGGCAACGCGGCGAAGCGTGGTCTCGACGGGCGCTCCGTGCCGGTGGCGCCAGGCCAGCGTGACGACGCTGTGGGTGTGCATCGAGGAGGCCAGCGACGTGCTGGCGCACGCCCGCGAGAGCTCGTGGTGGGCGAAGGCCAGTTCGCGGAGCCCGGCACCCAGGCCACCGAGCTCGGCCGGGACTCCGGCAGCGAAGAACCCGGCCGCCCTGAGCGCGGCATAGGCCTCTTCGACGAATGTGCCATCGCGATCGTGGGCAGCCGAGGCTGCCGAGAGGGTGGGCGAGACCTCGCAGACGATATCAGCGAGGGTGCGCGTGAGGGCGGGGCTTTCGAGTGCTGTGGGCATGGTGTCTCCTCCATTCGGATGCCTCCACGGTAGGGGGCGCCCGGGGAGACTCGAAGTCCAAGAAATGGACTGGTCGGACCAATGAGAGGTAGCGCACACTGGGCGCATGGAAACGCTGCCGCAGTACTGCCCCGTGGCGATGGCGACGGAGGTGATCGCCGACCGATGGACCCCGCTGGTGTTGCGGGAACTCATCGTTGGCGCCCACACCTTTGGCGAGATCCATCACGGGATTCCGCACATCTCGAGGACGCTGCTCTCGGAGCGGCTGAAGGCACTGGCATCCCACGGTCTGATCGAGCGAACCGAGGAGCAGCCGGGCCGGCCGAAGTACTGGCTGACGCCGGCCGGGAAAGACCTCGAAGACCTGATTTTCGGGCTGGGCGAATGGGCCATCCGCTGGGCCTACTTCGGCGACCCCGCCGAGGGACAGCTGGACAACACCCACATGATGTGGCGTTTCCAGCGGGGTGTGGTACGCGAACGCGTGCCCGGGCAACGCGTGGTGGTGGAGTTCGCCCTCAGCTGCCTTGACGGCACCACCGAACACATCTGGCTGGTGATCGAGCCAGACGACGTGGACACCTGCGTGAAGCACCCGGGGTTCGATGTGGACCTGGAGGTTCGGACCACCAGCCGCGAGCTCCATCGCGTCTGGCTGGGCCGGACGACCATCCAGGATGCGGTCCGGGCAGGCACATTCGAACTCGCCGGGCCACCCGCGCTGGTCCGTGCCTTCCCCCGCTGGTTTTCGTTCAGTCCGTTTGCCCCGGCCGTGCGCCGGGCGGCCAGGGACGGTATAGGCACCGAGGTCCCGGCGGCGACCCACCGGGACCTGGTTTCGGGCAGATGATCGTCAGTCGTGACGGTGGTCAGCCATGGCCATCACCGGCTCTGTGTGCGCGCTCGAGTGCGCCGATTCGCTGATCCCGAGCACGTACTTCTCGAAGGTGAACTCGGCTTCCACGCGGGCGCGCGCGGCTTCGACGGTCCCCTCGCGGGATTCCTGCTGGCGCGCGGCGAGGACCGCGTGGTAACGGGCTTCAACACCGTGGTGGATTTCGCGGTCGAGCCTGGTGAACACGTCGTCGAGCTCGCCGGTTTCGAGCGCCAGCTCGGCGGCGGCCAGTGCCGGCGGTAATTCGGCGGCCGGCTGGAGGCCGGTGTACGGTGCGCCTTCGCCCTGACGGTGAAGGCGCACCGCGGTCTCGGCGAAGGAGCGGTCAGCAAGCTGGCGGGCTTCGCCACCGGCCGCCCGGACCTGCATGGCCTGGGCGAACGCGGCGATGAGCTCGGCCTCCTCGGCTGGCTTCACAAACGGAAGCACGAGACGGACATCTCCGGATTCGAGCGCCTTGCGGGCCGGGCCGGCCACCGGCCCTTCCGTGGAATCGCAGTGGGCGGAAGCGATGCGCGCCGGGCGCAGGATCGCTGCTGCCGCCCGGGCGATGCGACGGGCGGGCCATCGCGTGATGGGAGAGGTGAAGACGGTTTGCATGGTGGTACTCCTGCCGGGTTTCGACCGCTGACGGTCGTGTTGAATCCACCCTATCGCCGGGTGGCCGGCACTTGAATGCGATGGATCAATTAGCGGAGCGGCCGGGGGGCCATCGCCGGAAGGTCACTCGGGGGGGCTGGCGAGCCCGGCGAGGCGAGCGCTGTCGCGAACCGCGACCCATTCACGCCCGCTGGCAATCACGCCGTCGCGACGAAGCTGGCTCATGACGCGGCTCACCGATTCGGTCGTCGCACCGGTCATCGCGGCAAGGTCCTGGCGAGAGAGGGGCGCCTGGATCCGGATTCCATCCGGCGACGGTGTCCCAAGCTTCTCGGCGAGCTTCAGAAGAGCCGCCGCAACGCGGGCACTCACGGGAAGGGCACTCAACCGGGAGATGGTGTCGCGGGCTTCCTGGAGGCGTTCAGCGACCACGCGAAGGACCGCGAGCGCGACGGGCGGATAACGCTCGAGGACGGACTGGAAATCGGCCGCGGTGATGGTGAGTGCGCAGCAGTGGGTGAGCGCGCGCGCCTCATCAGGGAGTTCGCGGTGGCCAAGCGTCGCGAGACTGCCAAACATCTCGCCCGGTCCGACGAGGTCGAACACCACCTCCTGGCCAACGGAGGCATGGCGGAGGAGTTTCACCTTGCCGTGAGCGAGCACGAAGAGGCTGTCGGCCGGATCGCCCGCGTGATAGATGGCGTCTTGCGGCTCATAACCGCGGGCATGGAAGAGTTGATTGACTCGATCCAGGTCCGCCGGCGAGAGCGCTGCAAAGAAGGGCAGCGCCTGGAGGAGCTTGCGACGGAGAATGGTCGTGCATCCACCGCCGTCGCTTTGGACTTCACTGGCCGGCTGCCGTGTTCGAGCCCTCATGGGCGCCAGCTTGCCCTCCGAGGGGCTCGGGGCACAAGCCTGGCCGCTAGAACTGGAGCGGGAGGCTGGCGCGTGCCCAGGCGGAGGTTCCACCACGGACCGACTTTGCCTCGAACCCGCGCTCCTGGAGGAACTTCGCAGCCATCTTGCTGCGGTTCCCGCTGGCGCAGATGAGGAGCACCGGCCTATCGCGCGGGATGCGCTGCATGCCGATGGCGATCTGACCGAGCGGAACATGGCGAGCACCTGCGGCGCGGCCCTGGGCCCATTCCCAGCTTTCGCGAATGTCGACCAGGGTGGCGCCCTCCGCCTGGAGCGCATGGGCCTCGTGGACATCGATTTCGAGGCTGTTCGGGGTGCGAGAGAAGAGGCCCATGTGGGGCAAAACCTCCGTGGAGCAGGTGGAGTGAACCAGTCTATAACTTTATCGGTACTCAGCGATTATTGGCAACCCTTGCCCCGCCGGTTTGCGCATCGCTGGGCCGTTAACTCGTATTTGTGAAGACCATCACTTACCGCGCGGTAAGCCCGGTGACACGGTCGATCCGGGCAGTTATCCCGTTTCGATGAGGAGATCCAAATGAAGAGCATCGCGCTCAGCCTCTCATTCGTCCTGAGCCTCGTCCTCGCCGCGTTCGCCACGGCAGTGGCGCCCCAGGCCGCAGGTGCCGCACCCCGATCGGTGCTCGAACAGGCCGACTACCTGTTCGATTGCACCCCGACCTCCGACCCGGTGTTTTGCGGCCCTGATGGCGCTCTGCCCGACCCGGCCGTGTGGACCGCCGATCGGGTCCCTGTCCAGAACCCGAACTCGTGGTGCGCGGCTGACGCCGTGGCGGTGGCGCAATGTGCGTGGGAGGGTTCCGGGCTCACACTGGTCGATCCCGGGAATGCAACGCAGCTCCTGTACGGTCACCAGTTGCAGCAGCTCTCGGGCGACCCGGCGAGCCCTGCGCACTACAACACCGCGAAGTTCCGCGTCGTCTCGAGCGCGGGGTACGTGTCGGATGGGTCGGGCTTCTGGTCGGCAGAGACGACTGCCTGGCGCATGATCTTCGACGATGGCCAGCACCGGCTCGAGCTGAAATTCGGGCGGAGGCCGGGGATGACGGCGCGCCAGGTGTGGATTGGCAACACCAGCGTGCCGGCCTTCGAGTTCCCCTGGGACAACGGGTTGCCCAATACCTTTGAAATCGAGCGCCATTCGAACGGCGATTTCACGGTCACAATCCGCAACTGGGACCCATCGGTGCCGGCGCAGACGCGGTTCATCCCCGGAGGCATGCTTTCGTGGACACACGGGACGCCAATCGTGGCGTGGGGCGCAGCCGCCGAAGGCGGGATCGTCGCCAGCTGGTACGAGGCACACCTTGAAGTCAGCCGGCCCGCGGGAAAGGTGAGCGGGAAGGGGACGATCGATTCCCCGGCAGGCGCCGTGGCCGACATGCCCGGCGCGATTGGCCCGGCAAAGTTCTCGCTCAGCACGAAGTTCGCGAAGGGGATGCCTTCCGGACAGGTGGCCTTCGAATTCAAGGCCGCCAACATCGCCTTCAAGAGCACCAGCATCGACGCCCTCAGGGTGATGGAGGCCGGGGCGCGCATCGAGGGCCGTGGGACCGTGAATGGCGCGGGCGACTACAGGTTCATCCTGCGTGTGGTCGATGGTCAGCTCGCGGGTTCGGGCGGCACCGACGCGTTCCACATCCGGATCTGGGATCCGAAGACGTATACCGGGTACAACGCAACCTACGACAACGAACCCGGGAACGACCCCTGGTGGCATGATGCGACGTGGCCGCTGAGCGGTGGGTCCATCTCGCTTCGGTAGGGCCGAAACAGGGCGAAGGATGAGCCTCGGGGCCAGGGGGTTGCGGCCCCGGCCCTGAGGCTCATCCGGCCGTTCGGGGTGCCAAACCTTCGGGAAGCGGCGTCTGCTAGGATGGGAGCCCAGGAGAACTGGTGATGGTCCCTTTCGAATCGAAGGTTGTGCGCGTCGGCGGGGTGGAGATGGTGGCCGAGGCGTCGCTGAACAACTGAAGCGGCCTCTGGACCGCCGTGGTGCGGTCCGGGGAGGCCCTCATGGCGTCGGGCGCGGGCTTTTCGGCCCGGGACGCCATGGCGTCGGCGATCGAGCGGGCGGAGACGGCGGCCGGGATTGTCCCCCGGGCGGGGGCCGCTGGCTAGCGGGCATCGGCTCTACTCGCCAGGAACGAAGAGCCGGTCCTGGGGGCGGACATAGGGCCGCACCTCTTCCAGGTTCACTCGGTAGAACATCTGGACGCGGCGGGGGGCGCCGGGGTAGAGGTAGCTCACCGTTGGCTCGAGCACGAACCCGTTGAGCAGTGCCATGTGGAACGGCACGTTCGTCACGTACAGGATGCCGTCATCGGGCAGCTCGCTGTAGGTTTGCAGCAGCTCATTGATCCAGCGTTCTTCCTGTTCGGGGCCCTGTTCCACCCACCGATCGACGCGGTTATTTCCAATGGCGACAATCACGAGGGCCGTGGCCGCCAGTGTTCCCGCCACGGCGAGCCTGGGGTTTGGCAGCGCGGGGATCCGCGTCACGAGCGGCCACAACTCCATCGCCACCGCGCCGAGCGCGAGCGCAAGGAACGCCGACGGGAAGTAGAAGTAGCGCGGGCCGTAGCCAACGTTGAAGAGCCCGTACGGCACGATGGACGCCAGGAATCCCAGGATGAGCGCGAGCGCCAGCCAGCGCCTGGTGGCAAGCGCGATGAACGGCGAGATGAGCACGAGCACTCCCAGGGCGCGCTGCGCGAAGACGAATGCGGCGAAATCAAGGTCGGCCGGCGCGAGCGCTTGCTTCACGTAAAACCAGGTTCGGCGGAGCGCATCGGCATCGGCGCTGAGAGACTGGTCGCCCGGGGCGGTGAAGAACCATGTCGAAGCCATCGTATACAGCACGAAGAGCGCGAAGTACGGCGCCAGGGGAAGGTAGGCGCGGGGATCCCGCAGGTGCTCACGGGCGTGGACAAGGAGGAGCCAGAAACCCATGGCCGGGAAGACGGCGACCACGGTCTCACGGTTCAACAGCCCGATCGTGATGAGGACAAGGGCCAGCACATGCAGCCGCAATCGCCGTGCCGGGCTGGTGGCTTCGACCGCGGCGACGAACGCCAGCCAGCCAGCCAGCGCCAGCGGGAAGCCCACGAGGCTCAGGGCCGAGATCCACGTGACCGATTCGAATCCCGCGGGGTGTATCGCGAAGATGACCGTCGCGACGACGGCTCCCGGCGTAGTGATCCGGAGCCGACGCGCCAGGAACCACACCACGACGATCCCGCCGAGGTGCGCGGCGAAACTCGTCAGGTGGTAGCCGAGCCGTTCATCGCCGAAGACCCCGTACTGGAGGCGGAAGTACGTCCAGGAGAGCGGCCGCCAGTGGTCGGCGGCGACTTCGGATGCCTCCCGTTCGACCCAGGGGACGAAGGCATCGTGGAGGAAGTCGCCCCACGACATATCGCGCGAGGCCAGCAGATAGCGGTAGTCGTCGCCCAGGAACGGCGAATCGAGGGCGGGCCAATAGACGACCAGCGCCAGCGCGAAGGCGA
This sequence comes from uncultured Anaerolineaceae bacterium, assembly GCA_964507025.1. Classification (GTDB taxonomy): domain Bacteria; phylum Chloroflexota; class Dehalococcoidia; order Tepidiformales; family Tepidiformaceae; genus Amarobacter. Next base: position 201,748 of record CAZDOK010000002.1, read on the forward strand.
TGGCCAGGGTGATGAAGGCGACACGACCGGGAGTGCGTGGACCGCGCAAGGCACCTCCTGGAAGCCACCGGAGCAGGCCGGCTGATGCCGGGGTTGGCACAGGCATATATAGGCGCCGTGGCGCTTTCGCGCACGGATTGGCGCTCTATCCGGGGACCCGGCCTGGCCGCAAGGTGGCGCCGCTATAATCTGGGCGGTCCCGGGCGCGCCGCCGGACCACAGGGAGCGCATGACCATCGACACGCGCCACGGGGCCGAACGCCCCCGAGGATTCTGGCCGAGACTCTTCGCCGCCGGGCGCGTTGGCGCAAGGCGATTCGGAACGTTCGCGCTCGTGGGCGTGGTTTCCACTGGAGCATTCGTCGTGCTCTACGCTCTGGGCCGTACATGGGTGGGGCCGCTGACGGCAAACTTCGCGGCGCTTTCCCTGACCATGCTGTTCAATTTCGCGGCAAACCGGAAGTACACGTTCGCGGCCACTCATGGCCCGATTCACGTGCAGGCGGTGCAGTACCTGGCCGTGTACGTGCTGGGGCTGGGCGCGTCATCCGCGGTGCTCCACCTCGGTCTGCAGGTGGTCGACGAACCGGCGCGGACGTTCGAAACCGCCCTCGCGGTGGGCGCGGGCGGCGTGGCGACCATCATCCGCTTCCTGCTGCTCTCGATCTGGGTGTTCCGTCCGAAGGCTGTTCCCGGCACTGGTCGGGCCGGCCTGATCGGCTGAAGGACTGGATGCGCCGGCACCTGTCGATGACCGCCCGGCCGGCGGCGGATGATTCCACGAGACGTGCCAGGCCGCACCCATCCGCGGGATCGGTGGTTGACTCGCCCGGAGGGCTCGCGTAAACAGGGTCCCGGGCGTCACCTGTCACGAAACCGGGGTGACGGTCGTGCTGCGGAAGACGGGTGGCCAGCTGGTCGCAGGGTCTGAGAGTTCAGAGGAGACGCACGGTGCGATTTCTTGCAGTGCCCACACTGCTGGCGGCGGCATTGGCCTTCGCCTGCGGCGGCGACGACGACAATCCCGCCTCCCCGGGCGGCAGCGATTCAGGCGGAAACGGCGCAAACGCGACTCAGCCCGCGGGTGGCGCCACACCGGCCAGCGGCGGGGGCGGCGGGGTTGCGGACAACACCGCGGTGGTGGAAGTGGATGGCCAGCGGTACGAGTTCACGCTTCTTTCATGCGTGCAGCTCGGCGGAGCGCTCGGCGCGGTGGGGAGAGCCAGCGGGGGCGGCGACATCGCGGTGAATATCGACCTCCCGCCGCCCGGCTGGGAATCGAACCCCGACGACTGGGAGCCGCCATACGTCCGGGTGCGCGACGATACGAAGAACGTGGACTGGCGGGCTGGCGGCGAAGTCATTGGCGGTTTTGAGGCCGTCGGTGAGGGCCAAAGCCAGGTCGACAGCTACCAGGTAGATGGCAAGCGCGCCTCGGGTACGGTGACGTTTGTGGACCTGCTGAAGGTGATGCAGGGGGCCGTTGAGCCGGTCCAGGGCACCTTCGAGGTGGCCTGCAGGTAGCGTGGTGCCGTCGGCTGTTGCGCGACGCTGCCGGCCGCCTTCGACCATCGTTCACCACTCGGGAGCTTTGGCGCCGCCGAACGCCCGGGTCGTGGCCGCACCGGTCGGTGAGTTGGCGGAAGGCATGCGCGCCCGGCGCGCACTTCGTCCATTCGTCGCCGCTATGGCGAACGTTCGGCCCTCAGCGAGGTGCGGCGGAAGGGAGAAGCTACGGAGAACCCTTCCTGGAGATCCGCATGCACCCAACCACCGCGCCCACTCCGGAGCGGGAAGTAAGCACATCAGAACACCCGATCATCGAAGCGCGCGATGTGGTGAAGACCTATGACGCCGGGGCGATAAGCGTCCAGGCACTCCGGGGCGTGAACCTCGCGGTCCCCCGGGGGGAGATGGTGGCCATCATGGGACCTTCAGGCTGCGGCAAGACCACACTGCTCAACTGCCTCAGCGGGCTGGATACGATCGACTCGGGCCAGGTCTGGATCGAGGGGACGGACATCAACCAGCTCTCCGACAGGGCGAAATCACGCTACCGGGCGCGGCGAATGGGATTCGTCTTCCAAACGTACAACCTGTTGCCGGTGCTTTCGGCGGCCGAGAACGTGGAACTACCGCTGGTGGTTTCGGGGGTGCCAGGCAAGGAGGCACGGACCAAGGCGTTGGCGGCGCTCGAGAAGGTGGGCCTCGCCGACCGGGCGCATCACTGGCCCAACCAGCTCAGTGGCGGGCAACGCCAACGGGTGACCATCGCCCGGGCGCTGGTGAACGACCCCGCCATTGTCTGGGCCGATGAGCCCACCGGGAACCTGGACTCCGAGATGGCAGACGATGTGATGCGGCTGATGGAGCAGCTGAACCGCGACAATCAGCAGACGTTTGTGATCGTCACCCATGACCCCGGGGTCGGGGCGCGCTGCCACCGGATCGTCCGCATGCGGGACGGTCGCATCGTCGGAGAGGACCTTCAACGATGAGCGAGCTCTTCGGCCTGCCGATGTCCACCATCATGGTGGTGTTGGCGGCGCTGTTCGTTCTCTCCGCGATCGTTTCAGCAGCGCTGTTCGTTTCGGGGCGCACCATGTTCCGAATGGGCCTGCGGAACATCCGCCGGCGGGCCGCCCAATCGAGTCTCATTGTCGTCGGGCTGATGCTGGCGACAACGATCGTGACAGCAGCATTCACGCTGGGCGACACCGTGGACTACAGCATCACGAAGGTGGCGTATGACTTTCTTCAGCGTACCGACCTGAGCCTGCACCACATCCAATCCGAAGAAGGAAGCGCGACGGGCGACCAGTTCTACGCTCGCGACGACCTCGCTGGCCGGCTGGCAACCACCTTCGCGGACGATCCGGATATCGAGGGATTCATCCCGTTCCTCTTCGAGCCGGTACCGGTCCAGAACGCAAGGACGGCGCTGACGGAACCCGTGGTGATATTGGCAGGCACCGACGCGGCGGCCATGCACGCGTTTGGTGGGCTGGAGTTGGTGGGTGGCGGCGCCGCGGACCTCGCCAGCCTCTCGGACGACGAGGTCTTCGCGAACGAGCGCAGCGCTGATGCGCTGAATATCCGGCCGGGCGACGTGCTGCTCGTCTTCGTGCAGGGCCAGGCAGTGAGCCTGCGGGTGGCGGGGATCGTCCGCGAGGAGCGCGCGAGCGGCGGCCTCGAGTTCGGTGGCGGCGAAATCCCCGGGCTTGCGGCGAAACTCTCAACGGTCCAACGCGTCACCGGGAGACCCGGGCTCATCAACTCGGTGAGCGTGGCGCTGTACGGGGGAGTACGCGGCGGGGTAGAGCGCTCGGACGCGGCTGCAGCCCGGCTCGAGGAGTTCATTGCCACTCCAGGCGCGAGCGAACAGCTGGGGCTGGGCGGCGCCACCTTCCAGGTCGAGAAGGTGAAGCAGGACGCCGTGGAGGCGGCAAAACTGATGTCGAGCGGATTGACGACGCTATTCCTCGTGCTGGGCCTGTTCTCCATAGCATCGGGCGTGCTCCTGATCTTCATGATCTTCGTGATGCTGGCGGCGGAGCGGCAGCGTGAAATGGGGATCACGCGCGCGGTTGGGGCGTTACGGATCCACCTGGTTCAGGCATTCCTCGCCGAGGGCATGGTCTATGCGCTGTTCGCGGGAGTCATCGGGGTGGGGCTTGGCCTGGCGTTCGGCCTCCTTGTCATCGTGGGAGGCGCGAAGCTCGCCTTCGGGGAGTCCGGGAACTTTGTCACCGCGCACATCACTGCGCGGACCCTGGTTGTGAGCTTCTGCCTCGGATGGGTCGTGACGTTCTCGACGGTGGTCCTCTCGTCGGTGCTGGTGAGCCGTCTCAACATCGTCGCGGCTATCCGTGGACAAACCGGCCAGCGGCACGTCGAGGCGAGGCATGGGTTGCGCCTGGGCTGGCTGCTGGGCGGCCTTCCAATCGTGGCGGTGGCACCACCCATCGGGCTCTACATGATCCTTCGCCGGGCCTTCGGGCTGTCGCGCACGTGGGCTTTTGCACCCGGCGGACTTGTCCTCGGGCTCACCATGGTAGTCCTGGGCCGGACGACCGACTCGTCGTTCCTCTTCTCGGGCGGCATCTCGATGTCGCTCATCGCGGCGGCGCTGCTCGTGCGCCAGGCCGGGGCGGGGGAACGCCCCGTGTGGACCATTGCCGGGCTCGCACTTGCGTTCTACTGGCTGATGCCGTTCGAGCTCAGCGACCGGCTGTTCGGGCGGTTCGACAACACGGGCATGGAGATGTTCGTGCTTTCCGGGATCATGATCGTCGCCGCGCTCACGCTGGTCATCATCTTCAATGCCAGGCTGCTGACGGCGATGTACGCGGGGACGAGCCGCGGGCGTTTGGGCTACCTCGTGCCCGGCGGGATGCTTGCGTCGGCGGTGGCCCTGGGCGGGCTGGGGGTGGTCCTGGGCGATACAGCGGGCGGTGTGGGCGATCTCGCCTACCTGTTCGCCCTCATCGTGCTCATCGCGGGGCTGTTCTCGCTCGCCGCCCAGCGTTACCAGGGGCTGGCGCCGGCCCTCCGGATGGGTATCGCCTACCCCCTTGCAAACCGCTTCCGGACGGGCATGACGATCGCGATGTTCTCGCTCATCCTCTTCTCCATCACCCTGATGAGCGTCCTGAACGCGAGTTTCTTCGACATCCTGGGGGGCGATGAGGGTACGGGCGGCTGGGACGTCGTGGTGGTGACCAACCGGAACAATCCCGTCACCGACCTGGAGGCGACGCTCCGGGAGTTCTCGGACTTCGAGACTTCGAGGATTGTGGGAATCGGCGCGCTCACTCCCGTTGACGACGACCGCCAGAAGGTACGCCAGGCGGGGCAATCAGAGTGGGCGCAGTACATCGTGCGGGCGGCCGACGACAACTACTGGGAAAACGTAAACACGGAACTGGAGGCCCGTGCCACGGGTTTCGATTCGGACCAGGATGTGTACGGCGCGCTCCGCACCCGCAAGGGTTTCGCCGTCATCGAGGCGGCCGCCGTCGGCCAGGTGGGGTTCGGCGTTGGCGGCTTCCATACTTCGGGCGTCGAGATTCGGGACGACCGTTTCGGGCGATTCGACGTCGAGATTCGCAACGAGGCCACCCAGGAGGTCATGACCGTGACCGTGATCGGAGTGTACTCGAACAAGATCCCCGCCGGACTGTACCCGGGGCTGACCATCAACGCGGACACCAGCCGGGAGATTTTCGGCGAGCCGGAGTACCGGGACTTCCTGTTGCAGCTTGCACCGGGCACCGACTCGGTGACGGCAGCCGAGGACATCGAGGCCTCGCTCGTGACGCAGGGTGTCCAGGCCTTTTCGATCAAGAAGATCATCGATGACGCGCTGGCAATGTCGCGTGGGCTGCTACGCGTGATGCAGGTGTTCATGGCACTCGGGCTGGTGGTGGGCATCGCGGCGATCGGCGTCATCTCGCTGAGGTCGGTGGTGGAGCGCCGCCAGCAGATCGGCATGCTCCGCGCCATCGGTTACGAGCGGTCGACGGTCGCCTGGAGCTTCCTGTTCGAGTCGGCTTTTGTTGCGCTCATGGGAGTCGGATCCGGAGTTGCGGGAGCAGTGGTGCTCTCGCGCAATCTGATCTCGTCGCCAGACTTCACAGGCACGGAAGGGCTCTCGCTATTTGTGCCGTGGCCCGAAGTACTGGTTTTCGCGTTTGCGGCCTTTGGCTTTGCACTGCTGATGACGTGGTGGCCGAGCCACCGGGCTGCACGCGTTCCCATTGCCGAGGCGCTCCGTTACGAGTGAGGCCCGCCCCTGCTGACGGCCTGCGCAACGGCGTAGGATTCGCGCCATGGAATACGACTTCGATCGCGTCTACGAGCGGCGCGGCACCGGCAGCTCGAAGTGGGATCGCTTCGATGCCGACGTGCTGCCGATGCCGGTGGCCGACATGGACTTCCCCTCGCCCGAACCGGTGCGGCGGGCCCTCCACGAGCGGGTCGAGCGCGGGTTCTACGGCTATGGGCTGGCCACGGAGGACTTCCACCGCGCGTTCACGGCCCGGCTCGAACGCCGCTACGGCTGGGAAGTCGAGAACGAGGCCCTCCTGCCTCTCCCGGGAGTCATCCCGGGATTCAACCTCGGGCTGCGGGCACTGACGCAACCGGGCGAGGGTGTGGTCGTCCAGCATCCCGCCTACCCACCGATCCTGAACGCGCACAACCACCATGGTCTCGTCCGGCAGGATGCCTACCTCGTGCGGGACGATTCGGGACGGTACGAGGTCGACTGGGAGAGCCTCGAAGCCGCTATCGACGGGACGACGCGCGTATTCCTGCTCTGCAATCCCCACAACCCGGTGGGCCGGGTGTTCTCGCGCCAGGAGCTCCGCCGGATGGCCGACATCTGCCTGGAACGCGGGCTGTGGATCATCTCCGATGAGGTGCACTGCGACCTCGTGCTGGATGGCAACGTGCACACGCCGATGGCCAGCCTGGGGCCGGAGGTGGCCGAGCGCACGATCACGCTGATGGCGCCGAGCAAGACGTTCAACCTCGCCGGGCTCAAGGCGGCCGTGGCCATCATCCCCAACGAAGAGTTGCGCGCCCGGTACGAGGCGGCCAGGGGCGGGATGGTGAGCGCGGTGAACATCCTCGGCTATGTGGCGATGACCGCCGCCTATCGCGATTGCGATGGCTGGCTCGAGGCGCTCGCCAGGTACCTGACCGCCAACCGCGACTACCTGGTGTCGTTCGTGCGGGAGCGCCTGCCTGGCATCTCGGTCTATCCGCCAGAGGGCACGTACCTCGCGTGGCTCGACTGCAACGCGCTCGCTTTGCCGGGCAACGACGCATGCGGCTGGTTCCTGGGGAACGCGCGCGTGGCCTTTGGAGACGGGAAGACCTTCGGCCCCACGGGCGAGGGGTTCGTGCGGATGAACTTCGGGTGCCCCCGCCCGTTGCTGGAAGAGGGCCTCGAGCGGATGGCACGGGCGCTGGCGGAGCGGTAGCGCGGGCGCCGAAATGGTCCGCCTGGTACGCGACATGCGGCCAAGCAGACGGTGTAATCGGCGGTTTGGCTGGGCAACCTGTGGTCAGGCGAAGCGGAGGCTGGCCATGGAGATCGTCACTCTCGAGCAGGCGCTCGAACTGGATGGGTCCGAGGCGCGCGAGCTGTATGCCCGCTACGTTAATCCGGGGATCGCGTCGCTCGTGCACCTGCTCGGCATCGACCGCAACTTCGTACGCGCCGAGGGAGTTCGCGTGTGGGACGACGCGGGCCGCGAGCACCTGGACTTCCTCGGGGGCTTCGGTGCGTTGAACACCGGCCACAACCACCCGGAGATCCACCAGGCGGTGAGGCGCGTGGAAGAGGCGCCCCACCTGCTCCAGATTGCACTGTCACGGCTGATGGGGGCGCTGGGGCAGTCGCTCGCGGCAATCGCGCCGGGCGACCTGGAGAAGACCTTCTTCTGCAACAGCGGGTCCGAGGCCGTGGAGGCCGCGCTCAAGCTGGCGCGCGCCAGCACCAAGCGGACGCGCATCGTGTCGACGGAGAACGCGTACCACGGGCTGACCTTCGGAGCGCTTTCCGCCACGGGCCGGGAGCATTACCGCGAGCCGTTCGCGCCGCTCGTACCGGGATTCGCGCACGTTCCCTTCGGCGACCTCGACGCGCTGGAGCGCGAGCTCAGGAAGGAGCCCACGGCGGCGTTCATCGTCGAGCCCATCCAGGGGGAGGGCGGCATCGTCGTGCCGCCCGATGGATACCTCGGGAGCGCGTGGGAGCTGTGCCACCGCCACGGGGCGCTGTTCGTGGCCGACGAAGTGCAGACCGGGTTCGGCAGGACAGGCAGGATGTTCGGGGTCGACCACGAGGGCGTGGAACCGGACATCATGGCGCTGGCCAAGTCGCTTGGCGGCGGCGTGGCCCCGATCGGGGCATGCATCGCGACCGACCGGGTATGGCGGCGAGCCTACGGTAGCCGCGATACCTGCATGCTCCACGACTCGACGTTCGGTGGGAACGCGCTGGCGTGCGCCGCCGCGCTAACGGCGATAGAAGTCATCGTGAGGGACGACCTGGCGGGGCGAGCGGCAGTGCTGGGCGAGCGGTTCCAGAGACGGTTGGCCGCGATCGCGGCGGAGTCGCGGATCGTGAAGGGCGTTCGCGGGCGGGGGCTCCTGTTGGGGCTGGAGTTCGCCGAACCGCCGATCGCGAAGGGGCTGAGCCGGGAGTACTTCGCCGCGATGTTCGCCGCGATGCTCCTGGTCGACCACAAGATCATCACTGCCTACGCGCTGAACGCGACCAACATCCTCCGGCTCGAGCCGCCGCTCGTGGTGAGCGAAGGGCAACTCGACCGGGCGGCGGACGCGATTGAGCAGATGAGCCAGCGCTATGGAAGCGTGCTCGGGCTGGTGCTCGCGTTCGGCCGCCGGGGAGCAGGGCGGCAGCTTCCGCACTTCGAACTGCCGCGCATCGGCCGGAAGCGGTAACACGGGCGTGGATCGGCGCTCCTCCGCGCCTACACCTTCTTGGCCAGCTTGAGGTCGTAGCCCGCCTTCACCGGGGCATCGGCCGATCCATCGGCTTTCTGCGGGACGTACTCGACCTCGATCTTCGTGAAGTTGAAGCTTACCTGGTCGGTGGGAACCACATCGGACTCGCTGGCTCCGCCCTGCTGGTACGACGAGATGAGGACGTCGGTCATGGTGACGGTGAGGAACTCCTGCTGGTCACCGCCTGCCTTGCGGCAGGTGAGCTTCGCTTCCTTGATGTGCTGGCCGGTGGCGCAGGCGAGGAACAACTTGGGTGAGGCCTTGTTGACCTGGGTCGTGAAGTGGAAGTCCTGGAAGACGGCTTTGCCGGCTGCTGCCGCTCCGCCTCGCCCTGCTCCGGATGTGGCATTGGCGAGCCCCCAGGAGAACGAAAGGAGGTCGATCTCGTTCTTGTGCCTATCGTCGGTGCTTTCACCGTCGATGCCGTCAATCTTCAGGAAGTAGTCTACCGCGGCCATCAGGCCCTCCCAGGGATGATGTTGAAGGTGAACTCGGCGGAGCCATCACCGCCGAGATCGACCGGGTCCTGGCGGGCCACGTACGACCCGCTGGCGCCCTGGTAGCGGCCGGTGCCGCCGATGATCGCGTGGACGCTCGTGGCGCCCAGGCGATGTGGCAACGTGCCAACGCCGATGATGGTGCCATCGCTCAGGTTGAACTGGTGGGTCTCCATGGCATCAGCGGCAGTGTCTCCCGGCCCAAAGGGGGTGCCGAACTGGAACGACGTGGCATAGAACTCACCAACCTTGGCGCCATCGGGGCCATCGAGGAGTTCGCCGAAACTCGCGGAACGCTGGCCTGGTTCGGGCAAGACGCCGCGCGGGCGGGCCGGGTGCGTCGTGCGCCAGTTACGGCCGTGAAGGGCGAATAGAGGGTGCCGCCCGGGTCCGAGTCGCGCGCATCGAACCCGGCCTTTCCGGCGAGGCCGAGCCCGGCGAATCCTCCGATGAGAAGTGCACCGCGTTTGAGGAGCGCACGGCGCCGTTCGGTGCGGGATCCGTCCATAGGGTCACCTCCAGGCAAAACTCCGCCGGAATATAGCGTGCTTCGAAACGCGATAGTGTGGCCAATCTCACACAGTGCCGGCACGCCACGCCTGCTGCGACTGCGGCCCACCAGCAGTCCCGTCAGGTGCCGGAGGCGACTCGCGCTGCTACGCTCGCTGAAACATGAGCGCCCGGCAACCAGGATCGATGTGGCCCGGCGGCGGTGAGCAAGCGTGGACGTAGCGGTCGCGTTGCGGGCTATCGCTGTCGTGGCGGGAAGTGCCGTCGCCGCACAGGTCATCGCGCGGCGCTTGCCGGTACCGGTGCCCGTGCTGCTGTTGTTCGCGGGCGTCATCCTCGGCCGTGATGGGCTCGGCGCTGTGGACACCGAAGAGCTGCACGACCTCATTCGGGTGGTGGTGGTGCTGGCCGTCGCCCTGATCGTGTTCGAGGGCGGGACCGTGCTGAACTGGCGGTTGTTGCGGGTGGTGGGGCCGGTGGTGCGGAACCTGGTGGTGCTTGGCCTTGTCATCACGCCGGTTGTCGGAGCGCTCTCGGCATACTTCTTCCTTGGCTTTGGCTGGCGGCTCTCGGCGTTGTTCGGCGCCCTGGTGTGCGTGACCGGGCCGAGCGTTATCACGCCTCTGCTCAAGGCGGTGCGTGTGAACGACCGGCTCCGGACCACGCTGATGGGCGAGGGCATCATCATCGACCCGTTCGGGGCGCTGCTCACGCTGTTCCTGCTGCAGGTCGCGGTTGCCGAATCGTTCGATGCCACGGGGCCGACGCGCTGGGTGCTGCAACGCGTGGCCATCGGCGTGGCAGTCGGTGCGGCGGGCGCGGTGGGCATCTGGGGAGTGACGCGGGTTGTGAAGCGCCTGTCCTCGCGCGAGCTCTCGCTGCTGGTGGTGGCCGGTGCGGTTATCGCCTTCGCAACGGCCGAATCGTTCGCCCACGAAGCCGGCCTCACGGCCATGGTGGTGATGGGCATCGCCGCGGGAAACCTGAACCTCCCCCACCGGCAGTCGCTCAACGAGTTCCAGGAGTCAATCGTCGTGTTCCTCGTGGGGAGCGTGTATGTGCTGCTCGCTGCGGGGATCGACCTCGATGAGCTGCGGGGCATCTTTCCCGAGGCGCTGCTGGTGGTGGGCGCACTGGTCCTCATCGGCCGGCCGCTGCTGGTCCTGGTGAGCAGCCTTGGTTCGAACCTGAGCTGGCGGGAACGGCTGTTCCTCTCGGCCGTGGCGCCCCGGGGCGTGGTGGCGGCCTCGCTCGCGGGTGTGGTGGCGGTGGAGGCAACGCCCCGGCTCGCCAGCGACGGCGGGCCGCTCGTGGCGATGGTGTTTGTCGTCATCGCCACCACAATCGCAGTCCAATCCGCCTACGCGGGCATGCTCTCGCGCTGGCTTAAGGTGTATCCCATGACAACCGTTATCGCGGGGGCCGGGGCAACCGGTCGCCACCTGGCATCGAAACTGGCCTCGATGGGTCGTGACGTGGTGCTCATCGATTCGGACGAGGCTTCGGTCACGAGAGCGCGCGAAGACGGCTTCGACGTCGTCCTGGGTGATGTCGCAAGCATCGAGACGCTTGCGAAGGCACGGCTGGGCGAAGCAGCCGCCTTCGTCATCACGACCCCCGAGGATGATCGAGCGCTCCTGGCGGCGCGGATTGCCACGACGGAGTTCGGCTGCAACAACGTGGTGGCACGGGTGGATGAGCCCGCGAACATCCCGGTGTTCCGCGACCTTGGCGTGACGGTGGTGAGCCCCAGCGAGGCCACGGCCGCCGAGATTGCGACGGCACTGGGCGAGCCCCAGGTCGCCGGGCTCCTCGCGGCAATCGAAGAGGAGTTCGAGGCGATCCAGGTGGTGGTGACCAACCCGGCAGCCGCCGTGCCTCTCGAAGCCATCCCGGCGCTGAAGGGGACGCTCGCGGTGCTGCAGAGGCGTGGAGCGGTCTCGATCATGCCCAACGGGAAATCCCGGCTGCAGGTGGGTGATTCAGTGACGCTCTTCGGGCGCTCTGCCGACCTGGCGCGGGCGCGGAGTGCGCTCAGCCTGGAGGGGTGAGCGCAGTCAGCCGGACAGCTTGGCCCGGACGCTCGCGATGGCAGCCGTCGAGACGCCCTGGCTCTTGAAGAAGCGCTCGGCCCCGCCATGGTGCTGCCGGAGGAGCTCGATGAACCCCGCCATCCGCTCGGGCGGTGTGGCAAGCCGCGCGCGGATCTCCTCATCCGTCCCTTCGAGCTGACGGCCGCTGGCGCGAAGGTAGGCGATCAACCGGTCGATGCTGGCGTCGCTGAGGCCATATTCGTGGGCGATGTCGGCGTCGTGGCAGCCGAGGACGTCCATGACCATGCCGAGCAACACGCCGGTGCGGTCTTTCCCGGCGGTGCAGTGGACGAGGATGGGGTAGTTCGCTTCGTCGGCGAAGAGTTCGAAGGCGCGAGCCAGCCGGCCGCCGCCGATCTGGAGGTAATGGAAGTAACGGCGGGGCGAAGGGCCGGGGCCGTAGAGCCCGTTGAGCTCGGCGATGAGCTCTTCCTGGGGCTGCGATTCGGAGAAGATCGAGAGGCGGACGACGCGCTCCGAAAGAGGATGCGCAGCGGGCGTGCCGGCCAGCTCGTCGGGGTGGCGGAGGTCGAGAACGGTGCGGAGGCCGAGCTCACGGGAGAGCAGGGCTTCATCGGCGGGGGTCATGCGTTCGAGGGCGCCGGAGCGGTAGACGCGGCGGGAGCGGATGACGCCGCCGGGGCGGACGGGATAGGGGCCGAGTTCACGGAAGTTGTGGATGCCTTCGGGTTCGTGCACGGGTGAACTGTAGCGGGTGCGCGGCGAGCGGTCAGGAGTGGCGTTACTTGCGCAGCACGCCTTCGAAGGCGAAGGAGATGGTCATCACCTCGGCGCCCTCGATCCGCTGGAACTCGGAGATAGTCGCGCTGACGCGGCCATCCTTGAACTCGGCCCGGATGGTGTTCCATGCCACCACGTCGGCTGCCGTGCCGGGGCCATAGCCGGCGACGTTCCAGAAGGAGCTCCCGGTGAGGATCGGCCCATCGATCTTGAAGAAGTTGTCGTGGGCCTGGGGCGCCAGCAGGTCCTCATCCTTTCCCCAGCCTTCGAGGTAGACCTCCGAATCCGCGAAGCGCTCGAAGTGGAGCCCCTCGGCGTCCCTCCCGAAGACTTCTGCCACGCTGCGCTTGTCCTGGATCACCAGCACCCGCAGGTAGCAGGCCGACGGGCTGGTGGCACACGCGGCATAGGTGTCACGGATTTCCGCATACCGGGCGACCCAGTCCGGCGTGCCGCCGACAACCGTCCAGCTGGTGAGGTCGTAGATCCCGTAGATGTCGTTGGTCAACGCCACTTCGCGCACGTGGCTGCGTGGGGGAACGGCATTGACAGCCTCTGGCGGGCCTCCGGGCCGGGTGAAGTCGACTGCGAACGTAAGCGGTTCGGTGCGCTCGTCGGCAAAGGTGAGCGTGCCCTGCAGGCGGGTGCGCAGGACGGGCCCGGCGAAGTCGGCCCACTGATCGCGCGGCGAATCGAACGGCTCCCGGAACGTGGCCAGCCCCGGGGCGAGGGGGATGTCGCGTTCATCTCGCATGAGGACCACGGTGGCGTAGAAGTTGTCGGGGCTTTCGTTGGGGCGCCGGGCCGACTCCTGGATGATGTCGATGGATGTCGACTCGCCATCAGGCCCCGTAAGCGTGACCACCGGGCCGAACGCCGAAATCAGGGCGTCCTTCGGCCGGTCGCCCCAGACTTCGGGGGCAATTGCGCTCTTCGGGATCGCCAGGCGGATGACCTGGTAGTCCGGTTCCGTCCGGGTGACCGTCACGGGCCATTGACCGGGCTGGAAGTCGTTGAACGGGAGGTCCCCCAGGGGAGCGTTCGGCCCCTTGCGGCCGGTGAGCCAATCGGCGTGGTAATCGGCTGAGCCGACTTCGAGCTTGAAGGCCATCAGCCTGTCGACGATCGACGGGTACACGCCGGCTTCCTGTTCCAGGTTTCCCGAAACGCGAGCATGGATCATCACCGGGGGCACCATGCCGGAAATGGAGCTGCAGCGCCCGGTGTGGCAGTAGCCCCGCGTCCCCTCATTGACCGCGCGGATGGACTTGAACAGGTACCAGTCGGTGCCCCGGACGGCCGCGAACATGCCCACCGAGTACGCGAACTGGGCGATGGTGAGGCCGTGCGCCGGGAGCATTGGCCGGCCCTCCTGGGCCATGAGGACCGACTCTTCATACATATCCATCACGAAGCTGGTCCCGCTCACGCCACCAGCCGAAAGCGTTTCGAAGGCAAGGAAGGCGCGTGGGTCGGCGGCGTACCAGTCCTGGGCCCAGTTCACTACCTGGTCGACCGAGGCGAAGAAGAGCGAGAGGCCCACCGCACCGGGAATGAGACCGATCGCGGCAAGCGCGACTGGCAGCCAGCGCACAATCCAGTCGACGTTTTCCTTGAGCCAGTCGATGACGGCCAGACGTTCGAGGGCACGCACGGAGTAAAGCCGGAGGGTACGTTCGATGCCCGGGACTCCGGCGATGCGGGCCTCTCCTGGGCTCGCCAGCGCCTGTTGGATGGCGAAGTCGATTCCCGGGACATCGCCGCCGGCGAGCTGGACATCGGTCCACTTGAGCTCGCCGTAGGGCTTCAAAACACGCAGGTCGAATCCCCTGAGGTTCCCGCCTTCGAGGAGAGCCACGACGAGGTCGAGACCCCACGGGGTGTAGAGGTGCATGGCCGTCTCGATCCACTGGTCCATGAACCCGACCGCGACGGCCTGGCCAGGCGGGAGGGCGTTCACGTCGCCCAGGCTCGCGCGGAAGGTGAGCCACTCATCGCGAACGGTCGCGAGGCGGCCGACCGCCTCGCCCCAGATGTCGTGGGCCGAGAGCGCGACGCCCGGGATGGGCGAGAGGCCTCCCGCGACCGTGACATCGGAGGCGACGCCGGCGCGCGCCGACGCGAAGAGCTCGTAGGTCTCGACCACGGCAAGGCGGATACGCTCGTATTCGGCATTCTGGTCCTGGGCGGCGTGGAGGCTGACCAGCGAACGCGGGTCGGAGGGCCGGGAGCCGAGTCCGCCCTGGAGCTTTGCCGCGGTTTCGCGCTCCCACGCCTGCCGGTCAGTCCAGAAGAGGCGCTCACGGTCCATCGCCTGCCGCATCGCGGGCGGGATTTCTGGTGCGCCGGCCTTCGGGGTCGCGACGGCGAGCGTCCATGGGGAGGGGGCCCCGTCGATGCGCAGGCGGAATCCCGCCGACCCGTCCTCGAGCGCGATGGACTCGGCGGGCAGCTCGAACCAGAGGCCGGAGGCACCGATGGCAATGACCGTGCCGGCTCCCACGGCCGGGATGTCCATCGTCGCGCCGCTGATCGGCACGCCGGTGAACGAGACGAGCTCCCAGCCCGCTCCGCCGTGGTCCCACCAGGGGTCGTCGGGGAGTTCGACGCGACGGATGTCGATCGCCTCGCCGTAAAGGGCGAGCCCCCCGGGGATCTCGGCTGTGGCACCGTCCGGGTGTTGTAGGCGGATGCCGGGGCGGAGCGGCAGGCCGGTCGCCCGGTCGGTGGCGCCGGGTTCGATGGGCGAGACAACGGTGACGTCGCTTTCCTGTGCCTCGTCGCCGGTGCCGTTGCCGCGCTTGTCCGCGCCATCGCCACGAAGGAAGAAGAACCAGCCAGCGAAGACAGCTGCGACGGCGAGTGCCACCCCTCCACCAAGCGCCGCCGCCGGAGGGAGCGAGGGTCGACGGCGCTGTGGTGGACGAGGGGCTCGGGTCAAAGCGGGTTGCGGGACCCGCGATGCCTCCAACGGGGTGGGCTCGATGGCCGCTCCGCAGACCCCGCAAAAGCGGGCGCCGGGGCGAGCCAGGGCACCGCAGGCCGGGCACAACGGCTCGGCCGCGGCTCCGCACGATCCACAGAAGCGGGCCCCGGCGCGCAGCGGTGCGTTGCAGGCGCTGCAGGTAGCCCGGTCCTGCGATGGTGCGTCACCCACGTGCCTCATGGTGGCCTTCGGGCCAGGGGACCGCCATGGTCACAAGTCCCCGATGCCCGCGGCCAGTGGTCCGGAGGATCACGGGTTGTGGGCCGGCACCCGGTGCGGCCGTGAGCCTATGCGCCCCAGTGTTGCGGGCCATTCGGCCCTCGGCGAGGCGGTTGCCGCCGTCGGATAGTGAGGTACGCGGCTGGAGGCTGGAATCATCATGAGCGCACCTCGATGGCTGAATCGAAGAACCGCGATCTCCCTCATGGGGGGCTTGCTGGCGGCATTCTCCACGATGGCCACGGCCTGCTGGGGTGGAGACGGAACCGGGGAGAGTGATGACAGCGACGCCGCCTACGAAAGCTATGCCCGGGCGTTGTGCATCGCGCAAAGGCAACTGGGCGAGACCCTCCTGCCCCAGGTCACGCCCGGAGCAGGACCACCGGTTGAGGCGATGATCACAGTCTGGGAGGAGTTCATCGAAGCCCTCGAGGATGCCGAGCCGCCACTTTCGCTCCAGGCATTTCACGCGGAGTGGCTCGAAATGCAGCGCGACGACCTCGCGACGTTGCGCGTCACAGGCCACACGAACTACTGGATCGACCACGCCCCCGAGCTCTCGGACGAGCAACAAGAGCGGCTGGAGGCAGCCGCAGCCCGCGTGCCGGAGTGCGACTTCCCGATCGAGACTCCGCCAGCGACAGCAACGCCTGCTACTTCCGGGTCGCCCTCACCGCCCGCAACTCCCACGATGGTTGCGGCACCGATCGACTACGCCGATCCGACGAGATACACCGCGCCCGGCTCGCAGTCGACCTTGAGCAGCGCAAACGCCGCCGCGGTGCGGGCGGAGCTTGGCGAGCTCACGCCGAACCTTGAAGCGATAGGGATCATCGCCAGGTGGCTCCGAACCTCCTTCCGCACCGAGCCGAGCGGAGGAGCGACCATTGGAAAGACCGACGTGAACACGCTCATCGAGTCGCGCGCGCTGACCGGCTGCCACGATGGTGCGCTGGTGCTCTCGACCATCCTGCGCCTGTACGGCATTCCCGCGCTGATGGTCGACACTGCGGCGATTCAATGGGCGGACGAGTATCGGGCGGGGCAGGTCCGAGGATTCACCGGTCATGTGTTCGTCGAGGCCTATGTGGACGGCTGGATCCTGGTCGAGTGCGGGTGGGGGCAATACACGGCCGACTACGACCCCGCCGACCCGGTCATCCCGGCCCCAATGATGCCGGACCCCCGAGGGTACTACGTGCTCTACAAGGGGGTGGACCCTGCCGCATATGGCGTGACGGACAACGACGCGCTGACGGCCCGGATGGCGGCGTTCGCCCGGGAGTCGGCAGACCTGGACCTGAGCCCCCCGGAGTACCGTTGGCAGGCCCTGCCAGCGGATTGACGAGCGGCGTACAATTCTGCCTATGCGCTATGCCGCATTCCTTCGAGCGATAAACGTCGGACGCAACAATCGTGTGCAGATGGCAGACCTCCGGGGCCTGTGCCTGGGCCTCGGCTTCGAGCATGTGATGACGTACCTGCAATCAGGCAACCTGGTTTTCGATGCCGACGAAGATGAACAGGCCGTGGCGGCAAAGCTCGAGGAAGCCCTCGCCCGGGCCGGGCTGAAACGAACGCACCCGGTCGTGCGAGCGGAGGACGACCTGCGGGCGCTCTCGCAGGTGCGTCCCTTCAACGGGTACGAGGGAGAGGAACTGCGGCACTTCGTCACCCTCTTCCGCGAGCGCCTGCCCGATGGAGCAGCAACCTTCGTCTCGGGCCACGGGTTCGAAATCGCCAGGGCACGCGAGCGGGAGGTGTTCTGGGTGGTGGAAGCAGGCCTCGGCCGGGGGATCGACGTTGGCGGAATGCTGGAGAAGAAGCTCCATATGCACGGCACCAGCCGGTACTGGCACGTGGTGGAGGCGGTTGCGGCACTGTAGCCTCGGGGGTGGGCCTCAGCGGTAGGGGGCCGGCCTAGACCACCTCAAGGGGCCGATGGGGCGGAGGTGGGAGCTCCACGGCGATCCTGTCGCCCGGGCGGACTTCACCTCCGCTGATCACCACCGCCATGATCCCGGCTTTGCGCACCAGGTTGCCTTCCGAGTCGCGGTCGAGGACCGCAGCCATGAGCCCGTCCTGGAAGGCATCGAGCTGGGCACACGGATTGCGCAGCCCGGTCACCTCGATGACCGCGCTGGCACCCAACTGCAGGCGGGCGCCAGTGGGCAGACCCAGGAGATCGATCCCGGAAGTCGTTACGTTTTCTCCCATGTCACCTGGTGCGACGCGGAACCCGGACTCGCGCAGTTCCTCAATGAGCTCGGCGTGGACCAGGTGGACCTGGCGCAGGTTGGGTTGACTGGGATCGCGGGCCACTCGCGAGCGGTGCTTCACCGTCTCGCCGGCATGGGCATCGCCTTCGACGCCGAGGCCGGCCACCAGGCGGATACTGGCCGCGTTGGGCTTGCTGAAGGTGTGGCTGGCGCTGCGGCTTACAGCGACGACAACTGGCTGACCGGTCACCGGCCGATTGTACCCTCCGGGTCAGTCGCCCCGGGCACAGAGCCGGCAGAGCGGACCATGGTCGCCGGCGACGTCGCGCGAATCGATGACCTCCTCGCCACACGAGACGCATTCGACCCGACGCTCCGGCGGGCCCGGCTCAGCAAGTCCGGCCGCTTCCCAGGAGACTGGCGCAACCGTGAAGAGGGCCTCGGGCGGCAGTTCGATGTAGGCACGGAGCTGGGCTTCATGCCGCTCGAGGCCGGGATAGCGTTCCGCGGCGAGGGCCCGCGTGCCGCTCCTGGCCGCGACGCGAATTACCCGGCGTGTCGTTGCATCGAGGAAGCGGGCGGCGAGCTTGCCATGGTCGACCACGTGGAGGGTGCGACGGCCGAGGCGGCAGCCTGTGACGGCCTGGACGGCGTCGGCGGCACAGCGCGCGGTTTCGACGGCGACGGTCAGGCGCTTCTCGCGATCGGGGAGGGCGATGCCGAGCTCGCTGCCGGCAAGAAGTGCGAGGCGCGTGCCCAGCACGATGCCGGGGCAGCCATGGCCACCGTGGAAGGCGAGCGCCGTGCGCAGGTGGCGGTCGAGATCGCGGTCGGCGGGGACGAGAGAGGCGAGGAGGGGGGCGATAGCATCGACCGTGGCCTCGATCTTGCCGAGTTCCCAGCGCCCGATGACCGGCGCCTCCTGCTCATCGGGGAGCATGCTGGAGAGGATGGTGGGGTAGCTCTCCGGCGCGTGCGACTCGAGGAGGACCACATCGACATCGGGCGGCAGGACCGCGAGAAGGTCCTCGGCGGTGCTGCCGCCGGGTGGAACGGTCAGCTGGAGGCGATCGGAGGCGTACATGACCATGGCGGCGGGGCCGCGTTCCCAGACGCGGCCGGAGCTTTTTTCGGGGAGGTCGAGAAGGTGGTGGGTGCGCTTGACGTAGGCGACCCTGAGCCCGCGGGCGTTGAGGGCGCTGATGATGAGCTCGCAGGTGGTGGTCTTCCCGGCGCGCGATGGGCCGCGGACGCAGATCACCTGCGGCCCGATGGGCCGGCGGAGCGCGGCGAGGTCGATCCCGGGGCCTGCGGATTCGTGGGGCACCGTTCCGGTCATGGCCTTGCGAATGGTAGCGGAGCGCGAGCGGCTGCGATATGCGCGAAGTCAGGCTGAGTGTGTGAGCTTCCTTGCCCGCATTCGCCCGGGCGCCCCGGGGATGGCACCATACGCCGGCGAATGAGCAGAGTGAACGCATCGCCCGAGACCCGGGTGGGCGAGATCACGGTGGTGGCGTTGCCCGATGGCGCGGCCGACCTCCCGGGCTGGCCGATGTCCTCCGAACTGGCGCCAAACGACCCCGTGGACTGGGCGGCCTATGCCGCCCGCAACCCCGATGGCTTCCACGGCCCCGGGCACCAGTGGCGCATCCACAACACCTGCTTCGCCGTCATCTCTGGCGGGCAGACGACGCTCGTGGACTGCGGTGTCGGGGCTGGTCCGTACCCGTGGTACGCCGGGCTCCGCGGGCAGCTGCTCCAGTCCCTGGAGACAGCGAATCTCGCACCGGGCGACTTCGACCGCATCTTTCTGACGCATGCGCACCCGGACCATGTAGGCTGGACGTTCGATGAGCAGCGGGGTGCGCCCCGCTTCCCGAATGCGCGGTACGTGCTCCACCGGCGAGACCGCGACGAGTTCGCCGGTCGCTCCCCCGTGCCGAAGCACTACACGCGCTTCGTGGAGCCACTCGAGGGGGCGGGCGTGCTGGAGCTCATCGACGGGGAGAGGGACATCGCACCCGGCGTGACCGCGATCGAAACACCCGGCCACACGCCGGGGCACATGAGCCTCGTGCTGCGGTCGCGGGGCGAGGGGATGGTCATCGCCGGCGACGTGCTGAACAGCCCGATGTACGTGACCGAGCCCGAGCGGCCGTTCGGGCCCGACCTGGACCAGGTGACCGCCATCCGCACCCGCGTGGCGCTGGTCGAGCGCATCGAGGCGGAAGGGTGGCGGGTGGCATCGGCACACTTCCCGGAGCCGGGGTTCGGTTCGGTGGTGCGAATCGAAGGGAGGCGGTGGTTCGCAGCCCTCTAAGCGTGGTGGGCGGTCCGGTGCCCGTGGGCAAGAGGTTCGTTCAGCGCTGGGCAGTCGTGGGCGCCTGCACGGACTGGCGCCACTGCTCGCGCTGGTCCTTGTTGGCGCCGATCGACCTCGCGGGCGTCCACTGGAAGTCGAGGAACCCGCTGTAGTAGTTCGAGATGAAGGCGAGATGGTCGAGGTTGTCGGTCTCGACGATCATGACATTCGGCAGCCCCTCGGCGGAGTTACCGACGGATCCGTAGGAACCGATGATGTTGCACCCCGCAGGGAGCCGGATTGGCAGGTCGACAACGAGTTGCATGAACTTCGGGTCCATGGATGTATCGCCACCGCGGGCACGGAGTTCCATCTCGGTGCGGTAGCCCTGGGTGGCACGGTAGAAACCAAGGTAGGTGGACATGTGAAGCCTCCTTGAGGCACGAGCCCACGAGCGCCGGACCTGGGCCGCGGTTTGGGGACCTTCGCCCCAACGCGGTCGCGACAGGGTAGCACCGTCGCGATGACATTTCGTTGAAGCGCGACTTATTCTTCACAAAACTCGCAACCCCCTCTTCTCGCCGCGGAATGAACAGGGTCCACCGGGCGAGTGAGACGGCTATCTCCCCACAGGATCGTGCCCATGCCCAGCCCCGTTGTGTTCTTTCAAATCGGCACCACCGACCCTGCCGCGGCACGCGCCTTCTATGGCCAGCTCTTCGACTGGGAGTTGATGGAGACCGGCAATCCGCGGACGCCAGTCTCCATCAACCCGAAGGGTCCCGGCGACTTCGACGCGAACGGCGCACTCCTTCAGTTGCCGCCTGGTGCGCCGCCATTCGTGAGCATCTTCGTCCGGGTGGAGGACCTGTGGGCGACGGTCGCGCGTGCCGAGGCGCTGGGCGCCACAGTCGTCCTGCCGATCACCCAGCCCCCGGGTGGCCCGCACCTGGCGATCATCCGAGGGCCCGAAGGGCACACCATCGGCATCGTCCAGGCGTAGGAGACAGCCCTCGCGGACCTTGACTGCTCCCCCGAAAACGTTGACAGTGCAGTTCGACAATCGAAGACAGAAGTGGGCCTTCCGCCATTCACGGCGGGAGGAGACGGGGCAAGTCCGGTGTGAAACCGGCGCTGTGCCGCAACTGTAACGCCCGCACGGGCGAAGCCAGAAAACCCGCCCGCTTCCCATCCGAAAGACCTTCGCGCGAAAGGGGTCGGACGTGGTAACCATCACCTAACCCGCCGCACGCAAGGCGGGTTTTCTGTTTCCCGCCCTCGTACCGAGCCAGACCTCGCCCGCGGCTGCGCGGGCCCACTGCACGAGGGTTCCATGCGACGTTTGCTCATCCCCATGGCGGCGGCCCTGCTCGCCCTGCCCATCCTCCACGCCGGCGCGCTCCCGGCCGATGACGCGGTCATCATGGGCGCCGCCTATATCAAGACCACCCAGGGTGCCGACGGCGGCTACGCGGCCTTCTTCGGCCAGTCGATGGATGCCATCTTCGCCGTCCGCGCCGCCGGCTACGACCCGGCGAAGGACATCCAGGGCGGCAAGTCGCCGGTCGACTACCTGGCGGCGAATGCCCCGACGCTTGAATCGCCGGCTGCGGCGGCGAAGGGCGCGCTGGCAGCGAAGGCCATGGGCCTCGATCCGGCTTCGGTCGCCGGCACCGACCTGGTCGCCCTGATCGAGGGCGCATACGACGCTGCGACCGGCGCCTACGCCGGCGGCGACACCTTCACCCAGGCGATCTCCATGCTGGGGCTGGCCTGCACCGGAAACACCGTCGGTGCGAAGGCGGTGGAAGCGCTCCGCCTGAACCAGGTGGAAGACAGCGGCGGCTGGACCTGGGCGGCGGACGCCGGACCTGCCGATGTCGACTCGACCGCCATCGCGATCCAGGCGCTGCTTGCCGCTGGCGTGCCGAAGACCGACCTCGCGATCGCGGACGGCCTCGAATTCCTCAAGACCACGCAGCTGGAGGATGGCGGCTGGGGCTTCGACATGACCGCATCGAACACCTCCTCGACGGCGTACGCCGTGCAGGCGCTGCTCGCGCTCGGCGAGGACCCGGAGTCGGTTGCCTGGACGAAGGGCGGCGGCGCAACACCGATCACCTACCTGGTGGGCCAGCAAAGCGCGGACGGGTCGTTCCCCGGGTTCGACCCGGGATTCGCGACCAACCAGGTGGTGCCCGCGCTCGCGGGGCGCACGTTCTGCAACGCCGCGGAGACGCCGATTACCCGGACCCGGCCCGTGGCCACGCCAACGCCGGCCACGCCCGAGGCGACAGCCACCCCCGCGCCTCGACCGCCCTCGACCGGGAACACGCCGGCCAGCTCGGGAACGGAATCTGGGCCCGCGCTTGCCATCGTTGCCCTGGCGCTCCTGGCCAGCGGGGCGATCGTCGCCGCGCGCGGGCGCCGGTAAGGGGCAGCAGCCATGCACGCTGCCGCCTGGGTTGCGTGGGTTGGGATGGTGATGGTGCTCGCACTGGTCACCACCAACCCCCTGTACCTCGCGATCATCCTCCTCGGGGTGGTCCTGGTGGCGGTGCTTGCCCCGCGCACAGGCACGGGCATCACAAGCTTTCGCGCCCTGGCGCTGTTCGGGGTGTCGATGTTCGCCATCTCTCTGGTGATCGCGACGATCAACGGCAACTACGGCCACCACATCCTCTTCACGGTGCCTGGTCCCGAGGTGCCGTCGTGGCTTGGAGGGCTGCGGCTGGGCGGGCCGGTCTCGGCCGAGGGACTTGCCGCCGCCGCTATCCGGGGCATGGCCATCCTGGCGATCCTGCTCGCGTTTGGCGTGTTCAACGGGGCGGTCAGCCCCCAGCGCGTCCTGCGTTCGACCCCCGCAGCGCTGTTCCAGGCCAGCCTGGTGGTCACGGTCGGCCTCACGCTGCTGCCTGCGAGCATCGAAGACCTGCGGAGGGTGCGCGAGATGCGCGCCCTCCGCGGCGCAAGCGGCGGCCTCCGCGGCCTGCCCTCGCTTGTCGTGCCAGCAGTCATCGGCGGCCTCGAACGGTCGATGCGGCTCGCGGAAGCGATGGAGGCGCGCGGCTATGGCGCGGCGCCAGCCCTCCCGGCCGGCGCCAGGCTCGCCGCGGCAGCATCAGCGCCACTCCTCGTGGCCGCCGCCTGGAGCTGGTTCTATGCGGTGCACTGGCGGCCATTCGCGGCTGTCGCGGCCATGGCAGGGGTTGCCTGCCTGGCCTACTGGTGGCGAACCGCCGCGCGGCTCCACCGCACCACGCGGCTGCGCAACGACCCGCTCCCGGCCGGCGACCGGCTCGCGGTGGCCTTCGCGCTCGCTGCCGCCGTGGTCGCACTCGCGGCGCGGCTGACCGGGCTCGGCGGGCTCACCTACAACCCGTTCGCGGGGCTGCCAGTGCCAGCGTTCTCCCCGGTTGGGGCACTGCTGGCGCTGGCCGCCGCGTGGCCGGCGGTCCGCCTGGTCTTCGCGCCCGGTCCGCCAGAAACCGCGGGGCGCGAGCGGGTGCTGGCCTCGGAGGCCCGGCCGTGACCGAGCTAGCGGCTCTCACGGGCGTGACCTACTCGTACCCGGCGGGCGATGGGCCTGCGCTCACCGGCGTGACGCTTGAGATCGACGCGGGAAGCAGCACGCTCCTCGCGGGGCCATCGGCGGGCGGCAAATCGACGCTCCTGCGGGTGTTCAACGGTCTCGTCCCCCAGTTCCACGGCGGCCGGATGAGTGGGCACGCGCTGGTGGCGGGGCTCGACCCGGCCCGCACGGCCTCGCGGCGCATGGCCTCCGTGGCGGGCATGGTGTTCCAGGAGCCCGAATCCCAATCCGTGACTGAGATGGTCGAGGAGGAGATCGCGTTCGGGATGGAACAGCAGGGGATCGCGCCGGGCGAAATGCGGCGGCGCATCGAGCAGCTGCTCGCCGGGCTCGGCATCGAGCACCTGCGCTACCGCCGTCTGCTCACGCTCTCGGGCGGGGAACGCCAGCGGGTGGCGATCGCCTCCGTGCTGGCGCTCGAACCGCGGCTTCTCCTCCTCGATGAACCAACCTCGCAGCTCGACCCGGCTGGCGCGGACGCCGTGTTGGGGGCCCTCGAGTCGTTGCGGTCGGCCGGCGACCTGGCCATGGTCGTCGCCGAGCACCGGCTCGAACGGTTGCTCCACCGGGTGGACCGGGTGGTCGCGGTGGAAGGGGGCATGGCGGAAGTGCGGAGCCCACGCGAAGCCACCGCGACGCTCTCGGCGGTGCCCCCGGTGTGCGCGCTGGGCCGCAAACTCGGGCTGGAACCGCTGCC
This sequence comes from uncultured Anaerolineaceae bacterium, assembly GCA_964507025.1. Classification (GTDB taxonomy): domain Bacteria; phylum Chloroflexota; class Dehalococcoidia; order Tepidiformales; family Tepidiformaceae; genus Amarobacter. Next base: position 226,145 of record CAZDOK010000002.1, read on the forward strand.
GCTCACCATCGACGACGCGAAGGCCGCGCTCTCGAACGTGCCCCTGCGAGCGGCGCCAGCGGCTGCCCCCACTCCGGGCGACGAGCTCATCCGCGTCGAGGGCTTAACGGTGGCCTACGGCGAGCACGTGGCCCTGCGCGACCTGTCGCTCTCGCTGCGCGAGGGCGAGGTGATCGCGCTCATCGGGCCGAATGGGAGCGGTAAGACGACGCTCTTCCGGGCACTCGCGGGGCTGACACGCCCGGCCAGTGGCACTGTGCTGTTCGACGGCCGGCCAGCGCCGGGGCCCGTGCGCGAGCGCACCGCCTTCGCCGGCATGGTCCCGCAGGACCCGGCGCTGGCGCTTTACCAGGAGTCGGTGCGCGACGAGCTTGGCGAGACGCTGCGCCACCGGCGCGGGCGTGGCCCCACGCCGGGCGCGGCCATGGACCGCTGGAACATCGCGCACCTGGCCGGACGAAATCCCCGCGACATCTCGGTCGGGCAGCAGCAGCGGGTGGCGATCGCGGCGATGCTCGCCCACGAACCGCGGGCCTGGCTGCTCGACGAGCCGACCCGGGGCGCCGATGGCGCGGCCCGGGCGTGGCTGGCCCACCGCCTGCGCGAGCACGCCGCCTCGGGCGGTGCGGCAATCGTGGCAACACACGACGTGGAGTCGGCGGCACGCTACGCGACCCGGGTGGTGGCGCTCGAACGGGGGACGGTGCGGTTCGATCTGCCGGTGCGGGCCGCGCTCGGACATGGTGGCCCCTGCCCCACACAGGTGGCGCAGCTCGTACCCGGCGCCCTGACAGTCGACGAGGTGGTTAGATGAAGATGCAAGTACGCCGGTTGTGCATGGTGGTCGCGGCGGCCATCGTCGCCGCGCTCGCCGGAACGGCCGTGGCCTCGGCCGATGGCGAGGTCGGGCTGGTAATCCAGGAAGGAACCGGTACCACGACCTACTGCATCGCCTACACGGGCGACGGCATCACCGGCGAGGAGCTGCTCAAGCGCGCGGGCCTCCCGGTCGAACAGTTCGGCGGGGGTGGCGGCCGCACCGTGTGCGCGATTGGCTCGACGGGCTGCCCCGACGCGAGCTCGTTCACCTCTTGCTTCTGCGAGTGCAAGGGCGGCGGCAGCTGCGTGTACTGGGCCTTCTTCACCCGCGAGCACGGGAAGGACTGGGTGTACTCGTCGCTGGCGTTCAACCTCCTGAAGGCGGAGGACGGCGACGTGCACGGGTGGAAGTGGGGCGCGGGCGGCCCCAGCAGCGCTCCCGCGCCGGTCGATGTCACCTTCGAGCAGGTTTGCGGGCATGCCCCGCAGGGCGGGGTGCAGCCGGCGCAGGTTGCATCACCGGCGCAGCCCGCGGTCCAGCAAGCTTCCCCGTCTGCAACCCCATCGCCCGCTCCCGCGACACCAGCGAAGCCGACCGAGGCCGCCGCCAGCGCCCCCGCCGGCACGTCGTCTGCCGTCCCGCCGGATGCAACCGTCACGGTGGTGGTCACAGTCGGCCAAACGCCGACCCCGGCGACGGCGGTTGACACGGACGGCGAGGAGCCAGAAGGCGTCTGGAGCCGCGAGACCGTGATCGCGGTGGTGGGGTTCGCGGTCATTGCGGCCTTGATGCTCGGGGCGATCCTTGGCGCGGCTATCCGGGGAAGGCGCGATCGCGATGACGGTTAGCGCACTGCCCCTGGGGAGGCGAGTACTCTCGCCGGGCCGGATCGAACCGGGCACGCTCGTGTTCGTGGCGCTGAATGCCCTGGGTCTGTTCGCCTACCTCAGCCCCTTCTTTGCGCCGGGTGCCACCCATGCCGATTCGGGCTGGTTTGCGCACAACACCGATGCGCCGGTGGTCTTCGCAGGCGTTGCGGCGCTCTGCCTGGTACTGGTGGTCGCCGACCTGACTGGCGGGAGCCTCAACAGCAAATCGCTGGCGGCGCTCGGCGTGCTGGCGGCGCTGGCCGCCGTGCTGCGGACGATCACGCTGCCGGCAGGCGCGAACCTGTACTTCTTCCTTGTCATCCTCGGGGGGTATGCCTTCGGCTACCGGATGGGGTTCCTGCTCGGCGCGCTCTCGTTCTTCCTCAGCGCCGTGATCACCGGCGGGATTGGGCCGTGGCTGCCGTTCCAGATGTTCGCCTCGGCGTGGATGGGTGCGAGCGCGGGGATGTTGCGACCAGCCGTGGCGGGGCCGGGCCTGCACGGGCGAGCCGAGCTCGGCGTGGTGGTCGTCTTCGGTGTTGCCTGGGGGCTTCTGTTCGGGGCGATCACGAACCTGTGGGCGTGGCCGTTCCTGGCCGCGGGGCCCGATGTCGCCTACGAGCCCGGGGCGGGACCCTTCGAGACGCTCCGCCGCTACTGGAACTACTACCTGCTTACCAGCCTGGGGTGGGACTTGCTGCGGAGTATCTGCAACGCGGTGGTTTTGGTGATACTGGGCGGCCCATTGCTGCGGGCGCTGCTGCGGTTCAGGCAGCGGTTCACGTTCGAGCTGGGTTGACCGCCGTCACCCTGGACCCAGCCCCTTTGCGATTCACGATTTTCGATTCGGGGGCGTGTGGCCCGGGAGGTGGCGGGTGCCGCCCGGGTCGACGGGAAATCGCACGCTCCCTCACGGTCGCGGCTCGCGATCCCGTGTCCGAATCGTGAATCGTGAATGGGCGGGGCGGCACCGGGGTGGCGGAGCCTACTGCGGCGGCTCCGGGAGCGGGGCCGGCTCGAAGCGGTCGAGCACCTCATACGCCTTCAGGGTTTCGATGGCGCTGAGCGAGCGCCTCAGCATCGTGGTCGCCAGCTGCACACCGCGCTCGTTCCCGAGGTCGATCGAGCCACACGAGGTGACCGGGTACGTGAAGCAGAACATCGTTGTCAGGCGGTAGTCGTCCCACGCCTGATCGAACGAGTAGTCCTTCACGCCCTGGCCGGCCAGTGCGCGGACGTAGTCGCGCAGCAGATCCTCTTCGCAGGCCGCGCGGATCTCCGGATCGACGCTCTGGCTCATGAAGTAGCCGATGTCGTAGGTGCCGCGCGCCTTGATGGCTATCTGCCAGTCGAGCAGGGTGACCGCTGACGTGTTGTCGGGGCTTCCCCAGAAGACGTTGTCGAGGCGAAGGTCTCCGTGGCAGAGCGTATAGGGCGCCTTCACGAAGTGGTCCTGCATCGGGTTCATGCGGGGCAAGAACTTCACCGCCATCTCGCGCTGTTCACCGGTGAGCCGGTCGCCGAAGTTTTGCAGGAACGGCTCCAGCGACTGCGCATACGCGAGCGCGGCGAACTTGATAATCGGGGCGTTGCCGAACGGGATCCATTCGAGCGTGGCGAGCTCGGGTGAACTCCACCACATCGCGTGCAGCTTGGCGACCTCGGTGACCACGCGGCGGCACTCGTCGACGGTCGCGCCCAGCACCTGATCGCCGATGGGCAGCCCGCTGAGGTCTTCCATCAGGATGATGTACTCGGCCTTTTCCGGGTCGCGCGCCGAGTAGTAGCAGTGGGCCGTGCGCACACCAACGCGATCGCCGACCTCGGCGTAGAAGCGGCACTCCTTCTCGTAGAAGCCGAGCATCTGGGCGATACCGCGGCCGCCGGGGTCGGCCGTCGGGATCTTGGCGATGAGCGTCTTCGGGGCCCGGGGCTCGTCCCGGTCGTATTCGAGCGTAATCCGCGCGAGCTCTCCAAGGATGCCCACGCCCTGCCCGATCTGCACGCGGGGGGCGGCGGTGACGTTCGCCTCGCCGAGCCAACCGCCCTGTCGGAGGGCAGCGGTAAGCCACGCCGGGGTGACCTCGGCCATGGTGGCGGGGATGGGGAGTTGCGTCATGGAGCGGTCCTCGAAACGGGTTTCGGGGACTCTACACGAAGATCGGCGTGCGCTACATCTGGGGCGGCGGCGCCTTCGTGGGAGTGCGGATTTCGACCCAGAGAACCGCGAACACGGCGCAGGCGATCGAGACGGCGAGCAGGATGCCGCCCACGATCGACAGCAGGTCGCGCAGGACCATATCGGCGTCATCTGCATCGGCGGCGATGTCGAGCCCGGCGCACGTCGCGGCGAGCGCGAGGAAGATGAGCGCCGGGGTGACGGGCTCCCACTTCTGGCGGGCGAGCAGGTGGCCGATCGCGATGCCACCCATGGCGAAGAACGGGCCACTCATGGCGACCACCCACTCGCGGTGGTTCTCCCAGCCGGCGCGTACCTGGAAAGCGATGGCCAGCATGATGCCCGCAACCACCAGGCCCATGCCGAGACCAGCGAAGCGGCGGAGCAACGCTCCCCGGGCTACGGTGGGGCGAGCGGGACGGGTGGTTCGGTCGTGGATGAACGCGGACTTTTCTGCCTCGAAGGGCGCCGGGATGGAGAAATTCGCCATAACGCCCGGATTGTGCCCCGTTGCCGGTCAAGAAGCCAGCCGGAGGCCGTTTTCGATCGCCGGTCTGCGGATTTGCGGGGACACCCGTGCAGGGCCGGCGGCCCTGCTCAGGCGGGCTTGCGCGAGCGGTGCGCAGCAATGCCCGTCGCGTTGCGGTGGGCTGCCTCCTCCGGCGTATCGTCGAGCGGAGCAAGCTCCACCCCGGGGCCATAGCGCCTGCGCAGCGCCGCGAGAATCAGCTCGTCGGCGAGGCGGGGATTCTTCGGCAGGAGGCTCCCATGGAGGTAGGTGCCGATGGCGTTGTTGTGCCGCGCGCCCTCGAAGCCATCTTCGGCATTGTTGCCGAACCCGCGAGTCACCCGGCCGAACGGTGCCTGGTCGAGCGCGAGGTACGTGCGCCCCCCGTGATTCTCGAACCCGACGACTTCTCCGAGCTCGGTTTCGAGGACGACATCGCCAATGCAGCGGTCGGCAACAGGGCCGGGGTGGCGGGTCTCAAGGTCGAACACGCCGATGCCCGGGATGACACTGCCGTCGTGATCGACGTAGCGGTGGCCAAAGAGCTGGAACCCACCGCAGACGGCCAGCGCCGGCAGGCCGTGGTCGATGGCTTCGCGAAGGGCGGGGCCGCGGGCCACCAGGTCGTCGGCGATGCGGCGCTGTTCTCGATCCTGGCCGCCGCCGATTAGCACCAGGTCCACTTCGGCCGGGTCGAACGGGTCGCCGATGTTGACCTCGACCAGGTGGAATGCGATACCGCGCGCCTCGCAGCGGTAGCGCAGGGCGATAACGTTGCCGCGGTCGCCGTAGATGTTCATCACGTCCGGGTAGAGGTGGGCGACGCGGAGTTCCATGGATAGAGGATAGAGGATAGAGGACAGAGCGAGGCCCGGCTGGCGCCGGGCCTCGTCCTGGGGGCCGTGAGTGGCGGGTGGAGCGACTATTCGAGGGGCTCTTCCCCGGTGGTGCGGCGGCTCCGGGCGAAGGCGACCAGTGCGAGGCCCAGGCCGGCGAGGGCGAGGCCGCCGCCGATTGCCAGTTCGGTATTGCCGATCAGGCCATCGTTTTCGCTGGCGTTGCCCGTGCTCGGCGCTGCCGGGGTCGGGTTGCCGGGCTTGTCCGGCGACTTCGACGTCCAGGGCTTGCCCGTCGACCCCAGGGTCTCGACGTTCGAGCCGGTGCCGCTGCCATTCTCGTCGTCGCCGGGATTGGCCTGGGCGTCATCCCCGTTGTCGTCCCCACCGTTGTCATCGCCACCGTTGTCCGCCGGGGCCGAATCGTCGTCGTTGGAATCGGGAGCGGGCAGGTCGGGGCCGGGCACGTCTTCCTCGGTGGTCTGGTCATCGCCGGGGACGGGTTCGTTCGCGGGCTGCTCCGGCTCGGGCTGGGGCTCATCGTTGGGCTGGTCATCGGCCGGCGGCTGCGGGTCCGGGTTCGGATCCGGAGCCGGGTCCTGCGGGTCGTCGGCCGGCTGGTCATCGACCGGCGGCGTGGGCGTGGTGGTCGGGACGGGGATCTTGATGATCGGCCCCTTGGGCGTGGGAGTCGCGGTCGGGACAGGGATCTTGATGATCGGGCCCTTCGGGGTCGGCGTCGCGGTCGGGTTCACGATGATCGGGCCATCGGGAAGCTTGATGCTCTTCTGGAGCACTTCGATGTCATCGAAGTACGCCCCGAACTTGCCTGAGGGCAGCTGGAGGACGCCCGTGGCGAACTTCTCGACACCAAGGCGGACCATTGCCGACTTCGCGGAGTTCGGGGCGGTGGGGGTGATCGACTGCTGCTTCCACGTGCCCGCTTCGTCGACCGGGAGGGTATAGGCCGCGCCGACCTGGTCGGTGCAATCGTCTCCTGCATAGAACACGATGCCGAGGTTGGCCTGGCCATCGCGCTTCTGGACAAGCGGGATGTAGATCTTGCCCGAGAGCTGGTACTTCAGGCCGCCCGTGATCGGGAAGCACTGGTAGGCGTAGGTCTTGCTGGCGCTCGCGCTGTTGAACGCGTTCGACACGAAGCCCGTGTTCGAAGGGGCGGTGATCTTCGCCAGCGGCGAGGCCTTCGCCATCCAGCCGGTCGTGCCGTTGCTGAAGTCGCCGTTGGTGACCTTGCTGTACTGGGAGACTGCGCCGGCCGAACCGGCGAGCATGGCCACGGCCGGGATGGCGGCCGCGACGGAGATGGTGAGCCTGCGGATGGTCTTGTTCATGGTGATCTCTCCTGCCGTGTTGCAGGTGAGACCGGTGACCGGCACGGTTCTTACACGGCTGTCCGCGAAACTGTGAACCAGTTCACACAGCTTCGGCCGGCGATCAGACGGCTGGCGCTGGCCTGCCCATGCCGGTCGCCAGCATCTGCATGGTTTCCGGCGAGGGGTCGAGGTCCTTGCAGAGGAGCGCCGTCAGACCATAGAGCTCGCCGGTGGCGGCGTTGCGCTGCTGCTCATAGGCCTCCATTTCGGCATCCCACTGTCCGCCCCCGAAGACGGCGACGAGCGCACCGGCTACTGCCTCCGCATCGCGGAGCGCGTCGTTGATGCCCTGGCCGAGGAGCGGGTCGCGGTAGTAGCCGGCATCTCCCACGAGCGCCCAGCCCGGTCCGTACGGCTTGCGATAGAAACTCTCGTGCGGCGAAAGGCCCATGAGCCGGCTGGTGCGCCTCGCGCGGGCGGTCCGTGCGCCCAGCGCGGGCACGGTCGCGAACGCCGCCTGCATGTTGGCCTCGATGTCCTCGCGGAACTCCTTGAAGCGGCCGGCAGTGAATTCGACGCCCAGGCAGACTTCGCCGTCGTTGGTGGGGAACACGAACATCGCCCGGCCGCCGCCCAGGTAGAGCTCGGCGTAGGGCCCGTGCTCCATGCCGGCGAAATACGCGTAGTAGCCGGCGGTGGTGCCGGGCACCACGTTGTACTCCGGCGCGCCAACCTGGCGGGCGACGAACGACTGGCGCCCATCGGCGCCGATGACGACGGCCGCGCGCTCTTCGAACGATTGGGCGCCGGAGTGCCCGCGGATGCCGCGAACGAACCCGTCCTCGACGATCAGGGCGTCCACGGTGGCGCCCTCGCGCACCTCGGCGCCGGCTTCGCGGGCGGCATCAACCAGGACTTTGTCGAGGACGGTGCGCCGGGGGGCGATGGTGAGGGGGTCATTCGGGTTGTGCGGCAGCGCGAACCCCTGGAGCGTGCGCTGCGTGCCGTGCAGCGCCGGGCAGCCAGTCGCAAGCACCCGGTCGAGGAGGCCCCACTGCCGAAGGCGCTCCACCCCGTCGGGGGTCATGAAGTGGGTCGAGAGCGTGTCGCTGGGGAACGTGGCGCGGTCGACTACCAGCACACGATGACCGCGCCGTGCAAGCAGCATGGCCGTGGGCGACCCGGCACACCGGGCGCCAACTACAATGGCGTCGTACATATCAGGGGCACTCCTGCCGTCGCGAAGGTGGCGCGTGTTGTACCACATGACGGGAGGGAGATGTGAGAGGAGTTTCACATTTCGAGACTGAGCGACCGGGAACTGCTTGAGGTGCAGGTGCGCACCCTGTTCCTGGTTGACCGGCTGGGGCGCCTGCTGCACGTGAACGACCTGGGCCAACCGCCCGCTCCACGGGTGTTTGTCGGGTCCGGGCTCGATGGCAGTCGCGTCGTGCGGGTTGGCGCCGAGCTACGCGAACGGGACAGGCTGTCGCTGCTTCGTTGCGCCCACGACGACGCCGCCCTCCGGGCAGCCGTGGGCCGTATCGGCCCCATCGTGCGCGAACAGCGGGGACCCGCCTTCGTACTTCCCGCCGGGATTGCCCCCGCGGGCGGAGCTGTGGAAGTAGCCGATGCCTTCGAGCTGCATCCGGACCTGGCGCCGTGGGGCCCGGAGCTGCAGGCGCGGCATCCGTGCTTCGGGGTGGTGGAGGATGGCGTGGTGGTGTCGATATGTTGTTGTGCGCGGTCCACGCCCGAGGCTGCGGAGGCGGGCGTCGAGACGGCCGAGGCGTACCGCGGCCGGGGATTTGCCGTCGCTGCCGTGGCGGCATGGGGGGCTGCGGTTTGCGCCTCCGGCCGGGTCGCCTTCTACAGCACCTCGGCCGAGAACCGCGCATCGCAGGCGGTGGCTCGAAGACTGGATGCGCGGCTGTTCGGCGAGGATTGGAGCCTGTGGTGATGGTCGACCGGGCATCGGCCGGGCACGTTGGTCACTCGAACAGGAACCGGCGCCGGCGCGGGCGGGGACGGTAGCGCAACCCGAACTTCCGGATGCCCGCCTCCCGGATGTGGGCCGCGGCCTCCTCCGGTGAATCGGTCAAAAGGAAGTGCGAGTAATCTTCGAAGTTGATCGTGCCCGCACCCACGAGCCGTTGCTGCATGAATTCCATGAGCGGGCGCCAGTACTCCACGCCCATCAGGATGATCGGGTAGTCGCGGATCTTCCCGGTTTGGACGAGCGTGGCGATTTCGAACATCTCGTCCATCGTGCCGAAGCCTCCGGGGAGGGCCACGAAGGCGTAGGAGTACTTGGCCAGCATCACCTTGCGAACGAAGAAGTAGCGGAACTCGACGAACGTATCGAGGTACGGATTGGGATGCTGCTCCATCGGGAGCTCGATGTTGCAGCCGACGGAGAGACCCCCTGCCTCTTTCGCGCCCCGGTTGGCCGCCTCCATGAGCCCCGGCCCTCCGCCAGTCATCACGGCGAAGCCCTCGCGCACGATGGCCGCGCCGATCTGGCGGCCCAGGCGGTAGTACGGGTGGTCATCGCTGAAGCGGGCCGAGCCGAAGACGGTCACCGCCGGCCCGATGAAGTGGAGCCTGCGGAATCCGCGGATGAACTCCAGGGAGATCCGCATCGTGCGCAGGAACTCCGAGCCTCGCGTTGCCGGGCCCTGCAGGAATTTGCGCTCGTCGGCTGGCGGGGGCGACTTTCCCCATTCCCCCTGGCCCTCATGATCGGCCGGGATGACAGGGAGGCGGGGGTACGTGTCGAACTCGTCGATGCTGGACATCGCAGGGTCTTCAGTCTACGCCGGGTCCATGCTCTGGTCGCATTGCACGCGTCCCGCCGGGAATTGCGGAGAATCCCTGACTGGCGGCGCGCTCCACGGAAGCCGATGTTCGAATCAGGATGCAGACCAATACACCGCCCGAATCCACCTTCCGCACGCTCCACCTTGTGCCTCGTGGCGGCGAATGGCGGGTCCTCCGCGATGGCGATGACCAGCCATTGGGAGTGTATGGCGACCTTGGCCGGGCGCTCGACGCCGCCACCCGGGGACCCAGGCTCGTGCGGGTGGTGGTGCATACCGAAGGCACCGCATAGGGGGGAGCCATCCGGCTTCTTCGCTCCGGGGCCTCAGAACACGAGCCGCGGCCGATCGCCTTCGCCCCGGGGCTCGCCGGAAGGCTCCACGGCCGTCCCGCCAATCCAACGTTCGATGTCCACCGGGTCGAAGAGGCCAATCGCATCGACCTCGCCTTCGGCGAAGACAAACGGGCTGCGAGCGTCATCTCCGGCCGGCATCGCCGTGAGCTCCGCCCGGAAGACGATCGCGAGCTCCCAGCCGCCGCCTTCGAACGGGAACGACATCACATCGGCGAGCGTGAGCGACGAGACGGCGCCCCCGCACCAGTCGTCAGCAAGCGCCGCCGCTGTCTCGTAGGGGTTGGCGCCGAACTCCATCACATCCCAGGGGAGCCAGCGCCCGCGGGCCTGCCGGGCGGCGACATCGAAGACCACCAGGCGGCGCTGGTACACCGGCACGAGGTAGACGCTGATGTGCGCGCCGCCCGCCATCAGCCCGCCCGTGGGTTTCCCGAAGAACGCCTGTCGCGACATGCCCCCAGCGTAGGCGATCGACAGGCTTAGAGGATGCCCGCGAAATCGTTGCCTTCCCCAAACGGACCGACGATGGCCAGCATGGCATTGGCTGGCGCCAGGATCGCCCGGCCCACGCGGAGCACGTCATCGCGGGTGACGGCATCGATCCGCGCCACAACCTCGTCGACGGTGAGGATGTCGCCGAGGAGCAGTTCCTGTGAGCCGATCCAGCCGGCTACCGAGCGCGTGTCCTCCATGCGGAGCTGGATGCGGCCCCGGGCCATCTGCTTGCCCTTGGCCAGCTCGGCATCGGGAATACCTTCGAGCAGCTTCGCCGTCTCGGCGAGGGTCACCTCGACCGTGGTCCGGGCACTATCCGGGTCGCAGCCCGCATAGATGGTGAACGAGCCGGTATCGCGGAACTCGCTGGGGTAGGAGTGGATGTCGTACACCAGCGCGCGCTCTTCGCGGAGCTCGAGGAACAACCGGCTCGACATGCCCTCCCCCAGGATGGTACTCAGCAGATCGACGGCGAAACGGTCGGGGTGGCTGAGCGAGACGCTGGGGTAGGCGATGCAGATGTGCGCCTGCTCGGTCGGCTTGTCGCGCACAGCGAGCCGGGGTGTGCCGTTCCGGGCGAGGGCCGGGTACCAGGGCCCGGGCTCGAGGGCGGGCATGTCGCCGAGCCACCGCCGGGCCGCGGCCACCACCTCGTCGTGGTTCACGTTGCCGGCGGCGACCAGCACCAGGTTCGATGGCACATACTGCCGCCGGAAGTAGCGGGTGACCGCCGAGACGGGCAAGGCCCGGACCGTTTCGGGCGTGCCGCCCACGTTGCGCCCGATGGGCTGGCCCGGCCAGAGCGTCTCGTCGATGAGGATGCCCGCGAGCTCCGCGGGGCTGTCCTCGATGCCAGCGAGCTCTTCGAGGATGACGGCGCGCTCCTTCTCGAGCTCGGCCGGGTCCATCACCGGGTCGCGCACCATGTCGGCCAGGATGTCGATCGTTTCGAGCGCGGCCGTGTGCGGCACCTTGGCGTAGTAGACGGTGACTTCGCGGTCAGTCGCGGCATTGTGCATGCCGCCGACGCCTTCGATGGCTTCGGAAATGTCACGGGCGGTGGGGCGCCGCGATGCTCCCTTGAAGAGCATGTGCTCCAGGAAGTGCGAAAGCCCGGCCTCCTCATCCGGTTCGTAGCGGCTCCCCGCGCCGACATACACGCTGATGGTGGCGGAGCGGGTGTGCGGCATTTCGCCGGTGACGATGCGGAGGCCGTTGGAGAGGGTCGAGCGCTTGTACATGGGCAGGCAGTCCGGCTATCGCCGGCGCAGAACAGCGATCTTACGGCCTCGAGTTCCCCGTGTCAGTCGAACGTCCGGAGCGCCTGCGCGTCCTGGATGGTCACGGCGCCGCGGCTCAGGCTGATCCAGCCATCACGAGCGAACTGGTTCAGCTGCTTGTTCACGCTTTCACGGCTCACGCCCAGCATCGAGGCGAGCTCGCCCTGGGTCACCTGGATGCGCAGCTTCTTCCGGGCGTCGCCTTCCGGGAGCGACGCGGCGAGGGTGAGCAGGTGCTTGGCAAGGCGGTGCGGCAGGTCCAGGAAGACCAGGTCGGTCACCGTCTCGTCGGTGCGGCGCAGGCGAAGCGAGAGCGTCTCGAGCAGGGCGAGCGAGGCCGCCGGGCGCTCCCGCACCCAGTTCACGAAGTCATCGCGGGAGACCACGAAGGTGCGGGTGGCCGAGGTGGCCGTGGCAGTCGCCGAACGTGGGCGGCCATCAAAGAGAGCCAGGTCGCCGAAGCAATCGCCGGGGCCCATCAGGGCGAGGGTTGCCTCGCCACCGGCGCCCGAGATGCGGCTGATGCGCACGCGGCCCTCGACGACGACGTAGAGCGCATCGCCCGGGTCGCCTTCGTGGAAGATGGTGGTGCCGGCCGCGAAGCGGCGGACGCGGCCCCGGGCGGCGAGCGCCTTCAGGTCGTCATCGGGCAGGCGCGCAAGGAGCGGCAGGTCGCGGATATAGGCGTCATTTGTCGCGGATTCGGGCGTGGCCACGGTGTGAACTCCTGGGCCGAAGTTGTACCACCGCGCTCCGGTTCGAGCCACCACTCTGTGATGCGCATCTCGAATGGAGTTCGGCGTGTGTGAACGTGCTTAACGTAGCACGCCGCAAGGCTGCTGCACGCTCGAAGTACGACATGGCCCGGACGGCCACGAGGAGCAAGACATGGAACTGTATCACCTGGAGGAATGGGCGCGGGCCCGGCACGACGAAACCGTCCTGGCCCTCCGGCGGGCGCAGCAGCTCGGCCTCTTGGACAGGCCGGCGCGGCCACCGCGACGCGGGCTCGCGCGATTCTTCTTCGCTCGAACTACCTCTAGCAACAACGCCGCCGGTCCGCCGGCGATCACCCGCGAGGCGAGCTAACCGGCTCGCTTCAGGAAAGGAGCCCACGGAGATGATGCACCTGACCTTCCACGAATATGCGAAGAGCGAGATGTACCGGCGCGAGGCCGGCCTCCGGAAGGCCCAGCTGAACGGGACGGCCTATGAAGTGAGGCCGAAACGCCGCCTGCCCTGGCCGTGGCGGAAGGACCGCGGGACACAGCCCCCAGGGGTGCGTCTCCAGCCGGGCGTCCAGGGACGATAAGCACGAGATGCAGGGTGCCTGGCCGCCGGCGGGAGTCCATTCCCCGCTTGAGGCCGGCACCACTGCCTATGCGGCGCCTTCGAGCGCATGCCGCGCGCGCGGCGGGCGCGGCCTGACGAGCTTGTGAAGCTCCAGGGCCACCAGGATGGTCGATGCGACCGCGATGATTCGCAGCCACGAGTCGAGCTCGATCGGCTCGATGCGAAGGATGTACTGCGTGGGAGGCAGGTAGAGCGCCGCCACATGGACGCTCACAGCGGCGGCCGTGGCGATGAGCAGGAAGCGATTCGAAAACGGGCTCTTCCGGAAGGCCGAGAGGTACTCCGAGCGGCAGTTGCCCACATGGAAGACCTCGAAGATGACCAGCCCGGTCAGCGCCGCGGAGCGCGCGTACTCGAGGGTCTCACCTGAGTGCAGCTCCCACCGGAACAGCACCAGGATCCCGCCGCCCATCACCAGCGCCGTCAGTGCGGTCCGTTCCCAGAGCAGGCGCGAAAGGATGCCCTCCGCGCGGGCTCGGGGCGGCCGCTGGAGAATGTCCCGGTCGCCCGGTTCGAAAGCGAGTGCCACGTGCTGGATCCCGTTCGTGACCAGGTTGAGCCACAGGAGCTGCGCCGCCAGTAGCGGGAGATCCCAGCCCAGGATGAGCGCAGTGAGGATGAGTGCAATCTCGGCCGCCCCGGTTGAGAGCAGGAAGAACGAGACGTTGCGGAGGTTGTCGAAGGTCACCCGGCCCTGGCTCACCGCAGCGTAGATGCTGACGAAGTTGTCGTCGGCCAGGACCATGTCGGCGGCCTCGCGGGCGACATCGGTGCCGGAAAGCCCCATGGCGACTCCCAAATCGGCCACGCGCAGCGCGGGCGCATCATTCACGCCATCGCCGGTCACGGCCACCACGTTGCCCTCGCGCTGCAATGCCTGCACCACGCGCAACTTGTGGTCGGGCGACATTCGGGCACACACGGTGACCGACTTCATGAGTGCACTGAGCTCCTCGTCGCTCATCCCCTCGATTTCGCGGCCCTCCACGGCAGTGGAGGTTTCACCCGCGATGCCGAGCTGCCTGGCGATTGCGAGGGCCGTCGAGGCATGGTCGCCGGTGATCATGACCACGCGGATGCCCGCGTCGAGACAACCGCGGACTGCCTCGAGCACGCCCTCGCGGGGCGGGTCCATCATGGCCTCGAAGCCCAGGTAGGTCAGGCCGATCGGGTCGCGCGGGGGTTCCTCGCCCTGCCGCAGTGACCCGTAGGCCATGGCCAGCACGCGAAGGCCGCGCTTTGCCGCTGCATCCGTCGCCGCCTGCACCTGCGCGCGGTCGATGGGTTCGCGGCGGCCGCCGACGTGGACTGTTTCACACATGTCGAGGATCCGCTCGGGAGCTCCCTTCACGAAAAACAGGCGGGAACCGGAAAACTCGCGGACCGAGCCCGAGTAGCGAAGCTCTGGTTCGAAAGGCACGTCGAAGACAGGTTGGTAGACCGCACGTGTTTCGAGGTGGTCGATTCCAAAAGCCTCCGCGGCCACCAGGAGCGCGGTCTCGGTCGGGTCGCCCTCAGGTACCCAGGTATCATCCTCGCGCAAGAGCCTCGCCTCGTTCGCGAGGACGCCCGCGATGAGCGTGAGACCGAGCGCGCTGCCCTGCTGGGTGGCTCCCTTGCCCGGGATGTGGGAGCCCTCGGCCGTCCACACTTCGAGCACCGTCATTTCGTTCTGCGTGAGCGTGCCGGTCTTGTCGGAGCCGATGACGGTGGTGCTGCCGAGCGTCTCGACCGCGGGGAGGTGGCGGATGATGGCCTTCCGCGTGGCCATCCGCCGCACGCCGATCGCCAGGGTGATGGTGAAGGCAACCGGCAGTCCCTCCGGAGTCGCCGAGACCGCGAGTGCCACGGCTACCTTGAGCATCTCGGAGCCGGAGTTGCCCTGGAGCACCCCTATCGCGAACGACAGGACCGAGACGACAGCCACAGCCACGCCGATGATCGCGGCGAGCCGTCCCAGGCGATGCTGGAGCGGCGTTTCCGGCGTCTTCTCGCGCCGCATCGTTTCAGCGATCTGGCCGACCGCCGTCGCGACACCGGTCGCGACCACGACACCGCTGGCGCGTCCGCTCCGGACGATGGTGCCGGCGCGCGCCATGTTGAACTGATCGCCGATGGGGGCGTCAGCGGGCGCGATGCCGGGGTGCTTGGCTGCGGCGGTGGATTCCCCCGTGAGGATCGCCTCTTCGATAAGGAGGCTGTTGGCGTCGAGCAGCCGGATATCGGCGGGGACACGCACGCCGGATTCCAGCAGAACGCGATCGCCCGGAACGAGCAGGCGGCTTTCGAGGTGGATCGGTTGGCCGCCACGCACGGCCACCGCCTTGTGGCTGAGGAGAGCGGAAAGCGAGCGCACGGCCCGCTCGGCGCCCGATTCCTGCACCAGGCCGATGATGGCGTTGAGCAGCACGACCGCGAGGATGATCCCCGTATCGATCCACTCCTCGAGCAGCGCCGTGACGCCGGCCGCGGCCACCAGGATGTAGATCAGGGGGCTCATGAACTGGTGGACCAAGATGATGAGCGGGCCAGGCGGCTCGGGCTCCGGGAGGGCATTCGGTCCGTAGCGCTCAAGCCGGGCATCTGCCTCGCGCGGATCGAGCCCTGATTCGGGCGAATCAACCATCGCCACGACGGCTTCTTCGTCGAGGGCGTGCCATGCTTCGCCGTTGGCCGGCCCCATGCCGGCCCCGTTCGCCGGGGGGCTCATTGCCCGCAGAGAATGACCGGCAGGTCCGAGCGCTCGACCGTGCCGAGCGCGACGCTCCCCAGGAAGAGGTGAAGGCTGCGACCGCGCCCGTGAGTCCCCATCGCGATCGCGCTGGCGCCCGCTTCGTGCGCCGCCCGGACAATCGCGTGTTCGGTCCGTTCGAACTCCTCCGCGCGGATCACGCCGACCGAGGAGGGGATGCAGCCGGGCAGCATCGCCTGCGCGGCGCGGCAGGTGGCCTCGCGGCGTTCGAGCTCGATCGTCAGCGGCGCATCGGCGAGCGCCGCCACGTATACGCCAATCACCGAGACGGGCATGCACGACGATTCGAGGATGGGCCCAAGCTTCACGAACGCCGACCGCGATGCAGGGCTGCCATCGGTGGTGATCGCCAGTCGGTACGTGCCTGCCGTCGAGGCCGGCCCGGCAGCCGGCCCGGTCACGAAGACAGGGCAGGGCGTCTTGCGGAGCACATTGATGGCCGTGCTCCCGAAGATAGCATGGCGCACTGCGCCAACTCCGCGCGAGTCCATGGCGATGAGCGACGCCCCGGATTCCGCGGCCACCCGAGCGATGGCCGTCGCGGTGTCCTCATCCTTGCCGCGGCGAGCCACGATGACGCGCCCGCCGATGCCGTGCTCCGAGAGCGCCGCATGGAGCGCCTGCTTCTCATTGCTGTCATCGTTGACCGGGCTCTCGTTCTCGTAGATGCGGCTCAGCGCGATCTCCATCCCGGCGGCACGGGCGAAGGCGGCCGCGTGCGGGAGAACGTGGAGCGATTGGTGAGAGCCATCGGTAGTGCAGAGCATCAGCATGTCGCGTTCATCCTATCGTGATGGGGCGTGAGCGGCAGTCCCACCCGGGCCGTGCCGCGGGTACCGCCTGGACGTTTCGGCGGGAGGTGAGGTGGGCGAACGCTCCCGCGGGGCAATTGCGAAACGGGCGATGGGCGCGTGCGTCAGATCGTGCCCGGGGGTAGTCTACCGTCTATGCCAGCTTCGGGCGGCGGTCCCCAATATACCCCGGCCACCGACAAGCAGGGGCGCGTCTCGCGATACCGCGTCGAACTCCCGCGCGCCGGCATCGTAGAGACCGGGAAAGGCCACTTCGAGGCCACCGAATACGCCGAACGCCGCTCGGGCTGGGGCGGCCGGTTGCTCGACCTAAAGGATCGCGTGATCGGCACGAGCGTCTCGAGCGCGCGTCTCGCCGAGCAGCGCCTCAGCAAGAAGGTCGCGCTCGCCGTCTTCTCCTCTGATGCGCTTTCATCGACGGCCTACGCAACCCAGGAGATCATTCTGATCCTGGTGATCGCGGGCACGGCACACATCAACCTCAGCCTGCCCATCGCCCTCGCGATCACGGCGTTGCTGGCGGTGGTCGTCGTTTCGTACAGCCAGCTCATCCGGGCCTACCCCGCGGGTGGCGGCGCCTACATCGTGGCCATGGAGAACCTGGGCAAGGTCGCCGGTATCACCGCCGGGGCGGCACTGCTGATCGACTACACTCTCACGGTCTCGGTCTCGATCGCGGCCTCCGTCGAAGCCATCGCCTCGGCGGCCCCATCAACGCACGACTTTGCCGTGCCGCTCGCCATCGTCCTCGTGCTGGTGATTGCCCTCGGCAACCTGCGTGGCATTCGGGAATCGGGCACCGTCTTCGCCATCCCCACCTACGGCTTCGTCTTCATCCTGGGAGCCACCATCGTCGGAGGCATGATCAAGGTCTTCCTGAGCGATGACCCGAACGTCCTCGAGACGGGCGACCCGCAGCGGCAGATCGAGCAGACCGGCAACGTGCTCCTCTGGTTCCTGGTCCTCCGCGCGTTCTCGGCGGGGTGCGCCGCGCTCACCGGTGTCGAGGCGATATCAAATGGCGTCTCGGCGTTCAAACCGCCGGAGTGGAGGAACGCCATCATCACCATGGCTGCCATGGGGCTCCTCCTCGGGTTCCTCTTCCTGGGGACTACGCTCCTGGCCCGCCACTTCGGCATCGTGTACGAAGAAGGCGACCGCGAGACCGTGATGTCGCAGGTGGGCGCCGAAGTCTTCGGGCGCAACCTGTTCTACTACATGCTCCAGGGATTCACGGCGGGCATCCTCTTCCTGGCGGCGAACACCGCGTTCAACGGCTTCCCGCTGCTTGCTGCCGTCATCGCGCGCGATGGCTACCTCCCGCGGGTCTTCCACCAGCGAGGCAACCGCCTCGTCTTCAGCTACGGGATCGGCGCGTTGACGGCCGGGTCGGTGCTGCTCCTCGTGGCCTTTAACGCCACAACCACGCGGCTCATCCCGCTCTACGCCTTCGGCGTGTTCCTTTGCTTCACCCTGGCCCAGGCGGGCCTCGTCCGCCGCTGGTTCCGGCTGAAGCCGCCCGGCTGGCAGCGGTCGGCAGCCATCAACGGGTTCGGCGCAGTGGTCACGGGTGTGGTGATGATCATCATCGTGGTCACCAAGTTCAGCCAGGGTGGCTGGCTCGTCGTCGTGGCGGTGCCGCTCGCCAGCATCGTCATCTGGCGGATCGGCGGCTTCTATCGGACCCTCCAGCGCACGCTCTTCGTTTCGCCGGATGCCCAGCTGGAGATCCAGCCGAGGGGCGAAGCACGTGTGCCCGTGATTGTCCCCGTGGAAGACGTGAACCTGGCGACGGTCATGACGCTCGGCGCGGCCTGCGAGCGCTCCCGCGATGTCACCGCCGTTCACGTGGTGGTCGACCCGGATGCGCCCTCGACGGTCGAGGAACGCTGGAACCGGCAGTTCCCGGCCATCCCGCTCGTGGTCATTGATTCGCCCTACAGGAACGTCGGCGACCCTATCGCCCGCTACGTGGACGACCGCCTGAAGAGCGCGCCCCACGAAGTCACCGTGATGGTCCCGCTGCTGGAGGGCCACCGCTGGTACCAGCGGCCCCTGGTGAACCAGAGTCTGAAACGGCTGACCCACATGCTCCGCCAGCGGCGCCACGTCGAAGTGGCGACGGTGCCATTCGGCGTCGGAAGCCGTGGCCGAAGACGGCGCTGGCGGCACCCCTTCCGCCGCCGCGACCCGTTCGAGCGGCGCCTCCGCAAGGGCTGACCCCCGCGCGGCGCCGGTGAATCGCCCAATTTGGGGGTTTCCTCCTACAGAGTTGACGAAACTCCCACCGTAGGATCAGCTACGCTTCCGGCGGGGTGGTCCAGCTGCGAACCATCCCAGCCCGCCGGCAGAGGAGCCCCCCCCGCTGTGAACGTCGTGTTCCTCACAGCGCCGAGCGCCGATGCGCAGCCGCTCGTCGAAGCGGCTGCGGCGAACGGTCACGCGGTGGCGCACTGCCACACACCGGCGGAAGCAGCCCGCGCGCTCCAGTCGGCGGGCGGTGGCGCGGCGGCCATGCTCGGCTTCGCCTCGCCGGAACTCGATGAGCTTGTGAGCCTCCTCCGTCGAGAAGCCGGGCCCAGGACAACCGTCCTCGCCGCGGCAGGCAGTCTCCCCCACCAGCTCGAGGCCATCGCCGCTGGCGCCGACGACGTGTTCGATCCGGGCGACCCGGGTTCGCTCGCCACACGGCTGGCCGTCATTGAACGCCGTGCAACGCTGGCGCCTCCCGGACCCGCCGACATGCTTGTGGCGAACGCTGCCGACGCCATCTACACGATCACGCTCGATGGGTACTTCACCTCGGGTAATCCCGCCGCCGAAGAGCTGACCGGCTACCCACTCTCCGAGCTCATCGGCACGCACATGTCACGCATCATCGCCCCCGAGCACCTCGACCGGATTGCGGACGAAATCCGCGCCAAGGTAGCGGGAGAGAAGCAGGCGACCTTCGTCGAGATCGACATCATCCGCGCCGACGGCGAACGGATTCCCATTGAAATCACCAGCCGGCTGTTTGTTCGAGACGGCGAGGTTGCCGGCATCCAGGGCCTGGCTCGCGACCTGCGCGCTCGCCGGACACTGGAGCGGGATATCGCCTTCCGCGCCGAGCTCCTGGATAACGTCGAAGCCGCGACCTACGCCGGCGACATGGACGGCCGCGTCATCTACTGGAACTCCGCGGCCGCCGAGCTCTTTGGCTACACCGCCAGGGAGGCCCTTGGCGCGCACGTCGGCAAGCTCATCGTGCCGCGCGAAGAGGGGAAACGGGCGGATCGCAACGTGGAAGAGCTGCGGGCCGGCCGCAAGGTCGTGGGCGAATACCTCCTCATGAAGAAGGACGGCTCCACCTTCCCCGCCCACGTCACCAACGCGCCCGTGTACCACGCCGATGGCTCCGTCGCGGCAATCGTCGCCATCTGCATCGACCTCACCGAGCGGCGGGCCCAGGAAGAGCGCCTGGCCGGGCTCGCGGCGATCGTCGAGTCTTCCAACGACGCGGTGATCCAGCACGACCTGGAAGGCCGCATCGTGAGCTGGAACGCCGCGGCTGAGCGCATCTACGGCTACACCGCCGCAGAGGTCCTCGGCAAACACTTCTCCGTCCTGGCGCCCGAATCCGAACGGCACGAGGTCGAGGCCGTGCGCCAGCGCGTGCTCGCGGGATTCCGCGTCAGGGCACGCCCGAGTCAGCGCCTGAGGCGGGATGGTTCCATCGCCGATCTCAACATCGCCTTCTTCCCCGTCCACGCCGCCGACGGACGCATCACCGGCACGGCGACCGTCGCTCGCGATGTGACGGAGCAAGCCCGCGCCGACCAGGAGCGCCGGCGCCTGGCCGCAATCGTCGAATCGGCCACCGAGGCCATCATCGGGCGCGACAACCAGCTCCGGGTGGTGAGCTGGAACGGCGCGGCCGAGCGCCTGTTCGGCTGGAGTCTTGAAGAGCTGGTGGGCTCCTTCGCCTGGGAAGTCGTCCCCGAAGACCTGGTGGAAGAGACCCGCGGGATGGCCGCCCGTCTGCGCGAAGGTCTGACCGTGGCAGCCGAAACCGAGCGGATTGACCGGGCCGGCCGGCGCTTTCCGGTCGAGTTGAACTCGTTCCCGGTCCGCGACGCCTCGGGCGCCGTTGTTGGCAGCGCCACCTTCATCCGCGACATCAGGGAGAAGAAGTCCGCCGAGCAGGCGCTGGAGTCCGCCCGCGCGGCGGTCGCCGAAAGCGAGGCAATCCTCCAGGCCGTCTTCAACGGCACAAGCGAAACACTGTGGATGTGGGACCGCGACCTGCGGCTCATCACCGCCAATCGCGCGGCGGTCCAGCTGGCCGAATCGGTGCTCGGGCGCGTGCCCCGGGCGGGCGAGTCGATGGAACTCGACGTTGTGCCCGAATTGTGGCCGGGATTCCAGAAACACCATCGGCGTGCCCTCGACGGCGCGCCGTTCGTGATCGAGGCTCAACTGCCGCATCCGAACGGGGAGGCCAGCTGGTTCGAGTACGCCTACAACCCCGTACGTGACGAGGCGGGTACCGTCGTCGCTGTTGTGCTCGCGGGCCGCGACATCACGGCCAGGCGGCGGGCCGAGGCCGAGCGTCAGCAGATGGACGCGCGTTACCGCGCGATTGTCGACGGCACCTCCGATGGCCTCTTCATCCTCGATGTCGAAGGCGATGGGGCCGCGCGCGTCTTCCGCGTTGCGCTCATCAACCGGGCCTTCTCGAGAATGTCGGGCCTCGACCCGGAAAGAGTCGCCGGCAAACGGGTGGAGCAGATCTTCCGCGGAGCCGTTCTCGAAAACGCCTGCAACCGGTACGCGGCCGCCATCGCCAGCGGCGGCACCATCACCTACGAAGAACCGTTAATCGTCAACCAGCCACGCTGGGTCGCCGTCACCATGACGGCCCTCTTCGAGCCAGGCGGCCGCTGCTACCGCATCGTCGGGAGCGCCCGCGACATCACCGAGCGCCGCCGTTCCCAGGAAACCGTCGAGCGCCTGGCCCGCATCATCGAATCGGCGAGCGACGCCGTGGTCAGCGCCGACACCGAGGGGCACATCGTCTACTGGAACCCCGCAGCCGAGCACATCTACGGCTACCCCGCCGCCGAAGTCCTCGGGAACCACTTCCGCATGCTGATGCCAGAGGACGAAAGCGACGAAAGCGTCGCTCGCTGGGAGGCGGTGCTGGCGGGAGATACGACCTCGGTCCGGCGCGTGCGGCGCCGCCACAAGGCCGGGCACATCATCGACCTCGATATCTCGTTGTTCCCGCTGCGCGACCTCGAGGGCAAGGTCATCGGCACGGCGAGCGTGGCCACCGACGTCACGGACAAGCTGCGTTACGAGCGCGAACTGCTCGAACGGGCGGCCGACCTCGAAGCCGTATTCGCGAGTTCGACCGAGGGCATCATCCTGTTCAAGCCCGACCTCCGCATCCAGTCGTTCAACGATGCGGCGCGCAAGCTCATTCGCCGCCTGCACGGCGGCTACATGCAGGTCGCTGATTCAGCCCTTCAGTGGGTCTCGGAAACCGAACATCCGGCCTTTATCCGCAACTTCGAAATGGCGCTTGGAGGCCGGTCGTTCACATTCTCGCGCGAGGTCACCCCCCCGGGAGAGACGCTCTGGTGGGAGTTCACCTTCGGCCCGGTCCGCATGGCCGATGGCACCACCCGCGGCGTCGCGCTCGGCATCCGCGACATCACCGCGCGCAAGCGCACCGACGAAACGCTGCTCCAGGCCCAGAAGGCCGAATCGCTGGCCGTGCTGGCCGGTGGCATCGCCCACGACTTCAACAATCTGCTGGTCGGGATCCTCGGCAATGCAGGCCTGGCCCTCGCAGAGCTCGCGCCCACGTCTCCCGCGCGCCCCACCATCGAGGCCATCGAAACCGCGGGCCAGCGCGCGGCCGAGCTCGCCCGCCAGATGCTGGCGTACTCCGGCCGCGGCCGCTTCGTGGTCCAAAACGTCGACCTCAACAGCCTGGTGGAGGAGATGGCCCACCTCCTCCGCGTGTCGATCGGCAAAGGCGTGCGCCTCAACTACCAGTTCGAACGGGACCTCCCCCCGGTGGAGGGCGACGCCACCCAGCTGCGCCAGGTGGTCATGAACCTGGTGGTCAACGCCTCCGACGCTATCGGCGACGCCGAGGGTGTGGTCTCGATCACCACCCGGGTCATCGAGGCGAGCCGCCAGCTGCTGGCTGAAACCTACCTCTCGCCCAGCCTCCGCCCCGGGCCCTACGTCGCAATCGACGTGGCCGATACCGGCTCGGGCATGGACGCCGAGACGCTCAGCCGCATCTTCGATCCGTTCTTCACCACCAAGTTCACCGGCCGCGGGCTCGGCCTCGCCGCGGTGCTCGGCATCATGCGAGGCCACCGCGGCGCCATCAAGGTCGAAAGCGAGCCCGGCCGGGGCACCACCTTCCGGCTGCTCTTCCCCGCCGCCCGGGCAGATGAGGCGCCGGCGCCACGGGCCCCGGCCCAGCTCGCCTGGCGCGGCAGCGGCACTGTCCTTCTCGTCGATGACGAGCCCTCCGTCCGGGCCGTCACCGCGCGCGCCCTGCGCTCCTTCGGGTTCGATGTCCTCGAGGCCGCCGACGGCCTCGAGGGCGTCGAGACGTTCGAGACGAACCGCGAGAACATCGTGTGCACGCTGCTCGATATCACTATGCCCCGCATGGGCGGCGAGGAAGCGCTCCACGCGATCCGGCGTATCGACCCCGCCGCGCGCGTCCTCCTCATGAGCGGCTTCAGCGAGGACGAGGCAACCGGGAGGTTCGCGGGCCTGGGCATCACCGGGTTCGTGCAGAAGCCGTACGAGCTCTCCGCCCTGCGCGCCGCCATGCAGGAAGCGCTCGCGGGCGCCGGGTGACTCCGATTACGGCTAGAACATCTGTGCGCTATACTCGGCCCGTGACCGAAGAGCGCCTTGTCGCCGCCACCGTGATCGTCGAGGACGAGGCGGAACGCTCGCTCCGGCCACGGACCCTTGCCGAATTCCCCGGCCAGGACCGTACTAAAGCCAACCTCGCCATCGCCATCGAGGCCGCTAAACAGCGCGAGGAAGCGCTCGACCACCTCCTGCTCTACGGCCCGCCCGGCCTCGGCAAGACGACCCTCGCCAACATCGTCGCCAACGAGATGGGAGTCGCCATCCGCACCACCTCCGGCCCGGCGATCGAACGCCCGGGCGACCTCGCGGCCATCCTCACCAACCTCAAAGAGCACGACATCCTCTTCATCGACGAGATCCACCGCCTCTCGCGCTCGGTCGAGGAGATCCTCTACCCCGCGATGGAGGACTTCGCGCTCGACCTGGTCATCGGCAAGGGACCCGGGGCACGCTCCGTCCGCCTCGCCATGCCGAACTTCACCCTGATCGGCGCGACCACTCGCTACGCCATGGTCAGCGCGCCGCTGCGCGATCGCTTCGGCTCGGTGTTCCGTCTCGATTTCTACGACCCGGACACGCTCGCGGTGATCGTCCGCCGTTCGGCAAGCCTGATGAACACGGCCATCCCCGACGACGCAGCCTTCGAAATCGCGCGCCGCTCCCGCGGGACGCCGCGCATCGCGAACCGCCTGCTCCGCCGCGTGCGCGACTACGCCGAGGTGCGCAACGGCGGCGCCATCACCCTCGATACCACCCGCGCCGCGCTCGCCATGCTCGATGTCGACGACCTGGGCCTCGACGATGCCGACCGCTCCGTCCTGCGCTGCATCATCGAGAAGTTCGACGGCGGACCGGTGGGCCTCGAGACGATCGCTGCCGCCATCTCCGAGGAGTCCGACACCATCATGGATGTCTACGAACCGTTCCTCCTGCAGTGCGGCTTCCTCAACCGCACACCGCGCGGCCGGGTTGCCACCGCCGCCGCCTACCGCCACATGGGGATCGAGCCCCCGCGCCGGATCGAGGCCCAGCCCATGCTCTGGGACACGGCTGCCGCGGAGGACGCCCCGTGAGCCGCCAGCGCATCTCCTCGGGTGCGCCGTGGGAGCCCATCGTCGGCTATTCGCGCGCCATCCGCACCGGCAACCACGTCTACGTCTCGGGGACCGCGCCATTGGGACCGGATGGAGAGGTGGTGGGCGGCGATGACGCCTACCTCCAGACCACGCGCTGCCTCGAGATCATCGCGGCCGCCCTCGCCGAAGCCGGCGCCGAACTGCGCCACGTGGTCCGTACACGCATGTTCGTCACCGACATCTCTCGCTGGGAGGAATTCGGGCGTGCCCACGGCGAGGTCTTCGGCGCGATCCGCCCCGCCACCTCCATGGTCGAGGTCTCGGCACTGATCTCGCCCGAAATGCTCATCGAAATCGAGGCCGACGCGGTCATCGACGACTGACCCCCCGCGCTCCAAGCACACGGATGCCCGTGCCCTGGGCGATCGGCAGGAAGTCACTGTCGAACGTGAGGATCGCGTCGCAGCCAGTTCCCAGGGCGGCGAGCAGGTTGGCGTGGTCCACCACCGAGGCGGTCTTATCGGCCGAGCTCACGAACCGCCGCACCGCCTCCGCCTCCACGGCGCCATCGACCGGGAGTACTTCGATCGTGCCCAGCGCGTAACGATGAAGTTCGACCACGCGGTGGTGGCCTGCGCGCTTGAGGATCGTCAGCGCCTCGTAGAGCGTCCAGTTGGTGGTGACCATGGTGAACTGGCGCGCCTGGCTGAGAAGAGTGAGGTGACGCCGGACGGTGAAATGCCACTGGTCTCGCGTGTAGACGAGTGGCACCAGTGCGCTCGCATCGAAGAAGACTTTCACGGCGCGTCGTATTCGGCCAGTTCTTCGGCAGCCGTCCAGCGGCGCGTGCGCTCGGAATAGCCGTAGAGCTGCCGCTTCACGTCGCTCAGGTCGGCAGGCAGTGCCTCGCCGGTGACTCCGAGCGCGGCATCCTGTTCCTCGAGCCGGGCGAGCATGGCTTCGTACGCATCCCAGTCGAACGCCTTCGCCGGGCCGGCCGGGGCCGCGGCACCTTCGAGCACGAGCCGCAGCGCCCGCTCGATGAGGTCCTTCATCGGCACGCCATCGAGCGCCGCTTTCACTTTCAGCCGCCGGTACAGGTCCTCATCGTCGAGCACGACGGTCAATCTCGCGCTCATCTGGCACCTCCTGTGTGTTCGCACATTCGCACATTCGCACCCGCTCGTCAACCCTGTCTTGGCCGTGATCGCCGGTTCGGCGGGATCAGTAGAATGCCGGCACACACGAACACGGGGGAGACCTGATGCGCTTCGCAATCTGGCCAGGGCCGAACAACTCCTGGAGCGACACGCTGGCGCTCGCAAGGCATGCCGAGGCGAGCGGCTGGCACGGCGTCTGGTACGCCGACCACTTCATGCCGAACGCCGAGGACACCAGCGGCCCAACCTCTGAGTGCTGGACCACGCTCGCGGCGCTCGCTGCGAGCGTGCCCCGCATCCGCATCGGCGCGCTTGTGACCGGCAACACCTACCGCCACCCGGCCGTCCTTGCGAAGATGGCCGCCAACGTCGACAACATCAGCGGCGGCCGCTGCGTACTGGGGCTCGGCGCCGGATGGCAGGAGAACGAGCACCGCGCCTACGGCATCGACTTCTCCACCCTGGGCGGGCGGATGTCACGCCTCGAGGAAGCCTGCCAGGTGGTCACCGGCCTGTTTTCGAACGAAAAGACCAACTTCGCCGGGAAGCACTACCAGCTGACCGATGCCCCGCTTGCGCCGAAGCCCGTGCAACGGCCGCTGCCGCTGCTCATCGGCGGCGGCGGCGAGCAGCGCACGCTCCGTATCGCCGCCAGGTACGCCAACGAGTGGAACGTCTGGGGCACCCCCGAACTGCTGAAGCACAAGGGCGGCATCCTGGACCGCTACTGCGAAGAGATCGGTCGCGACCCGGCGACCATCGCCCACTCTGCCCAGGGCATGCTCGTGCTCACCGACGACGCGGCCATGGTCGAGCGCATGAAGGCCGCCGGCCGGCCGGTGATCGGCGGGAGCGGTGCTCAGGTGCGGGCCATCGTCGAGCAATACGCCGAAGCAGGGGTTGATGAGCTCATCATCCCCGACTTCAACCTCGGGCGGACGGTCGCCGACAAGATGGCGGTGATGGAGCGCTTTGCCGACGAGGTGATGGCCCACTTCCGCGCCTGACCTGACCCGCACCCGGCAGAATCACCGCGGGTTGCCTGCCGGGAGGGCCGGAGGAGAGAGGTGGCCCTCCCGGCAGGTCGGCTCAGTCGCGCCGCACGGCGGTGAATGCCACCACCGCCGCGCCACCGCTCAGGGCGGCCAGCGCGAGAAACAGGAGGCCGAGGCCCGTGTCTCCCGAAGGCGCCGAGAGCGCGTCACCCGTGCGCGGCGGCAATGGGGTCGTCGTGGCTCCCGCTGTCGTTCCGCCGGGCATCGTCGGCGTGGATGTGGGCGTGGATGGCGCCGGGGTCGAGGGCGCCGTCGCCGTCGGAGCGGGTGGCGTCGCCGTGACCGTCGGAGCAGGGGTCGGCGTGTTCACCGGGGTTGGCGTCTCGATCGGGACCGGAACCTCGGGGATGTCCGGGATGATCGGCGCCGCCACCCGCCGGTTCATGAACCAGGCCCTTTCCTCACGGTTGCTCGCATCGATCGTCACTTCGACGGCGCCCCCGGACACCATGTCCTGCGTCACCGGGTCGCTATGCTGCGGATACCCGGGAGCATTCTGGAAACCCGGCAAGTCGAGCTCGGTAATCACCAGCGTCACCGGCAACGCAAGCGGCACGTCTTCCATGTAGATGTCGGCGCAGGCTTCCTCGTTATCCTCGATGGCGCTCAACGAGACGGTCTGGAACGGGGCCTGGCCCTTCACCGCGACGCTGAACTGGAACGTACCGGTGTCAGCGACCGCGTCACCGTTTTGCTCGATGCCCTTGCACACCAGCAGCCGTGGAGCGACCTCCGACCAGTCGTAGAAATAGACCGTCGTCCACTGCGCAGCAATCGTGAACGGTGGCGTGGTGTCGCCCGGGGCCAGCGGGGGGTTGCCGAGTAGGTACTGTGGGTAGCTCGGCTTGCTGTTCCACGACGGTGGCTTCGAGGCCAGCTCGACGACGAAGGTCGCGGCATCGGAGACGCCGTGGTCGGAGGGATAGAAGTCCTCGCAGAAGATGCCGGGGTCCTCGAGCCGCGTCATCGTCAGGCTGGCGAAGGGCGCCGGGTTGCCGTTCGCGTAGAAGTTGTAGGTGAAGTTGCCGCCCTGTTCCCGCTCGTCGCCGTTCGGCATCGCGGCCATGCAGAGGCGGATGTATTTCCCGCTTGATGCGAGGGAAACTCCACTCGACGAAAAAAGCGTCAGCAGGGCAGCCGCCAGCAGTACAATCGCGGCAACTGCCCATCGGAGGGCGCTCGTGGAGCGGCCCGGACTCATCAAGACCATCATGTTCAGACCTCGTACGCCTGGTGTTGCGTGGGGAAGCGCCGCGGGGGAGAGCCGGAGAACCGGCCCGGGGAGCCGCCGGGCAACGGGAGTCGTCCTTCATGCCCCCCGGGCGCACTGCTATCGTCCGAAATCGCCGGCCGGTGTACTTCCGGCGGATCACCCAGCCGCTGGCCCTCTCTGTGAACCACGCCACACACGGCGCTGGGGAGAATCCCCCATGCGCCGGGAAACGAACTGATGCCGCCGCGTGTCCAGTTCGCCACCACCGGTGACGGTGTCCGCATCGCCTACACGGTCACGGGCAGCGGCCTCCCGCTCTTCTGGCTGCCCCACTTCCTGGCCAGCCACGTTCAGCTCGAGTGGGAGTTCCCGCAGAAGTTCGTCTACACACGCCTCTCGGAACACTTCACGGTTGTCCGCTTCGATTGCCGCGGACTGGGCCTCTCCGACCGCGAGGTGGAGGACATCTCCCTCGAGGCCCGCATGCACGACCTGGATGCCGTGGCCCGGCGCATCGGCGCCGAGCGCTTCGCCCTGGCCGGCATCGAAGGAGGCGGGAACCTGGCCGTTTCCTATGCGCTCGCCCACCCCGAACGCGTCTCCCACCTCGTCCTCATCAATTGGACGCCCCGCTTCCGCGAGGAGGCGTCAGGGGCGCGCATGCGCGCCCTCGGCCTCCTCCTGAAGCAGGACTGGGAAATGCTTGCCCAGAACGTCGGCGGTGTTGCCTTCGGATACGACACGCCCATCGCCGCCGGCTATGCGCGCCTCGTCCGGTCGAGCGTGAACCAGACAACGGCCATCCGCTACGGGCAGCTGCTGGAGGAAGAGGATTTCTTGCCAGTGCTGCCGCAGGTGACCGCCGAGACCCTGGTCCTGCACTCCGAGAAGAACTCCTACGCCTCCGAGGCCTCGGTCCGCACCGTCGCGGCCACCATACCGAACGCCTGCTTCCGCACCTTCGAGGGCGCACTTCCCGCCCACATCTTCCAGCTGCTCGATGCCATCGTGGACTTCGTCCCCTCCGGCGCCGCCGCTCCCGCGCCCGCCACCACGCCCGCATCTCCTCCCGCCGAACGGGTCCCGCTCACCGAGCGCGAACTCGAGATCCTGGTCCTCGTGGCCCAGGGGCTGAGCAACCGCGAAATGGCCGAACAGCTCGTCCTCAGCCCGCGCACGATCGAACGCCACCTCGAGAACCTCTACCGCAAGACCGGCGCCCGCAATCGCGCCGAGGCTACCGCCTATGCCTTCACGCGCGGCCTCGTCGAGCGCCCCGGAAACGCCTGAAACAGCGAAGCGGCGGGAGTCCCGCCGCTTCGGATTGCCGGTGGTTCCCAGCCTCGATCAGGGCAGTCGCGCAATCGCCTTCTTCGCCATCTCAACGAGCGTGGCCGTCTGCACATCCTTCTTGCCCAGGCTCACCGAAACGACCATCCCCTCGTGGAGGATCGTCAGGTCGTTGCCGGTCCGGTAGGCCGAGTCGCCAATCCCCGGGACGTCCTCGGCGCCGGCCTGGAGCGCCTTGCCGTCGTCGAACAGCTTCTTCGCGGTGTACTTCTGGTTCTTCAGCTGGTCGGCGAAGTCCTGTTCGCGGACGACCGAGACCTGAGCGATGCTCAGCGACGTCTCACTCGTCGCGCCCCAGGTGCAGAGCGTCTGGCCCATCGGCATCTCGACATACGCAGCGTCGCCCGCATCCATCTTCTCGCCAGCGAACTCCTCGAGCTCGGCGGCGGTCAGCAGCTGGCAGGGGTCGAACTTCGCGCCCTTCGTGTCCGTGGTGCGGTCGCGGGTCTCGCCGGCCTTCGTCGCGACGACGCCCACGTCATCGCCCCCGCCGGCGGGAGCATCATCGTCGCCACCGCCACAGGCGACGGAGAGGAGGAGGGAGGCGCTCAGGGCGCCAAGGACGAGGTGGTGGGCGAAGGTTCGGAACGACACGGTGTGCACTCCACGCTGGTGTTTTCTGGGAATGTGACAGCCGGATGCGGGAATTCTTACAGGAGCCCGCCTCCGGGTTGCCAGGATTCATCGTGGGGCACGGCGGGCGCAGTGTAGCTCCGGAGGCCTACCCATGTGCATCCGTCTGTGCGAACAAGTTCACACTGGAAACCGTCGGAAATCCCCCACGCGCATGCTGACGGCCCTCCAGGGCGGCGGCCGCGTACACTTGCCGTGGGCGGAGCAGGGAGCAGCAAATGGCGCATCGACATCATAGGGTGGACCCCGCATGAGGTTGCGGGGCAAGACTCCCCTGTGGCTGGAAGTCATCCAGTTCGGACTGGGCATCGCCCTGCTCGCCGTCAGCCTCGCCGATGAGCGCTGGCCGTTCGTCGCCCTGGCCGCCTTCTACCTTGTGCTCATCAGCTTCCGCGCGGTGCGCAGCCGGCGGCGTTGATCACCGCCCATCGGACCCCCAGCGGCTGTCTCTCGGCCGTTCTGCCGAGGGCTGGCGCGCGTGACAGTGGACCCGAACCAGGAGGAA
The DNA here is from genome assembly GCA_964507025.1 of uncultured Anaerolineaceae bacterium. GTDB lineage: Bacteria > Chloroflexota > Dehalococcoidia > Tepidiformales > Tepidiformaceae > Amarobacter. The sequence continues at coordinate 256,444 of CAZDOK010000002.1, forward strand.
CGTGCCATGGGGGAGGGTCTGGCCTGTCCGCGCTGTGGTCAGTCGGTGGCCGAGGGCGCGCGCTTCTGCGGCCGTTGCGGGGCAGAGATCCCCGCGGCCAGGCTCTGTCCATCCTGTGGTGCGACACTCCGGCCTGACGTCCGATTCTGCGGGAGTTGCGGCGCCCCCTCCGGTACGGGGCCGGCCGCTCCCATGGCCGGCAGGGCCCGGGCCAACCGGGCGGGCCCGCGAGTCCCGGCGGCGCTGCTCGCGTTTGGGGGAGTCGGGGCCGTGGCGGCGGCGGTCTTCGCCGCCTGGTTCCTCTTCTTGCGTGGCGATGGCGACACCGACACCGGAGATGGGGCGCGAGAGACCACCACGGAAAGCGCCATCACCGTCACCGAGCCCACAGACGACGAAGCAACAGACCCGGCGACAGGGCTGCCGATGCGTCCGGGGGTGCGCCTCGATCACCCCTCGGGCGCGAGCGCCATGATCCCGGCGGGGCCCGCGCTCTACGGCGAGGCCATGGACCTCCGCCGCATCGCGCTCGAAGAGGACCCGTGGTGGGACCACGGGGGCAGCGGCTGGGAGTTCGTCTCGTGGGCTGGAGTACCCGTCACCGGGCAGGCGACGGTCGACATCCCGGCAGCGGACGGGAACGTGCTCATCGTGTGGACAGCCGCGGGGCACTGGGTGGAAATCGATGCCAGCCCCATAACCCTCGCCAACGGCGAATCCGGGTTGCGCGCGAGCGTGCGAGGGATCCCCGCACCGTGGACGTTCGCAGCTGCCATGCCCAGGGCCGACGCACCCCCGCTCGCCCTGGACGATCAGGCGGACCTGAACATCGAACAGCTCTACTGGAACGACCCGGAAGCCTGGAAGGCCGAGATGCTGGCCTGGCTTGCCACCGACCCGGCCAACGCACCTGTGGGCCTCGAAGACCTGGCCGTCGCCGCGCCGGCGGCCCTGGGGCTGGCGGGCACCAGCCAGGCCCCGGACGAACAGGTGCTGGAACGCTACCAGCGACTCTACCGCCAGCTGATCCACACGCGGCGCCTGCTAGGAGGTGCACGCCTCGGGATGGCCATCGATCCCGCGATCACCGCCACCGGGATCCCGGTGGGAGCGGGAACGGTCACGGCACAGGGCCTCTATGCCGCAGGAGTCCAAAGGCTGGCGAAAGTGCGGGACATCTGGCTCGAGCTCCGGCCGCAAATGGCTGCCGTTCAGGCGCGGTACGACTACAGCGCCATCATGGACCGCGCCATCGAGTCGACGCTCCGCGACTACACCCCCTGGGGCCTGGAGTTCGTCCTCGAGCTCCTTGGCGACTCCTCCCTGACGGGGCCCGAACTAACCGTCACCGGAGTTCTCGGCGGCCTGGACCTGCGCGTGCTCGAACCGTACGGCGAGCTTGCCTGGGACGACATCGTCCTGCAGCCCGGCATGGTGCCCGAAAGCGAGGCGCACATCGCCGCCTCCCTGAAACAGGGTGGCCCGGCCTTCGCGTCGGCCCCGGAGACCGAGCTGGTGCTCCGCTTCTACTCGAACCGCGCCATGGAGCGCCTCGCCGTCATCGATACGCTGAAGGGCAGCGTTGGGACGGTCGTCCGGTGGCTTCCCGTCGCCCTCGCGGCGATGGGCCTCGTGCCGGGGTCGGTTGGCCTCTCGGCCGCCTTCGCCACGATCGACCAGATCGTCGACTACGTGCAGGACCGCTACGACACCGAGTATGCCGGCGGCCCGTACGCCTACATGGAATTCGAGGCCGTTTCGGCGGGGGGGATCGGCGGCACCAGCTTCATCATGGACATGATCGAGGAACGCGCCGAAATGGCGTTGTTCGAGCGGCCGATGTTGCCAAGCCACGGCCTGACGATCGCCCAGTTCGCCTACTCCGTCGGCGTCTACATGGCGGTACGGAACACCGACTGGTACCTGTGGAAGTCCATCCGCGAGGTGAACGAGGGGACACGCGGATACTGCCCACAGACCGGCTGCAGCAGCGTGGCTGGCGCGGTCCCGCCGGTGATGATCCATGCCCGGTCGGTGGCGCCGTTGCTGCAGGCCGAAGGCGCCTACCCCGCCTCGCACGTCCGCCTGATGTCCTATCGGCTGGACCACCGGGGCGACTTTCACGAGAGCTGGCTCTCGGACTTCGGCAGCGACTCGCCGTCCGGCCCACTCGAAACCCTGCCCTTTGTGCCCTACCGCGAGTCGGCGTGGCCGGGGGTAACCATCCGCACCGAGCCGCAGTACCAGGCCATCACCCTTCAGATCCCCGAAGCCGCGATCCCGGCCGAAGCCCGCCAGGGCAGGCCCCCGGGCACTCCGCTGGCCGAGTTCGAACCAGTGCTGTACCTGGAGGGGCCCGCTGGCGAACTCGTCACCATCCCCATCACGGGTGAAACCAGGCTGGAGGGTGGGGCCGCTCCAAACACCTACTACACCACGGTATTGCTCCGCGGGCCGAAGCAGGCGGCCCTCACTGCAGACGACCTGGCACTGTTTCCCGCGCTGTTCAGGCCGGCAGCCGATCAGCAGGCCGTCTTCGAACTGCCCGGCACCACCAACAGCGGGCTCCGAACGACACTGAAAGCATCGATCCTGTTCAAGGCCGCCTCCGACAAGCGCCTGACGTTCGACGTGAACTTCTCGGTGATCCCACCCCGGAAGGTCGTCGGGCGCGAGATTCGGGTGAACTACGCGCTCGCGACCACATCGAGCGGGCGCGTGGCCTACAAGGGTACGACCTCCCAGGGGCTGCCCATCGAGATCGCCATCGATGAAGACGCCAACCGCTGGGAGATCGTGCGCTGGGACGTGAAGTCGACCAGGCGGCCGACCCGCTCGGGCACCGGGATCTGCGGCAACGACGAGGTGTCCGACAGCGGACTGCCGGCGCTGACCGCGCGCTGGGAACGAGGTGAGATGAGTGCCGATGAGTACGAACTCGGGAAGTGGCTCTTCAGCGGTCCGATGCAGGGCGACAGCCTGGCCCGGGGGCCGGTGCCGGCCTTCGTGGACCTCAGCAAGTTGACCCTCGAGGAAGAGCGGACGCTCGCGCCTTTCGGCACGCGCAGCCTGAACCGCACGCAAATCGCCGGCGACGTGATCGTCCCGTTCTCGGACTTCTTCGGCTGCACAGCGCTGTACGTGACCTACACGGCGACGCGTCAGTAAGGGGCACCCGCGGTTCCGTTTCCGCTACACGAGCCCCACCGCGTCGGATTCGAGGCCGAGGGCGCGGACCGTCTCGAGCGTGGGGGCGCCCGTCTCCGGGTCCCAGCCCTGCTCGGCGTAGTAGTCCGTGACGATCTGCTCGAGCTCCTCGCCCGGCAGGCCCCGGTGCTTCGGCAGGTCCTCGTGGAAACGCGCCGGGAGGCTGTCATCAGCGCGGGTCATGCCTTCCCGCATGTTGAACAGGCGGGCAAGGGTGAGGCCGCGGTGGGCGGTCGTCACCATCTCGGCCTGGTCGACTCCCCAGCCCGTGACCGCGTTCAGGATGCTGGCCGTCTGCTCGTCGTCGTAGGCCAGGAAGTGACACATGCCGACCTGGTTGCGCAGCCCGTTCTTGTCGCCGGTCTGGCGCATGTGGTCGCCACCCGTCGGGGCAAGCAGGTAGCTCGCGCGCATGCCCGGCATGTGGCGCGGGTCGTGCATGGCCATCTCCATGCCCTTCACGGTGGTCAGGTATGCATCGGAGCCCTGCCCGATCTTCGCTGCCGCGCGCTGGGAGCCCTCGGCAAGCAGGTCGCCGATGCCCTCGCGCCTCGCGATCACCTGCAGCATCTGGACGACGGCATCGCCATCGCGGAATTCGAGCTTCACTCCGTCGGTATCCTCCTGCGTGAGGACCCCCTTTTCGTACGCTTCCATCGCCCAGGCAATGGTCGACCCCGCCGAGATCGTGTCCATCCCCATCATGTTGCAGATCTCGTTGGACTTGCAGACCGCGACGATGTCATCGACCCCGAGGTTGGTGCCGAGCGAGGCCAGGGATTCGTACTCGGGGCCCCCGTACCTGGGGTCGACGCGGTAGCGGTGTTTCGGGTCGACCGCCACCTTCACGCCCTTCCGGGTGAGCCCGGAGTCTTCTTCGCGCATTTCGACCTGGACGACCTTCTTGCAACGGACCGAGCAGGCGAAGCAAGCGCCCATGTCGATGCGCACCTCTTCCTTGATCGCGATGGCATCGACCTTACCGGTACCTTCGAACGTGCCGAGGCGGTAGTTGAGCGTTGGGATGCCGCCATCGAGGCTCTTGCCCTGCATGGCGCCGCCGGTGCCATACTCGTGGAAGCCACGGTGCACCTGGTCGACCGTGCTGCTCACCCACTTCGAAATGGCGAAGAGCGCCGGCTGGTCGGCGATGGGCACTGGCGTCCTGCCGCGCACGGCGATCGCCTTCAGCTTCTTCGAGCCCATCACGGCGCCCATGCCGCTCCGCCCGGCGAACTCGTTCAGGTCGTTCGCCACGTTCGCGAACCGGACCAGGTTCTCCCCGGCCGGGCCGATCTGGGCGACGCGGATGCGCTGGTCGCCAAGCTCCTCGCGGATGGCCTCCTGCACATCGCCCGTCACCTTCCCCCAGAGGTGCTCCGCACCCCTGATTTCGACCTGGTCTTCGTTGATCCAGAGGTAGACCGGCCTGGACGAAGCGCCGTGGACGACGATCGCGTCCCAGCGCGCGCGCTTCAGTTCGGCGCCCCAGAAGCCTCCGGCCTCCGCCTCGCCGAACCCGCCGGAAAGCGGCGACTTCGCGCCCACGCTGTGGCGGCCAGCCCCGGGCACCGGCGCGCCGGTCAGCACGCCGGGCGCGAACACCAGCACGTTGTTCGGCCCGAGAGGGTCGGCGCCCGTGGGCACGTACTTCAGCAGGTAGTGGCCGATGAAGCCCCGGCCCCCGCCATAGGTCCGGAAGAACGCGTCACCCGGTTCCTCGATACTGGTCGTGCCAGCGGTGAGGTCGACGTGGAGGATCCTGTTCCAGTAGCCGAAGCGGTCCATGCGCGTACCTTACGGGCCCGCCCGGCCGGAGGCGAGGTTAGCCGCCCTCCATCGGACTGAAGAGGACCACCTCATCGCCATCGTTGAGCACCGAATCACACGCGCCCTGGTCGCCGTTGATGCCAACGGTGAGCTCAACGCACGAGTCGACCTTCGCCTTGCGCACCAGGTCGGCGACGGTCGCACCGTGCGGCAGGGTGAGGGTCAGTGGGCCTTCGTGGCCTTTCGGGAGGTAGCGCCGGAGGTCGGCGAACAACGTAAGACGGACAGCGATCGAGGGCATCGCCCCGGAATTCGGCATGGACACACCGCATCAGAGAATCAATTCGAGTTTAGCGAACTTTCGGCCTACCGGTCTTGGGGCACGATTGGCCCCAATTGCCCGATCCGCCTGTCGCCCGCGGGGCTGGATAACCCTGAGTAGCGTCCGGCCTTGGTCAAGCCGGCCCACTAGCCTTAAACAAGCGCGGCGGCCATGAACGGTGGGGCACCCCGACGCCCGGCACCGCTCGCGTCACCCCGCGTACCCCCGGTTCCAGCGAAAGAACACCCGCGCAAGCACGAAGCTGGCCACAAGCCAGGCACCAAGCACCAGCAACACCCGCTCCATGTGCCAGTCGCCGCCATAGTCATCAACCGCCACCCAATCCGGCAGGAAGACGTACCGGAGCCCCTGGACCATCCACTTCAAGGGAAACGCCGCGGCAATGGCCTGCAGGAATGGGGGCACCTGTGAGTACTGCAGGAACACGCCCGAGATGAACTGCAGCACCAGGTAGGGCGGCTGCACGATCGCCGCCGCCGATGACGAGCTCCGGATCAGCCGCGTATACCCGATCCCCAGGAGCGAACACCCCGAAACGCCGAGCAGGAACACCGCCACCAGCACCGCCCACTTCCTCGGGTCGGTTGGCAACGAGACCTGGTAGAAGACCACGCCGATCGCGAGGATGAGCACCACGATGACGAACGCCGTGAACAGCGCGAGCCCGACCTTTCCCGCAAAGTAGGCGCTCCGCGGGAGCGGCGTGCCCGAAAGCCGCCGCAACAGGCCGTCGTGTTGTTCCACCGCGATCGTCATCGCCAGGCTGGCGAACGTGGCGCTCACGATGCCCGACGCGATCATGCCCGGCACGAAGTACTGCGAGAACTCCACCTTCTCCGCGCCCGGCGGACCATCTATCTCCCCGCTGAAGATCGTCGAAAAGATGACCACGAACAGCACCGGCAAGAGGAACGTGAAGAACACCTGGTCCGGCGCGCGAAAGAACGTCTTGATCTCGATGCGCGTGCGTTCGAACGACAGGCGGATGAGCCGGCCAGTGGCGTTCGGCCGGAATTCGCCCGCGCGAGCGGGAACTGCGGTCATGGTGTCGCTCCTTCGCTGGCGGTTCCGACGGCGGCCTCCACCATCGCGAGGTAGATGTCTTCAAGGCTCGGGCGCGTGACCGACAGGCCCGGCAGCTCCGCTTCGCCCTCCGCCTCCGCCCAGCGCGCCAGCGCCGCAACGACTGCCGTCGGGCTGGCCGTCGTGATGGTGACGCGGCCATTGGCGGTCACCGCCTCTGCCCCGACCTCCGGGAGGGGCCGCCCGGCCAGGTTCCCGTTGAGCGAAAAGGAGACGCGGGCGAGGGCCCGCTCGCGGCCGCCGATCTCGCGCGGCGTGCCAACCTCCACCAGCTCGCCCCTGATGATCACGCCCACCCGGTCGGCCAGGTTCTCGGCCTCGTCGAGGTAGTGCGTCGTCAGCACGACCGTCTTGCCCAGCCGCGTGAACTCCCGCACCACCTCCCACATCTGGCGGCGGCCCTGCGGGTCGAGCCCGGTGGTCGGTTCGTCGAGAAAGATCAGCTCGGGGTCGCCCACGATCCCCATCGCGAGGTCGACCCGGCGCTTCTGGCCGCCCGAGAGGTCCTTGCAGCGGCTGTTGCGCTTGTCGCTCAGCCCCACCATGTCAACGACGCGCCTGGGGTCGAGCGGGCTGGGGTAGAACGTTGCGAAGTGCGCCACGATCTCGTCCGGCGTGAGGTGTTCGAAGAACCCGGCGGACTGGAGGACGATGCCGAGCCGCGCCCGCCAGGCGAGATCGCCCTGCTGGGGGTCGACGCCGAGTACGGTCGCATCGCCGGCGGAGCGAGTGCGGAACCCTTCAAGGATCTCCACGAAGGTCGTCTTGCCGGCGCCATTGGGCCCGAGCAGCGAGAACACCTCGCCGGGCGGTATCTCGAGGTCAACGCCGCGGAGCGCCTCGAGTTCGCCGTAGCGCTTGCGCACCCCGCGGGCCGAAATGGCGGCACTCACGAATGCAGGATAGCCGGTTTCGCCGCCTGCCCCAGTCGCGCCCGCTCTACCGCCACCTGCCGTTCCAGCCGGTCGAGCGAGCGCGTCATCTCCCACTCCTCGCGGTAGCGGGCGGCAAGGTTGGGCATCGCCGCCTCGCGGCGGCGGAAGTCGGCGTGGTCACGGGTCGATGGGTCGAACATGGTTCCTGTCCTCTCTGTGGATATTGGACAGTGACACTATCCGATAGTTCCACTATCCTTGTCAACACCTTTCCCACCGGGGGCAGCGTGAAGATTTCGGAGCTGAGCGAGCGCACCGGCGTTTCCATCCCGACGCTCAAGTTCTACTTGCGCGAGGGGCTCCTTCGGCCGGGCACGCTCACCGCGCCAAACCAGGCCGGCTACGACGATTCGCATGTCCGCCGGGCACGCCTGGTCCGGGCCCTGCGCGAAGTCGCCCACCTGAGCATCGCCCAGATCGCCGCCATCACCGGCGCGCTCGACCGTGGCGAAGAGCTCTACGAGGTCATGGGCGTCACGGTGGACTCGCTTGGCGAACGCCCGCCCGACCTCACCGAGGCGCAGCGAGCTACCGGCGCGGAGGTCGATCGGCTGCTCGAGGCGCGCGGCCTGCCCGTGCGCGAGGAATCGCTCGCCCGCCAGCAAATCGTCGTCTCCCTCGCAGCCATCCGCGAAATGCTCTTCCCCGGGCTGCCGGTGGAGGCGCTGGAACCGTATGCGCGCGCGGCCACGGAGATCGTGGACGCCGAGGTCGCCGCCACCCCGGGCATCTTCCGGGTCGATCCAGAGCTCGCCCTCGAACGGTCGGTCCTGGGGCTCACGCTGTTCGAGCCCATCCTCCTCGCGTTCCGCCGCCTCGCGCACGAACAGCGCGTCGCCGAACGCATCGATGGAGCGGAAACCGCGGCCGGGCACGGTTAGTCGACCAGCGCCTCGATCACGGCATCGACGATGGCGTCAGCCTTCGCGCGCATCTCATCGTCGGTCGCGTCCTGGATGGGGTGCGGCACGAAGATGCGGCGCACCTCCGGCAGCCCGAGCGCGTTCGCCTGCACCTCCGCCGCATCGATGAACTCGGTCGAGGCGATGAAGACGGAAGGCTTGCCGTTGATTTCGAACCAGGTCGTGTCGTGCACACTGCACGTGGTGCAGGACCCTCAGTCGGCGAGCGCTTCGATAACGAAGGCACACTCCTCGGCGATTTTGCGGCGCAGGTCCTCGGGCGCCGGCTTCGTGAACGTCGGCTTGCTGAAGTGGCGGAACTCCACCCGCGGCAGACGTTCGCGCAGGCGCTCTTCGAGCCGCGCGATGAGCACGTCACCGCGCGGCTTCGAGATGTTCAGGAGCGCGACCGTGCCGGTGATTTCCTCGGGGCGCGCGGTCAGCTGGCGGCGAACGGGCACGCGCTCATCGGTGGGGTCGAGGATGGTGGTGGACATGGGGCACCTCCGTGGTTGGGGAGCATTATGCGACATCCGGGCGCCGCGCGAAGAGGCCGGGCATTCCAGCACCCGGCCACCCCGCCCTGCGCGAGCAGGCGATCCTTCAGTCTCGGCTCACCGTGAGCCGCAGCTGGTCGAGCGGGGCCCAGCCCTCGACCGGCACCCGCGTCCAGTTGTCGTCGTCGCAGCCGTCATCCTCGGCGGCAGCGAGGAGCTCTTCGTGGTGCTGGCCCATGTCGCGGTAGCGGACGCGGAAGAACATGCCTTCTTCCGTCTGCCGCACATCGGTACGGACGAGCACGCTCTTGCCACCGGCGCGGCCGATGCCCACGGCGTGGGCGTTGATGGCTCCCTCGCCGGGCTCGTGCCCCTCATCGTCCTCGCACTGCCCTCCGCCCTGTGGTGTGTCGCCAGGGCGGTGATACCAGAGCCGGCACCACTCGTCGACCTGGAGGCGAGCCTTGCCCTGGCCGAGGACCAGCGCGCCAAAAGGCTGCCCGGATGCGTCGGTGTACAGGTTGAGGATGTACTTCGGAACGCCGGCGGGCTTGCCATTGATGCCGTTGGCGTGGGCGATGAGGACGACATTGGCCTCGGTGCGGCCGTTGCACATGCCCGGGAGCGGATTGCCCTCGGCGCGGGCGCTCGTCCCCGCAAGCCCGAAACCGGCCGTCACGACGCCCGCCACCATGGCGATGATGGCTACCAGGGTTGCGATCGTGTTTTTCATGACGGTGTCCTTCCTGGCGGCGTCCTGCCGCTGGATGGGGGAGTGCGACGCCGGGCCGAGTTGCTCAGCCCGGTGTCGCGTGGTGGGGAGTTACTTCTTCGGCTTGTTCTGCCCCGGAGCATTGCCGCTGTTGCCGGGCGCGGGGACGGTCACGACTGTGCCTTCCTCTTCCTCCTCGCAGACGTCGCCCTTCCCGTCGTTATCACTGTCGAGCTGGTCGGGGTTGTAGACTGCCGGGCAGTTATCGTCTTTGTTCCTGACGCCGTCACCGTCGATGTCGGCGCCGCCGCCACCGCCGGGCTTCACTCCGCCACCGCCGCCCTTCGCGGCGACGACCACATTGATCGCCACCGTGTGGGCATCGACCACCGTGCCGTTATCGGGAGCAAGGATCCCGGTGATGTCGACGTTGGGCGCCGTGAACGTGATGGTGTACGTGCCGGCGACTGGCTTCTGCCAGTTGTAGCCGTACACGACCCGCCCGGTGGAGTTGATCTCAGCCGTGAACGCCCCGTCGTAGACGATGAACCCGTCGGTGCGCTCAATCTTCAGGTGCGCGCCGGCATCCCACGCGCGGACCTCGGGGTAGGCCTCGCTCCGGTCAAGCTCACCACGCGTACCATACGTCGCGAGCCGGTCGAGCTCGTCGGTCAGCTTCCAGACGGTGTAGCCAGCCATCCCGAGCGTAGCAGCGTCATTCACGAGAAGGCCCATTTCGGTTCGGATCGGTGTGCCTGCTTTCAACGGCGCCGAGGTCAGGTTGTCCCCCCAGTCCGCAGTCACATCGACGCCCGGGACCGCTGTGTCGCACTCGGCCTGCCATTTGTCCTCTCCCTGAACGTAGTAGTCGCCTTCAGGGCCGAAGGTCTCATCGGGAGTCGAAGCGGGAGGAGCGAAGTGCGTGGTGTCACCCGAAGGCGCTACTTCAAGGCCGCAGGGAGACCACAGCGCAGGGGCCCCGGTGAGACCGGGGACGAACAGGGCGGGAACGGAGAGGTTTTTGCCCGCTTCGCCACCGGTTGGCGGGCCGCCACCACCGCCGTTTCCGCCGCCAGGGCCACCGCCCGGGCCTTTCGCCACGGCTGTCGAGCCGAGCATGGCCGCAGCCAGGGCGGCCGCGGCTATCGCTGATATGAAGGTCTTGCGTTGCATGGAAATCTGCTCCTTTCCCTGGGGCGCCCACCTGGGGGCGCCGTTGGAGCGGGAGGCGGCCAAAGGTCTTTCGGTCCAGGTGAGAGGGCTGAGCGCCCGGGACTACCACACCGCCACAGGTCCGTGTAACTAATTGCTACACCCGAACAGTAACCATCCCGCAACCACCCTCAGAGGGCCAAGAGTCGCACCATTTCGTAGCCGGTTGGGTGATATTCGGGCCCACGACCGCCGGGGGCCTTCCCGCGCGCGGAGCCTACTCGCGGATCTCCACCGTCGTCATCTGGCTCCCCATCGGCCCGCTCACCCACCCGCCAAGGTACGCGCCGAACTTGCCCGCCTCGCCGCCAGCCACCACCAGGGTGATCATCTCCTTCGAGCGGAACTTCGGCACCAGCGTATCGAGGCCGATGCGCTCCGCCTGCGCTTTCGTCAGACCCTCGGCGCAGAACTCGTCGCGCAACAGCTCGCGCGCCGGCCGGGCGGTGACTTCCTGGATGCGTTCGCGCAGCTGGTCCTTCGTCCAGCCATCCTTCGCGAACGTGTCCACGTGCTCCGGCGGGACGACCACCACGATTTCGCCGTGGTTGTACTGCTTCGGGTGGCCGGCCGTGGCCAGCGCCAGCCCATAGCTGGTGGCGAGCGACTTCGCCCCCCGCGAGAGCTGGTCGATGATGCCGTTCGGCGCCCCGCCGGCGTAAACCGTGACCGTACTCTGGTCGCGCCGGAACCCGCGCTCGACGTGGAGCGGCTCCCAGTTGCTGCGCTCCTCGAATTCGGCGAAGCAGAAGGTGTACTTGCCGGGCTGGCCCAGCGCCGCGCGGTCGACTTCCCCCGGCCGCCCGCCGCCGACGTTCCGCACCACGAGCTGGACCGCTCGCCCGATGGTCGCATTCGCGCGGTTGCCCTGGCCGAGCACGTTCATTCGGTAGTTCATGCCTATCCGGTCGCGGATCGGCCCGTTCACGATGATCACGGGAGTGGGGAAGTGAGTCGTCGCCAGTACGCCGTGCATGTTGAACTGCTCGGTCGTGATCGCCTCGACCGCCGCGATGACGACTGGCAGGTATTCGGGCCTGCAGCCGGCCATCACCGCATTGATCGCGATCTTCTCCACCGTCACCGGGGCCAGGTTGGGCGGCACGATGCCGATGACCTCCTGCGGGTCCCGCTTCGTGCCACCAAGCATCCGCAGCACGCGCTCGGGCGTGGGCGGGATGACGGGCAGGCCGTCCGTCAGCCCCTGGTCGAACAGGAACTCGAAGATGTCATCCGCGTCCCCGACCTCGATGCGCCGCGCGCGCAACGGGCTCCCCTCCATCTCGGCGGCCAGGCGCTCGCCGCTGCCCGGCTCGACCGACTTCGAACCGCAGCCCGGCCGCGAGACCGGGTAGGCGCCCCAGTCGACCACCGGCGGCGGCGCGAGCGTGATGGTGATCAGCCGGTGGAAGAGCTTCTGCCAGTCCTCCCGCCCGAAGCCCACGAACCGCTCCAGCTCCGCGCCCCCGGGGCCCGCGAGGATGACGGTGGGCACCGTGTCCAGCTCGTAGCGGTACGAAACGTGCAGTTTCGAGTCGTCGAGCATCGGCGCCGTAAGACCGAAGCGTTCGACCAACCGGTCGTTCCCCTCGGCTTCCTGCCCCACGCACCACACGTCCATCGCCTCACCGAACGCCGCGGCCGCGGCCTGGATGAGCGGCATCGAGAGCACGCAGGTGGGGCAGTCCTCCTTCACGAAACACAGGAGGGCGTGGCGGCCCGTGGGGAAGGCGAACTCCACGCCGGCAGCATCGGTCAGGGTGAAGGCGGGCAGCGTCGGCATGCGCGAAGTGTACGGGAGGAGGGAGGAAGGAGGAGTCCGCCCTCGCCCCATGCCTCACGCCTCCCCCTCGCCAAAACCACCCGCAAGGTATCTACTACGGCGCATGGAAGACTTTCTCTGGGGCGTCTGGAACGGGCTGACGGCGTGGCCGCTGCTGATCATCCACATCTTCGACTGGTGGGAGCGCTACCCGGTCTACAACGTAGGCCGCGATGGCGGCTGGTACCAATTCGGGTTCCTGCTCGGCGCCGGTTCGCCCTTCCTGGGCATGGCAGGCGGGAACCGGAGCCGGGGGCGCGGCTCGGACTGAGGCGGGAAGTACGAGGGACGAAGTTCGAAATGCGCCGGGCCAACCGGGCCGGGCTGCCCCTACTTCCGCGCCCGCACCGCGAACATCTGCGGCATGTTCGGCACGCCTTCCGGCAGGTAGAAGCGGCCGCCCTCGCGCTGCACCGACCCGTCGAAGCGGGGGCAGCCGTTTGAGTACTCGTACTCGCGGAGCACCTCCAGCCGCAGCCCCGCGTCGATGAGCGCGGTCACCACGTCGCCAAGCCCCCACGCGAACTCCCCGCTCGGGTGGGGGTTCGTGAAGTCGGTAACGCCTTCCTCGTACCCCCAGGGCACCAGGCCCTCCTTCGAATAGGCCACGTAGTCGCCAACCCCGGCGCTTTCGATGATCGGCTCGGGCGAGAAGTACGGCCAATCGCGTTCGAACTTCTCGTTGAACATCAGGCCGAACGGGTGGAACTCCACCAGCACGAACTCGCCCCCCGGCTTGAGCACCGAGGCGATGCCCCGGCCCCAGGCGATGATGTCCGACAGCCACATGATCGTGCCGTAGGAGCTGAACACGCGGTCGTACTGCTCGCCGCGGGCGGCGGCTTCCGCGAACCAGTCGAAGATGTCGCTGCGGACGAACGTCGCGGGGATGCCGGAATCGGTGGAAAGCTGCGTCGCGAACGCGATCGCCTCGTCGCTGATGTCGACCCCGGTCACCGTGGCGCCAAGCTTAGCCAGTGAAAGCGTGTCCTGCCCGGCGTTGCACTGGAGATGCACCAGCGACGCTCCGGCCAGGTCGCCCAGCAGCTCGACCTCCTCCGGGAAGAGCGTGCTGCCACCCTCGCGGAGGAAGCGCGCCTGGTCGCCCTTGTGGCTGTTGTGGGCCTGCGTGGCAGCGTTCCAGGCCAGGCGATTGGTCTCGTGAATGTCCTTGCGCATCCGTCTATCGAACACGGTGCGCAGCGAATGCGCCAAGTGCGCCAGGCGTCCCGAACACGGAGACGCAGAGGTACGGAGGACACACGAAAGCCCTCCGTACCTCTGCGCCTCCTGATCCTGTCCGGCTACCGCGCCACGAAGCCCCCATCGACGGGGAGCGCGGCGCCCGTGACGAACGACGACTCATCGCTGGCGAGGAACAGCGCCAGCGCAGCCACCTCCTCCGAACTCCCGAAGCGGTTCACCGGCTGGGACGCGGCGAACTGGGCGCGCGCTTCTTCCGAGGTACCGGTGAACCGCTCAACCATCGGTGTCCAGATGACGCCCGGGCAGATTGCGTTCACACGGATGCCCTGGGTGGCGTATTCGAGAGCCGTGGTCTTTGACATCTGGACAACGGCGCCCTTGGAGGCGCAGTAGGCCACGATGTTTGGAAAGCCCACGAGCCCCGCCACCGACGACGTGTTGATGATCGAGCCCCCGCCGCTCTTGAGCATCGCCGGGATGGCGTACTTCATGCCAAGAAAGACGCTCTTCAGGTTGACCCCGATGACCCGGTCGAAATCGGCCTCGTCGTAGTCGGCGGTCAGGGCCTGGGGGCCTTCGATCCCGGCGTTGTTGAACAGCACATCGAGGCGGCCGTACATCGTGACCGCGCGTTCGACCATCGCCTGGATGTCCCCAGCCTTCGAGACATCGGCGTTGATGCCGATGGCTGACTTTCCAATGTCCTGCGCCGTTACCTGCTCCGCGCCGGAAATGTCCGCGCAGACGACCTTCGCGCCTTCAGCGGCGAACAGAAGCGCGGCTGCCCGGCCAATGCCCGACCCTGCGCCGGTAACAATGGCCACCTTGCCTTCGAGCCTTCCCATGACGTAGTTCCTCCCGAGGTAATCTGCCCTCAGCATAGGCGGACCAGGTTATCGGTTGACATGGGCAAAGGGCCGGGCGGGGGCCGCCGATGGTCCCGAACGGGTCAATGGGCGCCAGGGGTCGTCGCCGTTAGCGCCCCGCTTCCCCGCTGATCCCGAGCCCAACGCGCTCGAAGTTGTCGATGAGGAGTTCGTCCACGGGCGCGCGTCCCGAACCCTTTGAATTGATGGCGCGTGACATCGGGACCGTCGCGAGCCGGTAGCCCGCACCGGAATACAGGTCACGAATGAACCGGTGGTCCGAGTTCGAAAGCATCGCCGCAACGCCCCGGCGGGAGAGGTCCTCGAACGCGTCGCGAAGGCGGACCTGGTCGGCGGCGCCGAAATCAGCGCGCGTGTACCCGGTAAAGTTCGCCGTCGAGCTCAGCGGCTGGTACGGCGGGTCGAGATAGACGAAGTCGCCCGGGCGAGCTTCAGCACACACGGCGGCGAAGTCGGCGGCGCGGAGCTCCGTCCGCTGGAGTGCCCGCGAGCACTCCGCCAGCAGGGTGCGATCGTGGATGCGCGGGTTCTTGTAGCGCCCATGCGGCACATTGAACCCGCCCGAGGCGTTCACCCGGAAGAGCCCGTTGTAGCAGGTCCGGTTCAGGAAGATGAAGCGTGCCGCCCGTTCGGCCGGGATGGATGGCGATACTCCCCGCACCTCGTAGTACATCGCCCGCCGCTCCTCCGGGGTCCCCGCCGGGTACGCCGCCGCCAGCCCGGCGAGCGCGGCATCGAGTGCGGCCAGCTGGTCTCGGACAACGATGTAGGTCTCGACGAGCTCGGCGTTCGCATCGGAGAGGACCGCCGGCGTCCCGGGCCGCGCCTCCTCCATCGCGAAGAACACGGCCCCCGCCCCGGCAAAGGGCTCGATGTAGCGCGCGATTGCGGCAGGCGCCGCCGCCACGATGGCGGGGGCGAGCTTGCCCTTCCCACCGGCCCACTTCAGGAACGGTTTCGCCATTGCCAGATTGTGGAGGGAGAAGGGAGAAGGGAGAAGCTGCCCCCCACCAGCGACCCGTGGCCTACTCGGCGAAGATAGACGCCACCGCCAGCGCGAACCCCCCGGCCGCGAACCCCGCATCCTCGCTGGTCAGCGCCTCGGCCTCGTGGCGGGTCGCCACCTCACCGCCGGCGCGGAAGACGGTCACGGTGCGGGTGCCGGGGCGCACGATCCAGACCCGGCCCGCTCCGGCATCGAGGTACTCCCCGGCCTTCGCCAGCAGGTCCTTCTCCCGGTCGTCCGGCGACATCACCTCGACGGCGAGGTCCGGCGCGCCTTCGACGAATCGCCGGCGGCCAGCCCCCTTCGGACGGCGGTCCGCAGTCACGAACGATACGTCGGGAGCCCGGACGATGTCCGGGTCTTCGGCAAGCTTGAAACCGGTCTCGGCACTCACCCGTCCAAGTCGCTGCGCGTCCGCAAAGGCGATGTCTATCGCGATCTCTCCGTGTTCCAGTCCGACGGGGCTCATGCAGACCACCCTCCCACGGTCGAGCTCCATCTTGCCGCCTTCGATGGGCTCGGGGAGGTGGAGGAACTCCTCCGCCGTCAGTAACCGGGGTACTGCGGGGCTCGCCATGCGTACATCCTACCGCAGCGGGGCAACCGGTTTCGTCAGGGCTGCCGAACCTGGAAGCTCCCGAGACCGGCCGCGTCGAACAACGGCTGCGCGGCCCGCTCCGAAAGCTCGAACAACGGCCCCGGGTACACGCCGATGAAGACCACCCCCACCATCAGCACCGCCGAGAGCCCCCAGAGGGCCGGGCTCACCTTCCACCGGCTCACGTCGCCAATCGGGTCGAACAGGTACATCTGCCGGATGACCATCAGGTAGTAGTAGAGGCTGATGAAGCTGTTCAGCACCGCCAGGCCGACGACCCAGATCGTCTCGTCGGTTGTCGCCCCCTGGAACATGAAGAGCTTGGTGGCGAATCCGGCGAACGGCGGCAGGCCAGCGAACGAGAACAGCGCGATCGTGATCACCAGCGCCAGGAACGGCTGCGTTTCGGCCAGGCCCCGCAACCCCGCGATGTCCTCGCGCCCGGTCCGGTTATAGGCTGCCGTGAACGCCGCGAACAGCGCCAGCGTCGCGATCACGTACCCGCCGATGTGCAGCAAGAGCGCCGCCGAGGCATCCTGCGCCGCCTTCGGTTCTGCATACCCCAGCGCCGCGATCGTGATGAGCATGTAGCCCACCTGGCCGATCGAGGAGTAGGCGATGAGCCGCTTCAGGTTCGATTGCTGGATGGCCACGAGATTGCCGAGCGTCATCGTCACCGCGGCCAGCGCCGCCACCGCCCAGCGCCACTCCGCCGCATCGACCACGAGCGCACCCGTGAACAGCCGCAGAATGAGCGCGAAGCCCGCCGCCTTCGAGGCCGTCGAGAGGAAGGCAGTCACCGGCAGCGGTGCGCCCTGGTACGCATCCGGCGCCCACATATGGAACGGCGCCGCCGAGACCTTGAAGCCCACGCCCGCGAGGATCAGCATCATGCCGACGACCACCGCCGGGTCGGTACCCGATCCGCGCGCCGCGAGGCCCTCGGCGATGCCCTCGTAGTAGGTGCTCCCCGTGACGCCGTAGATCAGGCTCATGCCGTAGAGGAACATCGCGCTCGAGAATGCGCCCAGGAGGATGTACTTCAGGCTCGCCTCGCTGCTCAGCAGGTCGCGCTTCAGGTAGCCGACCAGGATGTAGAGCGAGAAGCTCAGCAGCTCCAGGGCGATGTAGGCCGTGAGCAGCTCGGTCGCAGCGGCCATGTACACCATGCCGCAGCCCGCGACCAGCAACAGCCCGTAGTACTCGGCCACCGTCTTGCTGCGCGTTCGCATGTGGGCCGCCGACATGATCGCCACCACGAACACGATGCCAGCGGCCAGCAGCCGGAAGTACGTCGTGAAGTCGTCGGATCGGATGACGCCCTGGAAGCTGTTCGGGTCCTTGCCGATGAAGAAGAGGCCCGAGATGAACCATGCGAGGGCGGCCGCCGCCGTGACGTAGGCCAGCCAGTCCTTGCGGAACTTCGGCCAGAACAGCTCCACGCCGATGATGCCAACCGCCGAACCGGCAGCGATGTATTCAGGAATGAAAATCGTGTAGTCGCGCATCAGCCCGTGACTCCCGGCAGCAGGGTAACGGTCTGTCCGACCCGGTCAGTGAACGGTGCCCACCAGACACCCATGATGACGATGGAGGCGATGAGCATCCCGCCGGAAAGCCGTTCGAGCGGTGTCAGGTCCTTGAGGTCAGACCACCTCACGTTGAATGGTCCGAAGAAGACAATGGCGAACATCCGCAGCATGTAGGCCGCCGCTAGCGCCGCCGCGAAGATTGCCAGCGCGCCGAACACCGGGTACGACTTGAACGTCCCCACGAAGATGTGGAATTCCGCCGTGAATCCGGAGAACCCCGGCAGGCCCACATTCGCCAGGCCCGCGATGCCATAGAAGATCACCCACAGCGGCATCACCTTCGCGATGCCACCGAAGTCCTTCAGGTCGCGCGTGTGCGCCTGGTCGTAAAGCGCGCCAATCATGAGGAAGACGAGGGCCGTCATCACTCCGTGGCTGTACATCTGCAGCACTGCCCCAGTGACGCCGATCTGGTTCATAGTGGCCAGGCCCATGAGCACGTAGCCCATGTGGCTCACCGAGCTGTAGCCCGAGATGAGCTTGAAGTCTCGCTGCGTGAGGGCGGCGGTGGCGCCGTACACCGCGCCGATGACGCCGAGCACCATCAGCGTGGGCATCCAGAACTCGGCCCCCTCCGGCATCATCTGGATGCCCAGGCGGATGATGCCGAACGCGCCGAGCTTCATCAGCACACCCGCGTGCACCATCGAGACCGCCGTCGGCGCCGACATGTGGCCGTCGGGCGACCATGTGTGGAACGGCCAGAGCGCGGCCAGCACGCCACAGCCCACCACCATGAAGGGGAAGAACACCTTCTGGAACGTCGGGCTCAACGTCCCATCGCGGCCGGCGGCCCAGAGCTGCTCCATGTCGAACGTGCCCAGGTTCGCCTCGTGGAACACCGCGAAGATGCCAATCCAGATGAGCACGGAGCCACCGACCAGCATCAGCGTCAGCTTTGCCGCCCCGTACTCCTTCCGGGTCGAGCCCCACACGCCGATGAGGAGGTAGAGCGGCATCACGGCGAGTTCGTAGAAGAAGAAGAAGAAGAACAGGTCGTACGAGAAGAAGGTGCCGTAGACGCCCGCAAGCAGCGTCCAGTACAGGATGTAGAAATCCTTGTTGCGGAAGTCCAGCTTCCAACTCGCAAGCGCACCCGCGAACGCCACCACGCCCGTCAGCAGCGCCATCAGCGCCGAGATGCCATCGACCGCCAGGTTGAGCGTGATCCCGTCCTTCCCGAGGAAGGCGGTGTTCTCCACCCACACCCAGCGCAGCCGCATCTGGGCGTCCGAACCGTCGAGCTGGTATGCCGCGAAGACGTAGATGGAGAGCCCGGCGACGATCGCGCCCGTGACGGCGGAGATGTAGCGGACGGCCATCTTCTGTTGCCCGGGTGTAAACACCAGGGCAAGCGCCGCCAGCAGCGGCACCGCTATGGTGGCGAGGACGACGTAGCCCTGGCCCTCGTCGAAGGTCATGCGATTAGCCCCTCACCACCAGGCCGACCACGGCGAGCGCGAGCACCCCCATGGCAACCGCCATGGCGTAGTTCGGCAGCCGGCCGGTCTGGAGATATTTCAGTACGCCACCGGAAAACCCGGTCACCTGCGCCGAACCATCGACGCCGGTGTCGTTCACCACGTAGCGGTCGAACCACGACACCACGTAGCTGAAGCCGAGCATCCCCCGGTCGATCCCGGCCTGGTAGAGCTCGTCGAAGTAGAACTTGTTCCGCAACAGGTCGTAGATGCCCGGCTGCGCCTCGGCAAGCTGGGTCGACTTCGCCGTGTTGTTGCCCCAGTACATCCACCCCGCCAGCAGCAGCCCGATGCCACCCATCACCACGGAGGCCAGGGCCCAGGCCGCGTCGAAGTGATACTTATGCGGTCCGTGGTGCTCCAGGAAGATGAATTCGGTGATGCCCCCCGGGAAGCCAAGCCCCTTCCCAACGTCGTGGAACACCACAAACCCCGCCGTCACCGCCAGGAACGCGAGGAACATCAGCGGGCCCGTCATCACCAGGCCCGACTCGTGCGTGTGGTCGTGCACGTGCTGGTCCATCGGCCGCCCCATGAACGTGCGGATGAACAGGCGGGTGGTGTAGAAGGCCGTCATCACCGCGGCCAGCCCCAGCAGCGCCACCGCCCAGAGGCCCCACTCCTTGTTCAGGACAACGAAGATCTCGTCCTTGCTCCAGAAGCCCGCCAGCGGCGGGATGCCGGCCAGTGCCAGCGATCCGATGAAGAAGGTCGTGCCCGTGATCGGCATCTTCTTCCAGAGGCCGCCGAGCTTGTCCATCTCCTGGTTGTGGTGGGTCGCGTGGATCACCGAGCCGCTCCCGAGGAAGAGGAGCGCCTTGAAGAAGGCATGCGTCATCAGGTGGAACATCGCCACGGCCGGCTCGCCCGCTCCAAGCGCCACGAACATGAACCCGAGCTGGCCAACCGTCGAGTACGCCAGCACCTTCTTGATGTCGGTCTGCGTCAGCGCGATGAAGCCCGTCAGCAGTGCCGTGATGAGCCCCACGATGGTCACCATCAGGAGCGCGCCATCGGCGTATTCGAAGATGGGCAGCAGCCGCGCCGTCAGATACACGCCCGCCACCACCATCGTCGCCGCGTGGATCAGGGCCGAGACCGGGGTCGGGCCTTCCATCGCATCGGGCAACCACACATGGAACGGGACCTGGGCGCTCTTGCCCATGCACCCCAGGAAGACGAACGCAACCGCGGCGAACAGGTAGGTGTCGCCGACGTGCCCCTCCTCCACCAGGTGAATGATCTCCTGGATGTTGAAGGTGCCGGTCGCCTTCCACAGCATGATGATGCCGATGAGGAGCCCAACATCGCCCACGCGGGTGGTGATGAACGCCTTCTTCGCGGCTTCGGTTGCGCTCCGCTTCTCCCAGTAGAAGCCGATGAGCAGGAACGAACAGACGCCCACAAGCTCCCACGAGATGTAGACCAGCAGCAGGTTGTCGGCCATCACCAGCATCAACATCGAAGCCACGAAGAGCTGGAGGACGGCGAAGAACCAGTAGTAGCGCGGCTCACCCTTCATGTAGCCGATGGAGAAGATGTTCACCATCAGCGCCACCGTTGTGATCACCGCGAACATCGTGATCGTGATGGGGTCCACGTAGATGCCCATCCGCAGATCGAAGCTCTCGCCGATGCTCGACCATTCGACATCGTTGATCACTGGCCCGATCTTGCCCGGCGTGTCGAGGAAATCGACAAGAACCACGAAGAAGAGCAGGAACGACGACAGGATCGCCGCGACGCCGAGGTAATCGCCTCCACGCGGGAGCGCTCGCCCGAAGATCGCGAGCACAAGGAATATGCCCGCGGGGATAGCAGCGAGCAGCCAGGCCTCTTCAGCACCCATCAGTCTCTGGCCCCTTCTACCACTTCATGATTGCCGCTTCGTCCACGTTACTCGTGGCGCGGTTGCGGAACAGGCGAATGACAATTGCCAGCGCCAATCCCACTTCCGCCGCGGCGACGGTGATGATGAACACGGCGAACACAGCGCCGAGCACTTTATCCGGATCGAGATAGGCGGCGAATGCCACGAAATTCAGGCTCACTGCATTGAGCATCAATTCCACGCTCATCAGGATGAGCACCGCATTGCGCCGCGCCAACACTCCATACACGCCAAGGGAAAACATGATGGCGCTGAGGACGAGGATGTTTTCGAGAGGAACCATCGCTACTCGCCCTCCTCTTGCCGAGCGAGGATGATGGCCCCGATCAGGGCTACCAGCAAGAGCGCCGAAGCCAGGATGAACGGCACACCGAACGCCTCGAACATCCGGTTGCTCACCGTCGTAATCGCAACGTTCGCGGGCTCATCCGGGCCGCCCCAGACCGTATCGACCGCCACCGCGACCAACGTGGTGACCAGCGAGATCCCTACCAGCAGCGCAAACGGGAGCTGCGACCCGTTGACTGGCTCCGGCCGCCCCGACGGGTCGCTCCGCGTCAGCATCAGGGCGAGCAGAATGAGCACCGTCACCGCGCCGCCATAGATCAGGAACTGGACGAGTGCCAGGAATTCCACGGTCAGGAAGACGTACATCGCGCCCACGCCCGCCATGCTCCCGATGAGGAAGATGGCCGAGTGGAGCACCGACCGCGAAAACACCACGCCCGCCGATGTAGCGACGATCGCCGCCGCGAAGATCCACCAGAGGACTTCAGTTGCTGTCATCTAGCCTGCTCCCTCCGGGACCTTGCCGCCCAGCTCCTTGATGGTGGCGAGCACGTCCTCCGGGATGGGTTCGCCGCGCTCCAGCGCTTCCTTCGCCTTACGCTCAGCGCGCATCCGGCGCGCGCGCACCTTCTCGTAGGAGTTCGGGTCGCCCTTCGGGCCGATACCGATGCCCGGCGGCGGTACCCAGCCATCCGCATCAGGAGCGATGCCACCGGCCGCTGGCGCCGCGCCACCGCCGCCGCCCGCCGGCGCGAGCGATGCCCAGATGCTGCCACCCGGTGCGAGGTCGCTCCCCAACTCGTACAGCGTCTTCGCGATGTCCTCCGGGATCGCCTCACCGGCTTCCGTGAGCTCCTTGAACTTCCGCTCGGCACGCATCCGGCGAGCGCGCACCTTCTCCGCGGAATTCGGGTCGCCCTTCGGGCCCGTGCCCACGCCCGGCGGGAATCGCATGCTCCCATCAGGGTTCGTCCCCGTGAGCGGTGCAGCTGCCGCGCCGCCACCACCCGCCGGCCCGGCGAGCGTCGCCCAGATGCTGCCACCCGGCGCCAGGTCGCTCCCGAGGTCGTAGAGCGTCTTCGCGATGTCTTCCGGGACCGGCTCGCCGGCCTCGGTCAGTTCCTTCAACTTTCGCTCGGCCCGCATCCGGCGGGCACGCACCTTCTCCGCGGAGTTCGGATCGCCCTTCGGGCCCGTGCCCACGCCGGGCGGGAACCGCATGCTCCCGTCCGGGTTCGTCCCGGTGAGCACTTCGCCGGTGCCACCAGCGGCCGCCCCGCCACCGGCGGCAGCAGCGGGCTGGCCGGGCTTCATGTTCCGGTACTTCTCGATCGCGTCGAGGATTTCCTGGGGAACCGCCTCGCCGCGATCCTGGTATTCCTTCGCCTGGCGCTCGGCGCGCATCCGCTTCGCCCGGATCTTCGACTCGGAGAGGATCTCCACCTCTTCGCCGCCGGCCGCGGCCGCGGCGCCCGCCTTCGCCGCCACCTGCTTCACTTCCGGCTCGCGCTCCTGGATGGCCGCCGGCAACCCCTGAGCGATGCGCTCGAGCTGGCGTTCCCGGTTCTCGGGGAAGGCTCCCACGAACGTCGGCTCGGGCGGCTCTTCGCCCTTCACCTGCCGCTCCAGCGCCTCGATGTTGTCCTGCGGGCGGAAGGGCCGCGGCAGCTGCCCGCTGCGCGACACCTTTGTCAGCTCATCGATATCCATGTGCAGGTCGCGCCGGTCATAGACCGCGTGCTCGTGGCCGTTCCACGTGTTGTCCATCACGATGGCTTCGAACGGGCACACCTCCACGCAGATGTTGCAGCGCATGCAACGCGCGTAGTCGATCCAGAACTTCTCGACGATCTTCCGCCGGTTGCTCGTGCCCTCCGCGTACTTCGGGTTGTCGATCATCACCGCCGTCATGCAATCGACCGGGCAATTGCGGACACACACGTTGCAGCCCGTGCAGAACGGCTCATCGTGGTCGAAGTCCCACGTGAGCACCGGGAAGCTCCGCTGGCGTACCGGCAGTACGTGCTTCACATCCGGGTACTGCACCGTCACCGGCTTGCGAGTGAAGGTAGAGAAGGTGACGCCGAGGCCTTTGAGGATACCTTTCATTGGCTAGTCGACCCCAGGGTGCGGTACGTACCCACCAGGCCCTTCGTGGCCCTGCTGGTGGAGTGCCGGATGATGAGCGCAATCAGGAACACCGCGCCAAGCCCACTCGTCAGCGCGAGCAGCTCCTGCGGCCAGTCGTACAGCAGGATCACCCCGTTCACGATGAGCTGGAGGAACGAAAGCTCGAGCAATACCTTCCAGCTGAAGTTCATCAGCTGGTCGATGCGCAGGCGCGGCACTGTCGTGCGAATCCACATGATCGTCACGATGAACGCCAGGCTCTTCACGAGCGTCGTCAGCAACTGGAGCCACCAGGGCGCATCAACCCCGAAGGGCCACGCCCAGCCACCCAGGAACACCACCGAGCCAAACACGCTGAAGCCCCACATCGAGGCGTACTCGGTCAGCTGGAACATGCTCCAGCGGATGCCCGAGTACTCCACGAAGTACCCGCCCACGATCTCCGACTCCGCCACCGGGATGTCGAACGGCGCACGATGGAGCTCCGAGAGCATGGCTGTGAAGAAGATGAGGAAAGCGAGCGGCTGAAGGACGATGTAGGGCCGATCCTCCTGCAGCGCCGCAATCACGTTCAGGTCGAGTGTGCCGACGCCGCCACCCATGTCCGCCCCCGTGATCATCACCACGCAGAGCAGGCTGATCACCAGCGGGATCTCATAGCTGATCATCTGCGCCGCCGCGCGCACGCCGCCGAGAAGCGCGTACTTATTCCCCGACCCGAGCCCCGCCATCATGATGCCCACGATGTTCAGGCCGAGGACGGCGAACACGTAAAACAGGCCCAGCCCCAGGTTCCGGACGCCCCAGTCCTGGGCGAAGGGCAACACCACCAGGGTCATCAGCACCGGGATGAACGTCGCGTAGGGCGCGAGCTCGAACACCCAGCGGTCCGCGTTCGTCGGGCGGATATCTTCCTTGGTCACGAGCTTGAGCGCGTCGGCAAAGCCCTGGAGGATGCCTCCCGGGCCGGTCTTGCGGGGGCCGAGGCGCTGCTGGAAGCGCGCCACTACCCAGCGCTCGCCCACCGTCAGGTAGACGACCACCAACGTCATCACCAGGACCACGATGAGCACGCGGATGATCGCATCGATCCAGGACGGGAGCCCCCACAGCGGGTCGGCAAACAGCATCACTTATCCACCTCGCCCAGGACGATATCCAGCGACCCGAGGATGATGATCGCGTCGGCCACATAGTGGCCCACCACCATCTGCTTCAGCGCGGAGAGGTTGCAGAACGAAGGCGAGCGCAGCTTCATGCGGTACGGCTTGTTGCCGCCCCGCGCCATGGCATACACACCGTATTCGCCCTTCGTGCCTTCGGTGCGGATGTAGCACTCGCCGCTGTCAATGCGGAGCGTCTTCGGCAGGTCCGGGTTCAACACCAGCCCGCCCTTCGGCATCTGCTCCAGGCACTGCTCGACGATCAGTGTGCTCTGCCAGGCCTCGCCCATGCGCACCAGGAAGCGCTCGAACACGTCGCCCGTCGTCCCGACCGGTACATCGAACTTCATGCGGTCATAGATGCTGTACGGCTCGACCTTGCGGATGTCGTAGGGAATGCCCGTCGAGCGCAGGCACGCTCCGGAGAGCCCCCAGTTGATGCCCTGCTCCTGGGTCACCGGCGAAAGCCCGCGGCAGCGTTCGACAAAGATCTCGTTGCCCGTCAGCAGCCCATCGAAGTCCTCGAGGCCCTGCCGGATCGAGCCCAGCAGCCAGCGGATGCGGTCCTCGTAGTTCTCCGGCAGGTCCATCTGCAGTCCGCCCGGCCGGAAGTACGTCGGGAACATCCGGTCGCCGGCCACTTCCTCGAAGAAGTCGTAGATGCGCTCGCGTTCGCGCCAGGCATACACGAAGCTCGTGCCGAACGACCCCACGTCCGCGCCGAACGCCCCGAAAAACATGAAGTGCGAGAGGATGCGCGAGAGCTCGACCATCATCACGCGGATGTACTCGGCGCGCTCCGGCACCTCGATCGCCGCCAGCTTCTCGACCGCCATGCAGTACGCCATCTCGCAGGCCATGCCCGCCAGGTAGTCCGTCCGGTCCCACCAGCCCATCGATTGGCGGTAGTCGTGGTTCTCCGTCAGCTTCTCCAGCCCGCGGTGGAGGTAGCCGATGTACGGCTCGCAATCGACCACCATCTCGCCGTCGACCGTGAGCACCATGCGGAACACGCCGTGGGTCGCCGGGTGCTGCGGCCCCACGTTGATCGTCATGTCGACGGTGTCGAACGAGTCGGCGCGGGCGATGCGCTCTTCGGGCCAGACGCTCACGCGGCACCTCCACGATGAGGCGCATCCACGCGCACGGTGGTCGAGACAATCGTGATGCGCATTAGAAGTTGAACCCCGGCGTGCGGTCTTCAATGCCCTGCGCCAGCTCCATCTTCTGGAGCGGATGCGCCTTGAGCAGCGGATGGATGCGGACGTCCTCATCCAGCAACAGGTTCTTCAGGTTTGGGTGGCCATCGAACACCAGGCCCAACATCTCAGCAGCCTCGCGTTCGTGCCAATCGGCCGCCGCATAAAGGTCGCTGATCGATGGAATATGCGGGTTGCCAGGCGGCGTCGGCACCGTCACCTGGATCGAATGCCGGTGCTTCGTCGAATAGAGCTGGTACTTGCACACCAGCCCTTCCTCCTGCATGTCGATCCCCACCATGTTGCGGAGGAAGTCGAAGGCAAGCTCCCGGCGCTCCTTCAGGCCTTCCATCAGTTCGCGGAAATGCCCCGGCTCCACCGTGATGTCCGCATCGGTCAGCGTCTTGGCGGCCGTGAATGACACCTTTGGCAGGTGCTTGTGCACCAGCGCCGAGACTCCGGGGTAGGCGGGAGCGCTTTCGTTCGTCATCCGACCATCCGCTTTTCTTCCATGATCTTCTCCTGCAGCCGCAGGAAGCCATCGAGCAGCGACTCCGGCCGCGGCGGGCACCCAGGCACGTACACATCCACCGGGATGATCTTGTCCACGCCCTGCAACACCCGGTCGTACTCCGTGTACGGCCCGCCATTCGTGGCGCACGCCCCCATCGAAATCACGTACTTCGGGTTCGGCATCTGCTCGTACAGCAGCTTGATCGCCGGGGCCATCTTCTTCGTCACGGTCCCCGAAACAATCATCACGTCGCTCTGGCGGGGGCTCGGCCACGGCACGATGCCGAAGCGGTCCAGGTCGTGGTTCGCCATGAACGTGCCAATCATCTCGATGGCGCAGCACGCCAGCCCGAACGTCATCGGCCAGAGCGAACTCTTCCGGCTCATCGCGATGACCTGGTCCGCTCCCGTCTGGATGACGCCGGGCAACACGATCCGGTACGCCGCCCGCGTTTGCGGAATCTCGACCGGCTTGAGCCGTTCGGCCTCGGCCCCGAAATCGGGCACATAGGGGGTGATGACGCTGTCGCTCATGACTTCCACTCCAGGACGCCACGCTTCCACGCGTAGACCAGCCCGAGGCTCAGGATGAGGATGAAGGCGATCATGTGCCAGAACACGAATTCCGGCAGGGCGAGGTACGTGATCGCCCACGGGAAGATGAACACCGTCTCCACATCGAAGATGAGGAACAGGATCGCGATGAGGTAGTAGCGGATGTGCACCTGCGACCAGTTGCGCCCGATGGGCAACATGCCGCATTCGTAGCTGACGCCCTTCGCTTTTTCGCGGGCGAAGGGGGCGAGCACGCGTGCCGCGATGAGCGCCGTGAAGACCAGGATGAACCCGGCTATCGCGGCGATCATGACGGCGGACCAGGTGTCGTAGAAGCTCATTCCGGGCGCCTCTGGGTGGTGCTGCTCATGAAAAAGCAGAGCCCCCGCACGCAGGGTGACGAGAAGGCTCTGCAGGTCATAGACGGCCGCACTCCCCGGTTGGTGACAGGCGCCTTCAGGGGGCGCGCTGTGGGTTGTGATGAAGCACACAAACGATAACTGCGAGCGGTGGGGAGGGCAAGAGCAGGGAAAGGGGGGCGGGGGCAATGGGTAGGGGATTGACACATTTGTTCTGAATGGGCGATATTCGCGCCGCTGCACACGACAAGGAGAGCGGCCATGGCACGAAGGCGCCGGCGACCCCCCCAGGAGTTCATTGCGGACATCACGGTGGCCGACGATGGACTTCGACCTGTCCGCGAGGCACACGATTGGACACGGAACAAGCTCGGTATCCTGACGTCATACCTGTCCAGCTACGCCCGGGCCTGCACCCGTGCGGGAGACTTCTACTTTGTCGACGCGATGGCTGGCCCGGGGCTGTGCCACATCGCAGAGACCGATGAGTTCTTGTTGGGATCGACGCTGATTGCAGCGCGCACCGCCCCTTCCTTTGCTCGCATCCTTTCGCTGGACATCGTCCCGGCCAACGTCGAAGCACTCGAGTACCGAACGTCCCCTTGGAAGGATCGCGTGCTCGTTCGCAAAGGCGACGCCAACCGCGATCTCCTGCCACTAATGAGACAATACATACCTAAGACCGCACCGAGCTTCGTGTTGCTGGATCCGGAAGGAGCCGAACTCGAGTGGGCGACAGTCCGTGAAATCGCAGCATTCCGCCAACCTCGCCTGGCGAGCGCAGCGCACCTGAGGGCGGAGATGCTCATCCTGTTCCCCACCGAAGGGATGAACAGGATGCTCCCCGTCGAAACAGACATCGCCCTCCACAACGAGATGCGACTAAATCAGCTGTTCCCCCCTCAGTGTCGTTGGCGGGAGATCTGGGAACGACGTCGCTCCGGTGAAATCACGCCCTCCGATGCTCGATCACAGTACGTATCCGGTTACATGGCAGGCTTGCGTGCCCTCGGATATGCATCGGTGCTCCCGCGCTCCATCGAGCGCCCGGGCGGGGGAGTCGTGTATCACCTGATCTTCGCCACTGATCATCCAGCTGGAGACGCAATCATGGACGACGTCTTCGGACACATGAACCCGAACGAGCCTCAACAGCGGCTGTTCTAAACCGGCATCGCGTCCCAAGTGCGGCCACGCAGCAGCCGACCCGCCCTGCTCTTTCCAACCCGGCGCCCGTCGCAGTCGTGCGCGCCCCACTGCTTGAAGAAGAAGGGCACGGCTGCATCCTCACACTGACGACGAATGGAATCCGCCCACTCCTCCATCATCGGCCGGGCTTTTGGGCCGGACTCGCCACCGACGATCACCCAGCGGACCCCACTCAGGTCGAGCTGGAGTGGCCCCAGAAGCGGTTCGCAACTGAGGAATCGTACCGTGGCGGGGGTCAGCCGGAGCGCATCAACGCGGTTCACCCAGCGTTGATTCTCCACCGACGTTCCCATCCAGATGTTTTCGGTCCATGTGAGTTCCCGCGCGAGTGCCGCCGCACGCTCAGGGCGCTTGGTGAGCACCTGGAAGCTGTGCCACCACGCACGATTCATTGTGTCGAACACCGCCACGATGTAGTCGTCGGGCACCTCCTCGTGGAAGAGGTCGCTCATCGAGTTCACAAAGATGAGCCGGCTGCGCTTCCACTGCAGCGGCAGTTCGAGTCGCTCGGGCCGGAGTTGGAGGTCGAAGCCGTTCTCATACGGGTGGCCCGGCACCCCCCGAAAACGCTCCGCGAACGTCTCCGCGTAGCAATGGGCACACCCCGGGCTGACCTTCGTGCAACCCGTCACCGGATTCCAGGTCGCCTGCGTCCATTCAATCGTCGAACCGTCGCTCATGGAGAGCCTCCCATGACGTTCACATTCGCGCTGCCATTATGATCTATTTTGGGCTTGCGGCTTCCCACGGCGATCACCTGGCGAATCAGAACATATGCTCCGCATCGTGTCGACACCCCCTGTCGCTCCCACACTTTGCGGCCCCGTGCAGTCGCGGCTACCCGTAGTCGAAGGACCCACCGTCCCGCCCGTCCCTTCTCCCGGCCATTACACTGTGACGTGCTTCGCAGTCCCCGATCGGTGCCAGCCGGAACACTGGTAGGGCGGCGGCACGGCCGCGACCTCCGCTTCCCGGATGCTCCTGTCGCCCCGGCTCAGCCGGGCCATAGCCGTGCCGCCGCTTCACGTTCGGAGGGAGAACACGCGCATGCAGGCAACAGCACCACAGGCAACGGCCGAGGCCTTCGTCGAACGCATCTTCGCCGCCGGCCTCGCCGCCTTCGATATCTACGGCCTTTACATCGGCGACAAGCTCGGGCTCTATCGCGCCCTCGCCGAGGGAGGCCCGGCCACAGCCGAAGACCTCGCGGCCCGGGCAGCGATCGACACCCGCTACGCACTGGAGTGGCTCGAACAACAGGCCGCGTTCGGCGTCCTTCACCACGCCCACGGCCGTTTCGAGCTCCCGCCCGCCCACGCGACCGTCCTCCTCGATAAAGACGACCCCAACTACCTGGGCGCCATGGCCCGCATGGTCACCGGCGCCGGGCTTCAGATGCCCCGCATCCTCGAAGCCTACCGAAGCGGAACCGGCCACCCCTGGGAGGCCTACGGCCGCGACATGATCGAGGGCCAGGCCGACTTCAACCGCCCCTTCTACCTGAATTCCCTCGTCAACGACTGCCTGGCCACCGTGCCCGCCATCCACGAGCGCCTCTCCCGGCCCGGCGCACGCGTCGCCGAGATCGGCTGCGGCGGCGGCTGGGCCTCCATCGGCATCGCTCGCGGCTACCCCGGCGCCACCATCGAAGGCTTCGATCCCGACGAACTCTCCATCGACATCGCCAACCAGCACGCCCGCGACTATGGTCTCGCCGATCGGGTCCGCTTCCACGCCGTCGATGCGGCCACCGTCGCAGGCGACCGCACGTTCGACCTGGTCGCCGCCTTCGAATGCATCCACGACCTGTCCGACCCCGTCGGCGTACTCCGGAGCATGCGCTCGCTCGCGGCCGAAGGTGGCACCGTCCTGGTGATGGACGAGCGCGTCGCCGACGAGTTCGGCGAGGCCGACGATGTCGAGCGGTTCTTCTACGGCTTCAGCATCACCACCTGCCTCTTGAACGGCCGCGCCGAGCACCCCTCGGCCGCCACCGGCACCGTGATGCGCGCACCCACCCTCGAGCGCTATGCACGGGAGGCAGGCTTCGCCGGGATCGAAGTGCTCCCGATCGAAAACGACTTCTTCCGGTTCTACCGGCTGTATTGAACGCCTCGCGGGCGGGAAGAGCTCCGGCTTTCCGCCCGCCCTCCGTCATGGGAACAATCCCGGCCGCTGGCTCGTCAGGTTCGGCGGGCTGTGGCCGGGTGAATTGTTCACGAAGCTGCAGTTCAATTGGGGGCAGCGATGGAGGAGACAATAAGTTACGATGCAACCGCGAGGCCCTCACCGCCTCAGCCTTCCTCACCGGGCCGTTCCATGCTGCCCCGCATCCAGTACGCCCAGGCTCCCGACCGCGTCTCGATCGCCTTCTGGTCGGTCGGCGATGGCGTCCCGATCGTGGTCATGTACCCGCCCGGCTTCAGCAACATCCAGTTCGAATGGGACATGCCCGAATCGGCCGGCGTCTACGAGAGCGTGCGCAGCTGGGCAACCGTGATCCGCTTCGACCACCGCAATAACGGCCTCTCCGAACGGGGCGTCGCCGATGTCTCCCTCGAGGGGTTCGCCAACGACCTCGATGGGGTGCTCAACCGCCTCGATCTCGGCCGCGTCCACCTCTTCGCCGGGACCGATTGCGGCAAGGTGGCCATCCACTACGCCGCCCACAACCCCCGGCGTGTCGCCTCGCTCACCCTCTTCCGCGCCAACCCCGGCCCGGGCAGCTCGGCTGCGGCCCCCGAGTGGACGAACCTCCGGCCCGTGCTCGATCGCGACTGGCGCCTGTTCACCGACCTCCTCGCAACGGCAATCAACGGGCTCGAAGACGGCGAACAAACCGCCCGCGTCGCCCGCTACATCCGCGAGAGCGTGAACCCGGAGGAATTCATCGCCGCCAGCGACTCCCTGGCCCGCGCCGATGTGCGCCCGCTGCTGGACCAGATCCGCTGCCCGGCACTGGTCCTCCACCGAATGGACTCGCCCTTCTTCGCCATCGAGCGGGCACGCGGACTGGTCGCCGCCATCCCCGATGCCCGGCTCTCCGTGCTCCCCGGCAAATCACCCTTCGCCTGGGACGACTCGGTGGTCGATGCCGTGCGCTCCTTCGTCCTCGAAATCGCCAGTGCCGAAAACCGCGCGCGCTTCGGCGTCCGCAGCGGCACCCAGTTCCGCACCATCCTCTTCACCGACATCGAACGCCACAACGAGCTTATCCGCCTGCTCGGCGACCATGCGGGCCGCCAGGTGCTGCGCGAACACGAACGCGTCACCCGCGAAGCTCTCCGCGCCCACGGCGGCAACGAAGTGAAGTCCATGGGCGATGGCTTCCTCGCCTCCTTCAACTCCGCCCAGAAGGCGCTCGAATGCGCCATCGCCCTCCAGCGCTCCCTCGCCGCCGAAAACCTCGGCGCCGGCCTCTCCGGACCCCTGAGCGAAGGGCTCCGTGTGCGCGTTGGCGTGAATGCGGGCGAGCCCATCGCCGAAGACGACGACCTCTTCGGTACCGCCGTCATCGCCGCCGCGCGCATCGCCTCCCTCGCCGCGGGCGGCGAAATCCTCGTCGCCAACGTCGTCCGCGAACTCGTCGCCGGCAAGGGCTTCCTCTTCAGCGACCGCGGCGAACAACCCCTCCGCGGCCTCGAAGACCCCGTCCGCCTCTGGGAACTCCGCTGGTCCGACTGATTGGGGGCGCTGACGGCCCCTTACCCGGGTTCTTGGTACCTTCTCTCCTGAAATGAGACGTCTTCGCCTGGGGCTGGCTCTGGCCAGCCTCGTTACTGCCATCCTGGTCGCCCCCTCTGGTCCCAACACCGCCGCCGCGCAGTCCGGCATCGACTGGGAACCCTGCGGCGGCCGCGTCGAATGCGGCACGCTGGCCGTCCCCCTCGACTACGCCAACCCGGCCGGCCGCACCATCGAGCTGGCCCTCATCCGCATCCCTGCCCGCGAACCCTCGGAGCGCCTCGGCGTCCTCATGGCCAACCCCGGTGGCCCCGGCGCATCGGCCATCGAGTTCACCCGCATCTGGGTCAGCCTGCTCTCCAACGACATCCGCAACCGCTTCGATATCGTCGCCTTCGATCCCCGCGGCGTCGGCGAGAGCTCCCCGATCATCTGCCACGACCGCCTCCAGGATCTCGTCGCCTTCGACCCCGACCCCGACAGCGACGACGAATGGGAACTGGCGAAGCGCGTCTCGCGCCAGTTCGCCGAAGACTGCGCCCGCAAGTACGGCGATATCCTCCCCCATCTCGGGACGAAGAACGTCGCGCGCGACATGGACCGCATCCGCGAAGTCCTCGGCGAGGACAAGCTCAACTACGTCGGCTACTCCTACGGAACCTCGATCGGCGCCGTCTACGCCGATATGTTCCCTTCCCGCATCCGCGCGATGGTCCTCGATGGCGGCACCGACCTCTCCCTCGGCTATGAAGACACGATCCGCACCCAGATCATCGGGTTCGAGCGCGCCTTCCAGGCCTACCTCGATGACTGCGCCGCCAATCGCTGCGCCATCGCCCGCGACGGCGACCCGCGAGCCCTGGTCAACACCATCATCGCGACGGCCGAGGAGAAGCCCCTCCCCTCATCGCGCGCCGACCGCCCCGCCGGACCGGGCGAAGTCCAGCTGGGCATCATCTCCGCGCTCTACAGCAAGTTCACCTGGGGCGCGCTCACCACGGCTCTCGAACAGGCGAACAAGGGCGATGGCACCGGCCTCGTGCAACTCACCGATGCCTACCTGCAGCGCGAGCCGAACGGCGACTACCCCAACTTGATCGAAGCCAACGCCGCCGTGAACTACGTGGATGGCGAATGCCCGAAAGACCCCGACGCCTACCGCGGGCTCGGCGATGTCGTCGCGAAAGATGCCCCCACCTTCGGGCGCTCGGCATCC
Organism: uncultured Anaerolineaceae bacterium; assembly: GCA_964507025.1. Lineage (GTDB taxonomy): Bacteria > Chloroflexota > Dehalococcoidia > Tepidiformales > Tepidiformaceae > Amarobacter. The sequence goes on from CAZDOK010000002.1 coordinate 289,904, forward strand.
ACCTCCGGGCTCGTGTGTGCCTATTGGCCGGCGACGCCCGACCCGGTGACCACCCCACGCGGCGCAGGCGCTCCGCCCATCGTCGTCATCGCCACCACCAACGACCCGGCAACACCCTACGAGTGGGGAAAGGCGCTGAGCCAGCAGCTCGAAAGCGGCGTCCTCGTCACCTACCGGGGCGAAGGCCACACCATCTATGCCCAGGGCAGCGGCTGCATCGACGACGTGGTCGATGCCTACCTGGTCAGCCTCGCCGTGCCCGGAGCCGATACCACCTGCGGCAACGGCCCACCGCCACCCGAGACGAACGCAACCACCGCCACGCCGCCGACCGAAACCGCCGGTACCCCAGTGCCCGGGAGCACTGCCACACCCCCCATCGCACCCTCTACCGGCGAGGCGAACGGCGAGGGCGAAGCAGAGACGTTCTGGTACTGGGTGTTCGGGCTGGGCTTCTTCGCGCTTGCGCTGGGCTTCTTCGCCGCGGGCTTCATCCTCCACGGGCGGCGCTAGCGGTTCGCCAGCGAAACATGTCCTAGACTTCGCACATACGGGCGAGGCGGAGGAAGAGACGATTGGCCGAGGCAACGCCCGGGACCGCTGTTGCAGCGCGCGCACGGCGGGCGCCACGCGTCTTCTTCGGGTGGTGGATCATCGCCGCCGGCGCCGGCCTCCAGATGATGCAGGCCATGTTCCTGGGCCAGGCCTACGGCGCCTACGTCGTCCTCCTGCGCGACGAGTTCGGCTGGAGCAAGACCATGCTCTCGGCCGCCTCTTCCCTCCGGGAGGCCGAGAGCGGCATCCTCGGCCCCATCCATGGCTGGATGCTCGACCGGATGGGCCCGCGCGCCGTCGCCCGCATCGGCGTCGCCATCCTCGGCGTCGGCTTCATGCTCTTCAGCCAGGTCAACAGCCCGCTGACGTTCTACGGAGCCTTCCTGGTCATGTCGGTCGGCGGCAGCATGGCGGGATACATGACGGTCACCTTCGCCGCCGTCCACTGGTTCGAACGCCGCCGCGCGACGGCCATCAGCCTCACCTCCACCGGGTTCGCCATGGGCGGCATGGCCGTGCCCATCACCGTGCTCCTGCTCGAATGGCTTGGCTGGCGCGGCACGGCATTCCTCTCCGGCGTGCTGATCATCGTGATCGGGTTGCCGCTCACCCAGGTGCTCCGCCACCACCCGCACGACTATGGCCTGCGGCCCGATGGAGACGATAAACCGCACGATGCCGACCCGAAGGCGGCGGCGCGTTCCACCGAGGGCGACTTCACCCTCGGCGAGGCCGTGCGCCAGCCGGCCTTCTGGTGGATCTCGCTCGGCCATGCCTCCGCACTCTTCGTCGTCTCATCCATGGGTGTCCACCTCATCTCCCACCTGCGCGAAAGCCAAGGCTACTCGCTCGGCCAGGCATCGACGATCGTCTTCTTGCTCACTCTCCTCTTCATGACCGGGAACATCAGCGGCGGCTTCCTGGGCGACCGCGTGAACAAGCGAATGCTCCTGGTCGCGTGCATGGGCATGCACTGCGCCGGCCTGCTCGTTCTCTCGCACGCAGTGAACGTCTGGATGGTCATCGCCTTCACCCTGATCCACGGCCTGGCCTGGGGCTGGCGCGGCCCCCAGATGGCAGCCATCCGCGCCGACTACTTCGGCCGCTCGTCGTTCGGGAAGATCATGGGCGTCTCGAACATGATCATCATCATCGGGACCATCAGCGGCCCGCTCATCGCCGGCTACATGTACGACCGCACCGGCGACTACCGCCTCGGCTTCGATATCCTCGCCGGGATCGCGCTCGCCGGGTCCATCTTTTTCATTCTCGCGCGCAAGCCGGTGCGTTCCGGGCCGTGAGAAGTGGAGACGCTCCCGTCCCGTAGCCTGCCCTTTCCCGTGCGGGGTTGTATCCTGACTCCCGGCCCGGGCGCCCACAGAGCGCCTTCGCCGACTGGTGTCCCAAATGCATCGACTGCCCCTCCTGCTCGCCGTGGCCGGCCTGTCGATCGTGTTCCTCGCCTGCGGTGGCGACGACGACGATGCGCCTGCCGAAACGTTCCCCACCACATCCGACCCCGCCCGCAATATCCCGCCCGACCAGCGCGGCAAGATCAACGTCGTCGTGGCCGGTTCCGATTTCCATGTCGGTCAGAACAACTTCGTCTTCGGAATCACCGACGCCAACGACCTGCCCCAGGGCGGCGCCACCGCCAGGGCCACGTTCTACGACCTGCGCGAACCCGGCAACCCGAAGCCCGTGTTCGCCGCCGACGCAGTCCAGAGCGCGCCCGGCGTCGGCCAGGAAGTGCGTCACATCCACGCCGGCGGCGAAGTCCACGTCCACGGCGGGCAGGACGAGAACCGCGTCGGCTACTTCGTTCCCGTCGCCTTCGGCCACGCCGGCCCATGGGGCATCGCCGTCGAAGCGACCCTCAAGGACGGCACGAAGGGCGTCGCGAGCGTCGGCTTCGAGGTCTACGCAAAGTCCAACATGCCTGCGCTCGGCCAGGAAGCCTACCGCAGCGATAACCTGACCAGGGCCGACGTGAAGGACCTCCGCGAGATCGACTCGGGTGAGCCCCCGAACGACATGCACGACGTCAAGATCAAGGACGCCATCGCGGCAGGCCGGCCACTTCTGATCGTCTTCTCCACCCCGGCCTTCTGTACCTCCCGCTTCTGCGGCCCCGTGAACGAGGAGGTCGAGTACCTGCACGACCTCTATCGCAACGACGTGGACTTCGTGCACATCGAGGTCTGGCGGAACTTCGACAAACGGGAACTGAACCCCACGGCCCGCGAATGGCTCACCTGGCCCGATGGCTCGCTCCGCGAGCCCGTGGTTTACGTGGTCGACCGCAAGGGCACCATCTACGACCGCTGGGAAGGCCCGGTCGCGCGCAACATCATGGAGCCGAGCCTGAAGGCAGTCGCCGAAGGCGCCACGCGGTAGCCCCGTCCGCTCTCCTGTTACGTCGCACCGGGGTACATTCTCATCATGCTTGTTGTCCAGAAATACGGCGGCACCTCCGTCGCCGATGCCGACCGCATCCGCCATGTGGCCGGCCGAGTCATTAAGCGTGTCCGCGCGGGCGACCAGGTGGTGGTGGTTGTCTCGGCGATGGGGAACTCGACCGATGACCTGCTCGATCTCGCCCTCCAGGTCGCGCCCGACCCCGAGCCTCGCGAGCTCGACATGCTCCTCTCCACCGGCGAGCAGGTCTCCGTTGCCCTCCTCGCCATGGCCCTGAAGAACCTGGGCCAGGACGCCGTCGGGCTCACCGGACAACAGGCCGGCATCATCGCCCAGGGCCGCCACTACCAGGGCCGCATCTCCCGCGTCGAAGCCGACCGCGTCCGAAGCGAGCTCGCCGCCGGCCGCGTGCCCGTGGTTGCGGGCTACTGGGGCGTCAACGAAGACCAGGAGATCTTCACCCTCGGCCGCGGCGCCAGCGATACCACCGCCGTCGCCCTCGCCATCGCCCTCGGTGCCGAACGCTGCGAGAACTGCAAGGACGTCGAAGGCGTCTACACCGCCGACCCCCGCATCGTCCCCACTGCCCGGAAGCTCAAGGACATCAGCTACGAGGAGATGCTCGAGCTGGCCACCCAGGGCTCGACCGTGATGCACAACCGCGCCGTCGAGCTCGCCTCCGTTTACAACGTCCCCATCCTCGTGACCTCGAGCATGGTCGAGGCGCCCGGTACCCTCATTCGAGGAGAAGCAGACTTGGAAGAACGAAACCGCGTGCGTGGCATCGCCCACGACTCCGACGTCGCGAAGGTCACCATCCGGCGGGTGCCCGACCAGCCGGGCATCGCCGCCAACATCTTCGAACCCCTCGCCGATGCGGGCATCAGCGTCGACACCATCGTCCAGAACTCCAGCGAGGGGAACCTGACCGACCTCACCTTCACCCTCTCACGCAAGGACCTTCGCAGGGCCGAAGGCCTCATGCCCGAGATCTGCGAGAACGTGGGGGCACCTGAGTTCACCTCCGATGCGAACCTCGGAAAGGTCAGCATCGTCGGCGTTGGCATCCAGACCGCCCACGGCTATGCCGCCCGCATGTTCCGCGCCCTCTTCGATGCGGGCATCAACATCGAACTGATCTCGACCAGCGAAATCCGCCTCACCTGCATCATCTCCGCCGACCGCGTGCACGACGCGGTCCGGGCGCTACACACGGCATTCGAGCTGGAGACGCCGGTTACCGCCTGATGTGCCGCGTGAAGCAGTGACTCCCCGCGGCACATCCACGATGCAGCGCTGGATGGGGCCCGTGGGTGTGTTCATCGTGCTTTCGGCCAGCGCCATCGCGCTCTCCTGGCTCGCCAGCGAATGGGACCGGCTGCCGGGCGACCTCTGGCTCGCACGGCGCATCCAGGAGCTGCCCGGCGCGTTCGAAGCGCCCGCGGGGCTCATGCGGGCAGCGACCACAACCTGGGTCGTGGTGGTCGCGGGCACCGTGCTGGTGACCGTTTTCGATTTCATGGGGCGGCGGCGCGCGTGGCTGGTCTTCGCGCTCATGTTGCTGGTGTTGCCGCCCATGCAGGCAGCCATCAAGAACCTCGTCGATCGCCCCCGCCCAGACCCGTCGCTCATCGAGCGCCGGTCCACGTTCACGAGCGAGAGCTTCCCATCGGGCCACGTGCTGGGGGGCACGGTACTGTTCCTCCTCGCGGCGTGGCTCATCGCGGGGCGGCTGCCGGCCGGCCGGGCGCGGGTGGCGGCCTGGGTGGCCGCCGGGAGCATCTGCATCCTCGGCGGCATCGCGAATGTGTACGAAGGCGTGCACTGGCCGAGCGACGTGGCCGGCGGCTACCTCTGGGCGGGCGTGCTGCTGGTTGGCGCGTGGCTGCTGGTGCGACAGGTCGGGGCCGGGGGTCAGTGAAGTGCCGTATCCTTGAGGGATGCAACAGCCAGAGCTCCCGGTTGGACTGGCCTGTGTTGGCGAGAACGACATGAGCGTGAGTTCCGCGGACATCCCCGCTGCTTCGGAGATCGGTGATGGCGACGTGGCTGAAGTCTCAACCCGCGAGGGCGCGGCTGCCCCTCTGCGGCGATTCCAGGAGGCCTTAGGGCCGTTCTTAACAGGCGTGGACCCGGTGGCGTTCCAGCGCGGCCTGCGCAATGGGGAGCCGGCGACTCCGAGTTATCCCGCCGGAGGGTAAGCGGGTACCGGCTGCCGCACCGTCACGCAGAACCGATCCTCAACCGCCTGCGGCGCCGTGCTCGCGATCGTCATCGCAACGACCGCGCCCGAAGGAGTCGTCAGCGTAAGCCGCGTGTGCGCCCCCTCGAACCGCCGGGCACTCACCGTGACGGCCGCGCCGGGCCCCGGCACCACCCACTCCGGCCGGACCAGCACCCGGCACGGGCCGCGCGCCGGTGTGGCCAGCGGCACCTCGCCGAGCGGCGTGGCGGCCGACTCCCCGGCTCCCACCCCTTCGAGGAACTGCGCCTCTCCGCCGTAGCTCGCCGCCGCCGGGTTCGCCGGGCGCAGGTACAGGTCGCGCGGGGTCGCGAACTCGATCACCTTCCCAGCCTCCATCACCGCGATCCGGTCGGCGATCGCCATCGCATCGGCCCGGTCGTGGGTGACCAGCACCGCGGTCATCGATTCGGCGCGAAGGATGGACGCGACTTCCTCGCGCATGGCCACCCGTAGCCCCGCATCGAGGTTCGAGAACGGCTCATCCAGCAGGAGCACCCGGGGACGCGGAGCCAGCGAACGCAACAGCGCCACCCGCTGCTGCTGACCGCCGGAGAGCTGGTGCGGGTAACGCCCCGCGAGCCCTTCGAGCTGCCCCGTCCGGATAAGCTCTTCGACCCGCGCGTTCGAGCCGCGTCCGAGGCCATAGGCGAGGTTCCCGGCAACCGTCTGGTTCGGAAAGAGCGCGTACTCCTGGAACACCAGGCCCACCGAGCGGCGGTGCGCGGGGATGCTGGCGGTGGGACTCTCGACCAGCCGCCCGCCGATGCGGATCTCCCCCGCCGTGGCGCGTTCGAAGCCGGCGATGGCGCGCAGGAGCGTGGTCTTCCCACTCCCGCTGCGACCGAGCAGCGCCACCACCTCGCCCGCTTCCACCGAGAGACTCGCGCCATCGACCGCCCGCAGCGCCCCGAAGCGCACTTCGACGCCCTCGCAGGTCAGTGGTTCAGGATTCGAGCGATCCAAGGTCGCCCCTCCAGGTCAGCAGCGCCACGGGAATCGCTGCCAGGCCGACGAGCACCAGTGCGGGCAGCGCCGCCCCAGCGTACAGCGCGTCGGTGCTTCGGCTCCACACCAGCCCGGGGAGGGTCTCGTACCCGGGCGGACTGAGGAGGAGGGTGGCGGGGAGTTCCTTCATGACCGTCAGGAACACGAGCAGCCCCGCGGAAGCCATCCCTGGCCGCGCCAGCGGAATGGTCACCGAAGCCAGCACGCGCAGCGGTGAGCGCCCGAGCGAGGCGCCCGCATCCTCCAGCCGCCGCGGCTGCCGCAGCAGCGATGCCCGCAACGCCGAGAGCGCGTTCGGCAGAAAGAGGATGACGTAGGCGAGGAGGAGCATCCACGTCGTCTGGTAGAGGTCGCGCGCGTAGCTGATGCCGAAGAACACCAGCGCGAGCGCAACCACCAGCCCCGGCAGCGCGTGCGTCAGGTAGGCCGCCTGTTCGATGAGGCTGCCGAACGGGCTGGTGTAGCGCGCCGCCAGGATGGCCACCGGCAGTGCCAGCGCCACCGTGATCGCCCCGCCCGCGAGACCCATCGTCACCGAGTGGCGCGCGGCGGCGCCGATCGCCGGGAAGGTCGCCTCGGCCTGCATGCCCTTGATCAGCCAGTAGCCCAGCACCCCGAGCGGCAGCCCGAGTGAGACGAGCGCGATAGCGCCAAGGAACGCCACCGCCGGCCACCTCCATCGCCCGAGCGGCACCGGGCGCATGAGCGACTGCCGCCGCGAAGCCCGCCGGCCCATCCGCGCGCGCACGGTGAGCTCGGCCGCGAGGATCGCCGCCGCCGCCAGCGCCAGCATCGCGCCCAGCACCGCCGCACCGGTCCGGTCGAACGAGGTTTGGTACTGGATGAAGATCGATCGCGTGAAGGTGTCGTAGTTCAGCGTCGAGACCGCGCCGAAGTCGCTCAGCGTGTAGAGCACCACGAGCAGCACCCCAGCAGCGATCGCCGGGACGAGCCCGGGGAGCACCACCCGGAAGAACGTTCGCAAAGGGCTGGCCCCCAGCGAGCGCGACGCCTCCTCCTCGGAGACGTCCGCTGTTGCGAAGGCCGCGCGCAGCACCAGGTACACGTACGGGAAGCTCGCTGCCGTCAGCGTGAACGCCGAGCCCCAGAAGCCGTACACCTCCGGAAGCCGCTCCACGCCGAGCGGTTCGAGCCAGCCCTGCAGTGTCCCCCGCGGCCCGAGGAAGTCGACCACCGTCATCGCCATGATGTAGGAAGGAATCGCAAGGGGAGCGGCCATGAGCACTGCCCAGGCACGCCGCCCGGGGAGCGCGGCCCGCGTTGTCAGCCATGCCGCGGGCACCGCGATGAGCACGGACGCGACGGCCACGGCCGCCGCCAGCGCCAGGCTCCGGGTCATCAACGGCCCGGCCGAGTTCTCCAGCGCTTGCCGCCACGGCTCCCAGCCGTGCTCAGTGCTCCGCTTCGCCAGGTACCACGCCGGGATGAACGTGGCCGCGACGGCAAGCAGCCCCGGCAGCCAGATGGCAGCCGGGGCCGTGCGATGACGGAGCCGGAAAACCCGGGCCACCATCGCTACTTCAGGACGCCCGTGGAACGCAGCAGAGCGAGCGTGCCCTGAAGGTCTTGCAGATCGGAAAGGTCGAGGGCGGGCGGCTTGAGCTCGCTCAGCGGCTTCAGCCGGCTATCGGCCGCGACACCATCGGCCAGCGGATACTCGAACGTCTGCTCGGAGAAGTACTTCTGAGCGGCCTCGCCGAGGAGGTACTGGACAAAGGCGCGCCCCGCCTCGGCGTTCGGCGCCGACTTCAGGATGCCCGCGCCCGCGATGTTCACGAGCGAACCGGGGTCGCCGGCGGCCGTGTAGTGGTTACGCGCCTTGAAGCCCTCGCCCTGGTCCTTCAGGAACCCGTAGAGGTAGTAGTGGTTGACCAGGCCGAGCTGGATCTCGCCCGCCGCAACCGCGCTGACGATCGACTTGTTGTCCTTGTAGGCCTTCACGTCGTTCTTCAGCATCGCCTCGAGCCAGGCCTGCGCGCCTGCCTCGCCCTCGAGTTGCCGCAGGCCAGTCACGAACGCCTGGAACGACGCGTTGGTGGGCGCCCAGCCGACCTTGCCCTTCCACACCTCGTCGGTCAGGTCCTTCACTGAATCGGGAAGCTTGTCCGCCGTCACCAGGTCCGGGTTGTAGACGATGACGCGCGCGCGGCCGGTCACGCCCACCCACGAGTTGTCCTCGGCGCGGTAGGTCTCCGGCACCAGGTCCGTGATGGACGCGGGCAGCTCGGCGAAGGCGCCAGTGGTCTTGAGCGCGCCGAGCGCGCCGGCATCCTGGGCGAAGAACACATCGGCAGGGGACTTCGACCCCTCCTCGGCGATGAGGGCGGCCAGCTCGGCAGTGTCGCCGTACTTCACCTTGACGGCGATGCCGGTGTCCTTCGTGAACTGCTCGAAGAGCGGCTTCACGAGGGATTCGCCGCGGCCCGAATAGACGGTGATGGAACCGGAGGGCTTTTCGGTCGCGGTGGCGGTGGCCGGGGTAGTAGCGGAGCCGTTGGCCGCGTCGTCATCATCATCGCCACCGCAGGCGGCAGCGAGGAGGGGGATGGCCGCGAGTGCGGCGAAGAGGAGGAGGAACCGGGAGACCTTCATCGGTTAGGCGAACCGCCTGAGGTAAGAGTATCGATGCCTAAGTATTAGGCATGCCTAACTCTTTGTGCAAGTGCGATCTAAGAGTTGGCCCGGCCTAGCTCCCTTCTTCGACGCCGAAGCCGGCGGGCTGAGGGGCGCACACCCACCCCACCGGCAGCGGCCAGGGAAGAGCCGGGTCTCCTCCATCCCCTGCACGTGAAACCCGGTCCTGTCCTGACCCCTCATTGAGATGGAAGGCGCGAGCCCAACTGCAGCAGTGTCACCCTTCCTGAGCGTTTACTTAGCTTGCAGATGTAGGACAAGGGGCCACACCGAACTTGCGGGGCCAAGGGGCGGGGGAATAACGTCGGGCGTGGTGGGGGGTGTATTCCCGTGTGCAAAAGGGGTGGAGGATGCGACTCATTCGGAAACCGACGGTGATTCTCATCCTGGCGATCGCTGTGATCGCGACCGCAACGTTTACGGCCACGTACACGATGCGGGGATCCGACAGAGTGTCCCGCGCGACGACCGGAGCAACGCCGCCCGACCATACGGTCACGCCGGCACCGAACACAACGCCAGACACTTCACAGCCGTTCTGGTATCAGCCATTCGTCAATCAGGATGCCCAGCGCCAGCCGTTTCGCGGGGAGCTAAACGGACTCGAGGTCGATCCGTATTGGCAGGGCAGGACCGGGTTCGAGCTCTGCCCGGGGACGGGACTGGAGCCGGCACCACCGCGGGCGGAGATCTCTGTCGCTACAGCCCCCGGGCCTTTGCGTGTGGACCCTGAATCGATGCCATCCGGAGTGGTGCCATCAAACGTCCCTGATGTCTTTCTCTGCGGGGAGGAACTGTTCGAAATCGCCTGGACCTTCGCGGTCTCGCCCGGCACCCCAGATGTCAACGAGGGGGGCAGCGGGCTGCTGGTTCATCGTATCCGAGGTCGCGAGCCCGTTACCTACGGATCCCCCAGGGAGCGGTGGTTCGAATCCACGGTCAACGGTATACCCGTCGTCGTCTCCCGGCCGATCGTCTCGGTGGGAAACAAACAGTTCGGAGGGTGCTTCCTCGCCGGCTACAACCCGGAGACGGACGTGTTAACAACGATCTCCGGCCTGGCAGCCAACGAAGGTTTTTGCCTCCAGGTCGCAGCGGCGGTGATGAAATGAGAGTCACGATAGCCAGGGCCGTCGGTATCGCCGTCCTAATTAGGGGCCATGGCTGGTCTCACCGTTCCGAAGGAGTCCAAAGCCGTTAATTACTCCGTCTATATCGAACTATGGCCAGGCGGTTCTTCCGACCTTACCTGCGGCTGGCATAGCGGGCCCTGTTACGACGATGACTCACAGGTTAGCTCTGGTGCAGCTCTCGACTGAGCAGCAAGCGCTACCATAAGCTTCTACGTCAAGTCGTCTACCGATTCTGGCTTGTTCTCGGTGTCTGGAACCGCATACTTGACGAGTCAGACCCAAACTAGTTGTAGCCACACGATGTACGCAAGTGTTTACGATAACACGGCCACATGGCGGGCGGGCGTGTGGTACTACCATACCGACGACTCACTATCGAGTTACAACCAGGACATCAACACTCAACAGTATAATCTCGTGTCCACGTCGAAGGCAATAGGCACGACTGCCAACGAAACCGGGTGTGGCTCGTCCTGGACCGGGTATCACGTACACCAAATGAGCGATGGCGGGTGGACGCTAGCCAACTACCCAGACCACTCAACTTGCAACAAGGACTACCCTGAGCCCTTCACCAACGACGTTAGCGACTGCTGGGTGTCCAACAGCTACTCCATGGGCTACGCGAACTGGTCCGTGCCCTATCCGTGATCTGATGACCAAGCCGCGAAGCCCCGGGGGCGCGTTGGCCCCTGGCCATCCGCTGCCCACTTCGCCTTAGCTCGTCATCCCCTGGAGCCCCACGAGCGCGCGGCCGTGTTCGATCTCGCCCATGTGGCGCAGGCCGTGCTGGTAGACGAAGCATTCCAGCACCTCGAGCCTGCGCAGCGGCGCGCCCGGCCCAATCACGATCGCGCAGAAAATGTTCTGCATGTTCGGCGGCAGCTGCGGCAGGATGACTTCGGCCAGCATGTCCGCGGTGATGGTGTCGAGCACGCGCGAGGTACGGGCGATCACCTCCGCCTGGTACTGCTTCCACGCCTCGAAGTCGCCGAAGCGCAGGTGCTGCATCTCCTCCACGGTCTCCTCACGGCCGAGCACATCGATGTTGACGCCGACCTTCGCGCCCCAGCCGCCGCTGACCCAGAGCGGCTGTTCGCGCCAGAACATGACGCTGATGGACTGGTCCTGGGCGCGGATGTAGTGGCTGAAGCTGAACGCCATGGGCAGCACGCCCTCGCGCTCGTGGTGGTTCACCTGCTCGAGCGTGAGGTCGCTGGCGGCGCGCTCCCAGAGGATGTTCATGGCGCGGATCCGGTTGCGCAGGGAGTCGACAAACATGGCTTCGTGGCTCATGCGCTTGCTCTCTTCTCGACGGGGATGCGCTCGGTATCGCGGGCGACGTGGATGGGGCCGCCGTACAGCTCGGCCATGCCCTGCGTGAAGGCCTGCACCTCTGGCCCATCGTTGGGGATGGGCGGGATGAGGTGCGAGAGCACCAGCTTGCCAACCCCGGCGCTCGTCGCGAGCTTCGCTACGTCGTCGGTCGGGATGTGGTAGGTGGGGATGTCGCCGAAGAGCGACGCCTGGAGCTCGCGTCCCATCATCCGCAGCGCGTTCCGCCGCATCTCCAGCATCGGGACGTTCATCGCCTCGCACACCAGCATGTCGGCGCCCTCCGAGGCGTGCAGGAGCGACTCGCAGAATGTGGTATCTCCCGACATCACTACGGACCGGCCGTCGAAACGCAGCCGGTAGCCGAAGGCCGGTACCACCGGGTAGTGGTTCACCTCGAAGCTCTCGATGCTCAAGTCATCAATGTCCAGGAACCTCTCCGCCCGCTGCGTGACCGGCACTTCGGTGACCTCGACCTTGATGCCGTCCGGGTGGAGCTTCCCCTCGTGATGCTTGAGGCGGAAGCCGATATCGCGCCGGAGGGCCATCAGGAAGCCCTCGACCATCTCCTTCGTCCCCTCGGGCCCGAACACGCGCAACGGCTTCGTCGCGCCCGCTGTCCACCGGAGGAACAGGAAGTCGGGGAAATCGGTGATGTGGTCGGAGTGCATGTGGGTGAAGACGGCCGTGTCGATCTGCCCGGGCATCACGCCGCTGAGCAGGATCTTGCGCGCGGCGCCCCAGCCGCAATCAACCAGGACGTGCGTCTCGCCCGCGACCACCACATGGCCCGCGCCACAGCGATCGGCACTCGGTAGCGGGCTCCCCGTGCCAAGGAAGACGACCTCGAAACGTTCTGCCACTGGCTCCTCCACGCCGGCATCCGGCGATTTGTGACACTACCAGTGACAGAATCGCGTGGCAAGCACCCCGGGGCCGGTCCGGTCCTCCCTCACTCGCCCGTCCCGGGGGCCACCAGGCCGGTCTCGTAGGCCACGATCACGGCATGGACGCGGTCGCGCAGGTCGAGCTTGGCGAGCACGTTCGAGACATGCGTCTTCACGGTGGCTGGCGTCAGCACGAGCTCGGCGGCGATCTCCGCGTTCGCCATGCCCCGCGCCAGCAGCCGAAGGACATCCAGCTCCCGGGGGGTGAGCTCAGCCAGGCGCGACGCGTCGGGCTGCCGGGGAGTGCCCCGGGCAAACGCATCGATGACGCGGCGCGTGACAGCCGGCGCGAGCACCGCTTCGCCACCCGCCACCACGCGGATGGCCGCGGCCAGATCCTCCACGCTCGCATCCTTCAGGAGGAAGCCGCTCGCGCCAGCCTTCAGCGCCTGGAAGACGTACTCGTCGAGGTCGAACGTGGTGAGCGCGAGCAGCCGCGTGGCCACCCCCGCGGCGGTGAGCCGACGCATCGCCTCGATGCCGTCCATCACCGGCATGCGGATATCGAGCAAGGCCACATCGGGCCGCGCCTGTTGGATGAGACGCACCGCCTCCTCGCCGTCCGCCGCCTCGCCCACCACCTCGATGTCCGGCTCCATGCCCAGGAGCGAAACGAGCCCGCGCCGCACCATCCCCTGGTCATCGGCCACCACCACGCTAATCACGAAGCGCCTCCTCGCGCACCGGCAGGTGCGCCTTCACCCGGAACCCTCGCCCGTTCGCCGCGCCGAACTCCAGCCGCCCACCGTACACCGCCACCCGCTCGCGCATGCCCACCAGGCCGTTCCCGCCCCCGCTCCCTCCCCCGGGCCCCTCCCCGTCGTCCTCCACGGCGATGTCGAGCTCGCGGTCGCCGTAGTGCAGGGTGACCTGCGCGCGCGCCGGGCCCGCGTGCTTCAACACGTTCGTCAGCGCCTCCTGGACGATGCGGTAGGCCGCGAGGTCGACCCCCGGCGGCAGTGGCGCCTCCTGCCCTTCGACCCGCAACTCGACCTGCAGTCCAGCCGACCGCGTCTGTTCGAGCAGAGCGGGGAGACGGGCCAGCCCGGGCTGGGGCTCGAGGTCGAGGGCGTTCCCCTGCGCCCGCAGCACACCGAGCATGCGGCGCATCTCCGCCATCGCCTGCCGCCCAACCGTCTCGACCGCGCGCAGGTCGTCCGCCTCGGCCTGGTGTTCGGGCCCCAGCCGCCGGCGCACCGCCTGCGTTTGCACCACGATCACGCTGATGGAGTGCGAGACGATGTCGTGCAGTTCCCGGGCGATGCGCGCGCGTTCAGCGTCGACCGCCTCGCGCGCGCGGGTCTCCCGTTCGGCTTCAAGCCGGGTTGCCCGGTCGGCGAGCAGTGCCGCGTGCTCGCCGCGCTGGCGGAACAGCCAGCCCCCGAACATCGATCCGCCGTAGAGCAGGCCCATGGCGATGATATCGATCGGGGCCATGGGCGCGTCCACCGGCGGAAGCGCAGCCAAAGCGGTGGCGCCGAACAGGATGATGGGCGCGTAGAACAGCCGCGGCGGCCGCAGTTCGTAGCCCGCGTTCACCGACGCCGCGACGACTCCGAAGACCGAGGCCGCGCTCCCATCCTCGGTCAGCCATGCGGCAAGTCCGAGCCCCACGAGGGCCACCGCCAGCGTGAACAGCGGCGACACCCGCCGGAAGAAGAGCGCGATGCCGACGAACACCATTGCCGGGCCCACCACCCACGGTTGCTCGACCTCCGTGCCGAGGAACGATTCGAGCACGCCGAGGACAGCGATGGTGAGAGCGGCTGCAATGCCGGGGTTGCCCGGCCACCAGCGTTCCCGGGGGAGCTTCATGCTCCCAAACGTAGCATGCGGCCCTCCTCCTTCCATCGGCCGTGAGGGGGAACGTGCCCGCCGGCATATCGGCCGTGCGGCCGAACGGAAGTCCAGTCGCCCGCCCGATGCGGCGCCACGCGCGGCTGCGGCACGATCGTTGCAGCAGGGCACGGTGGGCCGACCCGCCGCGCACCAGAGGAATTGGAGCACCTGAAATGGCAACTCTCGCAGCAACACATCGGGCCGCTGGCTCGGCCACAACCGGAGAACGCGCCGCCAGCCGCGCCTGGGCCTGGCTGGGCATCGCCGCCTTCGTCGTCGGATTCTTCGTCACCTGGTCCGTCCAGTTCGTCTATGGCATGGACGACCTTGATGCTGGCGGCACACAACTCGTCGACGCCATCGACACCACCCGCAACGAAGTCCTGTTCCGCGTCACCTCGGGCCTCGGCTACCTGACGGTGGCGGCCCTCATCGGCTTTGGCGTTGGCTTCCGGCGCTTCCTGCACGAACACGCCAGCGGCAAGAGCGACATCCCGAACATCATCCTCGGGGCCATCCTGGTCACCGCCGCCGGCCTGGCCATCGCGATGTCGTTCCGGGCGCAGGTCTTCGATGGCATGTCGGCATACCAGGACAGCACGGCGAGCCACATCACCATCAACCGCCTCCAGCAGGATGGCGTGCTCGCCGCCTGGGCGGCGATGCTCGCGGCGACCGCCGCCACCGCCGTTGGCGGCATCCGCGGCACGCTTTTCCCCCGCGGCATCGGCTGGTTCAGCGCAGTCATGACCGCGATCATCACGTTCTTCTGCCTGGTTGGCGGAGCATTTCCCGCGAACATCCCCGCGCTCCTGTGGCTGCTCGTCATCTCGGCCTGGGCGGTCCGAGCCAGCGGCCGGGCAACGGCCTGATTCGAACCGTTCTCCTCCCCCGCGAAGCGCGGCCCACTGCCAGGGCCGCGCTTCCCTCTTCCAGCCACGCCACGTCCCCGTTGCAGCGCGCATCTCACCGGCGCATACTCCGCCGCGCGATTCTTCGCGCATGGAGTTCGTCATGATCACGGAACGCATTTCCTTCCGCGCCGGGTATGGCAAGGGCGATCAGCTGGTCGCCCTCTTCAAGGAGCAGACCAACGGCCTCTTCAGCAACCCCCTCGTCCTGGCAGCCCGCCTGTACACCGACCTCACGGGACCAATGTTCAGCGTCATCGCGGAGATAGACTTCGCCGACCTCGATGCCTATGCGGCGTTCCTGAAGCAGGACATGGCTGAGTACGGCACGAAGGACTTCCAGGACTGGTTCGCCCGCATGATGGCGGTCACCGAATACGGCGAGCGTCAGCTGCTGAACAGCGAGAAGATGCGCTAGCCGCGGCCACCGGGCCGCGGGCCCCTCGGGTCGTTTCCGCCTACAGCCCCGCGACCTCGGCGTAACGCTTCAGCGCCGGGATAACCTCCTCCGCGCCCTGGGGACGCAGCCCGAAGAGCACGCGCTCGACGCCCATGGCGGCATAGTTCTCGATGGCCTCTTTCGAGGGCGGCACGCCGAAGACGCTCACCGGGATGGGCGCCCGGCCCGCCGCCTTCGCCATCTCCTGGAGCTCCTTGATCTTCTCGCCGAGGATGGCACCCGTCCGTCCGCCGATCGGCATCCAGCCGTCGCCGTACTCGATCACGCGCTGGAGGGTCCGCGGCCCGGCCCCGCCCACGAGGATCGGCGGGTGGGGCTTCTGGGCCGGTTTCGGCCAGCTCCAAATCGGGTCGAAGTTCACGAACTGCCCGTGGTACTCCGCCTCGTCCTTCGTCCAGATCTCCTTCATCGCCAGGATCCGCTCCCGCAGGATTTTCCAGCGGAGGGTCGGCTTCGTCCCGTGGTTCTCCATCTCCTCCTCGTTCCAGCCCCCGCCGATGCCGAACAGGAACCGCCCGCCCGAAAGGAAGTCCACGGAGGCAACCTCCTTCGCGAGCACGATCGGGTCGCGCTGCATCACCAGGCAGATGCCCGTGCCGACCTTCAGAGTCCTCGTGACCGCCGCCGCCGCCCCGCACGCCACGAACGGGTCGAGCGTGTGGCTGTATTCCATCGGCAGCGGCGCGCCACCCGGCCACGGCGTGCGGCGGCTCGTCGGGATGTGCGTGTGCTCCGGGAAGAACACTGACTCGAACCCCAGGTCTTCGCAGGCCCTGCCGAGCTCGGTCACCGGGATGGCGTAATCGGTGGGGAACATCTGGACGCCGAACTGCATGGGGAACTCCTCGAGGCCGGGTGAACGCGAATCTTAGCCGGTTCGCGCCCCGATCGCGCATCGGCCAGGGCCACCCTGCCGCACCGCGGGGGACCCTTGGCCCATGACGCCGGACCACCGCGCCGCTACAGTGCCCCCTGATGCGCCAGGCCCGGAGGACGTCAGCCGGTGATTGAGCTCCAACACGTCACCCGCGCCTACGGCGAGGGGCCCGCCCAGGTGCGCGCGCTCGACGACATCTCCCTCACCATCAGCGAGGGCGAGTTCGTCGTCGTCCTTGGCCCCTCCGGCAGCGGCAAGACCACCCTTCTGAACATCATCGGCGCCCTCGATACACCCACCAGCGGTACCGTGCGCGTGGCCGGCCGCGACATTACCACCGCGAGCCGCGGCGAACTCTTCGCCATCCGCCGCCAGACGGTCAGCTTCATCTTCCAGGGCTTCAATCTCTTCCCCGGCCTCACCGCGCGCGAAAACGTGCAGTTCGCCATCGACGCCTGCGGCCGCAAGGGCGGCCCCGCCGCCGACCAGGTGCTCGAAAGCGTCGGCCTCGAAGGCCGCGCGCGCCAGTTCCCCCACCAGCTCTCCGGCGGCGAACAGCAGCGCGTCGCCATCGCCCGCGCACTCGCCACCGGCAACCCCGTCCTCCTCGCCGATGAGCCGACCGGCGAACTCGACTTCCACACCGGCGTCCGCATCCTCGAGCTCCTCCAGAAGCAGTCCGGCCCCGGCCGGGCCGTCATCGTCGTCACCCACAACCGCCAGATCGCCCGCGCCGCCGACCGCGTCATCGAGTTGAGCAGCGGCCACATCGCCGGCGATGGACCCCCACAGGGCGGGAAGGCCAACGTTGCCGACCTCTACTGGTAGGTGGCGCCCCGCGGGCCTCTGGCTGCGCTGGTCCTGGCGCGACCTCAAGTCGCGCTGGATCCAGGTCGCCGCAATCGCTCTCGTCATCGCCCTGGGCACCGGCAGCTACGCCGGCCTCTCGAGCGTGACCGAGTGGCGCCGCGCATCGACCGACGACGGCTACGCCCGCCTCCACATGCACGACCTGCGCGTCGAACTCGCACAGGGCTCGACCCTGCCCCAGGGCTCGCTGCTCGACGTTGCCGTCGCCCTTGGAGAAGGGGTGGTCGACCGCGCCGAGGAGCGCCTCGTCCTGCCCACCCAGGTCGATGCCTCGACGCCCGACCAGGCCATCCTCGTGCCGGGCTCCATCTACGGCGTCAGCGTGGCCCAGGGCGGGCCCGGGGTGGATGGCCTCTTCCTGCACCTGGGCAGGGAGCTTTCTGCCGATGACGCCGGGCGGGCCGTCGCTGTCCTCGAACGCCACTTCGGCAAGTACTACGACCTCCCCGCCGCGGGCACGCTCCAGGTCAGCGGCGGCCAGCCGATCCAATACGTCGGCCAGGCGGTCACCCCCGAGTACTTCCTCGTCACCACCGAGCGCGGCGGATTCGCCGCCGAGGCGAACTTCGCCGTCCTGTTCATGCCCATCGAAAGCGCGCAGCGCCTCACCGGCCGCGAGGGCCAGGTAAACGACCTCGTCCTGACCCTCGCCCCCGGCGCCGACCGTGCCGCGCTCCAGCCCACACTCGCCGCGCTCCTGGCCGAACGGTTGCCCGGCGTGGGCGCCACGGTCACCACCCGCGAGGAGGACCCGGCCTTCCAGATCATCGATGCCGACATCGACGGCGACCAGCAGATCTACGACATCTTCGCGGTGCTCATCTTCGCCGGCGCGGTCGTTGCCGCCTTCAACCTCATCGCCCGGATCGTCGAATCGCAACGGCGCGAAATTGGCGTCGCCATGGTGCTCGGGGTGCCTCCCCGGCGCATCGCCATCAGGCCGCTGCTCGTCGCCGCGGAGATCGCCCTCCTGGGCGTCGTCTTCGGCGTCGGGGTCGGCATCCTCATCGGCAACGCCATGGCCAGCGTGCTGAAAGACTTCTCGCCACTGCCCGCCTGGTACACCGATTTCCAGTGGCAGGTGTTCCTCTCGGTCGGCATCATCGGCTTCCTCTTCCCCTTCCTGGCGACAACCTGGCCGGTCTGGCGGGCTGTCCGCGTCCCCCCGATCCAGGCCATCCAGTCCGGCTACCGGGCCGCGCGCGGTGGAGGGCTCGCCCCGCTCTTCCGCTGGGTGCGCATCCCGGGCAACACCTTCGCCCAGGTGCCGGTGCGCAACGTGGTGCGGTCGCCGCGCAGGAGCCTGCTCACCAGCCTCGGCATCGCCGCCGCCATCGCCGCCCTCGTCGCCTTCGTCGGCCTCATCGATTCCTTCCTCGACACCATCGACCGCGGCGAGCGCGTCATCCTCTCCAATAATGCCGACAGGCTCGAAGTCGACCTCGACCGCCCCTACCCGGTGAACAGCGAGGTCGTGGGCGCCATCGCCGGGGCGCCCCTCGTCGCCGCCGTCGAGCCCCAGCTCCGCCTCGGCAGCGTCGTCATCAAGGATGGCGAGGAGGTGAACCTCCAGGTCCAGGTGCTCGCCCTCGATAGCCCCGTCTGGGCTCCCCGAATGACCAGCGGCGCGATCCAGCGGGACCGCGAAGGCATCTACCTCTCCGAGCTCGCCGCCCGCAACCTGGATGTCCGCCCCGGCGATACCGTGACCCTGCGCCACCCCCGGCTCGATGTCGCCACCGCCACCGTCACGCTCGTGGAAACCGAGATGGAGGTGCTGGGCCTCCACGAGCACCCGTTCCGTTTCGTCGCCTACATGGATAGCAACCAGGCCGGGCTCTTCAACCTGGCCGGCGCCACCAACCTCCTCGAAGTCGTTCCCGCTGAGGGCGCAACCCGCGACGATATGAAGCGCGCGCTCTTCCCCCTGCCCGGCGTCGTCTCGGCGCAGGGTGTCGGCGAGGTCGCGGAGGTCATCAACGACCTCCTCAACGAGTTCGTGGTGATCCTCCGCGTCATCGAGGGCGCGCTCCTGATGCTCGCGCTGCTCATCGCCTTCAATTCCGCCAGCATCAACATGGATGAACGCGCCCGCGAGCACGCCACCATGTTCGCCTTCGGCGTGCGCGTCAGGACCGTGCTGCGCATGGCCGTCGTCGAGAACTTCCTCCTTGGCATCGTCGCCACCGCGGGCGGCGTGTTCGCCGGGTGGCTCCTTCTCCGCGCGATCATCGCCATCCGCATCCCTTCCACCGTCCCGGACATCGACGTCGTCCCGGTCATCAGCCCGGTCACCCTTGCCCTCTCCGTCATCCTCGGTGTGCTCGCCGTGGCCATGGCGCCGCTCCTCACCGTGCGGAAGCTGCGCCGCATGGACGTGCCCGGGACCCTCAAGGTGATGGAGTAGCCCCGCCCGGACGGGCATGCGCCCTGACTGACGCAAGCCCACCCGTGCACTAGCATGGGAGTCCATGCGCTCACTCCCCGGCCGGGCAGCAGACAGCGACGCGCGACTCCCGGTCCTGATCCAGGGAGGAATGGGCGTCGGCGTCTCGAACTGGCGCCTGGCACGGGCGGTCGCCATCGCCGGAGAGCGGCTGGGCGAACGTGTCCTCGGCGTCGTCTCCGGCACCGGCCTGCCAGTCATCGCCGTCAACCGCCTCCAGCACGCCGACCCGGATGTCCTGCGGGCGCTCGATGCGTTTCCCCCGGCAATCGCGCGAGAGATCCTGGACGAGTACCTCCCGGCCCCCGGCTCGCCCGCCGGCCAGCGTTCGAAGCTGCCGCCAAAACCCGAGGTGATGGTGACGGGAACTCCCCGAATCCGCGAGAAGATGGTCAATCTCGCTGTCGCATCGGCATTCGTCGAGGTGTGGCTGGCGCGGGAAGGGCACCACGGACCGATCGGCATCAACCTCCTGGAAAAAGTCCAGCTCATGCACCTGCCGGTGCTGCTCGGCGCCATGATGGCCGGAGTTGACTACGTGCTCGTGGGCGCCGGCATCCCCAACCAGGTCCCGGCTGTCCTCGAGGCCTTCGCCAGGAACGAGCCCGCGAGCTACCGGCTTGACCTTGCCGGCTCGACCGAAAAGCACACCATGACGCTCGACCCGCGCAGGTTCTTGCCCGGCGGGTCGCGCTTGACCCGGCCCCGGTTCCTCGTCATCGCATCGCACCACGCCCTCGCCATGCGCATGGCGGCGACGGTGGAAGTGGACGGGTTCGTGATGGAAGGGCCACTGGCCGGCGGCCACAACGCGCCCGCGCGGGGGAAGACACAGGCCGAGGATGGCCAGCCGATCTATGGCGAAAGGGACCGGCCCGATCTCGCCAGGGTCGCCGAACTCGGCAAGCCCTTCTGGCTGGCCGGCGGGCGGGCAACGGCGGAGGCGCTCGAAGAGGCGCGAGGCCTCGGGGCTGCAGGCATCCAGGTAGGCTCCGCCTTCGCTCTCTGCGACGAATCCGGCCTGCTCGAACAGGCGAGGAAGCGGATGCGCGACCAGCTCGACGCCCTCGCCCTGGAGGTCAAGACAAGTGCCACCGCCTCACCCTCAGGCTTCCCGTTCCAGGTAGTGCAGCTCGATGGCACCCTGGCCGATGAGGCGGTATTCGCCCGGCGCAAGCGAGTGTGCAGCCTCGGCCACCTCGTCGAGGCCTATCGCAAGCCCGATGGCGGCATCGGCTTCCGCTGCCCCGCTGAGCCCGTGGAGGTCTTCGTCCGCAAGGGTGGCAGGCGCGAGGACACCGATGGCCGGGTCTGCCTTTGCAATGGGCTGGGGGCCGCGGCCGGGCAAGCACGGCCAACCGCCACCGGAGAGGAGCCGATCATCCTCACCCTCGGCAAGGACCTCTCCTTCTTCGAGAAGATCGAACGGCGCGCCGATGGCGGCTACTCGGCCGAGAGCGTCCTGCGCGCGATCTTCCGCCACGGACGAGCAGGCGCCGCTGGCTCCGTGTGCGAACCGGAAGCTCAACCGCTCAAGGCGTAAGCGCGCCAACCGCCCGGACAATCTCCAGCCTGTCGGTGATGAAGCCGTTCACGCCCCACCCGTGAAGGCGGTGGAGCAGCCCCTCATCGTTGATCGGCCACGACATCACCACCGCGGCGTGCTCGCGCAGCCGCGCGACGACCGCGGGCGTGAGCAGCTCCTGGTGGATCGAGACCGCCGCATGGCCGGGGCGCGAGATGTGCGCCATCACCTGGTCGATACGTTCCTGCTTGCCGACCGAGTGCACCACGATCGCCTCAGGAACGGCGTGGAACGGTTCGAGCATCGACCAGCGCTGGGCGCACACCGCGTAGGGCCGCCCGGGAGCGATCCGGGCCATCTCGCGCTGCACCGCCGGGCCCAGGTGGTTGCTCCAGCCCTTCAGGTCGAGCATCAGCAGCGTTTCCGGTGCCGCCGCCGCCACCAGCTCGTGCAGCAGCGGGCGGCGGACGAACGGGCTCGCCAGGTACCAGCGGTCCCAGAAGATGGGGACTGGCCCGATGGTCTTCAGGTGCCGCACCTCGAGCCGCCCGAGCCGCCGCCACAGGTCGGCTTCGACCACCTCCGCGCCGGCCGCCTCCGCCTCCTTAAGACGCGCCAGGTCGTTGCCGGCGCGGTGCGCGATCGCGATCGGGCGGAACGGATCGAGCAGCCTACCGGCCATCGCGCACGCCTCCCGGCGCTCTTGGCATTGCCGAAAACCACACCCTGAGCGAGAGCGGCGAGAGCCGCCGCCCCCGCATCCACTCCGCCACGTAGAGCGCGATGACGCAGATGAGTCCACCCAGGATCGGGTCCACGATGTAATGATTCGCGGTGGTCACGGTGGAAATCCCCATCGCCAGCGGCGCCACGGCCCCCACCGCCCGCCAGGGCCAGGCCCGCGCGCAGCGGATGATGCCGATGCCGATGAGCATGTTCCACCCGAAGTGGAAGCTCGGCAGGGCCGCGTACTGGTTCACCAGGGCCGGCGGCTGCAGTACACGGTACGCCCTCGAGTGCTCCGTCACCGTGTCCACGATGTCCAGCCCGGGCACCAGTCTCGGCGGCGCCACCGGAAAGAAGAGGAAGAAGAACAATCCGACCGAGCCCGAGATGAGAAATGCATTGCGGATCACCCGGTACTCCGCCGGGTGGCGCGCCACCAGCCACACGGCCACCACCGCAATGAACGGCCAGTGCCCGTAGATGTACACCCAGTTCATCAGCGTGGTCAGAAAGCTCGAATCCACGAACGGCCGCTGGATCTGCTCCTCGACGAATATCCCCATGGCCTTCTCGAAGTCGATGACATGCCACGCATTGGCCACGGCATCGCGCCCGCTG
The DNA here is from genome assembly GCA_964507025.1 of uncultured Anaerolineaceae bacterium. GTDB lineage: Bacteria > Chloroflexota > Dehalococcoidia > Tepidiformales > Tepidiformaceae > Amarobacter. The sequence continues at coordinate 312,469 of CAZDOK010000002.1, forward strand.
CTTTCCACTAGCCCGCGAATGGCGAAATACGCGATCGCCGCCGCGAACATCACGCCGATCTCGCGCGCCACCACCACCACCACGTGCGGTGAAGGGCGGATCACTCCGAGGGGTCCGTCGTGGGGGGCCGACGGCGACGGCATGCTGGGGAGGCTATCACGTTCCACGCGGGAACACGCCACCAGTTCGAGTGAGGCGGGGCGCCCGCCTATGGCCCGCAGGAATTCTGGCGGCCCGAACACGTCTCCTTCGGCTCGTCCGCCGGAATGCGCTCCACGCACAGCTCCGATGGGATGCACGCCTGGTCGGTGACCTGGGGCCACTGGCCCGCCATCACGTCTTCGATGCCTTCCGGACCATAGCTGAACAGCACCCGGTCGAGGTCGCCGATGTACACATTCGCCAACCCATCGACCGGCACCCCGTTGGCGATGAACTTCCAGCTCTCCGTCGCCGAATTGCACAACTTGTCGCCCGAGGGGAGCTCCATGCAGGTGCGCTCGCTCGTCGTCCCGGGAAACGAAGGGTCGGTCAGCGTGAACCCCAGGCTGCGGAAGAACTCGTCCCACGTGGTCAATGTGCGATGCACGTGCACCACGCTGAAGCGCGGGGCGTGGATGTGGACGTTCTCGCTCAGCTCCTCGCCCTCGGTATCGGAAATGAAGCGCGGGTCGCTGAAGTCGAATTTCTCCCCGCGAACCACCACCGCGAAGTCGGCGTGCTCATGCGTGAACGGGCGCGTGCCGCCGCTCACCCCGAGGGCCGGCTCGTCCCCACCCGCATCCGCCTCGTCACCGGCGTTCAGTACCAGCAGCGTCACCAGGGCGATGACCGCCACCGAAAGCACGCCGACGATCGGCATCCACTGCTTCGGGCCGAGCCAGCCATCCCAGCGGGGCGAAACGTCAGACAATCCGGCTCCTTACGGCGTCGGCGTGGCCGCCGGGGTCGCATCGACGGTGGCCGCGGGGCTGGCGCTGGCGTTTGCCGTCGCCGTCGCGATCGCGCCCTCGACGTTTTCAACCAGCTGGCGCCATGCGTCGATGTCGGTGGGGGTGCCGGCGCCGAGCGGCTGGCCGTTCACCAGGAAGCCGGGCGTGCCGGTGATGCCAAACTGCTGCGCCGTCCGCTGCTGCTCGGTAATCAGGTCCAGGTGCTCGTTCCCATCGAAGCAGGCATTGAACGAGGCCGTATCGAGCCCCAGCTCGCTCGCGAACTTCTTCAGGTTGTCATCCGAGAACCGGCCAACGTTGGTCTTTTCGTCGCCCCACTGGTCGGCCTTCGCCTGCTCCAGGAAGAGGCGGTTGTGGTACTGCCAGAACTTGTCCTGGTCGGCGGCGCACTGGCTGGCCAGCGCCGCCCGGACCGATTCGGTCCCAAGGATGGGGTAGTGCTGGTAATCGAACTGCACGCGCCCCGTCTTCACGAACTGCTCGATGATCTCCCCTTCCTGCTCAGCCGTGAACTTCAGGCAGTACGGGCACTGGAAGTCCTCGAAGGCGGTGATCTTCACCGGTGCATCGTCGCGCCCGATCTTCGCGCCACTCGCCAGGTCCGCCGGCAGGTTCGTGCTCGCATCTTCGAGCAGCGACACGAACTCCTCGCTCTCGTTCCCGCCACCCATCGCGATGAAGATGCCGAGCACCACCGCCAGCACCACCACCAGCGCACCCGCGATCAACAGGAACGGCTGCGACATCAGGTCCGAACCGCCCCCTCCCGATGAGCGCTGGGGGCCTCGCGCGGCCGGGCGCGTGCTGCGCGTGCTGCGGGCGGGACGTTGCTTCGACTGCTCTCGACGGGCCTGGCGGTTGGACATGGGTACGGTCGTTCCTGGGCGAAGTATTCCGGCCGCGCGCGGAGGCGGGCCATTACGGTTTTCGTGTCCGGCGAGGATACCACCCGCCTCCCTATGGGACACGGAAGGCGGCTTTACGCGCCCCTCACTCCGCCGTCCCGAACAGGTTGGCAATCCCGAACTCCCCGCACTCCGGCAGCTGCTCCGCGGCGGCCGCCAGCCGCGCCTGCACCTGCTCCGGCGGCACAGGCACGTCCTTCGAAAACCGCGAAAGCTCCTCGGGCGCCGGCGCCTGGCCCTCCTTCGCCCGCTTCCCCATCTCCTCGATCCGCTTCACGAGCGCGTCGTGGAACTTCGAAAGGTCCTTCGGGGCCTTTGCCTTATCCAGGTCCTTTGCGAACCGGTCGAGGATCGGGGCGGCCGTGCGCAGCAGTTTCTCCTGGTCGGCGAACAGGTTCGGGTCCTTCGCCGTCTCGGCCGAAATAGCCGCCACATAGGTGTTCACCGCCCGGCAGAGTCCGCCCGCGTAGGCGATGTCGGCTGGTGTCGGCGTCCCCACCAGCACAGGCGTGCCGCTCGCGTCGATCGTCACCACCGGCGTCGGCCCACTGTCGCCCCCGCCGAACACGCAGGCGGTCGCCAGCAGCCCCGTGCCGAGGGCGAGCGCGAGCATCGCGGGGGCACGGCCGGTTCGCATAGCGGGAGTATCAGCTCTCGGGGCCGTTCCGTGATAGCAGCCACCCGGGAACCTCCGGTTGAAACGCCCGGCCGGGCCGCTACGATAGCGCGGCCGCACGAGGCACGGAGGACAGCATGAGCACCCGACGCAGCTTCTGGGCCTGGGGCCTCGAATCCGATGAGCCCACCAACCAGCAGCGCCAGCAGGCCGCCGAACGCCTCTCCCGCCGCTACGGCGTGGCCATTGACGCCCCACCCGTCCCGACGATTGACCGCGTGCAGCTCCGCGCCCCGCGCATGCAGCCACCGGCCGCCCTCGCCGCCTTCTGCACCACCGAAACCCACGACCGCGCCGCCCACAGCTACGGCAAGAGCTACCGCGATGTCGTCCGCGCCTTCCGCTGCGACTTCCCCAACCCGCCCGACTTCGTCGCCTACCCCCGCGACGAGGCGGAGGTGACCGCGATCCTCGAGTGGTGCAACGAAGCCAACGTGGTGGCCGTCCCCTACGGCGGCGGCTCCTCCGTGGTCGGCGGCGTCGAACCACCCGGCGGCGACCGGCCCGTCGTGAGCATCGACCTGAAGGAGCTGGACCGCGTGCTCGAGATCGACGAGACCTCGCGGGCGGCCCGCATCCAGGCGGGCGTGCTCGGCCCATCGCTCGAAGACCAGCTGCGGCCGCACGGCTTCACCCTCCGCCACTTCCCCCAGAGCTTCGAGTGGTCGACCCTCGGCGGCTGGATTGTCACGCGGTCGGGCGGGCACTACGCCACCAACCACACCCACATCGACGACTTCGTCGAGTCCGTGCGCATGGTGACACCGAACGGCGTGTGGGAGTCGCGCCGGCTGCCGGGGAGCGGCGCGGGGCCGAGCCCCGACCGGCTCGTGCTCGGCAGCGAGGGCATCCTCGGCATCGTGACGGAGGCCTGGATGCGGATCCAGGCGCGGCCGAAATTCCGGGCCTCGGCGGGCATGATGTTCCCCACGTGGGAGGCTGGCTTCGATGCCGCCCGGCGCGTGGTCCAGGCCAAGCTCTGGCCCGCCAACTGCCGCCTGCTCGACCCCGGCGAGGCGGGCGCCGCCGCGGGCGTCGAAGGCAGTCACGCGCTCCTCATCATCGCCTTCGAATCGGCCGAGGTGCCGCAAGACCCCTTCATCCGCGAGGCCGTGAAGATCGCCCGCGAATCGGGAGGCGAGATCGACGCCTCCGGGATCAAGGTCTCGGATGGCAGCGACGAAGAGGTCGGCCGGCAAGGTGCGGTCGGCGCGTGGCGCAACTCGTTCATCCGCGCGCCCTACCAGCGCAACCTCACCGCCGGCATGGGCGCAGTGGGCGACACGTTCGAGACCTCGATCACCTGGGACCGCTGGCCTGAGTTCGACCGCACGGTGCGGGCGGCGGTGACCGGCGCGCTCCAGCGGGCGTGCGGCGGCGGCACCCTGACCTGCCGGTTTACCCATGTGTATCCCGATGGCCCGGCGCCGTACTACTCGTTCCAGGGCATGGGGCGGCCCGGCGCCGAGCTGGAGATGTGGGCCGAACTCAAGCAGGCGGCGAGCGACGCGGTAATGGCTGGGGGAGGGACGATCACCCACCACCACGCCGTCGGCCGCGACCACATGCCCTGGTACCGCCAGCAACAACCGCCGCTGTTCGGCGCCGCCCTCCGCGCGGCCAAGGCGGCGGTAGACCCGAACGGCTTATTGAACCCGGGGATACTGGTGTAGGGGGAGCGGGCATCTCGCCCAGCATGGCGAGCCCCGACCGTGAGGGAGGGACGCCCCTCGACTCTCACCTTCGCCGGACACCCCCGGGGGAACCGGCCTCTGGCCCAGCATGGCGAGCCCCGACCGTGAGGGAGGGACGCGCCCTCGACTCTCACCTTCGCCCGACACCCCCCGGACCCCAGGTCTCGCCCAGCATGGCGACCATCTACTCACCGGGGGCGATTCGCCCTCCCAGATCATCGCCCTGGTAGTCCAGCACGTACGACACGGCATCGATCACGTCCTGGTCGTCACGGAGGAAACGCGTGCTCCCATGACGGGCCCAGGTGCGAGTTCCGCTACTCACCAGGCCCGACTCGCGCAACTCTCGCGTCGCGTAGGCCTTGAACGTGTTCAAAACCTGTTCAATTGGGGCGTCGCTTGTGACCACGGCGTGCACATGGTTGGTGCGGACATTGAGTGCATGGAGGCGCCAGGCCCGGTGTTCGCAAACCCCGGCGATGGCACGCGCAACGGCGCGGCGCTGCGGCTCATCCAGGCGAACTGACTCCTCGGGCATGCGTTTGCGTGCGTATGTCTGTCTCACCGGATTCGGAGAGAGCGCAGGGGTGCCAACAAGGTTGTGGCCACGGTCGACGCTCCCCCGCGGGTCGCCGTGGAGCCTAGTCCCGTACGTTGTGAACGTGAGGAAGTATCCGGACGGCCCTCCCACGCGAGGATGTTACCGGAAGCGCCCGCATGGCGAGCCCCGACCGTGAGGGAGGGACGCGACGGCGACGCGCACCGTCGCAAGCAGGTCACGCAAGGTCCCCGCGGGAGTCATGGCGAGCCCCGACCGTGAGGAAGAAACCCGATGGCGACGCGCACCGTCGCAAGCAGCCCCACGTGCGTGCGCCGTGGCGCGCAACATCGGCACCCCGAACCGGCCGTCACGCCGGGACCCGGCGGTTGGATTGCGATTGTGGGCGAAGAGTGCGTGTCCCTCCCTCACGGTCGGGGCTCGCTGGACCCGCACGATCCGCCACCCTGCCACGCATCACGTGCCCCTGCCCGCAGCCCGCATCTACCGGCCCCCACTCGACGAGCTGGTTGGCGCGGTTCACAGAGCGCAGCGTGGCGGCCATTTAGGATGAAAGCCATGAGCACCCTTCCCACCCCCGTGCCCGGCTATTCCTGGCGCATCGCCAGCGAGGACGGCGAGCGCCTCACCGTCATCGCCTTCACCCCCGCCGACGACCAGGCGGCCGGGGCAACACTCACCCTGGCAACCACCGCCACCGGCGAACACCGCGCGACACTCGAAGGCGAAGTGGGAAGAGACCACCGCCGCCGCGGACTGGGAAGCGCCATCCTTTCATGGGCCGAAACCGCCGCCCGCGCGCGCTTCGCTCCGGCCCTGGCAGGCGGCGAGCCAGCCATCCTGCGCGTCGACATCGATGCCCCGGGCGACGACGCGGCCCGCCTCTACGCGCGCCACGGCCTCGAACTCGCGGTCGCCGAAGACGAAATGGCTCGGCCCCTCGACGGCTCCCTCCCCACTACCCCCATCCCGCCGGGGTACACCGTCCGCCACTGGGACCGCATGTCGGCGCCGCTCTTCTACCACGCCTACGACTCCGCCTTCCGCGACCGCCCCGGGTTCCCGGGATGGGACGAATCGCGCTGGTGCGCGACCTACACCGGCTCCGAAGACTTCCAGCCGCGCCACTGCATGGTCGTGCTCGATGGTCCCGAACCGGCCGGCTACGCCGTCTGCTGGGTCGAAGGCGACACGGGCTGGATTATCCAGATGGGCGTACGCCCGGAATGGCGCGGCAAGGGGCTCGGCGCCGCCATCCTCTCGCAGGTCATGCAGAGCTTCGCCAACGCCGGGCTGAAGACGGCCGCCCTCGAAGTGGCCACCAACAACCCCGTCGCCCGGCGGCTGTACGAACGCCTGGGCTTCGAACGCACCCATTCGTGGCAGTCCTGGCGCAAAACGCTCTCCGGAAGAGCGCACCGCCTACACTGATCGCATGACAACCAGGCACCGGCGCGGCTGGTGGAACCCGCGCTGGGGCTGGAAAACCTGGGCAGTCGCCGCCCTCATGGTCCTCCCGACGCTCGGGTTCGCCGTCTGGGTGCTGCTGGAAGCGGGGGGCGAGTCGCCCATCGACCCCGAACTCCAGGCGCTGGCCGAACTGAACGCGGGCGGGCCGGTGATCGCGATTTCGGGGACCGAGCACACCATCTACCACTACCCGGGGCCGCTCCCGACGGCCTCCGAGCCACGCGCTGACGGCCGGGGCACGCTGGTCTGGTTCACCAGCCCCAGCTGCGCCCGCTGCGACGACATGCTCTTCGTCCATCGCGTCATGTCCGAGTACCGCGACCAGCTCGCCTTCGTCGAGAAGTCGATCGACCGCGACACGTCCGGCGAACGCTACGGGATCGACGGCACGCCGGCATTCCTCCTCATCGATGCGAACGGGGAGGAGCTTGGCCGCATCGGGTACGTGGCAGACGAAGAGGGGTTCCGGCGGGAGCTCGCGCGGTTCGTGGCTCAGCCGGACTGACCAGGCCTCAGTCGGCTTCGGCGTGGGCCGTCGCGAGGACCGGCTGCGGTTCGTGGGCGTGGAGTGCCAGCGGCCGGAAGCGCGGGTGCTCGATGAACACCAGCGTGGCCAGACCAACCACCCCCATCGCGGCGAGCACCGGACGCGCTCCCGCGACTTCGACGCCGACGCCCATGAGCAGGAGAGGAAGCACCACGAACGAGTCGGTTAGCGTGGCCTGGACGGCGAAGACGCGTGACTGGTGGGCGAGCGGCGCGGCGGCCGTGAGTGCCACCCGCGCCGAGACCAGCGCCAGCGTGACAGCAAACCCTACGAGGAACGCAACCGGGAAGGCCACGATGAACGTCGTATTCAGGCCCGCTTCCAGGTCGATGAGTGGCCCGAACTGGGTGATGGTGAGCACCGCGCTGAGACCGTAATCAAGGGCAGCCAGCGCGAACACGCCGACCACCATCGACACGAGCGCCAGGCGCATGACTCTCTGCGAGACCTCTGAAGTGACCGCCGCGGCCGACCAGGCCAGCCCCGCGACCACGCCGAGCGCGCCCGGCGCCACCAGGAACAGGCCCCACTCTTCGCCGAGGGAAATGTCGTTCCGGATGTACAGCGGCAGGGCGACGACGATGCCCTGGACGATCATGGTCTGGACGGCGAGCACGGCGAGTGCATCGCGGGCCATCGCCGAACGCTTGAAGACGCGAAGCGAATCGCGGATCGATGAATGGTCGCCCTTTGGAACACGCACGGGCCGGCCGTGGTGAAGCGACAGCCCGACCGTGATGGCGGAAAGCACCAGGCCGGCAATCGAGGCACCGATGAGCATGCCCTGGGCTCCACCGAGGAAGAACAGCAGCGGCGCCAGCACGAGCATGCCAGCCCCCTGGCCCGCGTACTGCAGGGCGATGCCGAGCGAGTGACCCGCACCACGGCCCTTCCCGCAGAGCACGCGAACCATCGCCATCTCCGATGGCGAATACACCTGCGATACCGCCGAGTAGGCGAAGATCACCACGGCCGCGAGGGCCGGCGCATTGAACTGGAGGCAACACATGACGATGACGGTCGTGCGCAGGAGGGCGCCAAGGGCCATGCCCCGGCCCGGGCCGATACGGTCGGACAGCGCGCCCCCCATGACCCCGAACATCAGCGATGCCGCAGTGGTCGCGATGAGGAGCGAACTCAGGCCAACAGCCGCGTTCTCGCTCGTACCGGCGGCCACGAAGAGCGCCGCGAACAAGAGGTTCTGGGCGACCTGTCCGAAAAACCTTGCCGAGTAATAGAGGATGAGGCCGGGCCTCGCCATCCCAACCGTCCCGCGCACCACCACCAGCTGTCTCACAGAGTTAGTAACGGCAGTGCCGGGCTCGCGCAGCAGACGCTGCACGGTCGCCTCCGGTTCTACCCTGCGTGCACCGTACCACGGTTATGGAAGCCACGCTCGGAATCCGGGACAACCTTCACGAAACACAGGGAAGATTCGGGTAATTCCCGAGGCCGGTTCGCAATGGTCCTGCAAGGCCATTACGAAGTTCATTACGCGAATTGTGATGCTGGGGTTGGCATGATCGGTGGGCAGGCGCGAGCGCATGACTCGCGCCGAAGGAGGTACACATGGGCATCCTTGCCTGGCTCATCTTCGGACTCATCGCGGGCGCCATCGCGAAGCTCCTCATGCCGGGCGGCGACCCGGGGAACGGCGGGCTCGCTGGCATCGTCATCACCATCGTCATCGGCATCGTCGGTGCGTTCATCGGCGGGTTCATCGGCGCCGGGGTCGGGTGGGGTACGGCCACGACGTTCGACTTCAGGAGCATGGCCCTGGCCGTCATCGGCGCACTGGTCTTCCTCATGGTCCTGCGCGCGGTCCGGGGCGGCTCGCGCGCCATCGCATAGCAGGCCGATCCATCCAACGAGAAGCGGCCACGACGCGCGTCGTGGCCGCTTCGGCTCAGCGAGAGGGCAGGGGCGTCAAGCCAGCGGCCGGCCATCCGGCGAGAGTGGCAGGCGGTGCCCCGAGAACAGCGTCACCGCCCCATCGGGCTCGGCGATAGAGCGGAGGTACTCTGGCGGAAGCCGGCGGAGGAACTCGACCGCGCAGTCCACGCAGATGCCGTGCGAGACGCGCTCCGCCGGAGGTGCGCCCGAACCCGGGGAACCACACCAGGCACAAACCACGCCGCTGGAGTTGCTATCCACCGGCCAAACGTACCACCGGGCCGCCGAGGCTCAACCTGTTACGTCAAGTCTTCACGCTCCTGTCACAGTCAGTCCACCCGGATCCCCGTAACACGGCGCCCTGGCCCGGGGTACGCCGGCGAGTGCTCGCGGACCACCACCCACCCGGTCGCGTCGCGATCGCGGGAAGCTTCCCGTGCCAGGCTGGTCTCCGCTCCGGACCGCCCGTGCTGAGTGCGGGCGAGCCCGCGGGTCCCAAACGGGAATATGCCCTCGTTCCCGGATGGGAACACGGCCCGCCCCTGTTGGGAATGTTCCCACGCTCGTTCCCGAATGGGCACTTCGGCCTCTCCCAATCAGGAAACCTCCCGATACCTACGCCCTGCCGGGGCGCGGATACTCGAGCCATGACCGACGACTTCCCCATCCTCGCCGCGGTTGCCGCAAACCCAACTCACCCGTACGAGCTACTCGAACACCTGCAGGCCCTGGGCGTCCGGGCGACGAGGAGCACGCTGTACCGGCGGGTGGATGGGCTCATCGAGCGGGGTTACCTGGAGGCGGAGGATGGCCGGGGCGAGAGCGGGCACTTCCGGCGCCTGCTGCGGCTGACGGCGAAGGGCAGCGATGCGGCGGGGAGGGAGGCCGCGGAGGTGCTCCGCCGGGAGCCACTGGAATCGCCGCTGTTCGCCCTGGCGGTCGCGGCAGCCGGCATTTCGCAACGAGAGGATGCACTCGGCGTCCTGCGGACCCGGATGGCCGCGGCGGCACGCAGGCTGACGGACGAGGAACGCGCCCTGCGCGAAGAAGCCGTGGACCCCTGGGGCCAGGCGGCCCGCGAACGGCGCATCGCCCACCTGCAGGCCGATATCAGCTGGCTACAAGGGCTCCTGGGAAGGCGCGGCGTGGAGCGTGGGGCAGACGAGGTGCGGCGCGCGGGTTAGTCAGCGGGAAGAATCTACAACCATATCGCCGGTGCCTAGCCTCTTGGCAGGCCGAGGCCGCGCATGGCGATGATGTTGCGCTGGATCTCGCTGGTGCCGCCACCGATGGGGCTCGTCGTGCTGTGCATGTAGAAGCGCGCGAACCGCCCGCCCATGGCGTGGGGATCATCGCGATCGGTGACCTGGCTGTAGAGGCCGCCGATGTGCATGGCCGTGGTGGCGAGGCGGACATCGAGCTCGCTCGAGAAGAGCTTGGCGATGGAGGATTCCTTGTTGGGGATCTCGCCGCGCTCCTGCATGGAGATGATGCGATAGCAGATAAGGGCTTCGACCTGGGCTTCGATGGCTCGGTCGCAGAGCTCGTTGCGTACCTGGGGCGTTGTAGCCACCGTGTGGCTACCTACACGGGACTCCTTCGCGTACTTCACCAGGTCGCGGACGATTAGCTGGTGGGCGACGCTGGTAGCGATGCCCGAGCGCTCGAAGTCCAGGGTGGTGGTCGCGAGGTACCAGCCGCGGTTCTCTTCGCCGAGCAGGTTCTTCGCGGGAATGCGCACATCCTCGAAGTAGACCTCGTTGAACTCGTGGCTGTTGAGCATGTTGATGAGCGGCCGGACCTGGATGCCCGGCGTCTTCATGTCGACCAGGAAGTAGCTGATGCCCCGGTGCTTGGGCGCATCCGGGTTGGTACGCGCGATGAGGATGCCCATGTGGGCGTGCTGTGCGCCGGAAGTCCAGATCTTCTGGCCGTTCACCACGTAGTCGTCGCCGTCGCGGATGGCGCGCGTCTGGAGCGAGGCGAGATCGGAGCCGGCGCCGGGTTCGGAGAAGAGCTGGCACCAGATGTGCTCGCCGGAGATGATCTTCGGGAGATATTCGGCCTTCTGTTCTTCGGTGCCGTAGACCATCACGGTGGGACCGGCCCAGCCGTGGCCGATGCCGCCGGGACGGGGGGCGCGGCGCCAGGCGAACTCCTCGCTGAGGATGAACTGATCCTTCACGCTCAGGCCACCGCCGCCGTGTTCTTTTGGCCATGCTGGCGCGCCCCAGCCGCGCTGGTTGAGCTTCGCGGTCCAGCCGCGCATGAACTCCATGAAGCCCGGGATTGCGCGGCCGGCGCCGTTGAAGAGGCCCCATTCGGTCGGGCGGTCGCTGAACTCGGCGGGGAACTCGGCATCGAGGAAGCCGCTGACTTCGGCGCGGAAGGCCGACTCGCGTTCGTTGTCTCGGAATTCCATGGAGCGCTCCGGGTTGGGAAGGTGGCCCGATTGTGAATGGGGCGCGGGCGGTTGTCGATCCCGTGCTGGCCTTCCATCATTGTGGCTACTGTGTGGCTACTCTGGGCAGCTGCTTCCAGAACACGACCGTCGCGCAGGGGCGGCCGTCCGGGAGGAGCGCGTAGTCCGGGATGACGCCGCACTCGGTCCAGCCGAGGCGCCGGTAGAGGCGGTCAGCATCGTCCGATGCGGTATCGAGAACGAGGAGCGTCTTGCCATGCGCCACGGCCGCGGCCTCCAGCTCGCCCATCAGCGCCTCTCCAATGCCCTGGCGGCGGGCGCGGCGATGCACCAGGAGCTTGGCAACGTCGGCGCGATGCGGCTGGTTCTCTGGCAGGGCCGTCTGAAGCTGGACCGTGCCGCAGATGCCCTCCGCGTCGCGAGCGGCGAAGAGCACTGTTTCGCCTCGCGCGACCGATGCCGCGACTTTCTCCCAGAACGCCACCGCCTTTTCGCGCGGGAGTGGCCACATGAAGCTGACCGATGCCCCGCCTTCAACGCAATCGGCGAGCACTCCGGAGAGTCCATCAACGCTGCGCGCTGCAGCGTCTCCATCAAGGTGTTCGATGACGAAGCTGGTCATGCGGGCTCCTGGATGACGAGGTACTCGGCAGGCCCCGTGACGGGGACCTGGAAGCTGGTCGGCCGGTCGATGACGGCGAAGAGGGAGTCGCCCGGGGCGAGCCGGGTGAGTTCGCCGCCTATCGAGAAATCGAGGGAGCCGGCGAGCATGACGATGTGCTGGCGGAGGGGCCGCGCAGGCGGGACCGGGTAGTCGATCGCGGTACCTGGGGGGAGCCGCAAGCGCGCGATCTCCACCGGCGACATAGGCGAGGCACCCGCGATGAGCGTGCGTTCGAGCCCGGTGGCGGGATCGCGCCAGGCCGGCTGCGCGCTCGCGGGATTGAACCAAACCCCGGACGCCTCGGCCTCGATCATCAGGGTGGAGAGGGTGACCCCGAGCCCTCCGCAGAGCCGCCCGAGGAGTCCGGCCGTGGGGGAGGATGCGCCGGACTCCACCTTCGCGATCATGGCCTTGCTCACGCCTGAGCGCTCCGCGAGCTGCCCGAGAGAGAGGCCGAGTTCTTCGCGGCGGCGACGGAGGTTCGCGGCGATGCGTGCCTCGATGCCGTTGCCTGTCGTGGTCATTCGTCCACTATAGTGGACGGTCAGTGAGTTCCGCCAGTGCCCGGCTCGAGCCGGCCTGCGCGGCGGCGATACGCTCCAGGAACGCCTCGACCTCGGACCGAAAGACCGGGTTGCGGATGGCACTGAGGTGGCCTTCTTCGGCCAGGGGCACGAAACGCGCGCCCGGGATCGCCTCGGCAAGGTCCCGGGCGGGGGCGAAGAATGGGTCCCGCGTCCCGGCTGCCACGAGCACGGGGGCGTGGATCTGGTGGAGCCGGGCCGGGTCGACCGGCTGGTTGCCGCGAAACACGCCCCGAAAGACGCGGTCGAGGGCGATGGGGTCGAATTGGGCGAGGTACCCGCCCAGAAAGCGCGCGAGCTCCAGTGGAGTGCGGCGTGGCGCGGTACTGGCCGCGGGCTGCCGCTCAACGGAGAAGCGGCCCCGGCCACGCGGGAGGTAGCTGCCCATGCCGCCGATGATCGCCGCTTCGATGCGCTCGGGATGGGAGAGCAGCAACTCAAGCGCGACCATCCCCCCCATCGAGTACCCGAAGATCGGCGAACGCTCGAAACCTTCGCGGTCCATGACTGCCAGCACGTCCTCGGCGAGTGCCCGAACAGAGTAGGCGGTGATGGCATAGGGCTTCTGGCTCAGCCCGTGGCCGCGGAGGTCGGGCACCAGGAGCGTGTGATGGGCGGAAAGGAACTCAACCCAGCCGGATGAGACCCAGTTGGTCCAGCCGCTCGACGTGTAGCCATGAACGAGGACGAGCGGTGGGCCTTTTCCCGCGACGCGGTAGTGGATGCGCAGCCCGCTGCGGCGCGTGTAGGGCATGGATCGAGTGTAGCGAACAGCGCGGACCGTGTGACCCGATTGGCCGGCGGACAGCAAGCCTGTAGGGTTGGGCTCGTGTCCACGCAGCGGCCCATCGCCTGTGCGATCATCTCGCTGCCTCCCGAGGCGGAGTCGCGGCTGCGGGAAACGTGCGACCTCGTGCTCGTGCCGCCAGGGAGCAGCCGCGAAACGGCTATTTCCGCGCTCGCCCAGGCAGAGGGGTTGCTCTGCCCGGCTCCGTTTCCCATCGACAACGCATTGCTGGATGCGGCGCCGCGGCTGCGTGTGATCGCGAACTTCGGGGTGGGGTACAACAACGTCGACCTCGCTGAGCTGAACCGGCGGGGCATCGTGGTGTGCAACACGCCGGGCGTGCTGAGCGAGGCGGTCGCCGACCTCACGTTCGGGCTCATCCTGGCCGCTTCGCGCCGGCTCGTGGAGAACGCCGCCTATGTGTCGTCCGGCGGATGGCCAGCACAACAGCCGGCACCGCCGCTCGGGTTCGATCTCGGTGGCAAGACGCTCGGGCTGATCGGGCTGGGCCGTATCGGCCAGGCGGTCGCGCGCAGGGCGCTCGCGTTCGGGATGCGGGTGATCTTCCACGACACGTTCGAGGCGCCGCCGGGAGAGTTCGCGTATTGCTCGTTCCGGCGCCTGCCCGACCTGCTCCGCGAGTCGGACATCATCTCCCTGCACGTGAACCTGACAGCGGAGACGCACCACCTCCTGGGGGCCCGCGAGCTGGGGCTGATGAAGCCCACCGCATGGGTGGTCAACACTTCGCGGGGGCCGGTGATCGACCAGGCGGCGCTGGTTCGGGCGCTTCGCCAGGGGACTATTGCGGGGGCAGCCCTCGACGTGCTGGAGTCCGAGCCGCCCGCGGCCGAAGAGCCGATCCTGTCGTTGCCAACCGTGTTGTTGCTGCCGCATGTCGGCTCCGCGACGGTGGAGACGCGGGCGGCGATGCTGGAGCTGGCGGTGAGCAATCTGGAGGCTGTGCTCAAGGGTGAGGAGCCGCCAGCTTGCGTGAACCGGGAGGCGTTGGGGGCGGCGTTGCAGCGGCGGTAGGGTTACAGGGGCCGCGAAATCAGTCCATCAAGGGAGGACACCCATGCGAACGAACACGGTCAAGGAGAAGTGGGCGAAAGGCGAAGTCACCTACGGTGGCTGGCTTTCGATCCCCAGCTCGTTTTCGGCTGAGGTGATGGCGCACCAGGGGTTCGACTGGCTCTGCATCGACATGCAGCACGGGGTCGTGGACTACCAGGCGGCGGTGGCGATGCTCCAGGCCATCGGCTCGACGCCGACCATTCCCATCGTGCGGGTGCCCTGGAACGAGCCAGGCATCATCGGGAAGGTGCTGGACGCCGGCGCGATGGGCGTCATCATCCCGATGGTGAACAGCCTCGAGGAGGCGAAGGCGGCAGTCTCCGCCTGCCGGTATTACCCGGATGGCGCCCGCAGCTATGGGCCGACGCGAGCCGCCTACTACGCGGGAGCCGATTACTTCGCGAATGCCAACCAGGAAATCGCCTGCATCCCGATGATCGAGACGAAGCAGGCGGTGGAACGGCTCGACGACATCCTGGCCGTGCCCGGGATCGACGCCGTGTATGTGGGCCCGGCGGACCTGAGCATCACCCTGGGGCTGCCACCGGGGATGAACAACGGCGGGGCGTTCGAGGAAGCGCGGGTGCTCATTGCACAGAAGTGCGCCGCGCACGGCGTGACTCCCGGGATCCACGCCAACGCGGGGTTGGCAGCCAAACACGCCGAGGCGGGCTACCGCATGATCACCATCAGCGGCGATGCCCCGGCTCTGGCCGCCGGTGCCGCAGCCGACGTTCGTTCGGTGCGCGAATCGGCCGGGCCGAGCAAAGCCGTCTACGGGTAGCCTCCATGCAGACGGCATTCACGGGCAGGATCGAGGCGGCGGGACGGGGCGGACACATCGTGGCCGTGCCCGAAACCGCCGCTGCTGCCATCGGTGGCAAGCACCTGTTGCGCTGGCGAGGGACACTCGCGGGCACGCCCTATCGCAGCAACCTGGCGAAGATGGGCGGGCGCCTCATCCTCGGCGTGCACAAGGCGACGATCGGTGCGGCGGGTAAGGGCGTCGGCGATGAGGTGACGATCACGATTGAGCCGGACCCGGCTCCACGGTGATGGGCCGGGCCGGCCGTCACCTTCCCTGGGTGCCCTCTGCTTCGAGGGCCCGGCGGTAGTAGAGGTCGGCACGCCATTCAGCGAGCTGGAGCAGGAGGATCGTGACAAACCCGGCGCCCGCCATGAAGGGAATCGACACGATCCCGAACTCCTCGACGTTCTTGTCGGTACAGGAGATGACGCCCGAGCAGATCTGACCTTGCTCGGGGAAGAGCTGGAGCTGGTAGTGGTAGATGGAGAGCGGCACGCCAATCGCGGCGAGGGTGACGATGTACTTCGGGTCGATCCGGCTGCGCGTGACGAGCGCGACGATGAGCAGGATGGCGATGGGATACATCACGATGCGCTGGAACCAGCAGAACTCGCAGGGGATGAACTCGACGATCTCCGAGTAGTAGAGCGAGCCCAGTGTGGCGGCGAGGGCAACGGCCAGCATGAGCTTCTGTGCGTGCTGGTCGAAGATGGCCCGGACACGCTCACCGGAAGGGAGCTCGGCCACCATGATGCCAATGAGGACCGCGAAGACGACGCCGATCGATGCGACCGCCAGGATCGGCGAGACGTACTGTTCGGACTCCATCAGCGAAACCCTACCACAGGGGTCTCCGCAGGCACGATAAAGGCCGGGGTAAATCGGCCAACGGTCAGCAAACCAAACCGGTGCTCCATGCAACTACCTTCGCCGGTGGCACGAGCTGCCGGAGTGCCCATTCGGCCCGAATCCCGGGGGCGGTTGTCCGGAAGGCGCGTCACATGGGTGCGGGCATGTCCAGGCCGAGCGACGCCCCAAGTTCGCGCAGCTGGGTGATGGTCTCCTGGTCGAGCGGGACGCCACTGCGGGAGCGCTCCTCGCGGGCGCGGGCCTCGGGATCACCAGGGACCTGGACGCGTTGGACGCCCGGCGCCGGCCGCAGCGCGCGGAGGTGGTCGGCCATCCGTTTCATGTCGGCCTTGAACTCCACGACATCGCGGAAGGCATCGATGCGCCAGGCGGCGCACCACCAGCCCTGCTCGTGGCGAGGGGCGAACAGGGCCGAGCCCATGCCGGGCAGGATGCCGGTGAGGATGTCGACCATCAGCCCAAGGCCGTAGCCCTTGTGGGAGCTCGTCTCGAGGTAGCTGCCAAGCGGGAGGAGCGAACCACCCTTGCGCAGTATCTCGGGGTCCTCAGTGTCTTTGCCGCTCGCATCGACCGCCCAGCCGGCGGGAATCGGCTTCCCCTGGCGCTGGGCGATCTCGAGCTTCCCTCCTGCGACCGCCGTGGTGGCGATATCGAGCACGAACGGGTGGCTGCCCTCGACCGGGGCGGCCATGGCGATGGGATTCGTTCCATAGGCGCGGTCGAGGCTGCCAGCGGCGACGGCGAGCGGCGGGACGTTGCACATCGCCATGCCGATCATCTCGCGCTCGGCTGCCATGCGGGCGTAGTAGCCCGCGGCGCCGAAGTGGCGCCCGTTGCGGACCGCGACCATGCCGATCCCGGCGGATTCGGCCCTGGCGATGGCGGCGAGCATGGCACGGCGGGCGATGAGCACCCCGAGCCCGCCATCGGCGTCCCAGGTCGCGGCCACGGGGCTTTCGCGAAGCACCCTGACCGCGGGCGTGGGGTTCACGAGGCCGCGCGCGAAGCCCGGTGCGTAGCCCGGGTGCCAGGGGAGGTGTGCGATGCCGTGGGATTCGATGCCCGACAGGTCGGCATCGATGAGGACTTCGGCGCCTTCGGCCGCGTCCGTGGGCGGCATGCCAAGGCGTTCGAACACGGCGGCGGTGAAGGTGCGCAGCGCTTCAGCGCCGAAGCGCTGCCGGGTATCGGGTTCGGGGTCTGGCGGCATCGTGTCCCTTCCGGCTGGCAGTGCCCGAAGCATACCCGGTGTTCGGACCGGCAAAAGACGTCACGCAGAGCGGGTGTGGTGGTACGCTGGGAAAGTGAGAGTCCTGGCCATCGAGTCATCGTGTGATGAGACCGCGGCGGCGGTGATCGAGGATGGGCGCGTGGCGCGTTCGTCGGTGGTGGCGTCGCAGGTGGACCTGCACGCGAAGTACGGCGGGGTCGTGCCCGAGGTGGCAAGCCGCCACCACCTGCGCAAGATCGTGCCGGTCATCTCGGAGGCGCTGGAAAACGCCGGGTGCACCCTCGACGACATCGACGCAGTGGCGGGGACGCGCGGCCCGGGGCTCGCCGGGTCGCTGCTGGTGGGCTACAACGCGGCGAAGGCGATCGCATTCGGGCGGGAGTTGCCGTTCATCGGCATCAACCACCTCGAAGGCCATATCTACGCGAACTGGCTGGTCGAAGGGCCCGAGCCGGCGTTCCCGGCTCTCTGCCTGGTGGTCAGCGGAGGCCATACGGACCTGGTGCTGATGCGTTCGCACGGGCAGTACGAACGGCTGGGCGGCACGCGCGACGACGCGGCCGGCGAAGCGTTCGACAAGGTCGGGCGGCTGCTGGGACTGTCGTTCCCGGGTGGGCCGCACGTGGCCAAGGCGGCGCTCGAAGGCGGGCCGAGCAAGCTCGCCCTCCCGCGGGCATGGATGCACGGGACCTTCGACTTCAGCTTCAGCGGGCTGAAAACGGCCGTGCTGCACGTGGTGCGCGAGGGGCA
Source organism: uncultured Anaerolineaceae bacterium (assembly GCA_964507025.1). Taxonomy (GTDB): domain Bacteria; phylum Chloroflexota; class Dehalococcoidia; order Tepidiformales; family Tepidiformaceae; genus Amarobacter. Next base: position 330,359 of record CAZDOK010000002.1, read on the forward strand.
GTATTCGGTGCCTGAGATCGCGTGGGAGTTCCAGGAGGCCGTGGTGGACGTGCTGGCGGGGAAGACGACGCGGCTGGCACGGGAGATGGGCGCCAGGAACGTGCTGGTGGCGGGCGGCGTGGCGGCCAACACGCGCCTGCGCGAGGAGCTGCAGCGCCGCTGCCCGGTGCCCGTGCGTATCCCCCCTCCAAAGTTCTGCACCGACAATGCGGCGATGATCGGCGCGGTGGCGGGGTTCCGGCTGCATCTGGGCGAACGCAGCCCGCTGGACGAGGACATCTTCACCACGAACAACTGGGCGCGGGTGTAGGAGCCGGTCAGCTGCCAGCGGCGCTGATCCGGGCAATGGTCGAGAACGTGGCCACGTAGAGGTCGCCCTCGAAGCCGCAGGCCGGGAACACCACACACTGCAGGGGTGAGCCGATGGCGACCCGGGCCCGTTCGCGGCCGGTCTCGATATCGCGTACGACGACCTGCTCGGTCCCGCGCGCGTGGTCGTAGTCGTAGGCCACGAGTTCGCCCGTTTCGAGGTAGAGGAGCATGTGGCCGGCGTGGTTCTGCTGGTGGCGCCAGAGCAATTCGAGCGGGACGCCCGGGTCGCCGTACCTGAACGCGGCGATCGCGCCGTTGCCGGAATCGAAGCCAACCACCACCTTGCGGACAGGGTCGATGCAGGGCGGATTGGCGACGATCCCGTTCGGGAGGCCGCAGATCTCGGTGAGTTCAGCCCGCCGTTCGCCATCGAGCGGCACGCGGACCAGGTGCAGCGGGGCGGCCGAGACACCCTTCCCGAAGAGCGACGGGCCGAAGCTGGTGGTCCCTTCGCCGTTATCGAGGAACCAGGCGCTGCCGTCCGCGAGCACCGTGTCCCAGCCGAAGGTCTGGCCGGGCTGGTCCAGGTAGGGTGTCGTGAATGTTTCATCGAGGGTGAGGGCGGCTGCGGCGGGGTCCCACGCTACGCGGAAGAGGTGCTGGTCGCCGACGACGTAGATGTTGACGCCGGCGCCATCCAGTTCGGCGGACAGGCGCGCGATAGAGCCTTCGGGCAGTCCAAGTCGGGCGACGATTTCGAGGCCCTCGGGCTCCAGCACGACCAGCTCCGAGCCCATGTCGCCCGGAGGCAGGGCATGGACGCCTGAGCCACCGGCGAAATCCTTCATGACCAGGTGGCCATCGGGGAGGATGAGGAGGGAGTTATAGGGGCGCTCGCGGGGAAGCTGGCGGGCGGCGAGCACGGAGCAGTCCTGCGCCAGGCGGTGGCACCAGCGGCCGAACGTGACGTAGAGGGAGCCGTTGGCGTGCGCGGCCAGCCCGCCGGGCCAGGGCCGACCGCCGGGCAGGTCGGGTGAGCGCTCGATGGGCTGGAGGGTGTGCGGGTCGATGCGCTCGACCCAGGCGGTGGACTGGTCGCCGCCAGGGGTGTGGCCCTGGAGGTACACCTGGCCGGCGGCGCGGAGGATGGGCATGCAGCCGATGAAGGCGGGCCGGCTGGTAGCGACGAGCGGACCGCTCGCGAGGGCCAGGGTGCCAGACGCGGGCGCCTGGAGGCGCGCCGGGCCGCCATCCTCACCGGGCCAGGGGCTCGGCCAGTACCCGTCGAGGACCGACGTCATCGTGGCCGGCCCTGCGGGCGCGTCGTCTGGAGGGGGAGGGGTCGAGCCTTCATTTCGTGGCACTGACGGTGCCATTTGTTTGGAGGGCTGTCAAACCCGTCTCGGAGTCAGCGACCGGGCTGCTGGCCGCTGCAGAAGGGCGGCACACCCGGGACTGCCTCGGCCGGGCGCGCCCTGCGCCACAGCTGGATGCCGTCCTCCTCGCGGACCAGGTCGAAGCCGAGGCGGGGGAGGGCGGCGCGGCAGGCGTCGTAGCCCGCTTCGAGGTCCTCCTGCGGCTTCGGGCCGTAGTCGTCGATGAGGACGTAGTCGGAGGTAAGTACTCGGGGGAAGACGAAGACCTCGCGGCGCTGCGCGAGGTGGGGCACGAACGGCGACTGCGCGCTGATGATCGCAGACGGCGGGACCAGCTCAACGAACGAACGCGAGACGCGGGCATGGTGGTCGACCTCGAAGCGACCGGGTTCGAACGCCAACGACGGCGGGAGGGGCGCGCGGAGCATGAACACGGCAACCGTTGCGGCTGCGCTCGCCGCCAGGGTTCGCCGGGGGGTGAAGTGGCGGGTGAACACGGGCCACCAGGTCCCGGATGGGCGATTGAGATGCACGAGCAGGCAGCTGAAAGCGAAGGCGGTCGGGGCCAGGAGATAGTGGAGCTCGAACCGTGCCTGGTCGTTGTCCTGCGAGAGCGCGGGGAGGATGACGAGCGGAGCGCCGGCGAGAAGCGCCACCGGACGGAGCAGGAGGGCGCCGCCCGAAGCCAGGAAGAGGACGAGCACGATGGCGCCCTTGTCCCAGGTGACCATGTGGCGGGCAACTTCACCGGGGTGAGCCGGGATGGCGAGGAGGATTTCGGTGGCGGAGTCGCCGAGGTAGCCGTAGCGTTCGGCCAGGGGGTTCAGCTCATCGCCGCGGTAGTGGGGGATGAGCCAGAGGTTCACGACAGCGCCATAGACGATGGCCACGGCGGCCACCGCGGCTGCTTGCCCGCGCCACTGGAAGTGCCAGGCGGCGAGCACGACCAGCCCCAGGACGAGGATCGGTGCGTCTTCCTTGATGGTGAGGAGGAGCAGGACCGGGACGATGAAGAGCCAGTCGCGCTTGAGGACGAGGCCGTAGACCGCGGTGAAACAGAGGAGCGGGGCGAGCGCTTCGAGGTGAAAGTCGAACGAGACGGCACGCGCAACACCGAGGCTGAAGGCATAGGCGAAGCAGGCCAGGAGGGCGGCGGCCTGCCCAGCGCCATGCCGCGCGCAGAGGTACAGGGGGATGATGGCGGCGCCGAGCAGCACCGCCTGCGACACGAGGAGCGTCGCCGCGCCTCCACCGGCCCAGACCAGCGGCACGAACACCAGGAGCGCGGGCTGCCAGTGGTCGCCAGCGTAGGAGATGGCACGGAACGAGTACTCGAAGGGTTCGCCGTGGGCGGTGTTCCAGGTGACCTGGGTGAAGACGCCAAGGTCCCAGGCATTGGAGTGGAAGGCGCGATGGAGGAGCAGGCTACAGGCCATCCACCAGCCCGTGAAGAGAGCAGCCATGAGGATGGGGACTGCGAGCGAGCGTCCACCCGGCATGGGGGCTAGGGTCTGCCGCAGGCGGGAAACGCGCGAGCCCGAAGGGCCGCATGCCTCCCGGAGACGTGGCAGCCGGGAGTAAGCTGAGAACGAAATCGGGAGGATCCGGGCCGCATGATCAGGCTCACCGACCGGGTCGTCATTCGTACCACACCCGAACGAGTATTCGGCTGGCTGGCCCGCATGCCCGAAGAGTACGGAAGGTGGCACCCTGACCATGTCTCGTGCCGCGCGACCGGCGGTTCGCTAACGAGGCCGGGTTCGGTGGTGGATTGCAAGGAATACCTGCATGGGAAGCTCCACACCCTGCGCCTCGAGACCCGAAGCTTCCGCGAGGACGAGCGGCTCGACTACGCGATACAAGGGCTGGGTTGGGGAGCGTTCTCCGTGGCTCGCGTCGCTGAGGGCGTGGAATTCACGGCGGAGATCGCCCTCGGGACGAATATCCCGCTTGTGGGTTGGATCGTGGATGCTGTCCTTCGCATGCTGTTCCGCGGCAGGATTGCCGCGATGCGGGTCCATATGCGCGAGGAAGGCGAGAACCTGAAGCGGATCCTCGAGAGTGAACGGCCAGGCTGACCGGGTCGCCGCCGTCGCCCCATGAGCCCCCTAGCCTTCGCCCGTGCCGACCTGGAGGGGAGGGAGGTGGAACGGCTTGACGAGGCGCGGGTAGAGGGCGCCGAAGGCTCCTGCTCCGACGAGGGTGCCGGCGAGCGCCGCCAGGGCGTAGAGCTTGCCTTCGCCGATGTTGACGAGGATGGGCCCGGGGCACATGCCGGTGATCGACCAGCCGATACCGAAGAGCACGCCGCCGTAGACGTTGCCGCGGTGCCCGGGCTTGTTTTCGATGCGCAGCGGCTGGCCGGTGAGCGAGCGGCCGTAGCGCTTGAGGAGCCAGAGGGAGGGAGCAGTGAGGGCGACGGCGGTGCCGATGATGCCGTAGAGCTGGAACTCCTCGAACAGGAACATGCCCTGGATGAAGTTGTAGTCGGCGGCGCCGGAACGGCTGAGGGCGAACCCGAAGACGGAACCGAGGACGAGGTAGAAGAAGATCACGAGGGTGCTCCGGTTAGACGATGACGCGGTAGATGAGGTTGGTGGTGACGGCCCCGGCGGCCATGAAGCTGACGGTGGAGATGATGCTGGGCAGCTCGAGGTTGGACATGCCAAAGATGCCGTGGCCGCTGGTGCAGCCGCCGGCGAGGCGGGTGCCGAAACCGATGAGGAGCCCGCCGCCGAACATCCAGATGAGCTTGCCGCCGTTGCCCCAGCCGATCTCGGCGTCGAACATGCCGAGGTCCCAGAAGGGTTCCCAGCCGCCGCCGAGAACCGCGGAGAGGAACCCGCCGATCACGAGCCCGCCGAGCAGGGGCAGGCGCCACGAGTTCGTGCCCCGGAGGGCGTCGCGCTGGAAGTAGGGAGCCTGCACGACAAGCGAGCAGACATTCTCGAAGCCGGTGGAGACGCCGAGGCGGCGGTTGCCGACGAACAGCAACGTGAGCGTGACGGCGCTGATGACGGCACCGCCGGCGGCCCAGTGCCAGGGGCTGAGGTCGTTCAGGATGAGATGCATGTGGCCTCGCGGACGGTCGTGGGTTTGTTGGCGCAAAGCATGCGCGATCGGCGCGGTTCCGTCTCGGCGGGGCCGGGGCGCGGCGGGTGGGGCCGGCCTGCTAGGATCGCTGGCATGGACGTGCGCTTTTACGCGACCCTGCGGCCGATGGTCGGTGGCAAGAACGTGCACCTGGAACTGAGGGAAGGCGCGACCGTTAAGGACCTGCTCGACACGGTGACTGAGCGCTTCCCGGAGCTTGGCGCAAAGATCTGGACGCCAGAGGGGACGCTGGGCGAGTACATCAAGGTGTTCGTGGACGGGCGGGAGATCCGGTACCTGCAGATGCTCGAGACACCGGTGCCGCCGAGCGCTGACGTGGACATCTTCCCGCCGGCGGCCGGTGGGTGACACGCCTGGAGATCCGGAACCTGCGTGCGGACGAGATCCGCGCGCAACTGCTGCGTGAGATGGGCGGGACGGTGGATGGGACAAGGGTGGATGGGGACGGGTGGAGCGTGGACTTCGTGGTTGGCGAACCGGCGAAGGTTGGGCGGATGCTGGTGCCGGTGCTGTTCCTGGATGTCAGCGGCGCGCGCGCGGCGGAGATAGCCCACTACCTGCGGCTGCGAACGATGCGCGGGGGCGGGTGAGCGCCGCGAGGACAGCCGGTGCCTGGACGCGTTCACCCTCGGCGAAGAGCGCCGGGCAGTGGAGGCGGTGCCGTAGTCAGCCCTGCCAGGTCAACTCGACATCACCGAAGACGATGGTGTCGCCGCGTTCGGCGCCGGCCTGGCGGAGGGCCTTCGCGATGCCCCAGCGTTCGAGCCGGCGGAGGATTTCGTCCTCGGCGCCGGGCATGCCGGTGTCCATCATCTGGACGAAGGTGACGGGCCGGTAGCCCTCGACGAGGTAGCGGCCCTCGCCCACGCGCATCACGGTGAAGCGCTCCTCGGATGGCGGGCGGAGGATGGGCACCTCTTCGGGCGGCGCAGCGGCGGCACGGGCCTTTTCGATGTTGACCAGGGCCATCAGTTCGGCGGTGAGCTCCTCGACGCCCAGGCCGCTCTCGGCCGAGACGACCCAGACCTTTGTGCTGTCGAGGTGCTTCGAGAGGATGCTCGCCGAATCGCCCGCGATTTCTGGCGCGAGGTCGGCCTTCGTGACGGCGACCACGCGTGCGACCTCATCGAGCTTTGGGTCGTAGGCGCGGAGCTCGCCTTCGATCAGCTCGTAGTCGGTTACCGGGTCGGGCGAGCTGCAATCGACCACGTGGAGGAGGACGCGACAGCGGCGGATGTGCTTGAGGAATTCGAAGCCGAGCCCGTAGCCTTCGGAGGCGCCTTCCACGAGACCGGGCAGGTCGGCCAGGGTGAAGCGCTCATAGCCGACGTTGACCACTCCGAGCATGGGCTCGAGCGTGGTGAACGGGTAGTTCGCGATCTTCGGCTTCGCGTTCGAGACGGCTGCGAGGAAGGTGGACTTACCGGCGTTCGGAAGGCCAATGAGGCCAACATCGGCGAGGAGGCGGAGTTCAAGGCGGATGGTGACCGACTCGCCTTCCTGGCCCTTCTGGGAGTAGCCGGGGGTCTTGTTGGTGGCCGTTGCGAAGCGTTTGTTTCCCCAGCCGCCGCGCCCGCCAAAGGCGACGATCACCTCCTGACCCACCGTTTCGAGATCCGCGATCAGGTCTCCGGTGTCGACCTCGTGGACCACGGTGCCCGCCGGGACATCCAGGTAGATATCCTCGCCGTTGGCGCCATGACGGAGGTTCGGGCCGCCGTTGCCGCCGTTCCCTGCCTTGAACTTCTTTTTCGCCCGGTACTGCTCCAGCGTGTAGACATCATCGACCGCGCGGAGGTAGACGCGGCCGCCACGACCGCCGTCGCCACCGTCCGGCCCACCCTGGGGGACGAACTTCTCGCGGTGGTAGCTGACCAGCCCGTGGCCTCCGTTGCCGCCCTGCACGTGGATCTCGATCGCGTCCAGCATCTCCAACCATCTGAACAGATGTGGCGGACTGAAGGAAGTTTGATGATGCTGGTGGACCGTTGGGAACGTTGGGGAGTGCCTTCGCGCAGATTCGGGGGAGGGCCATTCGAGGTTGGGTTCCGGTGTCGGGTTCCCGGTTGGGAACACCCGGAGGAGGGTGGGAGCGCGGCCTGCGGGGGATCCGGCGGGTATTCGCGGTTGGGGACCGTCGCCCTTCCCCAACGGGAATCCGGACGGATTGCGAGGTTCGGATCCCCACGGGCCGTTGGGATCTACCGCGACAGTTCGGCGATGGCCTGGCGGACATCCCGGTCTTCGATGAATACCGCGCCGCGGGCCTCGCGGATCGCCTGGGCACGCTTGATGATGGCGGCCTGCGGCATGCCGGCCGGAGGCTCGGTGATCCAGGCGAGGAGCTCGACGGTGACGTTGTTGGGATCCTTGAAGTAGAGGGAACGCTCGTAGCCGCGGTCGATGGGGCCCTCGTAGTCGACGCCGGCATCGCGGAGGCGGTGTTCCCACGCGGGAAGATCGGCGAGTGAAACATCGAGGGCGACATGATCCATGTGGCCGGAACCGCCCTGGGCCTCGGGGTAGCTCGCGGGGTCGACGCCGGGCCGTGGGACGAAGTAGGCGATGAAGTTGTCGTTGCCGACGTGGAAGAAGAGGTGTTCCTCGGGCTCGTAGTCGAGATTGGGCTGGCGGAGGACGAGTTCCATGCCAAGGACGCGGGTGTAGAAATCGATGGTGGCCTGGGCGTTCCGGCCGGAGATGGCGGGGTGCGAGATGCGGAGGGTGTGCACGGGGGCCTCTGGTAGTTGCTTGCACAAATAGTATGGCAGATGGAACCAGGGGTATGCGACGCGAGTTTCGGGAAGACGGCTTCACCTTTGTTGCGGGGCAAGGCGCCGAACGCGCACACTTAAGCCGGACGGAATCCCGAATCATGTTCGATCACGCCAGACGCTTTCGCCGCAGCTTCCGTGTGGCCCGGACGGGTGCGCGCATCTACCTGGGGTACAAGCGTACCCAGCACGGCGTGCGGAAACTGCCGCCCGAGGTAGCCGCGCAGCACTGGGAGCGCCGTCACGAATCCGCCGCGGAGTCGCTCTACCGGCTGGCAGTCGACCTGAAGGGCCTGTACATCAAGTCGGGGCAGTTCATCGGGACGCGCACGGACGTCGTGCCAGCACCGTACACGCGATCGCTTTCGCGGTTGCAGGACCAGGTACCGGCGCGGCCGATGGCGGTCGTAAAGCACACTATCGAGAGCGAGCTGAAACGCCCGATCGAAGAGCTATTCGCAACCTTCGATGAGCGTCCGATCGGGTCGGCGTCGCTGGCGCAAGTGCACCGGGCCACACTGCCTGACGGGCGCGAGGTAGTCGTGAAGGTGCAGTACCCGGAGGTGGCCGGCCTGGTGCGGCTGGATGTGCGGAACCTGCGGACGATCGTGGGGATCGTGGCGCGGCGGGAGCCGAACTTCGACTTCCGGGCGGTGGTGAACGAGATCGGCACGCAGGTGCCGCTCGAGCTGGACTTCGAGCGCGAGGCGGAGATGACCCGGCGCATCCGGGAGAACCTGCGGGGAGTGCCGGGCGTCGTGGTGCCGCGCGTCATCGACGACCACGTCGCGAGGAAGGTGATCGTCACCGAGTACATCCACGGGGCGCGGCTGCTCGACCGGGAACGGCTCGAATCGATGAACATCGACCGGATCGCATTCGCGAAGACCGTGGCGGAGGCCTACGGGCACCAGATCATGGTGGACGGGCTGTTCCAGGCGGACCCGCACCCGGGGAACATCCTGGTGTTGCCGGGCGGGCGCGCGGGGCTGCTCGACTTCGGGCTGACGAAGGAGCTGCCGGTCCGGGCGCGGCTGGGGTTCGCGAAGCTCGTCATCGCTGCCGGCGACCGCGACCCGCACCGGATCGTCGAGGCGTTCCGCGAGCTGGGCGTGAAGGTGAAGTCGGAATCGCCAGAGGATGTGCTGCCGCTGATGCAGCTGATGTTCGATGCGCGGCCAATCGACCGGCCGGCGCAGAGCGAGATCCAGGTACGGCGCGGCGCCATGCGGGCGAACCCGGTGGAGGCGATCCCCGGGGACCTGGTGTTGCTGGGGCGGGTGATCGGGCTGCTGCGCGGGGTCTGCGCCTCGCTGGGCACGCCGCTCAGCCCGATGCAAATGCTGCGGCCGTTCGCTGAGCAGGCGCTGGTGGAAGCCGGAGCCACTCCGGGAGCCGCGGCGGCGTCGTAGGCAACGTGCGCAGCGTCTTCCGGTACTCCTCCATGGCCTCGGGGAGCCATTTCTCGATGTCGGCGATGCGGGATGCGCTGCTGGGATGCGTGGAGGCGTATTCGGGCGGTGCTGGGCCTTCGCGTGCGGCGCTCATGCGCTCCCAGAAGCCGATGGCGGCCTCGGGGTTGTAGCCGGCGCGCGCCATGTAGATGAGCCCGATGCGGTCGGCTTCGCTTTCCATGTCGCGGCTGAACGGGAGGAGCACGCCGAGCTGAGCGCCGGCGCCGAAGAGCGCCAGCACGGTGCCGCGGGTACTGGCGTCGAGCCCGCCGAGGGTAGCCGAGACGGCGAGGAGGCCGATCTGGGTGAGCTGCTCCTGGAGCATGCGTTCGGCGCCGTGCTGGGCGATGGCGTGGGCGATCTCGTGGGCCATCACGACGGCGAGGCCGTTTTCGTCGCGGGCCACTTCGAGGATGCCGCTGTAGATGGCGACCTTGCCGCCCGGCAGGCACCAGGCGTTCTTCAGTGGCGAGGCGATGAGGGTGAACTCCCAGTCAAAGCCGGGGTCATCGGCGACGGCGGCGATGCGCTCGCCAACGCGCTGGACGAGGTCAGCCTCGGGGCCGGAGCGGACGATCTCGGCGTCGGATTCGGCGAGGATGTCGCGGTAGGCATTGGCGCCGAGCTTCGCCTGGTCCTCTTCGGAGAGGGCGACGCGCTGGGTGCGGCCGGTGATGGGGACGGTTTGTTCTTCGGCGCGGCAGTAGAGGAAGAGGGCGAACCCCACGAGGATGGCCAGGAGGAGGCCGACCGAGATGATCTCGGCGTAGCCACGTTCATCGACGGCGACGGCCCGGACCTGGCGCTGCATGGAGGTATGGTAGGGGGTGCCGGAGGGATGGGTGTCGTATCATCTGGTCATGGAACGCTTGGACGAGCTCAGGTCGCGGCACGCCGAACAGCTGGCGGGATTCTGCACGCGGTGGCGGATACGGGAACTCGCGCTGTTCGGCTCGGTACTGCGAGATGACTTCCGGGCCGAGAGCGACATCGACGTCCTGGTGACGTTTGAGTCCGCCCATCCATGGTCGATCGTCGACCACCTGGAGATGGAAGCGGAACTGTCGGGTCTCTTCGGCAGGCGGGTGGAAATAACGAGCCGGATGGCGGTTGAGGCGAGCCCGAACTGGGTGCGCCGGCGGGAAATCCTGGGGACCGCGCGAACACTTTATGCCGCCTGACACAGATGCTGCGCTGCTCGATGTTGCCCACGCGGCCCGGCGGATAGTAGAGCTGACAACGCACACTACCCTGGCGACGTTTCTTGCGAACGAGACGCTAAGGGAGGCCGTGCAATACAGGCTGATTATTGCCGGCGAGGCCGTGAAGCGCCTCCCGCCGGAGTTCCGCGAGGATCACCCGGATGTGCGCTGGGGAGCCATCGCTGGATTGCGCGACATCCTCGTCCATGCCTATGAGCGGGTGGACCAGGTCGAGGTCTGGAACATCGCGATTCGGAACGTGCCCGAGTTGCTCCGGTATATTCAGCCGCTGCTGCCGGTTGAGTGAAGCGGGCGGCTGAAGCGCGGGCGCCGCACCTGCTACGCTCGTTTGCACCCTGAACAAGGAGCGTGCCCCCATGCCGTCGAACGTCGAAGGATTCGTCCCACCGTCTGCCATGGTCGTCGTCGCCCACCCGGACGATGCGGAGTTCATGGTGGCCGGGACGGTGGCGAAGTGGGCCCGGAAGGGCTGCGAGGTCACCTACGTCATCATCACCAAAGGCGACAAGGGGAGCGACGACCCCACGATGACGAGCGAACGGCTGACGGCGATCCGGGAGGCCGAGCAGCGGAATGCGGGGGCGGTGCTGGGCGTCGCGAACTACGAGTTCATGGGGTACCCGGACGGCTACCTGCAGCACAGCCTGGAGCTGCGGCGCGATGTGGCGCGGCTGATCCGGAAGCACAGGCCGCATCTGCTGCTCACGTTCGACCCGACCAACCGGTTCTTCAGCGATAATTATGTAAATCATCCGGACCACCGGGTAGCCGGGGACGTGGCGCTTGATGCGACCTTCCCGACAGCCCGCGACCGGCTGACGTTCCCGGAGCTGCTGGTGGACGGCTACGAACCGTGGAAGGTCCGCCAGGTGTGGCTTTCGGGTTCGGACAAGCCGAACGTGTGGGTGGACATTGGCGACACGCTGGAGCTCAAGAAGGCGGCGCTGCTCGAGCACCCGAGCCAGCTGGGAGCGGACGTGGTGGAGTTCGCGGAGGGGTTCGCGCGGATGGCGGCGGCGGGGCAGGACTTCGAGTTCGCGGAGTCGTTCCGGCGGTTCATCCTGGAAGAGGACCCGGTCCACGAGTAGCGACAAGGCCCTTCGCGGGAAGGGCCTTTCGCTGTCGATGGGGCACGAGCGGTCAGACGACTTCGAGTTCCCTGAGCTTTTCCTCCGGCACGACGCCGTTCTTCCAGCCGCGGACGCGGTAGTACTCCTCGAGCATCTCGTTCAGTTCGCAGATCTGTCCGAGCGAGGCTTTCGCGTTCGACGGCTCCTCGGTGAAGCGCTTTGGCAGGGTGTCGGAGCCTTCGCGGAAGCCGGCGAGGTTGTTGTAGTGGCGTTCGAGGTTGTAGATGCGTTCGCCGGTGCGGAGGACATCGTTGGCGTCGAACTTCTCGATGCCGGTCATCACGCGGTATTGCTCGGCATACTCGTCGGGGCCTTCGGCGAAGGCGCTGAACTTGCAGAGGTCGAGGCTATCGGAGAAGGCGTGGATGTCCTGGAGGAGCTTGAGGAGCTCGCCCTTGCCTTCATAGGCCTGGGGGTCGGTCTTGAGGCCGATGACGCCGAGCTCGCTGGCGGGACTGTAGCCGCGGAGGTGGCAGGCACCCCGGTTGGAGGTGGCGTAGCCGAGGCCCATGCCCTTGTAGCCGCGGGGGTCGTAGGCGGGGGTCGCCTGGCCCTTCACGGTCATGGCGATCTCCGGGTGGCCGATGGACTTCGCGAAGGAGTCGATGCCGTTGGCGAGCTGGTCGCCGATGCCCTGGCGGTGGGTAATGAGACGGGCGACCTCGATCATGCGGTCCTTATCGCCCCAGGCGATGCCGGCGCTGGCGGGGATGTACTCGCGCTGGGTGGCCTCCATGACCATGGAGCAGACCTGACCGATCTCGATGGCGTCGTAGCCGAAGTCGTTGGCCATGTCGATCATGAAGGCGACAGAGGCGACGTCGTCGTTGCCGCAGTTAGCGCCAAGGGACCAGGCGGGCTCGTATTCGACGGACTCCATCTTGACCTTGTAGGGGCCGTCCTTGATTTCGACCTCTTTCTTGCAGGCGACGGGGCAGGCGTGGCAGGTGGGGTCGTCGATGAGGTAGTGCTCGTTGACGTATTCGCCGCCGAGGAGTTCGGCGTGTTCGAAGGAGGTGTCCTGGCTGTTGCGAGCGCCGAGGCCGCCGATGGTGTTGCTCACGTTCATGAGCATGTTGGTGCCGTAGACGGAAAGGCCGCCCTTCTTCGGGGAGGTGATGTTGGCCTCGTCCATGATCTTCTTGAGGGCGTTGGAGTGGGCGGTGCGCCAGGCGTCGCGGTCGGCCGCGCGGGGGTAGTTGCGGGCGGATTTCACGACGACGGCCTTGAGCATTTTCGAACCGCCGACGCATCCCGTGCCGCCGCGGCCGGAAGCGCGGTCGTTCTCGTTGATCCACGAGGCGAAGCGGACGAGGTTTTCGCCTGCCGGGCCGATGGCCATGACGCTGAGGTCGTCGGCGCCGTGGCGCTCCTTGAGGAGCTGGATGGTCTCGTGGACGCCCTTGCCCCAGAGGTCGGAGGCATCGCGGAGCTCGACGGTGTTGTTCGAGACGAAGGCGTAGACGGGTCTGGAAGACTTGCCCTTGAAGACGAGGCCATCGAAGCCGGCCCAGCGCAATCGGGCTGCGCTCCAGCCGCCCATGTGGCTATCGGTGACGGTACCGGTAAGGGGGCTCTTGGTGACGACGGCGATGCGGCCGCTCATGCTCGCTTCGGTGCCGGTGAGGGGGCCGTTCATGAAGCAGAGCACGTTGTCGGCGCTCAGGGGGTCGATGGTGGGACCTGCTTCGTAGACGTAGCGGACTCCGACGCCGCGGGCGCCGATGTACTTGCGTGCCCATTCCTCGGGAATGGGGCGGTAGTCGACCGTTCCAGAGGCGAGGTCGACGTTGCCGACTCTGCCGGCGTAACCTCCGAGTGCCATAGAAAACTCCTTTAGTTGCGATTCAGGAGGGCCGCAGTATAGATCGCGGTGAAGCCGCGTGCAGGGCGTGCTTACCGGGGCCTTTCTTGCTGCGGGAGGGGTGACGGGAGGTTCGGGTGCGCCTATGGTGCGCGTGATCGGCGGCCGCGGTGCTCCCAGGGCGCGCCGGACGGTCGGAGGTAGTCGAGGATGGCTGCAGAGCCGGGTGGTGGATGGCGGGAGCGTGTGCCTGCGCTGCAACACCGGGACTTCCGAATCCTGTGGGCGGGGATGTTCTTTTCCTCAGCGACGATGATGTTCCAGTTCTATGCGCAGGGATGGTTCATCCTGAGCCTGACGGGCTCAGCGTCGTTGCTGGGCTTGCTGGGGGTGGCGCGCGGGGCCGGGATGCTCACGTTCAGCCTGTATGGCGGGGCGCTTGCCGACCGGATGGACCGGCGGACGCTGCTTATGCTGACGCAGGGCGGGGCGCTCGCGGTCTACGGGCTGCTGACACTGCTGGTGGTGTTCGACACCATCAACCTCTGGGTGGCGTTCGGGCTGATCTTCATCTCGGCCTCGATCGAGTCGATGGACGGGCCAACCCGCCAGGCGCTGTTGCCGAACCTGGTGCCGCGCGAGCACCTGCCCAACGCGATTGCGCTCTTCACGGCGGCGACCATCAGTTCGTACGCCTTCCTGCCGCCGATGGCGGGGATCGCGATCGAGACGATCGGCGTGGGCGGGGCATTCGCGGTCAGCCTCATCGGCCACGTGGTGGTGATCGGGGCGCTGCTGCTGATGCGGGTCCGGGGTGATGCGCCCGTGCAGCGGGACAACATCGTGGTGGCGGTCGGGCGCGGGGTGGCGTACGCCTCGGCGCGCCCGCGGGTGCGCTGGATCATCGTGCTGAGCCTGCTGACGGGGACGCTGGGGTTCCCGATCATCAGCACGCTCGCGCCGTACTGGATGACCGAGGTGCTGGGCCTGGATGCGATGGGCTGGACGTTCATGGGGTGGTTCTGGGGGCTCGGCGCGGTCGGGGCGACGGTGTATCTCTCGACGCGCGGGCACAGCCGGGGGCTGGGGTGGACGGTGATCGGGTCGGCGGCGGCGTTTGGGCTGAGCCTCGTGCTCTTCGGGATGACGCGGTCCGTCCCCATCGCGGCGGTGTTCTGGTGCCTGAACGGGGCCTGCTTCACCACCAACATGATCTCGTCGACATCGCTGCTCCAGCTGATCGTCGAGGCGGCGTACGTCGGGCGGGTGATGTCGCTGCGGATGGTGTCGTCGGCGTTCAACCAGCTGGCGGCATGGCCGCTGGGGTCGCTGGCCGATGGCGTGGGGGTGGAGCGGATGGTGCGGGGCGTGGCTACGGCGCTGACGGTGCTGGTGCTGGCGGCGCCGGCCCTTTCGCGTGCGGCGAGGACGCTCGATGCGGAGGCGCGGCAGGCGGAGGGGGCAGTCGAGGTGAAGCCCGCACCGGAGGCGGCCGGGTAAGGGCGCCGGGCGCGGCCACCGTTTGTCCACCGGAGGGGGCGGCACCCGCGCGCGGGGTTGCGCCATGGAGGTGATGAGTGCGGCGTTGACCGCGGCGCACATCACAGGCGAGTGATTCACATGCGTACGTTCTTTAGATTCTTCGGTTCGCTGGCGGTGGTGGCGGGGATCGCGGCGTGCAGCCCGGTCGACCAAACCGGGACGGGTTCGCCGACCCCGCCGTCCGAAAGCAATGCACCGCTCCTGCTTGGCATCGGCATGCACATCGAGCCCGTCGGCGCGACGGCCCAGCTGGGCGTGGGCGCGGGTTCGGCCACCGGGTACAACAGCCCGCAGGCGTTCGAGCGTGCGGCGGCCGATATCCAGGCGGTCGTCGACATCGTCGAGGCGCACGAGGGGCGGCTCACCATCCAGTCGCAGTCGCCGTTCACCACGACGGCGGTTCGCGAAGGGTCCACGATCCTGTCGGACCTCGAGGACGCGGGCCACGAAATCGCCCTGCACTTCCATGAAGATGCGCACCTCGGCAAGGAGGCCAACAGCCTGCGGGTGGAACGCTGGTGCGAGGTGATGACGGAGGAGGTCGGGTTCCTGCACGAAGCCGGGGTGGATGAGGTGGCCTACTGGAGCGGCGGGAACCTTTACCCGGAGGTGCTCGAGGCTGCCGAGTGCGCCGGGCTTTCGGTGAACAGCGACTGGAAGAACCCCACGACGCAGCAGACGGCGCCGGAGTTGACCGGGACGGTGCCATGGCGGCCCTCCGGTGGGACGGACGGGACGGATGTGACCGCGTTCGCGACGCACGACCCGGATGGGCCGGTGGTCTTCCTGCCGGAGGGGGCGTACGACCGGACGGACTATGCATCGGGCCGGCGGGAGATGACGGACGAGGAGTATTTCGCCTACCTGGAGGCGAGTCTGCTGGCTTCGATCGCGTCGGTGGAGGCGGGCAAGGTGAACGTGTTCCACTTCACCGTGCATCCCGGCGAATTCCGGGGGGACGCCGGTAACCAGTTCGGCGCCATCGAGCGGTTCCTGGCTGAGGTGGTCGACCCACTGGTGGCGGAGGGGAAGGTGGAGTGGGCCACATTCAGCGAGATGGCGGCTGCGTTCGAAGCATGGGAAGCGGCCCACCCTGGCGAGGACCCGCGGGCCGGGCAGGCCGAGGCAGACTCACCGGGCACCACCGCGGTGGGCAGCCCAACTGCTGCTACCGACGCGCCGGGCGGGTCGCCCCGGGCCGGTGGAGGACCCCCGCACGGGACAGCGCTGCCCGGCACGGTCGAGCGCGACATCACCTACTGCACGAAGAGCGGCGTGGACCTGAAGATGGACCTCCACCGGCCGGAGGAGCCGAACGGTGCGCTGGTGCTGTACATCCACGGGGGCGGGTGGACAAGCGGGAGCAAGAACGGTGGGAGCGGGAGTGAGATGTGGCCCGAGCTGCTCGGGCGGGGCTACGTGGTGGCGGCGATCGACTACCGGCTGGCGCCGGAGCACCCGTTCCCGGCCCAGATGCAGGACGTGACCTGCGCGGTGCTCTACCTGAAGCGGAACGCGGCCGAGCTGGGGATCGACCCGGAGCGGATCGGCGCGTATGGCGGGAGCGCCGGCGGGCACCTGGCCTCGCTGCTCGGCACGACGGGCGGCCACGGCTACGAGATGGGGATCACCACGCTGGACGCCGAAGTCGCAGCGGTGGTGGACCTGTTCGGGCCGACCGACCTGACGGTGGACTTCGACGGGGCCTCGGCGCGGATCATCACGACGGTGTTCGGGGCGACGGACCGGGGGTCGAAGGTGCTCGTGCAGGCGAGCCCGGTGCACCAGGTCTCAGCGGATGACCCGCCGTTCCTGATCATCCACGGGGAACAGGACGAGCTGGTGCCGATTGCGCAGGGCACGGCGCTCTACGAGGCGCTCGTGGCGGCGGGAGTCGAGGCGGAGTTCGTGCCGGTGAAGAACGCGAACCACGGGTTCACCCCAGACGGGGGGCCGATCAGCCCGACGCGGGTGGAGATCACGAAGCTGGTGGCGGACTTCTTCGACGAGCACCTGGGCGGCTGAGCCCTCGGGGCTCAGGCGGCGCCGGCCATCTTGGGGCTGGTGAGCCTGACGCTGCCGCGGTTGCCGAGGACCGAGCGAATGCTGCGGGCGAGGTCTTCGGTGGCCGCGGCGCGCGGGAAGTCGAACTCCATTTCCTCGCCGGCGGTATCCCGGATGACGAGGCGGACTTCGTCACGGCCGGGATGGTCCTTGAGCATGGTGACGACGACCTTGAGGAGTGCCTCGTCGGCGACGACATCCTCGGTTTCGTAAAGCATGACGGTGAGGCGGGCCGTATCAGGGGCGACGGGGGGTGTGACACCGGGTCGAGCCGCCTCCGTGGTGGCGCCGGCGCCGGGGTAACCGCCGCCATTGCGCGGGGCCTGACCGTTCGGGCCGTGGTTGTTGGCGGAGCCGTTGCGTCCGTTCGCCGTGACCGTTTCCGCGCGGGGCTCTTCCTGGGAACGTGGAGGCCGACGCTTCGGCGCCTCGACCTGCCACTGTTCGGCGACGAAGCCGACGACGGTGCCCTCGGCGGAGTCGTAGGCGGCGGCCTTGCGCACGTTCAGGTTGATGCGGTCGCCGCGGTCGCGGATTTCGACGGAGCAGACGAGGACGCGGCCCTCGGCCCAGATCTCCTCGCCGGTGAGCTCGATGGTGTCGCTCCAGACGGTGAGCTCGACGCTGGCGGAGAGGTCTTCGAGGTCGACGACGTAGAACTTGCGCCCATCGCGGGTGACCCGGGCCTGGACGCGGTGGACCAGCCCGGCGACGGTGACGGTCTGGCTGGCGAGCTCCGGCGTGAGGTCGGCGAGCGAGTGGGTGGCGTAGCGGGCGACATCCTGGGCGACGGCCTTGAAGGGATGCTCGGAGACGTAGACGCCGAGGAGTTCCTTTTCCCAGGCGAGCATGTCGTCCTTGCGGGCGGGGGAGGGCTCGAGCTCGAGGGCGGGCAGAGGGGTTTCGACCTGGCTCCCAAACAGGTCGAACATGGTGGCCTGGCCGCTTTCGCGGAGCTCGCGCTCCTTCCTTGCGAGGGAGACGAGGCGTTCGGCGTTCATGACGATGGTGCCGCGGTCGCCGAGGAGGTCGAAAGCCCCGGCCTTGGCGAGGTGTTCGATGGCGCGGGAGTTGGCCGAAGTGAGGTCGGCGCGCTTGCAGAAGTCCTCGATATCGCGGTAGACGCCGCCTTTTTCCCGTTCGGCGATGATGCCTTCGCAGGCGGCGTTGCCGACGTTCTTGACGACGCCGAGACCGAAGCGGATGGCGAGGGAGCCATCCTGGCGGCGTTCGACGGTGAAGTTATCGAAGCTCTTGTTGATATCGGGCGGGAGGACTTCGATACCGAGCTTCGAGCATTCGGCGACGGCGGCGGCGATGCGGGCGTGGGTATCCGGCGCGTTCCGGGTGAGCTGGAGCAGCGCGGTCATGTACTGGACGGGGTAGTTGGCCTTGAGCCAGGCCGTCTGGTAGGCGATGTGGCCGTAGCACCAGCTGTGTGCCTTGTTGAAGGCGTAACCTGCGAACGGCTCGATGAGGTCGAAGACGGCGGCGGCTTCTTCTTCGCTGTAGCCGTTGGTTACGGCGCCGGAGACGAAGCGGCCGCGCTCTTCGGCCATGATTTCGGCTTTCTTCTTGCCCATGGCCTTGCGCATGATGTCGGCCTGGCCGAGGGAGTAGCCCGCGAATTCGCGGGCGATGAGGAGCACCTGGTCCTGGTAGACGATGACGCCGTAGGTCTCATCGAGGATGTCGGCGAGACGGGGATGAGGGTAGGTGATCGCGATCTTGCCGTGCTTGCCATCGATGTAGCGGGGTATGTGCTGCATGGGGCCGGGGCGGTAGAGGGCGACCAGGGCGCAGAGGTCGGAGATGTTGGTGGGCTGGAGGTCCTGGATATAGCGGCGCATGCCGGCGGATTCCAGCTGGAACACGCCGAAGGTTTCGCCCTTGCCGAGCATCTCCATGGTTTTCGGGTCGCCATCGGGGAGGTGGACGATATCGAGCTCGTGGCCGGTGTTTTCTCTCACGAGGTCGACAGCGCGCTGGAGGATGGTGAGGTTGGAGAGGCCCAGGAAGTCCATCTTCAGGAGGCCGATCTTGGCGACCTGTTCCATGGCGAACTGGGTGGTGGGGATGCTGTCTTCATCGCCTTTGTTGGGGCGCTGCAGGGGGACGTGCTCGATCAGCGGGTCGCGGGAGATGACGACGCCGGCGGCGTGGGTGCTGGCATGGCGGGAGACGCCCTCGAGCTGCCTGGCGGTATCGATGAGCCGGCGGACCTTCGCATCGGACTCGTAGGCGTCCTTCATCTCCTGCGACTGTTCGAGCGCCTCGGGGAGGCTGATGTGGAGGACTTCGGGGACGAGGCGCGCGACGCGGTCGGTTTCGGCGTAGGAGATGCCGAGGGCGCGGCCGACATCCCGGATGGCGGCCTTGGCACCGAGGGTGCCGAAGGTGATGATCTGGGCGACGCGGTCTTTGCCGTAGCGTTCGTAGGCGAAGCGGATCATCTCGTCGCGGCGGTCATCGGCGAAGTCGAAGTCGACATCGGGCATTTCGCGGCGTTCGATGTTGAGGAAGCGTTCGAAGACGAGCCGGTTCGCGACTGGGTCGATATCGGTGACGTTGAGGGCATAGAGGACGAGGGAGGCGGCGGCGGAACCGCGGACGCCCATCTTGATGCCGGCCTTGCGGGCGTAGTCGGCGATCTCCTTGACGACGAACATGTAGTCGGTGAAGCCGGTCTGGCGGAGGACATCGAGCTCGTAGTTGAGTCGCTGTTCGAGCTCGGAGGTGACGTCGCCGAAGCGTTCGCGGAGGCCGCGGAAGCAGATTTCGGCGAGATAGTCCTCGCTGGTGCGGCCGGGGGGCACGGGGGGCTCGGGGAGGAGCTGACGGTCGAACTTGAGGTCGAGGTCGCAGTCGTTGGCGACGAGCATGGTGTTCGACAGGAACTCGGGGTTATCGGGGAAGAGCGCGAGCATCTCTTCTTCGCTCTTCACGTGGTAGCCGTGCCCATCGAACTTGTAGCGGCCTTCCTGGTCGACGGTGGCGTTGGTACCGATGCAGAGGAGGACGTCGTGGGCCTCGGCCTCTTCGGGGAGGGTGTAGTGGCTGTCGTTGGTGGCCACGACGGGGATGCCGAGTTCGCGGCCGATATCGGCAATGACGGGGTTGAGGCGGGTGAACTTCGCGTCGCCGTGGTCCTGGACTTCGAGGTAGTAGTGGCCATCGAAGACTTCGCGATAGTAGCGGGCGGTGGCGATGGCGCCTTCGCGGTCGCCTTCCTGGATGCGGCGGTGGAACTCGGCGGAGGGGCAGCCGCTGAGGACGGTGATGCCGGCGGAGTGCTTTTCGATGAGCTCGCGGTCGATGCGGGGTTTGTAGTAGTAGCCTTCGAGGTTGGCCCTGGTGACGAGGGCGATGAGGTTCTTGTAGCCGGTCATGTCGCGGGCGAGCATGACGAGGTGGTAGGGGGAGGAATCGCCGCGTTCTCGGGAGTGGCGTGAGCCCGGGGCGACGTAGGCCTCGACACCGATGATGGGCTTGATGCCGCGGGCGGTGGCTTCGCGGTAGAAATCGATGGCGCCGTAGAGCGCGCCATGGTCGGTCATGGCGATGGCTTCCTGGCCGAGCGCCTTCACCCGGTCCATCAGTGGGGCCATCTTGCTCATGCCATCGAGGAGCGAGAACTCGGTGTGAGTGTGTAGATGGGTGAACATATATCCGGGAGGCCCAGTCTACACCCTCGGAAGGGCGAAGGAGGAAGTGCGAAGTGCGCAATGCGAACTGCCCGGGATGCCCGTTTCGGCTCTGTGGCTGGGCCGGCCGCCAGAGTTGGTGAGGCCAGTTGGCGCGCGACCTCCTATACTTCCCCAACATATGGCAAGCCAGGCGCTCCTGAGGAAATCCCAGGCCGACATGGTGCTCGAACGGGCGGCGATGCAGCTCCAGCAGCTGCTGCAGGAGGCCTGCGCCGAGCTCAAACCATTCCCACCCTTCCCGAACGCGCTGTTCACGAACGCGATCGAGTGCGACGACGGCGGGCTGGCGGGTGACCCGGATCGCGGCTGCATCGTGGTCTGCGAGGACGGAGAGCTGTATGAGCTCCAGATGGGCATCGACCACGAATCAATCGAACTGACCGGGTCGTGGGACCCGGTGACGGCGCGGAAGGAGACGCTGAAGAAGGTGGATCTGCATCCGCGGGACTACCTGGTGTACGCGTATGCCGGGCTCGTGGCCGTGACCGAAGCGCTCCTGGAGCGGGAAGCCGGGGCGAACACATGAAACGCATCCTCCGCCTGCTGGTGATCCTCGGAGTGGTCTCGGTGGCGTTGGTTGTGGTGGCCTCGGTCTGGCGGCGGCGGGCCACGGCGCCCGGGCCGGCGGAGTGGACTCCTCCCACGGTTGAGCCTCCACCGGCGCCCGCGCCATCGGCGGGTCCCGAGGAGGCTGAGGCGGCCGAGGAAGCCCGGGAGCTGGTGGAAGAGATCGCGGAGGCGGAGTCGGAGGGGATGGCGCCGCCACCCGATGCCCCGCCGGTGGACATCGCGCTCGATGCCGCGGGGGTTGTGGTCGAGGCCGAGCCGGTGGAGGTCGCGCGCGAGGCCGCGGAGGCGGCTGCCGAACTCCTTTCCCCTGAGACCGCGTTCGAGGAGCTGCTCGAGGCGGCTGAACATGGGCGCGACCTGGTGGAAGAGCTCACCGGAGAGCGTGCGCCGGAGGCTGCGGAAATGGCGGCTGAAGCGAGCTCGGTTGCGACCGGGGAGACGCCCCCGGGGGTGGAGGAGATCCTGGAATCGGCCGAGTTCGGGCGCGACCTGCTCGACGAAGTTGCCGCGCCCGGCCCGGGTGACAGGGCGGAGCCAGGAGAGGCAGCCGATGTGCTGGGAGCGGCGTTCGACGCGCTGGCTGCAACTCCCGAGGCGCCGGCTGCGCCAGCGGTTGAGGCGCCCGCCCCGGAACAGGGGTTGCTCGACTCGGTTGAGGAGGCGCTCACGGACCTGGAGCCGGGGCCCATCGTCCCGCCGCCGCGCCGGACAGGGGAATCGTACCTGGATGAGGGCAACGTCTACTTCAACGTGGGCCAGTATGGGCTGGCGATCGAGCGGTACACGCAGGCCATCGAGATGGACAGGGAACTGACCGCGGCGTACTACAACCGGGCCAATGCGCGAACGCGGGCGGGCGACCTGGAGCAAGCGCTCGCGGACTACGACCGCGCGCTGGAGCTACAGCCGAACGATGCCGACGCCTTGAACAACCGCGGCATGTTGCACCTGTACCGGGGGAACTACGCGGGGGCGCTGAGCGACTTCAACGCCGCGCTGGCGGGCGACCCGACGGACTCGACGGTGATGGTGAACCGGGGGCTCGCGCACCTGCACGGGGGGGACGCGGCGGCGGCGCTCGTGGACTTCCGCGAGGCGATCCGGCTGGATGCAACCGACGCAGCGGCCCAGTACGGCGCTGCCCAGGCCTCGGCCGCGATGGGGAACCGCGACGAGGCGCTGCGGCACGTGGGGCGGGCGCTCGAGATCGACCCGGGGTACGCACGCGAGGCAGCCGCCGACCCGAGGCTGGCGATGCTCCAGGGGGATGAGCAGTTCTTGAAGCTGCTACGGCAGAGCGGTTCGGCGCGGGAGTAGACGCCGGACTCTGGACACACGACCGAGGCCGGGGCTATTCTCCCGGGTGAAGGCGATGGAGTGCCGCCGAGAACCGCCGTACACCGTACGTGCTGATGACTCCTACGATTCCGATTCGTAGGAGTTTTTGTTTGTCGCAGGACCAGGGAACACGGAAGGACAGGAACGCATCCGCGATCGGTGGGGGGCGGGTGCTGGGGCTGCTCGATGCTGCCGGGCACGCGGCCTCGGTGCGGTACCTGGTGCGCTGGGGGGTGCTCCTGACGCCGCTGGCGGCGCTGGTGGGCTCGGCCTGTGCGCTCTTCCTCTGGGCACTGGAAGAGGCAACGGCATTCCGCTGGGAAAACGAATGGATCATCGTGTTCCTGCCGCTGGCGGGCATCGGGGTGGGCGGGATGTACCGGGTGCTGGGGCGGGACGTGGAAGCCGGGAACAACCTGATCGTCGACCGCATCCACCGGCCGGGGGCGGGAGTGCCGGCGCGGATGGCGCCGCTCATCCTGGTGGGGACGGTGGTGACGCACCTGTTTGGGGGATCGGCGGGGCGCGAGGGGACGGCCGTCCAGATTGGAGGCGGGATCGCGGGAGGGCTGAATCACTGGCTGCGCCTCTCGCCTGAGGAGCTCCGCGTGTTCCTGATGGCCGGGGTGGCGGCGGGATTCGGGGCGGTGTTCGGTACGCCGCTCGCCGGGGCGATCTTCGCGATGGAGGTCATCGCCATCGGGCGGATGGAGTACGGAGCGCTCATCCCGGTGCTGTTCGCGAGTCTCGGGGCCGATTTTGTTACATCCGTGTGGGGGGCCCACCACACGCACTACTCGGTCGCGACGGTGAGGGGGACCGGGGGGACGCTGCCGTTCGATGCCTGGCTGATGGCGAAGGCCGTGGCTGCCGGCGTGGTGTTCGGGCTTGTGGCGATGGCGTTCGGTGAGCTGACGCACGGCCTTGCCGGGATTTACCGGCGGTTCATCTCGAGCCCGCTCCTGCGGCCCGCGGTGGGTGGGGCGCTGGTGGTGGGGCTGGCGTGGGCGATCGGCTCGACGGCGTACCTGGGCCTGGGTGTGACGAATCCGGAGGGGGGCACCTCCATCGTGTCGAGCTTCGAGGAAGGTGGCGCGGCACCGTTTGCGTGGGCCTGGAAGATGGTGTTCACGGCGCTGACGCTCGCGAGCGGGTTCAAGGGGGGCGAGGTGACTCCGCTCTTCTTCATCGGCGCTTCGCTGGGGAATGTGCTGGCCGACCTGCTCAGGGCGCCGGCCGACCTGTTCGCGGCGCTGGGGTTCGTGGCGGTGTTCGCGGGCGCGGCGAACACGCCGCTGGCATGCGCGGTGATGGGGATCGAGCTCTTCGGAGCCGAAAACGGGACGTACATGGCGGTGGCCTGTTTCGTTTCGTACTTCGTGAGCGGCCATCGTGGGATCTACCTGTCGCAGCGCGTTGCGGTGCCGAAACACCGGCGGCTGGAGAACCACCGCGAGGCGACGCTGCGAGAGATCCGTGCCAGCGAGGACGGAGCTCTCGCGAAGGGGGCGGGGACGAGCGAGCACACGCCTGGGCCTCCGCACGGCGGAGGCTAGCTACCAGCCCGGCTCGCTATCGACCCCATCGAGCAGGCTGAGCAGGCGGTCGAAGGAGAGGGGTTTGGCGAGGAAGAAGTCCTCGACGCCGGCCCGGGGACGGGGGTAGGCGCTCATGAGGGCGATGCGGGGGCGCCAACCGCCGGACTGGGCGATGCGGCGGGCCAGGTCCGGCCCGTTGCCCGATTCGAGCCGCACCTCGGCCAGGACGAGCTTGGGCCGTTCGCGCGCCACCAGCGCCAGGGCGCTCTCCTCATCGCCGGCAGTGAGGCAGTGCCAGCCCGCGCCTTCGAGTACGAGGCGGACGATACGGCGCAGGGCAGGGTCGCTATCAACGACGAGGACGGGTCCGCGCCCGCGCCGGGCCCTCGTGACCATGCCGGGGGCGCTGGCTGGTTCACTCACACGGTCATTCTTGCAGTTGCTCAGCGGCACATCCCATGGACCTGGCGGCGAATTGCCTTGCAATCGCATATCAGCGGCGGGATCTAACGGGTTTCCGACGATCGCGGTGAACAGCGCGTGAACAACCCGTGACGGGGCAGTTGGAACTTGGTAGGAACTCCCCAGGAGGGCCTGCCGGGCCATTCCCAAGCCGTGTCGGTACGGTGAATATGCGATGGATGAGCGGGAACTAAAGGTAACTGGACGGAAAACCATGATAATGCCGGGACTCAGAAGCCTGGTCGTAGATAGCGACGAATTGCGGCGCGACGTGCTTCGCGGAAAGCTCGCGCGGGCTGGGCTTGCGGTCGAGCGCGAACGGCCGCACGGCCTTGTTGCGCAGGAGACGATCCAGGAGATGGCGCCGGACTTGCTCTTCGTTTCGGTCGAGCAGCCGATTCAGCGGGCATTTCAAACGATCGTCTTCGCGCGGGCGGTGGTGCCGCATGCGGTGATCGTGGCCTACTCCACCGAATGGTCGCCGATGGTGGAACGCCGGTTGATGCAGAGCGGCGTGAACGACTTCCTGCATGGCAAGCTGGATGCGGGCGAACTCGGCAAAGTGATCGAGCGCGCGCGGTTACGCGCGAGCGCCGGCCCCGATGGTGCGGCCACCGGTACGGGCAACGGGCGCGTCATCGCGGTGGTTGGCCAGAAGGGCGGAATCGGCAAGACGACGACGAGCACGAACCTGGCTGCGGCGATTGCGCGCCAGGGCCGCCTTTCGGTGTTGCTGGTCGACCTCGACACGCGCTTCGGCGATGTCGCGATCATGCTTGATATCCCGGTCGAGCACAGCGTGGCGGAGGTCGCGCGGGAAATTGAAAGCTACGACCGTGAGAGCTTCCGCAAAGCGTTGCTGCGGCATGATTCGGGGGCGTACGTGCTCCCGGCTGCGCGCGATTACCGGAGCTGGCTGAACTGTTCGCCAGAGCAGATCCAGGAGCTGGTACGGTTTGCCGCGACCATGTTCGACGTGGTGATCCTGGATACGCCCGGGACCTTCAACGATGTTGTGGGAGCCGCGGTGGGGGTGGCCGAGAGCGTGGTCGTGATCACGAGCTCGGACCTGACGAGCCTCAAGAACACATCGCTGCTGCTGGAGCACTTTTCGCTGAAGGGCGAGGAAGGGCCGCGGCCGATCGTGACGCTCATCCATGGGCATGACCAGCCGGGACTTGGGCGCGCCGAGGTTGAGTACGCGATCAGCCACCCGGTTGCACACGAGATCCCGTTCGACCGGAACGTGCGGAAGGCTTCGCAGCTGGGTGTGCCGCTGGTGAGCTGGCGGCCCGGTTCGGCCGCCGGCGCTGCGCTCGTTGGTCTGGCAGCCGATGTCGCGGGGGAGACGTACTCGGAAGGTGGCATGGCGGGCGCGGGGTTGCGCAGGCGATTCTTCGCGGCCTTCGGTTCGCGCCGGGCCACGGCGCGCCCGGCAGTGGCGAGGCACAACGACATCGCGGTTTGACACGCAGGTTTACCCAGGACCCTCCTCTCCAGTCGCGCCCCCGGTAGAAGCCCCGGGGGCGCCTGGCTTTCTACCAGAGAGGGGGCGTGAGGTGTTCGATGAGACCGCCGCGGTGGTAGAGCCGCGGCAGCCGCGCCTGGAGCGAGGCCATGATGTCCCAGGCGATGGTGCCTGCGCGGGAGGCCACATCGGCCGCCGTGATGGTGTCGGCGCCATCGGAGCCGAGGAGCGTGGCGACATCGCCCTCGGCGACCGGGCCGGGCACATCAGTGACATCGGCGAGGAACTGGTCCATGCACACGCGGCCGGCCATGGGACAGCGCTGCCCGTGGACGAGGACTTCCCCGGCGTTCCCCAGGTCGCGACGCCAGCCATCGGCGTAGCCCACCGGGATGAGAGCGACGCGGGATGGGCGGGTGGCACGCCAGGTGAGGCCGTAGCTCACGCCCTCCCCCGCGGCGACATCGGTTACGCGGGCGATGCGCGCACGGAGGGAAAGGATGGGCTGGAGGCGCGGACCCCCGGTGTTGGGCGGGAGGACGCCGTGGATGGCCAGGCCCACGCGGACGCCGGAGTAGTGGAGCTCGGCGCGGCGCAGGGCAGTCGCGGAGTTGGCGGTGTGCCGGTAGGGGATCCAGGGCAGCCGGGCCGCGGCTTCGCGAAAGATGGCGTGTTGCGTCTCCGCGAACGAGTCGTCGACTTCATCGGCGTTGGCCATGTGGGTGGTGAGGCCTTCGACTTCGACGTTGGGAAGGGTGCGGAGGTAGGTGGCGAGCTCGACGGCGTCGTCGATGTCGAGGCCGAAGCGGTGGAGGCCGGTGTCGACCTTGACGTGGACCGGCGCGGTGGCACCCGCGAGGGTGGCGGCGTTCGAGATGGCGTCGCCGAGTTCGCGCGAGTGGCACGTGAGGGTGAGGCCGGCGCGGACAGCCTGGGTGGCATCGGTGGGGAAGGCGTGGCCGAGGACGAGGATGGGGCGGGTGACACCGGCCTGGCGGAGCATGTAGCCCTCGTGTGGCCACACAACGGCGAAACGGTCGGCCCCGGCCGCCTCGAGGGCCGGGGCGAGGACGGCCGCCCCGGCGCCGTAAGCGTTGGCCTTGACGACCGCGATGAGCTCGACCGGCCCGAGTGCATGCTTGAGCGTCCGCGTGTTGGCCCGCCCCGCATCGAGGTCGACCTCGATCCAGCTATTCAGATTGCGGGTGACTTCGCCCAGCGTGCGCTGTGTGCCCTGTGCCTGTACCAGTTGACCGGTCCTTTCCCCCCGGCGGACGGGTCCCTTTGACCAGCCCGCGCGCGCGAACCTAGCATCCGACTGGTGAAGGGCGAACGCAAACGCCCGCTCCAGCTGGCGGTCGTTGCGCCGGCAGTGGCCGCCATGGTGGCCCTCGCCGCTGCGTGTTCCGGTGATTCGAAGCCAACGGTGGAGCTGGAGGCCACGCCCACGGTGGCCCCCGGAACGGTGGACGCGGCAACCCCGGCGGCGCCAGTTGTGGACTCGCCCCCTTCGGGCGCCATCCAGGTTGCACGTGATTTACTCCGCGAAGGGCGCTTCGATGAGGCCCGGACCGCGTTCGAGCGGTTGGCCGCAAGCTCGCCGGAGCCGGCGGAACGGGCGGAGGCGTGGCTGGGGGTGGGCGCCGCCGCCTACGAGGCCGGTGACCGCGACGGAGCGCTCGCGGCTCTCCGTGAGGCCGTGGCCATGGCTCCACCAGGCACGGGGATAGCCGCGCGCGCAGCGTACCTGGCCGCCATGCGGCTGAACGACGCCGGAGCATTCGACGAGGCGCGATCCATCTCGGAGGGCGCCGGTGCGGCCGGAGTGCTGGGGCCCTATCTCCAGCACGAGCTGGCGCGCGCGTTTGCCGGGCTGGGGGCGCGGCAGCAGGCGGACGCCACCTGGGACGCGCTGCTGGCCAGCCCTGCGGTGACCGGCACGCTGCGGGCGAACGTGCTTAGCGAGCGGGTGCGGTTCGCGCGGGAATCGGGCGACCATTCGGCGCTGGCGGAGCGGCTCGATGCCCTCATCGCGGCAACCGCGGACCCCGATGCGCGGTACGAGCGCGCGACGCTGGCATGGGAGCGAGGCGAGAGCGGCGCGTTCAGTTCGCACCTGCTTGCGATTGTCCGCGAATCGCCCTCGTCGCGGTTCGCGAGCCTGGCAATTGCAGACCTGCGCGATGCCGGGGTGGCCATCGACCCGGGCGACGAGGGGCTGGTGTACTACCGGCGCGGCGCATACCAGGAGGCGAAGCGCGTGTTGTTGCCATCGACCGAGGACCCGGTGGCGTCGCCGGGGCAGATCACGTTCCGGGCGTACTACCTGGCCGCCGCGTATGAAGACAGCGGGGATGGGGAGAACGCGGTCCGGTATTACGATGTGGCGGCTTCGACCGGGGCGGTCTCGCCGTTCGTGCACCGGGCGCGGTACTGGGCCGCCCGGGTGACGGAGGACCTGGGAGAGGCGGTCGGCGCGTCCGAACGTTATGTGCAGCTGGCAACCGGGGGGCCGGCGGGAGAGTTCTCCGAGGAGGCCGCGTTTCGCGCGGGGTTCGTGCTGCTGCGGGCGGGTGAGACGGGCGCGGCACTCGCCGCCTGGGAGCAGGTGGGAGCGGCAACGAGCGCCCGGCTGGAGTACTGGCGGGGCCGGGCGCTGGAGCTCCAGGGCGATTCGGGCGGCGCGACCGCAGCCTACCAGCGCTCGATCGATTCGGGGCCTTACGACTTCCACGGGATCGAGGCGGGTATCCGGCTCGGCCTGCGTGAGCCGTTCGATGCCTCGTTCCAGGAGCGGGACCTGGCGAAATCGGTGGATTGGGACGTTATTGGCGGGTGGCTGCGGGCGCGCGTTGGCGGAGACTGGCCGGGGTTGGCTGCGACTCCCGCGTGCGACCTGGCGCGGGCGGGGCTACGCGAGGTGGCGCGGGCCGAGGTGCTCGCGGCCGCTGAAGGGGCCGGGCCATGGCGGCTGCTCGAACTGACGCGCGAAGCGGCGACGTGCGGGTTGACCGACGCGGCCGCGCAATTGGCCGTTCGTCTGCGGCAGGCGGCGGGCGTTGCCTCGCATGAGCCGCCGCGAGACCTGCTGCGTGTGTCGTACCCGATCGACTACGCGGGGACGCTGGGGAGCGAAGCCCGGGCAGCGGGGGTCGACCCGCTGTTCCTGGCGGCGCTGGTGCGCCAGGAGAGCTTCTGGGACCCGACCGCGCGGTCGGTGGCAGGGGCGCTGGGTCTGACCCAGGTGATACCGGTGACGGGAGAGGGCATCGCGACGGCACTGGACGTGCGGCCGTTTGCGCCGGCGGACCTGTACCGGCCGGCGATAGCGCTGAAGTTCGGCGCGTACTACCTCGGGGGCCAGGTGGAGCGGTTTGGAGACCCGTTGCTGGCGTTGAGCGCGTACAACGCGGGGCCGGGGAACGCGATCCGCTGGGCGGAGCGGGACCGAGCCACGGCGGCGGACCTGGTGGAGAGCATCGATTACCAGGAGACACAGCGTTATGTCTCGTACATCGTGGAGGCCTACGCACACTACCTGCTGGCCTGGGGCGAGTAGGGGGCGATTCGACCGGTAGATTGCGCCGGGTTATGCTCACGGTTCGCCCTTCATATCGGAGTTGGAGCATCTTCTATGGCAACGAAGCGTACCTATCAGCCACACACAATTCCGCGGAAGCGGGTGCACGGGTTTCTCAAGCGCATGTCGACGCGTGCGGGCCGCGCGGTGCTGAAGGCCCGGCGGGCGCGCGGGCGGAAGCGCCTGACGGTGGTGTAATCGAGCGGCGTGCATGAAGCGAGCCCAGCGTCTCCGCAAGGGCCGCGAGTTCGACACCGCGTATGCGAAGGGGACCGTGTATTCCGGTCCCCTTCTTGCTGTGCGCGTGGTAGCGAACGACCTGGAGCTGACGCGCTGGGGGTTCGCAGTGGGGAAGCGCCTGGCGAAGAAGGCGACGGAGCGAAACCGGATGCGGCGGCGCTTGCGGGAGCTGGCACGCACGCTGCCGGTGCGTTCGGGGTATGACATTGTGGTGACGGCGCGCGCGGGGAGCCTGGAAGCGGATGTGGCGAGGTTAGGGAGCGCGCTGGTGGCGGTGCTGGGGCGGGCCGGCGTGCTGGAGGAGGCGTGAGGTGGTGAGCCGAGTGCTGGCGAAACCGTTGATCTGGCTGGTGATCGGCTACCAGCACACGATTTCACGGATGCTGCCGCCGTCGTGCCGGTACGAGCCGACGTGTTCGTGGTATGCGCGAGAGGCATTGGAGCGTCACGGGATTGGGCGGGGGGGATGGCTGGCGTTGCGGCGGCTGGCGCGATGCCGGCCGGGTGGAGGGCGAGGGTACGACCCGGTGCCGGACTAGGGCGGGTGCCCGGGACTGGCGTTGCGGGAGCTTGTCGCGGTGTCTGACGGTGAGTCGCGCGGGTGTTCGTATTGGCGAGCCATTGGGGGTTTCACGTGAAACACCGCCGGTTCGTGGCTGGTCCGGGAGACAGGCTGCGGCGAGGGGAGCCAGGCATGGTGCGTTCCACGTGAAACACTGGTTCCTGTATTGCGGCACACGGAGGAGCGTCACGGCTTGGGTGCCGTCACGGTGGGAGCTACCTCGCTTGCGGCACACCCTGCGGAATGGCGAGGGCGCGGAAGGTGTCGGGAGACGGAATTGCTTCAGCGGGCTGGTGTTTCACGTGAAACGGCCGGCGCCGGCGCCGACGGTGCGCGCTTCGCCGGCATGCGGCGCCAGTCCCGGGGCGGGCCACCCCTGGGCATCCTCGCGAACCGGCTGCGCCGGCCGTCGCGAGGAGGGGGGGGGGTAGTTGGAAAGGTGCGGGCGACGTGTTTGACGTGAAACAGTCCGCAGTACCACAGCTGGGCTCGGGCGGCTCATCCGGCGTTCGCGGCCCGGGGCGACCAGGCGAAGTGTTCCACGTGAAACGCGCCCTGAGTAGAACATATGTGCGCAATACAAGGCGTTTCACGTGGAACGCCCCGGTTCTCCTCCCTTTAAGGCGACGCGCTGGTACGATTGCGCGGTGAATCGTCGCCGTGCCCCCTTCATCGGGGCCGTTCTCCTTCTTCTGCCACTCTTCGCCGCCTGCGTGAGCGTCACCAACCCCGATGGCTGGGCAGCCCCCGTGATCGACGGCCAGGATGTCTACGTCTCCACGTCCAAGGGGCACATCTCCGCGGTCACCCTCCAGGATGGCAATACCGCCACGGCCCGCTGGACGTTCCCGGACAAGGACATCGACGCGGACGACAAGATCGACCCTGAAGCGATCTACGGGGACCCGGTGATCGATGGCGACCGTGTCTACGTGGCCACGTTCTCCGCAGGTGTCTTCGTCCTCAACAAAGCCGATGGCCGCCCCATCTGGCCGGCCAACGGCACCAACGCCGGGAAGATCACCGGGAATATTGCGGGCGGCGTCGCACTCGCCAACGGTGTGCTCTACTTCGGTACCACCGAGGGGCGTCTCTACGCCTGGAACGCGGCCGACGGCACGCCTGCCTGGCCGGAACCCCTGGAGTTCGGCAGGGGCATCTGGGCAACTCCGGTGGTGGCCGGCGACACGCTCTTTGTGGCGACCATGGGCGGCGAGCTCCACGCGCTTTCCCTTGCCGATGGTTCGCCCATGTGGCCCGAACCCTTCGTGGCGACGGGTGCCATCGCCGACCTGTACCCGCTCGACCAGGACCGGCTGTTCGTTCCGAGCATCAACCGTCACGTCTACATCGTGAACGCGGCCGACGGAGCGGTGCTGGCGGACTTCCGGGCGCAAGACTGGGTGTGGACGCAACCGGCGACGGCAGCTTCGGCTGTGTACTTCGGGGATTTCGGTGGGCACGTGTATGGACTCGACATAACGTCCGGGGCAAGTCCCACATGGGAGCCCGCGAGCGTCGAAGGTGAGCGCGTGAAGGCCGGTGCAGCCATTGTCGGAGACGTGCTGGTGATCGCGGACCGGAAGCCGGTGGTGACGTTCATCAACGCGACGAACGGCCAGGTGTTGAACCGGGTGCCGATTACGGATGCGGGGACGGTCCGGTCGAACGTGCACGCGGCGGATGGGTTCGCCTACATCCTGACGACGAAGGGGCGGCTGTACCGGGCGAACCCCGAGAATTACTCGGTGGTGGAGATCACGCTGAGTGGGGTGAAGAAGTGATCGGCGAGATCTTCACCCTGATCTTGATGAACCCGATGGTGAACCTGCTCGTGCTGCTGAACAACGTGCTGTTCGATAGCTTCGGGCTGGCGATCATCGCGTTCACGATCCTGATCCGGCTCGTCACGTTCCCGCTGACGCTTCGTCAGCTGCACGCGACGCGTTCGATGCAGGGGATCCAGCCGAAGATCCAGGAGATCAACAAGAAGTACAGCGACCCCAAGCGGCGCCAGGAAGAGGTGATGAAGCTCTACCGGGAGAGCGGAGTGAACCCCCTGGGCTGCCTGGGACCGATGCTGCTGCAGTTCCCCATCCTGATAGCGCTGTACAACGCGGTCCGCATCGCTCTGCCGAACTCCCCGGAAGCGCTGGAGAAGCTTTCGAGCCACCTGTACGACTGGTCGTACCTCCAGCATGCCGTGCCGGTCCAGGAGCATTTCCTGACGATGGACCTGCGCGAGCCGAACCTGCTCTTCGTCGTGCTGGTGGGCGTCACGACGTGGGCACAATCCAAGACGACGGTGACGGTGACCACCGACGAACGCGTGCGGCAGCAGCAACAGATGATGAACGTGATGCTGCCGCTGATGTTTGCGTTCTTCGCTCTGCAGTTCCCGAGTGGCGTGAGTCTCTACTGGGTGGTCAATTCCATCGTCGGCATCGCCTTCAACATCCTGACCTATGGGTTCCCTGCGCTGAACATCGAACCCGTCTTCAAGGTGCGTACGCCACCCGCACCTGCCGCGGCCGCACCGCCCACTGCCGCCGCCGTCACCCCCGATCGAGAATTGAGGACCACACATGGATCAGGCCGAAGCAAGCGGCAAAACCGTCGAAGACGCCCTTAACCGGGCACTCGCGCAACTGGGCGCCACCAGGGACGAGGTCGAATTCGTCGTCCTCGATGAAGGCAAACGTGGCGGCCTCTTCGGGCGCGGCGCCCGCGATGCGCTGGTGCGCGTTACCCGGGTGCCCCAGGCACAAAGACCGGCACAGGCGGCCGCCCCACCAGATACGCGCATCCCGCGCGGCCAGACCGCCGGGCAGTCCCGGCGCGACGGCCAGCGTGGTCAGCGTGGTGGCGGAGGGGCCGGCGGTGGTGGAGGCCGGGGAAGGCAGCCCGCACCCCCGCGTGGCAGCCGCGGAAGCGTCGAGCCCGTGATGCCGAAGCTGACCGATGCCGACTTCCTGCGGCCGCGCGGCGAGGGCGCGCCGGCGGCACCGCCTCCCGAAGGCGTGCGGCAACGGCAGGGACGTGGCGCGCGAGGACGGGGACCGGGGGGACAGCCCCGCGAGGAACGCCCACAGGCCGAACGGCCCCAACGTGAACGGCGGCCACGGCGCGAGGAGTCGCGCGAGCCGCAGGAGAATGTGGCGCCCGACATCAACGCGGAGGAAGTGGATTTCGCCGCGCAGACGGTCGACGACATGCTCCGCATCCTGGACATCGACGCGGAGATCTCGATTCGCGAGCCGCTGACGCCCGGCGACGGTCTTGGGAGCGCCCTTGCGGTGATAGACATCAAGGGCGATGACCTCGGCCTGCTGATCGGCCGGCGCGGCGACACGCTCGTGGCGTTGCAGTACCTGGTGAACCTGATCCTTGCGCGGCGGTATCCCGGAAAGGGCAGCGTCACCATCGATGTCGAGCACTACCGGCATCGCAACGAGGAACGGATCATCGCCCTCGCGCAGCGCATGGCCGACCGCGTCCGCCAGACGGGCACGCCGATCACGCTGGAGCCGATGAGCGCGGCGGAGCGGCGGTTGGTCCACATAACGTTTGCTGACGACCCGGAGCTGGAGACGAACAGCATCGGTGAAGGCGAGAACCGGAAGGTCGTCATCAGCCTGAAGAGCTAGGAGGGCACCGCGACGCACATCCTGGTCGCCGGCAACGTCACGCTCGACCGCACGCCCGCAGGGGGGTGGGCGCCTGGCGGGCCGTCGCTCTACACGGCACAGACCGCGCGGGCGCTGGGCGCGAGGGTCACGCTCATCACCGGGATGCATCCGGACTTCGATCAGCGCGCGCTCGAGGGCCTGGATGTGCGCGCGAGGCCGGTTGCCGATCTCCCGCGTTACGCGAACACCTACGATGCGGCGGGGAATCGCACGCAGCTGCTGCTGGCAGAAGGCGAGCCGCTGGCGTTGGTGCCTCACCTGCGCCCGGGCGAGACGCCCGAAGGGGTGCTGTTTGCGCCGGCGTACCACGAATTCCGGAAGGCACCGCTCCGCTTCCGCGATTCCCTCACGGGGGTCGCGCTCCAGGGGGTGCTCCGCAGCGTGGGCGCGGGACAGCGCGTCGTGCCCCATCCGGAGCCGCTTCGCGTGGCGGGGAACTTCGTGCGGCCGGGGTGGATCGCGTTCTTCAGCGATGAGGACACGCCCGACGGGGAAGGGCTGGCGCGGTATCTCGCGGAGCACCGGACGCTTGCCATCCTGACGCGTGGCCACAATGGCGCTACACTGTTCGAACTGGATGGCACAGCGCAGCACTGGCCAGCCCTGCCGGCTACCCCGGTGGATCCCACGGGGGCAGGCGATTGCTTCGCCGCCGCCTTCATGGTCCGACTCGCGGAAACTGACGACGTCGCACTGGCGATGCGGTTCGCCCTTGCGGCAGGAGCCCTCGCTGTTGAAGGCTCCGGCATCGCCGGATTGCCGACGCGCGAGGCAATCGAAGCACGCATGAACCGGGAGGCAGCCTGATGGCGGCAAAGATCGTTTCGCTGGTGAACCAGAAGGGCGGCGTCGGAAAGACGACCACGGCCGTCTCGCTTGCGGTGGCGCTGGCCCGCCGGGGGCAGCGCGTCCTCCTCATCGACCTGGACCCCCAGGCGAACGCCACCTCAGCCCTGGGGGTGAGCGGCGCGGAACAGCCTGGCACCTACGATGCCATCCTGGATGAGGTGCCGATGGCGGAGTGCATCGTCCGCGTGGAGGAAGAGGGCATGGACGTGGTGCCTTCGAGCGCGGAGCTTTCGGGCGCGGAAGTCGAGCTCGTCCCGGTTCTGGCGCGCGAACGGCGCCTGGCCAACGCCATCTACCCGGTGCGCGACCACTACGACTGGGTGCTGGTGGATTGCCCGCCATCGCTCGGGCTGCTGACCATCAACGCCCTCACGGCGAGCGATAGCGTGATCATCCCGGTGCAGTGCGAGTACATGGCGCTGGAAGGGCTCAGCCGGCTGATGGAGACGCTGGAGCTGGTGAAGCGGAGCCTGAACCCGGGCCTGCACGTGCTCGGGCTCATCCTGACGATGTTCGATGCGCGCACGCGGCTGGCCCAGCAGGTCGTCGATGAGGTGCGCGGGCACTTTCCGCAGACGTTCGCCACGATCATCCCGCGGTCGGTGCGCCTGAGCGAGGCGCCGAGCCACGGCCAGTCGATCTTCCGGTACGACCAGGGTGGCCGATCGGCGGCTGCCTACGATGCCGTTGCCTCCGAACTTCTAGAACGCGCAGGAGTGGCCGTATGACACAGCCAAAACGTGGACTGGGCCGGGGCCTCGATGCCCTTTTTGGCGGCGCCGCCACGGCGCCAGCGGGCGAACCCGCCGAGCGCCGCGAGGAGCCTCTCGCACCGCCTGTGGCCACAACGTTGCCACAGAGCCCGCCGGCGCGCCGGGGCGGCCCCGAACAGCTCGATATCGACCTGATTGCGCCCAACCCGGAACAGCCCCGCACCAACTTCGAGCCTGAGAAACTGCGGGAGCTTTCCGACTCGATCCGCGAACACGGCATCATCCAGCCGCTCGTGGTCAGCCGGGATGAGGACGGCGGCTACCGGCTGATCGCCGGGGAGCGCCGTCTCCAGGCGGCGCGGCTCGCCGGGCTCGAAACCGTGCCTGTCGTCATCCGCGAGGCGGCCGACCACGAGCTGCTCGAGCTGGCGCTCATCGAGAACATCCAGCGAGCGGACCTGAACCCGGTGGAAGAGGCGATGGCCTACCGGCGGCTGGTGGAGGAGTACGGCCTGACGCAGGAGGAGGTCGCCCGCCGGGTCGGCAAGAACCGGGCGACGGTCGCGAATGCGCTGCGGTTGTTGCAGCTGGAATCGGAAATCCGGCGGAGCCTGGTTGCTGGCGAGATCTCGGAGGGGCACGCCCGGGCGCTGCTCGGCCTGCCGGAGGGGCGCGGGCGGGTGAACGCCTGGCGCGACGTGGTGAAGCGCAAGCTTTCGGTGCGCGATACGGAGAGCTACGTGCGGCGGCAGCTCGCGGGGGCGCCGGCAACGGCCAGCACGCCGGGGGCTCAGACGGCCCGCCGCGATTCGGCGCTCGCGGATATCGAAGCCCGGCTGCGGCGCGCGCTGAGCACGCGCGTGAAGGTGGAGCCGCAGAAGAAGGGTGCGAAGATTGTCATCGAGTGCTACAGCTCCGAGGAGTTCGAGAACGTGGTCAGCACGTTGCTCGGTGAGTACCAGTGAGCGCTGAGGCACGGCTCAAGGAGCTGGGCATCGAGCTGCCGCCGCCGGGTGCTCCGGCGGGCCTGTATGTTCCGTGCGTGCGCAGCGGCAACCAGTTGTTCGTCTCCGGGCAGGTGCCGCGCAATGCGGAGGGGAGCGGCGTGGCGATGCAGGGCAAGCTCGGGGCGAACGTCAGCATTGAGCAGGGGGCCGCACTCGCGCGGACCTGTGCCATCCAGGCGCTGGGCGTCGTCCGCGCCGAGCTGGGCTCGCTCGACCGGGTGGTACGCGTCCTGCGCGTGGCGGGCTATGTGGCCAGCGCGGAGGGGTTCACGGCACACCCGCAGGTGGTCAACGGCGCTTCGCAGCTGCTGGTCGACGTGCTGGGCGAAGCCGGGCGGCATGCGCGCATCGCGATCGGCGTGGCCGAGCTGCCATCGGGCGTGCCGGTGGAGGTGGAGTTCCTGTTCGAGGTAGCCTGACTACTTCGAGGGGTAGAGGCCGTAGCTCCCGGCGTAGACGATGGGCTCGCCGGAATCCTGGACGACTTCGTGGCTGAGCGGGCGGGCATCCAATGCCGGCTGTCCGCCGTCCTGCGTGGCCATCGCGCCCGCGAGCGTGCCCCCGGCGACGAGCACCGCCGCCAGCATTGCGCCAATCCGTACCTTTGTTGCTTTCACCATGGTTCTCCCGAATCCCCCTGGGACGATCGTGTCAGGGCGGCCGGATGGCCTCCTGTAATGTGGTTCACACAAGTCCCGCACGTCCGCCCAAAGGAGGAGGCAACCCATCCTTCGAACGGAGCGCTGGCGGGGGTGTGTGATGGGTCCATGCGGGTAGGACCGGCGCGGGCCGGCAACCTTACAACCGGGTGCGGCAGGTGGGCGACTACAGGCAAGCGGGGCGGGCGTGGTACATTCGGGTTGCGCCCAAGGCGGGGCGGTTCGACCACAGGACCGGGGAGTAGCCTTCCGTGTACAACGACCTAGCGATCTTCAGTGGCCGGGCGCACCCCGAGCTCGCCCAGGCCATCGCGGCGCGGCTCGGACGCCAGCTCGGCAGGATCGATGTCTTCGAGTTTTCGAACGAGAACATCTTCGTGCAGTTCCAGGAGAACATCCGGATGCGGGATGTGTACCTGGTGCAGCCGTTCGTGAGCCCGGTCAACACGTCCATCGTCGAGTTGCTGATCATGATCGACGCGGCCCGGCGCGCATCGGCGGGGCGGATCACGGCGGTGATCCCGTACTACGCGTATGGGCGCAGCGATAAGAAGGACCAGCCGCGCGTGCCGATCACGGCACGGCTCATCGCCAACATGCTTGAAACGGCGGGGGCCGACCGGGTGCTCACGATGAACCTGCACGCCGGGCAGATCCAGGGCTTCTTCAACATCCCGCTCGACGAGCTGAACGCCATCTTCACGATGACGAACCACTTCAAGAACGAGCGGCTGGAGAACTACACGGTGGTGGCCCCGGATGTGGGCGATGAGAAGCGGGCGCGCGACGTGGCGGCCCGGCTCGACATGCCGCTGGCGATCATCGAAAAGCGGCGCCTGGGGAACACCGGCCGCACGGAAGCGATGAACGTGATCGGCGAGGTCGAAGGGCGCAACGTGCTGGTGATCGACGACGAGATCGACACCGCCGGCACGATCACGGAAGCGGTGCGGATCCTGCGCGACCGCGGCGCGCGCGAGGCGATCATCGCCTGCTACCACGGGCTCTTCACCGGCCCGGCGATCGAACGGCTGAAGGCGGCGGACGCGCGCGAAATCGTGGTCACGGATTCGATACCGATTCCCGAGGCGAAGCGCTTGCCGAATATGACGGTCCTGCCCGTGGCGCCGTTGCTGGGCGACGCGATCGGGCGCATTCATTCGGGCCAGAGCGTGGGCGCGCTCTTCCAGTAGGCACGGGGGCGGAACCCCTACTCGCTGATACGGATCTGCAAGGCTCAATTTACGGGCGTTTAACACCATGCCGCGCGGTTTGTGGTACAACTATGCCGCCGAATCCTTCCCATGGAAGGAACGGGGGACCCAACTCCTGGGGTGCATCCCGGCCGCCGAGGCCGGGTAGGTGAACTCCCTCACCGAACCCGACAGCTAACCCCGTAGGCGGAAGGGAGAGGCGTGGCAGCCGCTCAGCCTGCCGCAACTGCCTCTCAGACGCCCTGGAATGCGTGACCCGCTGGCGAACTCTCCAGCGCCGGCGCTCCCGCATCCACCGCTTCCCAGGAGGCCTCCATGCTCCGATCCGGTCATCAGCCCTGGTGGCGAAAGATCTTCGCCGAATCTGGCGTTGTGAGCGCCGCCGTCGCGGCCGCCCGCCGCTGCCCTGAATGCAGCTCGGCCTACGAGAGCCGCGACCGGTATTGCCCGGGCTGTCACACGGCGACGCCCGAGTGGCGCTACGGCTAAAGACGCTCCGTTCCCTCCTCCGGTGCGTCCGCTACCCCTGGGCGGCACACCCCGGCAAGGCCACTCGCGATTAGGCGGGTGGCCTTTTCGGTTCGCCCGCCGGGCTGCCTCCGTGGGTTAGCCGGGCGGGCTGCTGGCGCCGCCCATCGCCGTCCGGAAGCGGTCAAAGTCGACGGAGATGAAGACGCCTTCGGCCTCGGCGCAGAGGACGCCGTCAGCGTGCAGGGTGCCGCTCGCGAAGATCTTCCGCCCTTCCACGCGGTCGACGCAGGCACGGAAGTGGACCTCGGTATGGAGCGGCGTGGGTCGGCGGTAGCGGATGGTGAGGGTGCCGGTCATGCCGGGGTGGCCAGTCATGGCCTGGGCCATGCCGAGCGCTTCATCGAAGGCGGCGGCGACGAGGCCGCCGTGGACATGACCGGGCGGCCCTTCGTACTGCTTGCCGAAAACGGCGGTGCCGAGGACGGCGTCGCCTTCGACGCGGAGCTTTAGTGGCGGAGCAACCGGGTTCGCCAGACCGAGGAGCGGGCTATGGTCGAAGAGGGCGCGAGGGTTGCCCGATGGCGAAGTCTCGCCATACCCCCAGGAGCGGCGCCCGGTGCGGGTGGCCTCCAGGCGCTCGACGAAGCGCTCGCTCGCCTCGGCCGCCGCGATGAGGTCGGCCTCGGGGGCATCCATGTCCATGAGCGCCTCCGTGATGTCGCGCAGGGCGGCAGCCAGCCGGAGGAGCGCGGCGCGCTGGCCTTCGGGCGGGGCTTCGTCCGCTATCCAGGTGGATAGCCGTGCGAACGGTTCCCGTGGTTCCGTCGGTTCCATGGGTGGATTATGAGCGCGCCCGCTACCTCAGCGCGAACAGCCGGAGCGGTTCGGTCATGAGTGGGACGACCACGGGGGCGGAGAGCTCGCGGAAGCCGAAGCCCTTGCCGGCGACGAGCTCGCGCACGACGTTCGAGACCACCACTTCACCCGGGGAGGCGACGACCGAGGCGCGCACGGCCACGACAAGCGACTGGTCGGCCTCGGTGGCGGGGGCCGAGCCGGGTTCGCCGGCGTGGACGCCGATGCTGGCGCCGGTTTCCTCGGCGAGGGCCTGCGCGCAGCCCAGGGCGGCCTGCGCGGAGCCGAACACGCCAGTCGACGTGCCACCCATGAGCGATACCGCCGCGCCGCCATGCGAGGCGATGCGCTCCTCGATTACGCCCGGGCGGGCGTTGCCGTTGGCGACGAGCACGATGCGGAGCGGCATATCGTCGAAGTCCAGGGTCGTTGCCGGGGGGTCGGCCGCCTGCTCGAGGAACTCGTCCATCTCGCGGATGGCCTCGCCCAGGGAGCGTGGGAGTGCGAGGCGGCCATCGGGGACGGCGCTGGCGACGCGCACCGCGAGTTCGCGCGGGGTGAGCGCGTTCATATCGAAGTGGACCACGAGCACGGGGCAGGAAACGCGCGGCAGGAGGCCGGTCACGTCGGTCTCGCGGTCGGTGCGCAGGTAGCTGAGGAAGTCCGCCGGGTTGATTGCGGCACGCATCTGGGCGGCGAGTGCCCGGGGGATGTCCCCGGGTACCCAGCCGAAGGCGTGTGACATCGAGGCCTCGGTGTACGTCAGCCAGTCGACGGTCAAGAGTGATTCGAGGGCGGCCCGGCCGGCCTGGTTCCAGTAGTCGGCGCCGCGCGTGTAGGGCTGGTGGAGCACCAGGTGCGAGACGCGTTCGGGGCGGGCGACGGCGTAGGCGACCGCCCAGGAGCAGGCGTGGAGGTTGGCCTGGAGGGCGAAACGCTGGAGACCGAGGCGGTCGGCGACGGCATCGATATCGCGAATGCGCGCCTCGAGGGAGACATCATGCACTTCGCGGTCGGAAAGGCCGGCCCCGCGGGTATCGAAGCGGACCACCTGGCGGCGCTCGGACATGCGCTCGAATTCGCGGTAGCGGGTCTGGAAGGGGAGGTCCCACTCGAGGCCGATGTGGCTGAGCTGGGGTGGCCGGAGGGCGATCATCGGCACTCCGCCTTCCCCGAACGAGGTGTAGGCGATGTTCACTCCGTCGCTCGTGCGGGTGTAGTGGATACGCGGCTCCAGCATTGAGTCATGGTATGCGCCTGAACGGGCGTCCAAGAATCCGCCGTGAGGGGGGCGGCGCTCGTACAAAAGGCGGATATTTGGCCATATCGAGCGGATCCCCGGGCCTCCCGCGCCCGGCCCAGGCGGATCCCACCCGGAAGTGGGGCAGCCCGGCTTTGCCTTACCCCTTACGGTGGGATGCGGCACCCTTAACGGGATGGGTGGCTCACGGCGAAGTTTCGTTCCGCTGGCGGTGATCGTGGCGGCGGTGGCCGGCGTTGTGGCTTTCGCGGCGGCCGCGTGTGGTGGCGCCAGCGGTGCATCGAACGACGTGACCGTGCGGCTGGCGACCCCGTCGGGTCCGACCGCAACGCCCACGCTCCTGCCCGGCGAGACGGTCGAGGCACTCGAGCCGCCAGAGCTGGTGCTTTCGGCACTGGAGGTGTACCAGGCGGGCGCGATCCTGGTCTCGGTGACGGGTGACATCCGCGGTGGGCAGGTGACATTCCTCGGCCGGAAGTTACCCCTGACGCCCGGTTCGCAGAGCCAGTACGCCTTCGTTCCCGTGGATGCCGGGGATCCGCCGGGGGAGCAGGTACTGAAAGTGGACGTAACACTCCCGACGGGGACGAAGGGGACGCTACAGGAGACGATCACGGTCCTGGCGACAGAGTGGACCGTGGATTACCTGGAGTTCACGCCCGAGCAGGTGACGGAGCTGCTGGACCCGGCGGTCACGGCGGAAGAGCTGGCGATGCTCAAGTCGATCTACGTGAAGGTGACACCCGAGAAGCTGTGGGATGGCCCATGGCAGATCCCGGTGGCGGGCGCGCTCACCGCGCGCTATGGCGAGCAGCGTTCGGTGAATGGCTCGGAGCCATCGGGGCACCACGGCGGGACCGACTTCGGCACGTTCGAGGGGACGCCCGTGGTGGCGACGAATGCGGGGAAGGTGGTGCTCGCACGGGAGCTCAAGGTGCGCGGCAACATGGTGATCATCGATCACGGGGGAGGGCTCTATTCCGGGTACGGGCACCTGAGCACCATCGAGGTGGCGGAGGGCGACCTGGTGGAAAGCGGCCAGCAGATCGGACTCGTGGGGAACACGGGCCTTTCGACCGGGGCGCACCTGCACTGGGAGATGGCCTCGCACGGCATCCTGCTCGATGGGCTGCGTTTCACCGACGGCACGAACGGGTTCTAGGGGTCTGGCGGAACGGATCCCCAGAGGGCATACTCGCTCTCCCCATGCGCGGACGACTCCTGCAGCCCCGGCAGCCGTTGCTCTTCCAGCCCGTCGAATCACGGACAGGGTTCAGCTTCCAGGCGGTGGTCGATGAGGTGCGGGCGGTGTGGTTCCCGGAGATCGATGACGAGATCGAGGTGCGGATCACGGCGGCTGGCCCGCTGGCGTTCATTTGCCGCCACCTGATGGGGCTGGAACGGCACGTGATCGCGTTTCACCCGGTGTTGAACCGCCCGGGCACGCCGAGCGAGGTGGTGCGGTTCATCGCAAAGCACGAGCTGACGCACATCACCAATCCACCGCGCACTGTCGGGGAGTGGTGGTCGGACCACCCACCGGATTTCTGGAAACGCGAGTACGCGGTGGCGCCGGAGCGGTTCGCCTGCTGGGCCTGGGTGCATCGCGAGCTGGGCCGGTGCGTCCGGCACGAGCAAGCGGGCGGGCTCAGCGTGGTGCGCACCTGGCGGCGCCGGATGGCGGGACGGGAGCCCGGGCCGTACACGCCCCACCTGCCCTTCGACGACCCGCCCTGGCAGGTGCTCTGCCCGGAAGGGGGAGCGCAGTTGCGGCTGCCCCCGGAGTGGGCGTGGCGGCCGGTGGCGTGGGCGCCAGGGGCCCGGCGGTGACCGGATGGCCGGGTGGCGGTACCCTCTGTGGCGATGCGGCTGTGGCTTGAGGTGGAAGGTGAGCCCGGGAGCATCGAGCTGCCGGACGGGGGTTCGGACCTGGTGGGCTTCCTTTCGTTTGCGGTATCGCGCGGGTTTGGCGCGACCCACCCGCTGATTGCCCTGGCCGACCGGCTGCACGATGCGCACCGGGTGCGGATGGGACCGCTCACGA
Source organism: uncultured Anaerolineaceae bacterium (assembly GCA_964507025.1). Taxonomy (GTDB): domain Bacteria; phylum Chloroflexota; class Dehalococcoidia; order Tepidiformales; family Tepidiformaceae; genus Amarobacter. The sequence continues at coordinate 373,379 of CAZDOK010000002.1, forward strand.
CCTTCTACGAAGCCGAGGCAGAGGACCAGGAAGACGTGGAGAAGCTGGAGATGGCCTGGCAGGAGCCCGCCCCGCTGGGGGAAGAGCTGGCGAAGATGATCGCGGCGCTCGGATCCGACGGGCAGGCGGCCGCGCTGGCACTGCGGGCGGGGGCCGCCAGGCTCGGGGCGCAGGCGGCCGCGCTGGCTGCGGCGCTCCAACCGGCGATCGCCGCCGGCCGGCGGGTGCGGATGGTGTACGCGCTATGATGCGCCGCCGCCGCCAGGCCATCGAGGCGCGCCAGGAGTGGGTGTTCGGGGCCACGGCGCCGATCGCCCGCGTGATCGGCTCGCAGACGGGAATGGCGCTCATCACCCCGCGGGCGCAGCGCGTCATCGACCTGGTCGAGCTCGGGCCTGGCAAGCGCTACCTGGACATCGGCTGCGGGACGGCGGCCTATGCGCACCTGCTTGCCGCGAAAGCCGGGATGGATGAGCCCCCGGTGACCGTGGACCTGGTTGCGGGCCCGGGTCCCGTGGAGATCATCGGATGGCCCGAGCAGCTGCCTTTCCGGGACCAGTCGTTCGACTGCATCACGAGCCTGTACTTCCTGCGGCGGTTCGATGACGACGTGACGCACGCGTTCGCCCGGGAAATTGCACGGCTGCTGGCGCCGGGCGGGTCGGCGCTGGTGATGGACGTGGCGCCGGTGCGGAGCGGGTGGCTCAACCGGATGCACGCCCGGGTGATGGGCGCCGGCTGCGGCGACGTGGACCTGCGCGGTTGGGGGCGGCTGGCGGCGATGTTCACGGAGGCGGGGTTCGATGCGCTGGACCTGGTGAACGTTGGGCCGTTCCTGGTGCCGCCGATTCCGCGGGTTGGGGTGCTCGCGCGTCGCGCGCCTGCACACGAGGAACGCAGCCAGGACGAGTGAAAAGCCCGCCACCGGGAACCCAGCTGCGTCGCTAGAACGGCTTGAAGATGGCGATCCAGGCGAGGAGGGGCACGCTGAGGACGAGGATGGTGCCGAAGACGATGGGGACGCGGTCATCGAGGATGGCGCGGAGCTCGTCGGTCTCTTCGCCCTTCTTGGCAGCGATGAGCGAGGCGAGCCGAGCCCGCCGCAGCCCGAACCCCAGCAAGGGCAGGCAGACGAAGTAGAAGAAGATGTAGAGGAGGGTGAGGGCGGCCAGCCAGCCATCCTTCACGAAGTTGTACTCGGCCGCGACGGCCCAGAAGAAGCCGGTGATGCCCGTGGCCATGGCGCCGGGCAGGAGCACGCGCGTCTCGTTGTTGGCGGCCTCGACGAGGCAGTACATCTGGTACTTCACGTCCTTCGAGGCCCAGGCGCGGAGGATGAGGGGGTAGGTTGCGCCGAGCCCGGCGCCGAGCCAGATCATGCTCAGGATGTGAACGACCCGCCACCAGTCCATGCCGGCTCCAGTATGGGGTAGTGGGGGCTACCGGTCTCAGGACGTGAAGAGGCCCGGGTGCAGGCCCGGGCCCCTTCGGCTCTGGCGCGGTGCGCCGGCTCAGATGGCGGCGGCGAGGGGCTGGCGGATGCGCGCCGCCGCGAGAATCAGTTCTGCCGCATCCGCTGGCTCGATGCGGTCGGTGTTCACGACCAGGTCGTAGCTGGCGGGTGCGAGCCATTCCTCGCCGAAGTACGTGCGGAAGTAATCGACGCGCTCGCGGTCCGTGCGGGCGACGAGTTCGCGAGCTTTCTCCTCGCTGGTGGCCATGGCGGTGACGAGCCGTTGCGCGCGGGCCTCGGGGCTCCCGGCGATGAGCACGCGGAAGACTCCGGGCCGGTTCTTGAGGACGAACTGCGCGCCGTGGCCGAGGAAGACGACATCGCCCTGGTCGGCGAAGTTTTCGATGACCTGCTGGATGAGCTGGCGGTAGTCCATGGAGGTGAGCAGGGGGGTGGCGGCGATGTTCACCGGCTCGCCCCACTGTCCCGATGCAGGCGTGGCGGGGTTGCGCGCGAGCGCCTCGATGATGCGGGTGAAGAAGGAGGGCTTGTGCTCTGCGTCACTCACGGTTTCGGGGGAAACGCCTGCCTCGCGGGCGGCCTCCTGGATGAGGTGGTAATCGAGCAGCCGGTATCCAGTGGCACCTGAAATCGTGCGGGCGATGTCTTCTCCGCCGGTGCCTACCTGCCTGGCGATGGTGATCACGCGATTTGCCATGTGGTGTTACCTCGTGGGCGGGCGAGCCGCCGGTTACTCGACCACCGAGAGCTCATCGGGCGATGAGGCCTGGATAGTCGTGATGTCGTCGACGACTTCGACGGTGCCTTTGACGCAGACCTCGCGGTTTGCGAATCCGACTTCGGGCGGCACGGCGAAGGTGGCGCGGCCCGCGGACGAGATGATGACTTCGAGCCGGAGGGTGGCTTCCTCGCCTGCCCCCACGAAGAGGACGACCGATTCGCCGCGGATGGTAGTGCCGAAGACCCGGCCCTGGACGGTGACTTGCTCGCCGCGGTTGGCGCGCGCCGCGAAGAAGTCGATCGCATCCGTGCACGCGAAGGTTGGCGTGAGGGTCACGGTGGCGGCCGGTGGGGTCGCGGTTGCGGTCGTGCCGGGCGCAGTAGTGCCGTCCGGCGTGCCGCCCGGGGTCGTGGCGGTCCCGGTCGCGCCGGTGGTGGGCGTCCCCCCGTTGCCGCCGTCATCGTCGTCGCCACAACCCACCAGGGCGAGCGCGAGGACGGCGGCGAGTGCGATTGGCGCGAGCCTCACGAGGCGAGCTCCGCCGTGCGGATGCCCGTCCCGGGGAGCGCCACCGTTGCGGCCAGGGCGGCGGAATGCCTGTGGACAGGCCAGACCAGGGTGCCGTGGCGGAACTCGGCGTCAGCGGGGTGGAACTCCACGGGGCCGGCAAGCCCGCAATCGACGCCGATCTCGCTGGAAAGCGCGCGGACAACCGCGCGGACCTCATCGAACCGCACCACTCGGACCGTGACGGCAAGCCCTTCCGGAGTGCGGTCGAGCGAGATGCCGGTCTCGTTGTGCGGGGGGACCCTGCCGTCGACAGGCACGTGGACGGAACACGAGAGGTTGCCGTGGAGGCGAAGAAAGGGAAGCCCGGTGATGCGCTCTCCCCGGATGAGCGCCCACGAGCGGAGACGCGTGGCGGCCTCGGCGATGCTGGCGCGGTTCAGGTCGGCCTCGCGGGCGATGGTGATGGAAGGAAGGCGGGTGGATGGAGCGATGGCGTACTGCATGCGTACCTCCTGGTGCGTGGAGCGGCGAAGCCGCGCCGGTTCGAATGCAAGAGGAGGCAGATGCTGTCTCCTCCGAACGCCTACGGGGTTAGCTGACGGGTTCGGCGTCGGAAGTCGCCGTCCCTCCATCGAAGGCGATGGAAGGATTCACCCCAGGATGTGGGTCCCCCGTTCCTTCCGTGGGAAGGACTCGGCACTACCAAAATACCACGCCGAGAAGTGGCCGCGGTGGGCTTTACGAGATTCGTTATGGGGCTGTAATGCGGCGTGCCTTACCGGTTCAGGCGGTGGCAACGGCCTCGGTGGCATGGGACTGGCTGTGCGCACGGGCCGCGGCGACGAATTCGCGGAAGAGCGGGTGCGGCCGGTTGGGGCGGCTCTGGAGCTCGGGGTGGAACTGCGTGCCGAGCATGAAGGGGTGGCCCGCGATCTCGCTGATCTCGACGAGGGAGCCATCGGGCGAGGTGCCGCTGACGCGCAGGCCTCCCTGTTCGAGGATGGCCCGGTAGGCGTTGTTGAACTCCCAGCGGTGGCGGTGGCGTTCGCTGATCAGGTCCGTTCCATAGGCACCGGCGGCGAGCGAGCCGGGGGTGAGCCGGCACGGGTAGGCGCCAAGGCGCATGGTCCCGCCCTTGTTGGTGACGCCCTGCTGCTCTTCGAGGAGGCTGATCACCGGGTAAGGCGATTCGGGGTCGAACTCGGTGCTGTTCGCGCCCTGGAGCCCGCAGACATCGCGGGCAAACTCGGTGACCATCACCTGCATGCCGAGGCACAGCCCGAGGTAGGGGACCTGCTTTTCGCGCGCCCAGCGGGCAGCGGCGACCTTCCCTTCCCAGCCGCGTTCGCCGAACCCGCCGGGAACGACGATGCCATCGACGCCGGCGAGGAGGGTCTCGGCCGGGCGCGATTCGAGGTCTTCGGCGTGGATCCAGCGGATATCGACATCCACTTCGCTGGCGATGCCGGCGTGCGCGAGCGATTCCTTCACCGACATGTAGGCATCGTGGAGGGCGACGTATTTGCCGACGACGGCGACTTCGATGGATCCGGCGGGGTGCTTGAGGCGCTGGACCATCTGGCGCCAGTCCTCGAGGTCGCGGCCTCCGTGAAGGCCGAGGCGGTCGATCACGAAATCGCCGAGACCTCGCTCTTCGAGCAGGAGCGGGACTTCGTAGATCGTCTGGACCGTTTCCATGGGGATGACGGCTCGCGGTTCGACGTCACAGAAGAGGGCGACTTTCTCGGAGATGTCGCGCGGGACGGGGTGGTCGCTGCGGAGGAGGATGGCGTCGGGCTGGATGCCCTTGGAGCGCAGTTCGCGGACGGAGTGCTGGGTGGGCTTGGTCTTGAGCTCGCCGGTGGCGCCGACCCACGGGAGGAAGCAGACGTGCACGCTGAGGCACGTATCGCGCGGCTGTTCGTGGCGGATCTGGCGGATGGCTTCGATGAAGGTTTCGCCTTCGATGTCGCCGACGGTGCCGCCAACTTCGCAGATGAGCACTTCGCAGTTCGTCTGTTCGGCGACGGAGTAGATGCGGGCCTTGATCTCGTTAGTGAGATGGGGGACCTGCTGGATCGTGCCGCCGAGGTAATCGCCGCGCCGTTCGCGGTCGAGCACGGAGAGGTAGACCTGGCCGCTGGTGATGGAGGAGGAGGCGGTGAGGTCCTGGTCGATGAAGCGTTCGTAGTGGCCGAGGTCGAGGTCTGTTTCGGCGCCATCGACGGTGACGAAGACTTCGCCGTGCTGGTAGGGCGACATGGTGCCGGGGTCGACGTTGAGGTAGGGGTCGA
>CAZDOK010000003.1:0-320419 GCA_964507025.1 uncultured Anaerolineaceae bacterium
GAGAACAACTGAGCGATCAGCGCCAGATCAACCAGGTCTTTGGGACGGCTGCTGACTCTGCCCCCTTCATAGCGTCGCGTGTATGCGTGCAGCTTTTCAGCAACCTGACGCGTCAACGGAATCACGGGAACCGTGACGGGTTCGATGCCGGCGAACCCGAGCAGGTCTGGAGTTGTCAGTGCCTCGGGCTGACTGACGGTAACGCCGTCCCCCTCCCCAACGTCCATGAGAAAGGTCTCGAACAGCCGACCAGCGAGCGAGGCTTGAACTCGGAACCGGTGAGCACCGCCCATGCGGTCGGGATCAGCGGTCGTCCGTTCCACCTGGAACGAGAAGAAGTCACCCAAGTCCTGGATGGTTGCTTCGATCAGCCTTTCGAGCAGTTCATCCTCCTGAACCTGCCAGGCGAGATCGATGTCGCGAGTCGTGCGAGCCCGGCCTGCCATGCGCAGTTGCAGAGCGAACCCGCCCTTGAGCGCCCACTGATCCGGCGCGACGCGTAGGAGGCGAGCGAGGAGCCGTTCGAATGCAACCTGCTTGCGCAGTCGCGCAAGCAGCGCACCGTCCCGGTGACTGCGATCCTTCAGCCGATCCTCAAGCGCCCGACGAAACGCGGCGGCAGTCTCGTACCTCACGCAGGCACTCGCCCGACAGCGCTTTCAATGATTCGGCGAGTACGGGCGGAGCGGCCTTTCACCATCTCCCGGAGCCGACGAGGTGTCGTCAGACCGCGGTCCACGGCCTGCCGAACAGCAAGCTCTATTTGCTCAGGCGGAGAACCATCTTCCAGAGCATCGACGAGCGTTCGCTCGGGGCTGGTCACCGGAACGCCGTCAATGGTCCGGAGATCATCCGTCCCGAGTTGCCCTTCGATCGTGTGTATTCGTACGCCCGAACGCGGACGCACGCCACGCTTAGTTCGTGGGACCGAGACGTGGACGGCTGATGGGATTACATCGGAGAGCCCATAGAGCTCCAGCGCGCTCTCGTGGGACACCACGGCGCCGGTGGCCTTGAGCGGCAGCCATGCCGCCACAACGTGTTCATGGGGACTGGAGGGAAAGTGTCGGAGCCGATAGAGGCCGCGTCGGACTCGCTCAAACCGTCCTCCCGGGCGCGCGTGGTGGCGGAGCGTGCTCCGGTCGATGCCCGTAGACTCCGCTTGGCCCGCTGTAAAGTAGCCCGCCTGCTGCTCTGCAACCTGGTAGAGCTGGTCATGCGCTGTGTCCGACATACGGGGCACATCATAGCCCAAACGTCGGACACACTGCCGCGCGGGCGTAGTCTCCCAGCCGCAAGGCGCGGCTCCCCGGATTACGAACCGACGAACAGCTACCCCTCCGCCGATTGGGAAGATGACTTGTCCCTGCAAGGACATATGTTCTACGCTCGGTCTCAACGCGCCCCCTTGCTCGGCTGACCGACACGCGATAGCGGACTGCCTCGGCGCTGGGGTTTAGAAGTGAAGGTGGTCGCCCGGAGAAGCCGCACAGGTGGTTGACGTGACCTTCCATGGTTTGTTCGTCGGAATCGATCGGTATCAGGACAGCCGAGTGCCGTGGCTTGCTGGTGCCGCCCGCGATGCATCGGCGCTGCACGCGCTGTTCGCCGACTCCCTCGGCGACCGTTCGGCCCATCTTCTGACAGACGAGGCGGCGACCGCGGATGCGATTCGGCGCGAACTCCGGTTGCTCGCGGCCACGAGCTCTGAGCACGACATCGTTGTCGTCGGCTACGCTGGCCACGGCTCCGAGGATCACCGCGTCATCACCTATGACGCGGATGTCGACAAGATTGCTGCCTCGTGCATTAGCCTTCAGGAATTGGCCGACCTGGTCGCCGCCATCCCTGCGCGGATCCTGCTTTGTGTACTCGACTGCTGCTTCTCTGGGGGTTTTGGCGCGCGGGTGCTCGCGTCGGGCCTCCGGCCGCGAAGCTTGCCTACCGATCCGATCTCCGAAGCCCTCGGCCGCTTCACCGGCATGGGGCGTCTCGCGTTCACTGCGTCAGGCGCGCTTGAGGAAGCCCACGAGTCACCGCGCCACGGGCACGGCCTGATGACCTATCGGTTGCTGGAAGCCCTGCAGGGTGTGCCAGACGCCCTCGACGGTACCAGCACCAGCCTCCTGCGACTCCTTGAATACGTCACTCGGACCGTTCAGGCAGACGCACAGCAAATGGGAAAGCAACAGACGCCAACCCTTCGCGGCCAGCTTGATGGCGCTCCCCTATGGCCGGTGTTGAAGCCGGGCCGTCGGTACGCGGAGATCTTCCCTGAGAGGACCCGTCCACCAGCGACGTCCGACCTTGCCAGCCTCGCTCCCTACGGCTTCACTCGCGAGCTTCTGGATGCGTGGGCTGGGCGTATCTGCGCACTCAACGAACTACAGCTCAGCGCTATCAACGACTACGGGGCCTTGGACGGCAACAATCTCGTTGTTACCGCGCCGACCTCATCCGGCAAGACGATGATCGGCGAGCTTGTTGCGCTCCAAACTGCCATACGGCGAAAGCGATCGGTGTTCCTGCTCCCGATGCGAGCGCTGGTGAACGACAAGTTCGAGCAGTTCGCCCAGATCTACGGTCCGGCTGGCTTCAGGACAATCCGAGCGACTGGCGAGCACAGTGACGACGTGCCCGCCCTGTTACGCGGCCAGTTCGACCTTGCACTGCTCACCTATGAGAAGTTCTCGGCAATGGCGCTCGGTAATCCTCATGTGCTCCATCTGGCCGCCACAGTGGTAGTCGACGAAGCGCAGACGCTTACGGACCCGTCGCGAGGATCGAACCTGGAATTCCTACTGACGATGCTGAATAACCAACGCGGACGGACCGGTTGGCCGCAGATCATCACGTTGTCGGCGGTCGTAGGCCACATGCGTGGCTTAGAACGCTGGCTCGGAGGAAGACGCCTCCAGTCCCAAGTCCGACCGGTTCCACTAGTCGAGGGCGTGCTAGATCAAGCGGGTACTTATCGGTGTCTCGATGAGGATGGCCAGGAAAGGTCTAGGCCAGCTTTCGTCGAACCACTATATGACGGCGGCAGTCGGCGGCTGCTGATTCCACTGCTGCGACGTCTCATGAAGGAAGAAAAGAAGGTGGTCGTCTTCCGCCAGAGTAAGGGCGAAGCCGTCGCCTGTGCCGTGTACCTGTCGCAGGCCCTGGGCCTGTCGCCCGCCGAGCTCGCCCTGGAACAACTTGGGCAAGGCGATGCGTCGACCAGCACGCAGACGCTCCAACGTACCCTGACTGGCGGCGTGGCCTTCCACAACACTGATCTTGACCGTGACGAGAGGCGTGTGATCGAGGAACAGTTGCGCGACCCGGCATCGCCGGTTCGTGTAGTCGTCGCCACGCCCACGTTGGCCATGGGGATTAATACCCCGGCCGCCGCCGTTGCAGTTGTTGGGCTTACACATCCCGGGCGAATACCAACGCCCTACACGGTCGCGGAATACAAGAATATGGTTGGACGAGCTGGGCGGCTGGGACTCACCGAACGTGGCGAATCCTACCTTATCCCTGAGGGTTCGCTGGACGCACACCGCGCGTGGACCGCATACGTGAAAGGCCAGCCTGAGGACCTCATCTCACGTCTAGTGCCCGATGGCGACCCCCGCTCCCTCATGCTCCGGGTGCTCGCAAGTTACCCACCCGACGCCGTTGGGCGGGTCACGGAGGCCGACGTGCTGTCGTTCCTTGAGTCCAGCTTCGCAGCGTTCCAAGCGCGAGAAGGTGGCAGCGTGCAATGGACCGATGCCCAGCTGCGTACGGGCTTCGAACAACTCGTTAGCGCCAATCTCATCAAAGCTGCAGACCACGGCTACCATCTGACCTCGCTCGGTAGGTTCACCGGTGAGTCGGGCGTTCACGTCGACTCCATCCTGCGAATAGTGGCAGGACTGCGTGGCTGCACCGGATCCCTGAACTCCGTCGGACTCATCGCAGCGGCGCAGCTCACGACCGAGCTAGACGACGTGTTCATCCCGGTCAACCCACGCGCCATCAACACCGAGGTCCCGCGGTGGCCTCAGGTGCTCGAGCAGCAAGGTGTTCCCCGCTTGCTGATTGGCGCGCTCCAGAACACTGCCATCGATCGGGAGCAGGCGGTTAGAAGATCAAAGCGGGCCTCCGCCGCGGCGATGTGGATCGCTGGCACGCCCATTGAAACAATCGAGCTCCAACTCACTCAACACCTGCGACAGCAAGGCGGTGTGGCCGGCGCCGTGCGCGCAATTGCTGACCGAACACGGGATCTCCTCCCGGCAGTGGCGGCGGTGATTCAGGAAGTCACACCTCAAAGCACAGCGGCCGACCTTGTCGAACGGACGATGGTCCGGCTAGAGCTTGGCATTCCGGCTGAACTCGTCGAGCTCGCGCGACTCGATAACGTTCAGTTGACGCGCGCTCAGTGGCTGGGCCTCAATCGCGCTCGTGCCACCACGCCGGTCACTATTTGTAACATCACCCATGAAGACCTTACCGAGATCCTAGGATCGTCCACGGCAGCCGCTTCGCTGAAGAAGGCTGCGCAGCAAACCCACGGTTGCGAGTTCGAGGAGCTGACTCTGCCCTCGCCTTCTGAGTAGCGCCCGTACCCGACCGTTCCAGTGCTGGGTTCGGCCCTTCGGGGGCGACCCAATGCTGTCGGCGCAGAGCAGTCCCATCAGCCGACACCGAGGATAGAATCGCGGAGGAGGTGCCTTTGGCAGCGAAGTTAGCTGTCGGCGATCTGAAGGCAGCGCCCGCACGGATAGGGCATTTTCGTGGCCTGTTCGAGCGTCTCTTTGAGGCCGAGGCTAAACTTGACAGCACGTTCTCGGAGTGGGACCGCCAACCTCTGATCGACCAGATACGGTCGATACGGCGGGAGATGACACGCCTTGCTGACGATGTCCACAAGGACCTCGCCCGGCGCGGAACTGAAGCCGCTATGCTTTACCTCCGCGATGCTCCGATACTGGGCGGTCGCGTGTATCTCGTTCCGCTCGTTCAGGCGTTGATTGACGGATCGGCTCGTGCCTACAACGTGACCCCGGATACAGTTGACGTTCAGTTCGAGGCCGCAATTGCCTGGTACGAGAAGCAACTGGAATCCGCATCGCACAACGTGCCACAAGCGGTCAGCCGACTCGAAGGCATCGAACTGAAGGCCCAGCCCGAGCGTTCGATGAGAGCAGTAGACCAACGGGAAGCGCCCGTCTCCCTGGGCCTCCTTCACACATCAGCCTCACTCGTCGGACTGATCACTGGGGCAGTTGCGGTCGGTGGATGGATTTGACGGGGCTAGTCGGACTGACGCCCTGGTGGCCCTTTTAGCGGGCAGTGCCGTGGTACCCCGGTGGCGGGGACGAATCGGCCAGAGCCTGGCGCGCCGCACTCTTCCCCAAGCCCACGGTGCGGGCTACTTGAAGGCGCTGAAGACGACTCTCGTGTCTGAGCAGAGAAAAGTCACGTTGCCTTTTCCGAAACGGACGCCTCAAAGAGCCTCACAACAGAGCCTCTGCGCCGCGCCGTGAAGGGCAACAAAAAAGCGCACCCTCCCTGCGGAGAGTGATAGCGTAGGGAGGAACGTCCTCCCTACGCTTCCTCAGAACAGCCGAAGCTGCTGAGTATTGGTCGTCGAGGACCGGGGGTGTGCATCACCTCCCTGGGTTAGTCGTCCCGACGGGATTGTTCGAAGTGACGAGGTCGGCTCACCAGCTACGATGCGGGCTTCCGCCGCTGTCAAGCTCGGCGCTTCGGTATCGATGGTCTCGATTGAGGCTTCCAGTCGGCGACCGGACTCGGGCGTTGCGGCGAACAAACTCTCCAGCGACTCGTCGCTCGACTCGACCCGCTCGGTGAGGCTGCGGGCGAGTGCCATGAGCAGATCTTCGCCGTCGTCGCCGAAGGTTGAAAGGCCTTCGTCACCGAGCTCACCCTCGATGGCGAGTGACGCCTTCAGCTTCTTCGCGACGAGGCTGAGCGCCTGCGCCTGGAGCGTTCCTCGGTAGGCAAGGTAGACAACGCGGACCGGAAGACGCTGGCCGATGCGCCAGGAGCGACGGCTGGCCTGGCGCATGGTGTAGATCGAGTACTCGACCTCCTGCCAGACGATGGTCGGGAAGTCGACCAGGTCGAGGCCCGTCTGGACGAGCCTCGGGTGAACGAGGAGGACGTCGATACCCTCCTTCACCCTTTGTGCGACCCATTCCTCCCGCCGCTCGGGAGCGACGGTCTCGGCCTTCAGGCAGGCGACGCGATGGCCTGCGTCGTTGAGCACCGACGCCAGCCGGGTCGTGATGTCTCGGCTGGCGGTGTGCGTGACGTAGACGAGGACTCTCCGGCCCTGGCGTTTCTCGGCCTCGACAAGATCGAGAAGCGCCTGCTCCTTCGGGTAACGGTGTCCTTCGGGCAGCGGTGGGACCGCTGCGATAACCTCGCCGCTGCCGGGATCGATGACCTGTTCGCCCTTCGTACAGGCGTCGGGGTAGGCGAGGAGCGATTGGAGGTACGCACCGAGCAAGCGCTTCGAGCCCTTTGCGAGCGCCTCATGCACGGCAGCTTCGAGCTGCGACGCGAGTTGCTGATAGTAGGCGGCCTGCGATCGCTCGTCGGGCGAATCGGAGGACGCCAGCCCGACCAGGCGCACTTCCTCCGTGTACTCGGGTAGTCCGGAAGCGACGTCGGCGAGCCGGAGGAAAGCCGTGTTGCCGATGAGGTGGAAGAGGACCGCCGGAGAGACACCCGGCTTCTCGACCACTCGCGTGCGGTAGCCCCTCCGGCGGCTCGAACGGCCATCCTCGTAGGCGTCATCGTCTCCGGACTTCCGGCTGATTCGCTCGACTATGCCGTAGCGGGAAACCCACTTCGACTCGTCGCCGTAGGCGAACTCCTCTCTCACCGCCGGCGAGAAGCGCCAGAGCAGGTAGAAGAGCGTGGAGGAATAGCCTCCCATCAACGTGCCGGTAAGCGTGAGGACGGCTCTGCAGGCTTCGGCGAGCGTGCCCGCCGCCAGGCCCTGGGCCGAGCCGCGTGCCTTGTACTCGTGCTGCTCGTCGATGAGCAGGAGATCGAAGTACCCGGGCATGCGCCGGGCGATGTAGTCGGCAAGCGGGTAGCGGCGGGGACCGCGGCAGTCCGCCTGCCAGAGTGGTCCGTGGCAGTGCTCGCACGTGTGCTTCTTCCGGCCAAGGTCCGCCTCCTCCAGGGGCAGACCTTCGTCATCGACGACGGGCGAGAAGCACGCCGGGCAGCACTTGAGGGCCACCACCTCACCCTGCTCGTCTCGAGCCGCCGCGCTTGCCGCCACGACATGGCGCGTCGCGAGCGCCGGCTTCCAGCGGTAGGAGAGTTTCGCCTGCTCGCGAGAGAGGATGACGAACAGCGGCCACCCGCCAGCCTGACGGACTCGCTCCAGGTCGCTGATCGTGCGGACGATCACCGCGCTTGCGCTCGGCACCGTCGCCTTCACCTCGCGCTGCCACTTCCGCACGAGGTGTGGTGGGCAGAGCACGAGCACACGCTCGAAGCCGGCGAGGGTCGCGGCCGCGGTCGCGATGGTGCTCTTGCCGGTGCCCATCTCGCCCACGAGGTTGGTGGCGCGGTGGGCCTTCAGGGAGAGCGCGCAGGCACGAATCACGTCAGCCTGGGCGCCCATCGGGCGGCGACCGAGCCGCCGCAGGTCGAAGCCCAGCTCGTCCCGGGTGCTTGCCGAGTAGATGGGCGGATAGGCCTTCCGGACGGCATCGGTGATGGCGCCCTGGAAGGTCTCGACAAACTGCGCGAGGTTCAGGCGGAGGTCTCCATGAGCTCTCCACCCTGCTGGATGTCCTCGAACTCCCCCGTCTCCAGGTCGAGCATGACGACCGACGTCCGCAGGAACTCGCGTTCGACCTCGACATCGGGGTCTGCTGACTCGACAGCGCGGCTGACCTTGGTGATGCGGCCTTTCACGAGCACGCGACGGGAGCCGTCTTCAATCAGGACGTTGTCGAGGAACCCGGCAGCGATGAGCACCGCAAGGTGTCCACGCCGCAGCGGCATAAGCGGCCGGACAGGTCGGTCCGCCGCTGGCCAGAATCGTTCGACCAGCGTCGCGTTCGACCACAGGCCACGTTCCCTCGCTTCGGCCGCCGCTGTCTCCGGCTCGAAGAACTGCGACGCGAACACGACCGGTCCGGCCGGCAGCGCGGGCAGCTCAAAGACCGGAGAAGTTGAGCCCGGCGATGGTAGCTCCGGCAGCGGATCCGTCGCCCATCCTGCGAATTGCGCTTGCGCGTCGGCGGCAATCACCTGCGTCGCGCGTCTCCTCCCGAGTACCACGCACTGCCGAAAGGCGTCGTATTCGGGATCCTGAAAGCGATAGCAGCGTAGCCCCTCGTACCGGGATGCGAGGTAGCGAGCAGATTGCGCGAGCCGCACCTGGGGGACGATGTAGATGAGCAGCCCGCCCGGGACGAGCGCGCGGCTCAGCGTCGTGAGGAAGTTGTGCTCGAGCCGCCTCCCGCCGTCGCCTTCGTCGTAGGGCGGGTTGAGCCAGAGGCAGGAGAACGCCTCGTGTCCGAGCCGGACCGCGAAGGCGCTCCCGGCGATGAGATGGTCGAGGACCTCGCGCGCCTCGGCGGCGCGATGTTGCTCGATCTCGACACCGAAGGTCTCGCCTCCCCCGAGAGCGTCGGCGAACTGCCGCAGCGCGTCGCCGGCACCGCAGCAGGGATCCAGCAGCCGTGCGACACGGCGATGGGAGCTTGGGGCGTGGCGGACGATTGCCGCCACGCGTTCGACGACCGAAGGCGGAGTTGGATAGAACTGCGCCTTCGCGATGCCTTCAAGGCGTGCCATGCGAACCTCCTTGCGCTTGTTGCGGATCGAGTTGTTGCCGGTTGCTATGCATCGAGTGCTCCTTTCTTGTCTTGGGCAACCAGAAGGGGTACTTCGATTGAGGTGCCCGTTCTGCTCAGTGGCGAATCGGCGGATACCGGTACTATTCGAACCGATCGAACAGACCCTGTGTGGCGGACGGCATTGGGGCAGCAGTCGCTACGGGCGCGGTCCAGACCCCTGGCCCTGATGTGAGCGTTGGTGTCCGGCTCGGTATTACGCGCGGTGTGGCCGGGCGACGTCGATTGGCCTCGGGCTCGTGGAGGTCGGGGTATTACGGCCAGAGCTCCGGGTCCTTTTCGATGATGCGGTCTTAGCGCCACGTCTGGCGCGATTCAAGCGCCTGCGCCGGGATGTCTGCGAATTCCATCAGCCCCTGCCGGATCTCGGCCGGGCGGCTGGCTCGCGGGTTGACGCCTTGCCTCTGTCACGGTAACTTTTTACCATGTTACCCAGCCAAGGAGCGCCAAGTGTGACAGATGAAGCACTGGAAGTCGAACGCGTTCAGCTCGGCGTCCGCATGGAAAAGAAGATGGTGCAGGTGCTCAAGGGTCTGGCCGAGTTCAACGGCGAAACGCTGGGCCAACTGATGGAGAAGATCGTCCTGCACTCGTTCGAGCCAGTCCCCGGAGACGAGGGCGAATCGTGTGCCAGCCCGCACGGGAAGAAGGCCCTGGCGGCAATCGCGCAGCTCAAGCAAGTCTACGGGATGACATATGACATTCACGCGCATCGACGGTTCATGAAGGATGGGACGAGTGGGAGCTAGCGCAAGCGCCAACGGCGGCTGGGACACCGCGGCTTCATTGCGGCTGCACGACGCGTTCGGCCGGATCGAAGAGGAGTCGAACGCGTTCCTCGATCAGAGCCTTTCGCCACGCGGGTCCGGGATGCTCTATGAGTTGGTGGCGACGCTGGGCTTCGGCCCCGGGGCGCAGGTGCTAGATCTCGGGTGCGGCGAAGGCGGGCACACAGTCGAGCTCGCGCGCCGGTTCGGCTTCGCGGTTCTCGGCATCGATCCAATCGTCCGCCACATTGAGACCGCCCAAGCGGCACTCATTCGCGCGGAGGCGGAAGACCCGGGAATCGGCGCGCGGGTCAGGTTCGAGGTGGGAGATGCGGAACACCTGCCGCTGGACGATTCGTCGGCCGACCTCGTCTGGTGCCGCGATGTCTTCGAGCTGATTCCGGACATCTACGCAGCGTGCGCGGAGATGAGACGCATATTGCGACCTGATGGTCGGGCCGTGGTGTACCAGACGATGGCGGGCGACCGACTTGAGCCTCGGGAGGCTGCATGGCTGTTCCCAACGATGGCGTGCTTGCCGGAGAACATGGAACGGGAATTCATCGAGGGAGCGATCCACGCGTCGGGATTGGACGTGGTGGAGTGCCTGGACCTCGGGCCAGAATGGGGCGAGTACGGTCAGGAGCAGACAGGCCGCGGGGCGCAAAAGATGATTCGCGCCGCGCGGCTGATCCGCGCGCCTGAGCGGTACATCGAGCGCTTCGGGCGAGAGAACTATGAGATCGCCCTCGGTGACTGCCTCTGGCACATCTATCGGCTTATCGGGAAGCTGCGTGATGTCGTCTTTGTGTTGAAGCGCACTGACGCTGGGCACTGATCGGCCAGGCGCTGGCCGATCAGGGAGGCGCCCGCCCCGCCGCGTCGATGCGCAATTGGCGGGACGGGAACCTGTTACTGGTACATGCGCACCGTTGTGGCCGAGGCACGGCTCGCCGAAGTCTGCGCGAGGCGGTAGTCCTAGCCACTTTGAGGACGCGGCTGTCCAGCAGGCGGGCCGTGGCGATGGCATTCGGCGAACGCGCAATTGCACGCGCCGGCAGCTGTACCCTCCGCCGGCCGTGCCGTTCGGCATGACCCGCCCATGCGGGCGGCCGCAATTAGAGCCCATGCGACCGCAGGCGTGCGACGAGCAGGTCGGGCCCGGTGCTCCCGTAGGAATGCAGGCGGAACCCTGACACCCACCCGCACGAGCATCTCCCGACCATGCGGCGGGTGAGCTTTCCGGGCTTCACTTCATCCTCGTGGCCCGCGGTGATGATCCATCGGCCCTGGGAATCTGTGAGCGTGAAGCGGTACGACTCAACCGCCACGGACCCGTGGCACTCGGTTGCCACGGAATCGTCGGCCACAACGGCCCGGACGATCAGATGCGGGATCAGTGGTACCCGCGCGTCGGAGATCTCGTTCGGGAGGCCGGTGGCCGGAGAATCGGCCACCACCTCACCGAAGAGGTCGAGCTGCCTATCGGCCACGGCGGGCTTTCGCCTGGGCCGGGTGTCCGAGCGCCGTTACGGCAATCCGCCACCGTTCTCCGTGACCGCTGTTCGGCGCGAGGAGGTGGGCGTACTCGTGGGTGAGCAGGGCCGACGGACGTCCTGTTGGAGTCAGCAGCCGTCCGGCCCTGGTGCTGAGGAAGCAGATCCACCCGAACAGGGGATCGCGTGGATGGTTGTGGGCGTGAGCCCGCCGGCGAAACGCGCCGCGCCGAGGCGTGCCGATCGCTTCGGCACAACCGCCGACGCTGATCCCGGCCACGGGCACGGCATGGACGCCGGCGGCGGCAGCCTTGGCAACCAGGGCCGTGACCGCCGCTCGATAGACGTCTGGGTTGAGGGCTTCGGCCATCGTTTCAGGCGGCCTTCCGTTCGACGTCCGCGACTCGAGTCGTCTCCACGACAAGCTCGCAATGACGGACAGCGTCGCTGATGTCAGTTCGGAGCGTTTCCGGCTGCGGCCGGCAGCGGTAGGCGGACAGCCCTGTCGATTCGAGTTGCTCCACCTCACCATTCTCCAGCCCGCGCCGCCAGAGCCAATCCGCCCAGGATGGGTGCAGAGGCAGTTCGAGCCGACGGGCCAGAAAACGGAAGTGAAGCTGGGCCGCGTCGTCCTGCTCCCGGACGAGGAGGAGGAAGTCGAGCCGGTCGGTCACATAGGCGGCCATCTCAGGGATGAGCAGGCCGTGGTAGGCGGAGGCGGACGGCAAGCGCATTCCCGTGAAGCGCCAGGTCCCCCACGCCTCGCGGGCGAGCGGCAACGGTTCGCCGCCCAGCTCCGCGCCGCCCAGGTAGCCTGCCTCTCCTTTGATCAGCCGCGCCCAGATGGCGCGGACGGCCTGCTGGTGGCCGAGCATCGAAAGGAACCAGAGTTCGTTCCCGCCGCGGGCACAGCCATCGACGGTGGCACTGAAGCCCCCGGCTCTGATGGTCAGGAGATTCATCGGTCCCTACCGGAGGTCTGCCGCTCGGCTTTCGCTGGGGCGGGGCTGTGCTCGACGTCGTCCGCCTCCTCGACGGAGGGTGGTGTGACAGGCAGCGCTGCGCTCTCCGGCGGTTCGTAGGCACACCGGTCGCAGTAGCGCAGGTAGCCGTCCCCCGTCAGCGGGCGTTCGCAACGTGGGCAGCAGCCGGGCATGCCTCGTCCCATTCCGCAATTGCATAGGCCCGGCGCTCCTCCCACTCGGCGCTCTCGTAGCGGTCGAGCAGGGATGCGGCTCGGTCGAGGTCGCCTGCGACCGCGGCCTCGAGCGCGTCGAGCGCCCAGTCCTCAACGGGCGACTGAGCCTCGTAGAAGCTCGCTTCGTGGTCGATGCTGCGGACGACCGCCAGGGCGGCGCGGCGCAGTACTTCCTCGGAAGTGTGTTCTTCCATTTAGATCAACCTCCTTGTCGGTTGCCATGCGTTCGGGTCGTGCCTCCACGGGTTGCGGTCGCTGCGGACCGCGTCCTCGTCGTGCGGATGCCAGTCCGGGTCGGGCAGGTAGCCGCGCCCGTCGGGGTTGGGGATATACGGGTGGCTGAAGACCATGTGCTCGTCGGTGAGCACGTGCGGTTTCTTCTGCCAGGTGACGAGCATGCCCTCGTAGCCCCAGCGGAAGGGATGGTCATTCGCAAGGGCGGTGTGCTCCCGGTAGCTGAGCGGAAGGCCGGGATGCGGACTGCGATAGGCGTCCAGAGGCACAACGCGGTAGACGCTCATGCCTCGCTCATGCCGGTCGATGGCCCGACCGCTGCCGCCGGTGCAGATCCAGAAGGCGCCCAGGCGGCTCGCGGGCTTTCGGATCGTGCCCTTCATGGCGATGGTGTCGGCGCAGTAGGGCGCCCATTCACGCGGCGCACAAAACTGTTGAGCGTCGTCGACGGCGTCGTCGTCCTCGTCGAGACCATCCGCGTCGCCGCCTTCGAGATCCGTGTCCTCATCGAGGAGTTCGTCAGCTTCCTCTGTTGGAAGGGGAGCGTCATCCTCGTCGAGCACGTAGAGCGGTTCGTCGCCGGAGAGGTCGAGCCGATAACCTCGCGGCGCATCGGCTCGCATCTCCGGTGGTGTCCTGCCACGCCAGCCGGGTACGGGCAGCGTGCCCTCCTCCTGGAAGAGCGAGAGCTGGCCGCCAAGGCTGGGGCTGGACCCGTGTTCGTTTACGGGTGTCTGGGGAGGGAGCGGATCGATCGCGCCATGGATCGATCCGCTCCGTCGTTCAGCGGCTCTCGCCGCGGCGTGCCTGTTCACGTCCGAGCCAGCGGCGCCCGGCAGGGGTCAGCACGTAGCTCCGCTCGCCGCGGTGGTCGGTGCTCACCACCTCGGCGAGGCCGAGATCGCAGAGCGCGCGCATCTGGCGGTCCAGGTACTCCAGCTCGTCGAGGAACGCTTTGCACTCAGGGCAGAGCCGCGTTTCGAAGTGGCCGTCCTCGCCGTGCGGGATGAGCCGGACGATTGGCGCGGCAGTCAAGCTTCGCCGTCCTCGTCCGGTCGCAGGGCGTAGGCGTAGTCGAAGGCCGCACGCTCGAGGCAACCGTCGAAGCCCTGCTCACCGATCTCCACGTCGGCGAGGTGGTGCAACGCCGCGAGCAGCTCGGCAACGGTGTCAGTCCAGCCGGCGGACGGATTGGGGTCGTCTCCGACCCCCGTCAGCGACCGGAACCGCAGCGCGACCTCTCGTGCCGCGTCGATGTGGCGGCGGACGGGGCGGGGCGTTGCCATCGCTAGCCTGCCTTCCGCGCGTGTTGGAGGGTCACGACGCGAGAGCCGCTGAGACAGCCGTCGCCGTGACGGTGGTCCATCCCGGTTGCGTGCTGAATGGCGCGCGACGGTGCGATGGGTTCGGGGTGAACTCCCGTTGTCCAGGCTGAGTAGCCGTGGTCGTCGAGGTGCAGGTAGTTGCGCGATTGGCGGTCTTTGTAGGCGAAGATGACCACTTCCGCGCCATCGATGTGGCGAGCGCGACAACCCATCGCCAGGAAATCGGCGGGGTGGAGCCAGAACCCGCAACGGCTCGCGTAGTTCCAGAGGGGCTGGAAGCTCAGGGGGTCGAAGTTGGTCGGCTCGTAGCGGTGCGGTCCGCCGGTGGGATGCAGCGGGCACCGGTCAGATGCAAGCGGGAAGCCGCTCCAGGGGCAGTTGGTGCCGCCCGGTCCGGGTCGCGTGCAGTGAAAGACCGGCCCTGCGCCGGGCGGGTAGGGCGTCGGTTCTCGGGTCTGGATGTTCATAGTTGCCTCCTTTGTTGGTTGGAAGGCGGGGACGCGGCACGACAGGGCCCGGCTGAATGCCGGGCTCTGTGCGATGTGCCGGTGTGTGAGGGAAGGCCCCCGGAGACGCCGTCGCTCAGGCCACCGTGAGGAGGTCGTAGACCTGCTGCCGAGCATGGGAGACAGCCCCTTCGAGCGAGCCCACCATGCGGCGTTCGAGGATCTGCGTGCTCTTGGTGGGGTCGACCCACTCCATCCACTCGGTGGTGGCGTTGAAGAGTCCCCAGCGGTTGCCGAGCCCGCCGGCCGAGACGATCGTCGGCAGATCTTTCGCGTGCTGGAGGAAGGTCATGAAGCTCTCATGGCGGCGGCCGGCGCGGTTGCGCTGCCGGTCCGTGAGGCTCACCTCGACCTTCGCCGGGTCGGGCGCCACGAGGTCCACGACCTGCTCGAGGTCTGACTGGCCGGCGTTCATCTGCGCCAGCTGTTCAAACCGATCCATCATCTGGCGCTGCTGGCGGGACACCAGCCCGAGCGCCTGGGCCGCCGACTCGATGTTCGCCTCGGCCGAGGCAGTGTGGCGGATGCCGATGCGCTCGCCCTTCTCGCGGAGGGCGACGTTCAGGGTGTTCGCGCAGACGACCCTCGTGCTGACGAGCTTCACCCCGAGGCCGCTGGAACCGTCGTGGCTGTTCGTGACCAGCGCGTAGGGCGTGATGGGGTCGGTCCCGGCGATCGTGAAGTCCTCGTCGATGCGGACAAGGATGAAGACCTTTCGCCCTTCGTCCAGCGCGCCAGCCGTCTCGTACCGCACGCGGCCGTCCGAGACCCACCGGTCGATGGCCCCGAAGGCGGTCACGTTCTGCACGACGGTGTAGCGACTGCCGACGACGCCGAGGACGAAGCCGGTGTCCTCGTAGACGGTGGCGAACTTCTCGGGCACGGCGACCGGCTCGCCGCCGGCCAGGGTGTACAGGGGCGCGAGCACGACGCGGCGGTTGAGGCCGGCGAGATCGGCGACAGTCTCGGAATGCTCCATGCCTGGCGGGATGGCCTGGCCGAGGCCGTGCCAGCCCGGGCGGCCGTTGGCGTAGGCGAAGGACGCCTTGCCGTTGTTGATTTCGAGGTTGTGTGCCATGGGTGCGTCTCCAATGGATAGAAAGGGAGAAGCCCGGCAGTGCTGCCGGGCCCCTCTTGGTCGTTGATGGATCTCCGCGCGGGGCGCGGTCTGTTATCGGGGTCGGGGCTACTCGAAGAGGTACTCCCAGTCGTCCATGACGCCGTGCGTCACGGGGTGGTGTCGGTGGTTTCGACGACTGTCAGACACCCTCAGCCCAGGAGCTTGCGTTCCTTGAGGCTGACGAAGGCCTCGCGGCCAACGATGACGTGGTCGGCGACCTCGATGCCGAGGAGCTCTCCCGCCTTCACAAGCTCTCTCGTGAGCGCGATGTCGGGCGGGCTTGGCTCGGGGTCGCCCGAGGGATGGTTGTGGACGAGCACGAGCGACGGAGCGTTCGTGATGACCGCCTCGCGGAGCACCTCCGCGGCGCGGAAGTTCACTGAGCTGACGTTGCCCTGGTAGACGAGGACCACATCCAGCACGCGGCAGCGGGTGTCCAGGAGGACGACCCGCGCCTGCTCCTGGAGGAGGTGCTCCATCTCGGGCCGCACCAGCTCGTAGACGTCCGCCGGCCGGGACACACAGCGCCCGAGCGGGCCCCCACGAGCGAGTGACCGACCGTTCGAGCGCAGCTCGGCGAGGAAGCGGAGGTTCTCTTCGACGAGGTGGAGGAGGGCGGCATCGCCATCCTGTGGGAGTCGTGCGGACGGCCTACGCGGCGAGCGGGCCATCGGGGAGGTCGTCGACGCGGTCGTAGACGGTCAGGTGCAGCGGCCCGTCATCCCGGTTCGGGCCGAGAGCGGTGACCGCGTAGGCGCGCCAGCCGGGCATGACATGGGTAGCCTGCCGGACCTGGACCAGCTGGCGTTGGCCGGAACGGGTTGCGACGACCCGCACCGGCTGGCGGCGGAGGAGAGCCATCTCAGGCCGCCTTCCGGCGCTGGGCTTCGCGCTCGTTCAGCTCGGTTGCGAGCGCCTTGATGGCGCTCGAGAGCTCGCGCTCGGCAGCTTCATCGAGATCTAGCCCGCAACGCTCCTGGAACCAGGATCGGGTGCGTGCTTCGTCGACTCCGAGCCTTCCCGAGAGCGTCACGACACGCTGGCGCATGTCGTCCAGCTTTGCCGGGCTGGCGAGGGTGCCTGGCCGGCGCTCGTTCAGGCTGTTTCCGAACTGCTGGCCGAACTGGCGGAACGCACGCTTGATGCCGTCCGTCGTCGCCGCCTTCGTCGCGTTAGCGTGCGCCTCCAGCGTCCGCTCCGTGACGAACCCGCAGCCGACATCGCTCCTGGCCGGGCACCCGGTGACGGTCACCCGCACGGCGACGGTGTACATACCGAGCGCGAGCAGCTCGCCGCTGCTCTGGTCGACGACTTCGGCGGCCTGGTATTGGGGCTCGCCGATCACCTCGGCGCCCCAGCCTCCGTAGCCGAAGATGCGGTTGGCCTGGTCGATGATGGCCTGGCCTTCGAGGTAGGCGAAGACGCTGCCATCGTCGCGTGCGCGCTCGCGGACGAGCGCGAGGTCGAGCGGCTGCGCGAGGAGGTCGAGGACCCCATGGGGCAGGCCGCCGTTGGCTGAGTCGGTCATGCGGCGCGTTGCCGGGTGCCGCGGGCATTGCGGTGCGCGGCGAGGACGCAGCGCACGAACGCGCTGCGTCCGTCGCGCCGGCAGCCGAGACCGTTGAGGTCGGCGACGCCAGCAGGCAACACGACCGAGATGGCGCGTTCGCCAAGACGTTCGCAGAGTTCCGCGGTCGCCTCGCGCCCGGCCTCGTCCGGGTCGAGCACGAGGTAGACCTCGTCGAAGCGTTCCAGCAGCTGCGCCGCCCTGCCAGGGACGCGCGTCCCGAGGAGGGCGACCGACCAGAAGCCCCACTCGACGGCTGTGAGCCAATCGAAGGGACCTTCGGTCACAACCACCGCCTCGCCCTGCGCGCTCGCGAGGCCCAGGAACGGCTTCGGGAGGCGGAGGTTGAGGTAGCGTGGCTCACGGTCGCTGAGACGCCTGCCCGTGAACCATATCGCTCGTCCCGCGACGATGTCGGGGATGATGATCCGCCCGGTGAAGCACTCACGGTCCTCGTCCAAGAGACCGAGCTGGTGCGCGGTCTCGATGTCGAGGTTCCGGTCACGGAGATGGCCGGCGAGGCCCGCTACACCGAAGCCGAGGCGGAAGCGCCGTACGGTCCGTTCGTGGATACCCCGCGATTCGAGGTAGTCGAGCACGTTCGGCCGCGACCAGATCGAGTCCTCATAGAAGGCCACGGCAGCCTCGATGAGGGGTCCTGCCTTCAGGGGATCGACCTCAGGGACCGCCACCGTCGGTGGCCGGGGAACGCCTGCTGGCATCGCGGGCACATGAGCGCGGGCCAGCAGCGCGACCGCCTCCCGGAAATCGACCCTGTGAAGCCGGCTCACGAAGTCGATGACGTCGCCGCCCGCCCCGCAGCCGAAGCAGTAGTAGCTCCGGTTGGCGGGATAGACGACGAGACTCGGACGGGTGTCCCCGTGGAAGGGACAGACGCCGACCAGCCTGCCGCCGGTCGGGCGCAGTTCGAGTCCGCACGCGGCGGCCGCATCAGCGATGGGATGGTCGCGCCGGATCGCATCGGTGTCGTGCATGGGCACGCTCCGCCGCGGGAAGGGGCCGCCCCGAAGGGCGGCCCCAAAGGATCCGCGACGGGGGGCCTTTCAGGCCGCGAGTGGCCGGGCGCCACGGAGCGCCTTCACCGCGAAGGTGCGGCCAACCGTCCAGCCAGAAAGCCCGATGGCGGCGACGACCTTGAGGCGCTTGCCCTCGCTGTCAGGCACGAGCAGCGCGCCCTTACCGCTGCCGGGGCTGTAGTGGACGGCGTCCGCCAGGCCGAGCCTGCGGCACGACTGAAGCCAGCAACCGTAGACCTCGCGGACGAGCACCGCTGGCATCCCGGAGAGGTCGAGGCCACCGAGAATCTCGGCAGCGCGGGCGGATTCGCGGCGATGAAGCCGCCGTGCTTCGGCAAGCGTTCGCTCGACCTCGATGGTCTTGACAGCGTGCGCCTGCCGCCGGATGGTGTCATGACACGAGGCCAGTCCGGGCATGTTGGGATTCTGTTTGATCGCCGAACCCAGCAGCCTGAGGGCCTCGTTATATTTGTGCTCCGAAGCGAGCCCCTTCGCCCGCTCGATCGCGGCGAGAGCCCGCTCTTCGCGCTGACGCGCCTCCCGTTCCGCCCGCTCGATGGTGAGCAGCCGCGAGAGCTCTTCCCGCTCCTCCAGCTCGGCCATCTCCGCTTCCACGGCCTTGAGCCGGCTGGTGGCGACGGTGGCGACCGCCGAGGCGGTGGTCACGAGTTGGTCGGCCTCCGCCTGACTCGCGGGAAGGAACGCGGTCGCGACGACCTTGAGCGCGCCGTCCACGACCTCCCGCGCGTCACGTTCGATCCGCCGGTAGCGGCCGGCCTCTTCGTTGAGCCGGCGGTACTGTTCGAGGGCTGTCTCGGCCTCGCGTCGGGCGGCGGCGTCCAGTTCGCTGAGGCGCTGCAGCTCGCGCGCTGACCGCAGGATGGCCCGCACGAGCTGGTCGGGCTGGTCGTCGAGGACTGGTGGTGGCGTGGCCACCGGGGTCGCGATGGTTGGTTCCGGCTCCGGGTCGGCCGCGAACTCGTCCTGGTACCGGGCGAGCTCGGCGAGGTCCCGGAGGACAACGGGTTGGCTCACGATGCCTCTCCTTCCTGGTAGTCGGTCACCTTCGACAGGGCGAAGGGGTCCGCGTCCTGGCCGTGGCCGTTGGCGGCCACGCTGGGCTGAGGCCGCAGCTCGACGATCGAGCCGCCGCCCTTGGCTGGGACGCCGTGCTCAAGGTCGATAGCGATGCTGAGGACGGGTTTGCCGATGGTGTCGGCAAAGACCGCCGACAGTTGGTGACGGAGTGCCGCGACGAGCTCCACGTCGCTGACCTCGCGCCCGTTCACCGACAGCGCGAGCTGGATGACGTAGCGCCTCTTGCCCTCCTGCTCGAAAGCAGTGAGGAGGCCATTGACCTGCCGGCTCTCGAAGACGACCCGCTGGACGATCACCGCGAGACCCACGGGGAGTTCGACACCGAGCGCCTTCGCGTAGCCGCGGGCGGCCCGCCGGATGAGGCGGCGGAGCTGCCACGCCTCACGGCGCGGAGCGTCGACGATGACGACTGGCCGCCGGCCGCGGATGTGCCGGTAGGCCTGTTGGGCCTTTCGGCCGCAGGCGACAAGGATGCGCGGGGTGGCTTCCCGGCAGGCGGTGGTCCAGCGGCACAGCAGACACCGCTGCGTCCTGGACCTACGTCGTGTGGCCATCTGGTTCCTCCTATTGGACTCAGAAGGGCCAGCTCTAGACGGCGGCGAGCACCGCCGAGCAGACCGCGATGACGATGGCGGCGAGGCGGACGTGGCGCATGAGCCATCCCTCCTCCCGCACCCGGTAGGGTCTCGAGGACATGTCTTCCCTCCTTTCAGGGATCTGGTGGACGCGAGGAAAGCCCCGCACGAGTTCCTGCCTCTCGGGAGAGAGCCGGATCGTGTGAGGCTTTCGTTGGAGCAGTACCTCGACGCGGCCAATGACCGGGAAGGGCACTGCAGGGCCGAGTCCTTGCGCGATGCGCGTGGGCTTCGGCCTCGGTGAGTTCGGATTGGGTAGACTGTTGGGGGCTATCGCGTGATGGGCTGGTGGTCTCCTCTCGGTGCATGTCTGCTGATCGCTGGATTGATGTCGGTGGCGGGTCCTCCTTCTCGATGAGTCCTTCGGTTCCTTGCCCTGGTTCGACTTCAGCCTGGAGAGCGAGCTCGTTTTCCTTGCGGACAGATCCTTGCTGGCAGTCCCGGATGGGCGTTCCGTGCCGGTCATTCGGTCTGGCAACACCGGCAAGTCGCGATTTCTGGAGGCCAGCCTAGCGGTGGCCGTTCCAATCACGTTCCAAGATTCAAGCCGGTCAGTTCCGATTCGAGGCGGTCAGCACCAACTTGGTGCTGACCAGGGCCGGAACCGCCGATCCAGAGGGGCCGCAACAAGGAGCGGGCACCAGTGCTGGGGAGCGCTCGACAACAGGATCCGCGGGGACCGTCGGATCTGCTCGCCGCCGGATTCCGCGGCCCGCACAGCGCGGAGGGCGCAGGGTAAGGCTGTCGCCGCGAGCATAGTGACGAACCGAGCTGGGCGGGCCGGCCCAGGTCAACGTCAGGTTAGGGACGGGCCGATTGGAACAGAATTTGAGTGCAACTGTATGTCGTTCTGGGTTGCTCCTCGTCCAAACAAGGCAAATCGTTCGCATTCGGCTCAGCGACACGGGCAATCTCCGGTCGCCCACGGTCTCGGCAAACGTGCCCCCTGAGGCCAACGCGAGAAGTCTGATTCGATCGCGTGGTCAACGCTTCGCGTCGCTACCGGTTCGTGCGCAGCCATGAGACAACCTCCGCCATCACACGACAATCAACCTCGTTATACCCAGCGATATCGCGCATCAGGTCCAGGTCCGGCATCGTGGCGCCGAGCCGTTCAGCGTCGGCGTCGCACCACCAGGCTCCTACCATCGCTCGCATTCCATCTGTTGGGCCCTCGCTCCAGGTGGTGTCGATGAGGCCGGCTGCGTGCATCGCCTTCGCGATCGACTTCAAGCCGAAGTTGAAGGCGCCGGTTACCGTGACGGGCTCGGCGCGCACAACGACACTGAGGAAATCGAACCAAGGGAGCCGAAGTGGCCATGTCGCTTCCGGGTGCCGACTTCGTGCTGAGTTGTAGGCCGTCTCGAGGTTCACCGGCTCGGCCGCCGACCAATGTACGACTCGCGAAGCGGCGAGCGTCGTACCGCTGGCTGCTGCCACCGCGGTCATGTGGTTGACCCAAGCATCGATGACTGCGCCTTCGTCCTCTGGTGTAAGCCGCTTAGCAGTCCACTGCGCGAACCGCCACTCGTCGTTCTCCCAGTGGCCGCAACCGATCTGGAATACGAGCGGCTGACCTCCGATCGCAGGAAGGTCGGTGAAGTCGTCGTCGAGGCTACTGGTCGTCTCGAAATCGACGTAGAACTCGGCGGTCGCGCGCGACCGCCAGGAAGGATCCGCCCTCACGATCCGCGTCGGGAGAACCGATGGCACGGGGAGTCTGTTCGCGGCCAGCACGGCGTCGCACAAGCCAGCGCCGGCCCCAAGACCAAAGGCGCTCGCCGAAGCGCGCGCGTCGTCCCACGCCGTGATCCCGGCTTCCAGCGCTGCCGCCCGCCGGGTCGGATTCATCCGCGGCAGCAGCGTCAGCTCGCGAAGCTGCGCCGCGATCTCGGCCTTGGCCGCGCGCCATGGCGAGTCCTCGGTGTTCCGCGCGTGGGGGTAGAGTTCCGGCACCGACGGCGTTGGCAACACTTCCCAGCTCTGACCCTCCAGGCGCAGGCGCCGAACCCAGGCGGTCGCCGCTTCTGCGATCTGGCCGATAGTCGCGCCCCGGCGCGGAAGTAGTCGGTCGTGGTCGACGCGCGCGAGCCGCTCCAGGCACCCCGTTCCCCGCGTCTCGCCACAGTGCCAGCTTCGACCGAGGAGGTACGCCGCGCACGGCGTATAGCCACAGATACGTCCCAGCGCCTCGTTGCAGAGCCACGCCTCGACGAGATTGGGGAGCGACCGTGCGTCGCCGCTAGACGAGCCATCAGGTAGGAGCTCGAGCGTGTGGAACTTCACCATGACCACGCGGTAGTGGCCCCTTTCGCTCTCGAGGGCCGGCATGCCGAGGTTCACTTCATCGTGTGCAAGCGCGCCGGGGAACAGCCGGGCAAGCACGTCGGAGCGCACGAGGAAGTCAGCCATTCCGTAGGTTCGGTTCTCAGGATTCCAGAGAACGCCCTGTGCGATGATCGGTGCCCCAG
This sequence comes from uncultured Anaerolineaceae bacterium, assembly GCA_964507025.1. Classification (GTDB taxonomy): domain Bacteria; phylum Chloroflexota; class Dehalococcoidia; order Tepidiformales; family Tepidiformaceae; genus Amarobacter. The sequence continues at coordinate 22,340 of CAZDOK010000003.1, forward strand.
CGCGCAGAGCATTCACGGTCGCCTGGGCCTTGTCGTGCGATAAAGCGTCATGCGTGTTCGTTCCAATCCGCAGCACGTCTTCGCGCTCCGCCAGCAGGCGAAGTACGCCTGCTTTGAACGCACTGCCTTTGCGGCTGACGAAGTCCGCAAAGTCGGTCCGCAGGTCGTAACCGGGCCGACGGTGGTCGGCCACATAGCCTCGCGCCTCCCCGTAGCGATCGAGCCAGTCCACGAGCGGGTCGCCAAGGACGTGATTGCGGGTGAGGTCCGCCCTCACCCAGCCTCCCGCCTCGTCGTCGGTCGCAGGGGACTGTTCCGCACGGGCGTCATCGACAACGAGGGCCGCCTCCGCAGACGGCAGGTCCGGCGCCCGCAGCCAGACCGGGCGCTGGGTCGTGGCGGCCCCCAATTCGTCTGGTGTGGCCCAGGAACGGTCGTTGACCAGCAACTCAAGTCCGACGGCCTCCTGAGGAAGACGCTGGCCGGCGACCAGGCAGGCGGCCGTGCGCTCGGCGAGATCGCCGGGAAGCCATGACGCCAGCTCAGCGGCGGCCATCGGATCGAGCGGCGGCCCATCCTGCCGCACGCCCCTGTCGAGGAGTCGCTGGTAGAGGCCGATCGCCGGCCGCACCGCTGGCAGCCCAAGCTCGGAAGCAGCCCGGCTCGCGTTGTGAGCTATCCGCAATCCGTCCTCGTCAATATCACCGAAGTAGCGGATCTCCTGGATCGGCCCGTTCAGTTGCCCCGACTCGCCCAACTCGATGAAGAACTCGACCGAGGCTACGAAGCCATTCCCGAAACCGAACGCGACGACTCCGACGGGAGAGTCGGCGGGAAGGGCATCGACGATGCTCCGATAGGTCGCGCTGTTCTCGACAACCAGTGCATAGGGCCCTGCCCCGGTCTTCGTGAAGACGAACGGCGGGGACGTGCGAACGGCGCCGAGCCTCCCTAGGGTGAGACGTCCCGGGACCCGGAAGAGCCGCCCGCGTAGGTAGCGCGCCAGGGCCTTCTCGTCGCCTAGCAGTTCGAGCGAACGCTCCTGGAGCGGCACGAGGGTCGTGGGCCCGCCCTTGATGAGCCAGTCGTTGACGGCGTGAAGCAGACGCTCTTCCTCCGCGGTCCATCCACCAGCCGCCGCCCAGCCCAGCGTGGCGTGCCATGTCACCTCACCGTTACCGGACGGGCGCGGCGGTTGTGTCTGCGGCGGACGGAGGAGCCACCGCGGGAGTGGCGGGAGTATTGTTCGATCCCAGCCGCGAGCCCCTTTGGGCAGCGACACGAAGCCAGCTTCGGACAGCTCATCCGTGATGGCGGCGAGTCGGGTCCGCGCGTCTGCTGAGGCCACCAGCGAAAGATCAACCGCGAGGAGCGCGTCGCGGACGGTCTCGAACGGCACCCGGCGTCGGTGATGGTGCGAAATGACGCCGGCAGCGTGGGCGGCAAGCGGTGAGAGCTCGACAGCCATGTCAGGTCCGTGGAGTCGATGGCTCGTCGGTGCGGCGGTAGACGCGCGTCGCGTCCACGAGTCCGATCGCAGATTCGTCGTGGAGTTCGCGCTCGGTGACCTGGACATACATTCGCCGCCTGACGTGGTCGGGAGCGTTCCGCATCCGCACGACGTTCGGGAAGAGACCGACCGCCTTCATGTCGGCCACGCCCGTCAGGAATACCAGTTGCACGCCCGCAACTGCCGCGACTTTCCGTTGGAGCTCAAGGAACAGCACGTAATTCGCCTTGCCGAGCGGGTTGTCAAGCATCAGCGCGCCCGCGCCCGCTAGCTCCTTGCCCCGGTTCGCTGCTCGAAGCTTGGCGACAGTCACAAACAACAGCAAGGCAGCGGTGACTTTCTCGCCGCCGGACCACTTCCGCATCTGGTTAACGTTGATCCGCTCCATCGAAAAGGTCGGCGACGGCTTCAACACGCGAGCCCGGAAGCCCGTCGGCCCCACCACCTCACGTAACGCCCGCCACAGGAGATCGCCGCCAGCGATGGTGGCCGTGTTCTGGGCGATGAGCAGGTCAACCGCCCTCCCCACACGGTCACGCATCACCGCTTCGGTATCGTCAACGCCCGTTCGCGGACCAACCTCGATGAAACGCTGGCCCGACCACGCCCCAAGTTCGTCGGGTAGCCGCGAGAGGCTTGAAAAGCGCGCGAGGCTTCGAAGTGCCGACTGCACCATGCCGACCCCATGACCGATGACGTTGGCGCGGTGCTCCTCAAGAGCTTTGAGGTGGTCTATGAGCTGGATCCGCCTCAGTTCGATCTCCTCATCGCGGAAGTGGGCCGCGATCGGGCCAAGTTCCGCCGCCACTTCGACAGTCCGGAACCTCGAGCGCACATCCGCCTTGACCGCTGCCCACTCATCGCGCCCCGCCCACAGGGCGATCGCACTGGCAACGGCGTCCAGCTTCCGCCTCGCAACGTCCTCGTCCTGGCGCAACGCTGTAAGCGAGCGGCTCACTTCGCGAGCTTTGCTGCGCGCCTCCTCCACGGTCCCTATGAAGGGAGCAAGCGCCGAGTGCGGTCCGTCTTGCTCGGTCACCTCGATCGTGTTCGCCTGGTCCGCGAAGGCGCTCGCCCGGACCTTCGCTTCCATCTCGTGTCTCTCTTCAGCGCGGGCCCGTTCTTCGGCGGCCGTCCGGGCCCCGGCCTCGGTCTCCTGGATCGCCCGCCAGGCCCGCTCCTGCTCCTGGGCTTCCGCGATGCCCGTTGGCTCCTCGACCGCCCGGTGACGCTGGCGATCTGGGCTGGCCTCCCATCGCTCGACCTCGGTCTGCGCCTGGCGCCTTTGGCTCTCCGCCTCGCCCAAGGATTGGCTGAGGCCATCGATGATCTGGTCGATCGCCTTGGCCGCCCGTTCCCGTGTAATCGCGCTTTGGCCATCCCGGGTCGCGAGAAGTTGCCGGGCACGCTCGACGACAACGGGCTCGGCCGCGGCGAGACGAGCGCGGATCGGTTGTTCCCGCCGTTCGACCATGGCCAACTCCTGGGCGGCGGAGCTGGCGCTCGTGGCGCCTGTCCAGGCCGCATCCGCGTCATCCCAGGCAGCAGCCAGCACATCGAGGCTCCACCCCTCGGGCAGGTGCTCCAGATCGACAGTCAGATCGTCAGGGAGTCTCGCTCGGCGTTCCCGATAGGAGTCGAGGCTACTCGCGAGCGATGCTGCCCGGAGTTTCGCGCTGGTCGCGTCGGCCGCCGCCGCCCGCTCCGCCAGATCGGCTGCCCGCTCCGTGTCTCGCGCGGCAGACAACAACGCCGGCAGACTGGCCAGCAGGTCTCGGTCGCCCGCGACCGCCGCCTCTTGAGCGAGCAGCGCCTCCACCTGCGCCAGAGCCGCGGTCCGAGTCCTCCGCCGCTCGGTCGTCGTGCGAAGCTCCGCGTCCAAGAAGTCCAACCGGCCTGTCGCTGCTTGGATCTGCTCGTCGAGGGCAACCAGGTCGGTCTGCCTGGCGTCGGCCGTCTGACGGAGGGTCTCAACCCCCAACTGAAGCTCGACCAGCCGACCGGGTGGGCAGGCGCTAAGCAGTGCGGCCAGGCGCTCGTGGAGAGCGCGATCCTCATCCCGCCCGCCCTCGACGGCCCGTCGCCGCTCTGCGCGACGCTCACTGGCCTCCTCGCGCCGACCCCGCTCCTCCGCCGCACCAGCGCGGTCGAACAATGCCCGGTTCGGGGGCACCGCGAACCGCCGGACTTCGCCGTTGGCGGCGGCCTCGAGTTCCGCTGTGGTCCCAAGCGCCACCAGTGAGGTGGGGCGCAGCCCGGCATCGGCGAGCAATTCGCGCGCGCGTCCGAGATCCGACGGGTCTTGAACTAGCAGACCGGCCGCGAGCTCGGGCGCGGCGAGGAAGGCGGCCAGACGCGGCTCCGGCGCCACCATTGCCTCGGCGAGGTAGGTCCAGCCGGTAACTGAACTGATGCCGGCATCGGCCAAGACCGTGTGCGCACGAACGAGGTCCGGGGCGGGCGGAAGCAGCTTCGTCTCCTCAATCGCGGCCAGTGCCCGCGCGTCGTCTGCCCCATCGAGAGCGAGTTCGATAAGTTCGCTATCAGCGCGACGAATCGCATCGCTGAGCGACTCCTCGACCGCATGGCTCATGCCGATCGGGTCAGCATCGTCCGAGGGCAGATAGAGTGCCATTCGTGGCTCGGCTGTCAGCGCGTCGCGGCGGGCCAGGAGGTCCTGAAGCACTTCCGCGGCAGCATCAGCGGCCATCCTCTCGCGTTCCACGATGGGTGCGAGCCTGTCGCGGTCGGACCGCCCGCGTGCGACCGCCGTCTTTGTGACCTCGATCGCCGCACGCAGCTCAACCTCGCGCTGGGCGTCGTATGTCTCGGCCTCGCCGATTCTCGTAACCGCAGCGGTCGGGGTTTCGTCAGCGCCGATGACATCTGCCGCCCGGACCGCTGCCAGGGCCTTCTCGAATCGCTCAACCGCGGCACGCGCGCTGCGCGCCGCCGCCTCATGGGCCGCATGGGCCCGTAGGGCTGCCTCGCGCTGGGATCGTGCCACCTCACCCCGTCTCGCCGCGCTCTCGGCGGCAGCGCCAGCGGCGTCCATGTCTGTCCGCGCTACCGCCGCAAGCGACTCGAGGGCAGCCCCGTAGGCGGCGGCTGCGCGCAAGCGGCGGGCGGCGAGAGGTGCCGCCTCCTTCTCTGCCACGCGAAGGGCTTCAGCTAGCGTCTCGCGCCGCTGTCCAAGATCTGCGAGATCGACAATCGCCGGCGCGATTGACCAGGCGTCTCGGTCCCGCTTGGCCTCGGCGAGACGGTCGTTTATCTCGCTGAGCTTCTGGGCCGCTGCGCGTTCGCGCAGGACGGCACCGATGCGGGCGTATTCGTTGGCGGTGTCGCGGGCGGCATCGGATGCTGCCCTGTGCCGTCCCGCCTCCGTCTGCGCGACCTTTATCGCCTCCTGCGCCTCCAGCGTTTCGAACTCGGCGGCCTCCGCGGCAGCGAGCAGCGACGAGCGGAGCATACGAGCATCCGCGGTGGCAATTCGCACGAGGTCTGATGTCTCGACGGAGTCGCGCCAGGCGCCGTCGAGCGAAGTCAGCTGCTCGATAGCTTCTGTGCAAAACCGCAGGTCGGTTTCGACATCCGGCCGGCTGGCGAGTTCCGCCACGACCTGCCCGAGGATTCGGGCGACTGCATTCGGGATCTCCGGGTCGACAATCAGCCGCAGCAGATAACGCACGAAATCGTCGGCGTCCGCGAAGAGGAACTGATGCTCGATGCCGCCCTCAGATTCATTCATCTGGAGAATCGTCCGCCACAGGTCCGGATCAATGCCGCGGGAGGTCAGCGTGCGTTCCCATTCCGCCTGGGTTCGCGCCACGACGGGCTCCGCGCTGGGCGGAAGCGCCCGCACAGCCGAGCAGAACGCCTCCTGGTGGGCGGGACGACCAGCGACTTTGAACGGCAGTCGTCCCAACTCGGCTCGGTCGCCATCGGGAAGGAATGAATACCAACGCTGGATCAGCCGGTCGTGCGACGCATTTGGATCGGCCGGCTGCACGCGCTCCGCCCACTCGTAGACGGCGCCAGTGACAAGGCGCCTGCCATCGGCCTCGCCCCACTCGATCGCGAGGTGGGCCGTGTCCGCTCCGAGTACGTAGTCCTCGAGGTGGCGACCGGCATCGTTACGATGATCGGCGGCGGAAAGGAAATCGTTGCGCGCGGGCCGCATAAGCGCCCCGACCAACGCCTGAATGGTTGACTTTCCCCCTCCGTTTCGGAGCCAGAGAATCGAGTCGAGCGGTCGCCCGCGAGCGTCTGTCAATTCGAGAGTGACGTCGATGAATCGGGCCGCAGGGGTCCCGATCGAGTCGAGGTAGACACGCCGAATCTGCCACATCAGGCCGGCGCCTCTGCTTCGCTCGTGCGCTTGTCGCGGGCGAGGGCGCGAAGCACGTCGAGCGCCTGGGCGCCGGCCAGCTCCGCCACCATGATCCGGAACCGGTCCGTGAGCAAGTAGCGACCCGGGCCATAGGCGCGACCTCCCTCACGTGCCATTCGTTGGCGCACGAGCCAGTCGAACACCGTCTCGACGATTCGCTGGGTGCAGCCTTTCTTGGCTCGTTTCTCACGCGCTGTCGGAATGAACGCCGGAAGGCGGTCGTAGGCGGCAGCCGCGCTTACGACCCAGGCGTCCGGAGAGCCGTCTGCTGGCTCAAGACTCTTGATCGGTGTGATCGAGCTTCGCAGGAACCGCTCGACGCGATCGGCCGACACGATCTGTGCGCTCGTGACATCAAGCTGCTGCTCCGTGGGATAGGCAAGCGCTGCCAGGCCCAGCAGCACCAAGCCAAAGAGCTGCTGTTCCTCGCTGGAGAGGCCGAGGTCGGACATCCTGAATGCGAACGGCGACCCCTCCTGCCCGGCGAGCACAATCCCCGTCGAGGGAGCACCGACAACCCAGAGCCCGAGCCCTGCTGCAACCGCCTCGACGAGCTCTTTGAAGCCGGGATCGGTGCGGTAGCGGTCGTAGATCCGTGCGTACTCCGAACCCTCGGTTGGGTTTCGACCAGCGAGTCCAAGAGAGATCAGGGCGCCCGCGTCGGTCGCGTCGCTTGTTGTTGTCATCGTCGACTCCTGTAAGCGTCCAGCTCAATCGGTTGAGCCTCGGCCGGCGCGGCGGTCGCGGGCGGGCGAACGAGGGCCACAATCGCATCGGGTCGTCCGACGAGAAGATCTGCTCCGGCGAAGCCGTCGTCGGTGAGGGCGCTGCCGTCGTCGTCCGCTACGAGGCCGGATGTCAACTCGCCCACATCTGACGGTGGCCCAATCTCCGCGTCATCGGGCATCTCCGGGGCAAACGCCCACAGCGAACTGAGCCAGATAAGTTCCGTGACCTCTTCGTCAGCAGTTGCTCGTGCTTCTGCGAGCAGTGCTGACAACCGACGTGGGCGGTCGCGAGCGGTCGCGAAGATCGCTCGCGCCTTCGCGAGCGCGTCGGATGCGAAGGATTGGGCCTCAAGTTCATCCGTAATGTCCGGCTCCTCACCCTCCCGTGGCCCCGGCTCTGGTACGCGTGGGGGCGCCAACAGGGCATCGATGAAGGTGCCCAGCAGAGGGAGCCTCGGCGCCACCGGGCCGAGCGCCACGGTTGCGAAGACATCGGTGACGCCGCTGGCGTCGGCTACCGGCAGAGCGAGCGTCGGTTCGAAGAGCTGGTCTTTGAGTGAGAGCAGTCTTAACCGCCGCCGGTACGCAAGTCTCTGGTCGGTCTGCGCGTCGAGGAACGTCCGATGTGCCCGGACAAGGCGGTCCTCGAGCCCGAGATGGAGCCGCTTGCACCCGAGCAGCAGCTCGGCGATCTGACCGGATGCCTCGGCGATGCCGCGGTCATCGTTCTCCGTGCCGTTCTGGACATGGTGGAGCAACCGGTCGTCCTCCGTGATGCGGGAGGCCACGTGTCTGCGTGCCCGCTCCAGGTCCTCCCGCATGGAGCCTCGCCAATCGACCGAACCGAGGTCGCGTTTGGTGTCCTCCAACAGCTCGCCGATCCGTGCGGCCGCTGCGAGGGAGATACGGCCCGCCGCGTCTGCCGTGCGGGCCGCCGCCTCAAAGCGTCCGTCGTTGATCTGCCGCTCCAACATCACCGAGACGGCAACCTCGGCGTCCGAAACATCGAGGTCGAAGGCCTTGAGGAAGACGTTGATCGCCTCCGGCGAGGCGTTGAGTGCGATTCCGGACTCGGCTTCGCGTGGCACGAGCATCTGGAATTGAAACGGTCGCCGGCGACCGTCGTTGCCGATCCCGACGAATTGGAACTTCGCGAAGTCACCTGGCGCGTTCATCAGGTGTCCGTACACGAATTCGGCGACTGCGGCCCACTCGTCCTGCCCCGCTTCAGGCGCCATCCGAGACGCAGCGGCAGCTAAGCCAGCGATGAGCTCGGTATCAGTAATCTCACGCGCGAAGCCCATCGAGGCGACCACCACGTCGATTGCTCGATGCGCAAGGCGGCGAAGGTCATAGCGCTCGGCGTAACGCTCGGCCGGGTCGCCCGCCTGCGAACCCGCGCGGACCATGCTCTCTATCGGGGCGGTCACCGCCTGGCTCCGCCAGCGATGCTCCTCGCTCTGGGGCGTCTCGAGTTGAACCTCGATCGAGACCGGCTCGACCGGACGCGGCCGCGCCGCGTCGCCCTCCTCCCAGATCGACGATGTACGCGTCACCATCGGCTGGTCCTTGGCAGGACTCGCCCATGTGTGTCCCACCGCCTAACCGTGGATACCCCGTGCCCCATCGCCGCTACCATCTCGAACTCCCGATGCTCTCCTTGCCGGCGTGCCACCGAATCTGGACGCGACTTGCGCCGGACTCGCCCGGATCAGCGGCGAATGAACTGCCACCCTCTGCCGCGCCTGCCCGGCGGTAGCCGCTGACGTGTCAGTCGGCATAGCACATCCGTGGATCAAGCTCCAAGGGCTTCATGGCAGTTACAGGTTGAGGTCAGACTCAGCCAAGTGTAACGCCGCGGCATATGGCCCATTGGTTTCCATATGCTCGTGTGGCCCAGGCGTGCCGGCGCGACAAGGATCCCAATCGAAGAACTCGAACAGCCAAACTCACGAACCGCCGCCAAAGCGGCACGCCGATCAGCGGCTCCGAGCCATGGCAGTCGCTACCCTCCCTCACCGCAGCGTACGCACCCATGCGACATCTGATGTCGGGTCTGCCAGGTGGGGCTGGCCGAGCCGGTGGTGGCCAGGGCGCTGCTTTAGCCCCGAACAGGGTCTTTGTACGCCCGGATCATCGCGTGAGTGTCCTTGTCGGCGACAGCGGTCTTGCGGTTTTCGACAGAAACCTGTGTGTAGACGAAGTCGCCATGTGCCACGTCAAAGTAGCAGAGCCGCGTGGCGCATCCGTCAGCCTTCGGCTCGCGCGGACAGACTCCAAAGAACTTCCACGCCAGCTGGTGCTCACGTTGCCGGAACCTCGGATCGACGGCGTCCTGGATGATCTTCGCAACCGCTCCAGGTCGCGTTGGCCTCGGGGTTGTTCCGGACCAGTTGAGCGAGGTGTTGTCGATCTCGGCGAGGCGTGACCGACAACACCTGTCGCTATCGACAGGCATAATGCGCCAAACATACGGAGGGCTACTCGGTGGCGGACCATGCCCATGTGCACGATGTCGGTCGGGTGATCGGGACCGACGACGCCACACCTCTCGAGTTCTGGGTCGCCATTGAGAAGGGCGCGTATCTGCAACTCGACGATGTCGTTGCCCTGGAGCGGCAGATCCCGGGCGGCGAGATGGTGCGCATCTACGGGATGGTGACGCAGGTACGCGCCCGCCACGATGGCGCCAGGTTCGACAGCGATGTCTTTCTGGTCGGCGAAGGCCTGCTGCCCGCCTCGATCTCCGAGGCCGCGAAGGTGCTCGCGACCCGCTTCGAACCCGAGACGTTCATCCCGCCGTTGCCCGGGGCGATCGTCAGGCGCGCACGCGGTGCTGAGCGCGACACAGCCCTGTACTTCGACGCCATGAAGGAGCGACAGACCGAGGTGCCGATCGGGCTCTCCCGGGACGACGAGACGGTCTTCGCGAACCTCGAGTTCATCGACGGGACGCGCGGCGCGCACGTGAACATCAGCGGCGTCTCTGGCGTCGCCACGAAGACCTCCTATGCGCTTTTCCTGCTCTACAGCCTCTTCCATTCAGACATCCTGAAGGATCGTCGCATGAGCACGCGCGCGCTTGTCTTCAACGTGAAAGGCGAGGATCTGCTCCATCTTGACCGGCCGAACGCCACGTGTCCGCCGGAACAGCTCGGACGGTACGGGAACCTCAATCTGCCGGCCGGACCCTTCGGGAGTGTTGCGTTCTGGGCGCCACCGCGTCGTGGCGTGCCCAGCGCCGCCCCGGACGTGCACTCGCGCCAGGACAGCGTCACCGCCTTCTTCTGGACACTGAAGGAGTTCTGCCACGAGGACCTCCTGCCATTCCTGTTCGCCGACGCGGAGGACGATCGCCAGCAATACACCATCGTCATGCACAACGTGATGGCTCACCTGCGCGATGCGATCGACGCAGGTGAGGGCGGGGTGCGCCTCGCCGGGCGTGAAGTGCGCACGTTCGCCCAGCTTGTCGAAGCCATCAGTGATGAGCTTGCGGACCCGGACGGCGAATGGCGGGGGCACGCGATCACGCAGGGGACCGTAAACGCCTTCCTGCGACGGCTCTACGGTTCGGTCCGGCACGTCGGGCATCTCATCCGTGGAGACGTGCCCGGCGGAGCTAGGCATCGCGTATCGCTCGATACCCAGGTCACTGTCGTCGACATCAACAACCTGAACGAGCGTGCCCAACGCTTCGTGGTCGGGGCGCTGCTCCGCAAGACCTTCGATGACAAGGAAGCCGCGGGCGGGCGCACCCTGCACTTCGTCGTGCTCGATGAACTGAACAAGTACGCGCCGCGTGATGGTTCGAGTCCGATTAAGGAGGTGCTACTAGAGATCGCCGAGCGTGGTCGATCGTTGGGTATCATCCTCGTCGGCGCGCAGCAGACAGCGAGCGAGGTTGAACGCCGAATCGTCGCCAACTCGGCCATTCGCGTCGTCGGGCGGCTCGACAGCGCGGAGGCCGGCCGCGAGGAGTACGGCTTCCTGCCTCCGTCCATGCGCCAGCGGGCGACCATCCTGAAGCCCGGGACCATGATCGTGAGCCAGCCGGAGTTGCCCGTGCCGGTGCTCCTGGAGTTCCCGTTCCCCGCTTGGGCGACGCGTGCGTCCGAGGTTGCGGGGCCGCCCGTAGGAGACGATCCCTTCGACGGCCTGGTGAGGGAGCGCTGATGCGGATCCTCCACACCTCGGACTGGCACGTGGGTCGCACCATCCGCGGCCGGAGCCGGGAGGACGAGCATCGTGCCGTCCTCGCTGAGATCGCCGGCATTGTCCGTCAGGAAGGCATCGATCTTGTCTTGGTCGCGGGCGACGTGTTCGACACGACCGCGCCGTCGTCCGCCGCCGAAGAGGTGGTCTACGAGGCGTTGCTCGACCTCACCCGCGCAGGGGCACAGGTTGTCGTGGTCAGCGGCAACCACGACAACGGCCGCCGCTTCACGGCCGTGAAGCCGTTCCTCGCGCTGGCGCGTGTCCATGCCCTGGGCGAACTCGCCCGGCCCGAGGTCGGTGGCTGCATCGACATCGCGACAGGCAGCGGCGAGATCGCGCGCGTCGCGCTCCTGCCGTGGGTATCGCAACGGGGCATCGTGCGCGCCGAGCAGTTAATGGAGTTGGAGGAGGCGGAGCAGCAGGGGCGTTACCAGCAGCAGGTGAAGCGCATCATCGAGCGCCTCTGTAGCGGCTTCGGGAACGACACCGTGAACCTGCTGACCGGGCACCTCACCGTAACCGGGGCGGCCATAGGCGGCGGCGAACGCTCCGCCGAGACCATCTTCGACTACTGGGTGCCGCCGCAGTTCCTCCCCGACACGGCCCACTACTGCGCGCTCGGGCACATCCACCGCCGGCAGCGTTTGCCGCACGGTGTCCCGGCCTGGTACAGCGGCTCGCCGCTTCAGCTCGACTTCGGCGAGGCCGAGGGCGGGCAGGGTGTGCTGGTGTTCGAGGCGAAGCCTAGTCTGCCGGTCGCCGAGATTCGGTCCGTGCAACTCCGCGAGGGACGCCCCTTGGTGACGGTGGCGGGCACGCTTGCTGAGATCCAGCGGGGAGCCGGCTCGATCGACCCGCGAGCCTATGTGCGCGTCCGGCTCGACGAGATTCCGAGAGCAGGCCTGGCCGAATCGGTCTACGAAGCCATCCCGAACGCGGTCCGTGTCGAAGTGCTCCCTCGTGAGCGGGACGCGCAGGTTCACGCCGAGATCCGCGGCGCCCGCAGCCCCCGGGAACTCTACGCCAACTACCTCGACCACATCGGCAACAGTGAGCCGGAGCCCCTGCTCGCGCTCTTCGACGACATCGTGGCGGAGGTGTCCGGTGAGACCGCTGAAGCTTGAGCTTGAAGGCTTCGCTTCGTTCCGCGAGCGTACGGCAATCGACTTCGTCGGCGCCGACCTGTTCGTGCTCATGGGGCCGACGGGCTCGGGGAAGTCGAGCGTAATCGACGCTATCACCTTTGCGCTCTATGGCCTGGTCCCCCGTTACGACAGCCAGCAGGGCGCTTCGCCGGCGATAACGCAGGGGGCGATGATCGCTCGCGTCAAGCTCGACTTCAGCGTCGGCGAGACCGGGTACACGATCACGCGGACGTTGCGGCGGCGGGCCAACGGTGTGGTGGCGCCCGCGCAGGTTAGCTTCGAAGAGGGCGACCAAACCCTTGCGAGCGGTGTCAGCGAGGCGAGGGCCGCCGTCGAACGCGTGCTTGGACTGAAGTTCACCGAGTTCACCAAGTGCGTAGTGCTCCCGCAGGGCGATTTCGCGGACCTCCTCCACGCGTCGGGATCAGAGCGACGAGACCTCCTTGTGCGCCTGCTCGATGTCGGGCTATACCGTCGCGTGCACGACGTGGCGGCCGCGCGGACGGCGAGGGCCAGGGCCGAGGTCGAACTCTGCGACCGGCAGCTGAACGGCGACCTCGCCGACGCAACCGAAGCGAACCTGGGCGACTGTCGCGATCGGCTCGCCAGGGTCGAGGCGCTGTGCAAACGGCTTGAAGGAGAGCAGTCGCGGCTCGATTCCCTTGCGCGCGATGTACGCGAGGGAACGGAGCGGGCCGCCCGGCTCGATGGCGAGAGCCACGCGCTCGCCCGGATCCACGTACCTGATGGCGTCGCGCAGCTCTCGGAGAATCTCGGCCGCGCCGAGCAGGCGAGCACTGATGCCCGGGAGAGGCTCGAGCGCGAGCAGTCTGCGGTCCGGGAAGCGCAGGCGAACCTGGATGCGCTTCCACAGAGGTCGCACCTGGAGCGGGTGGTCGACGACTACTCCGAGCGTGATCGGCTGAGAGTCGCGATGTCCAGCGCAGATACGGAGATCGATCGGGTGGATGGCCATCGCGCGGCCGTCGAGGCGCTTTGCGACCGGTTCGCAAGCCAACAGCCACGGCTCGACGAACTGGCACGGGACGAGCGTGATCTCTCCGATCGCGCGGCGACGCTCACTCGATCCGCGGAGGCGCTGGGCGCGGTGAGCGCACCGCAGGATGCCCTCGTTCTCGCGAGTCGTCTCGCCGCCGCCGAGACGGAGTGCGCGTCTGCGAACGCGGTGCTCGCGAGTGCCCGGGGTCGACTGGCCGACGCTCAGGCCGCCGTCGATGCCCTCCCCGATCGCTCGCGTCTCGAACGGACGATCGAAGACCACCGGGCGGTTCGCGCCCTCCAGCGGAAGCTGCAGGCGGCAAGCGCCGACCTGGAGCAGGCACGGGCGCGGCTCACCGAAGCGGAGGCCCAGCGTGCCGAGGCGCTGCGGCTGCGCGACCAGGCACAGGCCCGCGTCGACGCCCTCCTGCGCAGCAACGCCGCCTACCACGCGGCGCACGGGCTGGTAGCCGGTGATCCCTGCCCCGTTTGCGGTGAGGTGCTTGCCAGGGCGCCCGGCATGCCGGCCCCCCAGGGCATGGACGAGGCAACTGCGGAGCGCGACGCGGCGGCCGGCCGGCTCAGCGACGCCGATGAGGCGGTGAAGAGCACCGGCGAGGCGATCGCCACGCTCCACGCAACTGTTACAGGTATCGACAACCAGCGCGCCGAACTGCTCATCCGGCTTGCCGGGGCGTCTTCCGAGGCTGATGCACAGGCCGAGCTCGAACGGATGGGCACGGTCGCCGCCGCGTTGACGGCCGCGCGCAGCGAGGAGTCCCGGGCCGCCGAGACGCTGCGGCGAGCGGAACGTGCGCGAGAGGGGCTGACCGAGGCACGTGACGCCGCGTGGCAGGCTTTCCACGCCACCCGCGATTCGTTCGCCGCCATGGGTGCACCGGCCATCGTCGCGAACGATCTCGCTGCGAGCTGGAACGCGTTCGTCAGCTGGGCGCAAGCGGAAGCCGCTGCCTGCGGCGCGGATGCCGCGGCCCTACGCGAGCAGGCCGAAGCGCGAGCAGGCGAACGTGGGGACATGCTGGCGGCGCAGTCCGCGGTCTGCCGGGCGCTCGGTATCTTCGACGCCGACGCACCCCGTGAGCCTCGTGAACGGGCGCTGGCGGCACGCTCCGCTGCGCGGGAGCGCCTCGCCGAACTGCGCGCCGGCCGGGGTGAGACTGCGAAGCAGCACGACCAGGTCACGGCCCGCCTGGCGGACTCGATGTCGCTCCCGGACGCGGAGTCGATGTTGGAACGGGTGGCTGTGGCCGGCGCCGCGCTCACTGCCGCACGCTCCGCCGAGTCGGTCTGCGTCGAGAAGGTGAAGCGCGCTGACGAGGCGCTCGCCGGGCTTGCGGCCGAGCGCGAGACGGCGTGGACGGCGTTCCAGGCGGTCCGGGACCGCTTCGCGTCCGAGGGCGCGCCCGCCGCATCTGGCGACCTCGCAGCGAGCTGGAACCTCCTCGTCGCATGGGCGCGAGATCGCGCGACGCTGCTGGCCGAGGAGGCCGCCGCCGCCCGCGACGGGGCCGCTGCGCTCGCGACAGAACGCTCGACGCTGGTCGCCGCGCAGGTGGCCGCTTGCGAGGAGGCCGGCATCGTGGTCGTGGACGGCGCTCCGAAGAACGCCGCGCTTGTTCGACGCGGTCAGCTCCAGCAGGAGTTGGCGGGGATCGAGGCGAAGGTCGCACGCCGGAACGAAGTTCAGAGACTGCGTACCGAGGAAGGCGGACGTTTGGCGATCGCGGATATGCTCACAGGACACTTTCAACGCCGCGACACGGCGTTCGAGGGCTGGTACCTCGCCGAGGCAACGCGCCAACTCTGCGCCATCGCATCAAAACAGCTCCGGGAGCTGTCGAGCGGGTCCTACTCACTGGACGCTACGGACTCGGGCGACTTCGTCGTCATCGATCATGCCAACGCCGACGCGACTCGGCCCGTGAAGACGCTCTCCGGCGGCGAGACCTTTCTTGCGTCACTCTCGCTCTCGCTGGCCCTCGCGGAGCAGGTCGCGCAGGTATCGCCGCAGGGCGCCTCCCACCTCGAATCGCTCTTTCTCGACGAGGGGTTCGGAACGCTCGACCCGGAGACCCTTGACATCGTGCGGTCCGCGGTCCACGACCTCCACGCGAGCGGCCGCACGGTCGGCATCATCACCCACGTGCGCGAGCTCGCGGAGCAGATCCCGGTACAGTTCCGGGTGACGAAGGACGGTCGCACATCGCGCGTCGAACGGGTAGATGCCTGATGGCACGCTTTCTAGTCGAATCGTGGGGCGTCGACTATGGGACGCCGTTCGAAGCTGCGGGACCGGTCGACGGCCGTGAACCCCGCATCGACCTGGCGGTCGAGCTGAGTGCGAACGAGTGGGCACCACGACCGAGCAAGGGTGCCGCTGCTGCCACGGTCCTGCTGGTCGACGGGGTCCGGCGCATCGACGCGCGCATCTGGGTGACAACGAGCGAAGGCCTGCGGATGGGCATTTGTGCTTCATTCGCTGCCGGTGTCGTGCGCTGTGACGGCGCCGCTGTCGTCACGGGCGTTGCTTCCGGGCGGGGAGCCTTCGCTCCCGCGGAACTCGGCGACGTGGTAACAGAGGCCGGCACTTACGCGCTGCACGCCTGTGTCTCGGATCGCATGGAGGACCTGAGCGGTCGACTACAGGTGGCAATGGGGCAACTAGAGGCGGAGGTCGCACACCAGGCGGGTTTGGCCGATCTGATCGTGCTCGATGGACCTCTCTCTGGCCGCGAGGACGTGCCCGGCGCGATCGGCTACATCAAGAGCCATCGCGTAGAGTACCTGCCGCCCGGGACAAGCGCGGTGGTCGCGGCACTCCAGCCGGGCGAGCGATCCCCGGTGTTCCTCGTCGAATCAACCTGGAGCAGATATTCGTGGTATCTCCGTCTGCCGGGTGCCGCCGGACATGCGTGGGCGGGCATCGCGCGGTGCGAGGCGCCAAGTATTCTTGTGCCGGCCGAGGCGATCGCGCTTGCGGACCTGTCTGCCGCTACGTTGCCCCGATATGCCTCAGAACCGTTCCGCGATCCACGCGCGCCGCAGAATCTCTACCCTGTCGCGGGGCTGGAAAGCGAGCTGCGCCACCGTCTCGGCGATCCGGCCCTCCTTGATCGCGCGCTGCGCAGGGCCGCCGCAGGATACTAGGGAACAGGATCGAGTAGTGAGCACTCCAACGACTCGTGTTTGCCGCTGCGCGCGAAGCTGCCGGTAGGTCTCACAACCGTTGATCGAACCTTGGCGACCGCGCCCGCCTGAATGCGGCGAGCACCCCTGCTGCGCACAGGAGCCGGTCGTTGTCGGCCACCACGTTCGTGATGTTCTTCGAGAATTCGGCGCGCCAGACTGCGTGCCCACTCATGTCGACCACCTCGAGCCGGTTTCGATGCCAGAGGAACAGGTCGTCGCCAATGACCCCCATCCCGCGGGGCGGCTCGTCGAAGTCGGCTAGACTCCGCAGTTCGTCATCCTGCAGGTAGAACAGGATGCCATCGCACCACGCGGCAGCCAACGCGCCGTCGCGGCCGACCACGGGCTTCGTCCACCCCTCGCCGAGCGCGTGGACACCGCGAACATGTCCCGAAGAATCCAACTGGAGAACCTTCCCGTCGCTCGATCCAACGAAGACAGATTCTGTCGCCGGGGCCAGATCGGAAACGGTAGGCCCGAAGCCGGTAAGCGTCATGGTGATGGTAAGGCGGGGCTCGTCGTCCTCGTCCAATCCGTTGCGCATGAGCGCCTCGTATGCGGCGTGCACCTTTTTGAAGCGACCGGCTGCCTCGGCATCACCGGGATTCCGGTCCGGATGGCTGGCCATCGCCTGACCTCGGTATGCCCGTTTAACCTCCTCAGCGGTCGCACCGCGCTTGACCCCAAGCGTTGCGCGCGCCTCTCGAGACGAGAGACCGTCGCCGACTGGGGCTGAGAACGTGTAGGCCTTCGGCTCGGCGGGGAGTTCGAAGCGCCAGGCGGTCCTTCCCGTAGTCGTGATGCCATAGACGTTCCCCATACTCGAGGCGACGACCTGCTTGCCATTCCAGGTCACGTAGTAGGGACAGGGCCGAGAGTACACGTGGTCACTGCTGCTTGTGCCGGGCGTATCCCAGCGCCACAGCGCCTTACCATCGAACCCGAAAGCGTAGAGGCCACCATCCCGGCAGCCGACGTACCAGGTATCTCCGCCAACGGCTATCTGTGATGTCGCGTCGGGGACCTGAGCAGTGCTGACGAGCTCGGCCCCTGGCGAGATGAACCACAACTGTGTCGGGCCCTCGCCAATTCTGGCGGTTCGCGCCACTCCGATGCCCCAGCCGGACGGCGCGAACTGGACTCCGGTGAAAGGAGGGAGGTTGGTGTGGCGACCGAACTCAACCCCGTCCGCCATCGCGAAGTCAATCAAGCTTCCTTCGCCTTTGCTCACGCCATAGGCGCGGGCCGTGTCACCCACGACGGCCACTTCGCGAATCGGAGGGCTCACAGGGGCCTGGAAGAGAAGCTCGAAGGCACCCTCGCCCTCGCGAACGGAGAATGCGGCGACATCCGCGCGCTTGCGCCCGTCCGTTCTCGCCCGGCACCGTTCGAGCCGTTTGCGCAGTTGCTCCTCAACATTGGCAGGCATCTTTCGTCGCAGCGCCTCTTCGATCACAAACGCAGCGCGTGCGTACTCCTTGCGCCGCTCCATGTGCATCGAGAGACGGTTGGCGGTCGTCGGATCAGTGCTGCCGTCATCGAACGCCGCCTGCCACAACGTCAGAGCGTCGTCCAACTCACCGGCGCGTTCGCGGATCTCGCCGAGGTCGCCGATCGCGGCCCAGTGCGCCTCCGCAGCTCTGCGTTCTCTGGTCAGCTCCACGACCCGACTCGCGACCGCTACGGCGAAGGCTGAGTCGCCTGCCCGGCTCGCGCGTCGCGCATGGCCGAGGAGCGACTCCCACGGAGCATCGGCGGACACGCCTCCGAGGCCGGTCGCGGTTGCTAGACGTGATGCAGCCGCGAACAGGCCGTCGACATCGCCGCGCCGCGCCATGACCTCCATGTAGTCAAACCAGATCGCCGGAATGTCGGTGCCGATGCGGATCGCTTCTTCAAGGACTTCGGCGGCTTCATCCGATCGCTCTCGCTGAAGCAGGAACGCGCCCAGGCGGCCCAGCGCGAAATGAACGTCTCCGGGCTCGCTCCGGCGGTACGCCTCCACGCCCTCGCGCAGCAGCCGTTCAGCACGGTCGAAGTCTTTCGCCTCCCAGGCCTGCGATCCTTCGGAGACGTAGTCGAACGGCCGCTCATACCTGCCGCGCCCAGCCTGATTTACATCGGCACCGCGAGAGGTGGTCTCGGTTGACGAACCCAATAGCCGCCTAAGCCAGCTCAACGCGTTCCTCCCAGCCGGCCTTGCAGAGATGCGTCATGATAGCTGACCCGGATTTCCGGGCCTGTCGCCAGAGCCGGTGGCCGGCTCAGCCCTTGAAGCCCGTCCCATGGCGTATCGTCGCGACTCATGGCGACACGTCCTGACGCTCTTGCATACGAGAATCGTCTCCGCTCAAGATCCGAGCGCGTTACCGCAACGAGCGAGCTGACATGACCGTCTCACCCTTCCTCAGCATCCAGCAAGGACTCCGCCGCCGTCCGGTCGCTTGCCCATGGTCGGGACCTTCCGGTGGATGACGCACGGCAGTTCGTAAGACGGCTGTTCGACTTCCTGGAGGCGTTCAACCAGAAGCGCAATCCGGTCGTTCGTGACGTGACCCGCCACGAGAAAGTGTGGTGGTGGAGCGACCTACCTGCTTCTCCGCACGTGGCTCGCGCCGAGTTTGAAGACGCCAGTGAAGATGGAGGGCCCTCGGGCGACGACGATGACCTTGTCCTCAGGGTGACTCGACCCCAGATACCCGAGGCCCCTCGCCCGCCTGATGGCCTTGGAGCCTGGCTCGCCCCGGGCTGGGATGACGCGACACGGGAAGCGTCCTGGTCTGACAACCGGGATGACCCTGAACTCGGCCATGTCGTTCTGGACCCGGAAGACGCGGCCCGGTTAGTCGACTGGAAGCACTCCAGGGACCTCTGGGCCGCTCGGGTGAAGGAAGACTTCGTCGCGCTGCGGCTCTTCCAGTGGCTTTGGGACGTTCACGCGACGCTCGAGCGTGAGGGAGAGCGGTACGAGCTCGCCGTGGGCGATGGCATCCTAAGCTGGGAGTCCGGTGGCGTGCCGGCGATGCATCCGCTCATCATTCAGCGACTTCAGCTCGAGTTCGACCCCGTGCTTCCGGCGTTCACCATCGTCGAAGCCGACCGCCCGCCTGAACTCTACGCCGGGCTGCTACGAGCCCTGAGCGCCGATCCCACGGTCGTTGGCAGGTTGCTCGAGACATCTGAGCGCGACCGACCGCATCCCCTCGGTGCGGCGGCTACTGATGACTTTCTGAACCGAGCGGCCAGTGAACTGCATCCAGGAGGGCTATTTCTCGGCTTTGCCGCTCCGCCGCCGAGTCGTGCCTTCCCGCAGATTGTCCGGACACCAGTCCTCTTCTTGAGAACCCGAGCACTCGGGTTCGAAGCGGCGATCCAGGCGATCAAGGAGGATCTCGCGGCCGGCGGAGACATCCCAGAGTCGCTCTCGGCACTCGTTGGAGTCCATCCATCGCTCGGCGCTGATGTCGACATTGTTGACCCGTTCGAGCAGGGCGACGAAGCCGAGGATGTGCTTCTTACGAAAGAGGCCAACCGAGAACAGCTCGAAATCGCTCGCAGGCTGTCGCGCTACGGAGCAGTGCTTGTGCAGGGCCCCCCTGGCACGGGCAAAACTCACACGATTGCGAATCTCATCGGGCATCTTCTTGCGAATGGCAAGACGGTCCTGGTCACGAGCCATACGACCAAAGCGCTCCGGGTACTGCGGGAGAAGGTCGTCGCCGAGCTCCAGCCTCTTTGCGTCAGCGTGCTCGAAGGGGATGCTGCCGGGAATCAGCAGCTGAAGGATGCGGTGACCGAGATCGGGAGACGCCTCTCTTCTAACTCGGAGGATCAGCTCGCTCGTGAGGCGGAGCGGATCAGCGCGAGGAGGCAGCAGACGCTCGCCGACATCCTCGGCGCGCGCACCCGACTTCTCGATTCGGTGCAGGCTGAATACTCCGCCATCGTCATCGCGGGCAAGGAGTATTCGCCGATCGAAGCTGCCGAGAACGTGCGGACCGGGAGTGATGCCAACTCCTGGATCCCCGGCCGGATCTCCTCAGACGTACCACTCCCCCTGTCGTCGTCGGAGGTGCGGATGCTCTACGCGTCGAACGAGCAGCTGTCCTCCGACGACCTCAGAGATATCTCCGGGTCATTGCCTGATCCCAGCGGGTTACCCGCCCCAGCCGAGTTCGAGCGCACCCATGCCGAAAGAGAGAGGCTGAGTGAGCTTGCTGGATTCGAGCGGCGGCTATGGTGGGAAAGGTCTCGCGACGAGGAGACGCTTCAGTCCTTCGCGGCTCAGATCAGCGAGGCGTACGCTGGCCTCGGTACCGCCCCGCTGTGGTATAGGACGGCCCTCGACGCCGCAACGCGCGGCGATGACGAGGCGAAGCCCTGGCGACTCCTGCTCGTAGTGCTTCAAGACTGGGTCGCCGCTTTGCGAGGCAGACGGCTGGCGCAGCAGACCTATGCAGTCGTGTTCGCTACCGCGTCGCCCAGCGTGACGGCCCTCGGCACTGTTGAACAAATACTCGCGCGGTTGAGGGCGGGCAAATCCCTGGCCCGTGCAGGCGTCTTCATGCCGAGGGAGTGGAAGCGCCTTGGTGAGCAGGTCAAGGTACTCGGCGAGCGTCCGGCCACGCTGGAGCACTTCGAGGCGCTCAGGGACGTACTGCTTCCCGAGGCGAAGCTGCTGGCGCTGCAGCCTCGGTGGGAGGCCTTGATGGCCCCGGCCGGGAAATCGCTCCCCGACGGCGCGGCGGACGCCGAATTGGAGATGACTCTTCTCGCGGAGCAGTTGCAGGATGCGGTAGAGACTCGCCCGACGCGCATTCGCTCCGCCTCCGATCGAGCGCAAGACCTCGGTTTCGACCTTGGTGAATTCCTGCCTCCGAGGGACGCCAGTGGCGCTGACTGGTGGGCAACGGCCGGGCAAGCAGTGGAGTCCGGCATCCAGCCAGCGGTCGATGCCGAGTGCGCTCGGCTGTGTCTGTCCACAATGGCCGAGACCGATAAGGCTCTCATCGAGTGGCTCTCGATGTTCTCCGGACACGGTGAGCCGAACCGCCCCGTCGGGCAACTCTTGAATTCGCTTGTGTCTGGGGCTCCCGCCGCCTACGGCCTGGCATACGAGCGGTTGAAGTCGCTTCACGAACGTCGAGCCATCGCCGAACAGCGAGCGATGCTCCTGTCCAAGCTCTCCGCGGTCGCGCCCGAATGGGCTGAGGCGATCAGCGCTCGCCGGTCTCCTCACGATCAGAACCAAACGCCAGGGGATCCCATCCGTGCGTGGGAGTGGAAGCAACTCGTGCAGGCGCTCGATTCGAGGAAGAGGCGCACGGCATCGGACCTGATCGCTGAGATACAGGGACTCCGGCGACGGCTACGAGACGAGACCACGGAGCTCATCGACCGCCGTGCTTGGGGCATGCAGGCGAAGAACACGGACCATGCCGCCCGGCAAGCGTTGAACGGCTACGTGGAGCTGGTGAAGAAGATTGGCAAAGGCACCGGAAGGCGGGCGCCCCGCCTTCGCGAGGCTGCCCGGCAGCAAATGAGCGTCGCCCGCCTCGCCGTTCCTGTCTGGATCGCTCCGCTAGCACGGGTGGCTGAAGCCTTTGATCCGCGCACCCAGCGGTTCGATGTTGTGATCATCGACGAAGCCAGCCAGGCCGACGCGCTTGGACTCATCGCCTGGTACCTGGGCAAGAGTGTCATTGTCGTTGGCGACGATCAGCAGGTGACCCCGGATTCGGTCGGGGACCGCATTGACGACATGACGTCTATGATAGACACCTATCTCACGGGGATTCCTAACCGCGAGCTCTACGACGGCCAGGCATCGGTCTACCAACTCGCCTCCACCGCGTTCCGTGGCATCGTTCGTCTTCGCGAGCATTTTCGCTGCCTACCGGACATCATCTCGTTCAGCAACACGCTCGCCTATGGAGACATCGTCCCTCTCCGCGACTCCTCCAGCGCCAGAATAGGGCCGCCGGTGGTGTCCTATCGTGTCCAGACTGGCCCCGCCAGCCGAAGCAACGTCAATGAAGAGGAAGCCAGGCATGTCGCGGCGCTCCTGGTCGCATGCCTCGAACAACCCGAGTACCGCGGGCTGACCTTCGGCGTGATCTCGCTCTTGGGGGCGGAGCAGTCAGTCCGGATAGAGCAACTTCTCCGCAACGCTGTTCCGCCGAACCAATACCAGGAGCGCCGGATCCTTTGCGGTGCCCCTCCGCACTTCCAGGGCGACGAACGCGACGTGGTCTTCCTCTCGATGGTCGACCAGCCTCCCGAGAAGCCACCGCTCGCGCTTCGCGGGGACCCCGGAGAACGTTTCAAGAAGCGCTACAACGTGGCCGCGAGCCGCGCGAAGGACCAGCTCTGGGTCGTCCACTCAGTCGACCACCAACGCGACCTTAAGACCGAGGACCTTCGCTGGCGTCTGCTCCAATGGGCGACAGATCCTTCGTCCGCCAGCCGACTCAGAGCGGAGGCAATCAGCAAAGCCGAATCACCGTTTGAGGGAGAGGTCATCCGCCGGCTCGTGGACGCAGGCTATCGCGTGAAGCCGCAGTATGCGGTCGGGGCTTACCGCATCGACATCGTCGTTGAAGGTGAGTCATCCCGCGTCGCGGTCGAATGCGATGGTGCCGCGTTCCATTCGACGGCAGAGCAAATCCGCTCCGACCTTGATCGACAGGCGCTGTTGGAGCGGATGGGATGGCAGTTCTATCGGCTCAGGGGCAGCGACTTCTACCGGGATCCTGAGGCCGCCTCCCGCCGCCTCGTGGCTAGGCTCGATGAGCTCGGGATCAAACCGTTGGGCCAGGAAAATCAGGAATCAGCGAGCGGGACACGTCAGTCGGATGAGCTACTCGAGCGCGTCAAGCGGAGAGCTGGGGAGCTGCTCTTCGAGTGGTTCGAGTCGTCGCGAAGCACGGTAGAGGCATGGGAGGCTTCGCCGGCCAATGCCGTTGACGATGCCGGCGGTCCGATATCCGAATCTCGTCTCACCTTCGTTACCGGATCCGAGTCAATGCCTCTTGATGGCGTGTCGAGAGCCGCCGACGAAGTGCAACAGCAGGCGGCCCTGATCTTGGAACCTTCCGATCGGCCGGATCCCGCAGCACGCCTATTCGAGGCAACGCAGCCCTTGCCTCGCCAGGAATCGCAGGCGGGTGAACTCGCGAGGCTCGACAATAATGGCGGCCTCGCCGGTGTGAGTTCGGCGGCCGCGGCCGCGGAGTACTTCCGGGCACAGGGGCTGCGGGTCGAGGACAAGCGCCCAAAGGGTGGCGCGCTTTGGGTGTATGGTCCTCGGTCGGAGCTCGCGCCCGCGATGAAGACTCTTGGGCGGAACGGGATCAGGTTCTTTTTCAGCGAGAAGCGGAGCGGGTGGTATCTGAGCGAGCGTTGAGGTTTTGTGCGGGCTCGACCCGGACGGCAACGGCGTTCAATCCACAGGTACTCCGATGAGCTGCCAGAAGACCGCTTCGGCGATGATGCGTGTTCCGTAGCTTCGCGCCTTCTTCGCCTTGCCCGATGCCGACTGCGGATCGGCCACGACCAGGACGTCGAGCTTCTTGGTGACAGAGTCGAGCACAATGAGGCCTGCCCCGCGAGCGAACTCATGCGCTTGTTCCCGAGTGACGGCGTACCCGTCGATCGTGGCCCTGAGGGTTCCGGTGAAACAGACGGTCGTTCCGGTTGATAGCGACACACTCTTATGCTCTCCGGACTCGAGCATGGGATGGTCGGGCGCTCGTTCGATCGCTGCCTCGACTGATGAATCCGGCAACCCAAGGAACTGGCCAACGAGGCGGAGATCTTCGGCCTCCATGGTCGATACCACGCCATCATGCCAAGCGACTCTCGTGAGCGACTCGAAGAGCTGCCCGTGGAGCCGTCGGACGGTCGCGGCCGAAAGTCCCTCGGACTCCGCCAGGACGCCGAGTTCCCTGGCTTCGTCGGGGGAGAGGTAGCGGTCCTCGAGCGCCCGCTCCAGAAGATCGAGGTACTCCGCTTCGTTCGGTGAGACGCTGCCTGGATCGGGCGGAAGCGCAGAAACGAGTCGCGACAAGTAGCCACGCTCAAGGGCAGCGCGCCGGCTCGCCTCGCTTCGTGCTACCGCGCACCCGCTCGCTGGAAGGATGGGCCAGAGAGCTGGCTCTGGTTCGCAGCCGCATCCGCACGATCGGAGAGTCAGGGAGGTCCGGGCAGACTGCGCGCGGTACCAACGCGTCATGACTTCGGACACTGCCCGGGCGTCGCTGATCGCAGCGTGTGATCCGATGTATTGGACACCCATCCTGGCGCAGACGTCGGGCAACCGGCGGCCGAGGCCCCCGCTCGTGGCCAGCCGCATCGTGCACAGGTGCGGCAGCTCCGGTGTGTCGATAGCGGCGCGCCGGAACTCCGCTTCCAGGAACCCCACATCGAAGCGTGAGTTGTGAGCAACGACGACCCTGTCCCGAAGCGCCGCGATTACGTCGGGACTCACGTCGGCAAACGACGGCGCGTGGGTAAGGTCGACCATGCGGAGGCCATGAATGTGTTGGGCTCCTATGTCACGAGAAGGATTAACGAGGGTCTCGTACTCGTCTTCGATGCCGCCATCGAGGGAGAAGAGGACGATTCCCACCTCCACCACCCTGTCGTGTGCCTGAGGAAATAGGCCCGTCGTCTCGAGATCGAGCGCGGCAAATCGGTACTCGTCGAGGTTCCGACCGGCGCTGCCACGTCCGGCCGGCTCGCCGCCCGGCGACGAATGACTGGGCTGAGCCCGCTTGAGGAACCTTCGAAGCATCTCGTCGCTCCCGCGCGAACTATAGCCGAAGCCTGCGGCGGCGACGTTTGGCGCGGCCCGAGTCACTCCGCTGAGCGTAGGAAGCCAGGACGCTCTACACGCCAGCGCCCGGCAGCCGCGCCCCGACCCCGACCGCGTGAGGTGCGACGATGGCTGAAACTGCGCGGTTACCGGCATGGTTCTCCACCTCGCCCGCCAGGCTCTGCATTCCGCGTCGAGCGCCCACCGTGGATGACAGAGCACAGGGTGCTGCCGCGAGCCAGCGAGGAAGACGCTCAGCAGCCGACAGTGCTCGCTCGCGACATCGGCGCAGGATCAGCATGCCGGAGAACGCCCCAGGGCTATGTGCCAGTCAGCTCGCGTTCTTAACCAATGCAAACCGGCGGCAAGATGTCGTTGGCTGTTGCGTAAAATCTCTCGCGCGAACGTTCAGATGCCTTGCGAAAGGCTCGCAGGCGCCGACCGCTGCCGCCGATGTTATGGCATTCTCGTGCGGCCAGTCGCCCCCTCATTCCCCGCCATTGAGGTGCGCTATGCAGGAGATCGAGCCGTGTCGGCGGTGCCCGGTGTGCGCCGCCGGGCCAATGTAGCGCTTCCCTTTCCCGTGGACCGCAGGATGCTCGCAGGCGTCCTGCTGGTGGTCGTCTCGCTCGCTGGCGGGCTGCTCCTCTGGCGGAGCGCCACGGACACGACACCGATCCTCGTCGCTGCCAGGGACATCCCGCCCGGGCACGTTATCCAGCGCGACGACCTCCGCATCGGCGAGGCTCGGCTCGACGGCGGCCTGGCATCGCTGGCGCTGACAGAAGCGGATCTGGAGGCCACGGTCGGCCGCACGACCAGCACGACCATCCACGCCGGCGAGATGGTGGTGCGCCCGGACCTCGCTTCCGGACCAGTGCTCGGTGTCGACGAGGTCGCCGTCACCATCCCGGTCGTGGCCGACACCATCTACCCCGGGCTGCGGCCGACCGACGAGATCGCCCTGCTGGCCACCAGCAACGCCGGCAGACCAGAAAGCGCCACCGTGACATTGCTCGACCGCGCGACCGTGTTCGCGATCGGGTTCGAGCGCCGGCTGATCCGATCCAGCACATCCGACAACCCCAACGACGGCGCCACCGTCGCCAACATCACCATCGCCGTCCCGCGCTCGGAGGCTGAAGCCATCGCCCACGCCCTAACGAACGCGACCATCACCGTCGTCCTCCTTGCCCCCGGGGAGACCAGCTTGCAGCCATAACCACGAACCCGGAGGCAACGCCATGAGCGACGCCAGCGACCGGCCGCCACTTGTCCTCCTCGCCATCGGCAACCCCGAACGTGAGCGGCAAGTGCTGACCGCGTTGCGCGAGGGCGGGTGCACCATCGCCGGGCGCTGCCTCGACGGTTCCTCGCTTGTTCAGCAGGCAGTCGGCGGAAATGCCGACGTCGTGCTTGCTGCGGCAGGTCTGCACCGGCTGACAGGTGCGTCGCTCATAGCCATCCGCGAGGCGGGAGTGCCGACGGTTCTCCTTGCGGGCGGCGCAGAGGCAGAAGCCTTCGAGGGACTCTCGTACGTGCTTCCGGCAGCAAGCGACGGGCCAGTCATCGTGGCTGCGCTGCATGAGGCCATCCGGCGCGGCGCCGTGGCTCAGCAGACCAACGCAGACCACCCTTCGCCGCCCGGCGACGCCCACAGGTATCAGGGGACCGGTGAGGTCATCGCTCTGGTAAGCGGGAAGGGAGCGCCCGGTACTACCACCGTTGCCCTCGGCCTCGCCGCCGTCGTGAGCTCCACGGGCAGGAGTGTCCTGCTGATCGACGGCGACCTCCGAGGCGGTGCGGTTGGCCCGTACCTCGACCTCGATCCGCGGCGCGGTCTGTCGGGACTCAGCGTTGGACCATCCGAACGACCACAGCGCGTTCTCGACGAGCTTCAGGCCGGACAGGGCTTTTCCGTCCTCACCGGTATCGAGCGTCCCGAGGCACTGGAGCGCCTGTTGCCCGAACGCATTACCGGGACCGTCTTCGCGCTGCGGGAGCGCTTCGACCTGATCCTCATTGACGTCGGCGAGACGCTCAGCGGCGTCACATCGGCCGTCGGGGCAGCCTTCCTCAGATCGGCCGAGCGCGTCCTGCTGGTGACGACCGCAGACCTGCTCGGGCTCTGGAACGCCCGTGCCTCGCTGCGGTTCGTGACCGAGTCGCTCGGCGTCCCACCGGAGGCCGCCTCCGCGGTCGTCAACCGAGGCAACGGAAGCGACCAGTACGGCGCTCACGAGGTGGAGCGGGCACTTGGCATCCGCGTCGTGGCCGAGATCCCTGAGGACCGGCGGGCTGCCCGCCGGGCGCGGGCGAACCAGGTGCCGATCACGGCAGCCGGAGGGAAGGCAGCCGACGCCATCGCCGAGCTGGCCTCGCGAATGACCGGGACGGGTCACCTCGAGGAGCAACCCACCACTGACGAACCGTCGACCTGGCGCCGCTGGCGCCGGCAGCCGGCCGAGGGGAGGCGGTGAGATGGCCAACCCATCCGTGTCACGGCTGGAGCGGGCGCTCCGCGATGAGGTCCGGGAGGAGCTGCGTCGCGTCGTCCAACTCGACGCCCTTGCCGACGAGCACGATCAGGTCCGGGAGACGGTGCGCCGGCTCGTCGATGACGCTAACCACCGGGCCGCAGCGGTTGGAGAGTCCCCGCTTCCCGATCCGGAAGGTCTCGCAAACCGGCTGGTCGACGAGATCCTCGGGCTCGGCCCGCTCCAGCCGCTGCTCGACGACGCCGGGATCGAAGAGATCATCGTCAACGGCCCGCATCGGACGTTCGTCATCGAGCACGGCCAGAAGCGTCTGACCGAAGTGGTCTTCGATGACGACGCCGAGCTGCTGCGGGTCGTCCGCCGGGCTGTCGGCCGGCTGGGGCGCCGGCTGGACGAGACCAACCCGCTCGTGGATGCGCGACTGCCCGACGGTTCCCGCCTGAACGCCATCATCCCGCCGCTGACCACGCGCTATACGCACGTGACGGTGCGGAAGTTCCTGCTGCGGGCGCGCACCCTCGAAGACCTCGTCGCGCTCGGCACGCTCACCGAGGAGGCCGCGGCATTCCTCGAGGCGGCGGTCCAGGCGGGACTCAACATGCTCATCTCGGGCGGGACCGGCAGTGGCAAGACGACCTGCCTCAACGCTCTCGGTGCTTCCATCGCCGGGACGGAAGAGCGGGTGGTCACGATTGAGGAGACAGGCGAGCTCCACCTCGAGGGGATGCTCCCGGACTGCGTGGCCCTGCAGGCGCGGCTGCCAAACGTCGAGGGTGTCGGCGCCTTCCCCATCCGCAGCCTGGTGAAGAACGCCCTGCGCATGCGGCCGACGCGGATCATCGTCGGCGAGGTTCGGGGAGCAGAGGCCCTCGACATGCTTTCCGCGATGAACAGTGGCCATGACGGCTCGATGTGCACCATCCACGCCAACGGCCCCAGGCAGGCGCTCTCGAAGCTGCGGATGTACGCGATGATGGCCGAGGAGGCGCTGCCCGCCGAGGCGGTCACAGAGATGATCGCGGAAGCGATCGATCTCGTCGTCCACCTCCGCCTGGACCCGGCCGGTGCGCGGCGGGTCGTCACCAACGTCTACGAAGTGACGGGCCTCGAGGGCGAGACAGTCGCGGGCAGCGACCTGTTCGGGCTCAGCGACGGCGTCCTGCGCTGGACGGGCATTCGCCCGCGTTTCGCAGACCGCCTGCGAGGGGGGATGTTCCCCTGGGAGCGGCTCGACCGCATCTCGGCGCCATTAGAGGCGGACCTCGACGGCGCTCGCCGGAGGTCCAAGCGATGAGCCGCAGGTTGGGAACGGACTTGCGATTGACCAAGGTGCCACCCCCTGAGTTGGAACCAAGTTGGAACAAACCGGCCTGGTTTGGAACGTATGGGCCGGGCAATTGGAACGGGGTTGGAACGGCGACAGGCAGGATGGAGCGCTCGGGAGGTAGCCGATGCCCCTGATCCTGTCACTCACCTTCTCCGTGGGACTGCTCCTCGTCTTCCTCTCCGCGACGACGCGCTGGGCGCCGGTGCGGGATGGGCAGCGCAAGCCCTCGTTCTTCCGGGCCTTCCTCGACCGGAATGGGGCGCGACAGGTCGGTGCACGCGACTTCGTCCTCGCTAGCACTGCAGGCGGTGTGCTGCTCGCCTTCGCCACGCAGCTCGCCCTTGGCTGGCTCATGGTCAGCGTCGCCACCTTCTTCGTGGGGCTGGCGCTGCCCGGCTGGTATCTGACCAACCGCCATCAGCGCGAAGGGACAGCGATACAGGCGGCCCTCGCCGAGGCCGTCGACTCGCTGCGTTCGGCCGTGCGCGCCGGGATGAGTGTCGAGGAGGCACTGGCATCGCTGGCGAGAAACGGGCCTGAAGTGCTCCGTCCGCCACTGACCGACCTTGTCCGCGACCTCCGGGTGAGCGGCTTCGACGACGCCATTCGCCGCTCGCGTGAGCGGATTGCCGATCCCGTTTTCGACGTGGTCGCTGCCGCTTTGTTGATGTCGCACCGGGTCGGCGGCCGCAGCCTCAGCACCATCCTCGAGGCGCTGAGCCGCTCAGTCCGGCAAACGATCCAGGTCGAGCAGGAGATGCGTGCACACCAGGCCAAGAACGTCCTCTCGGCGCGGATCATCGCGGCGTTGCCGCTGGCTCTCATCCTCATCGTCCGCGGCCTCAACCCCGGTTACCTCGATGTGTTTTCATCGGCGACGGGGCAGGGGGTCCTCGCCCTCTGCCTGCTGAGCGTTGCGGTCGGCTACGCCGGGATGCTCCGGGCGACGCGCCTGCCCGGCGAAGAGCGGGTGCTGCAATGACGGCGGGGCTGGTACTCGGCGGGCTCTTCGGTGTCGGGCTCTGGCTCGTGGTTACGAGCCTGCCGTGGGCTCAGCGCCGACCGGACCTGGCATTCGAGCTTTGGCGCCTGTCAGCCCAAGGGCGAATGGAGATCGAAGCCGAACGTCACCAGGCCGGGCCGTCGATGTTCGTGTCGCCGGCGTTGGAGCGGACGCTGCGCCCTGTCCTGGACGACGCAGGCAGGCTGGTTGGCCGGCTGATTGCGCGCCTCGGGGTTCGGACCGCCGACCTCGAGCAGCGCCTGGCGGTCGGCTGGCCGGGGATGACGCCCAGCCAGTTTTTCGGGCAGAAGCTGGCCGTCGCCCTCCTTTTCTTTGCCTGCTTCCCGGCCCTCAATCTCATCGGCCTCCATCCCTTCGGGCCATGGCCTATCTGGACCTGGCTGGCCGGTGGGTTTGCCGGCTTCATCCAGCCGGACTGGCTCCTGGAGCGGCGCGTCGCGCGCCGACGCCAACAAGTCCTGATGGAACTGCCGACCATCCTCGACTTGCTCGCCATGGGGGCCAGCGCCGGTCTCTCGCCGGAGCAGGCCCTTCTGGACGTGAGCCGGCAGGTGAAGGGCGTCCTCGGCGACGGTCTCCGCAACGTCGCACGCGAGGCGGGGCTCGGCACGATGACGCACGCGGAGGCGTTGCGAGCCCTGGCCGCGCGCGAGGGCGTCCAGGAGATCGCCTCGATGGCCGACGCCTGGCAGTCGGCGCTCGAACAGGGTCTGCCGCTTGGCCGGGTGATGCTCACGCTCGCCGACACGGTCCGCGAGCGGAAGCGCACCACCCTCATCGCAGAAGGGGAAAAGAGCAGCGTCCGGATGCTCTTTCCGGTCGCCCTCTTCATCTTCCCGGTCTTTCTCGTCGTCCTTCTCTACCCGGCAGGGGTCCAGCTGCTCGGGCTGGGCGATTGAGGCCGCCCTCCAAAGAAAGGAGAACCCTGGTATGGATCTGCACCGACTGCGCTCCGCCCTGACGGGCCACGAGTCCGGTCAGTCCATGGTCGAGTACGCCATTGTCACGGCCCTGATCGCCGTCGTGGCGATGTTCGCCGTCCAGACACTCGGCGACGGTATCGTCGGCGTCTTCGAGAGCATCGCCAATGCGATCACCAGTATCTAGGCCGCGGCAGTTGCGCCGGACGCAACTGGCCGCTAGCGAGGGCGGCGAGAGCATGGTCGAGTTCGCGCTCGTGCTCCCGCTGCTTCTCATCGTCCTGATCGGCGTCGTGCAGTTTGGGCTGGTCCACCACGCTCAGAACGTCGCGACAACGGCAACGCAGGAAGGCGCCCGGCTCGGCGCGGCCGAATACGGTGACGCTTTGGCCGCCGAGGCGCGGACGCTGGACGTCCTGCGGTCGGGCCTTGGAGGCCTTGGCGATGGGTTCGGGGTGGCGGCCGAAGGTTCCGATGAGTGGATAGCCGTGGCAACCAGCGGCAGCTACCCATTCATCATCCCCTGGTTGGGCGGCCAGTCCATCTCCATCAGCGCCTCGGCCGAGATGCGGAAGGAGGGCTTCCGCAGTGGTCCGTAAGCTCCGCGCGATGGCAGGGCAGGGACATGATGAGTCCGGGCAGGCGCTCGTCGAAGCGGCGCTTGCGATTCCGGTCCTGCTCGTGCTCGTCTTTGGGGTGGTCGCCGCTGGCCGCGTCGTCGAGGCGAAGATCGCCATGCAGGCAGCTGCGCGAGAGTCGAGCAGGGCGCTGGCAGTGGCGCCGTCAGAAGAACAGGGCATCGCGGACGCGCTGACCGCTGGCGAGAACGTCGCCGCTGGCTACGGACTCGATGGCGGCCGACTCACCATCGAGCTCGACTCGGGCGGCTTCGACCGTGGCGGCACGGTCACCTCCGAAGTCCGCTACAGAGTTTCGCTCTCCGACTTGCCGCTCCTGAGCTTCTTCGACGTGGACGTAAGCGCCAGCCACTCGGAACGCATCGACATCTACCGGAGCCGGGAGGTGGCCGCGCGATGAACGTCATCCGCCGGCTCCGTGATGACGAGGGACAGGTGCTCGTGATGGTCGCCCTGATGATGGTCGGCGTGGTGAGCGTCGTCGGGCTCGTCTCCGATGGCGGGCTGGTCTTCGCGCAGCGACGAGATCTCCAGAACGTCGCCGACGCTGCTGCGGCGGCCGGAGCAATGCAAATAGACGAGGCGGCCTACCGCTCGACCGGGGAAGTCGTCCTCGACCAACGATTGGCCCGCGATGCGGCCATGCTCTACTTGGACGCCGAAGGCGGTCTCGACTACGTGGTCAATGTCCTGCCGGACCGCGTGGAGGTCTCGGTGTCGCGGCAGGCCACGACCGGCTTCCTCCGTGTCATCGGCATCGATGGCGTCGAAGTGAGCGCCAGCGCGTCCGCGGAGCCACGCTACGGCGTGGAGAGCGCGGGACCGTAGGAGGCATGCGCATGGACGGGAGGGTCGGCATTGCTCTGGTGCTCGGCTGCAGCGCTCTGATGGTCGCGGCAGCCTGCGGCGGTAGCGATGACGAATCTACGCCAGCCGCGACTGCCACCCTCACCCCGGAAACGGCCAACCCTACCGCCTCGCAGCAGACCGCCACTCCGGATCCCGAGGCAGAGGTGATCGCGGCCTATCTCCGCTACTGGGATCTTTACGCGGAAGCCGTGCTGAATCTCGACCACAGCGTGCTCCTTGGGGTGGCGTCAGAGGAGGAACTGCAGCAGGTGCAAGAGGAGATAGAGACGCTTCGTGCACAGGGCGTTGCGCTTCGCGTCGTGATTGAGCATCGACCAACTGTCATAGAGCTGACGGAGACGACGGCAACCGTCTTCGACGAAATGACGAACAACAGCTTCTACGTGGACCCCGAGACCCATGAACCTCCAGAAGGCGAAGGCAGTGGTGAAACCCTGGTGGACACGTTCTTTCTCGAGAAGGTAGATGGACAATGGATAGTCATCCGGAGCATCAGGCAGAACTAGGCCGCAGCATTTGCCGGTGGTTGGCGTGCCTGGCGGCAGCTGCCTTGGCTCTCGCCATGCCTCTGACGGTACTCGCGGACGATCCGACACCCGGCGG
This sequence comes from uncultured Anaerolineaceae bacterium, assembly GCA_964507025.1. Taxonomy (GTDB): domain Bacteria; phylum Chloroflexota; class Dehalococcoidia; order Tepidiformales; family Tepidiformaceae; genus Amarobacter. Next base: position 55,238 of record CAZDOK010000003.1, read on the forward strand.
AGCGGGAACGCCTCGCAGCAACTCGCGAACGGCCAGCGCGACGGTGCAATCGGGCCCAAACGGTGTAACCGTGTTCATCCGTGTGACGCACGAGTCTCCGGGGAGCGTACCGGGCTCGTCATCCAGCACGTCCGCCAGCACGGGACGGACGCGGTCCTGCCGCATCAGCGCCCAGAACATCGGAATCGTGCTCTCGAACTCTTCCTGGTATCAGGCTGAACAGGCTGCTCACCCCGACCACGTCTTCGGCAGCGTGAGCTGCGATGACGGCTTCTTCGCGTTCATCTGGATCCCGGTAGGCACGCCGGCTGGCGGAAGCGTCCAGGTGGTTTTCGTCGACGGAGCCGGCGTGGACCCGGTGGCCGTCGCCCTCGAGCTCCTCAACCACCTCCCGATCCCGGATGTCGCCATCCAAGCCAACCCAGCGACCGGTCTCGTCGCATTGCCGTCCTGGTTCTGGATCGACGGCTACGACGGCTCACCCATCAGCTCATCCGACTCACTTTCGGGCATGACCGTCGATGTCGAGATTGAGCCGCTGGTCTACCGCTGGTCATTCGGCGACGGCACGACCGCTGAGACGACGTCGCTGGGGCAGCGCTATCCGGCAGAGAGCGACATCCGGCATGTCTACGAACAGTCCTCGCTGGCGGCCGGTGGCGCCTACACGGTCACAGTGGACGTCACCTTCGCCGCGCGATACCGCGTCAATGGCGGCGCGTGGGAAGCGCTCGAGCCGATCACGCGCTCGTTCAGCAACGACTACCCGGTCCAGCAGCTGCAGTCGGTGCTTGTGGGGCAACGGCCATGAGCACGAGGGAGCTCGCAACGAACCACCAAACAGAGAGCGATGGAGGATGGTTCGGCCTGGTCGCGCTGGTTGCCGTATGCGTCGCGGTCGCTGCCGGCCTCTGGTTGTTCGCCAGGCCGCCGAGCATGCTCACCTCAGCGCCGGACTGGAGCCATATCAGGGAGGTGTTGACCGGCTCGCGGCTCAGCGACCAGGACGTCATCACTGTCACGACCGGGATCGCCTGGCTCGTCATTGCGTATCTGCTGATGTCTATCGTGGTACGCCTCGGGCTCGGCCTGGCCGCGATGTTGACGGGTCAGGCAGCCTGGGCGCGGAACGGACTTCGCATCACCGCTCCGCTGACTCTTCCCTTGGTACGCCGGGTGGTAGACGGCGCCCTTGCCGGGACAATCCTGTTCAGCGCCACGTTCCACACTCCATCGGCGGCTTTCGCGTCCTCGGCTGGGGTGACCGCGACCGTCGAGGCGCCGCTCCAGGGGCACTTGGCCTCGTCCGACGGAGCGGTCACCATCCCTGCGACGGCCGAGCCAGCCCTGTCGACGGACACCGTGCCCGCAACCTATACGGTGGTACGAGGCGACCACCTCTGGGGCATCGCGGAGCGGTTCCTCGGCGACGGATTCCGTTGGGTCGAGATCTGGAAGCTGAATCAGCACCGCACGATGGCGGATGGACGGACCTTCGTGGACCCGAACCTCATCTATGCAGGCTGGCAGCTGGAGCTGCCCCAGGACGTCAGCAGCAGTGAGCCTGAGTCCCGCACCGACGAGGACGGCGTCGGCGGAACGCCGGAGCCGACGCCGGCGCCACCGACTCCGGACCCGACAGCGGTCGCTCCCATGCCGACGCCAACGGTGAGTCCGGGTGGACCCGTCGCTCCCGCTGATGACGATGGTGGCGGGCCGGACCTTCGGCCGTCCCTACCGTCGGTGCCGACCCCTGGCAGTGGCGTCGTTGCCGCAGCCGCCGCAATCACGGTCGGCGGGGCAGTCATGCTGTTGGTGTTTCGGCGAGCGCGGCATTGGGCGCGGCGGCCCAACGGACGACCGGAACGTCGGCCCGCCGGGTCGGGCGATGCGGCTCGCGTGCTCGCCACGAGTACCGCCCTCATGTCGGCACTGTCGGAGCTCGACTTCGCCGCGACAGGCATCGTCATCGTCCGCGAGTCCGACCGGTACCTGGAGTTCACGCTCGACTGCCCGCCGGGCGATGCTGAGGCGCTGGTCGAGTCCCGCTTTGCAATCGCCCGCCAGCTCGGATGCGCGGTCGATGGCGAGCTCGTCGGGGCGACGCTGGTCCGGCTGAAGCTCTCACGGATGACTCAGCTCGCCGCCTCACTACTCGCCGACAACATTGCGGGGGACCAGCCACTTCTCGTGCCTGTCGGCGCTTCGGACTCCGGAATCCACTACCTTAATCTCGCGGCCGCTGGAAGCGTTCTCGTAGTTGGTGGACGGCTGGAGGGACGTGATCTCATCACGAGCTGGTTCGCCGCCCTCGACTCACTGCATCCGGAAGGGACGGTAGCCGTAGTCGCCGACAAGGCAGCGTGGGATCCCTTTGAGGATTGCATGGACCTTCTCCCGGGCCCACCCGATGCCGACCCGCCAGCCGACTCCCCTTCCGCCTTTGCCCGATGGCTGGAGACGAAGGTGATAGCGCGCGAGGAAGGTCCGGATCGGCCGGTGCTCCTGGCGCTTCTGGGGCCGAGTCCCGACTCGGCCAATGCTGTCGCCGAGATGGAAGGCGTCCTTCGGCAAGGCCCACCGCGTGGGATCTTCGTGATTGCGTTCGCTGACTCGATGACGGACGTCGGTTCGCGGCAGTCGTTCGGTGCCAGCGTCGTGTTCGGCGACGTCGAGCTGTCCGATGAGCCGGGCATGATCACGCTGGCCTTGCCCCAGCTTCCTCCGCTCCACCTGGAGCCGGTCGTAGTGCGCCGACAGGTTGCGCACCGCCCTGGCAGGGATACGGCGGCGCCGCCAACTCAGAATGGCCACGCTCCGTTGGAATCCTGGCTGGCTGAGACCGACGATGAGTCGGCCGCGGACGGCGATGGGCCCCATGAGGCACTGGACTTGGCACTCCTCCCGTCATCGAACGGGACGCATCCGGAAGGCGCGCCAGGAGTCCTCGAGGAACCGCGCGGCGCTCCGTCGAGGGCCGCTGACAGGCAGGCATCGCTCCCACTCGGAGGATCCGAAGGCGAGGCGGATAACGGGGATGGGCCCGTGTTCCGGGCGAGGCTCTTCGGAACGTTCCGCGTCGAGACGGACGCCGGCGAGGTAGACGGTTGGTCGATCCAGAAGGCGCGGGAGCTACTCGCCTACCTTCTCGCCCACGGCGGTACACCTGTTTTGCGCGACACGGCCGCGGAGGCACTCGGTCTGAGCGCCGAGAACCAGGGCGGGCATCCACTTCCCAACGCCGCCTACTACGTGCGTCGCACGCTCAGTCGCGCGGTACCCGATCTTGAGGGCGAGATCCTTATCGCTGCGCGTCAGCGCTATACGCTCCGAACGGGACTGTTCCGGACAGACGTGGACGCCTTCGATGCACACCTGGCCCGAGCCGACCGCGTGCAGGGCTTTGAGGCCCTGGTCGAGTATCAGCGGGCGCTGGAACTCTGCACGGCCGATTTCCTGTCGGACGAAGACTACGAATGGGCCGACGCCTACCGGCGCGACTACCAGAAGCGGTTCGTCACTGCCGCGCACCGCGCCGCGAAGTTGGCGTCCGACCTGCGAGACCCGAAGCTCGCCCTTCGCTTTTATGACGCCATCCTGCGGAGGGACCCCATCGACGAGGAGGCCGTGCGCGAAGCGATGCGCTCCCACGCCGCGATCGGCGACCGGAACTCCGCGAAACGCCTCTACAAGAAGCTGGTCGAGGACCTGCGTGAGGCGCTCGATGACGAGCTAGCGGAGCCGATGCCCGAGACTACGACGGTTTTGGAGGAGCTGAACCGGGCGGAGCTACGTGCCCGCTGAGGCCGCTGCTCGTGGGAAATGAGTCAGCGGTCATCGCCCGCGAGGATGGCCTGGGGCAGAATATCGTCACCCAGCTCCGGAAAGGCTCCTCTCCGTGCCGTCGATCCCGCCACCTGAAGATGCCGTGCTCGTCGGGCCGTTCTGGCCGTCGGCGGTCCGCGTCATCAAGGCGACGGCGTCCGGGGACTCGGTACGGGTCCAAGCCGTCAGCGTCGAGACTGGCGAGTACTTCGATCGGCTCCTGACTCGCGCACAGCTCGAGTCACAGGTGGAGGAGCTGGTTGCCGGCATTCACAGCTTCGACGGCGATCCACGCCTCTTCCGGCTGGCGACGGAGGCCCTGCGGACGCACCTGGCCCATGTGTTCGACCCGCAATTCGCCGTCTCTGTCTCCCAGGTCGACCCGTTGCCACACCAGATCGAGGCGGTGTACCGCCGCATCCTGCCTCTTCCGCGAATCCGCTTTCTCCTTGCTGACGACCCGGGCGCCGGCAAGACCATCATGGCCGGTCTTCTGATGCGTGAGCTCATGCAGCGCCAGGACGTGCGACGCGTGCTGGTTCTATGTCCCAAGGCGCTGACCGACCAGTGGCGCCGTGAGATGTGGGAGCGCTTCAAGCAACGGTTCGTGCTTGTAACCGGTGAGACGGTCAGCACGGCGTTCGGGCAGAACGCTTGGACGGACAACGACCTTGTGGTCGCATCGGTAGACCTCGGAGTGCAGCCGCACATCGAGCCCGGCCTCGACCTGGCACGTTGGGATCTCGTTGTTTTCGATGAAGCGCACAAGCTCTCCGCCTACCGGTATGGTTCCAAAGTAGAGAAGACGCAGCGTTACCAGCTTGCGGAGAAGATGGCGCAGAAGACGCGGCACCTTCTACTCATGACCGCGACGCCGCATAAGGGCGACCCAGAGAACTTCCGCCTGCTCCTCTCACTCCTCGATCCCAATGTCTTCGCCTCGGCAGCCGGCGCCGAGGCCGCGATAGACCCCGACTCCTCACCGTACTTCCTGCGACGCATGAAGGAGTCGATGCGGGACTGGTATGGGCGGCCCCTCTTCCTCCCCCGTCACGTCACCACGCCGCCCTACGACCTGAATCCGCACGAGGAAGAGCTGTATGCGGCCGTGACGGACTACGTCCAGCGGGGAATGCGCCTGGCCGACGAGTCAGCGGAAGGCCAGGTTCGCCGGAATGTCGGTCTCGCGCTCACCATCCTCCAGCGCCGCCTCACCTCCAGCCTTTACGCGGTCGCCCGAAGCCTCGAACGTCGTCGAGATCGGCTCGCTGACGAGCTTGAGGCTCTCCGAAAGAGTGGCCGCGCTCCGGTTGCGATCGCGACCGGGCCTATCGACTACGACGACGAAGAAGACGACAGCGACGAGGCCGAGGAGGCGGTATCTAAGGCAACTGCCGCGCGGTCGGTCGCGGAGCTCGAAACCGAAGTCGAAGAGCTCAATCGTTTGGTAGCGCACGCCCATCGCGCGATGAACGCCGGTCCCGAGCGCAAGCTCGAGGAGCTTGAGCGAGTCATCCGCGAGCAGACCGTCGCCGATCGGGCGGAGAAGATCCTCATCTTCACTGAACACCGCGACACCCTGGAGTACCTGGCTGGGAAGCTGCGCAGCTGGGGCAACGAGGTGTGCGTCATCCATGGTGGGATGAAGCTCCAGGATCGCATCGCCGCGGAGAAGCAGTTCCGCCAGACAGCGCAATTTCTCGTCGCAACCGATGCGGCCGGCGAAGGGATCAACCTCCAGTTCTGCCGCGTGATGATCAACTGGGACCTGCCCTGGAACCCCAACCGCCTTGAGCAGCGCATGGGGCGAATCCACCGCTATGGGCAGCAATTCGAGGTCCAGATCTTCAACCTCGTTGCGAAGAACACTCGCGAGGGGCAGGTGCTCGTGCGCCTCATGGAAAAGCTGGGCCGAATGCGCGAGGCCCTCGGCAACGACCAGGTGTTCGACGTCATCCAGGAGGTATTGGATGTTGGGCACGTCCGCTTGGACACGCTCATGCGGGAGGCGATCCTGGGACGGCGCTCCCTGGAAGAGGTGCTCAGCGACCTCGATGTCCTGGACAGCGCGTCGGCGACGAGCGCCGCCAAGGACGCGCTCGGCGAAGCCCTGGCGACCAGGTTCATCGACATGGCGTTCCTGCAGGGCGAGGACCGCGAGTCGCGAGAACGGCGGCTGACTCCCGAGTTCGTCGAGCGGTTCTTTGTGGATGCGCTCCAGCACCTCGGCGGCAAGGTCGTACGACAACCGGACCACACGTGGCGGCTCGACCATGTCCCCGTGGACTTGCGCAAGGTGGTTGCCGCATCGAACACGGGTGAAACCGGTACCGAGAACCGGCTGATCACGTTCCGCAAGGAGCGGCTGCGACACGACCCACCAGCGGAATTCGTCGCGCCAGACCATCCTCTGTTCGACGCGGTTGAGCAGAAGGTCCTCGCAGAGGGCACTCCGCTCCTGGCACGAGGCACGGTGTTCATGGATCCCGGCGCCGCCTCGCCCTACCTGGTCTGGCTGCTGGACGCTGCGGTTGTGAATGGGAGCGGACAGGTCGTCCATCGCCGGCTGCTCGGCCTCCGGCAGACCGGCGAGTCATTCGAGGCGGTCGAACCGGGCGTCCTCCTCGACCTCGCTCCGACAGACACGGCCCCGGCGATCTCCCCCGAACTTCGTGCGTCGGCCGATGGCGACAAGGCCGTCAATGCCGCTGCGGCCTTCTACACGGCGGACTACCTGGCGGGCATCCGCGAGCAGCAGGAACGCGAAGTCGAGGTAATCAGCCGCGCGCTCGAACGATCAGTGGGAGATACGCTCGAACGGCTGCAGGCCACGCTCGAACGGCAGCTCGTCGACCAGGACGCCGGCAAAGACATGGCGCTCGCGATACGTACGACCAACGACGCCATTGGCGGACTGATGGAGGAACGGGAGCAGCGCCGAGCAGACCTTCAACGCCGTACCGCACTGACGCTGGTCGCACCGCGCGTCGTCGGTGTCGCGGGTGTCCTGCCGGGACCGATTCCCGCTGCGTGGCAGCAAGGCCTCGCGGGCGGCAACAAGCAGGAAATCGAGCTTGCAGGCATGCGCGTCGCGATGGAGTACGAGCGGGCATGCGGCCGGGTGCCCGAGGATGTCTCGAAGCGTGGGTGCGGCTATGACCTTCGCAGCACCGGCGCCGACGGCTCTGTCCGCTACATCGAGGTGAAGGCGCACACGACAACTGGTGACGTGACCCTCTACTACACCGAATGGCAGATGGCCAACCGCTTGCGTGAGGAATTCTTCATCTACGAGGTGGAGCAGGCTCTGAGTTCACCAGCTCTGCGGATCATCCAGGACCCCGTCGGTAAGGGGATCGAGCCCGTCGAGAAGGTGGTCGAGTACCGGATCGCTGCAGCCAAGCTCGCTGCGCACGCCGTCGCGGCGGAGTGGCCATCCGTATGAACGACGAAGCAGTCCCCAGATACTTGCTCCGGGCTCAGACCTCGGTGTTCGCCAACGCCCTCAGCCTAATGAACGCTATCGCGCGGAGGAAATGGGTCCACGGCGGGCGGGATCGTGTTGGAGTTCCGGATCGCTCCAGTGGGGCGGTGGGTCACAACCTCGCCACCGCCGGCGTTCTCAACGATCTGCCGCGCGCGGCCGTAGGCCGCCTGCTGCGTGGGCAACACGTTAGAGGCGCGAGAGGCACCCGGTGCCTTGACCGCCCAGCCGTTCGGGACTTTGACGACGTGTCGTTGCGTCCGTGCCATTGGAAGACTCCTCGAAAGGGGCTCGCCCCAGAAATCAAGAACCAGCGTAGGCGCCTTCACATTTCCGCGTCAAGCACAAATGTTCGCAAAGGGGGCGAGTGCGCATGACCTTGGTCGACGCGAGGCTGCTGCACGCCGCCGCGGCGTTTGCCTGCGCCGAGTTCGAAGCGTTCAAACGCGATTACGCCGCGGAGCCGGTGCCCCGGCGACAGGAACTCCGTGCGGGCGCCGTTGCCTGGGTCGCTGTGATGCTTCCAGAGACGTTCGACGCCGCGTGGGCCCCGGCGCTAAAGCAGTGGCTTTGGGAGCTCCACCCGGAGCCGCGGGATGCGTACCACTGGTTCCGCGTGCCGGCGCTACGAGCAGCCATCGGCTCTTGGAACGACGATCCAGACGCGGTCACCGAGGTCGTCGCGAACGTCGACCACCACAACTCGGGGCTGCGCAGCTACGCGCTCGAGTGCCTCGCATTCGTGGCGCCCATGCTGTCCTTCGATGATGAGGACCTCCGAATGCGTGTAGAATCCGTGCTTCAGAAGCACTACCTGTACAGCGCCTCCGCGATTGCGCTTCTCCTTGCCACGAAGGGCGATGGAATCGCCAAGACCGAGTGGGCCAAGCGATGGGTCGATGCTGTCCAGGAGGCGTTCGGCCGCGAGCAGTTGGTTGCTGCGATCAACGGCGCAGCCGTGACAAATCCGCTTCACGAAGGGCTGTACGAGGTCGAGCGCTATGCGCTCACCGGGCTCCTGGCTCACGCGGCGGACGGGGCCGAACCGCTCGGTAGTGCTGAATCGCGGTTCGATCGAGTCTTCGTCGAGCTCATCCGAAACCGTCTACGAGAGCATCCGCTCATGAACCCTACCTTCAGGATCCCCGAATGACCGAACGCCGCAAACGCCTCATCGAAGTTGCCTTTCCCCTGGAGGAAGTGTCCGAGCACTCGCGGCGGGAGAAGAACGTCCGCCACGGGCACATCTCGACGCTGCACATCTGGTGGGCGCGGCGACCGCTGGCGGCTTGTCGGGCGTTCATTTACGCCTCGCTCGTCGACGACCCACCGACGGAAGCGGAGCGCGAAGAACTCCTCCGCGAAGTCGCAGACCTTGCGAGCTGGGACGCGGTGCGCAAGCCCGATACCGTCGTGCGGCAGAAGGACAAGGGCGGAAGCGGCCTGACCGGCCGCGAACTCCTGCGCCGCGCCCGCGAACGCATCCTCCGCGACAACGACGGCAAGCCTCCTCGGCTGCTCGATCCCTTCGCCGGCGGCGGCGCCATCCCATTGGAAGCGCTGCGGCTGGGCTGCGAGGTGGAGGCCAGCGACCTCAACCCGGTGGCAGTACTCATCTTGAAAGGGACGGTGGAGTACCCCCAGAAGTACGGGCGGCCACTCGCCGAGCAGCGGGAGAATCGCCCGGAGGACTGCGCCGGCGTGGACGGCCAGGTTCCGGGCTACATCCGGGAGGCAGCCCGTGGGCTCCAGGGCAGCTTCGCCGAGAGCGATGCGGTGGCGGCCTACGAGAAGAACCCGCTGGCCGCCGACGTGCGCTACTGGGGCAACTGGATGCTGGAGAAGGCGCGCGAAGAGCTGGCGCAGTTCTACCCGCCCGACCCGGACGGCTCCGTGCCTGTGGCGTATCTCTGGAGCCGGACGGTGCCCTGCCCGAACTGCGGAGCCGAGATGCCGCTCATCCGCCAATACTGGCTCGCCAAGAAGGACCGGAAGAAAGTCGCGCTGAAGCCAGTCATCGACCCCGAGACGAAGCGTGTCGATTTCGAGGTCGTGGAGGGCGAAGGCGTCACCGGTGACCCCACCGAAGCAACGACGAGCCGCGGCGACACGGTGTGCCTGGTGTGCAGGCAGGTGGCGAAGGCGGAGTACATCCGCCGAGCAGGTCGCGAGGGAAAACTCGGAGCCCAGATGACGGTCGTCGTGAAGGAGGCTCAAAACCGCTCGGGAAAGACGTACCGCAGCGTGACTGAACGCGACTACGCTGCCTTCACGGCAGCGGGGCTTCAAGTCGGGCAGTTGGAAGAGGTTGCTCTCGACGGAGGGCTGCCCTGGCTCCCCGACGAGCCTATACACCCAGAGACTCTTGGCCTTCGCGTCGATCAGTTCGGCCTGACCAGTTGGCGATCGCTCTTTAACCACCGACAGCTGCTGGCGATGACTACCTTCTCACGTCTAACCCGCGCCGCTCCGGCCGCGATGGCCGACAAGGGTTTGGGTATGGGATATGCAGAGGCAATCGCCGCGTACCTGGCCCTCGGAGTCGGCCGGCTCGCCGACTACCTCACGACATTGACGGTTTGGGCCAACACCGGGGAATTCACCGCTCATACATTCGGTCGCCAGACGCTCAACATGGTCTGGGACTACAGCGAGGTCTGTCTCCTACAAGATACTTCGGGTGCCTTTCCCGGTGCTGTCGAATGGATCAGCCTCGTCATAGAGTCCGAGTCTTTCAACGCTGCCCTTCCAGCCTCCGTTGTGCAACGGAGTGCAATCGCCACGGATGGACCATCCCAGGATGTGGTAGTTACAGATCCGCCATACTACAATGCAATTGACTATGCCGGTCTCTCCGATTTCTTCTACGTCTGGCTGAAGCGCTCGCTAGCGAATTCGTCCACCGGTGCACTCTTTTCCCAGCCGCTTACGCCGAAACGCGAGCAGGCAATCATGGCGTCCGAATCCAATGATGCAAAGGCCAAAGCGCGATACGTGGACCTCACACAGCAGGCGCTAACCGCGAGCCGTGCCAAGCTCGGACCCGACGGGATGTTGTCGATCGTCTTCGCGCACTCCGATCCAGACGCATGGGCGACCCTCATTGATTGCCTTCTCCGGGCGGGACTAAGCCCCGATGCCTCTTGGCCAATAGATACCGAACGAGAGGCAAAAATCTCGTCAGAGCGCCGCGCCAACTTGGCCACCTCGGTCTGGATGGCCTGCCGTCCTCGCCACGCCGATGCTGGCATCGCATTCTTGGGGGACCTACAGGACGAGCTCCGGCGCGAGGTCGAGTCGAAGCTCCTCGACTTCTGGCGTCGCGGGATTCGCGGCGCGGACTTCTTCATCAGCGCCATCGGACCGGCGCTCGCGGTCTATGGGCGGCACACGAAGGTGCTGCGGCCGGACGGAACGGAGGTGACGGTCCGCGACTTCCTGGACATCGTGCGGCGGGAGTCGACGCGGGTAGCGCTCCAGCAGGTTCTCGGCGGCGAGAGCCTTGGCGACGTCGACTCGGTCACGCAGACGTACGTCACATGGGCATGGAGCTACGGCAAGGCATCGTTGGACGCCGGAGAGGCGATCGCGCTCTGCCTGGCGACCGGCGCGGACCTCGATGAGTTCACGCGCCCCCACTCGGCCGCCGAGATGGTGAAGGAGAAGAGCAAGAAGGTCGTCAAGCTGCGAAGCATCGCTGCCCGCGCCCGCGACGATGATGAGCTGGGACACGGCAATGGCGCGCGCGTCACGCCGCTTATTGACCAGCTGCAGCACGCCGCCTGGCTGTGGGGGGCCAATCGCACGGCCGATCTTGCAAAATACCGCGCAGAGCTCGGCGAACCGCGCTGGAAGGCGCTGCGTGTGCTGGGTCAGGCAGTGGCAGAGTGCCTGCCGGAGGGCGACGATGACCGGCGCCTCGTGAACGGCATGCTGGGGTCGAGCGTCACGGCTGGCGCCGGCGCGCCTGTGGTTGCGGGTCAGCAGCAGCGGCTCGATCTGCAGGAAGGTTGAGGAGTCGGGTATGAGCGAACTTAGCTATCACACCGCGCTGGGCGAAGGCATCAAGCTCTACACCGACGCCATGCGCCACTTCGTCCGCGAAAAGTTGATCGCGAAGTACCCCAACAACTGGTTCGACAGTGGCGTCCTCCACCATCTCTCCGACGCCCAGAGGAAGCTGCTCAAGCAAGACATTGATAAGAAGACGGCGACTCCGGCGGACTACCTCCACCTTCTGGAGCCCGTGCACTTCCGCCAGGTCATCGGCAAAGAGTTCGACCACGCCTTCGCCGGGGTCTGGGGTGACTTCAAGCAGACACAGGCGTACTTGAACCAGGCTGTCACCGCACGGAACGAATGGGCGCATCCTCGCACCGGCGACATGCTCGCCGATGACGCCGCGGAGGGCCTCCGGGCGATGCATAAGCTCCTCGAGCGGACGGGGCGAGCGGAGGCAGCGCAAGTCGAGGCGCTCTGGAAGAAGGTCAATGGCGTAGCCGACGACGCCCCGGCGAAGCCGGCGGTCGTTTCGGAGGCTCAACCTGTGTCGAGCCCGGCGCCGGCGGGCCAGCTGCCGTACTGGTGGCAGCTGACCGAGCCATGGGAAGGCTTCCAGAACCCGGCGAAGATTGACGAGTCGCTCTTCGCAGCCTCGTTGGGCGGCGTCGCCGCCGGTACCGCGCGCGACGAGTACCTGGACCCCGTCCGATTCTTCGAGCACACCTACTTCACGGAGCAGCTCCGTCAAACGGTGAACGACGTAATCAGCCGGATGCACGGCGGCGACGGCGCGAGCGTGACGGAGATGCAGACGCCGTTCGGCGGCGGCAAGACGCACGCCCTGCTGACCCTCTACCACCTGGTGAAGAGCCCGGACAAGGCTATGGCCGTCCCCGGAGTGAAGGAAGCGCTCGGCGAAGTGGTTGTGCCGCCGGGAGCACGGATCGCTGTCGTCGATGGCTCGGAGATGGGCACGGACGCGCTCTTGAAGGAGGACGGGACTTCGGTCTCCACGCTCTGGGGAGAGATTGCATACCAACTCGACCCGAAGGCGTATCGTCAGCACGTCCAGGCATCGGACGACCGGGGTGAGAAACCCGGGAACGCGGCATATCGCGAGGTGCTCAAGGTCGCGAGCCCGTGCCTGATCCTCATCGATGAGCTCATCAGCTACCTCGTCGGCCTGAAGTTCTCGAACGCGAGGCGAACGCAGAACCTCTACCGGCAGACGGTCCAGTTTCTCCAGGAGTTTCTGCAGGAGGCTGGCAACATTCCCGGTGTTTGCGTGCTACTCACGCTTCCACAGAGCCGGCAGGAGTTCGGTGGCATCGACCCCGGTCAGCTCCAACAGGAACTTGGGATCGTCGAAGAGATCAAGCCGCGAGCCGACAGAGTGGTCTCGAAGCGTATGCCCGTCGCCGACACCGAGGTCTACACGCTAATCAGCCGGAGGCTCTTCAAGTCAGCGGATCCAGCGGCGGTCAATCGTACGGTCGACGCGTACTACGAGAGCTACAACAAGGGGCGCGACCAGGGCCTCTACGATCCGACCGTGTACACCACCGACTTCCGCCGTCAGATGGTCGATGCGTTCCCCTTCCATCCCGAGCTGATCGATGTGCTCTACAAGAAGTGGGGCGCGCAGGCCGATTTCCCGCGCACGAGGACGGTGCTCCAACTGCTCGCGAACGTGGTGGCCGACCAGTGGCAAATGAAGCCGCCCGCACACGCCATTCACTCGAAGCACGTGAACCTGGAACGCGAGCGCATCAGGACCAAGGTCCTCAGCGCCATGGGGAGCGCGGCGAACGACTCGGTGGTTGCCGCGGACATCATTGGCGGCGACGCGCACGCGGACGCCCTCGACGAACGCAGGGGCGGCGACTACCAGCGGCACAAGGTGGCTCGCGGCGTCGCGACAACGGTGTTGCTGCATTCAGCGGGGGGCAGGTCCGGGCAGAACGGCGCGATGCCGTCCGACATTCGCCTGGGGAGCGTGAGCCCGCTGCTTGGCCCGGAGTACACGGATGAAGTCCTCGGCTCCATCGAAGAGACCTGCTACTACATCCATCGCGAAGGGCAGATGCTTCGCTTCCAAACGAAGCAGAACCTGTACCGGCGCATCGCCGAAACGGCGAACAACCAGCCGCAGCACGTCATTGACGACCGCATCCGGACGGCGATCGCCGACGCCTACGGGAGCTCGCAGGGGTTCAAGGTGCTCCAGTGGGCCGGCGCAGACGGCAGCATTCCCGACCAGCCCGAGCCATCGATCGCGATCCTGGCAGCGACGTCAAAGCTTCGCGTTCAAGAGGACGCGGGCCAACCCAGTGCTAGCGACCGCAAGACGATTGAGGAACTCTGGAATCGTGTTGGAGGCGGGTTCCGGCAGTGGCGGAACGCGCTCGTGCTGGTCGCGGCGGATCGTGACCTCTGGGAGCGGGCCGAGCAAGCACTACGTGAAGTCCTTGCGTACGAGCTGATCCTCGACCAGAAGTCGAAGGACGCTGATACGCTCTCGTCGCAGGAGCGGAAGGACCTCGATGCCCGGCTGCGCGAGAAGAGGGCCAGCCTGAAAACAAGCCTTGTCACCGCGTATCGCTGGCTCTTCTATCCAGATGGCGACGGGGAACTTCCTGCAATTGCCCTGCCGACAGCAACGGCCGGAGACACCATCGCGAAACGTGCTATCGAGCGCCTCGAAAGCCATGACTACGGCAACCCGAAGGTGCTCCGGCACATGTCAGCGATGTTCTTCGACGCGAAGTTCGCGCCGCGGGTGTGGGACAAGGACACGGAGCTCGACATTGCCGAGCTGAGCCGCCGCTTCCCGCAATGGACCTACCTCCCCATCCTCCCGGATCGCGACCAGACGTTGCGTTCCTGCATCCGGGAGGGGATCAAGGACGGACTGTGGTCGGTCGTCTATGGGGACAAGTCGACCACGACCTATCGGAGGCTCATCGAGAAGCCAGTGGACCTCGACGCGTTGCCTGAACTCTTCGATGGCGCGTCGTTCCTGGTGCGCGGTGAGCTGCGCGAGCTGATCCGGCAGGAACTGGGAGCGACCGAGCCAGCTTCAGCTGCCTCCGCTAAGGCTGGGGAGCCAACGGCCACCACCACAACGACGACAGGCTCAGCAACGACTCCTGCGGGGGAGACACCGGTTCCCGGCCCAGGCCCTACGGTGGCGAAGCGATATGCCCGGGTGAGGCTGACGGTCTCGGAGCTGCCCGTCGTGAAGAGCCAGAACCTCCAGCCCTACCTCTGGAAAGCACTCCAGGAAGCGGATCCTGGCACTCGGCTCTCGCTCTCCATCGACGTGAGTTCCGATGCGGGCATCCCTGAAGACGTCCTTGAGCGAAGGATTCGGGAGGGATTCGAGCAGCTGGGCATCAGCGTGGAGTGGGAGGTGACGTGAGTGCAACAGGCTCGGCAGTTCAGATTCGACGTCTTCAAGATGTACGATGGTGCAGAGCATCGCGCTCTCGACGCGCTAGAACGGCACAGCGAGGCTCACGCCGACGCTTCATCTGAGGCAACGTAGGGCCGATGCCCGAACCCGCGCTGGCTGCGCGATAGCAGAGTGCAGTTGGCAACCTCCCAGCCGTGGCGAACCAGGCGGTCGAACTCCTCGGACGAGAGCTTACGGAGATGAGTGGGCATAGCACCAAGCGACAAGGCTGTTGGTTCGGGGAGACACTCAGCGCAGATGGACTCGATCGCGATGTCCTCGATCCCCGCTGCCCGCAGGATGTATTCCGCCGACCTCCCGATCCGCAGATATGCGCCGGCGTCAGGAACGCGAGTTAGATGGCCGACCAGACTGCGAGCTCGGAGGCTCCGGACCTGATCCATGGGGATCTCAACCAGCCGACGCGGGCGATGTGCCAATCCTGAGGCTCGTTCCGGTAGCTGACCCGACGCGTCGCTCACGATTAGAAACTCGTACTCGTCGCGATACTGGTTTTCACCCCCAGGTTTGAACAGCGCTTCAGCGGCGAGGTTGTCGTAGACACCTCCATCCCACAGATGAAGCTTCTTGAGTCGCGGTCTCGCGGTGCCGGCAAGCTCACCACCGACATACTGCGACCAATCGTAATCCCCAGTCCTGAGAACGAGGGGACCGATCAGACCGGGATACGCTGCTGAGGCCGCTACCGCGTCGGCGATCGAGATTCGAGGGTTCGGGATATACCCCACCACGTAGTCACCCATGCGCTGTGGCATGAAGCGCCAGTTCTTGCCGGTCTCGTAAGTCGTGGCGTTAATCACCCACCGCGGTTCGGTCGTGATGTCACCGAGCCAGCCGTCCACCCCGAGTAGATGTTCGAGACTCTCCGACAGCAACTTCGCTCGCCCCTGTAGAAGTAGCCACGGTCGCGTGAGCGTGCGAGTCAAGTAGTCGCGCTCGATACTCCTGCTGGTGAGGAGGCGTCTCGCCTCAGGCAAGACGTCTTGGATATAGGCCTCGCTCGATGGCCACCGGTTGCCCGACAGCGAGTACACAAGCGCAACGCCGATGCTGCCGCCCGACACGGTTGAGATGAACGTGACGCTCTCTAGAAGACGGTCAGCAGCCAGACGCTTGATGACGCCAAGGTGAAAGACTGTGGCGCGAGCCCCGCCACCAGACAGCGCCAGGCCGATTGTCGGCATTCCGGCGGAGGTCATTCGATCAAGACCTCTCAACCGTCCCCCCGAGGTACCAGCCAAAGCCGGCCTCTCCGACGATGAGAAAGACTCCGGGCAGCCCGTCCGACGCTCGCAGCTCAGAGAGGTATCCGAGTGCCCTTCGGTCGTCTTCGCTTGGGAGTACTCCGGCGCCCTCCGGATGGGAGTGCCACTCGCCGATGTAGCTGATCTGGCCGGCGGTAACCCTTTCGACGCGCTCCATTTGCTCAGTCAACCCGCGGCTGCCGCGGATATAGCTGGTCGGCCACTCTCGACTGTCTGGCGGCGACGGCAACGTCGACACAACGTAGATGATCTTGCGCGACGCATCGATACTGCCGAGCAGGACGCCGCCTGTCTCTCTGGGGAGGCGCTCGCGCCTGATCTGAGCGACGCGACCGAGCAAGGCCTCATCGGTGACGAGACGCCATGCTCCCAACTTGTGGGCGACGGCGGACGAGGCTGGCACGTCGATTCGCGAGACAGTGAGGCTGGCGCGATCGGCACGGAATATCGAGATACGGGCGCCAGGCTGATCCGCGATCTTGCGAAAGGCTCGTGCACCGATGGACGCGTGGAGCGCGACCAGGTCCTGTGGGACCTGGGAGCTCACGTCGCGGCACGCGCGGCCATAGCGGATTGTCCCATCCGGGCGTGCGAGGTGCTCGCCGAGGTCTGGATGGTCCAGAACGGCTCTGTAGTACTGCATCTCAAGTGAGTCCAACCGCGGTTCTCGGTTCGGGCCCTCGCCCAGTACAACGAGGTCGGTCCCGCTCGGGTTGAGGAAAATCGAGACTCGCGGTGCAAGCGCCTCGAAATCGAGGGCGATTGCGCGCGCCACCGCGATGCTCGCGGACATATCCAAGATCAGCTCGGCGGAGTCGAGTGACGCTTGCAGCTCGTGACCAGACTCACCGGGGCGCAGCACGTCCGTGACGATCGCAGCGGCGAGAGGCTCGCCCGCTATTGTCTCGTTGACCATGAGCGCCAGAGCGGCAGCCTTTGGCATCCCTTTGGCGCCACCCGGCAGGGCATGCCGGGCGAGGTTGTGAGGCAGTAAGTAATCACTGTCGACGTAGGTCCACTGGCCCCACCCAGCGCGCGCGAGGTTGAGGCAGACCTGCGACCCCAGCGCACCGACGCCGACAGCGGCCACATTGATCCGCGACGCCTCGCCGAGCCCATTGAGTTTGGCGGCCGTCTCTCGGGACAGCTCCGGCACGACGTTGAGCGCTACGAGCTGGATGGAGTCCCCAAGCTGTGCAGGATCTGGTTGCATGACCCGGCCGAGCCGCCCGCCCTGTGGCTGCCAGAGGTCGATGGCTATGCCGACCTCGCTGACGCGGGCGGGGGTGACGAAGGCCCATGTCTCCCACGACTCCTCCGGACCATCGGCCGAACGCGTCATCGGGATCAATAGCACGAGAACCAGTTGCTTATCGCGCAGGTCAGCGCGTTCATTCCAGCCGGCGAAGCGGGAGCGCAGCTGCCCGACAAGGTCGTCACCTCCCTGGGCGAGCAACCGATGCAGGTCCGCGAGTGTGGTGGGCGTCCGGCGGATCACTCCTGATGCCCGTACGTTCGCGCCAAACGCTGTGGCCACGAACGACGCCTCGCTCGCTGTCGCGGTATGCCTGACAGAGGCTTCAGCCAGGAGGACAGTGCGACCTTTGCCGGCGTCACGTCCCGCGACCCAGATTCCTTCCGGCACCTCGCGTGAGGCTTCCCGGACGACGGATTGGCTAAGAATCAGCGTGTCGGGTGCTGTGAGAAAGAACGGCTCAAGGGCTTGGTCGGGCGCGTGAAGCTCGCCCCGAGCAGTGAGGGCGAGCCACTCCCGGATTCGTTCGAGGTAGGCCCGCGGGCTCCAGTGGAGCTGGACGTCTGCCCACGGCTCCTCGTAGAGGCACAGACTCTTGGGGGCGTCGTATGGGCGCACGTTCAAGTGAGGAACTTGCGGGAAGTCGGCTCTGAGCGCCTCGACCTCGGGGAACGTGCTGTCGTCGTCCAAGAACGTGACTGCGATGAGCTCGTGCGGATGGATGGCGTGCACCGGATGCTGCGGCAACTCGACTTCAACATCGAGCACGAGCACGTCCCCCGTGAACGCCGTCTCTCGCCGACGACATTCCAGCAACTGCAAGAAGGGCGGCGAGGTGGGAGCGAACAGCTGGGCGACATCCCGCGCACGGGCGACGGAGACGAAGTCGCGAGCGATCGTGTATCCGGGGGCGGAGAGTTCCTCGGACACTCAGCCTGCCCGGGGGGCCGGCCTTCGAGTCGCGGCAACGGCGCTCGAAACGAAGCGCTTGCGCAACATCGCCCCGAGATGGTCGATGTCGATCACGAGCGGTTCGGGTGACAAGACGGAAGGGTGCTCCATAGTGACGGTGAACTCGCCGCGACGGCTCCGGGAGATGCGCCTGTAGTAAGCGGCAGCCTGCCGGTGGGGCGGCTGGTCCGTATCCTCGTCGGGTATCGGGTCGCTCGGCGACACGACAATCCCACCCTCTCCTCCCTGCTCCTCGAATAGCCAGGCGACTTCCGGAACCGGGACGGTCTCGCTCTTCCCCTTCTCGGGCCCGAGCGACAGATATGAGCAGTGATGCGGCAGCTTGAACACATCCCACTCAAGGCGGTGCTCGTTCCCGTGTGCCTTCGTCACGTGCACGATGTCTGTCAGCACGTCGTGGGGCGAGTCGCCGCTGAGGAGCAACCTCGTTTCGCGCCCAGCAGAGTCGAACGTGACTTGGAAGACGAGCGACGCCGAGTTGCGATCGATGAGATTCCCGTCCTGCCGGTACGCAAAGGGCGAGTGCACGAAGAACTCGACGCCGTCCGCCTCCGCATCGAAGCCCGGCACCAGCTGTCCTGCGTCGGTGATCAGGTGCGCGCGCGAATCGACCGTCAGGCCCTGTCCTCGGAGCCAGTCCGCTAGCGCGTCAGGGCGCGAGAACACCCGAATCCCCTCGCCCCGCTTCAGGCGATGGCGCGCCTCCGCCTGAACGATCTTCCCCTCGCCGCAGAGGTCAGTTCTGGTTTCCGTGATCGCGGCGGCCGGAACCCAGAGCTCCGTGATCCGGACGCGGTCGGCGCCCTGGTACTTTGCCGAATGCTCGAGCCAGAAGAACTCCGAGACACCGTCAATGTGATCTTCATCGAGGTGCGTGAGCGCCAGGACGTCGACATCATCGCGTTCCTGCGCGTCGAGCCGCTCGCGTAAGGCCTTCGGGAGATCGATCCGGCGGTCGTCTGAGGCGTAGGGGTCGCAGGTGTTCGCGTAGTCGAAGAGAAGGAGCTGCCCGGAATGCACTTCGACGAGGCAGGTGTCGGCGTTGCCGAGGGGATAGAAGGTGATCGTGTGCATCGGGTACCTCTGCTGTGATCCTGTGCCCCGCCGCGCCCGAAGCGCCCTTGGGACGCTGCAAGCAATCGGTGAGGCCCGCATGCGCAGTCTATCACACCCCTGGGCCGTGTAGACATCCCCATGATACCATCACCCTCCGGGTGAAGGTGATGGACATTCGGTTCGCTGACGAATCCCTTGCGCGGTGCTTCCGAGAGGAGTCCTGTGCGGTCAGGCGATGGGGCGCCGAGGTCGCAAACAGGTATGCCTTCGTCATAGCTTTCCTCACCTGCGTTGATGCGGTGGGGGATCTGGGCAAGTTCGCGTTCTTAGACGCCGTCGGCTTGGACTCCTCGCTGAATTCGCCTGGGACCGTCCGGCTCGCTGATGGCTGGCGCCTTGCGCTTGAGGCCGTCGAGGGCAGTACCGCTCTCGTCGTGAAAGAGGTGGAGCACGATGACTGACGCTTTCGAACCAACGGTGCCAGGTCGCGCAATAGCGCCAGGGGACTACCTAAGAGAGGAATTGGAGGCGCGACAGATGAGCCAGAGCGAGCTAGCGCGGCGCATGGGCCGACCCCCTCAGGTAGTCAACGAGATCGTCAACAGACGGAAGGCTCTGACTGAAGAGACGGCGCTTGAGTTGGAGCGCGTGCTGGGAACGCCGGCCTCCGCATGGGTTAACCTCGAGGCTAGGTATCAGCTCGCGCTTGCGCGAGACGCTGAGACCCGGGCGCTTCAGAGACAGGCCGCTTGGCTTGAACATTTCCCGATCCGGGAGATGGAACGGCGTGGGTGGATCCCTACCAGCGGCGAGCCAACTCACCGGATCCGAGCGCTTCTCAACTTCTTCGGTGTCGCGTCCTTCTCGAACTGGGAGGAACACCAGGAGGCACTCGGCTTTCGTCTGACCGGAAACGCTAGCATCGATTCCGGTGCCCTGGCTGCGTGGGTGCGCAAGGGAGAGATCGACGGCGGAGCAATCAGAACGGTGCCGTTCGACGAAGCGGGGTTTCGCCGGATTCTCGAGCGAGCCCGGGGCCTAACGACAAGACCACCCCATGACGCGTGGAAAGAGATCCAGAGCCGCTGCGCTACGGCAGGTGTCGCGGCCGTGGTTGTGAGAGAACTCCCGCGAATCGGGGCTAACGGTGTCGCAAAATGGCTGACGCCGCATAAGGCGCTGATCCAACTGAACCTCCGATATCGGTGGGCGGACATCTTCTGGTTCACGTTCTTCCACGAGGCGGCTCACGTGCTGATGCACGAGCCGCGGCGCGTCTTCGTCGAGCTTGAAGGCAACCCACGTCGCGACCGCTCCGAGGCTGACGCGAACCACGTCGCCGAAGAGTTGCTAATCCCGTCTGATTTCTGGGAACGGTTCATCTTGCGGTCGGAGTTCGATGCTCGGAGCGTCGTCAAGGCGGCTTCAGACCTTGGCATCCACCCAGGGATCGTCGTAGGGCGCCTACAGCACCTTGGCTTAGTCCCGTGGCGGTCCAACCTCAACTCGCTCCGCGATCGTCTGGTCTGGGCGGATGAGCACGCCGTCTGAGCGGTGGGGCGACATAGGTTTGAGAGTGCCCTCGAGAGCTCCGAGTCACGGACGGCATGTTGGACCATGGGCAGGCAACCGGCGCAAGTGGGGCCGCGCCCGAGTCGCTCAGAGACCCGGGGTGCGCCGCCGGTGCTCGTCGATCGGTAGGCAGCGGGTCACGTTGCGCTGCCGCTCGGCAACCGTCCCACTGACATGGCGGCGTTGCTCTGGGTCATGGCGCTCCACCTAGGCTCCAATCGAGTCCTGAATCATCCCAGCGATGACCCGGGCGAGGAGCACGATCGCGAAGCCTATCAGGGCATTGACGATGGCGGACTTGCCGCGCTCCATCTGGTGAGGGCTGCCGGCGGCGCTCATGTAAAGGAAGGCGCCCCACATCACGAAGAAGGCAGCCACGGCGGCCCCGACGCCCATACCGATGTTGAGCAGGTTTTCGAAGAGAGTGTTGATCTGTTCCATCACGTCGGCCTCCTATCTGCCGGTCCTTTGAAGGGGTTCTTCCGACCGCAGCCGGAACTCGGCCACCAGCCAGCGGCCTTCCACACGCACGAGCCGGCAGGTGACGAGCTGCCGGAGCCGCTGTTCGCGAAGCTGTCCGGTCGCCGGGTCAACGGCACGGCGGGTCTGTTCGGTGGTTGCGGACACCGTCGCCTCGGTGTCTGAGTAAGCGGTGACCTCGATCGAGACCGTGCCGGTCGTCATCGTTTGCTGCTGCCCGAGCGCGGTCGGGTCGACCTGCGATGCTCCGACCGCTGCGTGGACGTCGCCGGTGCTCAGGCTCAGCAGCCGATCGCGGTAGGCGCCCGGTTCGCGGAAATCGAAGGTCCCGTACGCTTCGACGAAGAGCCGGGCCGCTTCTTCGACCTCGCCCATGCCCTCGCCCTGGCCCCGCAGCCGGTTCGCGCCCTGCCAGCCACTCGCGATGGCGATCACCAGGAGCGTAGCGGCGAGCCCGCCGAGGATGAGCATCACGCCACGTCCGCCGCTCATGCCTGCGGTCCTTTCACTGGGCGGCCGGCGCCGGCGAAGTGGCGACTCCAGTAGGAGTCGTCCATCGCCACTTCCTTCACGAACTCGCCGGGCTGCGTGGCCATGATCACGACGCCGTTGCCGGCGTAGATGCCGACGTGGGTGATGCGTTCGTGCGACGGGTAGGTGTGCTCGTAGAAGAGGAGGTCCCCGGGTTGGAGGAACTCGAGCGCGACGGGCATCGTGGCGTCGAACTGCGCCTGCGACGTGCGCGGCAGGGAGATGCCAAGCTGGGCGTAGACCCATTGGGTCAGGCCCGAGCAATCGAATGAATCAGGTCCGTCGGCGCCCCAGACGTAGGGCGTTCCGAGCCGGGATCGCGCTAACGCGACGGCCTGGGCGGGGATTCCCGCGGGGTCGAGATAGCCGTAGCTGGTGGCGATGCTGAGGACGTGGTCCACGTAAGACCAGGAGTGGTTGTACGCGTAAAGCGCAGCGCGGAGGTCGCCTGGCGCCCTGTTGGCGAGCAGGAGCTGGGCCGCTGCGGGCAGGCAGTCGTGGTAGTTGAACGGGTCGGCCACGCCGTCGCCGTCACCATCGACCCCGTACTGAGCCCAGGTCGCGGGCATGAACTGGCAGTAGCCGAGGGCGCCGGCCGAGCTCGGGCCCATGTTCGCGCCGAAGCCCGACTCGACCTTCGCGATCGCGGCCAGCACCTGCCAGGGGATCCCGGTCGCGGCGGCCACCTGTTGCATCACGGCGAGGTGCTCAGGAGGAATCTCCGCGAGCGCCGCTGCGGAAGCGGGAGACTGGGCGATGCCGGGAGCGCCGCCGAGCGCGGCCATGAGGAAGAGCATCGGTGCGAGCAAGACGGTGCCGACCAAGCCGGCGACCTTGAGGCCCTCGCTCCCGACGCTGCCGAAGATGTCGCCTGTCGGTGGCTGCGCGTTCACGGCGACCTCCTAGGCCCGGCCCGCTGCCGGCCGTGCAGCTGCACCACCACCGGCCGCTCCTGCGCCGCCCGCCGCAGCGCCGGCGCGACCCGCTCCCGCCATCGCGCCGAGTGCGTGGGTGGCCATCGCGAACGTGAGGACGTTGGTGATGCCGGCCTGGCTCCGGGCCGAGCGCAGGAGCGACGGGACCTTGAGGGTCAGCCAGCAGACCGCAAGGCCGAGGAGCATCGTCAGGAGGGCGTTGGAGAGACTGCCGGGCGTCAGCTCGACCATCAGCGCGGTGCCGAGGGCAAGGACCATGACCTGGACGGCCTGCTGGAAGACCGTGATCACGAAGAGGTCCGTCCACCAGCGCGTCCACTGCTGGGTCTGCGGCAGCACCCAGAGCAGCGCGGCAATTGGTCCGAGGACGATGAGCATCGCCAACAGCGCGAGGCGCATCAGCATCTGGAAGACCAGGAGGATCGCCACGATGCCGTAGGCGATGGCGGTGAAGATGAGCGCCAGGCCTTCCTGCGAGGGTGTCGCCTGGTCGTATCCCGGGAGGCCGACATCGCCGACGCCGGCGGCGAGGGCGTTGTTGATGTCGATCAGCATCCGCGCGAACTCGAGCGTCAGGTTGGCGGCGAGCGCGGCGAGGATGACGCGCGGGAGGAGCTCCATCGCCTCGTGGTAAGGGGACCTGGTGTGCTCCTTGATGATCACGTTGAAGCCGCCCCACATGACGACGACCGCGAGCGCGACGTTCACGATGGCGCGGGAGAAGTCGTAGAGGCTGCGGACGGTCGGGCTGTCGTAGGTGCCTTCGGCCGGCGTCCGAGTGACGAAGTTGAGTGATGAGCCGCCCATGCCCAGCGCCCAGTCGATGAACCCGCGGATCGCCTCGAGCATCGCCTGGCCGATGAGCGTGAACACCGCGTTGACGATATCCTTCGCCCAGTTGACGGGGTTGAGGCCGCCGGGAAGCCAGTCCCTGGGATTGGGGATCCAGTCGGTCGGGTCGGGGATCGGGAGGTCGACCAGGGTGTCAGGTGGCGGCTGGCCTTCCGGGCCTGGCTGGCCGGGGGGGATCTGTTGCTGCACCGGCGCAGGCGGACTATTGAGGAGAGGGATGCCGGCCGACGAAAGCTCGTCTAGCGTGTCGTCGGCCTCCTGCGCCGTGGCCGAAGCTGCTCCAACCACGAGCGCCCCGGCCAATCCCAGTGCTAAGGCGGCAAGGATGAGGATGCGCATGTCTGACTCCAGCGGCCAGGAGGCCGTGATGAGTCAGCGTGCGAAGGAGGGTTCCCTCAGCGTTCCAGGATTCCGCTCGGAGACTTCCAATCTCGGAGGTCCTGTTCCAATCAAGCTCCCATTTCGTTCCAACGGCAGCTGCCCTGGAGTGCGTTGGCGCCAACGACCCACCGGAGATCGCAGAGCATGAGTTCCCCGACGGTGCACACGGCTTGCGCGGCGCTTCGAGAGGTGTGGTCGGGTAGCGAGTTCGCCCCGCCTCGTCCCGTTCGCACCACAGCGGCGCTCTGGGCCGCAGTCTCTGATCGACCTGTAGAATCGGCAGCGCGTGGGGCACGCCGTCAGGCTCCAGTCCGTCGACGTGGGTCAGTTCGGTCAACCAGTTGGTCTCAGGCAGGGTAGGTGCAACTTGGCGCTCGCTATCGACCTCCTCGATGAGTTGATCGCGGGATGGCTGAACTGGGAAACCAACGGCGCTTACTACGTGAAGCGCCTCGCTGTCTTGATCGCCCTCGGCGACGATGTCGTCACGCTCACGCCGAAAGAGAAGAAGGTCGTGCGGGGACTCAAGACGCTTCTCAGCGAGGACGAGTGGCAAGACCTACCTGCACTGATCGCACGGCGGAAGGCGGGCGATCTGCACGAGTTAGCTTCAGATAGGCAGCGCACCCTGCTTCAAGCGGAGGCTGAACGCCAACGCAACGAGCGAGAACGTGAGCGTGAGCGCCTGGAACAGGAACGATTGAATGAGGAGCGGGCCCGAGCCGAGCGCCGGGCGGCCCTACTGCATCGTCTCAAGGCGACGTTCAGCACGGACTTCCTCGAGGCGGATCGGTATTTCGTTGGGGACGCCGACTCATCACTGCTGACCTCCGCCGAGTACGACGAACTCAGGGCCGACTTTGTGCGCGACTGGAGCCACCGGGAACTGCCCCAAGCGCTCGACAGCGAGCAGGCTGCAGCCGTCGCCACGGCCTCCAGCGACACGCTCGTCATCGCCCGAGCGGGCAGCGGCAAGACGACGACCCTGGTTGGCCGGGCGATATTCCTCCAAAGGCATTGCCACGTGAGTGCCCACGAGTTGATGTTGGTAGCCTTCAACAGGAAGGCTGCGGATGAGATTAAGGCTCGACTGACGAACTCGCTCGGAGACCAGCTACCTCACGTGATGACGTTCCATGCCCTCGCTCATGCCCTCGTTCATCCCGAAGAGCAACTCATCTATGACGACCCGGGTAGTGATCAACTAGGTCTGAGTCGAGAGCTACAAACAGCCATCGATGAACACATACGATCAGGTAGCCATAGCGATCAGATCAAGAATCTGATGCTCGCTCACTTTCGGGAAGACTGGGAACGCATTGTTGCTGGGCGGTTCCATCTCGCAATGGACGAATTCCTTTCTTATCGACGGGCACTACCGCGTGAGAGCCTTCGAGGCGAGCTAGTGAAGTCATTCGGCGAGAGAGTGATCGCCAACACTCTCTTCGAGCATGGGGTCGAGTATCAATACGAGCGTAGCTTCCGCTGGGGAGGCGTGCGCTACCGCCCAGACTTTGCGTTGCCCGTTGGTTCGACCGGAGGAGTCGTCATTGAGTATTTCGGCATGGAAGGAGATCCAGACTACGACGCGATGTCTCGGGGGAAACGGGAATTCTGGAGCGACCGCCCCGAGTGGAAGCTTCTGGAGTTCTCGGCACGCGATCTCGCCCGGCTCGGTGTAGAAGGGTTCGCCCAAGAGCTTGTTCGCAAGCTCAGGGCGGAAGGTATTCGCTGTGAGCGCCGCACGGAGGAGGAGATCTGGTCGCTCGTCAAGGTGCGAGCGGTCGATCGATTCACTGAGGCTATGAGAACGTTCGCTGGCCGCGCGAGGAAGGCGAACATCACGGTCGAGACCCTGGCCGAAAAGGTCCAGGCCCACATCCCCTGCTCAACCGCCGAGCGACTTTTCCTTTCTGTGGCCATCTCAATCTATGGGGATTACCTGCAGCGGCTCCATTCGTTTGGAAAGGAAGATTTCGACGGCCTCATGTGGAGGGCTGTGAAGTTGGTCCAGAGCGGCCAGACGGGGTTCACGCGAGATAGACAACGCGAGCGCGGCGACCTCGCTCGTCTCAGATTCATCCTCGTAGATGAGTTCCAGGATCTCGCCACGTCGTTCTTCGAGCTGTTGGCGGCCGCGCGATCAGTGAATCCTCAGGTGCAGTTGTTCTTCGTGGGAGATGACTGGCAGGCGATCAACGGATTCGCAGGTTCTGAAGTGCGGTTTCTCCGATCGTTCGAGGACTATTTCCCCAATGGAAGTCGGCACTACATCCGAACGAACTTCCGCTCAGCCAGCTCGGTGGTGGAGATCGGGAACGCGGTGATGGCACACGACGGTGGGCCGGGGGGTGTCCCCATCCGCACCGATCGGGGTCTGGTCCAGCTATGCAGAGTAGATGACTTTGAAGCCTCGGCCGCTGAGCAGCAGCGTCACGCCGGCGACGACATCACTCCGGCTGTCGCTCGCCTCTGCCGCGGCTTCCTTGACCGAGGTCTCGACATCGCGATTCTCGCCCGCAGGCGCGGGATGCCATGGTACGTCAACTTCCAAACTCCGGGGGTCGGCCGCGACGGGCTCACACGGTTCCAGGAGCACATCCGTTCGCTTTTCCCGGAAGCCGACCGAGCGCGGATTAGCGCGTCGACCGTGCACGCCTACAAGGGGCTGGAGGCATCGGCCGTGATCCTGCTCGATGTGGTGGATCGAAGCTATCCGCTCATTCACCCGAACTGGGTGCTCACTCGAGTCTTCGGCGACACGATCGAGCGCATCGACGCCGAGGAACGGCGACTCCTCTATGTTGCCATCACGAGGGCCAAGGACGCTCTGGCCATCGTCACCGACGGCACTCATCCCAGCCCCTACTTGGCGGACATTCAGCGGCATGTCGATTTGGCGCCTTTGTCCTGGGCGGAGTGGCCGCCGTGTCCGTCGTTGGACGGCGCTTCGCTTGAGGTTCGGGTGCACAACAGCTACCAGGTAAGGGACCAGCTCAAGGCTCTGGGATATCGATGGAACGCCTCCGGCCGCTATTGGTACCGGGCAATCATGGCCGATGGATTCTCGATCGAGTCGTTGCACCGCCAAGCTTGGGCAAAGGACGGCGTCCGCATCGAGGTTCTGACCGAGACGGGCGACTTGGTCCACAGATGGCGAGCGGATCCGAGGCTGGCACCCTGAACCGGCTCACGCCCATGCGCCGGAACCTAGCCAGGCCCCACACGGTCTGGACCTGCCGAGTCTGTCCACAGGGGTCCCTGCAGCGTTTGAGGAAGGTTCCAACAGCGACGGCTGGAGCAACCTTGGAACAGAACCGACGACTTTGGAACGGGCCAGACCCGATCTTGGAACGCCCCTGGAACTGCGACCACCACGCTCTCCTCGAACGCCCGATGAGGAGATGCCTGTGCAACGCCACGAAGTCCCTACTCACCTCAACATCGAGGACAAGGCTTTTGCCGGCCTGACGATGCGCCAGCTGATGGTGGCCATTATCGGCCTCGCCCTGGCGTACTCCGCCATGAGCGAAGCGCCGCTGCCGCTCGCAGTCCGCCTCGCAGGCGGGGCGACGGTCCTGGTGATGACCGCCGCGATCTCGTTCTGGCAGCCGGCCGGACGCTCGCTGGAGGACTGGGCCTTCGTCCTCCTCCGCTACATCAGCATCCCGCGCGTCGTCGTCTGGCGCGTGCGCACGTCAGGCGAGGTGGCGGCCGACGAGGAGGCGCGCTTCGAGGTCCTGCTGCCTGACCGGGACGAAGTGGACACCCAGAGCGGGAGCACGCACCGATGACGGCGAACGGAAAACACGGAAGCGTCCAGGAGATGCTGCCGTTGGAAGAAATCGTCGATGGCGTCCTCTGCCTCCGCGGCGGCGACTACCGGGCCGTGATCCAGGCGCAAAGCGTCAACTTCGCCCTCAAGTCAGAGGAGGAGCAGGAGGCGGTGATGGCGGCCTACCGCTCCTTCCTCAACTCCCTCAGCCATCCCGTCCAGATGCTCGTCCGCATCCTCCCGACCAACGTCGAGCCCTACCTCGCAGGATTCCGCACCAACGTCACCAGCCACGCCAACAGCGAAGCCATCCGCCGCCTCGCCCTCGACCACGAGATGTTCGTACGGCGGTTGGCCCGGGAACGGACGTTGCTGGAGCGGCGCTTCTACCTCGTTGTGCCATCCGGGCATAGCGAGGGTGAGGGCCATGTCGCGATCCGCTGGCCGTGGCAGCGTGCCACGGGTGGGCGCGACGAGCAGCAGCTCGCTGTGTCGGCCGCCCAGCTCGACGCGCGCTGCCACGAGATAGCGCAGGGACTGACCTCGTTCGGCGTCAGCTCGCGGCGGCTGGGGAGCGAAGAGCTCGCGGAGCTGTGGGCGGCCTGCCTCTGCTCGCAGGTCTCCCAGGTCGCGCCCTCGCTCAGTGCGGGGGCAAGACCGGTGGTCAGCGCGCTCCGGAAGGAGGTCCAGCAGCATGGCTAGTCTTCTGCGTCACCGGACACGCCGACACCAACGTTCGGCGGACGACCTTCGTTTCGAACTCGGCACCCGCTCCGCGGTCGACCACCTGGCCCCGGCCGCGATCGAGGCTTCCCGCTCTCACCTCGTCATCGACGGCCGCTATGTGCGGGTACTCGGCCTCAGCGACTACCCGCGCTACGTCCATCCCAACTGGCTGGCACGGCTGATTGACTTCGACGAACCGCTGGACCTGAGCATCCACATCTACCCGCTCGACTCCGCCACGACGGTGCGCAGGCTCACCCACAAGCTGGTGGAACTCCAGTCGTCGCGGCTGCTCGACGCCCGCAGCGGCAAGATCGCCAGCGCCGAGCGCGAGGTCGCCTACGAGGACGTGGAGCGGCTGCGGGACGCGCTCCAGCGGGGCGAGGAGCGCGTCTTCTCGGTGAGCCTCTACGTGTGCCTTCGCTCGGGCTCGACCTCCGGCGTGGACGACCTACACCGCCGCGTGGAGACGGCACTCGGGGGGATGATGGCGTCCTCTCGCGCCGCGCTCTTCGAGATGCTGCCGGGCTTCCTCTCCTGCCTGCCGGCGGGCCGCGACTACCTCGGGCGCTACCGCAACCTCGACACGACCAGCGCGGCGACGATGATCCCGTTCACGTCGAGCCACCTGTCGATGCAGGCCGGGATCCTCTACGGCATCAGCGTCCACAACAACTCACTGGTCATCTTCGACCCGTTCAGCCGCGAGCTAGAGAACGCGAACAAGGTGGTCTTCGCCAAGAGCGGCGCCGGGAAGTCGTACGCCTGCAAGGTCGAGGCGCTCCGGGCGCTGATGCGCGGAGTCGAGTACTACATCATCGACCCCGAAGACGAGTACGCGCGGATCTGCCAGGCGGTAGGCGGTCAGTACATCCGTCTCTCGGGAAGCTCGGCGCACCACATCAACCCCTTCGACCTCGCCCGCGGCGTCGAGCGCGACGGGGAGACACGGGATGCGCTCACCGAACGGCTGCTCGCACTCCAGGGTCTCCTTGGGCTCATGCTCGCGGACCGGGGGAGCAGCCTTGGCCAGCGGGAGCGCGGCGCGCTCGACCGGGCGCTGCTCGAGACCTACGGTCGCGCGGGCATCACCCGCGACCCATCGACGCACAGCAAGCCGCCACCGGTGCTCAAGGACCTCTACGACGTCCTGAGCGAGGGCGAAGACCCGCTCGGCCTGGCCGACCGGCTCGAACGCTTCGTGGAAGGGAGCCTCGGCAACGTCTTCTCATCGCCGACATCGGTCGACCTCGAACGCCCCTTCGTCGTCTTCAATATCCGCGACCTTGAGCCGGAGCTGCGCCCCCTCGGCGTCTACCTGATCGCCGACCACATCTGGCGCGAGGTGCGGCGCAGCCGCAAGCCGCGGATGCTGCTCATCGACGAAGCCTGGTCGCTGATCCAGCACGAGGAAGGCGCCCGCTTCCTGGCGTCGATGGCCCGGCAGGCGCGCAAGCACTACCTCGGGCTGACGACGGTGACCCAGGACGTGGAGGACCTCCTCGCGACCGCCGAGGGTCACACCGTCCTCGCCAACTCCTCAGTCCAACTGTTGATGCGCCAGGACAGCTCCACGATCGACGCCGTCACCAGCACCTTCCGGCTGAGCGCCGGTGAGCGCGAGTTCCTGCTGTCCTGCCGCAAGGGTGAGGGGCTGTTTTTCGCCTCCGGGAACCACCTCGCGCTGCGCATCGAGGCGAGCCCGTTCGAACACGAGCTGGCCACGACGGACCCCGCGGAACTGGTCGCGCGCGACGAGGAGGTGCGTGATGCCGTCCGTTGATGTCGAGCTCGTCAAACAGCGCAACCCCATCGAGCGGGTCATCGCCTCCCATGGCGTGAAGCTCCAGCAGCGCGGCGGGCGGTACATCGGGTGCTGCCCGTTTCACGAGGAGCATCATCCGAGCCTGGTTGTCTACCCGAGCACGCGTAGCTTCTTCTGCTTCGGCTGCAAGGCCTCCGGGGACGTTGTCGACTTCCTGAGAAGAAAGGAGGGCATCGGGTTCCGGGAGGCGCTGGACCTGTTGGGAGAGCGTTCAGCGCCTTCCCCGGACGCACCCAAGCCGGATGCAGGGACAGCGACGGCACCGCCGGAGACGCCTCACCTCACCGTGGATGACCGTCTCATCCTCGCGGCGGCCTGCGACCTTTACCACGAGGCGCTGCTTCGCAACGAGCGAGCACTGCGCTACCTCGACGGGCGGGGCATCGGGATGGCGGTCGTCAGGCAGTGCCGCCTTGGCTACAGCGACGGGCAGGCGCTCAAGCCCTTCCTGCGCCGCCACCGGTTCAGCCTCCGGCGGGCTACGGAGATGGGGCTGTTGCGGAGGGATGGCAACGAGGCACTCGCCGGGCGCGTGGTGATCCCCGAGCTGCGCGGCGGCGAGTGCGCCTGGATGGTCGGGCGCGCCCTCAACGAGCGCCGCCTGAAGTACCTCGGCCTCGCGTTGCCGAAGCCCATCCTCGGCTATGAGCGAGTCCGTGGGCACCACCGAGTCTTCGTGACCGAGGGCGCTTTCGACTATCTCACCGGCGTGAGCTGGAACCTGCCCATCTGCTCCCTGCTGGGGACGCACGTCCGGGCCGAGCGGCTGCGCTTCCTAGAACGCGTACCGGAAGTCGTCCTCGTCTTCGACAACGACGACGAGGGACAGCATGCCGGGCGCGAGCTGGCTGAATCCGTCGGCGACCACGCCCGCATGCTGCGTCTCCCCGACGGCGTCAAAGACCTTGGCGAGCTTGGCGCCAGCGACGGCGGCCGCGAGATGTTCTTCAGCCTGCTGGCCGAACCGTGGTCGGCGGGGGAGGGGGAGCAGCATGCGCCGGCACCTTGACGGGACCACAGTGCTCTACGAGCTCTTTCCCTCGCGCCTGGACGACGACCCCGTCTCCCGGGCGCGGACAGTCTTCGCCGGGCTGGCGGGCGTCCAAGACTTCGCAGTGGAGTGGACGGCCACTGAGTCGGGACTCCGGTTCTACGTCCGTGCAACTTACGATGGCTCGGCTGCCGCAGTTCTCGGCCAGATCCGGGCGGCGTATCCTCAGGCCGACTTCGACGAGGTTGTGGTGGAGGGCCGGCCTCACCTCGACCCACTTCACGTCGCCGGGCACGAGCTGGCGTCGGTCGTCGAGTTCAGTCTCGACCGTGACGCCGCCCTTCCACTCGATACGGATGTCAGGCACGGGGAGTCGCTTACCGGCGTGTTGGCGGCGGCAGTGGCCGCCACCCGTGGCGATCTCCGCGTCATCGGCCAGGTCGTGGTGGGACGCCCGCCCCGCCCGAGCTGGGCCACTGGAGTCCAAGCTCGGACCACGCGGTCGAGCCAGCGCCTTTCGGTCGAGCGTGCCGAGACGGCTGGGGCCAGCATCCTTCCCTTTGTTGCGCTCGCCGGCGTGGCCGCCGCGGGTGTGCAGGGCTACGACTGGTACCAAGCCGGCGACTACCTTCCGCTGGTAGCTGGCGCGTCCATGGCGCTCACAGGACTTCCGATCGGCGCCCTCGTCTGGTCGCGCGTGCTGCGCGGCCGCGAGCCCCTGAGCGCAACGCTCGCCGAACAGAAGCTCGCCTTCCCCGCGTTCACCGCGCGCCTGCGGGTGATGGCGATCGGCCCGCGCGACAGCACGGAGACCGTCGAGGACGTTCGTGATCGCGTCAGCGCGGCCTACGCGGCGTTCGACCACCCCGCCGGCAACCGGCTGCGCCCCGGACGGTCCAAGAAACATCGCGCGCCACGCGATACCTCAGCCGGAACGTTCCGTGGCGCCGCGGTGCTCAACGCCGCCGAGCTCGCGGCGCTCTGGCACCTGCCCGACCTCACGTCTGGGCTGCCCACCGCCACGAGACCGGGCGGGCGCCGCTTCCTGCCGGCCGACAATGCCGCGGGCCGAGGCAGCCGGGTCGGCATGTCTCGCCACCACGGACGGAGCGTTCCAGTGCACCTCCCCCACGGGGCGCTGTACCGGAACCACCTCGTCGTCGCCAAGACACGGCGTGGCAAGTCGACGCTGCTCCAGCACCTGGCCAGGCATCTGATGCAGGAGATCGCCTCGCGCCGCGAGCGCCTCCTGCTGGTGGTCATCGACCCTCACCAGGACCTCGCCGAGAGCGTCCTCTCGGTCGTCCCACCCGGTCTCGAGGACCGGACGGCCTACTTGGACCTCACCGAGCGGCGGCGGCCCGTCGGGCTCAACCTGCTCGATGTCGCGCTCTTCCCCAACCGCGACAGGACCGCCGAGAACATCGTCGCGATGCTCCACCGCCTCTGGCCCGACAACTGGGGGCCGCGGATGGAGGGCGCCCTGCGGGCCGCTCTGCTCTGCCTTCACCAGGCGAACCAGGTCCGGCGGCGCGAGGCGCAGTACACGCTCCTCGACGTGGTGCCGCTGCTGACGAGCCCGGATTTCCGCGAGCGGGTGATGTCCCAGGTCCCCGACCAGACTCTCTGGTCCTGGTGGCGGAGCAACTACGACAACCTTGGACGCGCCTTCCAGATCCAAGTCGCCACGCCCGTCACCACGAAGGTGGGACGCTTCGAGGTCACTGAGGCGGCACGACTGACCCTCGGCCAACCGCAGTCGACCATCAACCCGCGCACGCTCCTGCGCGACGGCGGTGTCCTCGTCGTCAACACGGCCGTCGGCCTGCTCGGCGAGGGCGGCTCGGCGCTCATCGGGGCAACGCTCCTCAACCTCCTAGGGCTGATCGTCGAGGACCAGATCGACCTGCCTGCGGGGGAGCGGAGCCGGATGGTGGCGCTGATCGACGAATCGAGCACGCTCGGCGGGGCCGACTACCCGCGCATGATGAGCGAGCTCGGGAAGTATGGGGCATCCTTCGTCCTGGTCACCCAGTCGCTCGCCAGGCTCGACGCGATCGACCGCGAGCTGCGCCCGACGGTCTTCGCCAACCTCGACAGCCTCACCGTCTTCCAGGTGAGCGCCGAGGATGCCCGCTACCTCGCGCCGGAGCTCGGTCACGACCTCGAGGTCGATGACCTCGTGTCTCTCGACGACTACGAGTGCTATGCCCGCTGGTCCTCCGGCGGTCAGCGGCATGACGCCTTCTCGTTGCGGCTGGACCCACCGTCGCCGCTCGACTTGTCGCGCATCGCGGCCATCGCCGCGGAATCGGCGACTCGCTTCGGCCGCCCGCGTGAGGAAGTGGCGAAGGAACTCGACCAGGTATTCGCGGCGCGGGCGAGCAAGCTCGGCCGGGACATTCCTGAGGAAGTGTTGGCACTCGCCGGGGCGGCGGGTGGCCATGTCCAACTCTCGCTCACCGAGAACCCACCGTTGAGGCGCAACGACCACCGCGGGCGAAGGAGGTCGTCATGATCCGGCACCACCCCCGGCTCAGGCTCGATGCACTCCACTGGCTCGCCCGCCTGCCGTTCCTCGGGGTCCATGACCTCGCGCTCCTTACCGGGCAACCTGCTCCGGATGTCGAGGGGGCGCTGCGGGAGATGAAGCAGGACGGGCTCGTGGATGCGGTAACGCCCTCGTCGCCCGAGCTCGAGGGTGCGCCACTGTACGTCCTCACCGAGCCGACGCGTCGCTGGCTGCGATCCACGCTCGATGGGGAACCGGCCCAGACCCTGCCCCTCGCCTGGAGAGACATCGTCCACTGGCTCGCCCGGCTCGAAGCGACCGTCGCCCTCAACGCCTTCGCTGCCGGCCTCGCGGCCTCGCTGCACCGCTCGGCCGACCGCGAGGTCGCGGACATCCGCGCGCTGCCGGTGCGGCGGCCGCTGGATGCATGGTGGCCACCGGGCGTGCAGGGCTACGGCTGCATCCGGACGATGGCCGGGGCGGCGCCGTTCTTCGTCTTCATCGACCGGGCGGGGGCGCCATCCGCCCACCGCGCGGCGCTCATCGCAGGCTGGTGCCGATTCCGCGACAGCGGTCAGCCGTGGGGATACGACATCCCACCGATCCTCGTCTTCTGCCCGGGACCGGCGCGGGAGGGTGAGTGGGCGCGAGCGGTGCTCGCCTCGGCCGAGCGGCGGGATTCCGCCCCTCTAAGGACCCTCCTCACGAGCGTGGTGGCAGGCCCCGAGGTTTTCGGGCTACGCAGCTGGCAATCGGTCGGCGGTGCCAGCCGTGCCGCACTCATGGAGTGCCTCCCGGTGTGGCACTCGGACCATCCCCCTGTCTCTTCCGTGCCGCTGCCGGATCTGCTCCCGCCCGCTCCCGAGGAGGAGCACCAGCCTCTGTACCGGTGGGCGCGCGAGGTGGCGACCGACGCGCGCAGCGCGACGACCTTCGAGCGAACCGCCGCGGTCGCGCTCACGACCTCGATGGTCGAGAAGCGGCTGATCGAGTGCCTGGCCCGCCATCCGCTCCTCAGCGAGGCGGACCTGGCCACGGTGCTGCACCGCGACCGCCGCTTGGTCCGGAGCGCCATCGAGCACGCCACGACGCAGGGCCTGATCGCGCACGTCGAGCGATCGGACGACCGCTGCCGGCGCTACTGCCTCGCCTCGGCCGGCCTGCGGACGCTGGCACTCCGCGACGGCGTGCCCGTCCGTCGCTACGCGCGGCACGCACCTGTCACCGTCCTAACGGCCGCCGGGGGAGAACGCGTGCCAACGCTCCTGCAGCAGTACGAGCACACGGTTGGCGCGAACAGCTTCTTCGTCGCCTGGCTGGAGGGACCGCCGGGCCGGCCGCATCTCCTCTCGTGGCTAAGCGCGGCGGAGTCGGCGATCCGCTTCGAGAGCGGCGGGCGACGACGCTGGCTGCGGCCGGACGGCGCTGGGGCTGTCCTGGCAAACGGCGTCCGGCATCAGTTCCTGTTCGAGTGGGACCGCGGCACCGAGCGGCTCCCGGTCATCGCTTCCAAGCTCGCCCGCTACGCCGAGTTCTTCCAAACGCTAAGGAACCATGGAGACGGTTCGCCGGCCCTGCTGCTTGTCACCACCACGCCACATCGCGAGGAGCTCGTGCGGCGCGTTGGCGTGGCGACAATCGGGTCATCCAGCGACCAATGCATGACCACGACCGCGCCGCTGCTCGATAGATACGGGCCGTTCGGGGCCGTCTGGCGCGGCCCTGCTGGGCAAGCCCGAACGCGATGGCCCGGGTCGGCAACCGACCACGACTACCCACTGGAGGTTCGACGGTGAACGATCACGTAAGCGACAACGGCCACGGGCCCGATCTGCTCACAGTGCCGGAGGCCGCAAAGTTCCTCCGCATTTCGCGGAACCTTGCCTACGAACTGGTTGCCCGACGGGAGCTTCCTTGCGTCCGGCTGGGTAGAGTAATCCGTGTCCCGAGGACGTCACTCGACGCCTGGATTGCCAGCCAAGCGGCAACTGGCGTCGCAGATCCCGCGTCTGCCAGGCAACGTGAATTGCGCCAGCAGCGCCTGATGTAGGAGCATCGACCATGGCCGGAAGCATCCGCCGTAGAGGGGCGAACACCTGGGAGCTCACCGTTGACCTCGGCCGTGACCCCGTAACCGGCCAGCGCCAACGCCGTTTCGAGAGCTTTAGGGGCACGAAGAAGGCCGCCCAGCAACGCCTGACAGACCTCTTGAGCACGCGCGATCGCGGGATCGACATCCAGCCGACCAAGGTCACGTTGGGCGAGTACCTGGAGCGCTGGCTCTCGGACTACGCCGCCGTCAGCGTGGCGCCTTCGACACTCGCCCGCTACCGCATCGCGGTTGATAAACACATTTCGGCGCACCTTGGCAGTCGGCTCCTTTCGGAGCTGCGACCGATGGACATCCAGCGTCTCCACAGCACATGCCTCGGCGAGAAGCTGTCCCCACGGACGGTGGTGCAGCACCATCGGATCGTTCGCGAAGCGCTCAAGCACGCCGTCCTCTGGCAGCTGATCCCAGCCAATCCGGCAGACGCCGTTTCGCCGCCCCGCTACGAGCGCAAGGAGATGGCCGTGCTCGACGGTCCGGAAGTGCTACGTCTGCTGGAGAAGGCGGAGGGGTCCTTCCTGCACCCCATGATCTTCCTCGCGGTCGACTCCGGCGCGCGCGTTGGGGAACTGCTAGGGCTGCGGTGGTCGGATGTCGACTTCGAAAGTCGAACGCTGCGGATAGTCCGCGCCGTCCAGCGCATCCCCCGGGAAGGCATCTCTTTCCGTTCGACGAAGACGTCGAAGTCGCGACGAACGATCCCCTTTTCCCACGCCACCAACGAGATCCTTCGAGCGCACCGCGACCGCCAGGATGACTTTCGGCGCTCGCAGGGCGAATCGTATGTCGACCAGGACCTCGTGTTCGCCCAGTCGCACGGTGGTCCGTTCGAGCCTGTCCAGATATCGCACGCGTTCGGAGATCTGATTCGCGGAAGCGATCTCCCACGCATCCGTTTCCACGATCTCCGCCACACCGCCGCCACCATCATGCTCGCGAAGAATATCCATCCAAAAGTCGTCAGCGAACGCCTGGGCCACGCGTCGATTCACATCACTCTGGACACCTACTCGCACGTGCTGCCTCACCTCCAGGACGAGGCAGCCACGGCGATGGACCAGGTCCTTCAGTTTCGCATCAACGACGCCTCTGCCGGAACCCCGAGCCACCGAGGCCATGCCTGACTGGCAGCGGATCGGGCGCGAGATAAACTCCGGCGTTCGCCGTCATCACGTTACCGCTAGCCCTGCTGCGCCTCCGCCCAGGACTTGAATGCCTCCAGGAAACTGCGGGTCTGGCGTCGCGCCCACGGCCGGAGGACCGGCGACACGAATCGGAGCATTCCACGAGGTCGCATGGTCGCCTCAAACCACAACCGGGTGCCACCGCCATCGGGCGTGAAACGCGCCCGCCAACCGCCCTCCATCGGATCCGTCCAGCGCGCGACGAGCAGGCTCGGCTTCTCGCACTCCGTGATCTCCACCGTGAAGCTGACCCGTCGCCCAGGCCACTGGTCCACCGCGTGATATTTAGTGCCAACGCCGATCGGTCCATCCGTGAGCTTCCGGCGTTCGATCACCGGTCTCGAGTACTCCCCCGACCGCTCCAGGTCACTGAATAGATCGAATACCGTCCCAGGTGGCAGCCCGATAGCTTGCTCTCCGGCAACGCGCATTTGCTCACCCCTGCAGGCGATCACCGCGAACGCCTGGCTCATTCTGCTCACAACCGC
This sequence comes from uncultured Anaerolineaceae bacterium, assembly GCA_964507025.1. Classification (GTDB taxonomy): domain Bacteria; phylum Chloroflexota; class Dehalococcoidia; order Tepidiformales; family Tepidiformaceae; genus Amarobacter. The sequence continues at coordinate 92,934 of CAZDOK010000003.1, forward strand.
CAGCCGTGTCACTTGGCAGACTGAGACATGGTGTCAGGCCCTTCGGGTGCGCCGGAGGGCCGAGCGGGCCGCAAAATACCCGCACAGGCCGTGGACGCCTCCCCCGGGAGGGGTCGACGCTGAGCAGAGGAAGATGCGCGGGTTCGGGGTTGTGTACGGGTCGAGGCGCATGACCGGGCGGGTGAAGAGTTGGCGGAGGTCCTGCACGCCACCGTTGATGTCGCCGCCGACGTAGTTGGCGTTGTACGCCTCGAGTTCGGGCGCGGTGAAAGTGTGCGCAGCGAGGAGCACGTCGCGGAACCCGGGCGCAAATCGTTCTATCTGGCGCGTGATGGCTTCCGTCATGTCGACGTTGGAGCCATGGGGCACGTGACAGTACGCCCAGGCGGTGTGCTGCCCGGCGGGCGCGCGCGAAGGGTCGAAGAGGCTTGGCTGGGCGACCAGCACGTAAGGCCGGTCGGGGGCCGTGCCCGTAGCGGTCGAACGTTCGGCTGAGGCGATCTCATCGAGCGTGCCGCCAACGTGGATGGTACCGGCGCGGCACGCGGCACCCGCGGCCCACGGAATCGGCGCCGAGAGTGCGAAGTCGGCTTTGAACACGCCCGGCCCATAGCGATACCGGGAGATGCTCCGGAGGTACCGCGACGGCAAGTCGGAACCGGCGATGGCGGCGAGCTGTCGCGGTGTGACATCAAAGAGATAGGCACTCGCCAGAGGCAGGTCACCCATCGACCGGACCGGCCTTTCCGTCTCGAGTTCGCCGCCCAACTCCCGGAGGTGAGCCACGAACGCATCCGTGAGGGACTGGCTGCCCCCGCGAACGAACGGCCAGCCCACGGCGTGGGCAGCCATCGCCAGCATGAGCCCGAACGCCGCCGAGGGGCGGGTCTCCAGGGGGAGGATGGAATGCGCGGCGAGCCCGGCAAACGCGGCACGGGTGCGTTCAGTTGCGAAGCGCGAGCGCGCGAGCCCAACCGCCGACCGGATCGCATTTCGCCCGAACCGTGCTGCCGCAATCGGGTGACGTGGGAACCGCGGCGGACCAAGCGTGCTCGCGAGCACCTGGTCGAACGACGTAACGAGCGGGCCGAAAAGCCGCCGGTAGGCATTGGCATCGCTCCCCATGCCTGTGGCTGTCTCCCCAAGCGAACGGTGGATGGCGACGGCATCGCCTCCATCGAGCGGGTGGGCGAGCGGGAGCTCAGGGTGGACGAACTCGACCCCGAGACGTTCGAGCGGCATCTCGCGGAAGGCGGGGGAGGCCATGGCAAGGGGATGCACCGCCGAGCAGACGTCGTGCGTGAAGCCGGGAAGCGTGAGCTCGGCGGAGCGGCAGCCCCCACCGGCTGTATCGCGAGCTTCGAGGACGAGGACTGACCGGCCCGCGCGGGCGATCGTAATCGCCGCCGAGAGTCCGTTCGGGCCGGAACCGACGACAACAGCGTCGTAGCGAGTGCGGGTCATGTGCTGCTCCGCGTGTCCTAAGCTTTCATCGCCTCCCCAACGCCCGCCGCGGGAGCCCCGCAACCCACCGGAACGGCGTCCCCGAACGGTAGATGCTCGTTCGGACAGCGCCGTTCTGCCATACGTTCCCCGCCCGCGACCACTGCCGCCTCGAATCGACGCAGACGACGCGCTGCTCGACCTCCGGCTCGGCGACACCCACACGGCGGGCAAGCTGTGTCAGCGTGTGCGTCCAGAACTTGTCCTCCTTGCGGTGGCCGCCAAACATCAATCCAAGCTCGCAGATTGGGTCGGCGGCGCGCATGAGCACCTCCGCCTGTGCCACCGTGACGCCATTGCTAGTGAATGCGCTGAACGTGATCCACCCCGAGAACAGGTGTCCCTGCGGCGTCATCAGTGTGAACGACTCCTCGTCCGCGTAGAGCACCAGGACGCCCGTCGAGAGCCCCGCCCCGGCCCGAGCGAGATGTCGAGGAGGGCTACCTCGCCCGGTGCGATGCCTGTGAGCGGCGCGTGGAACTGGTTGCCGTCGGGCCAGAATTCGGGGAAGTGGCGCTTCCAGGTGGTGATCACCTCAGCGGGTGTCGCAGGCACCCCGGCGAGCGGCACCCGATAGGTCTTCTGCCACATCTTGCCGAAGCCCTGGATGGGGCCGGTAACGAGCTTTCCGTCAACCATCCGGCCCTGGGCACCGGGGATCGTGATGCGTGTGCCCGCGCTCGCCCAGTGGCCCGTGTCGGTGCGCTCGCGCGCGGATTTGTCATCGCCCGCCTCGGTCTCCATCACACTCTCCGATTGTCGGTGTGCCCGGTGCCTTCCTCTGGAGTAAGGATGGCGTCGAGCACTTCGTCGATGTGGTCGATGCCCCACAGATGGCCCGCGCCTGGCACAAAGGTCGCGCGGCACTGCGGGATGGCCTGGGCGAGAAACCGTCCCATCGAAGGTGGCGTCAGTTGGTCATCGAGCCCCTGCCAGAGGTGGACTGCCATCGGGACCTCTGGAAGCCATGTGTCCCAGCGCTCCGATCCGGTGCGGCGTGACTCCAGGGCCCACCCACGGCCACCCTGTCGCACGGCTTCGCGCATCCCTCGGTGGAAGTAGTCCCGGACCGCGGGGCTGGCGAGGACGTTTCGATCCGTCTCGCTCAGGCCGCGAGCCATCATCCGGACCGCCAGATGAGGACGATGGCGCATGACCCTGGCGAGCGCCGCCATCTGTGGCCGCCAAAGCCAGGGAAGGCGCCGGGAGGGGCTCATCAGCGGATGCGCCCATGGGAGTCCGCGAAGGATTGCGGGCACAGCGGGGGCCATGCTGCTCACGACGGCGACCGCGTCCAGCCGCCCTGGGATTTGCCACGCGCAGGCGAGGGCGTGGGCGCCGCCCCCCGAAACGCCGATGACCGCGAAGCGCTCGATTCCGAGAGTGTCCGCGAAAGCCGCGATCTCGGCCGGGTAGTCCTTGAACGTCCACGAGTAGAAATCCGACCGCCCGACGCCGGGGCGGTCCGGTGTGACGATCCTGATTCCCTGTTCCGCCGCGGGCCATTCAGCCGGCTCGCCGAAGGTCCGGCCAAAGAATGCCGCATGCAACATGATCACCGGCCGGCCGTTGAGGTCGCCGTACTCGTTGAACGCGACGCGGTGGCCATTGGGCAGCATCGCGATTTGGTCGAGTCGGGAGGTCATCACGCCTTACTCCTTAGCGTCCCGGCGTCCGGCTACTCGACCGCGAACTCGGCGACCATGCCCTTGTCGCTGTGCGCGGTGAACTCAGGGTCGTTCACGTCCGGGAAGAAGCACACGAGCGCGTACTTCCCGGGGGCCAGTGGCTCCTCGAACGCCATGTCGAACTCGGCTCCGGGCGGGATGAACGCCCTCAGCGCCAAGGGCGGCACCTCTTCGGCGAAGACAGCCGCCACCGCCTCCTCGAGCTCCTCGCCCTCGGCAAGGCTGATGACAAGCACCTCGTGCGACTGCTGCCCCTCGTTCCTGACGTGGAAGGCGAAGTTGCCGTCGCCCGGGATACCGGACCGGTCGAACCCGAAGGCGAAGTCCACGAGCGAGAGGTCCACCGCGACAGCGCCGTCCGGCACCTCGTCGGAAGCGGGCTGGAAAGTATCGCCTTTCCAGACGCCGTCCTCCCGCACCAGCCCAAGTTCGAACCTGCCGAGAAACTCGGCGACAACCGTCGTCGTCGCAGTGTCTCCGTCGATATCGATCTCTGGCACGGACTCGACGACCGCCGGCTCATCTCCAAGGCATTCCTCTGCGGCCGCTGCGCACTCGTCGGGTGTTGCGAACCAGACCGTCCTAAAGAGGTTGTCCGTGGCGTGTTCGAGGACGAAGTCGATATCCGCGCTGGTAGACTCGACCAGGCGGCGTGCGACGTCCTCGACTTCCTGTCGCTCGCCGGCGCTCGGCTCGTCGTCATCGCCGCAGGCGGCGCCGAACAGCAGCGCCCCGGCGGCGACGGCGGCGATGAGCGGCAACTGACGGGTGAAACGTGTCCGGCGAATTGGGCGCGGCGTGCCCTGCCCGGTCGCCCGGGCCTCGAACGATGTGCCGTGGTTCATAGTGGTAGGGCTCCTTTCCCTTGTTTGCTAGCGGTTCGTTCGCCGCGATGGCTCCTCTGTCTGCGCCGTGAATCGCGAACGCGTGTCTCAGGCGGGTGGGGTCAGGAAAGGTGGATGCTCATGCCCGCAACCCTCCCGCTACTCCTATCGCCAGCAGCAGAGCGCCCAGGACCATCATCGGTCCCGACGCGGCTTGCAGGTAGAATCCGGCCGAGCGGGCGGCGAAGGCGTCATCCGTCGCGCTCCGCCAGTTCACCGTGCCGCCGGCGAGGGAGAGCACGACTCCCGAAATGAAAAGCACGGATGCGGGGAGCTCAACCGCTCGTGGCAGGGTGGAGTACTCCGCGGCCGGTATGAGTGCGAGGAGGATCGCGCTGCCGATAAGCGCCTCGACGTGCGTCTTCAGCAGGTGGTGTGGCGCAGCGGGGGCCTTCATCCTCGCGCCGGCAAGCGGCACGCCAAGGAGCAAGCCATAGACGAGCACGCACATACCCGCCACGAGCAGCACCTCCCCGGTTTCGTCCACTTCGCAGCTCCTTTCCCTTGCTAGCGGCTGGTTGCCGCAATCGCTCCTTCTTCGGCGTCATGAATGGCGATGGCATCGCTCAGACGGGTGAGTTCGAAGATGTGGCGATAGTGGTCGGTGAGGCCAAACGCCGAGAGGCGCTGGCCCTGGCGGTTGGCCCGGACGAGCAGGGTGACGATGAGGCCGATGCCGGAGCTGTTGAGATACTCGAGCTCGCGAAAGTCCAAAACGATGTTCCGCGTCGACTCTCCCGCGGCGGCCGCGAAAGCTTCCATCAGCGCGCCCTCGCTCGTTGCCGTGACGGAACCGCGGACGGCGATGATGCTGGTGCGCTCGTCGACCGGCCGGACGACCGCTCCGATGGTTGCGTCAGCCATGGCTGTTCCTCCTGTCGCTGTTCACGAGCCCGCCGGTGCCTGGGGCGCACTGCGTGCCGTCTCCGCATCCGGGTAGATCTGCATGAAATCGATGAGACGGGTGATCTCGAAGACGTGGCGGTAGTGGTCCGACAGGCCGAACACCCCCAGCGGCCGCCCTTCGGCCCGAGCCCGGGCGAGCAGGCCAACGATGACCGCGATGCCCGTGCTGTTGATGTAGCCGACTCCCGAGAAGTCGAGGAGGACGCGGCCGGCCGGGAGCGAGTTGGCCTTCTCCCATGCCGCGTGGAGCGGCCCCTCCGCATCACGGTCGACATCCCCGTGCAGGGCCAAGAGTGGGACGGACTCTTCGAGACGGGCCTCGGCGCTAAACGGGACGGCTGCCATTGGGGCTGCCTCCTTCCGGAAGATGAAGCACGAGTTCGAGCGTGTGCGTCCGTTCGTCGCTGAGCTGTCGGAGGTCGTCGACCATGCTGCGGATGAGGAAGAGACCCCAACCCCGCGCCGGCTGCAGGCCGGCCAGCTTCAGGTCCAGGTCGGGAATCGGCGCGTCGGGGACGATGGTTGCGCCGCGGTCCACGATGCGGACGATGAGCTGGCAGTTTTCGACACTCGCGCGGACGGCCACCGGCAGTTCAGGATCGTTCTTATTGCCGTGCTCGATCGCATTCATCACGCCCTCGGAAACGGCGGTCCTCAGGCGCTCCAGGGCGTCGTCCGCAAGTGCGAGGCTGCGCACGGCGTCCACTACTCTTTCCATCGCGATGCGTTCGTTCCCCGGGATGCTGGGCAGTTCGAAGTCCGCCAGCGTCTTTGGCGCACGCGGCGAGGCCTGATCGCCGGCCGGGCGGACGGCACGGACGAGTGTGACGAGCGTGATGTCGTCCTCCTGCTCGTGCGCGGGGCCGGTGAATCGATCAAGCTCTGTGAGCAGCAGGTCGATCGTGTCGCGACTCCTGGGCGCCGCGCCGAGGAGACCCATCACCCTCGGGAAGCCGAACATGTCGGCAGCGTCGTTGTGGGCTTCGATGAGGCCGTCGCTGTAGAGCAGCAGGCGGTCGCCGTCCTTGAGATGGGCTTCCTGTTCCTCGTAGGTCATCCCGTGCAGGAGTCCGAGCGGCATGCCGGTGGCTCGCAACTCAACGACGGTCCCGCCGGAGCGGACGTACGGCAGGTTATGCCCCGCGTTTGCGTAGCGCAGGCGCCCCGTCTCCGGGTCCAGCACCGCGTACAGGCAGGTTACGAACATCCGGTCGGGGATGTCCGGGCAGAGCAGGTCGTTCACGCGCCGCAGGACCTGTCCCGGCGAGTTGGTGCGAAGCGCCTCCGTGCGGAGGATCGAGCGGGTCGAGGCCATGACTAGCGCGGCCGGGACGCCCTTGTCCGTCACATCGCCCACCACCACACCAAGCTCGCCCGATGGGAGCTGGATGAAGTCGTAGAAGTCGCCGCCAACCTCGCGTGCCGGCTGGTAGTGCGCCGCCAGCTGCCATCCGGGGAGCTCCGGCAGTTGGCGAGGCAGGAATTGCTGCTGGATGAGCTGCGCGACCCGGAGCTCCTGCGCGATGCGTTCGCGTTCACGCGCTTCGATCTGCTGCTCACGCACGAGTTGGGCGACCCGCACGGCCGGGGCGGCCTGAGCGGCGAGGTTGTTGAGGAGACGCCGATCGTCCGCGGAGAACTCCTGTTCGCTGAGGCGGGGGCCAAGGCTGAGGACGCCGACCAGCTCGCCCTGAGCGACCAGCGGGACGACCAGCTTGGCTCCGGCTGCGCGGAGCTCTGCCACCGCGGGCGAGTCGAGGGTGATGGAATCGACGTCCACGGCTCCGGCGACACTCGCGAGATAGGCCAGCAGTGGGTCGTTCGCGGCGATGTCGATGTCGGGCCCCGGCACAGGAAGCGGTGCGGCGGCCGCCTGGGGCGTCGCGGGCGCATCTGCCCGCCGCCACCAGGATAACCAGCCTCTCTGCCCCGGGAGTGTCGTCATCGGTGCTGCTCCGTTCGTTCGTTACGGTATGCCGGGGCCGATACGAGATCGTTACGGACGGGACTGCCCGGGCGCAGCCAGATACCCACAGCGCGAGGCTGGAGCGCCGCTTGGACGGTTGCGCCGAGCTCAGCGCGAAGGCTCTCGATGTCGGTCTCGTTGCGCAGGCGAGACTGGAATGCCCCGAGTGTCTGCTCGGCATTGTAGTGCGCGCGGTAGAAGCGCCGGTCGACGACGGACTGAATGCGTCGCCGGGCCGGCTGGAAGATCGCAGCCACGATCAGCGTGGTTGCCGCCACGGCGATTTCATTCGAACCCTGTCCGATGACGTTGCGTGCAAGCCAGCCGAATCCGAGCACGAGCACGAGGTACGAGCCGACAGTCGCCGCCGTCAGCGAGCCGTAGACCAGCGCACGGTTGATCAGGAGGTCGATGTCGTAGAGGCGGTGGCGGACGATGGCAATCGTGATTGATGTCGGGAAGCCAAGCAGCACGGCGAAGAAGACGACAGAGCTGAGGTCACGCGTCACGGGGAATGGATCGGCGATGATTAGGAGCGGAAATGCGCCGGTGAGTGCAACTCCCGAGAGAGCGAGCCACTTGAGCTGCTGTCGCTCGACCGGCCCAGACCGCTGGAACCGCAGGATGGGTGCAGCGGCGTTGGCGCAAAGGAGCACTACCAGGGCGAGAACGGTTGCCAGCTCGCCGTGACTCACAGCTTTGACCGCGTAAGGGTTCTCGACGTACTCCTCATCGAGGAGAGGGCCGGGGGCTGTCGCAGAGCCCACGGTGAACACGACGATCGCCGCGAGCGAGAGCCCGACAATGGGACGCCAGCGGCGGGACAGCAACGCTCCACCAGGGAAGAGGGCGAGGCCCGGCATGAACAGCGCGAGCATCGGGACCCAGACCCACACATGCAGCCAGGCAGCCAGCTCCCCTGCCGGGAGCGAGCCAGGTTCGCCGATGACCGCGCGGATGGCGTATTCGTACGATGCCGCATAAGCGCCCATGGCGAACGCGGCTACCCAGAGGAGCCAGCCGATGGGGTTCCGGCGACGTTGCCAGCTGACAATTCCCGCGCAGATCGAAAAGGCGACCAGTACCGGTGGAAGCGTCACGCGGTCGATCGAGTCCCGGGCGGGCGTATCCCAGTTCACGATGATGAGCGCGCCATATCCGGCAACGAGGCCGCCCATCGCAACCCACACGCCGATGAGCATCGCGTCCGCACGTGCCCTCAACGCCGCTCTCCGGTGCCCCGTAGCCAGACGGAGAGATGGGCGGGGCGCATCGTCTCGTTGGCGGTGCGGGCGAGATCCTGGCGCAGCGTCTCCAGATCCGTCTGGCTGCGGAGTCGCGCCTGGAACGCCTCCAGCGTTCGCTGAGCGTCGTAGTGCGCACGGTAGAAACGCCGGTCGACGAGCGACTGGATCCGGCGACGCGCCGGCTGGAACAGAGCCGCGACGATGAGCGTTGTCGAGGCGACCGCGAGTTCGTTCGACCCCTGGCCGACGAGGTTGCGCGCTATCCATCCGAAGCCGAGGACCAACAGCAAATACGAGCCCACGGTGGCCATGGTGAGTCCGCCGTAAACGAGTGTGCGGTTGATGAGGAGGTCGATGTCGTACAGCCGGTGCCGGAGAATAGCCACGCCAATGGCGGCGGGGAGGACGGCCACGAGCGTCACACTCAGCAGCACGTCCCAGAAGACGCTGTCTGAACCGTTGGCCCAGGCCACGAACGTTATAGCAAGTGCGAGCGCCGCGACTCCGGCCGCGTAGGCGAACCACTTGATCTGCTGGCGTTCCTCGCCCCGCGATCTCCTGAGCCGAAGGACGAGCGAGATCCAGGCCCCAATGGCAGCGAGACCGAGGGAGAGGAGCCCCAGTGGAGGGAACGCCCCGGCAACTGGCTCGACAGCCTCGAGAGCGAGTGGATTGCCGGACTCGACGCCGTACTCATTGAGCTCATCCGGAAGGAGCGCTACGCCGAGGGTAAACAGCACGAGTCCACACGCGCCGAGGTAGATGAGCAGCCGCCACCGGACCGAGGGTGGCCTCCCGTCGGGAAAGAGGAGAGGGACGAGTACTCCAAGGATGTAGAACATGCCGAAGAAGAACCCGAGATTCAGGACGACGAGACCTGCCGTTCCCGTGGTCCAGTGACCTTGCGTCTCCGCGGCATGCCGCAGGTAGTCATCGGTCACGCCCGCGAGGTTGAACACCACACCACCGGCGAGCAGCAGCCAGCCGACCGCGTTGCCCGGCTGGCGCGAGGCGACAAGAGCGCCGACAGCCGGGGAGATGAGAAAGGATGTCAGAACGACCACGGTGAGGAACGTGTCGCCGTCGGCGACGGCGGCGATCACTACCTGGCTCACCGATCCAGCGACACAGAGCGCGAACAGGCACCAGGGGAGACGGGTCGAAGTGCGGAGACTCATCCGTGCCCTCCGGCGCGATGTGTAGCAGCAACGGGGGCCACCATGTGCTGGGGCTCGAGACCGAATGCAACTCCCGACGCGCGCATCCTTCCAGCGGAGCGTGACGGTATCGTTACGGTAAGCTGCGCTGTCAAGGAGTTCGTTCGCTGGAAGAGGCGATGATACTGGACGTCCTGCTGCTCGGGCCGCCGCTCGTGAACGTTGACGGTGAACCACTGGAAGTGGACACCCGCAAGGCGATAGCAACGCTTGCGTTTCTCGCCCTTCAGCCGGGGCCGCAGAGCCGCGAGCGGCTGGCAGCGCTGCTCTGGCCGGAGAGCGACAGCGAGCGGGCGCGCGGCGCACTCCGCCGAACGCTTTCGACCCTCAAGCGAGCGCTTCACGGGCAGTGGATCGTCATCCGGCGGGACACCGTCGAGTTGGCGGTCGGCGACAGCTGCCGCGCCGACGTGCGCGCCTTTCGGGATGCGATCGCAGCCGGCAGGGCGGGCGAAATCGCGGGCCTCGAACGTGCCGTAGCCCTCTACCGCGACGACCTCATGGCCGGGTTCTCGCTCCGCGACAGCCTCGAGTTCGAAGAGTGGCTGGCGCCGCGCGCGGAGGAGTTCCGCAGCGATTACGTTTCCGCGCTCGCACGGCTCGTCGATTACCACTGCGGTACGGGCGCGTTCGCCGACGCTGACCGGCACGCGAGCCTATGGCTCGCATGCGACCCGCTCAACGAGAGCGCGCACCAGTGGCGGATGAAGGCGGCTGCATGGGCCGGCGACCGCTCGGCTGCGCTCGCGCGCTACCGCGATTGCGTGCGGACGCTCGATGCCGAACTCGGCGTCCAACCGCTGGAGGAGACGACGGAGCTGTACCTCGCGATCCGCGCGGGCACGTTTTCGCCGCCAGAGCGCGCCTCGGATCGGCAGTCGGCGGTCGACCCATCGGAGGTGAGGACGCCGCCGGCATCGAGCGGGCACGACACCGGTGCATTCGTGGGTCGTGAGAGTGAGATTGCGCGACTCATGGCAGGACTAGGGAGCGACGCCGTGACGCCGGGCGTGGTGCTCGTGGAGGGTGAGGCTGGTGTGGGGAAGACCCGCCTGGTCGACCAGTACCTCGCTCGCACTGGCGCCGAGGCGTGGCGGATACGCTGCTACCCGGGCGAGTCGGCGCTCGCATACGGACCCGTCCGAGAGCTCGTGGCACTGGCCCTGCGCGACACGGGTGACCTTGCACCTGGTTCGTACAGCGAGGCTGCGCGTCTCATGGGCGGCGCGGGGCCAGATGCCTCCGGACCGCTCGATTCGACCGGTGCGCAGCTCCGGTTCTTCGCCGGAGTCGGGGACGTGCTGGCGCGCGGTGCGCGTGGGCGAGTCGTGGTGCTCGACGATGCTCAGTGGATCGACAGCGCGTCGGCCGATCTGGTCGGGTACTTGCTGCGGCGCCCGAGCGAGTACCCCCTCTCCCTCGTGATCGGGCTGCGAACAGAGGACGCCGGCGAGGGAGCAGAGTCGCTACGCGACTCCGTTGTGGGGGTGGACGGCGAGATTGTCACGCTGCCGCGCCTCTCGCGCGAGGAGATCGATGCGTGGGTGCAGGCTGTCCTGGGTGAGGTCTCCGAGGGCATCGCGGTACGGCTCGAGCGGGAGTCCGAGGGGCTGCCGCTCCTTGTCAACGAGTACCTTGCGATGCTCGGCGCGGGCGGTGCTGGGACTGGCGACTGGATGATCCCGGGGCGCGCACGCGAGGTGCTGGGTGCGCGCCTGCGCAGCCTCAGCGATCTCGACCGACAGCTCGTGACCGCAGCGTCTGCCATCGGGCGCCCGTTCTCATTCGACGAGCTGCGGGACGCGAGCGGGCGGACAGAGGACGAGGTCGTCACTGCGCTCGATCAGCTTCTGGCGCGGCGGGTCCTGGTCGAGAACCAGCATTCCCGGACCGCTGCCGAATGGGAATTCACGCACGAAAAGTTACGGGAGCTCGCGTATGAATCGATGACGGTGACCCGGCGGCGACTCGTGCACCGGCGGCTGGCAGAAGCGCTCCGAAAGCATGGCACGAGCGCGGAGACAGCACGCCACCTCGAACTCGCCGGGCTGGAGAATGAGGCCGCCGTGGCGTACTTCGCCGCGGGCGAGGAGGCCCGGCTGATGTTCGCGAACCGCGATGCGCTCGGCCTCTATGCCTCAGCGCTGGCGATGGGTTACAGTGACGGAGCCCGCGTGCACCGCGCCATCGGCGACGTCCATTCGCTGACGGGTGATTTTGAGCAGGCATTGACCGAGTACGAAACGGCCGCAGCTCTGAGCAGTGGCGCGGATTTGCAGCGGGTCGAGCACACCCTCGGGCGCATTTATATGCGCCTCGGCGATTTCGAGCAGGCCGACGAACGCTTCCGGGCGGCGTTGGCCGCGCCACCGGGGCTCGGGGAGGAGGAGCGAGCGCTCGTGCTTGCGGACTGCGCGCTCCTTGCCTCGAAGCGTGACGACCCGGCGCGAGCGCACTCCCTTGCCGGCGAGGTCATTGCCCTCGGACGAGGAGCCGGGAGTATGGCGGCGCTCGCGCGCGGACAGATCGTCCTCGGGATCATCGCACGAGGTGACGGCGCGTCACTTGAGGCTCTGACGACGCTGGAGGAAGGCCTGCGTCTCGCCCGGGACGCCGCCGCGCCGGAACTCTTGGCCTCAGCCCTGAACGCGCTGGCTCTCGCTGCCGCCGACATCGGGGACATCGCGCGGGCGATCGAGCTTGGTGAGCAGGCGCTCGCACTGTGCGAGGAGCAAGGAGACCGCCAACGCGCAGCGGCGATCCACAGCAACCTCGCCGACTTCCACCACGCGCGCACCGACGCGGAGGCAGCAGCCCAACACCTTGAGGCTTCAGCGGCCGTGTTCGCCGAGATTGGCGTCGTCAGCGGTGCACACCGCCCGGAGGTCTGGAAGCTCGTCGACTGGTAGGAATCGCGCATCGTTCGTCCGCGCAGGAACCGCTGCCCCACGCGCTCGGAGCCCACTGTGGTTGGAAATCTGCCCGTCGTGGCCAGGGCTGGTGGCGGACCGCACCCGGCCAGCACATGGGCTGATATTCGCTGCTCAGTGGCGGGCTTACCGGATGTGCCGGGCGAGCGCAGCGAGAACGCGTCAAAGTCGCAGTGGAGTGTCCTCACCCTGCTGGCTTCCCGACGCACCGACAAGCTACCGCTTCGGACGCACGATTGGCGTCAGTCCCGAATTGCCGTACATGCTCTTGATTAGCTCGGCGCATTCATCACAGAGGAGTGAGTCACTGCCGTCATACCCCCGGAAAATCCAGTGGGTGGGGTTATCGCGCCTGACGTACTGGCAGGTTGGGCCCGCGCACTTCGTCCCGGTTGCTGCCTCCGCGCGGCGTTGCGTGCGACCTCGTGCCGAAACGTTGGTCGGCAATTTGTCGGCAGAATCGTGGTCCGAGCCCTGTCTTGACACTTCTTATCGTCAACTTCAGATTCGAATTCTGGTAGGCCCGGAGAGATTCGAACTCTCGACCAATGGATTAAAAGTCCACTGCTCTACCGCTGAGCTACAGGCCCACTACCGAGGATACCCAAGCGCGTACTCCCGTGCATCGCGTGAATGAACGGTCCGCGCGGGGCCTGGCCAGGTGGCGCGCTGCGATGCGGCAAGCGAACTAGCACACCATGGCCGGAGTTGTCGACATGGAGCCCTCGATGGTAACCCTTCGTTCCACGCGCGATGGTGACGAGTTCAAGGCGGCGTCGGCCAACTGACGTTCCGGATCGGGCAGACGCGCGTTCCAGTCACCGTTGTCTGGAGCGCCCGGCCCCGACGCCGTAATCTCCGGGCGCACTGTCCCTCTACGAGCGCGGCGCATAGTCTGAGCCGAAGTGTGCGGCTGCGCGGCGGGCCCCTGGTACGCCAGCCCCCGAACTTCACACCCAGGCCGGAGACCGCCCGTGGACGGTGTGGGCCCCCGGCGAACCAGCCTGCTGCCGGCAAGTGCCGGGCCAACCCAAGGAGATGCAGTGAATATCACTTTCCCTGAACTCGGCTTCTACGTTCTCGCCGGCCAGCCAACGTCGACGCGCGATGCGCTCGCTGAGGCTCGCGAGGGCGAGGCGCTGGGCCTGGGCACGGCGTTCGTATCCGAACGCTACAACCTGAAGGAGGCCGCGACGCTTTGCGGGGCTGTCGGCGCCGTCACCGAGCGGATCCGCATCCAGACTGCGACGACGAACCACAACACGCGGCACCCGATGGTCACCGCGGGCTTCGCCCGGACGATGCAGAGCCTTACCGGCGGCCGGTTCGTCCTCGGAATCGGACGCGGCATCCCCGCCGCGCAGGACGCCCAGGGCATTCCGAGAATCACCACTGCCCAGATGGAGGACTTCGCCGGAATCATGCGGCAGCTGTTTCGCGGCAAGCCGGTGATCGGCCACAACGGCCCCGCAGGCTCATGGCCTGTCCTGCACCTCGACTCCACCCTCGATGAGCATCTTCCCATGAGCCTGGTCGCCTTCGGGCCCCGGTCCCTGAAGCTGGGGGGCCGCTGCTTCGATGAGGTGGTCCTTCACACCTACTTCACCGACGAGACCACTGAGCGTGCAGTCCGCACGGTGAAGGAGGCAGCGGAGCAAGCAGGCCGGGACCCGGCTGCCGTACGGGTATGGTCGTGCTTCGCCACCATCGGCGACCACATCCCCGGGCAACTGCGTCTCAAGAAGTCGGTCGGCCGCCTCGCCACCTACCTCCAGGCGTACGGCGACCTCCTGGTGCGGACCAACCGTTGGGACCCCGCTGTGCTCGACCGTTTCCGGGCGGACCCCGTCGTGCAGAGCGTGCGCGGAGCGATCGATGCCGTGGCCACGACCGAACAGCTCGAGCACATCGCCACACTGCTGCCGGACGAATGGCTCGCCCCGAGCGCAACCGGTACGCCTGAACAGTGCGTCGCCGCAGTGCGCGGCCAATTTGCCCTGGGCTGCGACGGCGTGATCCTCCACGGTGCCACCCCCGCCGAGCTTGCCCCGATCGTCAAGGCATACGCGCCCTGACTGGCACCAGCCGGTGCGCCAGCTCTCACGTTTGGTGGTCAGGCGTTCTTCACACCTCGTCCTCGTCGGTCGAGACGACCATCGGGCCCGACAGCTGCTTGTGGTACACGATCAGTCGGTCGCGGATGGTCATGAAATCGGCGCCATCCATGCGTACGCGCGAACCGGCCGGGATACCGGGCATCTCCACCACCGTCGTGGCCCAGAACGACCAGCCCGCCGCGGCGGTTTCACCTTCAACGGTCAGGTCGCGAAGCACGGCGTGACGGTTGCGCATCCAGCTGCCGACACGTTCCAGTTCCTTCAGCATGCGAGCCTTGCCTTCGAGGCGGCGTCCCCTGGGAAACGCCGCGGAGGCTCCGTAGTCCATGACGATGTCATCAGCCCAGAGATCCGTGAAACGGTCCGACCCGTACGAATCGGGCGTGCCGTCGTCGTAGAGCTCGTAGAAGCGTTCGACAACCTGTTGTGGGGTGAGGTCCATCGACCGGGTCTCTGCTTCCCCGGTCATGAACTCCGCGAATGCATGCTGGTCCACCGGGATCGTCTCCCCCTCAAGCACCAGGCCATCCTTGAGCCGGTAGCGATAGGCCTGGTGGCTGTCGTACGTGCGGCCATCGGGACGGGATGCGGTGACCTTCATGTACATCAGCACGTTCTCGTTGTCGGCAAGAACAACCTCCGGGGTGGCCGTAAGCGTGCCATCCGTCAGGTCGAGGATGCGCCGCAACACCCCCGCCATCGCGTCCCAGTCCTGGTAGACACCGCTAACTGAACCGCGTCCCCTGATGGTGTAGCTGAAGTCTGGGTGGACGACCTTGGCGGCGCCCTCGACGTCACCCTGGTTGAGAGCCGCCATGGCCTGCCGAACTCGTTGGATCGTTTCTTCGGGTGTCATTTGCTCCCTCCTTGCGATAGGTCCCACGAAGCCGAGGCGAACCCTGCCCACCACGATTCGACGAACTTGTTGTTGTCCACACGCCACGTCTGGACATAGCTGCCGGAGCGGCCCGAATCGGCGATCACGCCCACCCTGTCGCCAGCCGCGAAGACGCGATAAGCCGGGATCATGGTTGTGGCGCCAGCTTCCGCGTCGCGGGCGGCTACGGCGGTGGCGAGTCTCGCGCCGTGTTTCTCCGCGGTGACATCGAATGTGCCGCTCGCCTCATGGCGTGTGAACACAGGCCCGCAGAGCTGGGGCGCCAACTCCTCGAAGCGGCGTTGCTCGTACATCTCCTCGTACCAGCGGTGGAGGAGTGCCTTGTTCGCCTCGGGGTCGCCGTCGCCAACAGGGCGAAGCCCCCACTCGACGGGCGCAACCGCGGAGAGCCAGGTCTCGGCCAGCTTCCCATCGGCAACCCGGTAGGCCTGGACACCGCTTATCGGGCCGTCGGGGCCGTTCGTCGCCACCCACGTCACGAACGCGATGTCGCCTTCGGCGAACGCGGTGTAATCCCAGTCGTACACGACGTTCCGCTCCACGAGTCCTTGCCGGACTTGAGCGGCGGTTGTCGTGCGCGTGCCCGTGGGTTCGTGCCGAGTGTACTCAGGCCCACAGAGTTCGGGTACGCGTTGCCAGTCACCGCGCATGCCATACCAGGCATCTATGACGCGCAGCGTATCTTTGGCGGTCATGAGTCTCTTTCCTGTGAAGTCATCTGGCGGATCACTCCGGCCATGTCCATGTCGATCCAGATGCGACGCGCGAGGCCGCCCTCGATTTCCGCTGTGCTCGTGCCGTGGAATTCCACGCGGTTGCCGGAGGCCGGCACGCCCGCCCATTCGGCCGAGTGTGTCCCCGCGCCGCGCCAACGCAGCACGGCGATGTCGTCGTCGACAAAGATGCCGAGCACCTCGCGGCGCCAGTCGGGGAAGGCGCGGAGCGCGGCCTCCAGGCTTGCCCGCTGCCCGTCCCGTGAGGAGACGGTGTGAACGCCGTTCACCCACACCTCGACATCCGGCGCCAGGATGGCGGCGTAGGCTTCGACATCACCGGCGTTCTCGGCCTCCACGAGACGCTCAACGAGCTGGCGGTAGGCTTCCGAGCCAGATTGGTTCGTGCTAGTCACCCAGGTTTCCCTTCTGTGGAGCGGCCCGGGGGTGTGGGCCGCACGGCCTCCCGCTCGCGTGTTTGGACGGCTGATCGGCGGCTCCTTTCCCGGCCGCGGCCCCGGCCTATTTGCCTGTCCGCACCCACACCACCCCAATCGCCACCAGCACCGCGCCTGCGGCACGAGGGAGCGTCAGGTCGTGTTCGGGCGCGCCAAACGCCCCGAGCTGGTCCAGCACCAGCGACCCAAACACCACGCCGAGGGTGTTCGAGGCGATGTAGAGGGCGAGGCTTACCCGCACCAGCAGCCACGTGACTATCAGGAACACGGCTGTCGAGAGGACGCCGCTCAGGAGGTAGTACCACTCGAGTCCGCGGAACGATGCCAGCGCCAGCGCACCGCAGATAACGGCCAGGGCGCCAATGGCCGGGATGCTGTGCAATGGTCGCTGGAACCCGGGCCGGCTCCCGCGCCAGGCCGCCACACCGACGACAACGGCCATCATCGCGACCAGGATGAACAGGTGGAGCCAGGTGGCCTCTTCCCCGCCGCGCTGCCGGCCCACTGCGGCGACCATGGCGATGGCAATGGCCGCGAGCAAACCGCTCGCAGCCCCAACGGCGATGAGTAGAACGTCGCGAGGAACTGGCCGGCCGGCGAGTTGAGGCGTTTGCGTTGCCATTTCAGGAGGCCCTCACGAGGACAACTCCCACGCCAACCAACGCGAGGCCGCCCAGGCGGGGCAGCGTGACCTCCCGCTTTGGCGACCCCAGCGCCCCGGCGTGGTCGAACGCCAGTGCCCCGGCAGCGCTGCCGAAGGTGAGCGCCGCGAAGTACATCCCGAGCCCGAGGTCGCCAATCAGGCGGGGAGTCATGGCAAGCCCGATGCCTGCCGCGAAACCTGCGCTCCCGTACCACAGTGGGAGGCCCCGAACGGTTAGCCAGAGGCCCAGCCAGGCGACGGGAACCATCGCGGCAATGGCCATCCGAGAGTCAAACGGCGAAGGGAGCCCGGTCTTTCCCTCATCTATCCCAATCCAGAAGAGCAGCAGAGTAATGACGGCGAGCGATCCGAGCGGCGAGATGACCGAGGCTTCGCGTCCGCCGCGCACGCGCGAGATCGCCCCGATGAGGGCCGATTGCAGCGTGGTGAACAGGCCGAACACGACGGTGATCGCAAGGCTCAGGCCGTAATCCATGGCGCACACCATCCCGCTTGATGCTTGCGGGACTCCCCGTGGGGCACTCTGGCGGCCTCGGGCAGCCCCAACCGGGGCCTGCGGCGAAGTGGGCAGGAATGTAGCATTCGCATAGTTGGATTACAACAAGAAATTGTTGAACAACCTGCCCGGCTGCCGCGGATGAGAGGGCTGGTCACTGTCCGGTTCCACCGGGCCACGGGCCCGCGGCGCGGACAGAAGGGGTGGGCCGCCAGGCTCGCGCGGCCTGTGGAGCGGCCCCGCGGCTGCCGACTCTCCCGGTGTGACCGCGACGCTCCTGGGGATTGAATCGCGCTGGAACTGGCGCGTTTCCGCCTGGTTCCGGGTGGCCTCACTCGTGAGCCTCTGGCTGCTGGCAATCTTCATGAGCCCGCTCTCCTGGCTCTGCGCTCCGCTGGCCGCCCTCCGGACGGTGATTTCGCTGGCGCAGACGTTGCTCAACGTCCGGCTCGGCAGGCAGGTCGCGCTGGAAGGGCCGTCACGCATCGACTGGGCCCTGATCGGTGGTGTGTTCGCGGGAGCCTACGTTGCAGCTGGCGTCACGCACTTCACCGGGGTATCACTCTCGTTCGCGCTGCTGGTGCCGATGCTGGTGCCATTCAGCGTGCTCCAGGTTCGGATGATTGCGCGGTCGTTCGAGGCGGCCTTCGTGGCCGACGTACGGCCGGCGGCGCTCGTGCGCCTGGAAGACTACCGGCGGTTGGAGCGCGGGGAGCCGCGGGCGGCGTAAGTCAGAACTGATCGGTCATGCGGATGCCGGCCGGGCCGATGACCATGAGGAGCATGGCGGGGAGCACGAGCAGCGCCAGCACCACCACCATCTTCACGGGGGCTCGCTGGGCTTCGGCTTCAGCCCGTTGCCGTTTCTTGAGGCGAATCTGGGCGGCCTGGGTGCGCAACACCTGGCCGACAGGGATGCCTGTCTGTTCCGCCTGGATGACGGCCTGGACGAAGCTCTTGAGCTCGGGCACGTCGGTCCGCTGAACCAGCCTCGTGAGCGCATCACGGCGGCTGCGGCCCAACGTTGTTTCACGGACGGTGAGCCGCAGCTCCTCTCCCAGGGGGCCCCGGGTTTCGTGGCCGACCTCCGAGAGCGCCGCATCGAGGCCAAGCCCGGCCTCGACGGTGGTCACGATCAGGTCCACCGCATCGGGGAGCGCCTTGAGCAAGGCGCGCTTCCGGGCGGCAACGCGAATTCGCAGCCAGTAGAGCGGCATCACCGCCAGGGCAAGCGCCGCAACGAGGGTCGCGGCAATCCGCGGGGCGGACCCTCCGGCGGTAAGTCCGGCGAACGCCACGAACACTCCGGCCGCGAACGCCACGAGCTGGATGGTGAGCATCGCATGGAGGCTCAGCGGGTCGCCCGCGAGCATGAGACGGTGCTCGATGCCACTGACCCAGGAGCCCGGGAGGAGGCGCGTGAGCAGCGAGCGCGCGCGCTGGGCGACGGGGACGCCCACCCGTGACGCGAATGGCTCGGCGAGGAGATCGGGCCGGTCCTTGAGCCCGGTGCGCTCGAGGCGGTTGAGCCGCTCGGGCACGGCCCGGTTGGTGGCGCCGAAGAGCGAGTACACGCCGATGAAGGCTGCGGCCGCACCGCAGAGAACCGCGAGCACGATCATCTCCTACACCTCAATCGTCATGATGCGGCGCATGGCCACGAACGCCGTGACTTCCATCACGGCTCCAGCCGCCAGGAACAGCCGGCCCAGGGAGTCTTCCCAGAGAGGGGAGATGAACTCGGGGTTCACCACGAGGAAGAAGCCCACGACCCAGGCCGGAAGCAACCCGACGATGAGTCCGCCGAGCCGCTGCTGAGCCGTGAGCGCCTGGATGTGGCCACGGAGCTCTTCCCGCTCGCGCATGGTGGCGGCAACGCTATCGAGGATGGCCGCGAGGTCGCCGCCCACCTTGCGGTGAATCTCCAGCGCCCGGGCGACGATGCGAAGGTCGTTGCTGTTGATGCGGGAGACCATCGCGGCCATGCCAGCTTCGAACGAGCCACCGACGCGCGCCTGGTCGATGATCAGTCCGAACTCGCCCGCGAGGGGGTCGTCCATCTCGCGGCTCACCGTCTGGACTGCTTCCATGACTCCAAAGCCGCTGCGGAGGGACGTCGCCATCACCTGGAGGGCGACTGGAAGCTGTTTGTTGAAGAGTTCGAGCCTGCGCCGGGCGCGGCTTCGCACCCAGAGCTCGATGCCGAGTACCGCCAGGGCGCCGAACGACAGGCCGATGATCACCATGCCCGACGTGAGCGTGACGAGCGCGGAGACGCCAACGAAGGCAACGACGAGCGTCAGCAGGTATTCGCTCACCTTGAGCGGGAGCGCGGCTTGTTCAAGAAGCGCCGCACGCGAGCCGACCCAGCTGTAGCGGCGGAGGAGCGCGCTCACGCGCTCGCTGCCGGCGACGACATCCTCCTTCAGGATGCCGGCGGCGGCGAGGGTGCGGGGTTTCTCCCGGACGTCTCCGCGCTGGAGGGTGACGGTGCGGGCGGCAAGCTTGCGTCGGTTGTAGGAGAACTGCCCGGTGAGGGCGCCGACCCCCACGAAGACGCTGAACGCGCCGAGGATGGCGGCGAGCGCGGGGATCACCTGGGCACCCGGTCGAGGAAGAGTTCAGGCTGGAGCTGGCACCCCATGATGGCGAGCTGCTCGGAGAAGGTGGGGCGCAGCCCGGTGGGGCGGTAGCGGCCGGTCACCTGGCCGCCTTCGCCGATTCCTTCGGCCTTGAAGACGAACAGGTCCTGGAGCGTGACGGTGGAGCCTTCCATGCCGGTCACCTCGCTCACGCGAACGATGCGGCGCACGCCATCGGGGAAGCGCTGCAGCTGAATGATGAGATGGAGCGCCGATGCCACCTGTTCGCGAATCGCGGTGACCGGAAGTTCGACGCCGGCCATCAGGACCATGTTTTCGATGCGGGCGAGGGCGTCGCGCGGGCTGTTGGCGTGAACCGTGGAGAGCGAGCCTTCGTGCCCGGTGTTCATCGCTTGCAGCATTTCGAAGGCCTCGGCACCGCGGATCTCCCCGATGATGATGCGGTCGGGGCGCATGCGGAGGGCGTTGCGCAGCAGGTCGCGCTGGGTGATGGCGTGCGAGCCGGTCATATCGGGCGGTCGGGCTTCCATCTTGATGACGTGGCGCTGCTGAAGCGCGAGCTCGACCGGATCTTCGATGGTGACGATGCGTTCGCTGCGGGGGATGTAGGCGGAAAGGGCGTTCAGGAAGGTGGTCTTGCCGCTGCCCGTGCCGCCGGAGATGAGAATGTTCAGTTTGTACGTGGTGCATGCGCCGAGGAATTCCGCCATCCGCTCGTCGAGCGTGCCGGCCGCGATCAGGTCCTCCATCCGGTAGCGGTCGCGCCGGAACTTCCGGATGGTGATGGTTGGATGGACGGGTGTGGCAGGCGGGATGGTGATATTCACGCGCGAGCCATCGGCGAGGCGGGCATCCACCATCGGGGTTGCTTCATCCACGCGGCGGCCGATCTGGGAGAGGATGCGTTCAGCTACGCGGCGCACGTGCGTGTCGTCGCGGAAGCTGATGTCGCTGGGATAGATGACGCCTTCGCGTTCGAAGTAGACCTGGTCGGGCCCGTTGACCATGACCTCGGTGACGTTCGAGTCATCGACGAGGCCCTGGATGGGGCCGAGACCGAGCACCTCATCGGCGACGAGGGCGATGAGACGTTGGCGCGTTTCGCCATAGACGGGGTAGTCGCCGTTTGCGATGAGGGTGGCGGCGGCCTCTTCCACCAGCCCGCGCGCCTCGCCCGGTTCCGCCCCCGAGAGCTTATCGGGATCGAGGCCGTTGATGAGCCGCTCGTGAAGAGAGGCGACCATGCTCAAGAGGTCGGGCCCGGTGGATGGCTTGAGCACGGGGCGGGCGTTACCAGCCATGATGCTGGCGAACCCGTCGCGCTGGCCGCCGAAGCGGAGGCCGGTCCCGTTATCGCTGCGGGGCGAGTCGCTCATGGTTGGCTCCTTTTCGTTCCCGCTCACGAGCTGCGCGACCCGAGGGGCAGGAGCCGGCGAAAGATGCTCCGGCTTTCGCGCGGCGGTGCGGTGCGCCCGGTGATCTTTCCAGCCAGGCCCGAGAGGTTCGTGGCGGCGCGCGACTTCGGTCGCGCCAGCACCACGGGAAGGCCGATCTGGGTGGAGATGGTCATCTGTGGGTCGTGCGGGATCTCCCAGAAGACGCGCTTGCGGAGCACCCGCTCGATATCGGCCGAGCGGATGGTGTTCGCCCCGTTCGGGTGGTTCACGGTGAGGAAGAGGCGATCGTCTGGGAAGCCTTCGCTCTCCAAGACGTCGAGGATGAACGAGGTGTCCTTGATGCTCGCCATGTCGACGCTCGTCACCACCAGCACCTGGGTGGCGACCTCGAGGGCAGCGCCGACCACATCGTTGAATGCCCCCGGGGTATCGAGGATCACGTAGTCGAACATGCGGCTGGCGAAGCGAGCGAGCTCCTTGATGTCCTCGGCCTGGACCTGGCGCCAGTCGTTGGGGTGCTTGGGCGATGGCAAGACGAACACGCCCGAGGAGTGCTCGACGAGCGCCGCCTTGAAGGTCGCACGGTCGAGGGTGGCGACCTGGGCTGCCATCTCGGCGACCGTCACGGAGGGTTCGATGTCGAGCATGATGGCGACATCGCCGAAGCGGGTGTCGAGATCCATCACCAACACCGAGTTGTCCGTATCGCGGGCGATGGCCGTGGCGATGTTGGTGGTGATGGTGGTTTTGCCGATGCCGCCCTTGGCGCCGAAGACGGTGAGAATGGTGCCCGCGGCCTGTCGCTGGACGACTTCGCCGGCGGTGGGGACGGTCCGCATCACCGCTTCGATGGCGGTGAGGAGCTCACCTACCTTGAAGGGATGAGCGAGCAGGTCGCGCACCCCGGCATGCATCGCCTGGCGGACCAGCGGGAGTTCCGTGGAGCTGGAGTAGGCGATGACGGGGGCTTCCGGGCGGATGCCCCGGACTGCCTCGACGGTCTGGATCGCGCGCGCGACCGGCTCCTCGATGGATGCGAGGATGAGATCGGGTTTGAGTTCTTCGGCGAGGGAGGCGGCTTCGACGCCGTAGCCGCAATCGGCCACCACGGCGAGCCGTGCGGGCGTGAGCATGCCCTGCAGCTCCTGCCGGAAGATGGGGTCCTCATCGATGATCATGACCAGCGGGTTTCGTCCCATGCTTGCCTCCCCTTTCCAGTCCTGTCCGGTCATCGGCGAAGCGCGTCGATGATGAGCTGCTGGAACGTGGGATCGGCCAGCGAGAGGAAGGTTGAGTCCTCGGTCTCGACGACTTCCGTATCGCCCGGTGCGCGGACGACGAGCCGGATCTTGCCCTTCGTTTCGGCGAGCAACACCTGCTGCGTGGCCTCCGGAGCGAGCGCGAGGGTCACCACCGTGCCTTCAGGCTCGGGTTCGGGCTGGTCGACCGGCGAGCCTTCCTCCGTCCCCGCCGCCGGGGTGGTTCCCGAGGCGGGCGCGAGCTGCCGTTCGAGCTTCTGTTCGACTGCGAGCACCTGGACGTTCTGGGCGATGGTGAAGGCGCGAGTCTCGGTGAACTCCTTGTCGGTGATGAGGTCCTTGTACTGGACATCGACGACGGCGATGACATCGACGCGGTCGCCGGGGCGGGTGAGTCCGCCCGGGCTGATGACCTTGTCGACCTTCACACCCATGGCGCGCATGCCGAGGGGCACGATGTAGCTGAGGCCGAGGTCGCTTCGGACGGAGGCGAGCTTCTCCTGGACAAGCTGCTCGCCGGCGTAAATGGGGATGCGTGCGACACGCCCTTCGACCAGCGACACATCGGAGTAGGCGCCGCCGAGTAGCGCGTTGGCGGGCACCTTCGTGAGTTGCAGCATGTCCGCGGTGATCTCGGCGCGCGCGGCGATGTCCTGCTTCGCGGTGACGACGGTCGTCTCGGCGCCGCCGGAGGAGTTGCGGACGATTGGCTCATCGCCGCTATCGCGCAGGGCGGCGAAGACGAGCACCCCGGTGGCGAGAGCGAGCAGGGTGGCGAGCAGGAGGCCGATCCGGCTGCTTCCTCCCATGGCGAATGTTCGTGCCTCTGTCATGGCGTTCCTCCGGCGGGGCGCGGTCTAGTCGATGAGTTGGACGATCTTGGTGGTGGCTTCGGGGTCGAACTCGATGATGCAATCCTCGATATTCCCACCGGGGCAGCGGTCCGGATCGAAGACGTCGAGGTCGACTGGCTGATTCATGATGAAGCGGCCATAGACGATGCATTTGTCCTGGCCGGACTTGATCTTGCAGTCCCAGTTGTTCTTGCTCGTGTCGTAGGTGTCCTCGCCAGAAACCCAGAAATACGCGAGCAGGAACTGGCCGTTACCCAACTGAGCGATGGGCACATCCTTGCGGCCAGGCTCGACGATATCGATTGCGAGCACCGGCAAAAGGACCACCGCACTTCGCTGGATGCCATCCGAGTACTGGTTCTCCGGTTTGCAGCGCCACGTTGATTCGCCCGTGACCACCGGCGGCTGGACGTCTTCCCACGTGTAGCAGTTGGTGGCCTTCGCGGCCTTGAGCCGATCCGTTAGCCCGTTGTTCACGTCGCCGATGGTCCCGCCGGGCTTCGTATCGATCAGTGGTGCCAGCCCACAGCCGCTTCCCGAGCGAATCGGGTTGGCGCTATTGCCGGGGCCAAGGTCCACCAGCCCGGTATTACTGGTGCCATCGGGGCCGCCATTGACGGCGAGTTTGAGCCCCACAAGTGGCGGCGGATTGGTGATGGGGTCATCCGGGTAGTTCGCGGTGCCATCGAAGTAGGCCGTGTCCTGTACCGCAATGGGGACGACGCAGCGGATGATGTTGAAACTGGCGATCCGGGCCGTGGCCGTGGCGCGGACGGTGGGTTCGCCGAAGCTCAGCCAGCCGGCGAAGGCCGTGGCGGCCTTCTTCTGGACCTGGACCTGGACCTGCGTGTACTCCTCGCTCACCACCGCCGACACGGCCAGGAGGTTGGAGAGGTTGTCATCGGCGTAGGCTTCAGCGGCCGCGATGGCGGGCGCCTCGCTCGCCGCGTAGCCGTTCAGCTCCTGCGCGCCGGCGAGGGCGGCCGCGTCGGCAGCGTTCTGAAGGTTGCGGCGCTGGATATACACGGCGCTCGTTTCGACCACGACCGCGAGGATGGCCAGGATGAACAGGCTCATGAGCGCCAGGGTCACGATCGACTGGCTCTCCTCGCGGTCCACGCGAACCGCAGCCCCATGGAACGCCCTTCCTAGCATGTCGCCTTGGCCACTGTATTGGTCTCCATCCGCATGGTTGCGGACTTGGTGTAGCTGGTTGTCGAGTCGATGCCCGGCACGAGGCCAATGGGCGTGATCCACTCGTAGGTCTGGTTCGCGGTGACGGTAACGCTGCCGCCGATGGTTGCCGGGCTGGGGTCATAGGCCAGGGTGCCGACGGCCGGGGTCCCGGTACCGCCGTAGGTGGTGGTGACCCGGGCCCCGACGGCCGCCTGGGTGCCGCCGACGGCGGCGCAGCGCGCGCCTTCGCGAACGGCGTTGGTGAGGCTGACGTAGGAGAAGGCGAACAGCCCGCAATCGACGATGAAGAAGATGAAGGCGAGCAGAAACGGCATCGCCAGGGCGAATTCGAGGATTGCCTGGCCGCGGTCGTCTTTCTGGTCTCTCGGAGGTTTGGCTATCACCTGATCAACCAATCAACTCATCGGTTGCGACGCGTGCCGCGTCCACGAGATAGTTCCCGAAACCCAGGAGCACGACGACCATCCCGATGGAGAGAATCGCGATCACTAGCGCGTACTCGATCGCGGCCTGACCGCAGGATTGGTCGATGACCTTCTGGGCACGGCGAACAACCCGGAGCATGGTTCGTCCTCTTGGAGTCTCGGGGGTGGGCTGGCTCCCGTGGCCGGATAAGCCCACCCCGTCCTACCTGCTAGCTGATGAAGTCGTCGACGGCGCCCTGAGCCCAGGTGATGGCCTGCTGGCCAAAACCGAGCAGGGCGGCCATCAAGACGATTGAAACCGCCGCCACGATGAGCGCGTACTCGATCACCGTCTGGCCTTCTTCTCGGGGCCCCCGCGCCTGCGTCCAGGCCACTGCCTTCAAGATGAGATTCCGCATTTGATTTGCCTCCTGTGTACTCTTCCCTGCGGGAATCGTTCCGTCCGCTCGTTGCGCCTGACCGGCAACGCGCCAGCGGACCTGCGCGTTGTCGGTGCTAACAGGCCTCCGGGCGGATCCAGAGGGGTGGGAGATAGGGGAGGCGATGTAGCGCGATGCGCCGCACCAGTCCCCGCCGGGCCGTGGCGATCCGCTGCCACAGTTGCTCCTTGCGCGGGCGCTGGAGCCGCGCGGTGTGCCCGGCCAGCTCATGGAGCCGCTCAGCAACGTCCATGAGTGCCGTGAGCTCGTTCCGCACGCGCGGTTCCGCGGGCAGGGCGCTTTCCCACGACGCCCCGGCCAGGAGATGATCGATGCAGCGGTCCAGGAGGACTTCCCGGGTTGACTCAGGCCGTGACATGGATTGGCTCCCCATCGAGTAACTTCCGCAGGCGGCTGAGCGCCCGGAATTGGACCGCCCGCACGGCGTTGGCGTTCCGTCCTATTCGACGCGCCACTTCTTCGTGGTGGAGGCCTTCGAAAAAGCGTAGGAAGACGACCTGCTGCTGTTCGGCGGTGAGCCGCCGGATGGCTTCCTGCAGGCGCCTCGCTTCCAGGCCGGCGAACAGTTCACCTTCGGGGCCGGCGCCGGGATCCTCCGGTTCGCTGGCTGCTTCGAGGCCCGCGACGTCGCGGGTGGAGCGCAGCACGCTCATGGCCGAGTTGTGCGCGATCGAGAGGAGCCACGGTTGGGCGCTCGCTTCATCGCGGAGGGCGTGGCGGTTGCGCCAGGCCTTGAGGTAGACGTCAGCGGTGACGTCCTGGGCCCGGTCGGCGTCGCGGACGAGCACACAGGCGTAGCGATAAACGCTGTCCACCGTGCGCTCGTAGAGAGCACTGAACCAGAGCGTATCGCGGATCGTGGCGGTGCTCGATTTCGCGCGATTCGCCGAAGACGGCTTGATGACCGCAGCAGCGCTTGCCATGACTCCCCCGCCTGCGCCGGCAGCGACTCGACTCACCGGATCGGCGCCTGTACGGGTAAGACGCGTGGTTCACTGGTTTGTTACGGGTTCTTCACCGAATTTCTCAGGGTTTTCCCTATATGAGGCAGTTCACACTGGCCTCACTCAGCGAGGTCAGTGCGGCGGAACGCTGTGCCTCCGGGCTCATCGAAGATGAGTTGGAACTCCGCCGAGTGTCGGAGGGTCCACCGGAGCATGGCGCAGCAGTCCCGGTCGTCACCATCGGTGCCGCCTAGCCGTCTGTAGGGCTGGCGAGGAATGAACACGTGGTCGAAATGGAGGTGGTGCCTGGCGCTCCACCGTTCCAGGCATGATGGGTCCTCGCCGGCGCACTTCTGCAAGTCCTCGTAGGCCTTGATGCGCCGAGCGAACTCGCCTCCCGAAAGCCACTCGGTGCCCTGTACGGTGGCCACGCTGATTCGCTCGCTGAGGACAGGGAACCATTCGGAGAGCGCATCGAGCGCCCAGTGTTGCTGGCCCGTCACTACTAACACGGTGGCGGAGGGAGGGGTCTCTAGCTGCAACCGGTAAGCAGCATGGCGTGCTTCCGGCCCAACAGCACGCAGCGGCGAGGCTCCCGTCACGGGGGCGAACAGCGCCCCAAGAAGGATGAAGCCCATGATGGCGTACATTCCGAGCCGCTCCACCAGGACGAGTCGCGAGAACTCGGGGTGGAAGTCGGCCTCGTGCAGCCGGGTGCCGCTCAGAAGCGGCAGCACAACCCGAAACATCGCCTTCGCGCCCAGCAACGCCGCCGGGATCGTGGCAAGGGTCTCGGCCTTCCTGGGATCGAGAACCAGGACAGCAACGACCCACACGGGAAGAAGCCACTCCCGGCGACCGACGCACCAGGCGAAGCCCACACCGCCAAGCGCGGCAACGAGCGGGAAAAGGGGCTCACTGAACGCGGATGGGCCCAGCACCTGCGCCATGGCAGGGCCGTGGGTACCCGTTTGCGAGGCTGCGAAGAGGGGATCCGGCCCGAGGCGTGCGACGACCCACAGGAGCCATGGACTCACCACGGCTGCGGCCACAATCGCTGAGACGCCCATCCGGCCGGCAACAGTCCGCCTTTCGTGGCTCAGCACGGCGAAGACCACAGCCGAATAGCAAACGAACAGGCCCATCTGCGGATGCGCGAGCACGGCAGAGCCGGCGGCCATGCCGGAACCGGCGATTGCGAGGCGGCTCCTGCTCCCCCGCGCGATCCGATACAGGAAAACGAGGGCGACCAATGCGAAGAACAGCCCCGGTGCCCGTGTCAATCCCCCACCTCCGATTTCCCAGTCGAAACTGCGGGGGACCAGGGCGAAGAACCAGGCTGCAACGAACGACTCTGCACGTCCGGCCAACTCTCTGGCGAGCAGGTAGCACACACCGACCGTTGCAGTGCTGAACACGGTTGGCAGAATGCGTTGAGCCGTCTGCGTCTCGGTGCCGGTGAGTGCCTCGAACAGGCGCGCCAGGTAGAACGCGAGGGGCGGGTAGGCAAAGGGGATGCCGGCGCCGTTGTAGCTGAGTTCCCGTGGAACACGCCAGGAATTGGCCTGGATGTCGGACACCGCGGCATAGAACATGCCGCCGTCATTCATGGGAAAGCCGGCATCCAGTACGAAGCTGGCACGAACGGCGCCGGCGGCAGCGATCGCCCCCATTAAGAACAGGAGGTCGGGCCGGCGTCCCCTGAGCCAGTCTGCGCTCGAGGTCAGAGCTGACACGAATTGAGCCCCTCCAATAGCAGTTCGCTTGTGCCGATGCGTATGCGCGCATCGGTTCCAGCCAGGGCGGAACGGACAACCGTGCCATCGACCTCCATCCGTGCCGTGGGCGTCGAGGCGTTCAGGCGGCCGTCGCGCGAAATGACGAAGTGCGCGGGCTGCACGGCGGGGTCGGAGAGGCGGATCGAGCAGAAACTCGCGCGTCCGACCAGTTCGACATCGTCGCGAAGCTCGAAGACTCGCCCGGCATCCGGTCCCGCGACCACGGTCATCCGGCCCCACGGGCCGGGAGTATCCCCTGGTGCCGCCTCCCGTGGCTCTTCGCCGTGGCCTCCCCGCCGGAGCTCGGCCCACTCCGCCAGCTGGTTCCCGACACCGGAGACGTCGATCGGTCGTGGTCGCGCGCGGAACGACGAAACGGCGCGCCATCCGCCGTATGCCCCACCGCCGGCCGCCGCCACGATCGCGACGACGAGCAGCGCGTAGGCCGCGTAGTTGGGGCCCGGCTCGCCCGGGGCGGTGAACCCGTACACCTCCTCTACCGCCCCGGCCGCGTTGGTGACGACCACACGGACCTGGTGGTCGCCGGGCTCGAAGTCGCGCTCGGGGAGGATGAACTCAAACGGAGGGGACTGGAGCGTTTGGACCTCCTCGCCATCGACCCAGAAGGCCACGCTCACGGGCCCCGGCTGCGCCGTGATGGTGAGCCGCAGCAGGTCGCCCGGTTGCAGGTTGGGGACCTCGCGCGGCGCCACGAGCACCGGAGGCAGGGCCGCTACGCGGAACGTGCGCGTGAGCGTTTCCTCGCCGGGGACGGCCACGCTGAGTGCGTGTGTCGCTGAAGGGTCGAGGAGGTATGGGTCGAGCCGGACCGACCTGCCGCCGGGCAGTGAATCGATCGCCTCGCCATCGAGAGCGAAGTCCACTGTGGCCCCAGCTGCCACGCCAGAGACCGACACGATCGTCTCCTGCGCGAGCACGCCAGGGACTTCGTCTATTTCGACCCCGCGCGGAGGTGGGCCTGCGGTTTCGAACGATGCCGCGCCAGTCAGCCCTCCGGCCGTGACCGTGATGCGGTGTGACCCGCCGGGGAGGTTCGCCGGGAGCGGCACGACCACGGTGTATTGCTGGCGGAGCCGGTCGGAGATGCGCGCGTAGAGCCCGGAGAGCTGGGCGGGATCGGTCGCGGCGAAGTACTGGCCGTTGGTCGTGCTGGCGAGGCTCGTCAGGAATTGCTGGTCGACCTCCTGGCCGAGGCCGACCACGAAGAACGCCACGCCGGCGGAGCGCGCCGATTCGAGGGCCTGTTCTCGGGTGATCCCGCCGGAGGCGGCACCGAAGTCCTCGCCATCGGAAAGGAGCACCACGGTCCGGCGGGGTTGTGGCGCGGCCGCGGCCAGCTCCGAGGCGCGAACAACCCCTGCGAAGAGCGCCGTGTTGCCCGTGGCGGTCATCGCTTCGATGGCCGCCGAGAGGGTCCCCGTCTCGCCCGTGAGCGGGACCGGCACGCTCACCGACTGGGCGAAGGTCAGCAGGGCAGCCTGGTCGTTCGCCTGCATGGCGTTGACCAGCGGGAGGATGGCCTGCCTGGCGGAAGCGAGCGACGTCCCCTGCATGCTGCCGCTGGTATCGACCGCGAGGATGATGCCGACGGGAAGGGCGGCGTCGAGCCCCGTGGAGACGGTTTCGGGAGTCACTGCCGCGCCGTCGACGGTCACGCCGAACGATTCGGCCGCGAGTCCCGCGACGGGGTTGCTCGCACCATCGAGGACGGCGAGGGAGAGCGTGAGCTGGCGCTCTTCCACGCGGACGGCGACCACATCGAGCCGCGCCGGCGATTGCTGTGCCTGTGACCAGCCGGATGGGACGGCAGCGAGGCACATCACCAGGAGCACGATGATCGTTCGTGGCCGCCGGGTTCGGGGCGTGTTCACTGGAGCCTCGGGAGTGGCGTCGGCGTGGGTGTCGCCCGGCGCGGTGTGGGGCTGGGCGTCGGCGTCCAGGTCGGCGTGGGCGTGATGGTGGGAGTACTGGTGATCGTGGGCGTCGCGGTTGGCGTGCTGGTCGGTCCCGGCGGCGTGGGCGTGGCTCCCGCCGGGGAGCTCGGCTGCGTGGCCGTGGAGGCGGCAGGGACGGCGGTGCGCGTCGGGGCTGGAGTGTTCGTGGGCGTCGGAGTCGGAGGAATCACCCGGCGCGGCAGGTCCATGTAGCCGGCAGGATCGATGGGGACTCCGCGGAAGCGGAGCTCCACATGGAGGTGGCCACCGGGCGTGCCTTCGCCGATGACAGTGGCAGGATCGACCGCCATGCCGCTGCGGGCTTCGGTTGATGCCAGGAACCCGGCGACGAACGTCCAGTCGTCGCCGCAGTCCACGATGACGTGGGAACCCAGGGTCGGGGATTCATCCACCGCCGCCACCACGCCGGCGCACGCTGCGAAAACGGGGACCTCATCGAGTCCCGAAAGCGAGAAATCGACTCCGCCGTGCACCTGGCCGTAGAGCCTGGGCGTCCCGAAGTAGTCTTCCACCCCTGCGTGCGCGCGGAGCGGCAGAGCGAACCGCCGCCCGCCGTTCTCCCGCAGTTCGGACGCGGGTGGGGCAGGTGGGCTCGCAGGAGGGACGATCGCGCCTTCCGTCAGCCCGCCGGCCCGGTTGGCCAGGCGCGCATCGGACGGCGGAGTGGGAGTGGCGGAGGCGGACGACAGGGTACGTTCGCCGTTGGTGGTGGTACCAGTGCCGGAGCCACCGCGGAACTCCATGACCAGGATGAGCGCTACGACTCCGAGCGAGACCGCGACACCGGCCGCAACGGGAAGCCATGGGCGCCGCGCGGGCTTTCTTCCCCGGCGGTCGCGTGCGCGCGACCTCTGGTGGGTCATCCGATCGCTCCGGCGTCGGCCGGGAACTCCAGCGTGTCGCCTTCGCGGATGCCAGCGGCAGCACCGCCGGGGAGCTCGATGACTCCGCGGGCGCGGCGCCCCCCGAGAGCGATCCCTGTCCAGGGACGCAGGCGGCGCGCGACCTTCGTGACGGTGCCGTCGCGGTCGTAGAAGACGGCATCGATGGGGAAGCGCACGAACATCATGTGGATGGAGTTGCAGGGCCGGATGTCGAGCGCGGTGCCTTCGGGGAGCCCGGAGGCGAACATGAGCCCACGGGTCCGTTCGAACACGCTTCGCGCGAGCCGCACCTCCGCCGCGAGCACGGTCCCCGTTCCCCTGACTCGTAGACTGGCCATTCAATTCATCCCGCGCGACGCTGGTAAGACGCAGACTACACGCGAAACGTTACGGGTTCGCGGCGGTGGGCGGCACGCTGACTGGCGAGTTAGCGGCGGAGCGCGGGACGGGTGGCCGGGGCTCTCCCCTGTGCCCAGGATTCGAGCTCGTACAGGGTCGCCCGCTCGAAGGCGACCTCACGAGTGAGGTACTCGCGCTCGCCGGTATCGCGGACGGTGGCCAGCCGTCCCATGTAGTAGCGGAGGCGCGCAAGGTGGAGCCGGCGGTGAAGTGCGGGGTCGCATGAGCGGGACATGGCGTTCAGCGGGCCCGGGCGTGGCGGAAGAAGGCGGTGGCCTTCTCGACATACTCGCGCCACTGCGCGGGCACATCGTCCTCGTGGAATATGGCCGTGACCGGGCACGCCGCTTCACAGGCCGCGCAGTCGATGCAGCCGTCGGGGTCGATGAAGTACTGGCTTTCGCCCGCCTCGGTGTGGATGCAATCCACGGGGCAGACGGACACGCAGGACGCGTCCATGACGTCGATGCAGGGTTCGGTGATGACGTAAGGCATGGCAGATTCCTCAGTCGAAGACGATCACGCTGCGGTTGACCTCGCCGGCCTTGAGGGCGGCGTAGGCCTCGTTGATCTGCGAGAGGCTCCAGCGGCGGCTGATGAGCTCGTCGATCTTCAGGCGCTTCTGGCGGTAGAGCTCCATGAGCCAGGGCATGTCGTAGGTCTGGCGGGTGGAGCCGTAGAAGCTGCCGATG
This sequence comes from uncultured Anaerolineaceae bacterium, assembly GCA_964507025.1. Classification (GTDB taxonomy): domain Bacteria; phylum Chloroflexota; class Dehalococcoidia; order Tepidiformales; family Tepidiformaceae; genus Amarobacter. The sequence continues at coordinate 125,469 of CAZDOK010000003.1, forward strand.
ATGCCCTTTTCGCCGAGGAACGCGGCGCCCGGGAGCGACACCATCTCGGTTACCGGGATCATGCCGACGACCACGGCGCGGCCGCCTCGCTTGACCATGCCAAACGCCTGCTCGGCCGTTTTCGCGAGGCCAATGGCTTCGAAGGCGTAGTCGACGCCCCCGTCCGTCATTTCGACGACCTTCGCAACGGCCGCGTCCTTCGATGCATCGACCACATCGGTCGCGCCGAACTGGCGAGCGGCCGCGAGCTTCGATTCGAGCAGGTCGACCACGATGATGCGCGAGGCACCCGCGAGGACCGCCCCCTGGACGATGTTGAGCCCGACACCACCCGCGCCGATGACGGCGACGGTGGACCCCGCCGGGATCTTCGCGGTGTTGGTGACGGCGCCGACGCCGGTCATCACGCTGCAGCCCACCAGCGCAGCGCATTCGAGCGGCACGCCGTCGGGCACTTTCACGCAGGCGTTGGCGGAGACGAGCTGATATTCGGCGAAGGCCGACATGTTGGCGAACTGGTGGAGCGTGCCGCCGTGCAGCCGGATACGGCCGGGGCGGCCCAGGCTGGCAGTGTTCATGCACAGGTACGGCTTGCCGAGCGTGCAGTTATCGCAGCTGCCGCACGATGCCACGAATGCCACGACCACGCGGTCGCCCGGCTTCACACCGGTCACGCCTGGCCCGACTCGTTCGACGACGCCGGCGGATTCGTGGCCGAGCACGATCGGGACCTGCGCCGGGTAAGAGCCCTCCATGAAGTGGAGGTCCGAATGGCAAACGCCGCTTGCGGCGGTGCGCACCAGCACCTCTCCCGCGGCCGGCTCATCGATTTCGACATCCTCGATGACGAGCGGCTGGTTCGCCCCATACATCACTGCAGCCTTCATTGAGTCTTCCCCTCTCCTTCGCCTGGTCGCTGTCAGAACGTGGTCTCGATGCGCGAGGACAGATCGAAGAAGTCCTGGAACGACTGGTTGAAGCGGTAGAACGCATCGCGCGCATCGCCGTCCGAGTAGCCAGCCTTCGAGCGGGCGACGCCGTTCGGGTCTTCGCCATCGAGCGAATTGAGGGTGTACTTCCCTTCGGCGCGGCCGTGCTGCTTGATGTTCTCAAGCATCGCTCGCCAGGTCTCGGGCTCGAGTTCCAGGTAGAAGTCCACGTCCGCGAGCCCCGCTTCGTCGATCTTTTCCACCGACGTGATCGAGTAGACAGCGAAGTTGAGGCGGTAGATTTCGTCGCCGCACTTCACCGCCATGGTCGTATCGGCCTGGCCGTTCCGCCGCTGGAGTTCGATCTCCTGGTTATAGATGTCGCGGAGTGTCTCGAACCACTCCAGCGACGGGAATTTCAGCGCAGTCATTGTCGTCATTGTGCCCAAACCTCCCGGGTGCGACGAGTCTACGGAGCGGCGTGCCGGGCCTGCCATCGGGCCGAAGGAGCAACTGGGAGGACCGAATGGTGTAGGCCCTCGGGGAAGGCGATGTGGGCCACGATTACTGTTCCCGGGCAGCCCCGGCCGGCGAGCTGGTGTGCCGCAGGTACACGCTCACGGCCTGGGTACGGTTGTGCACGCCGAGTTTCTGGAAGATGTTGCCCAGGTGAGTCTTGACCGTCTTGGCGGAGATCACCAGCTCCGCGCCGATATCAGCGTTCGACAGGCCCCGGGCCAGGCAACCGAGGATGACGCGCTCTTGCGGCGTCAGCTTCGCGATCGGGGAGCTGTCGGGCGCCGCCGCTTCACCATCTTCGAGCACGCGCATGATGAGGCGTGATGCGGCATCCCCGCTCAGGACAGACTCATTGTGTGCCGCGAGCCGGATCGCATTGAAGAGGTACTCGGGCTCCACATCCTTCACCAGGTAGCCCGATGCCCCGGCGCGCAGCGCGCCGAAAATCAGCTCATCATCGAGGAACGTGGACAACGCCAGGACCCGTACATCCGGGTGAGCGTTGCGGATGCTCGAAGTGGCAACGGAGCCGCTGATCCCCGGCAGACGGACATCCATCAGCACCACATCCGGGTGACAGCTCTCGATTGCCTCGATCGCCTGCTCGCCGCTTGCCGCCTCGCCCACCACCGTGATGTCGTCGACGGTTTCGATGAGCCGCTTGAGGCCCTCCCGCACGATGCGGTGGTCGTCGCAGAGCAGGACGCGGATGGTCGCGTGGGACATAGTTCAACTCCTTTAGGCCAGGGGCAGGACGCATTCGACGCGTGTGCCAAGCCCCGCGACCGCGTGCACCGAAAGCTCGCCGCCAAACGACGCCGCGCGCTCTCGCATTCCCGAAATGCCGAACGAGCCCGGTCCGGGTTCTTCGATCGCGCCCACTCCATCATCGGTGATCGCCATCACGACGCGGTCATCGTCGATGTTCACCAGGACTTCGGCCCGCGCGGCGCCCGAATGGCGCAGCACATTGGTAAGCGCTTCCCGGGCAATCGAGAGCAGGGCCGCGATGATGTCGTCCGCCAACCGCTCGGTGGATCCGTGGACCTGGATGTCACAGGCGATCCCGGCGGCCTGCAACGGCCCGGTCACCGCCACGAGCGAATCGGCGATGGAGCGCCCCGCCCCGGCTCCGACGCGCAGGTTCCAGATCGAACGGCGCAGTTCAACCAGGGCGGCCCGCGCCACCGTGAGCGATTCCTCGATCGCGTCACGCGTGGTCTTGGGTACCCGCCGATCGACGCGGCCGGCCGCTTCGAGATTGAGGACGATGGCGGTGATGGACTGCGTCGCCGAGTCGTGGATGTCGCGGGCAATGCGGGCCCGCTCGCGCAGGACCGCCAGCTCCGTGCTGCGTTCAAGTTCGATATCCGAGCGAATGGCCGCCCCGATGAGGCTCGCGGCCGCTTCGCAGATGGCGGTGTGCTCTTCGCCGAGCGGACGGTTCCGGCGTTTCCAGCCGAGGATGAGCACGCCCGCCACGTGATCCACCGACCAGACCGGGAACGACGACGCCCAGTGCAGCCCCTCTTCCCGGGCAAAGTAGACAGTTTCCTCGATTGGGGCCTGGCGGACGTGCCCCGCCACCGCCACCAGGTTGACGAAGGCCTCCATCGTCTCCTGGAGCTCGCCGCCCGTCATCTGTTCGATGGTGTAGGGAGTGAGCGAATAGGTGTAGACCAGGGGTGCGGCCCCGCGCACAACGCTGCGCTGGTAGAAGACGGCCGCATCCGCCCCAACAATGCCCGCCAGGCAGCGAACGGTTTGCTCGATGCGGGCCCGCTGCGACCCGGACGAAGACAGCACCCGGGCGATCTCGCCAAGGGCCGAGGCAGCGGTCGTGCGGGCCGGGGAGCTGGCTCTGGGCATATGTCTCGCCTTATGCCGGTATCATACGAGCCTGGCTCGCGCTGGTCTCTGGGGCACCGTGAGAGGAAAACGTGCCGGGCCTCGTGGCCGGGGAGCGGGATCGCCCGTCCACGAGGCCCGGCAAGGGGGAAACCTGCGCCAGCCTTATTGCCGTGCGCTCATCCTGCGGCGACCGGCAGGCCGCCCGTGCGGGCTACCGCCACCAGCCCGGGGCTGACCGCCGCGTCACGATTCATCGAGATGGAATCGAGCAGGCTAAGATACCGCTGGAGCTGTTCGGAGCGCAGATCGCGCAGCCTCTCGATGCCCACCGCCAGGCGTTCCGTCCCGCCCGCGAACAGCACCGCGAGCGCCTCCGAGACGGCCGGGCTGTGGACCAGCTCATCGGCCAGGGCAGCCTCGGCCCTCCCCAGGAACCCCTGCAGGTACTCACGGCCATTGGGGTGGTACTGCAGATAGTACGCGAGGTGCCGCACACCGTACTCGAGGTGCCGCCGGCTATCGCGCGCCAGCAGCCCGAAGAGCTTGCGATCGACCGCCGACGGGCACGCCTCGGCCAGCTTCTCGAACGTGGCGACCTCGTAGACCTTGTACACGAAGCACACCGACGTGATCCACTCGGTGGCCTTGAGCGCCCCAAACCACGTGCGGTAGATCGTGCCGAGGTTGCTCTGGAGCAGGCCGCCGCCGTTGGCGAGCGCGCGCTTGCGCAGCGCCTCAACCTTGCGCCCCGCATCGAAGTTCTGCACCGAGAGCAGGTTCTTCACATCGTGGAAACCGTAGGCGATCCGCTCCTCCCACGCGGCGATGATCTTTTGCTCGGCAAGACCGTTCTCGGCGAACGACGTGGCGATCTGGCAGATGGCACGCTCGATCTCGTCGGGCTGCGTTTCGAGGGCGGGCCAGTCGATATCGACGGCGGGGATCCAGCGGTCGCGGATGCCCTGCTCGTAGAGCACATCAGCGTCTTCGGCCCAGACCTCGCTCTTCGTGTAGATGCTGTAGGGGCCGGGCATGTAGGCGCCGGGCGTGGGATGCGACCCCAGCGGCGTATCGTTTTCATACGGCCAGTGGTCGGGAACGGTGCCATACGTACCGATGTTGATTTCGCGCATGCCCAGGCCGTTGGGCCCCGGCCGGGCGCGCATGCCGAGCTGCGTCGTGGGGCGTGCCCACTTGAAGCTCATCCCGGCGATCGCGGGATTCTCCGTGGCAGCCCGGAGGAACGAGCGAGCCGATTCCACATCCAGTTTCAGCGCCAGCAATGAGTGCACGGTATCGACCGGGAGCGCCGATTGCTCGAACTCCGCAACAAGGTCGTCCGGCCAGCCTATCTCGCCAGCGCGAAGCTTTACCCCTTCAGCAAGTGCCGCCATTCCGTTTAGTCCTCCAGGAACATTTTCATGCTCGGAGCCATCCGCTGGCGGCGGTCGCCAAGGCCGATGACTTCGAGCCGGTGCATGTATTCGTTGATCTGCTTCTTGCGCATGATCAGGAGCTTCTTGAAGCCTTCATCGATGTTCTTGATGCCGCCGCCGGCGAGCACGGCCAGCGCCTCGCTCGTCGCCGGGTTCGTCGTGAGACTGCCCTGCGACTGGCCGAGTGCACCTTCCTGGATATCCAGGTAGTGGTGGAGCTGCTCCTTGCGTTCCGGTTCGACATCCATGAGGTACTTCAGATGGGTCACGCCGAACGCCAGGTGCCGGGACTCGTCCTGGGCCGAAAGCCGGAAGATCCGCTTCTCCGCCTCGTTGTTCGAGATGAGCTCGCCCATCCGGAAGATCGTCTGCACAAAGCCCTCGCCAACGAGGTGCAGGCGCGCGGTCATCTCCGTGAAATCGTCCGCCGAGAGCAGCTGCGATGCGCCGAACCCCGCGTCGGTCAGGCCGCCGCCGTTGACCAGCGCCCGCTTGCGGAACACATCCTCGTGCCGCGACTCATCCATGAGCTGAGTGCCAAGGAACAGCTGCGTCTCGAACTGCTCGGGGTGGACGGTGCCCATGAACCGGCCAGGGAGGTCACCCGCGATGAATTCCACCTGGGTGAGGAAGGTGCACAGCGTGCACATCGCCATCTCGATGTCGTCGGGGAGCTCCTTGATTTCCTCCCACGGGATATCGACAGCGGAGGACCACTGGCGCTGCATCGCCTCTTCATAGAGGAGGAGGGCTGATTCGGACCAGACATCGGACTTCGTCTTGTACTGGTTGCGGTGCGCCGCCGACCGCGGGTCGGGCCGCGCGCCACGCATGGCCAAGGTCGCCCAGCCGGCATCGGGCGGGGCCTCACCATAGATCGGCAGCTGGCGAAGGTTTTCGAGCGTGAGGCCCTTGGCGCCCGGTTCGGCGCGCGTGCCCCAGCCGTCCTCGATATTGAGCCAGGACAGGTCCAGTCCCGGTTCCATGACCTTTGTGGTCGATGATGCGCTCATGCTTTGCATGCCCTCCAGTGGGGTTTTCAGGTCTGCCGCCTATTCCACCACGCGAGAGGATGCGCTGGATATGCATCTGCTGACCGAATTTGGAGGACCGGAAGTCCTAGGACCTCCACACCCACGAAATTAGGCCGTCGAGCCTATGCCCCCAATAGACGCCACTTATTAGACTCCGCCCCGACCCAATTCGACGGCAGGGTGGTCAGAACCCGATGGCTGCATACGTCTTACGGCGCGTGGTCCTCACGTTGCCAGTGCTCTTACTCGTGCTCTTTGGCTCGTTCGCGCTCCTGCGCCTCATTCCCGGGAGCGCCGCCGAACTGCGCGCCGGGGCCGGCCAGAGCCAGGATGACATCGCCCGCCTCGAAAAGCAGTTCGGGCTCGACGACCCCATCCCAATCCAGTTCGCCAACTGGGTCGGCAGGCTCCTGACCGGCGACCTTGGCGAGTCCATCTGGAGCACCGAGCCCGTCGCCGACGAAATCAAGCGGCGCTTCCCGCCGACCGCCGAGCTGGCGCTCCTGGGCGCCCTCTTCGCCGTCATCATCGCGGTACCAGCCGGCACCATGGCCGCGCTCAACCAGGACCGGTGGATCGATCGCTTCCTCCAGGTCGGCACAGCCGTCGGCATCGCGATCCCCAACTTCTTCCTCGCCACGCTGGTCATCATGCTGCCCGCGCGCTGGTGGGGGTGGACCCCGCCCACGGGCTACATCTCGATGTTCGATAACCCCGTCGAGAACCTCCAGCGCATGGCTCTGCCCGCGATGATCATCGGGCTTGCCCAGGCGGCCGTCATCACCCGCCTGACCCGGTCGTCGCTCCTCGAAGTCCTGCGGCAGGACTACATCCGCACCGCACGCGCCAAGGGACTCGCCGGCAGGACCGTCGTCATCCGCCACAGTTTCCGCAACGCCATGGTCCCGATCGTCACGATCTTCGGATTGCAGTTCGCGACGCTGCTCGGCGGCTCGGTCATCATCGAATCGGTGTTCAGCATTCCCGGGATGGGCGCTGGCGTGCTTTCCGCCATCGGCCGGCGCGACTATGACCTGGCCCAGACGCTCGTCCTGATTTTCGGTCTGGTCCACATCCTCTCCGTCTTCATCACGGACATGGCCTACACGCTGGTCGATCCGCGCATCAAATACACGTGAAATACACGTGACATCCCGGCGCTCTCGTAATCCTCATTTCGTGCTCCACAAGGTGAATCCATGGCGACTACAGCGGCTGTAAAACCTCCGCTCACCCGGATTGAAAAGAGGCGGCGGACTGGCCTGCTCCTCAGGAGCACGCGCCGGTTCATCGTGAAGAAGCCGCTTGGTGCGCTCGGCCTCGTGATGATCTGCATCGTCATCGTGGTCGGCATCATGCCTCAGGCTTTCGAGCGGACCGACCCCAACGCCGTCGATCCCCTCCGCATCCTGGAAGCCCCCGGCTCCAGCGCATGGTTCGGCACCGACCAGCTCGGCCGGGACATCTATTCCCGCGTAGTCCACGGCGCGCGTGTCGCCTCGATCGTGGGCTTCGGGGCGGTCGCCATCGCGGCCGTCGTGGGTACCGCCATCGGCATCGTCAGCGGCTACTACGGCGGCTGGGTGGACCTCATCGTCCAGCGCTTCGTCGATGCCATCCTCGCGTTTCCGCCCCTGGTCCTGGCGCTGAGCGTGGTGGTCGCCGTGGGGCCATCGGTCGGCAACCTCGTGTTCGCGCTGGCGTTCGTTTCGGCGCCCTCGTTTTCCCGCATTGTACGGGCGTCCACACTCTCGGTCCGGCAGATGACCTATGTCGAAGCGGCCGTCTCCATCGGCCAGTCGACGCCGCTCATCATCCTTCGGCACGTCCTCCCGAACGTCGCGGCGCCCATCCTCGTGGTGGCCACCGGCGCGGTTGGCTCGGCGATCCTGGTCGAATCCGGGCTGAGCTTCCTGGGCCTCGGGCCACCACCGCCCGACGCCACCTGGGGGAGCATGCTCTCCCTCGAGGCGCGCTTCTACCTGACGACTGCCTGGTGGCTCGCGGTCGTGCCCGGCGTCGTGATCTCGGTCACGGTGCTCGCCTTCAACCTCCTCGGCGACGCGCTGCGAGACGTCCTCGACCCGCGCCTGCGGGGGCGCTAGCCAAAACAACTCGTGCCCACGGTGCGCACTCCCGGCCGGGAGGCGCACCGGCCACTCCAGAACGAAAGGAGCCTTCGCAAAGCAGACTGATCATTCGGCCCGGGGGGGCCGGCCGGCTTCAGGGGCCAAAACACGCTTTTTGGGTTTCAAGGGGAAGGGAGATTCGCATGACTGAGAAGTCAGAATACTGGTCCCGCTGGTGGAACAGCAGGACATCACGGCGCCGCCTGATCGGCGGCGGCGTTTCGCTTGGTCTTGGCGCCGCGGCGCTGGGCATCGTCGGGTGCGGTGACGACGACGATGATGACGGCGATACCGGCGGGAACGGTGGTGGTGGCGCCACTGCCTCCCCGTCGGCCGGGAATGGTGGCGGGACCACCGTCGCCTCCGCCTTGCCCGACCACCCCCTGTTCAAGGGCCTGCCCGGCGGCAAGAAGGGCGGCAAGTTCGTATGGGCCCAGTCCGACGACCCGGTCGGCGGCGACCCGCACAGCCACGAGGAGCCCGGCACCCAGGCTCTGACCTCGCCGGTGCACAACTGCCTCTTCTTCCCGTGGGAAGAGACCCCGGGCGAACAGACCATCGTCGGCGAACTCGTGGAAAAGTGGGAACAGCCCACGGATACGGAAGTCATCCTCACCCTGCGGAAGGGCGTGAAGTGGCAGGATGTGGACCCCGTCAACGGCCGCGAGTTCGTGGCCAAGGACGTCGAGTACAACCTGAAGCGGATGGTCGAAACCCGGCCGGAAAACCGCCTCCGCGGCATGTTCGAACCGATCGTCGGCATCGAGATGCCCGACGACCACACCGTAAAACTGAAGCTGGCCCACCCGTTCGCGCCGCTGTTGATGAACCTCGGTTTCACCTGGGCCCAGATGGTCGCCAGGGAAGTCGTGGAGAAGGGCACGATCGAGCGCGCGCCGATCGGCACCGGTCCCTTCATGCTGGATAAGTGGGAACGCGGAGTCCGCGCGACCTACAAGCGCAACCCGAACTACTGGAAGCCGGGCCTTCCCTTCTTCGACGAGCTCGAAATGCAAATCCTGGCCGACCGGGCCGTGCGCGAGGCGAAATACCTCGCCGGCGAGCACGACCTGGGCGCCGTGAACGTGCTCGGCTCGAAGGCCGACGTCATCAGCAGCCAGATGTCGGACATCAAAGGCAAGGTACCCAGCAAATTCATCGAGGGGAACGCGGCATTCAACGCGAAGCTGCACGTGTATTTCAACGTTGCCGTCAAGCCGTTCGACGATGAGCGCGTGCGCCGCGCTATCGCCATGGCCTTCAATTACGACCAGATGATCGCGGCCTTCGCGGCTGGCCGGGGCCAGCGGACGGGCGAAATGTCCTCGGGCAATACCTTCTGGGCGGCGCGCGAGGCCGATATGCCGAAGTTCGATATCGCCCAGGCGAAGGCACTCCTGGAGCAGGCGGGGCAGTCGGGCCTCAAGACCGAGAACTGGGTCTCGCCTCAGTACAGCGGCACCACCCTCGCGCCCATCACGCAGGGCCTGCTGAAGCAGGCGCTGGGCATCGACGTGGCGCCGAAGACCCTCGAAAACGCGCAGTGGATCTCGGAGGTCTACCGGGCCCAGAAGCCGTACCCGCTTTCCAGCCACGCAGACTGGTCGTTCGACGACCCGGACCGCACCCTGCGCGAGTACTACCACTCGAAGGGCACCGCCCAGCATCAGAACCTGAACGATGCCGTGCTCGACAAGATGCTCGACGATCAGCGCCAGGAGCTGGACAGGACCAAGCGCCAGGAACTGGTGCGCGACATCCAGAAGTACATGATGGACAAGGCCTATACGGTGCCGATGTTCGCCATCGGCTTCATCACCGTCGTCCCCGAGTATCTCAACTATCTCGATATCCGCGGCGGCAACATCAACAGCTACCGCACCCGCGATATCATCTTCGCCACAGGTGGCCCGCGCGCGGGCTAGTTCCTGACCACGCACGACGATCAGTGAGGGTGCCGCCGCACATCCGGCGGCAACCCTCATCGGGACACCCGGGAGAAACGCCATGCCTGTGTACGAATTTCGCTGCCAGCTGTGTGGCCACAAAGCTGAAGTGCTGGCCAGGCGGGTGGGGTCAGCGGTGACGGAACCGGAGTGCCCGGCCGGTCAACCAGGACATCGCATGGTCCGCATCATGAGCACGTTCGCTCGCCGGCTCACCGAGGCGGACAAGCTCGCCGAGGCGGAGGCGCAGTACGGGGCCGAAGTCGAAGCCGTCATGGGCAAGGGACCCGATATCGCGCGCCTCGCCCGGCGCTACGACACGCTCTCGGCCGACCTGCCCCCGGAGTAACCCGGCGCGGCCGCGTGGGCCATGCACCACCCTTCTACCGGGGGGCCCGCTTCATCCCCGGGCTTCTTCGGGCCTTGCTACAGTGAATCGTATGGCAGGTCTCAGGAAGCGCCGGCTCGGACGTACCGGCCTGGCAGTCTCGGAACTCGGGCTGGGCGCCATGGACACGCCACATTCGCCCGAGGCCATCGACACGGTGATGACCGCGCTCGACCTCGGCATCGACTTCATCGACACCGCGCGGGACTACGAAGGGAGCGAGCACCTGCTCGGCGAGGTCATCCGCCGGCGTGGCGGAAAGGACTTCGTGCTGGGGAGCAAGACCTTCCGCCACTCCGCGAATGGGAGCCAGTACGAGATCGACCGTTCGCTCCGGGTGCTCGGCGTCGAGCGGATCGACCTCTACCAGCTCCACGACATCTCCACGCCGGCAGCCTGGGACGAAGTGATGGGCGAGGACGGCGCGCTCGAAGGGCTCAAGACCGCGCGATACCGCGGCCTCATCGGGCACATCGGCATCTCATCGCACCACCTGGACATCGCCGAGCGAGCGATCACTTGCGGTGAGTTCGACACCGTCATGCTCGAGTACTCCGCATTCTTTCCCCAATCGGCGCCGCTCATCGGCCTGGCCGCGGAGCGCGATGTGGGCGTGATCGTGATGCGCCCCCTGGGGGGTTCCGGCCGGACCAGCACCATGCGCGGCCGCCTGGCCGCCGGCTACAGCGGCCCGCTCACCCCGGCGAACCTCCTGCGATACGTGCTTTCGCACCCGGGCGTGTCGGTGGCCATCCCGGGGGCGCGATACCCGTCGCGCATCGTCGAGAACGTCGCGACGGCTTCCAGCTACGAACCGATGACCCTGGCCGAGCGGCGAAAACTCGAACAGGCTGCGGCGGAGCTGTACTGACCCCGGCCCCGGCGGGCACGGCCGCTCGGCCGGCGATACCGGCCCGGGCCGCCCTGTGCTGCTGCCTTGAACTGGCTGAGTATCATCGATGCAATCACCGGCTGGAGGTGCGCGCATGGCGACCAGCGCGATGTTCGTGGTGACACTGCGGGAGTGGCTCGAGAGCCAGCGGCTTCAGGACACGCCCCACCGCGCGGCCCTCGGTGCCGCGATGAACGCCGGCGATACGGCCGCGATTCGCTCCTTGCTCGCCGGGGCGCCGTTCAATCCCGAACAGCGGCGCTACCTGGATGACCTGCTCGATCGCTGGGAGAAGGCGGAAGCCGGGGCGAATGAGGCCTGACCACGATCATGGGCCGCGCCGGGGTAAGGGTGGTACACCGGCACCCATGCCAATCTCGCGCATCCCTGTGCCGTCGGTCGGCCGGCTGACCGAGGCGATCGCCGTTTCGCCAGCAGATCGCATGCGCCAGGTAGAGGCGTTCTTCGCTGCCCACCCGCAATCCGGTGCCGGGCCGTTCGGGCTCGGGCAGGCGATTCTCGACTTCCAGCGGTGGGAGCTCGCGTCCGGCCGCATCGGCGATGCTGGCGGGTCCGGATGGTGGCGGGGCGTGAACGGCATGATGGTCCTGGACATCGCTTCCGCCTGTCGCGGAGACGCGCCGGCAACCCCCGCGGTGCGCGCCTGGGTGAACTACACCACCGCACGCGATCCGCAGGCCGCGCTCTGGGAAGCGCATCAGCGCTCGCTTCACGCCGGCATCCGCGCGTGCGCGGCGTTGCTGGCGGCCGAACCAGAGGCCGAGCAGCGTTTCGCCGCTATCGTTATCGACGTGGTCGACCGCACGGCACTCGCGGGGACGGCTACGGACAACGACGGCCTGGCGCGCATGACGCAGCGCTTCTATCCCGCCAGCTACCCAATCGGCCCGGACGACATCCCGGAGCTCGACCTGATGCGCGAGAAGACGGCGGCGCGCCTGCTCGATGGTGCCGGGCGCCGGCTCGAGAACGTTGGCATGGGTTCGACGCGCTGGGATTGAGACTGCCTGGCGCAAGACATCGCGCCACGCTGCTAGACTCCCCTTCGCGCCGGGATGCCGGCCGGAGATTCCAGGTGCTCGATGCGCAGCTGCCCGGCGCCGTTCAAGCCGAATGGGATGGCCTTGTCGTCCGAAGCGCTCGTCCCGAAGAGTCGGATCTCCTGGCTGATCTCGTGCTTGGAGATGCGGAGCAGGAAACCACCAGGGTGGCGATGAAGCTCTACGGTCTCAGCGACCTGGAGCGAGTGCGATCGCTGTTCCGCTTGTTGTGGCGCGCGGGTGAGAATTGGCGCCTGAGCGTGGTCGCATTCTCTGGAGGCGAACCCGTTGCCGTATTGCAGCGAGGGCCCTCAGGGTTGAAAGTCCGACCTCGTCTGCTCGTGCATGCTTTCCGCGCGGTGGGGCCGTTTGCCCTGGTGAGGATTGGCTTGCGCATGCGTTATCAATCGGCCGTCTCGCCGAAAAAGCCTGTCGGCGCCTACGTGATTTCAGAGCTGCACGTCGCGGCGAATGCGCGGGGGAGGGGCATCGGAGGCCAGCTGCTTGGATTTGCAGAGCACGAAGCGCGTTCCTGTGGATTCGGGAAGATGGCCCTTCACACACTGACGACCAATCCGGCTCGCCACCTGTACGAACGAAATGGGTTCGTCGAAGTGGCTGTCGCCAGGGGCGCCCGGTTCGAACGCCTCACAGGCGCCGAGGGGAATGTGCTCATGGTGAAGGAGCTTCCCACGCTCACTGGATGAACTCGTACGGCTGGAGCAGCTCCGCGTAGTCGTTCCGCGGCGAGTTCAAGAGGGGGGAGACGGGCCGGTAGACCAGCCACTCATCCGGTGGGGGCCCGAGCAGCTTCTTCAGGCTCACCGGGTTTGGCTCGTTCAGGTTCATCCAGGCGTCGGCCTGCTCATCCGAAAGCACGACAGGCATGCGGTCGTGGATAGGCCGCATCATCTCGTTCGCGCGCGTCGTGAGGATGGTGAAGGTACGTTCCCTTCGGTCGGGAGCGGGAAACCACGATTCGTAGAGCCCTGCCAGCAGGAGGAGTCCCCCATCGGGGCGATGGAACCAGAGCGGGCGGCGGTGGTCGCCCGGCCCGACCCACTCGAAAAACCCATCGGCGGGGACCACGCAGCGGCGCTTGAGGAAGGCCTCGCGGAAGGCGGGACGCCGGTCGACACCCTCGGCCCGGGCGTTGATTGGCCCGGTCACCCTTTTCCCGGGCTGGGCCCAGTGGTTCACGAGCCCCCACTTCGCGCGCGCGATTTCGCGGTCTTCGAAGCGCTGGCGGACGATGAAGTGCCAGTCAGTCGGGGCGATGTTGTAACGCGGCTGGTACTCGTCGGGGATCGAGCCGCGCGGAACGCCGAGCTCGCGCTCGAGCTCCGCGCGGTCGGCCCTCGTGAGGGTGAAACGCCCACACATGCGAGAAGCTTAGTGCTCCAGGGGACGTGGCACGCTACCCCCTCGAGTACGTGCCAACGAGCCGGTTCATGCCGAGGGTGTGCGGCTCGATCTTCTCCAGCAACTGCCAGAGGGTGAGACCCGGCTCGAGGTTGAGCTCGGCGTTCAGCGCGAACACCCAGAAGTAGTAGTAGTGGGTGCCGTGGCCCGGCGGGGGCATCGGGCCACCGTAGCCGGGCTTGCCGAAGTCGGTCACACCGCTGGTGTGGTCCTTTGTGCCCTCGGCGAGGTTCGTGACGTTGGCGGGGATGTTGTAGAGCACCCAGTGCACGTAGCCATAGCGGCCGCCGGTTACCAGGGGCGCATCCGGGTCGTGGCAGACCACGGCGAACGACCGGGTGCCCTCCGGCGCGTCACTCCAGGCGAGCGCGGGCGAGACGTTTTCGGCCTCGCCTGTGTGCTTCGCGGGGATCCTGCCACCCGCCCCGAATGCCGGGCTGGTGAGCTGCATCTTCGATAGCGCGAAACCCAAAGCGTTCCTCCTTCGCTGTCTCCGTCCAGGTCCAGGGCGCACTGATACTGGCACAGACCCGTCGCGCCTGCCAGCGCCCCCCGGGGCGAGCGTGCCTGCGTGAAGCGCATCACCCTCCTTCCCGAGCCTCCATGGCTTCTTCAGAAATCCCTCAAGTTTCGCCCGCGGTGCCCGTCCTACGTTGAGATCGCGGCTGATGGCCGCAGGGAGAGAGAACCATGGAATACGAACTGCAAGCAGAGACCGAGGCCGGATGCCGCCTCGTCGCGCTCGCGGAGACCCTGGCGGCCGACTTCGCAAGTCGCGCTGCCGAGCACGACCGCGAAGGCACGTTCCCGTTGGAGAACATCGACGCGCTCCGCGCGAGCGGGTACCTGGCCGCGCCCGTCCCCCGCGGGTGCGGTGGCATGGGCGTCGAGACCGTCCGCGACGTGCTCGTCGCATCGAGCCGGCTGGCACGTGGCGACGGATCAACGACCATCGGCGTCAACATGCACCTCAATGTCACCATGGGCCTGCGCCGCTCCTACGAGCGGGCCATGGCCACCGGCGACCGGGCGAGGGCGGCCATGCTCGCCGAAACGCTCCAGGGCATTGCCCGGGGCCAGGTGATCATCGCTTCGCTCAGCACCGAGCCAGGGCGCGAGCTCACTGAACCGGCCACGCGAGCCACCCGCACGCCGGGCGGCTGGTCGATCAGCGGGAAGAAGACCTTCGCGACGATGTCTGAGGCAGCGACACACCTGGCCGTCTCCGTTTCGTGGGAAGACGAGAACGGCGAGGAGCGGGTCTCGTTCGTCCAGCTGCCCGCCAACGGGCCGGGCGTCACCCTCAACCATGACTGGGATGCCATGGGCATGCGGGCGAGCGGCAGCGGATCGGTGTCGTTCGAGCATGTGCCCGTGGCCGATGGCCGCCTGGTTGGTGGCTTTCCCGTGGGCAGGTGGAGCGCGGGCCTGATGGAGCGCTTCCTCTCGGCCGGCCTGGTGCATGCATCGCCCTACCTGGGCATCGCAGAAGCTGCCGCCGGGCAGGGGCTCGCGATGGCTTCGAAGGCGAAGAAGGGCCGCAACGGTCGGCCGATGGCCGAGCGGCCCATGATCCAGGTGCTGGCCGCCGAGAACGCGATCGAGCTCGCTGCCATGCGTGGCATCTTTGACCGGGCGGCGCGGCTCGTCGACCAGTACTTCGCCAACCACGTGGCTTGCGCGGACTACGACGAGGTCCTGGTCGCCTTCAAGGAAGCCCAGTGCGCGAAGACGTTCCTCAACGCTGCATCGGTCCGCGTGGTCGATCGTGCGCTCACGCTTTCGGGCGGGGCGGGCTACATGGCCCGCCATCCGCTGTCACGACTCTACCGGGATGTCAGGGCGGGGGCATTCATGCACCCGCTCGCAGCCAATACCGCCCACGAATTCATCGGCCGCGTCGAGCTCGGTCTCGAACCCGATGCAGCCTGATTGAGCCGGCCTGACGGCCATCTCTCCCCGCCGGCGTCCCGGTCGACTGACCGGGGCGCCGGCCCAGAACCACCGAAGGAACCACTGTCATGTCGAACCTCGAACTACTGCCCACCTCCACCTGGCCGGTCGCTCAGCGACGCATGTTGTTCGTGCTGGCCCATCCAGACGACGAGACCCTCGGTTTCGGGGGCACGATTGCCCGCTACGCCGCTGAAGGGGTCGAGGTGCACCTCATTACCGCTACCTCCGGCCAGAAGGGCTGGTTCGGCGACCCGGAGCGGAATCCGGGAGAGGCCGCCCTCGGCCGCATTCGGCGCGAAGAGCTGCGGCGGGCCGCGGCGATCCTGGGCGTCCGCCGCGTCTACCTGCTCGGGCACACCGACGGCGATCTCGACCAGGTCGACCCCGACTGCATCGTGACCGAGATCGCGGCGTATATCCGCGAGTTCCAGCCCGACGTCGTCCTGACCTTTGGACATGACGGGCTGTATGGCCACCCGGACCACATCGCCATCTGCCAGTTCACGACGGCGGCGGTGGTGGCCGCTGCGAACCCGGGCTATGCACTGCTCCAGGGCTCGGAGCCGCACCAGGTCTCGAAGCTTTACTACCGGGCGGCCCGGGCGCAGTACATGGCCGCGTACGAGGAAGCCTTTGGCGAACTCGTGATGCACATCGACGACGAGGAACGCCGCTCCCCCGGCTGGGCGAACTGGGTAATCACCACGACCGTGAACGCCGGGACGCGCTGGCGGCAGGTGTGGACCGCTGTGAAGCAGCATCGGTCACAGCTACCGCTGTACGCGCGACTCCAGGCACTTCCCGACGAGCGCCACCGCTACCTCTGGGGGACGCAGGAGTACTACCGGGCCATGAGCGTGGTGAACGGCGGCCGGACGAAGGAGACCGACCTGTTCGCGGGGCTCCAGCAATGGGCCTTAACCGCGGCCGCCTGAATCGGGAGTTCCCCTGCACCGTGTTGAGTGCCCGCGTGGTACGGTGACGGTGCGGGGGAAACTCCGCCAATGCCTCAACGAGGCCGTCGGCCTCCACCCCCGGAGGGGAATGTCGAAACAGCGTCCCGCGCCACCCGTTGACTACCGTGAGCTGAAGCAGCTCGTCACCAGCGAAGGACTCCTCGCACCACAGCACGGCTACTATGCCTTTAAAGCCGCTGCCGCATTCGCCGGGATTGGCCTTGCGGTCGTGGTGACGCTCTCCACCTCGAACCTGGCCATGGTGCTCCTGGGCGCCCTCCTGATGGCGTTCGCATCCACCCAGGTCGCGCTCCTGGGGCACGACATCGGCCACCGGCAGGGATTCCGCGGCCGCCGGACGAACCTCATCGCACGGTTTATCTTCGGGAACCTGCTCCTTGGCATTAGCCACACCTGGTGGAGCGCGAAACATAACCAGCACCACGCGACCCCGAACCACGAGGAGCTCGATCCCGACATCCAGTTCCCCATGGTGGTGTTCTCGATCGAGCAGCTGGCTGCCCGCTCGCCCAGGCTTCGCTGGCTGATCGGCCTGCAGGCGTTCGTGTTCCCGCTACTGCTTCCGCTGCAGGCGGCGAACATGCGAATCACCAGCATCCAGCACCTGGTGCGCGGCCGCGCGAAGATGCCGCTGCTGCAGGCCGCGGTCATCCTCGGCCATTTTGTTCTTTACGGCCTGCTGCTCCTCGCCATTGGCAGCTGGCCGCTGGCCCTCGCGTTCGCGCTGGTCCACCAGCTGGCGTTCGGTCTGTACAACAGCTCGGTCTTTGCCTCGAACCACAAGGGCATGCCGCTCATCGAGGCAGGGCACCGGCTCGACTTCCTGCGCGAGCAGGTGCTCACCTCGCGCAACGTGCTGGGGCACCCGCTCACGGACTTCTGGTATGGCGGCCTGAACTACCAGATCGAACATCACCTGTTCCCGACCATGCCTCGCAACCAGCTCAGCAAGGCCCAGCCCATCGTCGAGGACTTCTGCAAGCGGCTGGGCATTTCGTACCACGCCACCGGCCTGTTCGCGTCGTATCGCGAGACCTGGCTCCACCTCTACCGGCTGGGCAACGCGGCCCGCCGGCGGCCCGTAGCGGTCAGGGCCGACTAGGCACCGGTAAGGGCTGCAGGCGGAGGATCGACTCGGTTTCAGCCTCCCGGGCAGCCTGATTGCGCAGCATCAGGATGCGCTCGTGCTGTTGCCAGAGCGGGAGCTGGTCGGCGTAGTGGTGGCTTGCCGGAATACCGGAGACGCCACCCGGGATGACATATGAGGCCTGTTCGGGCTCCGCGAAATCGACCACCTGGCGATACACCGAGGTGAGCGTGATGGCGAAGTCGTTCCTGCCGCTGAGGCCGTAGCCAGCGGCCTGGAGCGTATCGCCGTCGCCGCCGACAGCGGCGCGCGGTGGGTCGAGCGCGGCCCCGGGGAACTGGCTCGAGAGCGGGTGCCGGCTGGCGGTAGTGTGGCGGGAGTCCCAGCGCCAGCTCTTCGGGTCGGGGCCGCCGAGCGCGGCGGCCTGTTCCCAGGCGCGTCTCAACGCGGCCGCGAGGATGCCGCCCCACTCACGGTCACGGGGGGGTGTCGCCCCGTCTTCGAGGTGAGCGACGACCTCCGCAAGCAGGCCGTTGACCACCCGGCCGAGGCCAGCGTGCCGTTCGGTGGTGAGCCAGGCCCAGGTCGCCTCGCCCACCAGCGGCGCGAAGAGCTCGCGCGTGACGTTTCTGCGGAAGTACGCATACAGGAGCCCCTCAGCGCCGTCGCCGCGGAGGTTGCCATCCCACCCGGCGAGCATGGCGCGGGCGCGTTCGGCATCGCCTTCGAACGGGCCCCCGGATGCCAGGAACCGTGACCACGCGCGCGCCGGATTCGACGTGGTGTCGCCCTGCCATGAGGCGATCGCCTCGGGCGAATGGCGTTCACCGGTGGCGAGCAGCTCCACCAGGCGGCCGGCCCGGCCTGGCGGAGCGAAGTACGCGCTGATGTAGGGCTCGTCGCCTGCCAGCACACGCTGGTTCGCGGTCGCGATGTACCCTTCGGGCGGGTTCACCGAGCGAGGCATCTGCTCGAAGGGGACGGTGCCAATCCACTCGTGCTCGCCCGTCCAGCCGGGCACGGCGACGCGGCGCCCGGCCTTCGATGCGCGGATTGGCAGCTCGCCCCGCACCAGGTAACCGATGTTCCCGGCGGAATCGGCGGCGACCAGGTTGTTGACCGGGTCGACCCAGGTTGCCTGCGCGGCGAAGAGCTCCAGCACATCGTGAGCGCGGAGCATGGCGCGGAGGCCGTTGAACGCCGGCTTCGCGCGTTCGAGTGCGGTGTACCTCAGCGCGACACCCATCCCCTCGCGCGGGTCACCGTGGACGACCGGCCCGTGCCGTGTCCTCCAGCACTCGATGCTGACCGGCTCTCCGCCACGCACGGTGATGGTCTCGGTGCGCGGCTCTGCCGCCCGCCAGCCATCTTCAGTGAGGTAGCGTTCGCCGGCGTCGCCCTCGAACCGCTCGATGTAGAGGTCCTGGTAGTCGGCCTGGGTGTGAGTGATGTTCCAGGCGACGGCACCGTTGAAGCCGAAGTGAGGGAAGCCCGGGAACCCCGCAAAGGTCGCGCCGCTGACCTCGAATTCCGGGCACGAGACCTTCACCTGCCAGTAGGCGTTTGGCACATCGAGGGCACGATGGGAGTCGTTGCAGATGACCGGTTTACCGGTGGTGGTGCGCGAGCCGTGCACAGCCCAGGAGTTCGACCCGGCCTCGATCTCGGAGAGGAAGCCCAGATGTTCGCCCGCCGCCGCGATCTCCTCGTTCGCGAACTCGAAGAGCTCCCGGACCTTGCCGCCCGGGGGGAGGATGACTGAGGTACCAGGCGGCGAAAGGAAGTGGAGGTCCTTCCACGTGTCCGGACCAACGCGGGCGAACAGGCCAGTCGCGGCCATCTTCCACTGCCAGAGTCCCATCAGCACGTGGCGGATCTTGAACACGGCAACCGAGTGCCACGGTTCCCACGGCTCGGGGCTGGTGCCCGTAAGCGCGTACTCCGGTGGCAGCGGCGCGGCACTTGCCAGGAAGGCGTTCACTCCCAGGGCATACGCCTCGAACATCTCGCGCGTGCCGGTATCCATCGCGCCGATGTCGGCCCTGGCCGCGGCGGCAGTGTCGAGCCGGCGCGCCATCAGGTCGGCGGGGACGCCAGCCTCGCCCACGGCCTCGGCCCAGCGGCCCGCTGCCCGCCGCCGGTCGTACTCCATTTGCCAGAGCCGGTCATGGGCGGCGGCGAAGCCCTGCCCGAACCACGCGTCCATCTCTGTCGCGGCCGAGACGTGGGCCACGCCCCAGCGGTCGCGCCGGATGACGACCTCTCCGCTCGGCCCCCGGACATGGAGATCTGTTGATTGCGCCGTCACCATCGGACACCCCCTCCGCTGGCATTTCGCGGAAGCCTACCACTTCTGGCAGCACCGCCATGGCGACGGCTCTGGTAGGCTTCCGGCACTCCACGGAAGGAGCCGCCAGTGGCCGCGAATCCGTCCCTCGACTGGGATGGCCTCTTCGATGAAGCCGTCGACATCCTCTGCAGCTATATCCGCATCGATACGTCGAACCCGCCGGGCAACGAGGTCGCGGCGTGCGAGTTCCTCGGCGGCATCCTCCAGCGCGAAGGCATCCCGTTCGAGACGTTCGATGCCGGCGGCGGGCGCGTGTCGCTCAGGGCTGTCCTGCGGGGCGATGGGAGCAAGCGCCCGTTCATGCTGCTGAACCATACCGACGTGGTGCCCGTGCAACGCGAGTACTGGGACGAGGACCCGTTCAGCGGGCTCATCAAGGATGGCCACATCTGGGGCCGCGGCGCGCTCGACATGAAGGGGTTGGGCGTTGCCCAGCTCATCACCTTCCTCGCGCTCAACCGCCGTCAGGTCCCCCTCGCGCGCGACCTCGTGTTCTTCGCCATGGCCGACGAGGAGGCCGGCTCGGAGTTCGGCATGCGCTGGCTCGATCGCAACCACCCCGAGTCGCTCGATGCCGAGTTCGTCATCAACGAAGGCGGGGGCGGCACCACGGAGCTCTTCGGCATCGAGCGGCCGGTGTACAACGTGGCGGTTGCGGAGAAGGGGCCGGTCTGGCTGCGGCTGGTCGCGGAAGGTGCACCGGGCCACGGCTCGGTGCCCCACGACGACAACGCGCTCGACCGGCTGGTGCGCGCCATGCACCGCGTTCAGACCTGGGAGCGCCCCCTCACGGTGTCGCCGGCGCTCGAGGAGTATTTCGCGCGCCTTTCGAAGGCCGGCATCTATCGCGGAGATCCGACTGCGGCCGGCCTGCAGTCGGCCGCGGCGGGCGACCCCCGCATCCGAGCGCTGCTCACGGACACGATTAGCGCGACGACGGCCGCAGCGGGTGTGAAACATAACGTGATCCCGGCGCGCGCCGAGGCCACGCTCGACTGCCGGCTCCTGCCTGGCGTTCAACCGGAGGGCTTCATCGCCGAACTCGAGCGTGTAGTCGACGACCCAAAGGTGCGGGTGGAGCGCGTTCACATCGGGTGGTCGGATTCGAACGCGTTTGACACCGAGTTGTTCCGGACCATTGAGAGCGTCGTCCACGACCACATCGAGGATGCGGTGGTCGTGCCCGGGATGACGGTAGGGTTCACGGATAGCAGTGTGCTGCGCAACCGCGGCGTGGTCTCGTACGGCTTTTCCGGCGGGCTCAACGTGCCGGCGCTCGGGCGGACGGTGCATGGCCACAACGAGCGTGTGCCGCTCGAAAGCTTCCGGCTGAATTGCCAGATGGTGTACGAAGTGACCCGGCGGATGTGCGCGCGCTAGCCGGCGGTTGCAATGCCTTTGCAACCCGGCGGCCGGGCAGGGGCTTCCCCCCGGGGGTATACTGAAAGGGTCAATTCGCGCATCCACAAGGGGGGTCCAACCGGCCCGGCGCCCAGGCGCCGCGCCGGGTTCCGTTTCCCCAGGCAAGTCAGTTCAATCGTGCGGGCCAACCACTGGAGGGCCCGCCCCGGCACCAGATGGAGCAGGCCAGATGACCTGGACCGAGCAATCGCTTCCGCTCCCATCCGAGGTGCGTCGCGGAGCCACCCACTGCCGGTACGGCCTGCGGTCCCTCCGCCGCTCGCGACTGCTCGCAACCTCCCGGCCGTGGCAGGTGGTCGCCAACCATGTCGCGCGCGGCGAACTACCTGCCACGCACGCTCGTTCCTGAGACGATTCGCCCCCGGCTACCGGTAGCAGCCCTCGGTGAGAGATGGGCTACCGGCCCCCCGGCCAAGGAAAGGACATCTTGATGGACGAATGTTGCGCCTGCGGCGCCACCAACAACCTCGAATACTTCGCGCCAGAGACCTGCGTGTTCGGCGACGGTTCCCGCCTGGAGCGCGAGGCGCTCCTCTGCGATGTGTGCGTGGGCGCGACCACGCTCCGGCGCGTGGTGGACCACATCTCAGGCGCGCGCCGGCGAGGCCGCCAATCGGCACTCGCATCCTGAAAGTCACCATCGTTCGTCGGATTGGGAGGCAATGCCATGAACAGTGACGTTATCGCAAGTCCGGCTGAGCGGACCGAACAACGGGTCGCCAGCCCGGCCCGCGACTATCCGGTCGAGCCGGTGCGCTCGCAATGGGTGGTCGACCTCGTCTCACACAGGGTAGTGAAGCGTGCCGCGCGCTCGCCACTGCATGCACACGGGGATCCCGACGCATCGTGAGTCCCGCTCCCGGGAGGCCGGGCCTGCCACCCCCTGCCGGGCGCCCCTCGCGGGTGGTGATCGAACGGGTCAGGCCCGAGGTCGACGCGGGCCGCTTCGCGGCGAAGCGCGTTGAGGGAGATACCGTCGAGGTCACAGCCACGATCTTTGCCGATGGCCACGAGGTCCTGGCTGCGGAGGTGCTTTTCCGCCGCGAGGGAGAGCGATCGTGGTCCCGCGCATCAATGTGCCCGACCGTTAACGACCGCTGGGAGGGCGCCTTCCCGGTGCCCTCCATCGACCGGTATGCGTACACCGTGGAGGCATGGATTGACCGCTACACGACCTGGCTCGAGCGGCTGGAGAAACGGCACGCGGCCGGCCAGGACCTCCAGGTCGAGTTCGAAGTCGGGGCGAGCATGCTGGCACGCGCGGCGGAACCCGCCCCCCGGTCCGATGCCCGTGTGCTGAATGAGGCCGCGGGCCGGCTCCCGTCGCTGGGGGCCGATGAGGGCGTCGCGCTCGCGCGGAGCGTGGCGGACGTCGCCCGGCGCCACCAGTCGCGGGGCTCCGTGGCGCGGTACTCCCGCATGCTGTCGCTGGTGGTCGAACGCGAACGTGCCGGGTTTGGCGCCTGGTACGAGTTCTTCCCCCGCTCGTTCGGGAAGGAGGGCGCCCACGGCACGTTAGCCGATGCGGAGAGTGTGCTGCCGTACATCCAGTCGATGGGCTTCGACGTGGTGTACCTGCCGCCCATCCACCCCATCGGCACGTCTAACCGTAAGGGCCTGAACAACGCGCTCGAAGCCGCGCCAGGCGACCCGGGCAGCCCATGGGCGATCGGCTCAGAGGCGGGAGGTCACTGTGCCGTGCACCCCGAACTCGGCACGCTCGATGACTTCCGCCGCTTCCGCGAGAGGGCTGAGGGGCTCGGGCTGGACGTGGCGCTCGACCTTGCCTTTCAGTGTTCTCCTGACCACCCCTGGGTGTCCGAACACCCGGAGTGGTTCGAACACCTGCCCGACGGCTCAATTCGCCACGCCGAGAATCCGCCGAAGAAGTACGAAGACATCGTCCCGTTCGATTTCGAGTGCGACGAGTGGACCGCGCTCTGGGAGGCGCTCCGGGGAGTGGTCGCGTTCTGGATACGCCAGGGCGTGCGGATCTTCCGCGTCGACAATCCTCACACCAAGCCGTTTGCCTTCTGGGAGTGGCTGATCGACTCGACCCGGCGCGATCACCCCGACGTCATCTTCCTCTCCGAGGCCTTCACGCGGCCGGCGGTCCTGCACTACCTGGCGAAGCTCGGCTTCAGCCAGTCGTACAACTACTTCGCCTGGCGCAATACCCGCGATGAGCTGACCAGCTACGTGAACGAACTCATGACCGAGCCCGGACGCGACTATCTCCGCCCGAATTTCTGGCCGAATACGCCCGACATCCTGACGGGCTACCTGCAGGCTGGCGGGCGGCCCGCGTTCATGGTCCGGCTGGTGCTGGCGGCCACGCTCGGCGGGAGTTACGGCCTCTACGGGCCCGCGTTCGAGCTCTGCGAGGACCGGCCGCGCGAGCCCGGGTCGGAGGAATACCTCGATTCCGAGAAGTACCAGCTTCGCCGGTGGGACCTCGCGAATCCGTGGAGCCTGCGCGACTTCATCGGCCGGGTGAACGGCATCCGACGCCAGAGCCCGGCCTTCCGCAACGATGCGCGGTTCCGCTTCCACGAAACGGATAACGACCGGCTCATCTGCTACAGCCGCACCGCGCCCGG
Organism: uncultured Anaerolineaceae bacterium; assembly: GCA_964507025.1. Taxonomy (GTDB): domain Bacteria; phylum Chloroflexota; class Dehalococcoidia; order Tepidiformales; family Tepidiformaceae; genus Amarobacter. The sequence continues at coordinate 149,468 of CAZDOK010000003.1, forward strand.
CGGCGAAACCGTGGTTGTGGTGGTCAACCTGGACCCGCACTTCAAGCAGACGGGGCACATCGAACTGGACCCGGCGGTGGTGCGCGTAGAGCCCGGGACGCAGTTCCAGGCCCACGACCTTTTGGGCGGTGGGCGTTACCTCTGGCAGGGAAGCCGGAATTACGTTGAACTGGATCCAGCAGTCACCCCGGCGCACATCTTCCTGTTGAGGACAGAGCGCCGCTCGGAGCGCGACTTCGAATACTTCCTGTAGGGAGGGAGAACGCTTGACCAGCCCCACCCGCGCTGCCGCCGCAGCCAGTGTTGAACCGGCGAGCGATCCCCTTTGGTTCAAGGATGCTGTCATCTACGAGGTGCACGTCCGCGCTTTCATGGATGCGGACGGCGATGGGATGGGCGACTTCGCGGGCATGACGCAGAAGCTGGACTATCTCCAGGAACTCGGGGTCACGGCGATCTGGCTCCTGCCGTTCTACGAATCCCCTTTGCGAGACGATGGGTACGACATCGCGGACTACCGCAAGATCCACCCTTCGTACGGCACGCTGCGTGACTTCAAGCGGTTCCTGGCCGAAGCGCACGCTCGGGGCCTGCGCGTCATCACCGAACTGGTGATCAATCACACGAGCGATCAGCACGCCTGGTTTCAGCGGGCGCGGCGGGCGCCGGAAGGCAGCGCCTACCGCGACTACTACGTGTGGAGCGACACGGCGACGGAGTACTCCGAGGCGCGAATCATCTTCAAGGACTTCGAGCGTTCGAACTGGACGTGGGACCCGGTTGCCGGGCAGTACTACTGGCACCGCTTCTATTCGCACCAGCCCGACCTGAACTTCGATAACCCGCGCGTGCGCCAGGAGATCCTCGACCTCGTCGACTACTGGTTTGCGATGGGCGTGGATGGATTCCGGCTCGATGCCGTGCCGTACCTGTTCGAACGCGAGGGCACCAGCTGCGAGAACCTGCCCGAGACTCACGCCTTCCTGAAGGAGCTGCGGGCCCACGTCGACCGGAAGTTCCCGGGCCGGATGCTGCTCGCCGAGGCCAACCAATGGCCCGAGGATGCAGCCCGCTACTTCGGCGATGGCGACGAATGCCACATGGCCTACCACTTCCCGCTCATGCCGCGCCTCTTCATGGCGGTCCGCATGGAGGACCGGTTCCCCATCACCGAGATCCTGGACCAGACGCCCGAGATCCCTGAGAACACCCAGTGGGCCCTCTTCCTCCGCAACCACGATGAGCTCACCCTCGAGATGGTCACCGACGAAGAGCGCGACTACATGTACCGGGTATATGCGGCAGAGGACCGCGCGCGCATCAACCTGGGCATCCGCCGCCGGCTGGCGCCGCTTCTTGGCCACAACCGCCGCCTGATTGAGCTGATGAACGCCCTGCTGCTCTCGATGAATGGCACGCCCGTCATCTACTACGGCGACGAGCTCGGGATGGGCGACAACATCTACCTGGGCGACCGCGACAGCGTGCGGACGCCGATGCAATGGAGCGCCGACCGCAACGCGGGGTTCTCGCGCGCCAACCCGCAGCGGCTCTACCTGCCGGTGATCATCGATCCCGAGTATCACTACGAGTCGATAAACGTCGATGCCCAGCAGGCGAACCCGTCGCTCTTGCTCTGGTGGATGCGCCGCCTGATCGCGTTGCGCACGCGCTACCGGGCCTTCAGCCGGGGCTCGATGACCTTCCTCGATACAGACAACCGGCGGGTGCTGGCGTTCCTCCGGGAGCACGATGGCGAGCGCATCCTGGTTGTCGCGAATCTGTCGCGATTTACGCAGGCCGTGAACGTGAACATCGGCGCCTGTGCGGGCCTCACGCCGGTCGAGATGTTCGGCCACACCCACTTCCCGCCCGTCACGCATGACCCGTACTTCCTCTCGCTGGGTCCCCATGCGTTCTACTGGTTCCTGCTCGAACCGGCATCGGGGCACGTCCAATCCGAACCGGGACAGGCCCCACCACTGATGGTGGACCGTGACTGGCAGGAACTGATCAACGGCCGCCGCAAGTCGCTCGAAGCCGCACTCTCTGTCTACCTTCCCGGGCGCCGGTGGTTCGGCGCGAAGGCGCGCAATGCCCGGCGGCTGACGATCATCGAGGCCATTCCCTTCCGCACCCGCGGCGCGCCCGAGTCGGCCTACGTGCTGGCGCGCGTCGAGTACGACCAGGGCGAGCCGGATTGCTACGCCATCCTGCTTTCGGCCGTGCAGACCGACAGGGCCGCGGCCATCGAGAGAACCGTCCCGTGGGCGTTGATCACGACCATCGAAGACCGCGGCGGAACGGTGCTTCATCTCGTCGATGGGCTCGCGCTGCCCGAAGTCGCGTCAGCGTTCCTCGATGCGTTCCGGTCGCGCGCGAAATTCTCCAGCGCGAAGGGAACACTGGCCTTTTCCGTTGAGCCGGGCTTCCGCTACCGGCCCGGACCCGATGAACCGCCTGCGGCGATCCACCGGGGAGAACAGAGCAACACCTCGGTCATCTACCCCGGCCGGTTCATCCTCAAGTTCATCCGCCGCGTCGAACCCGGCATCCACCCACAGGTCGAGATGCAGCAATTCCTGCGCGGCACGGAATTGGGCGATTCGGTGCCCCACCTGGCCGGGACCATCAGCTACTCGACGCCGGGACAGAAAGCGGCCGTGTCGGGAGTCCTCGAGGAGCTGGTGACGGCGCAGTACGACGCATGGACGTTCGCGGTCGACGAACTTGGGCGGATGTTGGAGGAGGTTGCGGCCGCGCGGATAGACCCGCCGGCGGTGCCCCGCCGCTCGCATCCGTTGGATGCCCCGGCCACTCCGCCTGTCATGCGGGAGGCTTCCGCATCGTGGCTGCAGTTCGCGCGCACCCTTGGCGAACGGACGGGCCACCTCCACGCCGCGCTCGCATCCGACCGCGAGAATCCCGCGTTCGCGCCGGAGCGGTACACGCCGTTCTACCAGCGAGCGCTGGCACAGGCATTCCGGGGCCAGGCGCGAGACGCCTTTCGTGTGCTGCGGGGGAAACTCGATGCCCTGGAAGAGGCCTCACGCGAACGCGCGGAAACCGTGCTCGCCGAGGAGTCGGCAATCCTCAAGCGCCTCCAGGCGGTGGCCGACCGCCCGCTCGCCAGCGCCCGGATTCGTTGCCATGGCGACCTGCACCTCGGGCAGGTCCTGATCGCCGGCCGCGAACCCATCTTCATCGACTTCGAGGGTGAACCGGTCCGCTCGCTGGGCGAACGCCGGGTCAAGCGCTCGCCGTTGCGCGATGTCGCGGGAATGGTGCGCTCGTTCCACTACGCCAGCCGGCACGCGTTGCGCGAGCTCGTCGAATCGCAGGCGGCCGGCTCGGGGACCGACCTCGAGGCGTGGGCGCGGGCCTGGAACCTCTGGAGCGCCGCAGAGTACCTGGGCGGCTACTTCGACGTTGCCGGTTCCACGGGGCTGCTGCCTTCCGACACCGACGAGCATCGATTCTTGCTCGATAGCTTCCTGCTCGACAAGGCACTGTACGAAGTGCGCTACGAACTCGATAGCCGGCCCGCATGGGTTGATATCCCGCTCCAGGGGATCGTCGAACTCATGGATGTCGCTATCCTCGATTGACCGCACCCGGAGGTGCCAATGCCGCCCCATACCGCCGGAATGCCGGCTTCGCTGTTCACCACCGACGATCTCTACCTGTTCAACGAGGGCACGCACACACGCCTCTACCGCTCGCTGGGCGCGCACCCCGTGGTGCGCGATGGTGTCCCGGGCGTGAATTTCGCCGTCTGGGCGCCCAATGCCCGGGCAGTGAGCGTGGTGGGTGACTTCAACGATTGGGACGAGGGCGCCCACACGCTGGGGAACCTGGGTCCATCCGGTATCTGGGAAGGGTTCGTTGCTGGCGCCTCCGAAGGCCAGCGCTACAAGTTCGCCATCACCAGCAACCTGGGCGGCACGTTTCTCCGGGCCGACCCGTTCGCATTCCACGCCGAGGAAGCGCCGGCCACGGCCTCCATCGTCCACGATCTCGCATACGAATGGGGCGATGCCGGGTGGATGGCGGGCCGGGCCGCGCACAACCGGCACGATGGACCGATCTCCATCTACGAAGTGCATCTCGGCTCGTGGATGCGGGACCCGGAGGACGACCGCCTGCTGACCTATCGCGAACTGGCGCCGAAGCTCGCGCGTTACCTGGTCGACCACGGGTTCACGCACGTCGAGTTCCTGCCCGTGATGGAGCACCCGTTCTATGGCTCCTGGGGATACCAGACGACCGGTTACTTCGCGGCGACCGGCCGCTACGGCACGCCCCAGGACTTCATGTACCTCGTGGATGTGCTCCACCAGAACGGCATCGCCGTGATCCTGGACTGGGTGCCCTCGCACTTTCCCTCGGACGAGTTCGCCCTCGCGAAGTTCGATGGCTCGCACCTGTTCGAGCATGCCGACCCCCGCCGCGGCTACCACCCCGACTGGGGCAGCCTCATCTTCAACTACGGTCGCCACGAAGTCCGGGCCTTCCTGCTCAGCAGCGCCCTCTTCTGGCTCGAGGTGTTCCACGCCGACGGCCTCCGCGTGGATGCCGTGGCCTCGATGCTGTACCTGGATTACTCACGCAAGGAAGGCGAGTGGATCCCGAACGTCTATGGCGGGCGCGAGGACCTGGACGCGATCAGCTTCCTGCGCCAGCTGAACGAGGCCGCCTACGCGTTCGACCCCGGCATCCAGATGTTCGCCGAGGAATCGACAGCGTGGCCCGGCGTCTCGCGCCCGACCTACCTGGGTGGCCTGGGGTTCGGCTTCAAGTGGGACATGGGCTGGATGCACGACACGCTCAAATACATGGCTGAAGACCCGGTGCACCGCAAGTACCATCACAACCTGCTGACATTCCGCGCCCTGTACGGCTTCACGGAGAACTTCGTGCTCGCGCTCTCGCACGATGAGGTGGTCCACGGCAAGGGATCGTTGCTGGGCAAGATGCCGGGCGACGACTGGCAGAAGTTCGCGAACCTGCGCACGCTGCTCGCCTACATGTGGTGCCTGCCGGGGAAGAAGCTGCTCTTCATGGGCGCGGAGTTTGGCCAGTGGGCGGAATGGAACCACGAGTCCAGCCTCGACTGGCACCTGGCGGGGTACGAACGCCACAACGGACTGCAGCGCCTGGTGGGCGACCTGAATGCGCTCTACCGGGGCAGCGCCGCCCTGCACCGCACGGATTGCGACCCGGTGGGCTTCGAGTGGATCGACTGCCACGATGGCGACCAGAGCACGCTCTCCTTCGTCCGCCGCACGGCCGATGGGAAGGAGGTGCTGGCGGTGGTCTGCAACTTCACGCCGGTGCCGCGGCCGAACTTCCGCGTTGGCGTGCCCGTGTCCGGTCACTGGCGCGAAGTGCTCAACACCGATGCGCCGATCTACGGCGGGAGCGGCCAGGGCAACCTGGGCGGCCTCGACACGGTGCCGATCCCTTCGCACGACGAGCCGCAGTCGCTGCTCATCACGCTACCCCCGCTCGCGGCGGTGGTGTTCAGGGCCGAAGCATCGCCGGACTGACGGACCCTGCCGGCCGGGTGCCGGTGACGCCCTGCTCCTGGAGGCGGGCCAGCGCGTCCGCATCCAACCCCATCGCGGCCAGGACCTCCGCCGTGTGCTGCCCGAGTGTGGGCGCGGGCCCCGCGGCCTCGGGCCGGCCGTACTCCGCCCGGATAGGAAGCCCGGGGTAGAGGTGGAAGCCCACGTGGGCACGCTCTTCGCCCACCCAGAACCCTGCCTCGACCAGCGGTTCCAGCGAGAGGATTTCGCCCTCGCTGAGCACGGGAACCGCCACGATCCCGGCCGCGAGCAACCGGTCGACCAGCGCCGCCCGCGATTGGGTCGACGTCCATGCCGCGACGAGCTGTTCGATCTCGCCCTCTCTCGCCTGGCGGCCGGTGAGGGTGCGGAGCGCCGGGTCGCGGGCCCAGGGCTGGCCGATGGAATCGGCCAGGAGCTGCCAGTCGGTGTCCGAACGCACCTCGATAGCGACCCACTCGCCATCCGCACAGGGGAAGGCGCCGGAGGGCACACGGCCGCCGAGCCTGTTGCCGTTTCGCCGCGGCACGGTGGCGGTGCGCTGATAGTTCAGCAGGGCCTCGGAGACCAGCGGGATGAAGCCTTCGAGCTGAGCCGCCTCGATCACGCGGCCGCAGCCGTCGCGGCCGCGGGCGGCGAGCGCTGCAAGCAGGGCGATGGTGCCGGTGAGCCCGCTCACTGGGTCGCCGAGGGCGTTGCTGAGCATGACCGGCTCGCCGCCGGGGTAGCCGATCAGCGAGGTGAGCCCCGACATACCCTCGATGGTGTTGCCGAAGGTGACGTAGCCGCCCTCGGGGCCATCGCTGCCGAAGCCGGGCTGGCGGAGCATGATGAGCCCGGGGTTGTCCGCGCTCAGGCGTTCGTAGGTCAGGCCGAGCTTTTCGATGATGCCCGCGCCGAAATTCTCGATGACGATGTCGGCCTCGTGGATGAGCCGGTGGGCGAGCTCGTTGCCGGCCGGGGTCGCGAGGTTGAGCGTGATGCCCCGTTTGCCGCGATTGACGGCATTGAAGACGTGGCTGCGTTCATGCAGGGCGAGCGCCGGGTCATCGCCCGGTGGGCGCGAGCCACGCCACCAGTCGAAGTGCGTGTGGCTTTCGACCTTGATGACGTCGGCCCCGACTGAGGCGAGGATGTGCCCCGCCAGCGGACCGGCCCACCCCATCGAAAGGTCGACGACCCGAAGGGCGCCCTCGCGCCAGGGCCCGCCCGGAGCGTGCGAGGCTCCGGCGCGGGAGTTCGTCCGCACGCGGGCCGGGGCGCCTGGCACTCGATACCGGCGGCCAGCAGGCGTCTCGACCTCGCGCCAGAATCCACGTGCCGCCAGTTGCGGCGAAGCGAGCACTTCCGGCATGTCCGGGTGGGCCGAACACGGGATGCGGTTGCGCTGAAGCTCGTGATAGACCTCCCAGCGCGTCCGCCGGGCGAGCCAGGGCAGGAGGTACTCGTCGAGCTGGCGGATGTTCTTCGAGCGTTCGCCGGGCGAGGCAAAGCGCGGGTCGTGGACCAGCTCATGGTGGCCGACCAGCCTCGCGAGCGTCACCCACTGGCTGTGGAGGGCGGCATGGATGCCGATGTGCCCGTCCTTGCAGGGCAGCGTCACGATGGTTGGCTGGTTGCGGCTATAGCGGTTGCCCACGCGGCCGCGCAGGGCGCCGTAGTATTGGAACGCGATGGAGTCGTAGATGAGGGTGGCGGCCATCCCCTCGATCTCCGAGACATCGATGAGCCCGCAGGCGTCGCCCCACCCCGCGTGGCGGGTGAGGGCCGCGATGGTGGCGTAGAGACCTGCGATGAATTGGCCGAGGCTCACGGGCGCGGCCAGCGGCTCGCGGCCGGGTTCGCCCACCATGGTCATCCAGCCGCCGGCAGCGTACTGGGCCAGCTCAGTGGCCGGCCGCTCGCTCCATCTGGTGTCCGTGCCCCAGGGTGTGATCCACGCAACCAGCGCATGGCGGCGCAGTTCGTCGACGCGCTGCCGGGCGGCCGCGGAGACCGGGGCGTCCGTGATGAGGACGCCGCCGGGCTCGACCGCGAGCTCGGGCGTGTCGGTGTATGCCGCGCCCTCCGCGAGGAACGCGCCCATGCCTTCGGGATCGAGGGCGGTGGTGTGGGCAACCTCGGCACCGAACTGGCGCAGGAGCCACGCGGCATAGGCGGCCGCGATGCCGTGGGAGGCGACCGTGAATCGTTGACCGGTGAGCAGGTCCATGTGGCCGCGCATCATAGCGCCCCGCGCAGCGTTCGCGAACCCGGTTTACCAGGTGTCGACGTTGGGCCGCTTCTTCTCGCGACGCCCCGGCGGTGGTGGGACCGACTTCAGGGCCCGCGTCACCCAGGACCGTGAATCCAGCGGGTCGATGACGTCGTCGATCTCGAAGTGCGACGCGGTGTTGACGGCCTTGCCGCGCTCGTAGGAGCGGGCGACCATCTCGTCGAAGAGCCGCTTTCGCGCTTCGGGGTCTTCGATCGCGGCCAGCTCGTTGCGGTAGCCGAGTTTGACCGCGCCCTCGAGGCCCATCCCGCCGAATTCGCCGGTGGGCCAGGAGACGGTGAAGAACGGCGCCTTGAAGCTGCCACCCGCCATCGCCTGAGCGCCGAGGCCGTACGCCTTCCGCAGGATGATGGTGAACACGGGCACGCTCACGCTCGCGCCGGTCACGAACATCCGGGCGGCGTGGCGGACGAGGGCGGTCTTCTCGACTTCTGGCCCGACCATGATCCCCGGCGTGTCGCAGAGGAACAGGAGCGGGATGTCGAAGGCGTCGCAGAGCTGCATGAAGCGGGCCGCCTTGTCGGCGCCTTCGCTATCGATGGCGCCGGCCAGGTGCATCGGGTTGTTCGCCACGAGCCCCAGCGGCCGGCCCTCGATGCGGATGAGCGCGGTGACCATGCCAGGCCCGAAGTCTCGCCGCAGTTCGAGCACCGAGCCGGCATCGGCCATCGTCTCGATGACCTTTCGCACGTCGTAGACACGCAGGCGATTCTCGGGGATGGCGCTCCGCAGCAGCCGCTGGTCGGCGCACTCCCACGCGGCAACCGGCCCCTGGAAATACGAGAGGTACTGTCTCGCCACGCGCACCGCTTCAGCCTCGTCATCGACGAGGACGTCGATGACGCCGTTTGGCGCCTGGACGCTCGCCGGACCGACTTCCTCGGGCCGGAAGATGCCGAGGCCGCCTCCTTCGATCATCGCAGGGCCGCCCATGCCGATGTTCGAGTTCTTCGTTGCGATGACCACATCGCAGCAGCCGAGGATCGCCGCGTTCCCGGCGAAGCATCGGCCGGAGGTTATCCCAACGAGCGGCACCAGGCCGCTGAGCCTGCCGAAGTAGTGGAAAGCCATGCAGTCGAGCCCGGCGACGCCAACGCCGTCGGTGTCTCCGGGGCGCCCGCCGCCGCCTTCGGTGAAGAACACGACCGGCAGCCGGTGCTTTTCGGCCAGCTCGAACATGCGGTCTTTCTTGCGGTGGTTCTGCTGCCCCTGGGTGCCGGCCAGGACTGTGTAGTCGTAGGACATCAGGATGGCGCGCGCCTTCGCGTCGTCGAAGAGGTGACCGTTGACGCTCCCGACGCCTGCGATCATGCCGTCGGCTGGCGTCTTCTCGATGAGCTCTTCCAGCGGTCGCCGCCGCCGCTGGGCGGCAATCACCAGCGGGCCATACTCGATGAATGTGCCCGGGTCGCAGAGGTCTTCGATGTTCTCGCGGGCGGTCCGCTGACCTGTCTTGCGGCGTCGCGCGACGGCATCGGGCCGAGCCGCATCGAGGCCGACGGCGTGGCGCCGGTGGACCTCATCCAGGTCGGGCCGGATTCGATCGAGGTCGACTTCTGTCTCGGCGGCTGCTTCCTCCGTCGCGTCGCCCGTTTCCTGGATGAACACGACCGGGTGGCCGGGCATCACGGCCGCGCCGGGCGTCACGGCGACGCTCAGGACGATGCCGCCCGCATCGGCGGTGATGACGTGCTCCATCTTCATCGCTTCCATGACCGCGACCTGCTGGCCGCGGCGCACCGCGTCGCCAGGGTTCACATCGATGGAGACGATGGTGCCCTGGAGCGGCGTGGGTATGGCGACCGTGCCATCGGGTGGAGGGGGGGCGCCGGGGGCACTGGAGGGCAGGGTCGCCTCGGCTTTCCCGTGGGCGAGGACTGCGAGGGGATCGCGGTTGTCGATCGTCGCACCCGCGCGTCCCACCGGGTTCGTGGGCGGTGGGACCGTCGCCGGGGTGGCTTCGAAGAACAGGCGGCGGTGCTCTTGCCCGCGCGGTGCCGCCAGTTCGGCGGCGTGCTCCTCGATGAAGCGCGTTGAGATCCGGTCGGCCACGAAGTCCGGGTGGTGGAAGAGGTTCTGCAGGAGCGGGATGTTCGTCGCCACGCCCTCGACGCGGAATTCGCAGAGGGCGCGATAGGTCTTCGCTACCGCGCCGGCGAAATCGCCGCCTGTGGAATGTACGACCAGCTTCGCAAGCAACGAATCGAAGTAGGGGCTGGTGGTGTAGCCGGTGTAGCCGAACGTGTCGGTTCGCAGTCCCGGTCCCGTTGGTGGCTCGAATGCGGTGAGCGTGCCCCCCGAGGGACGCGGCGAACCGTCGGCGGCGACGGTTTCCATGTTCACCCGCGCCTGGATCGCAGAGCCTCGCGGGCGTGGGACGTCTGCCTGCTGGAGGTTGAGCGAAGCAAGCGTGGCACCCGCGGCGATGCGAAGCTGCGTGGTGACCAGGTCGATGCCCGTGACCTCCTCGGTGACCGTGTGCTCGACCTGCAAGCGGGGGTTCGCCTCGATGAAGGCGATCGCGTGGGCCCCGTAGGGCGAGCTTCCGTCGATCAGGAACTCGAACGTTCCAAGGTTCTTGAAGCGGACCGCCTCGGCCATGCGGACCGCGTAACCGGTCAGCCGCTCGCGCAGGTCATCGGTGAGCCCGGGGCTCGGCGCAACCTCGACGAGCTTCTGGTTCCGGCGCTGGATCGTGCACTCGCGCTCCCAGAGGTGGCTGACGTGGCCGGTGCCATCGCCCACCACCTGGACTTCGATGTGGCGCGCGACCGGGATGAGCCGCTCGACATAGAGATCGCCGTTGCCGAATGCGGAACGAGCCTCGGACTGGCAGCGGGTGAAGGCTTGTTCGAGGTCCTCCTGCCGTGTGACCGGGCGCATGCCTCGCCCGCCGCCCCCTGCGACCGCCTTCACCATCAGGGCTGCTCCCTCGCCGAGCGACGCCATGAACGCGCGGGCCTCGTCCAGGGTGGTAGGCCCCGAGGTGCCCGGCAGCACGGGCACACCCAGCTCGGCCGCGAGCGCCCGCGCGCGCGCCTTATCGCCGAAGAGGTCGAGCACTTCGGGCTGTGGGCCCACGAAGGTGATGCCGTCCTGGGTGCAGCGCCGGGCGAAGGCGGCGTTCTCGCTCAGGAGACCGTATCCGGGATGGATCGCGTCGCACCCGGAGGCAATAGCGATACGCACGATCTGGGCGGCATCGAGATAGGCGGCCGCTCCCTGTCCTTCGAGCCGCCGGGCCTCGTCCGCCCGGCGAACGTGCAGCGATGCCGCATCGTCGTCGGAGTAGATGGCCACGGTTCGAATGCCGAGTTCGGCGGCGGCGCGGATGACCCGGATGGCGACTTCTCCCCGGTTCGCGACGAGCAGGGTGGTGATGCTCATGGAGGTCCTCGGATAGCTGGCGGACCGGCAGCGGAGCCGTCCCGCCGGGATGTGGCGACGATCCTAGAGTGTTCGGCTGAATCCCGCCGCGCGAGGGAGGGTTCAGGTGACGGGGCGGCGCACCGTTAATCCAGACATGGATGCTGAGCTCGGTCCGATCGAGAGCGTTGCGCCTGGCATGGCGGTAACGGTGATGCCGCGTGGGGAATCGAGCGTGGCCTATGGCCAGGGCGTCCTTCAGTCCTCGCGGGGATTCTCCGTCTACATCGCCACCGGAGACTGCCCCTGGCAGCCCGGCGACGAGGTAGTGCTCGCGTGTGGGGCCCTCGGGCGGAGGGTTGCGGCACTGGGCCGCTTCCGCGAGCACGGCGATGGGCAGGCCATCTTCTCGCGCCAGAGCCCATGGCGGCCGTTCAACCGCCGGTCGCTTCAGCGTTACACCACGAGCGTCGCCGCCACCCTCGGGCAGGAACCCGAGATAGACGTCACCGTGACCGACATTTCGATGGGTGGTGCGGCGGTGCTGGTGGCCGAGACCCCGGCCGACGTTAAGACGTGGCTGCGGATGGCCACGCCGGCGGGTGAATGCGCCCTGCCGGTCGCGATCGTCGGCGGGCACGGGGACGAGGCCGGGACGATCCTGCACCTGCGGTTCGAGGAAGTGACGCCCGAAGCGGCGCTGGTGCTGCAGGGATTCGTCTCCGGTCTGGCCGCGGCGCTCGTCTCCGAGGCTGCGTGAACACGAGCCCGGCTGCGGGAGTGACCTGCACCACACTGCGGGCACAGCGCCCCGCGCTTCTCTAAGGAACCCTCAGGAATTCTCCAAGCGACGCCCCTTCGCCTTGCCTACCTTCGATCGTGTCAGCTGCGCATTCCCGCGCTGAACACCACGAAGCACCAGCAGCCGGGTCCAGGGCCCGGCCGGCAAGGAGAATTCCGATGATCTGCCCACGCTGCTCCGCCAGCACCATCAGCGGACCGAGCTACGTCGTTGACCGCCGTGGCCGCCGCAAGGCCGCGGTTGTCACCTGCGCCGCCTGCTCCAACGCCTTCGACGCCCACGAGTTCTTCGGCTCCACTCGCGATCGCGCGTATCGCGAATTCGGGCCGTGGCTCCTGGCGGCTTGAGCCCGGGGAGCCGTCGATGAACTGCCCGAACTGTCTCGCCGGCGCGATACGTCGCCCCCGCTGGCGCACCCTGCTCGGACTGACCGGGTGGGGCGCTGGACCTGTCTGTCCGCAATGTGGCCACGCCACTCCAACCCTCCAGCGCTCCCGGTTCACCGACCGGGGGCGCTGCGCCATTCAATTCACGAACTGAGGTTGAAGATGTCCTACGAACTGCAAGCCACCACTGAAGCCGGCCGCAAACTCATCGCCACGGCCGAGTCGTTTGTCCCGGCGTTCCAGTCCCGCGTGGCACGCCACGATGTGGACGGAACGTTTCCCATGGAGAGCCTGCGGGAGCTCCAGGAGTCGGGGTATCTGTATGCGCCGATCCCGGTCGAGCTCGGGGGGATGGGCGTTGAGTCGGCCCACGATGTGCTTGTTGCGGCAAGCCGCCTCGCGCGGGCGGATGCCGGCCTGACGCTCGGCGTGAACATGCACATGATCATGATGATGACCTACGCCCAGCAGTACCGGGCCGCGCTCGCGACCGGAGATGAAGCGAAGGCGAACGGGGTTGCCCGGGCGATGACGCGGGCCATCAACGACGGCATGATCATCGCCGCCGCGGTGAGCGAGCCCGACCAGGACCTCATCCGGCCCCAGACCACCGCAAGGCCCGACGGCGACGAGTGGGTCATCGACGGCCGGAAGATCTTCATCAGCATGGCGCCGGCAGCCACCCACTTCTCGGTTGCTGTTTCCTACGTTGATGCGGCTGGTGACGAGCGCTACGGCTACATGGTCGTTCCCGCCGGTGCGCCTGGTGTCACCGTGAACGATGACTGGGACGCCCTCGGTATGCGCGACTCGGGCTCGACGTCGGTCACGTTCAACGAGGTGCGCATGAAGCGTGGCCCCGGTTCGGGGGTGCTTGCCGGGATTGTCACGGCCCAGCACCTCGAGCAGATCCTGACCTCGGGCCCCTCGCACGCGGCTGCGGCGGTAGGCGTTGCCGAGGCGGCTTTCGAGCTCGGCGTCAAGGCCTTCCGTTCGAAGCTCGAAAAGAAGGGCGAGCGTGCTTTCCGGCCGACGTTCCAACACCTCGCCGCGGAAAACTCGGTCGACCTCGCCGCGATTCGCGCCATCTTCGGGGCGGCCCTGCGCGCGATCGACGATTACCAGGAGCGCCACCTCTCCGGTCACGGCACGGATGAAGAGGCAAACGCGGTCTTCGCCGATGCCCAGCGCGCCAAGATCTTCATCAACCAGGCTGTGCTGCGCGTGGTCGACCGTTCGATGACGATCGCTGGCGGGGCCGCCTACACGGCCGGCAACCCGCTTGCACGGCTCTATCGCGATGCGCGGGCGGGGGCGTTCATGCACCCGCTCGGCGCCAACGTCGCCTTTGAGTACGTCGGTGCCCAGGCTCTGGGCTTGCGTCCTGCGACGTTCTGATCCGCTCACCTTCCCTTCCCTGGCCCTGCCTCGAAGGCCCGTCTTCGAAGCAGGGCCTCTTCGTGTCCCGAAGGGCTCGGCGGCCTTCCGCGTGAGGCACGTCACAGAGCGGGGGCGGTCTCCATGGGTTCTCCAGAAACCCTGAAGGAGGGCTTCAGGTAACCGGTGCTCGCACTGCCTACCGTTGAGTGTGCCAGGGGATTGGCCCCTGCAGCAGAGACACGCAACAGGAGAACCACTGCAATGACTCAGATCGAAACCGCTCCGACCATCCGCAACGGCGTCAACGTCGATACCATGTTCGCCACGCTCGACGCGATCAAGGCGACGCCTGCCATTGCCCAGTTCAAGTGGCGCGCGAAGAACACGTGGATGGGCGGCTCGCACAACCGCTCCACTATCCAGGGCTTCTATGCAGCCCTTCAGGAAGACACGTCGCGCTCCAGCGCCTTCACCGTCGACGCGGGCGAGCCCGGCATTCTCCTCGGTCACGACGAAGGCCCGAACCCCGCCGAGTACCTGCTCCATGCGCTGGTAGCCTGCCTCACGACATCGCTGGTCTACGTCGCCGCGGCTCGCGGCGTGCGCCTCACCGAAGTGTCCTCGGTGATCGAGGGCGACATGGACGTGCAGGGCGCGCTGGGCCTCAACAACGAGGTGCGCAATGGCTTCCAGAACATCCGCGTCACCTTCACAGTGAAGGGCGATGCCCCGAAGGAGAAGCTCCAGGAAGTGGTCGCCCGGGCGCAGTCGCGGTCGGCCGTGTTCGACAGCATCACCCGGGGCGTGCCGGTCACGGTCCAGCTCGCTGACTAACGGCCAGCGCGTGCAGCAAGAAAGCGGCGGTCCGCCTCCTCTACCCGGACCGCCGCTTCTTCGTGTCTGGAAGGTTGCGTCTACCCATGGCGTACGATTCCGCCGCGCCAGCACACCCACAATGGAGGACTCCTTCCCATGCCCCGACTTCGCCAGGTCTCGCGTTCTGCAGCCTCGCCCGAGGCTCTCGCCGCCTACAGCCGTCTCTTTGGGGAGCGTGACCCTGTCACGCAGCCCGGCACGGCCACGGGAACGCCAGGCAACTGGTGGACCGTGTTCGCACTTGTGCCGGACATCCTCGTCCACGCGCAGGACGGGTTCAGCCTGCTCAACAGCCGCCGCCGCACGCTCACGCCCTACTTCCGCGAACTCGGCATCACGCGCGCGGGGTTCGTGGCCGGGAGCCAGTTTGTGTTTTCTCAACATTGCAAGGCCGCGCGCGCGGCCGGGATCCCGGAGGAGAAGCTCGCGGCTATCCCCGCGTGGCCGGCCGCCACGGTTTTCGACGCGGCGGACCGGGCGGTCCTCGCCTATGCCGACGAGATGGTGCTGCAGGACGGGCGAGTACAGGATGTCACCTTCGCCGCCCTCAGAACGCACCTCATCGACGAGGCGATCCTCGAACTCACGTACGCGGTGGCGATGTACCGCCTCCATGCGACGGTCTGCCGGGCGCTCCGGCTGGAATACGACGACATCGATGAGCGGGTGGTAGAGATCGCCGCACCTTCGGGCGGCGCGGCCGCCGACGTGATGAGCCAGATCTCACGCTGAGGCTGCCGCGGACTCCTGCGCGGCGATGTGCGCCTGCCAGTAGTGGTTGCACTTCGCCACCACGGTGATGACGCTCTTGACCTCGTTCTTCAGGGTGAACGCCGGGCTGGCGGGCACCAGCAGCCGTTCCTCGTCACAGCGAGCGTCGACGTTCTCGAGGATGATCGATGCCGCCAGCCACGCCGCCATCTTCTTCGAATGGCAGGTCACCGAAAGCCACCCCGGTTCCGCCAGCTCGCTGAAGAGACCGGTCGTCTCGTAGATGCCGCGGCGAATCTCGGCAATTGCGTCGAAGCCGGCGACTGGTGGCGCGTCGACGACGGAGTGAAGTGCTTCTGCCTCGCCCCGGTGTGGGGGGCCGCCATAGAGGGCGAGTTCGCAGAACCCGGTCCACATGGCGGCCCAGTCGGGGCGCCCATCTTCCCGGTACACGAACGGGGCCGCGCTCATGCTCGCGGACCTCGATGTCGGTGGGGCGACGAACTCAACCTCCCAGCCGGAAGGACTCGAGACAAGCGAATCGAGCGTCTGCACGAGAGGGACGACAGCACACGTGGCGAGTGCCACCGGTTCGTTCAGGAAGCCCGAGAAGGAGCGACACAACTCGCGCACGTCGTCCTGGTAGTTCGCCGGGAATCCCTGGTGGATGAGCACCGCCAGTGAGGGTCGGGTGGTCGGAGGGGCCGAGGGCCGGGGTTGGGCACTTGGGGTTTCGGGCATGGAGAGATTCTGCAATCATTTGCAATTGCAAAGCAATGCCTCTGGAGGCGCAGAATGCCGCTCTATGACTACGCCTGTGACCGCTGTGGGCTGACGTTCGAGGTGTCGCGCAGCATCAAGGATTCCGACATCCCAGCGATGTGCCCGATGTGCGATGTCGCCGCCCGGCGAGTTTTCACGCCCCCCATGGCCACGTTCACCCGCGGCGCCGCAGCTGCGGCCGACCGGGCGAACGTCCCATCGCCGTCCCCTTCGCGGTGGTCGCACCACGGTCACAGCCATGGGCCCGGTACGGGCTCCCACTCGCACTGACCGGCGGCCGGGTCCACCTGCTAGACTCGTTCCCGTGCCGGCCCCCCAGGAGTTGCTGTCGCGCCTCGCCGCAATCGTCGGCGACCAGCACGTGCTCACCGATCCCGACCTCCGCGCCGGCTACGAGACGGACTGGACGCGCCGCTTCCATGGCGAATCGCCCGCCGTGGTGCGCCCCGGCTCAACCGAAGAGGTCGCAAGCGTGGTGCGCGTCTGTGGGGAGGCGGGCGCCGCCATCGTTCCCCAGGGCGGCAACACCGGGCTGGTGGGCGGCGGGGTACCCCGAAACCGCGAGATCGTCCTTTCTCTGCGGCGTCTCGACTCCATCAACGGCTTCGATGAGGAAGCGGGCGAAGTGACGGCCGGCGCCGGTGTGACGCTGGCGGCGCTCCAGGAGACGATCCGGGCGCGGGGATGGAACTTTGGTGTCGATCTGGCCTCGCGCGACAGCGCCACGATCGGCGGCATGGTCGCGACCAACGCCGGGGGCATCCGGGTTCTGCGCTATGGCGGCATGCGCCATCAGTTGCTCGGCATCGAAGCGGTGCTCGCCGATGGGCGTGTGATCCGGCGTCTTCCGGGGCTGGTGAAGGACAACTCGGGCTACGACATGGCGCAGCTGCTGGCCGGCAGCGAAGGGACGCTCGCCGTCATAACCTCGGTCCGGCTGAAGCTGGTGCCACAACAACCCCAACGGTCGGTGGCACTACTCGCTGTCGAGAGCCTGGCGGCGGCGCTCGGTGTAGTCTCGGCCGTGCGCCGCGCCCTTCCGTCTCTCGAGGCGGCGGAGGTGTTCTTCCCCGAGGGGCTGGAGCTCGTGCTTCGGCACACCGGGCTCCCCCAGCCTTTCGCCGCCCTCCACCCCTGCTACCTGCTGCTGGAATGCGCGGGGCAACAGGACGAGTCGGACGCTCTCGCCAATGTGCTCGCCGTGGTGCCGGGGATCCGCGATTCGGCACTCGCGACGGGGCGAGCCGAGCGCGAGCGCCTGTGGGCCTACCGGGAGCGCCACACCGAGTCGATCAGCGCCGAGGGTATTCCGCACAAGCTCGATGTGACGCTCCCGCTTGCGCGGCTTCCCGAGTTCGAAGCACGCGTGCGTGGGGTGCTCGTCGAGGTGGAGCCCGCCGCCCGGCCGGTGCTCTTCGGCCACGCGGGCGATGGCAACCTCCACGTGAACATCCTGGGCCTGGACCCGGGTGACGAACGACCAGACGACGCCGTGTTCCGGCTCGTGGCCGAACTCGGGGGCAGCATCAGCGCCGAGCACGGCATCGGCATCGCCAAGATGCCGTGGCTCCACCTCACCCGCACAGACGCCGACAGAGAGGCGATGCGCTGGATTAAGTCTGCGCTCGACCCGGCAGGTATCCTCAATCCCGGCGTGATCATCCCGGCAAGTTGATGCGCGGCGCGGAGCCCCCGGTTATGGTTCGATTCTGATGGGGAAGAGGTCATGGCGTTTCAGTTCCTGGACCAGCAAGACTTCATCGAAATGCGGCTGTTCGGCGAGATCTCGGGCGCACGGGAGCCCGAGGTTGAGTGGCTTGAGCGCCTCAGCGCCCGCGGCCGCCTCCTGATTGACGCTTCCGAGGTCGCTGCGATCACTGCCGACGTGCTCTGGATGGCTGGCGTAGTGAACCGGGCTCGCAGTTTCGGCCCGTTTTGGACGGCGATATTCGCGCCGGGCGACCTGGTGTTTGGCGTGCTTCGCCAGGTTTCCGCCTATCGCGCGCACGACGCACAGGATGTGAACTTCTTCCGTGAGCGCGAGGCCGCGGAGGAGTGGCTACGCTCGCGGGAAGGTTTGCCAGCGGCCTGATAGGATGGCCCGCGTGGAGGCTGCGGATGACCGTTGATAGCTACAAGTACCTTCCCCGCTCGATGCGGACCATGTATGAGGCCACTCCGGTCATCGATGAGCCGCCGGCCTGGGCTCCCCTTCCGAAACCACTGCATCACTGCACTATCGCCCTTATGACCTCCGCAGGGATCTACCTGCGCGATTCGCAGGAACCCTTCGATGTCGAACGCGAACGGCGCGAACCGACCTGGGGCGACCCGACCTACCGCATCATCCCCCGCGATGTCCGCTCGGAGGACATTGCCTGCTCGCACCTCCACATCAGCCACGATGATCTCCTGGAGGATGCCGACGTGGTGCTGCCGATCCGGGCGTTCACGGCGCTTGAGGCGGAGGGCCGGGTGGGGCGCCTGGCCGATGAGCACTACTCGTTCATGGGCTACCAGGACCGCCGGCTCATCGACTGGCAAACAGTGCAGGGGCCCGAGCTTGCCGCGCGGTTGAAGGAGCGCGCGGTTGATATCCTGCTCCTGGCGCCTGCCTGACCGGACTGCTGCCGAAACGTGCCCGTGCTGGCGCGTACCATCGAAAACCTCGGCATCCCCACCGTCACGGTCACCATGATCCCGGACCTGGCGATGAAGTTCCGGCTCTCCCGGGTGGTGGGCGTGGAGTTCCCGTTCGGGCACAGCTTCGGCACGCCCCACAACGATGCGCTGATGCTGACGGTCGCGCGAGCCGCATGCCAGGCGCTGGAGGAAGCAGGCGCCCCGGGCTACCGGATCGATGTCGACGTGGAATGGCCGGTGCCACTGGAGATTGCGTACAAGACGTGGCATCCGCCCGTGCCGAGCCCCATCGTTGCCGAGATGCTGAAGCGCCGCCAGGGCGGCTAGGAGACCGCGGCGCGCCGGGCCAACACCTCGCCGATGCGCTGGCGTACGTCGCGCTTCGCGGCGGCAAGGTCGCGTATCGGTTCTTCGTGGCGAGGCTCGGTGAACACGAATCGCACCCCTGCGACCTCCCGCCCCAGCGCGGCTTCGAGGGCGACCGCGTAGGCCGCGCCCTGGAGCCGGTAGCGTTGCATCGCTTGTTCGATGTCGTCGAGGCTCCGGGCGGAGTCCGTCTTGTAGTCCACCACGACCAGCCCCTCGGGCCCCTCGTAGAGGAGGTCGATGAACCCTTCGACCGTTGCGCCCTCCACCTGCGTGCCGACGTAGACTTCGCGCCAGTAGCGGCCGGAAGCCACGGCCTCGCGCACCGCGGCCGATTGACGGGCATTCTCGGCGAGCCGCGCGATGCGGGCGTCTTCTCCGGCGATGCCTTCGGCCACGGCCTGCGCGCGGGCGGCGTCGTCGAGGCCCGTGCCGGTCTGCAGGTCGATGGTCTGCAGGACAGCGTGCACCGCGCGCCCGACGGATGTGCCGGCGCGGCCCTTGCGCCAGGGCTGCCGCTCATCGTCTGGCGGTGACTTCTCGGGTTCTTCCTCGCCGCCGTGGGCGATCGCGGTCGCCGCGAGCACCGGCGCGTGCCGCGTCTGCTGGAGCAATGCGGCACGCTCGGCGATCCAGCGCTCGCGAGCCCCGGGCGAATCGGCGACAGGCTGACTGGCGGGTTCGGGTAGACCAAGAGCGAGCGGCACGTTGTAGCGTTCCCACGTCCCGTCCTGGCCCTGTTCGACGCAGATGGAGAGGAGGCATTCGGCGTGCGAGCAGGTATCGCCGGAGTGGCGCTCATCGTGGGGAGTCTTGTGATGGGCGTGGTAGAGCGACACGACCAGCCGCCGTTTCGCGCGGGTCGCCGCCACGTAGAGGAGCCGGTCGCGTTCCAGCCGCTGGTGGCGGCGCTCGAGGGCTGCGACCTGGTCGTAGCCGGCGGTCTGGAAGGGCCGTTCCTTCAGGCCGGCCCGGACCTCGACCGCCCCGTGTTCGTGGATTCGGCCGGGCCAGATGACGTTGTCATCGCGGTTGAACGGCTCGACGCCGAGCCCCGCGAGGAACACGATGTCAAACTCGAGGCCCTTCGCCGCGTGGATGGTCATGATCCGGATAGCGTCGTCGTCGGGTTCCTTCGCCACGCCCTCGTTCACCCGGGCGCGTTCTTCTTCCTGGGTGCGGAGCCACTCAACGAACTGCCGGAGCGTGGTGAGCGCGCCGGACTCATCGAGGCCGCGGGCCTGCTCTGCGACGAACCGGAGCCGGCGCCACGATTCCCGAGGGCGCGGGCCAGCCACCGCCAGCTCGAGCATGTGGCGCGCGGCGATGACCTCCTCGATGAGCGCGCCCGTGCTGACGTACCACTTACGCCGGTGGAATTCGCGGAAGGATTCCATGCCCGTGCGCACGCACTCCGGGCTGTCGTCCGGTACGCGGGAGAGGTAGTTCCATCGTCCGCCCGCCTGGACGTGTGCCAGCAGGTCGCCATCGCGGCATGCGAAGGCAGGCGACCGCAGGGCCGCCACCACGGAGACGTCGTCGGTCGGGTCATCGATGGCTGCGAGGATGTTCGACAGGTCGCGGACGTCCTGCGTGGCAAACACGAGCGACTGGCTCTCCATACGGAACGGGATGCCCGCGTCGCCCAGGGCCCGCTCGATCGCTGGCGAGTTGGTACGCGTCGGCAGGAGGATTGCCATGTCGGCGAAGCGGGTGCCATTAGGTCCCCCCAGCCAGTCCTCGTTGCGTGCGGCGACGATGGCCGCGGCGAGCGCCGAAGCCTCCTCCCGGCGGACATCGTCTGCTCTCGCGCCTGGCTCGAGCGGCCCGCCCATTAACAGGACCGGGTGGTCGGGTGGTGGTGTGGGCCCGGGCTGCAGGGGAACCCACTCGGCCTGCCGCACCCCGGCACCCGAATCACGGGCAAAGAGGCGTTCGAAGACCGCATTGACCCACGTGAGGATCACCGCCTGCGAGCGGAAGTTCGTCACGAGCGGGACCGGCTCGCACCCGAAGGCATCCCGCGTGCGCTCGTAGAGGTCGATATCGGCCCGGCGAAACCGGTAGATCGACTGCTTGGGGTCGCCGACGAAGAAGAGGCGGCCGGGTTCGACTTCCGCCCGGGTCCAGTGGTCTGGCGGGGCGGCAGGCCCGCCCGCGAGCAGGGCGGCGAGCTCGACCTGCAGGGGGTCGGTGTCCTGGAACTCGTCGATGAGGATGCGCTGGTACCGCTCATGGAGCGCGTGGCGCACGTGAGCGTTCGTACTGAGCAACCTGACCGCGAGCACAAGAAGGTCCTGGAACCCGAGGTATCCAGCGGAGCGCCGTTCGGCGGCGTAGTCCAGGGCGAACTGCTTGAGGCCGGGCAGGATTGCCGTGAGGCAGGCGCGCCTGGCCTGCCCCAGCCAGTCGGCGTGCCTGGCCGCCGCGGTCTTGAGCACGCCGGTCTTGCCCACGCCCCTGATCCTGGGGAACGCAGCGACGAGCCGCAGCAAGTCGACCTCGGCGTTCTCCCGTTCGGAAGCATCGCGCGCGTTGCGCACGCGGGCGGCTGCCGCGCCGACGTTCGCGAGGGGCGTGGCGAGCTCCGCAAAATGTGCGATCGCCTTCTGGGTCGGCTTTGGCCCCTGCTCCGCCTTCGCGTCTTCGAGCGCAGCGATGACCGCCGGCTCGGCCAAATCGGGCTCGGGCGCCGCGACGAACTCCGTCCCGTCCAGGCGATCCCAGTTCTTGTGGAACTCCTTCGCGACGGGCTCCAGGTCCTTCGGACGGAGTCCAAGGGTGAGGGCGCGGAGCAGGGGCCGGTGCAAGACCGGGTCGCTGAAGAGCTCGTCCTTGAACTGGGCCCAGCGGTCGCGGAAGGCGATGTCGCCCTCGACTTCGTCCATGATGCGCAGTTCCGGTGGCAGACCGGCCTCGAGCGGGTAGAGCGAAAGGATGCGCTGGGCGAAGGAGTGGAGCGTCTGAATGGCGGCACGGTCCAGGTCCGGGAGTGCCTCCGCGCACCGTGTCCGCTCGCCGGCCGGCAATGACTCGTAGCCCTCGCCACCCGAGGCGGCAAGCTCCAGGTGCTTGCGGACGCGCTCGCTCAGCTCGGCCGCCGCTTTTTCGGTGAAGGTGATCGCCGCGATGTGTTCGACCGGAACCCCGGAGCGGATCAGTGCGACGATGCGGCCCACCAGCTCGGTCGTCTTGCCCGTGCCCGCGCCCGCCTCAACGAACAGGGTAGCGTCCAGGTCGCGGGCGATGCGCTCGCGGGCGGCACGGTCCGGGAGATGCTCACTCATCGGCGGGCTCCTCGCCGGGGAGGAGGCCCTCGCTCAGTCCGGCGAAGCTGGCTACGACCGGGCCGCCCTTGAACTGCTTCCAGATCTCCAGGCGCTGCCCCGGCGGGCAGACGCGGTCGTAGGGGCAGTACTGGCAGTGCTTGTAGGAGTTGCGGTCTTCTTCGCCGGGCACCGCGGGGAAGAACCCCTCGCGCATGGTATCGGCGAGGACCTGCACCACCCCACCGAACGCCTCGCGGGTGTCGGCATCAAGTGGCAGGCGTGCCTCCCTGAAGCCCTCGCGCTCGGTGACGAACCAGTACCGCGCGCTGATTGGCGAGCCCCGCGCTTCGTCCTCCAGCGCGAGGGCGTAGACCGGCAATTGCAGCCGCCTGCCGCCAGCCAGGCGTGCCAGCGCATCGGGATGGTCGATCGCCTTCGTGAACTTGCCCGAATTGCCGGACTTATAGTCGGTGACAAGCAGTGCCCCGCCCGGGCCGCGGTCGACCCGGTCGATGTAGCCCCTGAAGCGCACCTGCGTGCCATCGGGGAGCGTATACAGCACCGGCGGAAGGGAGGGGGAACCGTCCCGGGTGGTGCCGAAGGCGACTTCCGCCCGCTCGTAAAGAAAGCCCGTGGCGAGCCGTTCGGCCTCGTCGGCATCGAGGAAGCACTCGAGGTCGCGCAGGATGCGGGCGCGTTCCGACGCCCAGGTAAGGGGCTTGCCCGTGATTCCGCGCCGTTCGGCCTCCGTGCACTGCTGTTCGGCGATTTCGAGGAGCAGTGCGCGTTCCCGGGTGGTCCAGGGAGCGACGGGGTCTTCCCGCGGGTGGGTCTGCTCGAAGAACAGCTGCAAGGCGGCATGCATGATGTTGCCTGCGTCGCCGGGGCTGATCGTTTCCGTGTCCTCTGGCCGTTCGACCTCGCCGACGCGGAGCACGTGCCCGAGGAAGTACCGGAACGGGCATTCGGCGAACGTTTCGAGCGCGGTGGGCGAGACCGGGCTGCTGCTCCCGGCCGGGGCGACCAGACCAGGCGGCACCCGGCCATTCCAGGCATCGAGCTCGACCGCCCCACTCCCGGCGAAACGGCGCTTCCTGGCGCGGCTACGACGCGCGAGGATTCCATCGGCAAGGCCGTCGAGCTGTTTAGCGAGGAAGTGCTGCTCCGGCGCTTCGCGCGCACAGAGCAGCGACCCGAGATCGCGCTCCTGGAGCGAGGCGCGCTCTCCATCCGCCTCGAGCGCCGACTCGAACGAGTGCACGGCTTGGAGCCATGGTGGGCGTTCGCGCGATTCGACCATCTTCGCCAGGTCGGTCGCGTACATTGGGGAGCCGTTAAGGCGGCTGGCCGAATCGAGCAACCAGTCCCCGGGGATGGCCGGGCGCTGACCGCGCAGGTCGACTCGCGGGCTGGAGATGGTGCTGGCGCCGCTGCCCGCAAGGGCGGCGACATAGGCGCGCCGCTCCTGGACCAGGCCAATCCGGCGCGAGGGGACCTCTCCGCCGCTCCGTTCCCGTTCGCCCTCGGTGATGATCGGGTCTTCGCCGCGGCTCGCACTGCCTTCGACCAGCCCGAGCACGAAGATCGCCTCGAACTCCATTTCCGCGGCGGCGGAAACGGGCCCCACGAAGATGCCATCGCCCAGCGAGCCAACCCGGCCTGCCGGGACATCGAGCGATTCTTCGAGGGCATTCGCGAACTCCCGACGAGAGACCGGGACGCGCATGGGCGGGGGCAACTCGTCTTCCATGCTGACGATCGCGGCGAGCAGGGCCCGTGTCTCCTCCCACGCTGCGGCCTCGGCCTCGGCCGGTTCATCGCCTGGCCGTTCGACGGCGCGGAGAGGCAGGTACAGTTCCATGAGGTTGATGGCGTGGCCGGCATGGGCGTCTGACGTTGCGCGCTGTTCCGGGCCGATTGCCTGCGCCAGTCCGGCCACGAAGCGGGCGAGCTCGCGCGCATGGACGGCCTGGCCACGGTTGTATTCGGCGGCTTCCGGGTTGGCGGCGGCGCGTGCCTCCATGGTGGCAGCCCACGCCTCGAGCCGGGTGCCCCACTGGTCCGCCCCTTTCACGACGCCTGCCCTGCGCGAGATCTCGTCCCAGCGGTGCGAGGGCGCGGTGGCGCCGTCGTCGACGGCGATGGGAGCGGAGGTGAGCCAGTCCATCACCACCTCCCGCCGGAACCCGCTCGCGGCGACCTGGTAGGCACCGAGCACGGTGCGCCCCGCGAGCGTCCGATTCAGCCTTCGCACCGGTGGCCCATTGTGGGGGACGCCGGCCGAGGTCAGCACTTCGTGCGCGAGCAGCGCGTAATGCGCGGGCTGCTGATAGAGGATCGCCATGCGGTGAAGGGGCGTGCCGGCCCGGGCGAGGGCCATGGCCTGGCGGATGGCGTGCCGCACCTCCTCCTCGGGGTCGGGTAGCGATGCCACGGTATCCGCTGCGGGCGCGCTCGCCTGTTCGCTCTCACGGGTGGGGCCCAGGCGTTCCAGGCGCCCGGCCGAATCGCGGGCAAGCGCATCAACCTGTGCATCGCCGGTAAGGCCGATGATCGCGGCGGCGCCGGGCCCGGCGGCGGCCGCTTCCAGCAGGCTTGCCATGGACCCGCTGACACGGCGGGGCAGATAGAGGATCAGCGCCCCCGCTTCGCGGGCACCCGGGTGGCCCGCCCGGACGGCCTGCGCCGCCGCCTCGAGGAGGTCCGATTCGTCGTAGTAACCCGCCGTCAGCTGGCCTGTCCGGCGGAAGAGGCGAACGACGTCGGCCGCCCGGGGGCCCATCGCCGCTAGCCGCTCGAGGGTTGCCGGCGTGACGTCGCGGAGGTCGTCGAACGTGCGCCCGAGCTGCCTCGCGGTGGCCGGGTGGTTGGCGACGCCAGCGAAGATGCCAGCGTTTTCGCGCAGCGCGGCACGGATAGCCTCCATGCGGAGCCATGGCACCAGCGGCTTCCTGCCCGCTGCCGAGAGCGTCGCGCCACCCAGGAGCTCGGCGGCGCGGCCAGCCACCTGGAAGCGCACGTTCACGAGCGGGGTTGTCGCGGCGAGCGAACGCCGCAGCCCGAGGCCCGCGTAGTTCGTGGGTACGATCACCGTCACCGGCGCGAGAGGGTCGCCCCGCTTCGCTGCCGCGATCGCCGCGGCAAGTGCCTCGCGTGCCGGGCGCCCATACCCCACCAGGTCAATCATCCGCCTTCACCATCCGTGCGGTAGCCGATCCTACGCCGCGTCAGCACGTACCGCCGCACCAGTTCACCCCATCGCCACGACAATTGGTGTCGACTTTGCGTGCGTGGCTTAGCCGGTGAGCATTCGCATGGCGTATTCCATGTTCGATTGCATGGAGGGCTTGATGACCTCCCAGTGGGGGTCATCGCGCTTGCCACGGCGGTGCAGCATGAGGTTGAACCCGCTGATGATGGCGAACTTGTAGACCGCCAGCGCCTTGAACCAGCGGATGTCTCCGGGGTCGGCGCCGCAGGCCTCGCGGTACCAGCCCTCCAGTTCGTCACCGTGGGGCATGCGGCTGGCGGTCTGCTGGTGCGCCCACGCGGAGGGATCGCTAAAGACGCAGATCCAGCCCACGTCATTCAGCACGGGCCCAATCCCGCAGAGCTCCCAGTCGATGACCGCTGAGAGCTTGCCCGCCGGAGAATAGAGGAGGTTGGTCCACTGGAAGTCGCCGTGATAGATGGCGATACGTGACTCGTGGGGGATCTTCTCGAGAAGAAGCTCCTTTACGCGGGGCTGCAACGCGAGCAGCTCCGGTTCGGCCGCCCGCTCGTAGAACCGGTCCCAGCGGGTCACGTCGAACTCGTAACCCCAGTAGTCTCCGAGGTACGGCGCCTTCGCCGGGTCGACCCGGTGGATGCCCGCGAGGGCGACCATCGCCTGGCGAGCCATGTCGCGAAGCTGTCCCTCGGTGAAGCGCAGCGGGTACTCGTCCTTCAGCGTGTCGCCTTCCAGACGGGGCTGCACGAAGTAGGGGCACCCGAACCACTGTTCATCCGTGCCAGACCAGAGGATCGGTGCGTGCGGGACGTCCGTGTCCTTGAGCGCCTTGATCGCGGCGACCTGCCGCATCAGGTCGGCAGTGCCTTCGTACTTGACGCCCGGCGGGGGCAGGCGCAGGAAGTAGCTCGTCCGCAGCCCGCCAGAGATGGTCTCGAAGAAGTACGAGAATCCGGCGTGCCCCGGCCCCTTCTCGACGGAGGCGACCGACGCGCCCGGGTCATCGAGATGTGCGCGCATGAATGGCGTGAGCCGTTCCCGGAGTTCATCCAAGTCCATCGTCGCCCCCATTTGTTGCCGATAGCAGGTTACTGGACCCCGAAGTCCCAGCCGTTGCCGGCCTTGAAACTCTGGAGGATGCGCCGCGAGACTACCATCCGGTGGGTCTCATCGGGACCGTCGTAGATGCGGGCGGCACGAGCATTTCGATACATCGACTCGAGCGGGGTATCGCCCGAGACGCCCCGGGCGCCGTGGACCTGGATCGCCCGGTCGATCACGTCATGGAGGATCCTTGCGCCGAAGAACTTGATGGCGGAGATCTCGACGCGTGCCTCGTCGCCCTGGTCGATCTTCTTGGCCGCGCTCAGCGTGAGCGCGCGCGAGGCCTGGATCTCGACGTACGAATCGGCGATCCAGTTCTGGATCGTCTGCTTTTCGGAGAGGGTCGAGCCGAAGACCTCACGCTGGAGCGAGTACTCGCACATCATCTCGAACGCGCGTTGCATCTGCCCGAGCCAGCGCATGCAGTGGTGGATGCGCCCGGGCCCGAGCCGCTTCTGTGCGATGCGGAAGCCGCCGCCCGCCTCGCCGAGGGTGTTGGTGATCGGCACCCGCACGTCGTTGTAGCGGATCTCGGCGTGGGAGCCGTCGGTTTCGCCCATCACGGGAACGGGGCGGATGAGCTCGAACCCGGGCGTGTCGCACGGCACCACGATCTGGGTCATGCGGCGATGGGGGGGCTGGTCGAGCTCGCTCGCGCACATCACGATGGCGAAGGTCGCGCCTTCGCCCTGGCTGGTGAACCACTTGTGCCCGTTGATCACCCACTCGTCGCCATCGCGCCGGGCAACCGTCTGGAGGTTGGTGGGGTCGGCGCCGGAGACCTCGGGCTCGGTCATCGAGTAGCAGGAGTAGATGTCGCCGTTCACGAGCGGCTTCATGTACTTCTCCTGGAGCTCTTTCGTCCCGAATTGCCAGAGGATCTCGGCGTTGCCCGAATCGGGCGCCTGCGAGCCAAAGGCCATGGGTGCGAAGGGGCTGCGGCCGAGGATTTCGTTCATGTAGACATACGGCATGAAGCCGATGCCCATGCCTCCCGCCTCGGAGGGGAGGTGTGGAGCCCACATACCCATCGCCTTCGTTTTCGCCTGGAGCTCTTTCATCCTGCCCATGCCCTCGGGGCTACGGCGCGGATGGTGTTCGTGGAAGAACGGCTCGTTTGGGTAGACGTGTTCCGCCATGAAGGCCTTCACCTTCTCGCGGAGCTCCTGGATCTCTTCCTCCGTCAGCTTGCGGTCGCTGGCGTGCGCGTGGCTGGGGGTGGTCATGGGTGTCCTCGTTACGGATTTCGGCGCAGGTCACTCTACCCGCCGGAGGACGGCGCTGCCACCGCCGGAGAGGCCCCGGTTATTCCGGCTCGACCTCTTCGCCGGGGGCGTGGAAGTGGTGGGCGTGGTGGTGGCCGTGGCGGCGTTGCAGATAGCCGCTGAGCATCCCGTGGGTGGGCGCGAACACCACGGCGAGCAGGAACACCGCGGTGGCCGTGAGCACGATTGTCGCGCCGGCGGCGGTCCCGGCGTGGTACGAGATGTAGAGTCCCGTCACGCCGCTCGCGGCGGCGATGAACACGCTCGCAGCCATCATCCGGCCGAGACGGTCGGTGAGCAGCCGCGCGGTTGCTGGCGGTGTCACGATCAGCGCCAGGATGAGAATGTTCCCAACCGTCTGGAGGCTCACGACGATGGTGGCCGAGACAAGCAGGAGCAGGAGCACATCGAGCGCGAAGACGGGGTAGCCTGCCGCCCGCGCCATGGTCGGGTCGAACGCGAGGAGGGTGAACTCCTTGAGCAGCGCGAGCACGACCCCCGCCACCACGATTGCGATGACGGCCGTCACGCGGACGTCGTCCATCGAGACGCCGAGGATGTTGCCGAAGAGCAGCGAGCCGAGGTCGCGGTTGAACCCGCCCTGGCGGCTGAGGATGACCACGCCAAGCGCGAAGAATGCGGCGAACACCACGCCGATGGCGGAGTCTTCGCTCACCCTGCGGCTGCGCGCCAGGATCCCGATCCCCAGGGCCGTCATCCCCCCAAAGACGAAGGCGCCGATCATGATGCTCTGGCCGGCAATGTACGAGAGCACCACGCCGGGGAAGACCGCGTGCGCCAGCGCATCGCCGATGAACGCCAGCCCGCGGAGCACGACGAAGCAGCCCACAAGCCCGCAGAGTGCGCCGATGATGACGACTTCCAGCATCGCCCGCTGCATGAAGCCGTACTGAAGTGGGTCGGTCAGCCAGCTCATGGCGGGCGCTCGAAGACCGGCACCTGTTCGAACACCGCGACCTGGCCGCCGAAGGTCGCGCGCAGGGTCGCCGGCGTGAACGTCGTGGGGGTTGGGCCGAATGCGATCATGTCGCGGTTCAGGCAGATGACGTGTGTCGTGGTTTCGCGCACCTCGTCGAGGTCGTGGGTGGCCAGCAGCACGGTGACCCCGGCGCGGGCGAAGTCGCGGATGAGCTCGTGGAGGATGGACCGGTTGTGCACGTCGATGCCGGTGAATGGCTCATCGAGGAGGACGAGGCGCGGCTCCTGGATGAGCGCCCGGGCGAGGAAGATGCGCTGTTGCTGGCCGCCGGAGAACTGGCTGATGTGGCGATGGCCCATGCCGCCGAGCCCCAGCCGCTCGAGTGCGGCGTCGGCCTGCTGACGTTCATCCCGCCCGGGCCACCGCAGCCACCCGAGCGGCCGGTAGCGGCCCATCATCACCACATCGCGGGCGGTGACGGGGAAGTCCCAGTTCACCTCTTCGCGTTGAGGGACGAAGGCGATGGAGGCAGCGCTTTCGCGGATCGGGCCACCGCCGAACCGGATTTCGCCGCTCAGCGGCCGGACCACGCCGGCTACCGCCTTCAGCAGGGTGGACTTCCCGCTCCCGTTCGGCCCGATGACGCCGACAACCGCTCCGGGCCCCACAGTGGCGGTTACCCGGGCGACGGCGAGGTTGGCGCCATAGGCAACGTTGAGCTCCCGGATCTCCAGGACGGGGCCGGTTCCGGCGTCCGCCGGCCGGGGTAGTTCAACGCCGGGAGTCGTACCTATCGCAGGGCCTCCGCGATCTTCGTAGCGTTCGAGAGCAGCATGCCGTCGACCGTGTCGGCCCCGCTCCCGGGCGCTCCCAGCGAGTCAGCATACAGTCCCGTGACGATCTTCACCCCGGTATCGGCGGCGAGCTGTCGGGCGACCTTGGGGTCGATCTCCTCCTCGGCGAGAATGGCCTTGACGCCCTCGCGTTTGATGAGCTCGGTCAGGTCGGCAAGGTCTTTCGCCGAGGGCTGGGTGTCCTTCGATGTGCCGGGGATGATCGCGCCGGCGAACTCCAGGCCGTACCGATCGAAGAAGTAGCCGAAGGAGTCGTGGTTGCTCACGACTTTGCGGTTGGCTTCGGGGATCGCGTCGATCATCGTTTTGATCTGGGCGTCCGCGTCGGCCAGCTTCGCGATGTACGCGTCGCTATTCGAGTTGAACGCATCCGCCTGGGCCGGATCGGCTTCCGAGAGTGCCGCCACGATGTTGCGGACCATGACCTTGACGTTCGCCGGGTCGTGCCAGACGTGGGGGTCGCCCTCGCCGTGGTCGTGGCTTTCGCCATCCTCTTCGCCCGCGTGGTCGCCGTCGCGGACTTCGATGCCCTCAGTGACGACGACCACCCGTTCCGCCTCGGCCCCGGAGACGATGTCTTCGAGCCACTCATCGAGGCCGATGCCGTTCATCAGCACCAGCTTCGCGTCCTTGATCTGCGCGACCGCCTTCGGGCTCGGCTCATAGTCGTGGGCGTCGGCGCCGGCCGCCAGGAGCACGGTGAGTTCGACGCGGTCGCCGGCAACCTCGCGCACGAGCGCGCCGATCTGGGTGGTTGTGGCAACCACGCTGACGCGGCTGTCATCGTCGTCACCGCCACCACACGCACCGAGGAGAGGAACAGCGAGGGATGCGAGGGCCACGAAAGCCAACATGCCAGCGAGTCGCATGGGCGTACCTTCCTGAGAGCAAGTATCAGTTGGGCTATATGATACGAAGTCTCAGAAATTGAGGCAATCCCGCGTTAGCGCCGCGAGGGCGACACGGGCTCACCGAAGAGGTCGAACGCGGCCTGCCCGGGGGCAGTGCGGGCGGGTGGCGTCCGGCGGGCCGGGGCGCCGGACGCCTGCGGCGATGGCTCCGGTGTGTGCGCGGCCTCCTGGCTGCGCACCGCGCCCGATGGCAGCGAAATTACCGTGGCCGGTGCCACGCTGGCGAACCGTTCGGGGGTGCAGGTCAGTACGAGCACCTGCGTTTCGCGCGCTGCCAGCGCAAGGACCTCGCCGAGTCGGCGGAGCCGTCGCGGGTCGGACCAGCCCAGCACGTCATCGAGCACCAGCGGGACGCCCCCGGACTTGCTGACCAGCGATGCGCAAGCCAGGCGCAGCAGAATGCCGAGCTGCTCACGAGCGCCCACGGAGAGCCGGTTGAAATCGAGCGTCACGCCGTTCAACGTGCGGCGCGCCATGCGCAGCTCCGTGTCGAGCTCGACCGCGAAGGTGGGACCGAAGACGGCTCTGCCGAACTCCTGCACCCGGTCCTGCAGCGGGGCCGCATAGGCTCGGCGGGCCGCATCGCGATGGCGCCTGAGCGTGTCGTGCAGCAGGCGCGCCGCGGTCGCGCGGGCCTCGTACGAGGCAAGGTCCGAGGCGGCGGCATCCAGGGCGGAGCGGGCGTCCTGGAGCTGCTGATGGAGGCCACTCTCGCCCGCATGTTGCAGGGCCCCCCGGGCTTCCGAGCGTTCGCGCTCGACTTCCTGGAGCGCCTGTTCGGCCTTGCGCTGGGCTGCCTCGGCGGCTGCCAGCCGGGCAGCGGCGTCTCCCAGCTTGTCGAGCGAGCGGCGGGCGCTCTCGAGTTCGCGGTCGACGGATGCGAGCGTCTCGGCGGCCCGCGCTGCCCGGGCGCTGAGCTCCTCGCCCGGCTCGCGGTCGGCGGCTTCGTCCAGCGCCCTGGCAAGGCCAGCCACTTCCCGGGCGGCGGCCTCGGCCTGGTGCTCGAGCCGGTCCATGCCCGTCTTGAGTTCGGTATGCCGTTCCGCCGCAAGGCGCAGGGCGTCGCGTGCGGCGTCGTTCGTTCTGCTGGCGAGCGCTTCGGCGGCCGCCGCTGCATCGCGCGCCTCGCGCGCTTCCTGGAGCGTGGCAGGCAAGGGGACGCCATTGCGGCGCGAAGCCTCGTAGTCCCGCACCCAGGCGCGCGACCGGTCGAGCTTGGCGGCCAGGCTCTCCGCCGTCTGGTCGCGGAGGTCGGCTTCGACCTGGCTTTCGAGGCCCCTGCGCCGCTCAATGAGCGCCCGGCGCTCGGACCCCAGCTCGCGGGCTTCGATGACGGAGCTTACCCCGGCCGCGGCCAGCCCGGCATCGAGCCGCGCGCGCGCTTCGGTGGCGGCTGCTGCGGCCTGTGCAGCCTGAGGGCCCGCGCGAACGCGCATTTCGATGCCGCCGGGAAGTGCGAACACCGCCTCACCCGTCACCTGCGTTTCGAGCGGCGTGCCGGGTTCGATGTGGGCTGACTCGCCGTCTATCGAAATCGTCGCGGGCGATTGGACGACGACCTCGACCGCCGCGCCTTCGGCGCCGGCGCGCGAGGCAGCCTGCTGGTAGTCGCGCTCGAGGGCATCGAGCCCCTCGACGACGCGGCCGTTAACGGGGATGGCGTTCAGCCGCCCTGCGAGCTCTCGCAGCTCCGCCTGGTTGCGCTGCACACGCTCGACGCGCTCGGCCATCTGCTCGACCTGCAGCCGCTCGTGGTGGTAGGCGTAGTCGTCGCCCGCGACCCGGGCATTGGCGGTCTGCTGGCGGTGGGATTCCTCGGCTGCGTCGGCCTGGCACCTCACGCGCTCGAGTTCGTGCATTGCGCGGGCCAGTTCCTGGGCCGTGCTCGTCCGCTGCGGTTCGAGGAGTGCGAGACGATCACGGGCGGCGGCGAGGGATTGCTCCGCCTGCTCGCGGCGCTCCAGCTCCGCCAGAGACGTGTCGCGTTCGGAGCGCGCAAGCCGCGTGCGCGTTTCGAGGTTCGCCACGGTGGCTGCCAGCCGCTCGCGCTCGGCAACGGCCGCGCGCGCCTCGCTGGTGGCGCCGGCCGCGGCGGCGACCGCGGCGGAGAGCCGGGCGCTTTCGCCCTCGAGCTCGGCGTACTGTTCGGCGAGCCCATCGAGCTGCTCGATGCGCGCTTCGAGGTCGCGCACGGCCCCTTCGGCCCCGGCCGTGGCCGTGCGGAGTGCCGAGAAATCGCGGTTTTCGCGGCCGGTTTCGGTGAAGTACAGGCGATACTCTCCGTGGACACGCTCCATGAGCGTTTCCTCGCGGTCGCCGCCAAGGTCGGCTGCGGCAGCCTCATCAAGCGCCGCCGCGAGGGAGGTGTGCCCGGCGAGCGTCATGTCGTTCAACGCTTCGCCCTGGAGCAGCCGCAGGGCTGACCAGAGCGTGGTGTCCATCGTCTGTTTCAGGATGGCCGAGGTACGGTCGTGCGCCTCGCGGCCCGTGAGGTGCTCGGGCCTGGGAGCCTGGATGCGAAGCTCGGTCCGGGGGGAGCGGTGGTAGCGCTTCACGTAGGTGAAGCGGTACTCGCCGGTACTCACCTCGACTTCGATCTCCGTCGCGGCGTCGCGATCGACCGGCTTGATGGCCCGGATTCGTTCGCTGTCGGACGAATCCGGGACTTCGAACACGACCCACAGGGCCTCGGCGATGCTTGACTTGCCGACCTCGTTTTCGCCCTCGATAAGGACGACCCCGCGTTCCGGCAGGTCGAGCCGGTATTCGTTAATGGCGCGGAAGTTCCGCAGGACGAGCCGGTGGATCCTCATGCGGCCCCCTGTGCGAGGCGGTAGAGGAGGGCGAGAGCGTCGCGCGCTGCCACGGCCTGGGGTCCTTCGCCGCTGGCCATGAGGGCAAGGTCTTCGGCGCCCGCCTCGGCGAACCCGGCGAGGCCGAGTTCGGAGAGGTCGTGCTCGCCGGCGAGGACGACGAGGTCGGTGTGGCGCTCCCACTGTTCAATGGCGGCGAACATGCTCGCATGGTGCGCCAGTGTGTCGTCGAGCTCGGCCCTGGCGGCCAGGTTCACCGTTCCCACGAAGGAGAGCTTGAGGATGGTGCGATCCTTGTTTGAAAGGCCGTCGAGCCAGGTCCGCACGCGGGCGATATCGCCGCGCCCGCTTAGGTCGAACCGCTGTTGGACGAACTTCCACGTGGCGGTCTTCACCGCCTCGACGGTGCAGTCGCCATCGCCTGCATCGACGACCAGTACCCAGCCGGGGTCGTCCTCATCATAGTCGGTCGGTTCGGGCGAGCCGGAGTACCAGGCGCGGCCGCTGGCCCCCACCGGGGTTCGAGAATGGCGGTCGCCGAGGGCGACATAATGCACCGAACGGGTGGCGATCGCCGCATCGACAGCCTGGAGGTCGATGACCCCGCCCGGATTCAGTCCGGGGACCATGGTGTTCGCCTGGCCGTGTCCCACCACGATGCGGGTGCCGTGGAGCGCGGCCGCTTGTTGGAGCGCCGCTGCCAGCGGGTCGGTGCTGGCGCGCTTCGAAGCCCAGGGAGCGCCGACGAGCATCACGCCGGGCTCGACCTCCACGGGTTCAGTCCCGAGCAGATGGACGTTCGCAGGCAGGTTCTGTTGGAAGACCGGGGACGTGTAGACCGAGGCGGCGTCGAGGGGGTCATGGTTTCCGGGGAGGAGGTAGAACGCAACGGTCGCCTCGCGCATTGCCTGGAGCGCCCGCAGCACGATGGTCCGGTCGACCAGGTTGGATTCGAACACGTCGCCAGCGACGACCACGAACGGGCAGCGGTTTTCCGCCGCAATGCGGCCGATGGCGCGGATAGCGTCGATCCGGGCGGCATGGAAACGCGCCTGTGCTTCGGGCCGGAGGAAGTGCCGCGTCATGCCGAGCTGCCAATCGGAGGTGTGGAGAAAGCGCACCATCTGGGCGGAAGGCTACCAGAACATGCGTGCGGCCGCACCTGAAATGATCAGGGAAGGTTAGCCGTTACGTTTTGCCCGGTCCCGCGTTGTCCCGGTACACCCGAATGGAGATGCGTTGCCATGCTGCAGGACCCGATTTCGATCTACGAAGATGCGCGGCGGCGCAACCAGCAGCGGATGGCGGAGGGCGCCCGGCGCCAGGCCCTGCGCCGGGCGCAGCTCGACCAGGGTCTCCGCCACGCGGTAGCGGCAATGTTGCGCAGGACCGCGGATGCGGTCGATGGACAGGCACCGGCATGGCAGCCTGGGCGGGCCCTGGAGGACGTGTAGTTGGCATGGTTTTGCGGAATCATCCGATGAAACTGCGTAATTCGAGGGTTCGAGGGACTTCCCTGATGTAAGCGCCCCACTCGAAAGGGGAGTATGGCGGAGCGGAATGGAGGCCGTTCTCACCCGGCCCACCCGATCCGCGGGGGAGATCCATGCCGCGTCAGTTTGGCCAGGCCCGAACCGGAGTTCGAGACGATGAGCTGCGCGTCCTGCTGAACTCCGCGATCGCACGGTTTGTCTTTTCTGAATCGGACAGCATCTCTCCAGGGAGGCGGCACATTCCGCTGACGTCGAGGGCACGCCGGTGCATGGAGACCGGGACGGCTCGCCTGGAATGGGGTGTCAAGTGTGACAGCGAAACTTGCGGACCGACTCAAGGTTGATTCAGCCGACCAGGCACTCCGCCTGAGATGGGTTGGAGTGACCGCCGAAGATGCGCGGCTGATACGCGAGGCCGCGCCACATATCCGGCCCGAAGCCGATCGTATCGTCCGGGCCTTCTACGACTACAGCGCCACGTTTCCTGAATGGCAAGCAAAGGTCGCCGGCGCCGGTTCCAACCGCACCCGGCTCGAAGCGGCGCAAAAGGACTACTTGCTCCGGGTGCTCGAGGGACGTTTCGATGAGGAGTACTTCGAGCATCGCTTGCGAGTTGGTGCGGCTCACGCCCGTTTGAACATCGAGCCACGCTGGAACGTCGGTAACTACGGCACCTACATCGAGCTGGTGTTTCCGATCCTGGCGCGCCATTTGAAGGGGGAGCGGCTGGCACGGACTATCGCGGCGTTCGCCAAGGTCTTCGTTCTCGACATTTCCCTGGCGGTGGAAACGTTCATCAGCGAGGGCGTGCTGGAGAAGCTTGTCGACATCCATGACGCCCTCGGCGGACCTTTGCAGAACCTCGGTGCCGGGATCTCCCAGGTGGATTCGGCAACCCGTGAGATCGCCAACGCTGCATCGGAAGTAGCCCGCGGTGCCACAACCCAGACGGCAACCATGGAGACGTTCAGTTCAGAAATCGATGAGATCAGTGCCGGGAGCGCAAGCGTCGCAGGGGCCGCAGCCGGGCAGCTGGCCGCCGTTGATACAGCGGTGACGGCGACGGATGACGTGCGGCAGGCGCTCACCAGCGTCGGCCGGGCCTCGCGCGCGGCGACTGAGCGTGGGTACGGTGCTCTCGCGCAGGCTCGCGAGGGGACTGACGCTGTTCAACACACGATCGACGCGATGGCCACGATTCGTGCGACGGTCCTTCAGACGGCGGGCGAAGTGGAGCAGCTCGGGAAGCAGGGCTCACAGATCGGCGCGATCGTGCAGGTGATCGATGACATCGCTGCCCAGACCAACCTCCTTGCCTTGAATGCGGCCATCGAAGCCGCCCGCGCGGGCGAGCAAGGCCGTGGGTTCGCCGTGGTTGCCGAGAATGTACGCTCTCTCGCCGAGCGGACGGCCGTGGCCACGAAAGAGATCGCCTCGCTGATAGCCGGCGTCCAGAGCGGGACTACCCGGGCCGTCCGTGCCATGGAACACAGCATCGGCGATGTGGAGGCGGGAGCCGGACGGGCGGAGGCCGCAGGCAAGGCGCTGGCGCGGATTGTGGAGAGCGTTGACCTCGTCGCTACAGAAATTGGCCGTATCTCCGATGCCTCCGCATCGGTGGATGCATCCGCCGCGCGGCTGATGAGCGAGCTCGAACAGGTCACGGCGCTGGCGCGAGAGTCCAACCGCCTGGCCGACGACATGAACTCAGCGATCCAGCGGGTCCGCGGC
Organism: uncultured Anaerolineaceae bacterium; assembly: GCA_964507025.1. Taxonomy (GTDB): domain Bacteria; phylum Chloroflexota; class Dehalococcoidia; order Tepidiformales; family Tepidiformaceae; genus Amarobacter. Next base: position 186,232 of record CAZDOK010000003.1, read on the forward strand.
GCCGTTGCCGATACGAGCTCGACTGCTGAGGAGTCGGCCGCCGCGAGCCAGCAGGTCTCCGCCAGCGTCGAGGAGGTGTCGGCCCAGATGTCGGAGATTTCACGCGAGGCGCAGTCGCTGTCTTCAAGCACCACCGAGCTGGGAGATTTCATATCCCGCTTCGGTGTTCTCGCTCACAACTCCCGGGGCGAAACGTTCCGTGGCGGCCGCGCCGCCTGAGCCCCGGTTCGAGCAGCGGGGATGCGGGTCCATGAATGCCCCCAGGGAGCCGCTCCCCGCCCCTCGGCTGGCGACGTGGCCATGCCGAATTCATAATGGACGGGGACGCGGGCGGCCCCGTCTCCATCATCACAGGGGCACCAGGGACCAATCATGCCGCCACCCATCCCTCTCGACCTCCTGCCTTCGACTCGCCGGCTCTTGCTCCTGGGGATAAAGGAGCGGGGTGAGGCAACCGCCGAGCAGCTGGCGCGCGCCAGCTACCTCTCCATCGCGGCCGTGCGGATGCACCTGTACGCCCTGGAGACCGACGGCTTTGTGAAACACACCCGGCGCCGGGATGGCCCCGGGCGCCCCACGCACGTGTTCCGGTTGACGCCGCTGGGAGAGGAGCTGTTTCCCCAGGGCTACGCCGCCATTTCGGTGGCGCTGCTGGCGGCCATCGATGGCCATCCTGAATGCAAGGCGCAAGTGTTCGATATTCTCGCGTCACAGCAGGAGCACCTGGCCCGCGTGCACAGCAGCGCTCAGACCGTCGAAGGCCGCATCGAGGAGGTGACCGCCCAGCAGGAGCGCCAGGGGTTCTTCCCGAAGTGGGAGGCGGTGACCGAGAACGAGTGGCTCATCACGCTCCGCCACTGCCCGTTCATTCGCGTTGCCCGCCAGTACCCCGAGTTCTGTGAGGTCGAACGGCGCGCCATCCTTGCCGGTACCAGGGCGTCACTCGTGGAGGTCGTGAATTCGCGGGCCCAGGGCGCACTGAACTGTTCCTTCAGGGTGCGGTCGGAATCAACCCCTCGGGAATCTGGTGCAGAGGCAGCCGGCGGATAACACCGTGGTCCATTCGGACCTCGACGGTGGCCCGTTCGACCGTCTCGGTGGGATCGGGCAGGATTTAGCGTCCCGCCAGAGACCAAGCCCTCGGGAGTGCCCTCGTGAAGTTCCACTGGTTCAACCTGATGCCCTACCCCGACCTGCCCGGGGACTTCCGGCAGAAACACCGGAGCGTCTGCGTCGATGTGGACTCCCGCCTCTACGACCCGGTGAAGGGCCACCAGATCTACAACGACTACCTGGACTTGCTCGAGTTCGCCGCGGACCTGGGGTTCGATGGTGTGGGCGTGAACGAACATCACGCCAACGCCTACGGCCTCATGCCGTCGCCAGCGATCATGGCTGCCACGCTCGCTCGCCGCACACGCGATGTCAGCATCGTGCTCCTGGGCCAGTCGATCGCGCTCTACAACCCGCCGACCCGCGTGGCGGAGGAGATGGCGATGCTCGATGTCATCTCCGGGGGACGGTTGATCGCCGGCTTCCCGGTTGGCACATCGATGGACACGAACTATGCGTTCGGCCAGAACCCGGCAACCTTGCGAGAACGTTACGCCGAGAACCACGACCTCATCATTCGCGCGTGGACTGATCCCGATGTGTTCGCCTGGAACGGCAGGTTCAACAAGCTTCGCTACGTGAACGTGTGGCCACGCCCGATCCAGCAGCCCCACCCGCCCATCTGGATCCCCGGCGGCGGCTCGGTCGAAACCTGGGACTTCTGTGCCGAAAAGGGCTACAACTACAGCTACCTCAGCTTTAGCGGCTTCAAGCGTGGCGCCCAGTTGATGACGGGCTTCTGGGATCGGATGGAGGCGCTGGGCAAGCCGTTCAACCCCTACCAGGGCTCGTTCGCGCAGCAGATCATCGTCGCAGAGAGCGATGCCGAGGCCGAGGAGAGCTACTTCCAGCACGCGCGCTACTTCTTCGAGCGCTGCCTGCATGTCTACCCCGGCTTCGCCGATGCACCCGGTTACCGGACCGAAGCGACCATCCGGGCGGGGCTCCGGGCGCAGGTGGGGGGCGTCAGCTCCGGCGGCGCCGTCGGCAAGTCCTATCGCCAGTGTGTCGATGAGGGTTTCCTGGTCGCTGGTGACCCAAACCAGGTCACCGAGCAGATGGAGCACCTGATCAAGTCGCTTCGTATCGGGCACGTGTTCTGCCTGATGCACATCGGCGACATGCCCCGCGACAAGTGCGAGAAGAGCACCCGCCTGTTCGCGGAGCAGGTGATGCCGCGGCTGCGGCATCTCTGGGAGGGTCACGAAGACCACTGGTCGCCGAAACCGCTCGACGCGGGCCGCATGGCGATCCCTCGCTCCGTCCGCGAGTCCGTGAAGGCCTGAGGGAAGCGACGATGGAACAGCTGACCGCAGTCATCCGCCCCGGCAAGGCACCGGTCCACTACTTCCGGGGAGGTGCCGGCGCACCGGTGCTGTACCTTCACCACCTCGCCGGTCTCCAGGGTTGGGAGCCGGCCATCGCCGAGATCGCCACGCGCTTCGACGTCATCGCCCCGTACCACCCGGGCTGGGGGCCTTCCGAGGGCCTTGAAGAGATCGACGATGGCCTCGACCTGGTCCTCCACTACGTCGACTTCCTCGACTACCTCGGGCTTGAGCAGGTGCACGTGCTCGGCCATTCGATCGGTGCGTGGATCGCGGCGGAGCTCGCCGCCATCCGGCCCGATCGTGTCCGGAAGCTGGTGCTCGCCAACCCGGTGGGCATCTGGACCGAAGAGCTCGGCGGCGAAGACCCATTTGCCCAGAACCCCATGCGCGCGACCGAAATCCTCTTCGCGGATCCCGCCCGGCGCGAGAAGCTCATTCTCCGGGATGGGACGGTGGACCCGCTGGAGAACTACGTGCAGGAGATGAAGGACCTGAAGGCGGCCGCGAAGTTCCTCTGGCCGCTGGGCGATACGGGCGTCGCCAAGCGTCTCCCCAGGGTAGCCGCGCACACGATCGTCGTGACCGGCGCCGCCGACCGCGTGGTCCCCCAGGCCTATGGCCAGGTCTGGAGGGGTCAGCTCCAGTGGGCCGAGGCGAAGACGATCCTCGATGCGGGGCACCTTGCGAACCTGGAACAGCCGAACCGCTTCGCCACCATCGCCGGCAGCTGGTTCATGGCCCCATGAGGATGATCGACGGCCGTGCTGGGCGGCTGTCCTGCCAGTGCGGCCGCGATTCGATACGCTGATCGCATGAGCGAACCTTCGCCACCCATGCAGGCGGCCATTGCCGCTGCTCGTTCCGCCCGCGGCCGCACGAGCCCGAACCCCTGGGTGGGCGCAGTGCTGGTGCGCGACGGCATCATCGTTTCGACCGGCGCGACCTCGCCTTACGGAGGGCCTCATGCCGAGGCAGCCGCCCTGGCGAACGTGGATGCCCGGGGCACCACGCTCTTCACCACGCTCGAACCGTGCGTGCCGTTCGAAGGCAAGCGCACGCCACCGTGCTCGGAAGTCATCATCGCGGCGGGTGTGTCGCGGGTGGTCGTCGGCATTCTCGATCCGCACGTCGGAGGCCCCGGGGTGGCCCGGCTGCGCGCGGCTGGCATCGCGGTCGAGGTGGGTGACGGAGCCGAAGCCATCACCGAACTGCTCCGGCCCTACCTGCGCTTCCGGAAGGCCGGCCGCCCGTATGTCATCGCGAAGTTCGCCGTCAGCCTCGATGGCATGGTGGGCGCCCAGGAGGCGGGCGTTCGCTGGCTCACCGGGCCGCTTGCCATCGAACGGGCGCACGAGGACCGCGCCTGGATCGATGTCATCCTGGTGGGCAGCGGGACGGTCATCGCGGACGACCCCGCGCTCACCGCGCGCCCCGGTGGGACGACGGCTGCCCGCCAGCCGGTCCGCGTGGTCCTCGATAGCCGCGGCCGCTCTGCGGTCTCGGCACGGGTCTTCGACGGAAGCGCGCCCACGATCGTGGCAACCTCCGCCGGGAGCCCACGGGACTGGAAGGAGGCGCTCCGCACCCGAGGCGTGACGGTGCTCGAGCTGGAAGAGGACGAGACCGGCGTGAACCTGGATCAGCTCCTGGCGGCGCTCAGCCAGCGGAATGTCGTCTCGCTCATCGCTGAGGGCGGGCCGACCGTCCATGCGGCGTTGTTCCGCGATGGGCTGGTCGACGAGGTCCACGCCTATATCGCCCCGCGCCTGCTTGGCCAGGGCGTGCCGCTGCTGCCCGCGGGACTTGTACCCGCCCCGATCGAACTTCGCGAGGTGGCGGTGGAGCCGCTTGGCGCCGACGTGCTCGTCCGGGGCTACACTGGGACGTGGTCGCCCTGAGCGACCGGAACTCGCGCACAGGGAGGGAGACATGGCGCGCAATTGGATCGTCGTGGGCGGGCCGGAGATCTTCGGCAAGACCCGCGAGATGGGCTTCACCCGTCACGGCTTCAAGAGCACGCGGCGCAACATGGCCAACAGCATCCAGCCGGGCGACCTGCTCGCGTTCTATGTCACCGGCAAGAAGCAGCTCGCGGCCATCTGCCGGGTCACCTCGAAGGTAGTTGAGGAGCACACCCGCATCTGGCAGAGCGACAAAAAGCCGAACGAGATGTACCCCTACCGCTGCGAAATCGAACCCGTCGTGGTCCTCGATGAGGACCGCTGGTTGGATGCCGAGCCCTACCACGATCGGTTCACGTGGACGCAGCGCTGGCCGCGTGCGAACTGGACGCTCGCCTACCAGGGCAACCTCCACGAGATTCCGCAGGCCGACATGGACCTGCTGCTGGCGGATATGAGGGAGGCGGCGAAGGCCGCTACCGGGGCCTGATCGTCCCGCGCGTCACTTTGGGTGAGCACATCTCCCGCAAGTTGATTGCCCCGTTCCGAATTCTTGCGTACTATCCGCGCCGACATGGGGAGGGTGGGATGTACCAGTTTCCAAAATGCCGTAAGTGTGACTACGGCGATCTGGTCCCGTTTTCTGACTTCGGCAGCCAGGGCGCGCCGATCCACTACAAGGCGTGGGTCTGCACGAACCCGGACTGCGGATACAACATCAAGATCCGCAACGGCGAGCTGTTCATCGACGAGCCGATCAACGATGGCCAGGTCCATATGAGCCGCTCCCGCTAGGCTGCGTCTCAGCACCCGTTCCGTACACCCGGGCTCGCGTTCCCGCGTGCCCTTTGTGATAGACTGCACGAGCAATGCCACAGGCGAACAAGGTCTACCAGCCCCTCCCGCTCAGACTCGATAGCGACGTCGACGAGGAGGTCCAGCAGAACATACTCGTTACCAGTGTCGACCAGGTCGTGAACTGGGCCCGGCGCTCATCGCTCTGGCCCTGCATGTTCGGTCTGGCCTGCTGCGCGATGGAGATGATCGCCACCGCGACGCCCCGCTACGACATCGCGCGCTTCGGCGCCGAGATCTTCCGCGCTTCTCCGCGCCAGGCCGACCTGCTCCTCGTGCCCGGGACGGTCACCTGGAAAATGGCGCCCGCGGTCCGGCGGATCTGGCTGCAGATGCCGGAACCGAAGTGGGCCCTCGCTATGGGCGGCTGCGCGATCATGGGCGGCCCTTTCGCCTATGCGTACAGCGTGACCCCGGGCGTGAATACCCTCGTCCCGGTCGACGTCTATGTCCCCGGATGCCCCCCTCGTCCCGAATCGCTACTGACCGGGCTGATGCTCCTGCAGGACAAGATCAAGCAGGACACGATCGGCAAGGGTTGGGTCCGGCGTGACGTGGAGCCGCAGTTCCAGCGCTATCTTCCCGAGGGCGACCCCATTCGCAAGGAGCTCGAGTCGCTCTGGCCGCCCTACATCGACTACGGCAAGCCGCTCCAGGGCGACATCTTCTCGAAATAGTCTGGGCGCAGCGCACGCGAAGGGCGGCCCGGCCGCCCTTTTCCACGCCCCAAGGAGTACCACATGGCGAAAGCACCCTGGAACGAAGTCGAAGCGCTGGTGAAGCACCTGTTCGAGGCAGGCCTCCAGCCCGATCGGCAGGACCTTGTCGACCTCGCGTTCAACGAGAACGCCAGCGACGACGTGATCGACGCGCTCGATTCGCTGAACGGGAAGCCGGTCCCCTCTCTGGATTCGCTCAAGCAGCAGCTCGAAGCGAACGGGATGATCGAGTAGCCATCGCCCCGGGAGTCAGTCCGGCGCCTGCCCGCCCCGCCAGAGGTGATGCAGTTCGCCAGTCTCCATCTCCAGGCGCCACGCATCCGGGAACGTCAGCGCCTTCCAGAACGGCACCAGGTCGATCCGCGCCCGCGATGCCAACCAGAGGCTCATCGCCAGGCCATGGGTGACCACCACCACGTCTCCGGGCGAGCCAGCATTGTGCTCGATGGCGGCGCCGACGGCGGCGGCAAACCTTGTCGTGACCCGTTCGGGAGGCTCCCAGTCCGTGGCCTCGCCGGCCGGCCCCCGTTCGAGGTAGCGGGCCGCGAGCGAGCGGTAGTCGTCGACCCAGCCAGCCCCCTGCTCCACCTCGCGGAGCAGTGCGTCGTCGATAACATCGAGACCGCGCCTCAGGGCGAGCACCCCGGCAGTCTGCCTCACCTTGGGCTGGGGGCTGGTCAGCACCACTGGCGCCAGCGTCCCCGGCAGGACGTGCGCCAGCAGCGCACAGTCCTCGAGGGCAGGCTCGCCGAGTTGCCACAGCGTCGACGAGACGCCGGGCACCACCTGGGGCATGGCGTGCCGGACCAGGATGACGCCGCCCACGCTGATTACCCTCGGCTTGCGATGAACCGCTGGATCTCGTCGTAGACGCGCCACATCTCGCGGTCGCGCTCGAGCGGCAGCCGCGGTTCGGGCACGTGAAGCCCGGTAAACGCCTGGATGATCTCCACGTGGTCATCAATGACATAATCCGGCCAGACCGGAATGCCGAGCTCCTTGATGCGGGCATGGTGGTCGGTGAGCGGCTTCCAGAAACAATCGGTGATGTGCTCATGCAGCTCGAAGCGCTTCACGACCTCCCAGCGCGGGCCCATGCCGCTCCAGAGATAGAGGGTATGCCCTTCGGTGCGGAGCTGCTGGAAGACCTCGTGCACACCCGGCCGGAGCTTCACGTCCCACGTGATGATGGTGTTATCCACGTCGAAGAAGATGTTCAGCCCGCTGGCTGATGGCTCCAGCATCGGTCGTCCCCTGACCACTATTCGTTCGTCACAGTCTAACCAGCGGTGCGGCTAGCCGCCTGACACCGGTATTTACCCTGCGGTAATCTGCCCGGTGGGAAGTCGCGTCGTGCACACCTGGAGGAAGAGAACATGGACTTCAAGTTTTCCGAAGAACACAACGCCCTCCGCGCCGAGGTGCGCGCTTTCCTGACCGATGCCCTGCCCAAGGACCGGGGATCTGGCCCGGTGCGGCCCACCAGCCAGGAGAACTGGCCCGAGCAGATGGCATTCATGAAGAAGCTCGCGGCCAGGGGGTGGGTGGCGCCCGCCTGGCCGAAGGAGTACGGCGGCCTCGCGTGGTCCCACATCAAGCAGATGATCTTTAGCGAGGAGCTCTCATACGCCGGTGCTCCGGACGGCGGCCGCGTGTTCAACGTTGGCATGATCGGCCCCACGCTCATCGTCCACGGGAGTGAGGAACAGAAGAAGGAGCACCTGCCGCGGATCACCAACGCCGAGGTCACCTGGTGCCAGGGATACAGTGAGCCCGGTGCCGGGTCCGACCTCGCCAGCCTCCAGACGCGTGCCGTCCGCGATGGCGACGACTACATCGTGAACGGCCAGAAGATCTGGACGACGGGGGCCCACCATTCCGACTGGTGCTTCCTGTTGGTGCGCTCCGACCCCAATGCCCCGAAGCACAAGGGCATCTCGTTCCTGCTTGTCGACATGAAATCGCCGGGCATCACCGTACGTCCGATCGTGAACATGGCGGGGTACCACGAATTCAACGAGGTGTTCTTCGAGGACGTGCGTGTACCCGTCCGCAACCGCGTCGGCGAAGAGAATAATGGCTGGTATGTGGCCATGACGCTGCTCGACTTCGAGCGTTCGAATGTGGCTTCGATTGCCGCCAACCAGCGAACGCTCGAAATGCTCATCGCAGATATGCGCGAGCGGAAGCCCGGCGCGGCATATCGCGACATCCTCCGGCACCGGCTAGCCGACATGTGGCTCGCGAACGAAACGGGCCGGCTGTTGAGCTACCGCACCGCGTGGATGCAGGAAGCCGGGCGGGTCGCGAACTACGAAGCATCGGTCATCAAGGTGTTCGCGACCGAGCTTGCCGCCCGCATCACCAACTTCGGCGTCAACCAGCTTGGCCCTGCGGGGGCGCTCGAGCCCGACTCGAAATGGGCTGCCATGGACGGCGTGATGGAGAAGGGCCACCTGGTCAACGTTTCGCCGCTCATCTACAGCGGCTCGAGCGAGATCCAGCGGAACATCATCGCGACCCGGGGTCTCGGACTCCCGCGCGACTGATATCATGCCGGCATGAGCGCGAGCCCGAAGTCTGAGACGGTCCTCACGGCCGAGGAGTTCTGGGAACTCCCCGAGCCTCCCCACGGCGGGCGCCTTGAGCTCGTCGAAGGGAGGGTAGTTGCGGACATGCCTGTTGGACGTATGCATGCCCGGCTGGCCAGCCGCGTGGTGACAGCCCTGAGCATCTTTGTCGATCGCCAGGGGCTGGGCGAGATTCACGTTGAACTTGGTCACCGTACCACCCGGCAGCCCGATTCCGTTCGCGCGCCCGATGTGTCGTTCGTGGCAGCCCAGCGGCTCGCGAACATGCCGATGGACGGCTTTGTCGAAGGCGCGCCCGACCTCGCGATCGAGATCATGTCACCGGAGGACCGCGAGCCGGACGTCGCCCGCAAGGTCGAGGAGTATTTCGACGCCGGCGCGAAACGCGTGTGGATCGTTCGCCCCCGCAACCGGACGATCACCGTGCACCGGCCGGGGGGCGATGCGCACACGTACACGAACCGGGATGCGCTCACGAGCGACGATGCCGGGTTCGCCGCCGATGGCTTCACGCTCGACCTGCCCGGCCTGTTCGCGGAGTGATGCCGGCCGAGCAGCGGCATCTGACTGCCATTGCGGGAGCCCGCCGCTCATGACGGGGCCGCTCCTTCGGCAGGCCGGGGAAGCCTTCAAGCGCACGTTTGCCGCGCAGCTCGGGTGCGAGCCGGAGGCATTCGAGTCCAACGCGCTGACCATCGTGGAGCGCCCGGAGGATTCTCGCGAACAACAGCTCGGCATCGTCGCCACGTGCGGAACGGGGTCGGTGCTCTCGGTGAAGGACCCCCGCCTCGGCGCCTGGGCGCGCGAGCAACCGCTCGAGGCGCACTACCGGATCTTCCTGCCGTCGTTCCTCGAAGGGATGGCCGCGCGCGCTCGTGAGCTCGGATACGGGGGCGCGCGCTCTCACAGTCCGTCGGAGGGCATGGTGCTGGCGGCGGACCTGTCCCCCCGGGCCCTGCCCCCGGGCTACGGCATCGCCGAACTTCCGCTCGCCGAGCAGGAGCGCCTCCGCCCCGGACGGGAGTTCGAGAACGCCCTGGCCGAGCCCGGGGAGGACGCGAAGATCGCTTCCATGCGCATTGCGTTCGGCGCGTACGCGCCGGATGGCGCGCTCGCGGGGGTTGCCGGCGTGTGGGAACAGTACCCGGGTACCGACGAAATCGGGCTGGATGTGGCCCGCGCGCACCGGGGCCAGGGCCTTGCGACCGCCCTCACCATCCACGCCACCCGCTGGGTCCGCGCCAATGGGCGGTGGCCTATCTACACCTATGGCATCACCAACGTGCGATCAATGAACAACGGGCTCTCCGCGGGTTACCGCCCGCTCTGGTTGCTTTCGGTGGTGTACACGCCGGACTAACTCGAACAGCGCAGCACTACGAGGTCCAGGTAATCCACGAGCGGCCCGTGTTCCTCGCCGTGAGAGATGGCCGTGTCGAGCCGCGCTAACCCGTTGGTGAAGGCTTGCTCCGATATCCCGCGGAGCGTTGTGTCGGCCCGCAGTGCAACCCGCTCGCGGAACTCCGCGAGGCTATCGACTGTTACCTGTGGCACGGTTTCCACCCTCTCCAGGCGGAATCCCGCCGCGCCGAAATCGCGCTCCACCTGCTCCACGCCCGGGAACGTTTCGACTACTCCGGCGGCTTCGGGGAAGAATCGGAAGAGCGTGATTCCAGCAGTCCGTCCGGGGAACGCGCTTCGGATGAGCACCCGGGCCCCCGGCGCCAGGACCCGCCGGATCTCATGTGCCGCCGCGCGCAGATCCGGGATGTGGTGGATCACGGTCGACAGCCACGCGGCGCCGCAAGAGCCATCCGCGAGCGGCAGGTGTTCGGCGTCGCCCGCCAGGTAACTGATCCGCTCGTCGTTCGTGCTCGCGGCCGCCACGGCGCGCATCGCCTCGGAGGGCTCGACGCCCACCACCTCGACGCCGAACCACGGCGGAAACAGCGCAGCGAACTGCCCGGTACCGCTCCCGATGTCGGCAACCCGAAGTTCGAGCCCTTCGAGATATGGACGGAGGGCGGTGCGCCAACCCGAGAGGCCCTCCTCGCTGAGTGCCCGGCCACGAGCGTAGTGGGCCGCTACTTCGTCGTAGTCGATCCGTGCCACGCGCCAAGTGTGCCGCGCCCTGCCACGCGCGGAAAGACCGCCGAATCCGGCAACTGGCCCGGGTTAGCCGCCGTATTCCCAGCCCAGGTCGCGCTCGATGAGCATGTCGCCGGGGCGCAGCCGTTCCCCGTCGGTACAGCGCCCGACCACAATAGTGTGGTCGCCTGTGGGCACGATTTGCTCGACTTCGCAGGCGATCCAGCCGAGGGCGTCATCGAGGACCGGGCAACCGTTGTCGTGGAACGCATGGGGGATGTCCGCCAGCTTGTCGATCACCTGTGCCGCCGCCGCCTCCGATCGGCCCCGAACCTTCTTCGCCTCCGAGGGCATCACCACCCTGCGGGCGATTTCGTGGCCGTCCTTCTCGTGCAAGAGGTTCACCGTGAACACCCCGGTCTCGCGGATGAACCGCAGCGTGCGGGCGTCGTTCTCGATGGAAACCGCCACCAGCCTGGGTTTGAACGAGACCTGCATCACCCAGTCGGCGAGCATCGCGTTCAAGGACCCATCGCTGCTGCGGGAACCGATGACGTGTACCCCGTAGGAGAGCGCGAGGAGCGCCTTTTCGACGCCTTCGAGTTCCCTTGGCGAACCAGGGAGGTTGGGCAATTCGGGATGGGTCACGTGGCACCTCGGAACGGGATGTCCCCATCATCGTGCCATGCGAACCCGCAGCGCGCAGTGAGTTCAGGCAGTGGCGCTCAGTTCGACAGCGCCTTCGCCCGCCGGCACCAGGGCCGGACGACTGCGAGTACTGAAGCGGTAGCCGATGAAGATGAGGATGATCCCGGCGAACTCGGTGACATACAGCACCTCGGTGTAGCCGGCTCGTGTAAAGCTGCCGCCAATGCCCGGGAGGATTGCACCGGCGGCGATGAGGATGTTCGCCGCCATCCGTGTGGAGTCGCCCCCCTCGCGGTAGCGAACCGCCGAGGCCACCGCGCCGCCCACGAGGAAGATGAAAGCGTAGGTGTTCACCAGCGGGCTGAAGGCGCGCACCCAGTTCCACTCGATGACCTCGCCGGAGAGCTTCTTCTCATCAGCCAGGGCGGCATCGACCGGTGTGAGGAGCACGAATACAGAGGCAATTGCCACGTACGTCACGAGCGCCACCGCGAGGCGGTTGGCAGCAGCCCGTGGGAGCAGGAGGTAGACGGTGCCCTGGGCAAGCGGCGCGCCGCCGAGCAGCGCTCCTGAGACGTACCATGAGCGGAAGATGCCCTCGCTCCAGCCGAAGACGGCCGTCCAACCTTCCATGAAGGTGCCCACTCCAAAGAGAACGATCCCGGCTCCCCACCAGAGGAGGTGAGGCGCATCGCCCTTCTGGTTCCACCGCATGAACACAACCGCCGCGAACGCAGCGGAGAGGACGGTGGTGGCGATCGGGATGTAGATGACTGCGTCGCCCACGGGACGGCTCCGGCACGGTGGAATGCAGGCCGGCGGTCCCGCGTGACCGAACGGCAGGCAGCGCTATACTAGCCTAAACCTCGCCAGGCGGCGAAAGAAAAGGAATCTTGCTAAGTATGAGAGATTTGTTCACCCGCCGGGTTCGGCTCTTGCTCCCGGCTGTGGCCCTTCTCGCGATGTTCGCTGCCGTAGCGTGCGGCGGCGATGATGACGATGAGCCCACGCCCACGGCCGAAGCCACGACCCCGGCCGCTTCGGTCACATCCGAGGCATCGCCCAGCGCAACCGCTCCAGCCGCAGCTTACCCGGTGAAGGTTACCGACCTGCTCGGGCGCGAGGTGGAAATCAAGGCGAAGCCCGCGACGATTGTGGCACTGAGCCCGACGGCGACCGAGTTTGTGTATGCGGCAGGCGGAACGGTCGCTGGCCGCACGTCCTCAGTCGACTATCCGGAGGCGGCGAAGGCGGCCAAGGATATCGGCACGGCCTATCAGCCGAACTTCGAGGCGATCCTGGCGCTTAAGCCCGACCTGATCGTGGCCGACTCGGTGATCCATGCGCAGCCCAACCTGCGCCAGCCGATCGAGCAGCTCCCGGTGCCGGTGATCTTCGCCGGGGCCGACAGCTACCAGCACGTGCTCGACGGGCTGACCCTCATGGGTGAGGTGCTCGATGCAACGGCGACCACGGAAAAGGTGATCGCGGATATCACGAAGGCGCGCGACGAGGCGAAGGCGGCCATCGCCGGCAAGCAGGTTTCAGCCGTGGCGCTCATCGCCGATCGCGACAACACGCTCTACGCAGCCAAGGACGCGAGCTTTGCTGGAGATATCCTGAAGCAGCTCGGGATCACGAATCCAGCGGCGGCGCAGCCCGATTCCGGCCCCTTCCCGGGCTACACGACACTGGCCGCCGAGAAGCTGGTGGAGTTCAACCCCGACTTCATCTTCGCCATCACGCCCGCGCCGCCCCCGGCACCGCGGCTGGCCGCGCTCATCCCCACCATTCCTCCGTTCCGCGGCCTGAAGGCAGTCACGCAGAACCACGTCGTCGATGCCGAGGTGCAGATCTTCCTCCAGGCCCCGGGGCCGCGCATCGTCGAGGCGTTCAAGGTGGTAGCCGATTCCGTCAAGGGGTCTTCGAACTAGCCGGCAAAGCCGGAGAAGAGGACAGCGGTTACCATGACCGGGATGGCCGCTCCGACAACACGCGAAAGCGGGGCGCTCGCAGGGCGCTCCGCTTTTCGTTCCTTCAATCGCCCGGCGATCGTCCTGGTTCTTGGTGCCCTCGTGCTCTGCATTGTGGCGTTTGCCAGCCTGATGTATGGGGCGATCACCCTTTCGTTCGGCCAGGCGTGGTCGGGGCTCACGTCTGAATCCGATGTCTTCGCCCGGAACGTGGTCTGGCAGATCCGCTTCCCCCGGGTTGTCGATGCGATGCTCGTGGGGGCATCGCTCGCGGCTGCCGGTGCCCTCCTCCAGGGGGTGACACGGAACCCGCTCGCCGACCCCACGATCCTCGGCGTGACGGCCGCGTCCGGTCTCGCGAGCGCCGCGGTGATCGTCGCCAACCCGCAGGTCCCCCAGTGGGGCATTGCCATGGCGTGTGCGGTGGGAGGTCTCGGCGGCGCCGGCATTCTCTACGTGATCGCCTGGCGGGGTGCGGTCTCGCCGGTCCGGCTGGCGCTGGCCGGCGTCGCGCTCTCGGCGTTCTTCGGAGCCGCCATCGTCGGGCTGCTCTCCAGTTCCCGGACGTTCCTCCAGACCAGCCTCGGCTTCCTGGCCGGGGGCATGTACGGCTCGGAGTGGCGCGACTTCCGCGCGATGCTCCCGTATGTCGTTCCCGGGCTCCTTGGCGCCTTTCTCCTCGCCGGGAGGCTCAATGTGCTTGCTCTCGGCGACGATGTGGCGGCCGGGTTGGGCATTCTCACCGATCGCACCCGGCTCCTCGTGCTGACGGTCGTGGGGATTCTCACGGCGGCCGCGGTCTCTGTTGCCGGAATGGTGAGCTTCGTGGGGCTCGTGTGCCCGCACCTGGCACGCTACTCCGTCGGCCACGATAACCGCCTCCTCATCCCGGTTGCCGCGCTCTATGGGGCGATCCTGGTCTCGGGGGCCGACCTTGCCGCCCGGCTCGTCATCAGTCCCTCGGAGGTGCCGATGGGCATCATCACCGCCGGGATCGGCGCGCCGTTTCTCCTCTACCTGGTGAGGTTCCGCGAATGAAGCTCACCGTTGAGGATGTCCGCCTCGGCTACAACGGCCGTGTCGTGGTCGATGGCGTGTCGTTCGCGGTCGAGCCCGGCGAAATGGTTTCGATAGTCGGCCCGAACGGAAGCGGCAAGAGCACCCTCCTGCGCGGCATGTCCCGTCTCCAGAAGCCGATGAGCGGCCGCGTTTTGCTCGACGAAACCGACATTCGTGCGATGAGCGCCCGCCAGGTCGCCCGCAACCTGGCCATCCTCACGCAGTCTCCCGATGCCGGCGCGGACCTCACGGTCCGCGAACTCGTGTTCCGGGGGCGTTATCCGCACCAGGGCATCCTCCAGCGGGTGACGGCTGCCGACATCGAGGCGGTGGAATGGGCGATGGAGGCCGCCGATACGGCCCAGTTCGCAACGCGGCCGCTGGGGAGCCTGTCCGGCGGCGAGCGCCAGCGCGCGTGGATCGCCCTCGCGCTCGCTCAGCAACCGCGCGTGCTCCTCCTCGACGAGCCCACCAGCTTCCTCGATATCTCTCACCAGGTGGAAGTGATGCATCTCCTTAGGAGGCTCAACCACGAGGGGATGACGGTGGTGGTCGTGCTCCACGACCTGGTGCTCGCCGCCCGCTTCTCCGACCGGGTGATCGCGATGCGTTCGGGCCAGGTCGAGTTCGATGGCCCGCCTCGCCAGGTGCTCGAACCGGTGGGCCTCGAGCGCGTGTTTGGCTGTCCGATGATGATTCTCACTGACCCCGACTCCGGGCTCCCCATCCCGCTGCCGCGCCCCGACCCGGCGCTGTGCCCTGTCGCCCACGGCGAGCCGGCAGACGCCACCTCTCGGCCCCCACACGCCTGAGGGGAGATGGCCGAATCCCGCGAAACGGAACCGGGGACCGATGCCGGTCCCCGGTTCACGCAGTGGATTGTTGGTGGTGCAGGTTCAGGCGGCTTCGCGCAGGGGCTCTCCGAGCCGGAACGCGGACGGGTCGAGCTCCCACACGGCAGTGAAGTAGTCCTCCGCGCTGGACTCATCGGGCGCGACCTGGCCATGGTAGAGGTACTCCTCCGCGCTGCCGGCGGCCTTCAACCTGGCGCGCCAACCATCCACCACGGCCATCGAGCACATGGCGTCGTGCAGGTAGACACCCCTGCAGCCGTCCGGCCACTGGACCGCCTCGAAGGACTCGACGGAGACATCGTCCATGGAGACGCCGAGAGCATCGGCCAGGTGGCGGCGCACCGCCCACTGCGGGTCGGCGAGCCGGCCGGGCTCGTCCTGGTTGTCGCTCACAGGAGTATCGACCGTCGCCTCGCCCTCAGCCAGGAACGAGACCGCCACGAAATCGACCTGCGAGCCGTGGTACACGTAGGTATCGCCTTCGGCTGTGGCCAGGACGGCCACGAAGCCGTCCGTGAGGGCCATCAGACAGGTGGCGTTGGGGTAGTACACGCCCATGCAGCTGTTTGGCCAGGTGACGTTCTCGAAAGACTTGAGCGAGACATCGTTGCTCTCGATGCCCAGCCGCTTCGCAAGGTCCCGGCGCATGTCGCGCACAACCGGCTGTTCGCCTGCGACGTCGCCTCCGGTTCCATGGGTGCCTCCCGTGCTGCCATTCCTATCAAACGCAGCGACAGCGCTCACAACCGTAATCGCGGCCAGTGCCGCTCCAAGTATTCCGCCCCCGAGCAATCGCATGTTCTTCACGCGCGCTCTCCTTTCAGGTGAAGTCTCCGTTCCAGACTCCCTCCGGGGCGCTGGTGTTCCCTCGTCTGAGGCGGCTCTTACCCTCTCTTGCCGGCCGGGCGTGGAGCGCTTCACACAGCGGGGCGTTCAGGCCTTCGCGACGAGACCGCGAAGGCGGCGGGCGAGGGTGCGGTAGTCGCGAACCTCGGCGGCACCGAACTGGAAGATGTCGCGGGGGCCCAGGTGCTCAGACCGGGCGAACACCGTGAGCCCGCCGAGGATCGCGAGGCTGTAAGCGATGGCGCTTGCCAGCGCTGCCCCGTTGACGCCCATCGCCGGGATGAGCAGCGAGGCCAGCGCAAGGTCGATGACCAGGCCGCCGCCCGCCACCACCGATGAGACCCACGGCATGCCCCGCTGGTAGGTGTAGAAGCCCGCGAACGACTGTGCGAGCCCATAGAGCAGCACGCCGGGCAGGATGAACCGGAGCGCGGAGGCCATGCCGCCATAGCCGGCTGGAAACACCGCCTCGAGCACATCGGCGAGGAGGAAGAGTCCGGTGCAGATGATCCCCAGGAGCAGCACGGTGTGGCGCATCACGCGTGTCGTGAGGGCCACCGCTTCGGAACGGCCGAGCGAACCCACGCGCGCGTAGGCCGCCAGTGCAAGCGACCCGCTGACCTGCCACACCGACTCGGCGATGTTCACGGCGATGGAGTACACCGCGACCCCCGCCTTGCCTTCGAAGTGGCGGACCAGGAACAGGTCTGCGCGGTAGTTCAGGTAGGAGATACCGCTGGCGATCCCGGCGACCAGGGCGAACCGGCCGATCGCCAGCATGAGCGCCGGGTCGAGGCGGACCGTTCCGCGCAGCGCAAACCCACCGGTGACAAGCATGGCCGTCACTGCGAGCCACTGTCCGAGCGCGTACATCTCGAGCGCCACCGCAGGGGTCTTAGTCCCGCCGGCGAGGAAGGCGATGGCGATGGCGATGAGCGCGAAGAGCGGCGGGCAGACCAGGGCCAGGTTGTAGCGAACCAGCGATTCGCGCCCGAGAAACGTCCCGGCTACGACGCTGTTGCAGATGACCGCGGCGCAGGCGGCGCCGATGGCGAGGGACTCCCGGCTGGCGTCACCGGCAAGCACCTGGCCGGCGAAGAGGCCCACCCCAACCGCGATGGCCCCGAGCGAGACGCTGAGCGCACTTCCGTTCAGCAGTGCGGTGGGTGCCGGGCGCCTCTGGTTCGCCACCTGGTAGGCCGTCGCGGCGGTCAGCCCGCCCGTGCCCGCATTCACCAGCCCGACCACCGTGAGGCCGAGCACGAACGTGCCGTAGCTGCTGGCCTCCATCTGGTTCGTGCAGAAGAGCACCAGGACCAGGGCAACTACGAGGTTCACGCCGCGGAAGAGGAACGCGATGATGCCGCCGTAGGCGATCGACATTCCCTAATCCTATGCGGACTTCCGGACCGTGCCAGTTTCGCGCCAACAAGAAAGGCGCCCGCCGGAGCGGACGCCTTTCGCGATGGAGCGAGGTGCCAGGCCTAGTTGCTGAACGCGTTGTACAGGCCGTCGTTGTCGCCCTGGTTCAGGTCGTTCGTGGCGTTGGCGATGGCGATGATCGGCTGATCGCTGGTAATCGTCATACCTCCCCAGAAGCAGGTCGGGTTCTGGCCGAAGCCGTTATCCGCGTCAGCGTTCTGGTAGAAGATGAACGAACCAGTGATGGTCTTGGTCGCCTGGTAGGTCGCCGTGGCGTTGCAACCGGGCGCGGTGTTCGAGGTGTCGTTGATGGCGGTGATGGTGACATTGGCGGTGCCGCCGTTCGCCACGCTCACGCTCACCCAGGTGTTATAGCCGCTGAAGCTGCCCGTCTTGTAGGCGCGGCGGAAGATGAGCGGGAACTTCGCCGTGGTGGTGGCGCGAGAGGTCGGCACACCGTTGACCGCGGTGTAGAGGTCGGTATCGACGAAGCTGCCCGCGGAGGTCATCTTCGAGCGGAAGAGGACGGCTGCGAGCGGCTGGTCGCTGGTGATGGTCGCGGCGCCGACGAAGCCCTCGGGGATGCCGCCGGCCGCCTCGTAGACGCTGTGGCTGGCGGTGCCATTCGCCGGGATGTTGAGCGTCACGCTGTAGTTCCCGGTGTTACCCGCGTAGTTGATGGTGGCCGTCGCGGCGGTGTTGTT
This sequence comes from uncultured Anaerolineaceae bacterium, assembly GCA_964507025.1. Classification (GTDB taxonomy): domain Bacteria; phylum Chloroflexota; class Dehalococcoidia; order Tepidiformales; family Tepidiformaceae; genus Amarobacter. Next base: position 204,336 of record CAZDOK010000003.1, read on the forward strand.
CGGGTTCGAAAGCAGGTACTGCGTGTAGAAGCCGTTGAGCTTGATGGCCAGCGGCATCGCGATGCTGGTGCCAAGGTCGCTCGTGCCGCCTTCGACGACGAAGCCATCGTACGAGGCGAGCTTGCGGAGGCCGCTGCTCAGGTAGGCATCGACGCCGACTGTGATGGTCGAGGTCGTGGTCGTGAGCGTCGCCGCCATGATGGAGTTCGCCGTGCTGGCAGGCATCGGGATGGCGCCATCGACCGCGGTAGGTGCGAAGCTGATCTGGCCGCCCACGGGGATGCGGTACCCGCCACCCGCGCAGGCTGCCGAGCCCGAGCCCGCGTCGGTCACCGGCGCCTTGGCGCCACCGGGGAAGACGTACTGGATGGTGACGCACGCTTCGGAGGTGCCGGTGTTGGCGATGGCGAACCGCGTGTTGTACGTCGCGGAGAGCGCGTTGGCGACATAGGGCAGGGTGACCTTGGTGCCGCCGGTGGGGTAGGCGTTGTGGATCGAGTAGCTCTTGGCGAACGTTGCCGAGGTGATGTCGCGAACCAGGAGCGCGTTAATCGGCTGATCGCTGGAGATCACGCCGACGCCCCGGAAGCCCGGGGTGAGGCCCGTGTTGATCGCCTGGGCAAACACGCGCGTACCGCCGGGGGGCACGTTGGCATACACCACCGTGGCCGACGGGATCTGCACACCCTGGGGCGTGTAGATGTCCATCACAATGGTCGCGGGGGCGGTGCCATTGTTCTGGGCGATCGAGCTCGTGTTCTCTTTGCTGTTCGGGAGCAGGGCGGGGAGGACGGCGACATGATCGAAGCCTCGGCCCACGGTCAGCTCCTGCCGGTTGTCCGCGATGCTGCCAGCGCTGGCAGCGGCCGCCGGAATAAGGGTCAGGGCGCCGAGCACTGCAATGAGCGCCAGCCGCCGGATCGGAATTCGCTCCATGAATTTTCTCCTCATCAGTCGGCAGTGTAGGAACCGCGTAGAAGTAGGGTCAACGAATTGCGGCCCGGGGCGTGGGAGTAGCGTGTAAACGGTGTGTAACTTTTGAAGGCGCACCCCCCGGTGTCGGAGCCTACGTGAACTGGTTCAGCGCCTGGAAGATGAGCACGGTCGCGAGTGCACCGCCGACCAGGATGAACACCAGCTTCGTTCCGTTCACCGCCACCAGTCTGCCATGCCCGGCGCTAATGCGCGGTACGGCCGCCTTGCGCCAGGAAACCGGCCACCTCGCCCACCACGTTCTGCCACGCGGCCTCAGGCGGCTTGCCTCGCTGCGCAAGGTCGTGGTTACCGCCTTCGACCCACGCAAACCGGACGCGCTGGGCCAGGCGGTACTGGTCGACCTCTTCGCGCCGGCCGAAGGGGTCGTGCGTTCCCTGCACGATGAGTGCCGGCGTGGCCAGCGTTTCAAGGTGGCGTATGCGCGGTGCTTCGGGCTTTCCGGGCGGATGGAAGGGGTAGCCCAGGCACACGAGGGCAGCCGCTCCCACCTCATCGGCGATTATGCTGGCGATGCGGCCGCCCATCGACTTGCCACCGATGGCTGCGCCAGGCCAGCGTGCCGCCACCTCGCGCCAGGCGTTGAGGAGCACCGGCTCACGGTCGGGCGGGCGCCTGCCGCCGCTGGCGCGCCGTTGCCGCATGTAGGGGAACTCGAAGCGGACGACGTGGATGCCACGTTCGCCCAGGGCGGCAGCCCACCAGCCCATGAACGGGGAATCCATGGGTGCACCGGCTCCGTGCGCCAGCACGAGGGTGGCCAGTGCAGCGGTGGGGCCGTCGTGGAGGAACGCCAGCTCTGGCGCCGGCATCTCAGTTCACAGTCGCGTTGATGCCCTGGAGCTTGCGCCAGTGGTGCTCGGTACGGATGCGCCGAACGGTGCCGGAACGCGATCGCATGACCAGGGATTCGCTGATCGCGCCGCCTGCCACGTATTGGACGCCCTGGAGCATCTCGCCCGTCGTCACGCCACTCGCCGCGAACATACAGTCATCGCCGCGGACGAGGTCTTCGAGTGTGAGCACCTGGTTGACGTCGAGCCCCCGCCTCGCAGCAAGTTCGCGGTCGTCGTCGTTGCGCGGCCACAGCCGGCCCTGGAAGTCGCCGCCGACGCACTTCAAGGCAACGGCGGCGATAACTCCCTCCGGCGAGCCACCGATGCCCAGCATCATATCCACACCCGAGCCAGGGATCGCCGCGGAGACCGCTGCCGGGGCGTCGCCATCGGTGATGAACTTGATGCGCGCACCGGCGGCGCGCACCTGGTCGGCGATCTCCGTATTGCGGTCGCGGTCGAGAATGATGACGGTCACTTCCTCGACAGCGATCCCCTTGGCCTTGGCGACCTGGGCGATGTTCCAGGCCACCGGTGCGTTGAGGTCGATCATCCCTCGTGCTGCCGGGCCGACGGCGATCTTCTCCATGTAGAAGATGTCGTGCGGGTTGTACATGGTGCCCCGTGGCGAACACGCAATGACGGCCACGGCCCCCGGGCGGCCCATGGCCGTCAGCCTGGTGCCTTCGAGCGGGTCGACGGCGACATCGACCTGGGGCCCCCGGCCGTTCCCGACGCGCTCGCCGTTGAAGAGCATCGGCGCCTCGTCTTTTTCGCCTTCGCCGATGACCACGACCCCGTCCATGTCCACGGTGTCGAGCATCATGCGCATGGCGGCGACGGCGGCACCGTCGGCGGCGTTCTTGTCGCCGCGGCCTACCCAGCGGGCGGCGGCGAGAGCCGCGGCCTCGGTTGTCCGCACGAGCTCCATCGCGATGTTGCGATCCGGGACCTGTTCATTCCTCACGGGTTCACTCCCAGCTGGTGTGCCACCGGCTTCAGCGCTTCCGCCACGAACCGGATGTGTTCGTCCAATTCGACGCCCAGATCGCGGGCGCCATTGACCAGGTCCTCGCGGCGGACCGACCGGGCGAATGCCTTGTCCTTCATCTTCTTGCGAACCGAGGCAGGTTCGATCGACGAGAGGGATTTGTCGGGCTTCACGAGAGTGCAGGCGAGCACGAAGCCGCTCAGCTCGTCGCACGCGTAGATGGCCCGATCCATCTTCGAGGTGTATTCCATCCCCAGGAATGGAGCGTGACAGAGGATCGCGTAGCGGATGTCGTCGGGCACGCCCCGGGCGGCAAGGAGTTTCGAGCCCTCGCGGGGGTGCAGGTCCTCGGTCGGGTGGATTTCCCAGTCGAAATCGTGCAGGAGCCCCGTGATGCCCCACTTCTCCTCGTCTTCGTGGAGGAGCCGAGCGTAGGCCTGCATGGTCGCCTCCACGGCGACGCCGTGCTTGCGCGTCCGCTCCTCCTGCGAGTACTCGAGGAGGATGTTCCAGGCGTCTTCGCGGTGCATCTTCCCCTCCCCTCGCATTGCGCGTTTGCGCAGGAATGGTAGCGAGTGACGGCCGAACATACCAAGGCCCCTTAACGACCCGCACCTGTCGAAAGAAACTGTATACAATCCGCCGGTGGATCACGAGCGCCTTGTCTTCTTCTTCCGGAATTGGGCCGATGTGGAGGCTCCGGCCAATCTTTCTCCCCTCTACGCGGTCTTCGGTCACGCCGTCGCGGATGACCCTGAACTGCTCGCCATGGCCTCGGAGGCGCTCGAGGGCCAGCCGCCCCCGAATGTTCTCTTTGGTGCGGTCCACGCGGTGTTGGCGCGGTATCCGGATGAGCCCCTGGCGGGGTACTACGCGAGCCTTGGCGGCGCGAAGCAGGCCGATGCCGCTGCCGCTTCGCTCCTGCGAACATTCTGCCTCGAGCGGCGCGACGAGCTGCTCCCGATCATCCGGACGCGGCTAACGCAGACCAACGAAGTCCGGCGCAGCGCAGTGCTCCTGCCCGCCTTTGCCTCTATAGCATCCGATGCGGGCCGGCCGCTCTCCCTGATAGAAATCGGGCCCAGCGCGGGACTCAACCTGCTCTTCGACCGATACCAGTACCGCTATGGCGCCCGAAGTATCGGCGACCCGGGGTCGCCGATCGTGCTTGATTCGGAACCGCGGGGTGCCCCCCCGCACGTCGTGATCCCCGAGGTCGCCTGGCGGGTGGGCATCGACATCAACCCGCTTGATATCAGGAACGACGCCGACGTCGCCTGGCTCCGGGCCCTCCTCTGGCCGGAACACACGGACCGTCTCGCGCTGCTGAACGCGGCAATCGATGTGGTCCGCCGGGAACCGCCCCGCCTCATCCAGGGCGACCTTCTCGAGTACCTGCCCGTGCTGGTCAGGGAAGCGCCGGAGCAGACGGCACTCTGCCTCTTCGCCACATTCGTCCTGAATCAGTTTTCGAACGACATGCTGGATGGCCTGCGCGCAGCGCTGCTCGCGCTTTCCTGCGAGCGTGAGCTGCACCTGGTCGTGATGGGCTTCTCCGGCTTCATTGTGCCGGGGTCGCCGCGCGTTGGGGACACAAGCGTGTGGGTCCTGCGCGTGCGCGACGGGGCGGGCGAGTACCGGCTGTCGTCGCTGGCGAACCCGCACGGCCGCTGGATCGAGTGGCAGGCGGAATCACCGTGGAAACCGTGGCAGGCCGTGTACTAAACAGGCCGGCCTGTCAGGAACATGAGCCCTTTCGCGAGGACCTCGCCGACGAAGACGGCGCCCATGGCGATGTACAGGAGCCCTGTCGCGCTCTGCATCGCCTTGATCTGGGTAGTCTTGAACGACAGCACCCCGAGGATGATGGGGAAGACGAGACCCACGGCGATGCGCAGGTAGAGCGCCGGGTTGGCGAAGATGCCGACATCGACCGGGTTCGCCGGGGTGGGCGTGTCGCGCACGGGCACGGCCAGATTCACCGCGAGCACCACCACCTGGAACCCGAGTGCCGCCAGCAGCACTACCGCCAGGTCGCGCAACGGCCACGCTGGAAGCGCACCCTCGGTCAGGTACCAGTGTCCCCAGACCATCGCGACCGAGACGGCGCCGAGGGCTAGTGTCCCGCCGATGAGTCCGATGAGCGCCGCGGGGAAACCCCATGTGGGTGGCGTGAGCATGATGGCCAGGAGGACGATCGTGATCGCACCCGCGATCGAACCGGCGATCCCGAACAGGCGGCCGACCGGGTCCCAGCCCATGAACACGCAAAACATGTAGGCGGTGCTCGTGACGATCACCACCATGAGCGAACGCCTCATCTCCGGAAAGGTGCCCGTATCGATCCGGTAGCCGTCCACCTCGCTGCCCAGGTCCATCGCGCCGGCAGTCCAGTAGGCCAATCCGGCGGTGATGGCGATGCAGAGGGCCATCGTCATCACAAACCCACGGGTCACCCCGCCGCGCAAGTCGCTCCCGAGCGTGATCCAGAGGCTTCCGATGGCGAGTTCAACGAGGATGAGGAGGAGGGTGTAGGGCAACGCCTCGACGTTCACTCATCGAGTGTAGAGCGGGGTGGCCTATGGGTCAGTCGGCGGCGGTGGCCGCGGAGAGAGCGACGGCGGCGAGAGGAGCGCTAGTGAACCTGGCGTTCCTGGTCCGCCCAGTACGGCTTCCGGAGCTCGGTCTTCAGGATTTTCCCCGGGCCGCTCTTCGGCAGGGGCGTGTCCAGGAACACGACCTTCTTCGGGCACTTGTAGCCGGCGATGAGCTTCCGGCAGTGCTCGATGATGTCGTGTTCGGTGGGCGCCTTCCCTTCCTTTGGAACCACCACAGCCAGGACGGCCTCGCCCCACTGGTCGTCGGGGATTCCGATCACTGCCGCCTCGAGCACATCCGGGTGGTCGTAGAGCGCGTTCTCGACTTCGGTGGAGTACACGTTTTCGCCGCCGGAGATGATCATGTCCTTGGCCCGGTCGACGATGAAGATGAAGTTCTGCTGGTCGATGGTGGCGAGGTCGCCGGTGTGCATGTACCCGCCGCGCAGCGCCTCGGCGGTCTCCTGGGGCCGGTTCCAGTAGCCGAGCATGACATTCGGTCCGCGCGCGATGATTTCGCCGACCTCGTCCGGCTTCACATCTTCGCCGGTCTCCTGGTTGACCACGCGGACATCGACCCCCGAGACCTGGCGGCCACAGCTCGCGAGCCGCGCGATCTCGGCCTCGCTGCCCTCGTACTTCGTCCAGTCGAGCTTCATCGCCGTGAGCAGGGGGGAGGTCTCGGTCATGCCATAGGCCTGGCAGAACTTGGCGCCGAGCGCGTTCTTCGCGGCCATCAATCGGTCCACTGGCATCGGCGATGCGCCGAAGAGCATCAGGTCCAGGCTCGACGTGTCGTAGTTCGCGAGCCCCGGGAAGTTGACCAGGAAGTTGATCATCGTCGGTACGAGGATGGTCTTCGTGACCTTCGTATGCTCGATGACCTCGAGGCAGGCCTGGGGCGCGAACGCCGAGAGGAACGTGTGGGTGCCGCCAACCATCGTGATGGCGTAGCACGCCCAGGCGTCGGCCAGGTGGAACATCGGCGCGACGTGCAGCCAGGTGTCCCGCTCGCCGAACCCGAAGGTGAGGATGGCGTGTTGCGCGTTGGAAACCACGTTGCGCTGGCTGAGCATTACGCCCTTTGGCAATCCGGTGGTTCCCCCCGTGTAGCAGAGATTGAACATGTCGTTCTCGCTCCACTCCCGGGCTGAGCGTGGCAGTGGGTCGTTCGCGGCGATGAGTTGTTCGTAGTCGGCTGCGCCGGCGAGCTCGCCGTTCAGGATGATCACGTGCTTGATGCCTGGCGTCTTGTCCTTGAACTGCTGATAGAGCGCGGCGAATTCCGGCCCGAGCAACAGCGCCTTGATCTCGCCGTCGTTGAGGATGAACTCGAGCTCATCGGCAGCAAGCCGGATGTTCAGCGGGGCCAGTGGCGTGCCCGCGACGCTGGCCGCGAAGTACGTTTCCCAGTAGCGGTGTGAGTTGTTCGCGAGGATCCCGATGTTGTCGCCCGGCTTCAAGCCGAGCGCGAGCAGCCCGGCGGCGAGCCGGTGCACGCGTTCGCTGGCCTGGCGGTAGGTGTAGCGCACGTCGCCATCTATCAGCGCGACCTTGTCCGGATAGAGCTTGACAGCGTGGGCGAGGACATCGTGCACGAGCATGGAGGAACCCCCGATTGGAGCGGTGCGGGGGATTGTACATGAGCCGGGACTGATTGCCGGGTACGGGCATCACGAGGCGGTGGAGGTGGCGCCCGCGCGAGCGGCCGCCACCTCGCCGGGGAGCATGCGAAGCACTTCCTCGATCTCGGGTTCCGTGGTCGTTGTGCCGAGGGAGAAGCGCACGCTCCCGACGGCCCTGCGGATGGGCACGCCCATCGCCATCAGCACATGCGAAGGTTCCCAGGTGGAGTTCGAACAGGCGCTCCCCGAACTGACAGCGATACGGCGTTCATCGAGCAGCCTGACCAGTACATCGCTCTCGATGCCGCCAAACGAAATGTTCAGGTTGTTTGGCACGCAATCGACCTGGCAGCCATTCACCTGCGTGTCGGGCACGGTGGCCAGGATGCCTTCGCGCAGCCGGTCGCGCAGTGCCCGGACGCGGGCGGAGCGCTCCGCGTGCCCTTCAGCGGCAAGCCGCAGGGCGGTCGCCGTGCCCACAATGCCGGCGACGTTCTCGGTGCCGGCGCGCTTCTGCATCTCCTGGCCGCCGCCGTGGATCAGGGGCCGGAACGGAGTGGCCCGGCGCAAGAAGAGCACTCCGCTCCCTTTCGGCCCTCCGAACTTATGCGAAGAGAGGCTGAGCGCATCGATGCCGAGTTCCTCGACGTCCAGCTGCATCCACCCTGGCGCCTGGACGGCATCGGTGTGGAGGGCGACACGGTGGCCGGCCCGGTCCGCGAACTCCCGCAGGATGCCCGCGAGCTCGATGATCGGCTGGATCGTGCCCACTTCGTTGTTCGCCAGCATCACGCTCGCCAGCACGGTGCCGGGGCGCAGCGCCCGCACGAACTCGTCGATGTTGACCTTCCCATCGGCGTCGCAACCGATGGTCGTGACGTCGAATCCGAGCTCTTCCAGGTGTTGTGCGACGTGGAGGCCCGCGTGGTGTTCGATCGCGGACGTGATGACGTGATTGCCGGCGCCGGCCCGGCGCATGGCGTAGGCGATGCCGAGCATCGCCGCGTTGATGCTCTCGGTGCCACCGCTGGTGAAGAGGACCTCGGACGGGCGGGCCCCCAGGCATTCGGCAACGGTACGGCGGGCGGCATCCACCGCCTGCTGGGCCTCGCGCCCGACGCGGTACAGGCCGCTCGGGTTCCCGAAGCGGTCGCCCAGGAAGGGAAGCATTGCGTCGCGAGCCTCGGGCCGGAGCTGCGTCGTGGCGGCGTGGTCGAGGTAAATCATCCATGTCAGTGTAACAAACGCGACGGCGGTTGAGGCTCGCCGCGCGACGCGGGTAGGCTTGCCCCATGCCTGAAGAATCGCTGCTCACCGATGAGGTGCGGGCCCTCGTGGGGAAGGAGACCGCACTCGGGAGGGTACAGGTGACGCCGAAGCTGTATCGCCGGGCCCTCGAGGTGTATACCGGCCGCATCCCGGCGTCCGCTCCAGCCACCGGGGAGGCCGTCCCCGGGTATGTCATCGCGGCACTCGACCCCGAGGCCGACTCCCCCGCGATGCCTGTGCTCCTGCCGAATTCGCTGCTCATCAGCAACGAGTGGCAGTTCGAGCGCCCCCTGCGCATGGGAGAGGAGCTCGAAGCCGTCTACTCGGTGGTCGGCATCACCGAGCGATTCGGTGGGCGCTTTGGCTACAGCATCGATTTCCGCACCCAGGTGACGTTCAAGGATGCCGCAGGCGCGGCGGTGGCCCGGAGCGGCAACACGATGACCCAGTACTCGGCGGCCGAAGCGCGCGATGGCGGTGAGGCATGACGCTCGATCCCGCCAAGGTGAGGGAGGGCGATGAGCTCCCCGTCCTTCACCTCCAGCCCGGCCTCGGGCAGGTCATCCGCTATTGCGCGCTCCAGTGGGCCTTCCCGGGCTTCTTCTACGATGTCGAAGTTGCGAAGGCGCACGGCATGCCGGGGACGCTGGTGCCCGGGCCACTAAAGGTTGGCCTGCTGTATCGCGCCGTCGATGAGTGGCTCGGTGATGCCGGCTGGGTGTGCCACGTACGCGCCGCCCACCGCCGCCCGGACCTCACGAACCGCCCCATCGACATCGTTGGCCGCGTGGCCCGCGTGTATGAAGAGAATGGCGCGCGAAGGGCCGATCTCGAACTGGCGATCATCAACGAGGATGGCCAGCCCAGTGTGCGCGGGTTCGCGGTCGTCGAGTTTCGCGGCGCGCCGCTCGCCTAACGGCCTTCGAAGGCGACCTGCCCGCGGCATACCGTCATGCGCACGCGCCTGTCGCCGTCGAGCACGACCAGGTCGGCGTCGAGCCCCGGTTCGAGCCTTCCTTTCCGCGCTTCGACCCCGATGACTCGCGCCGGATTCGCCGCGCAGAGCTGAAAAGCCGTGGTGAGATCGATGCGGAGGAAGTCCATCGTGTTGCGGAAGTGCTGGTCCATGGTCGCCACGCTCCCGACGATGGTGCCATCAGCCTTCGCGGCCTTGGCGCCGCTCACGGTTACCTCTTCGCCAGCGAAACGGCCGCTTGTGGCGTCCAATCCCGCGAGATGAAGGTTGTCGGTCACGACGACCGAGCGCTCGGCACCCAGCACCACGTAGGCCAGCCGGAGGAGTGCCGGGCTCACATGGGCTCCGTCGCAGATGAGCTCGCACGTCGCATGCTGGTCCATGAACGCGGCGACCACGGGCCCACCCTCGCGCTGGTGGATTGGCCGCATGGCGTTGTAGAGGTGGGTCACGTGCCGGATTCCGGCTGCAAATCCCGCCTCGGCTTCGTCGAGGGTCGCATCGGTGTGACCCATGGCCGCCACCGCGCCCGAGCCGGTGATTGCGCGGACCACGTCGAGTGCGCCCGGGAGCTCGGGCGCCAGGGTCACCTGGCGGATGGCCCCGCCGGCCGCTGCCTGGAATCGCTCCCACTCCGCCACTGATGGCGCGCGCAGCATCGCCGGAGGAAAGGCTCCGTGACGGGCCGGGTTGATGAACGGGCCTTCGAGGTGGAAGCCAAGGGCCTCGGCGCCGGCGGTCGAACCGATCGTGGGTGCGAGGGCGGAAAGGATGGCGGCCGTGTCGCCAGGGTCGGTGCCGACCGTGCTCACCAGGAACGATGTCACGCCGTTGCGCGGGGCCCACGCGGCATAAGCCTCGATGCGCTGATGATCCTTCGTGAAGAACGAATGTCGGCCGCCGCCGTGGACGTGGATATCGATGAAACCGGGCCCCACGGTGAGACCGCCGGCATCGATCACCCGGGCGCCGGGTGCATCGAGATCGGGGCCAATCGCCACGATGCGGGCGCCCTCGCACAGGAGGTCAGCCCGTGCGGGGCCCGAAGGAAGGGCGAGCACTCCGGAACGAAAGAGCAAAGGTGGCGGCAAGTGCTTTACCCGCTTCCTTGACGCAGATTGAGCGGCGAGCCTACCGTTCGGAAAACGCCGGGGCGAGGTACCCCACGTGCGGGCACGCATCACCCGGCGCCCCGTGCAGGTGGCGGCAATTATTGTCGCCACCCTGGGCGCCGTCTACCTGTCGCTCTACACCTACATGCGCATCGACCACTTCCTCTTCCCGGGAAACGAGGTCAGTGTGCCCGCGGTGCCGGCGTATGTGCCGGGGACGAACATCGGCGTCAGCGTGTCGCTTCCCGGGGTCTCGACCACCGGGCCCACTCCGTGGACGCCGGACGCACGGCTGAACATCCTGGTCCTGGGGCTCGACCGGCGGCCCTGGGAACCGGAGGAGTCATCGTTCCGCAGCGACACGATGTTCGTCGCCAGCATCGACCGGCATGCCGGCCGGCTCCAGCTGCTCGCCATCCCGCGCGATACGTGGGCCGAAATCCCCTATGGCAACGAACCGGGCGTCTGGGCGGAGAACAAGATCAATGCCGCCTATTCCTATGGGCAGTTCTACAAGTACCCGGGGGGTGGGGCAGCGGCGGCGGTCGCTGCCGTTGAGCACAATTTCAACCTCGACATCCACCATTACGTGGTTATCGACTGGGTGGGCTTCGTCCAGCTGATCGATGCCCTGGGTGGCATCGACCTGGTGGTGCCGGAGGACATTTCGGACTTCGGCACCGACGTCCTCGACGTGTTCCCGGATAACACGGTGAAGGCGGGGCCGCAGCACATGGACGGGTCTCAGGCCCTTGGGTATTCGCGCGTCCGCGTCGATGGCGACATCAAGCGCATCGAGCGCCAGCAGATCGTGATCCGGGCGGTGGCCGACAAGTCGGTAAGTCTCGGGTACCTGGCGAAAATCCCGGAGCTCTGGGAGGCCTACCGCAGCTCGTTCCGGACTGATGTGCAGACGGCGCAGGTCCCCGGGTTCGCCCTCCTCGCCAGGCAGATGGACCTGGAGACGATCGAGACGTTCTCGCTGGCCCCGGCGCTCTACGGCGGCATCGCCGAGGACGGGCAGCTCATCCTGCTGCCCAACCGCGACGAGATCTACACGATCATCGACCGGTTCTTCGCCGACCCCGGGCTGCGCGACGAGGCGCCCGCGATCGTGATTGAGTATCCGGAGGGGCAGGAGGAGGCCGCCCGCCAGGCGCTCGCGCACCTGGAGACCTACGGGGTGCCCCGCGAGTTCATCCAGCTGCGAAAGGCCGAAGCCCCGGGAGAGCCTGGGATCTTCGACCTCACGGAAAAGACGTACACGGCGAGCAAGCTCACGGCGCTGTTCGACCTCCGGCTCCTGAACCCGCCAGAAGGGCTGGTTGCGGAGGGGGTCGACGTGCTTGTGCGGTTGGGGCCGGCCACGGACCTCAAGAGCCCCTAGCGGTTACTCGGTGACGGTGATGGTCGCCTTCATCTGCGGGTGGTATTCGCAGGTGATCTTGTATTCGCCGGCCGAGGGGAATTCCCAGATGAAGATGTCGTTTTTCTTCATGTTTCCCGATTCGTCGACGCCGTTGATGGTGACGGTGTGGAGGGCGGTTTCGCTGTTCTTGAAGTAGACCTTCTCGCCCGCCTTCACGGTGAGTTCGGTAGGAATGAACTTCAGGTTGTCCTGGTCGACAAACGGAGCGCCCGCAGGTATCTCGGGGTCGCTGCCATCGGCAACTCCCTTCGGGCCGCTGTCGTCATCGTCCCCACCTCCGCAGGCGACCGCCAGAAGTGCGATTACCGCCACCGACGCGCCCAGGAGCCAGGTGCGCCGCAGGTTCCAGAGTGCCATTTCCGAAAAAGCTCCCCCGCTCCGCGGACCCGGAGCGAATGTTTGTTCTCGTCCAGTGTGGCCGAGCGTGCACGATTTGGCACTCCTCTCGGGTCAAGACACGGGTAGTTTCGATGATCGCATGCGTATGGCCTATGGCCGCAGACGGAGAAGGCCCCCGATGGAGCGGGGGCCTTCCGTTCACGAGGCGGGGTGAGCGACTCGGTGACGACATGGTCTGCCCTGGAGGCGAATCCGCCGGGCTGCTCGACGTGTCCGAATCTAGGATTAATTGCTAATGGTGTCAAGCGGTTTAGCCTTTGCTTGACTCTCGGCCGCGGCCATGGCGCAATGCACTCCAATGGGTGCCCTGGAACTTCCGCTTCAACGATGCGTGCGCTGTGGAGGCGTACTCGCCGACATCAAGGGATCGCGCCTCGCGGTCTGCCGGCGCTGCGGCTACAAGGACGACTGCTGCTGAGGTTCTCCGGCGATCGCCTATGCCGCCCTATCGTCCCGGCCGTCAAGTGCGGCAAGCTGCTCGCGCATCCGCTGGATCCGCCGCAGCCGGTAGGAGTTGGTCACCATGTTCGCGTCATCGAGGAAGACCGGACCTTCGCAACGGCCGCAGCGAATCACCTCGTCGCGGCCCACAGCCCGGTCTCCGGTGGGCGTCTTGAGCCCCGACCCGGTGAGCGGCGAGCCCTTGGGCCCCACCCAGCGCCCGCTGATGAACCCGCAATGCAAGCACTTCACGTCGCCGATGACCAGCATGGCTATCCTCCTATCGCGGAGGAGTATGGCTGGACGTGTCTGTGCGCCGTATCCGGGAAATCCCGTGCCGGGTATGCCGGCGCCCCTCGATTGCCGCCGCGGTAGCCCGCCGGGCCATGGCTCCTCTACCGCTAACTACGGCAGGTGAGCCGCCGCTGCACACTCTGCTCTCAAATTCTCAGTGCCGGATAGCGTCGATCCGGTAGCGCATGACCCCTTGTGGAGCGGTGACTTCGACTTCCTCGCCGACGCGCTTGCCGAGCAGCACCTTGCCGACGGGCGATTCAACCGAGATCTTCCGCTCCGAGGCATTCGCTTCACGCGCGCCGACAAGCTGGTAGGTGATCTGCAGGTTCTTGTCGAGATAGGTCACGGTCACGGTGGAACCGACGGACGTGAGGTTCTCTTCCTTCTGGGACCGATCGACCACCACAGCGCGCTTCAGCGCGGTCTCGATGTGCTTCTTGCGGTTGTCGGTGAAGGCAAGGGCTTCGCGAGCGGCATGGTAGGGGGCATTTTCGCGAAGGTCGCCATCCGACCGTGCCTGCTCGATCGCCTGGATGAGGTCCGGGATTTTGCCCTCGATGTCGGCGAGTTCACGCTTCAGGTCTTCGATGCCCTCGGCCGTCATCTCCAGCGGCGGCTCTTCGATGCGGACCGCGGCCGCGCGGTTGCCGGCACGCGAGTTCGCGGGCTTGCGAATCCGGATGTGGATGCCGAAGTTCTGGCTCGCGTAGTTCTTCTTCTTCAGGTACTGGAACCACGACTTCAACGCCGCGACGCGCTTGTCGGCGTTGGGGTCGGTGTGCTTGATGCTGAACTCCGCGTAGCTTTCGACGCGGCTCCCGGTGAGGTCGGCCACCGCCATCTGGGGGCCGGCGTACTCAACGTACTTGCGCACGAAGCCTTCGTATTCGTGGCGCTGGTCGGGCTTGAGAGAGGAGAGGTAGTCGTTGAGGGCATCGCCGAGGGTGATCTGCACCGCGGGTGCACCCCGGGAGTTGTCTGTCATCGTTCCACTGTACCATCGTTCCCGCGATCGTGCGCCGGACTTTCGAGTGACCTTTTCCTGGGACGACCTGCCTCAGATCTTTCCGCTGTTCCCGGGGCCAGACCTCTGGCTGCCGCGGCTTCAGCGCCATGCAGAGCTCATCGAGGAGGCCGCGGCGCACACCCGCGTCACGGCGGTGACCGGGCCGGATGTGGTCCGCCGGCAGTACGCGGAGAGCCTCGAGACGCTGCGCATCGCGCTCAGCGTCAGCCCCGAGCCGCAAGCCGTGGCTGACGTGGGCAGTGGCGGTGGATTCCCCGGCCTGGTGATGGCGGCGGTGATGCCTGAGCTGCCGGTGACGCTGGTGGAGCCGCTCCAGAAGCGTGCCCGGCTGCTCGAGTCGATGGCCGCCCTCCTCGGACTGGGCAACGTTACCGTGGTGGCGGCACGGGCGGAGGATGCGGGCCGCGGCGAGCTCCGGGAGCGCTTCGACCTGGTCACCGCACGGGCCGTCGCCGAGCTGCGCGAGCTCATCGAGTACACGGCGCCGCTCGCCCGGCGCGGGGGCTGGCTGGCACTGCCCAAGGGAAGCTCGGCAGCGGTGGAAGTCGAAATGGCAGGGCGGGCGCTGGCTGAGCTCGGTTGCGAGCACCGGGCGACGGTCCCCATGCGGAGCCAGATCAGCGGCACGGGAGTTGTCGTTGTGATAGAAAAGACGGCGCCGGCGCCGGCGAGGTACCCGCGGCGGCCAGGAGTCCCGGCAAAACGGCCGCTTTAATCGATCACGTGCATAGGCGGTTCACTCATTCTTGCATTGCGTGCTATAGTTCCGCCGACCCGCGGGGCATACCCGTCCAGGTGAGCAGGCTCACCACGCCCGCGTACGCATGCAGGAGGCAGCATGGACCCGAACGTGATCATCAACCGCATCGTCCGGCTCGCGAAGCTGGACACATCGGTGTTCGACGAGGTACGGGACGACCCCGCCGAACTCATCCCGGCGCTCATCGTGGCGGGCGTGAGCGCACTCCTGGCCGGCCTCGGCTCGTTCCTCTGGTGGCAGTTCAATTTTGACTACTCGCCCGATAGCCTGTTCCTGAACACCTTCATCCTGGGCAGCGTGTTCCTGGCTGCCATGTACGCGATCTGGGTGCTCCTCGCCTACGTCGTGCTCGTGCAGGTCTACAAGGCTTCGGCCGACCTCCAGTCGCTCTTCCGCACCATGGGCTATGCCGCATTTCCGCTCGCCCTGTCACTCCTGATGTTCATCCCGGTGCTGCACCCGGTGTTCGCCATCGTGCCGCTGGTGCTCGTCTTCGTGATGTCCATCTATGCCGTCCAATCGGTCACGAACGCTGACTCGACGCAGGTGGTCATCGCGAACACCGTGGGGCTCACCGTGATGGTCCTGGTCCTCGGCATCGTGGCGACCTCGAACGACTTCCCGGATGCCCCGATTGGCGCCGGCCTGTTCAACTGGATACCCAGCGTCTAACCGGGTTCTACCCGTACGCGGCAAGCCAGGCCGTGCACCGGCCTGGCTTTGCCGTGTGCGCTGTTTCACACCGCTGGCTCCGGCGCCCTGATGGCGCCAAACGGGTGATGTCCTACGCTACCCGCTCATGCCGCGGGACTACGTAGCCGTCGCCCACCGCAACACGCGTCTGTACTACGCGTTCCTGTTCCTCATGGAGTTCGGGTTCTGGATCGGCATCTGGATCAAGTACCTGACCGCGGTCCGCGAGCTCGAACTCAAGTACATCCTCCTCATGGATATGCCCTTCTGGCTGGTGATGGCCAGCCTGGAAGCGCCGTTCGGTGCGCTGGCCGACCGCGTGGGACATAGCCGTGTGCTCGCCCTGGGCGCCGCGGTCTACGCGCTTACCATTCTCGGATTCGGGTTCACCACCAACTACTGGATGCTCTTCGCCGACTACATGCTCTGGGCGGTGGCTGGCGCCTGCCGCAGCGGTGCAGACCAGGCGCTCGTATACGACTCGCTGAAGCAGGCGGGCCTGGAGTCGACGTTCTCGAAGATCGCCGGGCGCGGGTTCGCCGTCTCGATCACGGCCAGTACCAGCGGCGTCATCCTTGGCGGTCTGCTTGCCACGCTCACCAGCCTCGCGTTCACGGTGCAGGTGAGCTTCATCGGGCCCGTCCTCGCGTTCTTCGTTGCCATGGCCATGATCGAGCCCCACGTCCAACACGAATCGCGCCGCTACCTCGAACACCTGCGCAGTGGCATCGCCTACGCATGGCACACGCCCCAGGTGCGCTACTCGGTGCTCATGAGCTCGGTGATCATGATGGCCGCCTTCGCCCCTGTGGTGCTCGTCCAGCCGTTCCTCATCAAGCACGAGGTCGCGACAGGGCTCTATGGCGTCTACCAGGCGCCGCTCCGCATCTTCGCGGTGATCGCTGCAATCGTCGCCTACCGGGTGGTTGCCAGCGCAGGGCGCCCGAAGATCATCGCCGCCGCCTGCGCTGGGATGATTGCCGCCTTTCTCGGCCTCGCGGCGTTCGATGTGCAGCCGGCCTTCGCCTTCTTCGCGCTGCCGGCGCTCATCCAGGGCCTCGTCCGGCCAACCATGGATAGCTACATCAACGAACAGACCCCGAGCGACCGTCGCGCGACGGTACTCAGTATGTCGGCGCTGGTCCTCAGCGTTGAGCTCGCCTTCTTCGAGCCCATCATCGGGTTTATCACGGATGACGTGTCGATCCAGGCGGCGTTCGCGTTCGTAACCGTGTTCTTCGCGGTGGTGATGCCGGGGCTCTACCTGTTGTGGCGGCGGGCGTATGTGCCCCACCCCGTGCCCGAGCCGGCTGCGGCCCCGGTCGTGGCCGCCTGAACTAGGTCAGCGCCTCGCGCAGGGCTTGGCAGGCCTCGGCGACTCCGCGCTTGCCCCCGTCGAGGATTGCCGAAAGCTGCATGAAGACGTGCGGCTGATCCTGGTAGACGCTCAGCCTGGCCGGTACCCCCGCCGCCTCCAGCGCCTTTGCGAAGAGCTTCGAGTCGTCGAGCAGTGGGTCGAGCGTGCCGACAATGAGCCGTGCTGGCGGCAGCCCGCGCAGGTCGCCCTTGATCGGGGCGATGTACGGGTCGTCCACACTCGCTCCGCCGGAAAGGTAGTGGCTGTAGAACCACTCCATCGACTTCCGGGTGAGGATCTTGCCCTCGCCGTTTTCGATGACAGAGGGCAGGTCGTTGTCGATGGTGAAGGCGCCGTAGAGCAGCAGCTGCAGCCGCGCCGCCGGACCGCCCTCATCGCGAAGACGGAGCATGGCGGCCGCGGTCAGGTTGGCGCCCGCGCTATCTCCACCGACTGCGAACCGGGATCCATCGGCGTTCAGCTCTCCGGCGTTTGCAACCGCCCAGCGGATTGCCGCCACGCAGTCATCGAGCGGCGCGGGGGCCGGATGCTCGGGAGCGAGGCGGTAATGCACGCTCACGACAACAACGCCGGCGCCCTCCGCGAGCTCGGCGCACAATTTCGCGTGCGTCGCCGGAGAGAAGATCACCCAGCCGCCCCCGTGGAGGAACACCAGGAGTGGAAAGGGGCCATCACCCTGCGGGGTGAACACCTTCACCGGGATCTCCCCAGCCGGCCCCGGGATCGACCTGTCGGCGATTGCGATGGAGTCCGGCATTGGCTGGTTGAAGGCGGCGAACGACACTTCGGCGTTCGCACGGGCGACGTCGGCGGGCAAGTCCCACATCTGTGGGGCGCCGGTCGCCTGGGCCTGCGCGGCCATCATCTGGAGCAATGCTTCGACCTGGGGATCCATGGGGGCACCTCGGATATGCAGCGATGGCCGGACTATACCGGTCCCTTTCCGACGGAAAAGCGCTGGGCCTGGTGTCTCAGTTCCCGCCCCCGGCGGCCTCCGCGGCCCGGCTCGCTCGTTCTGCCTGCTTCGCGATGAACTCGCCAAGCACGCGCTGCACGTCGGCCGCAGCGTAGTGTGTCGCTCGCCACATCAACACCGCGCCAACCGACCCGGCGACGACGGTGGCCAGGACCATGCCGTAGCGCAGGCCCTCGCCCTCGGTGGCATCGAACTGCGCCTGGAAGAGCTCGGAGACGACGCCTACCACCACCGGAGCGAGCGCTCCTCCGAGCACTGCCAGGGCAAGCCCAAACGCGGCGAACGCCTGGGCGCGGATGTGCGGCGGCGACGCCGCGGCGATGATATTGATGAGCCCGGGAATGCCCAGCGATGTGACGAAGGCGCCCGCCAGCAGGAAGAACAGCGAAACGGCAGCGCCCTGGATGGCGAACCCGATCGTCCAGGTGACCGTCAGCACGATGGTGGCGACAAGGCCCATGCGCGCCAGGAAGGTCATGCCGCGATTCAGCCAGCGGTCGGCCAGCGGGCCACCGTACCACGTGCCGATGAACGCGCAGAGGGCCAGGCCCGCGAGCGCGTAGCTCGCTTCCTGCGCGCTGAAGCCGTAACGCCGCTCGTAGAACGCGGGAATCCAGAACACGACGCCTGAGAGCATGAACCCGAACGCGGCGTTGGTGAGGATGAGGTAGCGCAATGTCCTGTTGCGCGCGATGGTGCCGAGGCTGCGGCGAAAGCCCCACTTATCCTCTGGATCGGCGAGGAACTGTTTGAGCATTGGATTATCGACCGCTGCATCTTTCAGGTCGGCCTCGCCGCGCGCGGGCTCGCGCAGGCGCAGCGCGTAAAGGCCCATCAACAACCCCGGGATGGCGGCCGCAAGGAAGGCCCAGCGCCAGCTCGCCGCGGCGATGATTGCCCCGCCGATCACCGCGCCGAGAACCTGGCCGAGCGGGTTGGCCGAGCGGTGGTACCCCAGGGCCCGGCCCCTCAGGCGGATCGGGTAGTAGTCGGAGATGAGGCTGCCATGCGTTGGCCCGATCGTGCCCTGGCCCGCGCCAAGCAGGGCGCGCGTCAGGAAGAGCTGGACGAAATTCTGGGCCGCGGCCGCCGCCAGGCCGGCAAAGCCCCAGACCACCGCTCCGATCGAGAGGATGTATCGGCGGCTCCAGCTATCCGCCCAGTTGCCCGCCGGCAGCGAAAGCAAGCCCGTGATGAGCACGACCGCGAGCGGCAGCAGCCCCACCGTCGCGTCGGAGAGCTCGAAGTCCTCCCGGATGCGGTCGAGCGACACCGCGAGCACGGCGCGGTCGAATTCGTCGACGGCGTTGAGGATGAACAGCACCACAAGGGGGCCGAGCCCCGCCTGGCGGAGGGTGCGGGCGTGGTGCGAGGGATCGTCATTCGCCTCCGGGGGCACCATCATCGCTGAAACGATACGCGATGGCCGTGATGGGTGCGTACCGTGGCCTGCTTAGAGCCCGGAGGCCGCCTGCTCATCGAGCACCACCTCCAGGTGGTCGTGTCGTTGCAGGAAGGACGCCGGGCATTCGGAGGAGACCGGGCTACGCAGGGCGCGGGCGATGACGCCGGCCTTCGCGTGGCCATTGGCGAGCAGTACGACGCAGCGGGCGGCTAGCAGTTCGGCCATGCCAAGGGTCAGGCCACGCTCCGGGGTGTCGGCTCCCCAGCAGGCAGCCGCGCTCCGGCGGGACTCCTCGTGCAGGCTCACGGGTCGGGCGCCGCTGTCCGCTCTGCTGCCCGGTTCGTTGAACGCGACATGGCCGTTGATCCCGATGCCAAGCACAGCAACATCGAGCCCGCCGGCGGCGGCGAGCCTGGCGGCGAAGGAGGACGCTTCCCCGTACGGGTCGCTTGATTGCGGTTCGAACTGTTCGACCGCAGGTGCGCCCGGGATCGCATCCCAGTGCCGCACGAAGTAGCTGCGGTTCGAACACGGATGCTCGCGCGGCCCCACGTACTCGTCGATTGCGACGGGGCGCCACAAAGAGACGTCGAGCTCCCCTCGACTGACAAGCTCGCTGAGCTCCCGGTAAAGCCCGAGGGGCGTCGACCCGGTCGGCAGGCCGATGACCGGGCGCTCGAAGCCGGCGGCGAGGGACAGCACTACCGCGGCGGATGCCCTCCCAAATTCAGCGGCCGGGACCACGTGGAGTGCTGGCGCCATCAGGCCGTGACGGGCTCATGGAGGAACGCGAGGACCTCCTCGAGGAACGCCTCGGGACGCTCTTCGGCCACCAGGTGGCCAGCTTCCGGGATGGCGGCGTGGCGGGCGCCGGGGATGGCCGCCGCGAGCGCCTCGCCCCGCTCCGGCGGGATGGCGGTGTCGCTTGCGCCGCTCAGGACCAGCGTGGGCGCCGTGATCGCGGCGAGGTTCACCGGCGTCTCGTCTCGGCTTGCGGCGGCCATCTTGCGCACGGCGGCGACGGTGCCCGGGAGCAGCAAGGGATCGATGTACCCGCGCATCACCTCTTCGGTCGCGTAGGCGCGGTCGTGGACCATGCGGGCGAGTGCGCGCCGGCCGAGCGCGTACATGGCCGAGGGAGAGCGTTGCGCGACGCCCATGAGGGCGAACATCGGCCCGGCAGCCATGCCCCGTCGGCGAGCCCCCGGCGCCTCTCCGGCATTGACCGCCGCCACGAGCACCAGGCGCTCCACCCGGCCGGGGTTGCCGGCCGCGACCCGCTCGGCGATGGCACCTCCCATCGAGTGTCCGATGAGCGTCGCCCGCTGGATGCCGAGCAGGTCCATCAGGGCGACCACGCGTTCGGCCTGTGCGGCCTGGCCGTAATCCAGTGCGGGGTCGCGGTCGCTGAAGCCGAAGCCGGGCAGGTCGAGGGCCACGACCCGGTGCGTTCGTGCCAGGTCAGGGAGGATGCGACGCCAGCTGAACGTGCTGCCGGCGAAGCCGTGGATGAGGATGACCGCCGGGCCCGAGCCTTCGTCGATGTAGTGAACTTTGGCGTCAGCGGCATCGCGGATAATCCCTTCGGGGAGGGGCGCCTGCCATGGGGCACGGCGCTTCCAGGCCACCCAGCCCCCGGCACCGGCGGCGGCCAGTGCGCCGCCCAGCACGAGCGCCTTGCGTTTCACCTGCTCGCCTCGCTGAACAAGCTCCGCAGAATGCGCATGCTCTCGGCCATCCTGGGGCCGTACCACCATAGCAGCTTCCCATCGACTATCCGCGCGGGCGCGATCGCCTCGTACATTGCGACATGCTGCTCCTTGAACGGGTACGGCTCATCGGGGAGGAGTACGAGGTCCGGACCCAGGGCGACCACCTCGTCCCGGGTGACTTCAGGGTAGCGCGGCCGATCGGCCAGCACGTTGATGGCCCCGCACCGCACCAGGATGTCATGCCCGTACGTCTCGCTCCCGAGCCCCATCAAGGGCTCGTGCCACACCGCCACGAACACGCGGGCCCGGTCGGCGGGCAAGGGCTCACGCAGCACCACGGCGACATCGCGCGCAAGCTCCCATCCGCGGTCTTCCATACCGAGCCGGGCCGCGATGTCGACCATCGTTCCCATGGCGTCCTCGACCGAGTTGGGGTCGGTAACCAGGACGTCGAGCCCTGCGAGCCGAAGCGCCTCCACATCCTCGCGCCTGTTCTCTTCCCGGTTGGCGATGACCAGGTCCGGTGTGAGGGCGGCGATGGCGGCGATGTCCGGGTTTTTCGTTCCGCCCACGGCGGGCACCGTCCGTACCTCCGGCGGTTCGACGCAAAACCGGGTGCGCCCCACCAGCGAAGCCGGCGCGAGCTCCCACACGAGCTCCGTCAAACTCGGGACGAGCGACACGATCCGCATGGGGACAGCGTACTCCGGTAGTACAACGAAGGCTCCCACCGGCGTGGGAGCCTTCGTGCAGCCGGGACGGGAAGGATTGCTAGTTCGGCGGTGTGCCGAGCGTAACCTCGGTGGTCTCCTTCTTGCCGTCTCGATAGAACTCAACGGTCACCGTGTCGCCAGAGCCGTGTTCGATGAGTGCAACGGCGAGGTCGGCCTCGGTGTTGATGTCGACATCGCCGATTCGGACGATGACGTCCCCGGTGCGCAGCCCGCCGGAGGCGGCCGGGCCGCCTGGAGTCACGACATCGAGGACGACGCCGCCTTCATCGGGGATGCCAAGCTCCCGTGCCTTTGCCGACCGCAGCGCTTCGAAGCCCGAGATGCTCAGGAAGCCGCGATTCACCCGGCCGTTCTCCTTGAGCTGGGTCACCACCGCCTGTGCCACATCGGAGCCCACCGCGAACCCGATGCCGACTGCCTGTGTCCCGGTCGAAGGATTCGGGGCAATGGCCGTGTTCACGCCAACGACCTGTCCCAACATGTTCAAGAGCGGCCCGCCGCTGTTGCCATGGTTGATCGCGGCATCGGTCTGGATGGCGCCGAGGATCTGGGTGTTCTCGCGGATCGCCCGGTTCTTCTGGCTCACAATGCCGCGCGTGACGGAGAACGCTCCGCCCTCGCCCCCGTCAAGGTCGAGCGCGTACCCCATCGCCACCACATCCTGGCCGACCACAACCTCGTCGAGGTCGGCGAAGGGGAGTGCCTTCAGCCCCGAGGCGTCGATCTTGAGGAGGGCGAGGTCGGAGCGCGCGTCGGTCCCGACGACGGTGGCGTCGTAGGTGGCGCCATCGCTCAGCGTGACCTCGATGCTGCTCGCGATCCTCCCGGTGAGCGAGTTCTCGACGACGTGGTTATTGGTCAGGATGTAGCCATCACCATCGACAACGAAGCCGGTGCCCACGCCCGTGCCCGTCGCGATGCGCACCACGGAGGGCTCGGCGTACGCCACGAGCTCGGCGGTGGTCATGACATTGCTCTGGCGGACCTGGGTTGGGGTGTTCGATGCCGGCTCGCCGGTTGCGGCCGGGGCGGTGGACTCGGCGTCCCCGTTCTGGGGGGCGGTGGTTGGTTCGGAATCGGAACAGGCGGCGCCCGCCAGCAGCGTAAGCGCGAGCAATCCAGCGCCGATGGGACGAATCAGTCCGGGCATGCGTATCTCTCCGGGGTTAGTCGTTTGGACGTGTCACTCGTAGTTTTCGACATGTGGTGGGAGTCCCCGGTAAACGGCAAGGGGCCTTTCGTATGGCGAGGTAAAGGCGGTGGCCGGGCAAAAGGGCGGGTGTATCATGCCCATCGAGGGTAGCTATGGCCTGGAACGGGAATCCGGACACACCTGGTATACGTAACATGGGCAGGACGGTTGAATTCAGCCGCCCCGCCGAGGCCGAAATCGCCTCTCGCGTCGACTGGCCGGATGAAGCCCTCATGCTCGCGATCGTTGCCCGCGACGAACATGCCTTCAGCGTTCTCTACGACCGGTATGTGGACCTCGTCTATTCGGCGTCGTTCCGTGTGCTCGGCGATGCCCAGCTTGCCGAAGATGCCTCGCAGGATGTTTTCGTGCGGCTGTGGCGCCGGCCCGAAACGTTCATCGCGGAACGCGGCCGGTTCATGAGCTGGTTGATGAGCGTGACCCGAAACCGGGCCGTCGATGAGCTCCGGGCCCGGGGACGGCGCCGCAAGCGCGAAGGCGGGCCGCTTGGCGAGCCCGATGAAGCCGCCGAGCCCGTCTTTTCGACCGAGCTCATCGACCCGTTGCATTCAGCTCAACTCCATGAGGAGCAGGCGACCGTGCGGCGGGCGCTCGCCGCGCTCCCGCGGGAGCAGAAGCTATGTCTCGAGCTCGCCTACTTCGGCGGGCTTACGCAGCAGGAGATCGCGGCGCGCCTCCACGAGCCGCTTGGCACCATCAAGACGCGTATCCGCCTGGGCATGCAGAAGCTGCGCCGGGCGCTCGAAGAGAAGGTATAGGACAACCAGCGGCCATGGCAGGCGAACACATCACGCAGGAGCAGGCGGACGAGTACGCCATCGGTTCATTGGAACCGGTGCTCGAACGCGCCATCGCGCTCCACCTGGCCGAATGCTCGGCCTGCCGGGATATGGCGCGCGATGCCGAGCGGCTGGCCTCGCTTCTCGCGGTGTCGTCGCCTGTCCGGCGGCCATCGCCACGACTGCGCCGCCGGGTCTTCTCGGCCGCGGGGATCACGCGACCGAGCCCGCTTCGCCGGGCCTTCACCATCAGCCGGGCAGCCGCCGGGCTTGCCGCGGTCATCGTTGCGGCCGGCGCGTTCAGCGGCATGGTTTCGTTGAAAAACCAGATCGGCGACTTGCGCCAGCAAAACTCCGACCTCCAGGTGCAGATCGATGAGGCGCTTTCCACGAAAGTGGAGCTCGCCGCACTCACGCGGAAACTGGACGACCAGGAGAAGCTGGCGACCCAGCTGGAAGAGCGCTCGAAGGACGACCGCGAACTCAACCTCGCCTTCATGTCGCCCACCACCGATGTGGCGGCAGTTACCTCGCTGAACGAATCGGGCAATGCCATCGGGCGGCTGGTGTGGGATTCGGAGCAGAAGCGCGTGTGGTTTGTCGCGAGCGAACTCCAGAAGCTTCCTTCGGGCGAGACGTACCAGATCTGGGTGAATTCCGGCGGACGGTACTACAGCCTGGGCACCTTCACACCGGACGATGAGGGCTTCGCCCGGTATGAGACGGTGGTGCCCGAGGGGTTGAACACCTACGAGACCGCCGTGGTCACCATCGAACGCGCTGGCGGAAGTCCGCTGCGCGAAGGGCCTACGGTGTTCTTCGTCGCCGATCTCTCTCGCCTGCGAAACTAGAGCCGCCGCATGGCGATGCCTCGCCCGGCCCACACCGGTACTGGCAAGGCGGCGTGAGCCGCTCGCCAGGCTTCCACCCGCTCGCGGACGGGCGCGGGCCACGCCGCTACCCGGCGCGTGGCGAGGTCAACGTGGAGCCACACCTGCTCGATGGTGGCAGCCACCTCTCCATCGCCCGCAGTGCGGATCTCGGAGACCCCGCGCAATCGCTTTTCATCGACTTCAAGCACCTGGAACGTGACGACGACCGCGCTCCCGGCGAGGAGCTCGCGCAAGTAGCGAATGTGGGTTTCCGCCGCGAACGTCGAGAGGCCGGTTTCGCGGGCGTACTCCCAGCCGATGCCCATGGCACTCCACGCCTCGTCCAGGCCCCGCTCCGAAATGACGAGGTAGTAGGCCATGTTCACGTGGCCGTTGCCATCGAGCCAGCCGGCTTCGATCGGGATGGCTGTGCTGACGAACGGTGCCGAGATGCGGGTAGCCGCACCAGTTCCGCGATCGGTGATCTCCGTCACTGTGGTTTCGTCCCCGCGCTGGTTGCGCACGGAGTCAACGCTCAGAGAGGCGCTCGCGTAACGCGGCGAGGGCTCGCGCCTGCCGCCCTTTCACGGCGTCGGTTGAAGCACCAATCACCTCCGCGGTCTCCTGGAGCGAAAGGCCATGAAGGAATCGCAGGCTGATGACCTCGCAGTGCGCGGCGTCGAGCTCCGCGATGGCGCGTGCGAGGTCCAGCCGGTCCGCACTCAACCCCTGGTCTTCGCCGGCTCCATCGAATACCTCGATGGCGAGCTGTGCTGGCCGGCGGAACCAGGAACGCCGGTGCGAGCCCACCACATGCCGGGCGATGCCGAACAGCCAGGCGCGTGGCGGCAACCCGCGATCGTGGAATGCTTCAGCATTACGGAACGCCTCCTCGAACACCTCGCTCGTCGCATCCTCTGCCCGTCCCGCGTCGCCGAGTCGTGAAAGGGCGTATCGATAGATCGCAGGCATCTCGCGATCGAAGAGGTCGCGCCAGGCATCAGGGTCACGTTCGCGGATCGCCCGGATGAACGCTCCGTGCGCGGGAGTCGGGGTGCTGGCTTCATTCGCCGGCACCCGCTGCCGAAGGGCTGCGGCGAAGCCCCGCACCCGCCAGGGGAGTGCAGCTGCGGCCGAGCCGGTCAATCGTGCTCCTCGCCGTCGCCCGGTTCGCGAGGCTCGTCGTCCTCGTCATCTTCGTCATCCTCGTCGTGGTCGTCATCAGGTTCGCCGTCATCGTCGTCGGGGGCGCTGGTGGGCTCCGGGTCGGGCGTCGAGCCCGGGGGTGGAGTGGTGGTGCCGGCCGGCGTGGGCAACGGTCCATCCGGTGCAGCGCCGTTTTCGGGTGGCGGTGCCAGAGTCGGCTCCGGAGGTTCGGGGTCATCGGTGGGATCGCCTGGCGTGCTGGCCGTGGCTGCGGGTGTGGGCGTGGCTGCGGCCGGGGACGGCGCGCCCGGGGTGGCTGGGGGCTGGGCGCTGGCGTCGTTCCCGGGCTCGGTCGCTGGCCGGGGCGTGATCAGTGGCGGGGTCTGGGGCAGTACCGTTGGCTCGGCCACGCTGGCGGGCGCCGTGGGAGTGCCTGTGCTCGCTGGCGCCGTGGCCGTCGCCGGAGTAACAGTGGGGGCTCCGATCCCCGCGCCGGGTTCGCCACCTCCCGGAGCCAGGTTGGCGACGAGCGAGCGCGCGAGGTCGACGACACCCTCGATGGCGTCCATAGGCCCGATTCCGGTGGTATAACTCGCGGCGCTCCCCGCCACGGCCATGGTGAGCGCCAGGGCGGCGAGCCGGTGCCGAAGAGCCGGCATCGGCGGCAGGCCAGCCAGCCCCAGGAACGCATGAGGTCGTCGCCGGTGCTCCTCCAAGGCCGCCGAGAAGCGAGAGCGCATTCGCGACTCGGCGGCGGGGCCTGGCCCCGCGATGCGCAACGTGGCGCACTGCCGCGCGAGCCGCACAAGCTGGGACGCCTCGCTCGTGGGCGATGCATACGCGAGGCGTCCTTCGATCAGGTCGTCCAGCAGTTGCGGCGAGACGGGCAATTCAGGCAACGCTCGCTCCAGCGGGTGCGCGTTTTCGGGGCGCCTTCGCGAAGGTTATCCGCACCACGACCGCAAACACCACTGCGAGACTCGTCGCAAAGTACAGGAGCAACCCCCACGGTTCGTGGCTGTCGGTGCCTACCTGGAGTCCGTGCCAGAGTGCCGCGCCATAGGCGATGAACGCCGACCGGTGAACCCAGCGCCACGTCCCCGTGCCAATCGCACCTCGGAACCAGAAGGAAAACGACACGATGGCGGAGAGGTAGAGGGAGATGCTCCCCAGCGCGACATCGTTTCGCTCGTAATACGAGCCAAAAGGCACGAGCACGTCCACCAGGCCGAATTGTGTCCAGCCATCCGGGATGAGGATCAGTGCATGTGCCAGCCCGAGCAGCACCCCGGCGATGGAGGCGACCTGGTGGATCGCAAGCAGGCGCGCTCGCCCGATGATCCCGTCGAACCAGGCCGAGGACATCATCAGCCCGCCGGCCAGGCCAAGCCAGAGAAACAGGTACGACGTGATGCCCGCGGCTCGTGAGGCATACCAGGCCCCGTGTTCGCCGGGTTCCGGCATTACGTGGGCGGCCAGGCCGCCGCCGAGCAGACCACCGGCAACGGCGCCAGCCAGGGCGATTGAACCGAAGACGGTTAGCGCGCGTCCCATCAGGAAGCCTTTGATGCCTTCCCCGAACTGGCCGGCTTCGGGGGAGCGGTGGGTGCTGGTGGAGGTGGTGGCGCGGGCGCAGGTGCCGGTGCCGGTGCGGCGGGTGCGGGTGCTGGCGCTGGTGCGGCGGGTGCCGCTGCTGGCGCTGGTGCGGGGGCTGCAGGCGCCGGTGCCGGGGCAGGTACGCTCACCGGCTGGGCGGCCGGCGCAGGCGCCACCGGCTCGGGGGCCACGCCCGTACCTCCGCCCGCAGGCTCGAACGCCATGATCGGAGGCTCGACCGCCGGTGGTGATGAGCCGCCGCCTGCCGCGGGCGATGCGGCCGGCGCGACCGTGGTGGCGGGAGCACCGGCCGCCGTCGGGGATGGGCCTCCCGGGGCCGCCGCTGGTGGCACCGGCGGCGCCGCGACCTGGCGGATGTACTCGGTGACGTAGTAGACGGGCTGGCGCTCAACGATCACCATCGGGGGAGAGGCAGGGGCCTCCTGCGAGGGCTCCTCGATGAGGATCCACTCACCCCGCTCCGCATCCCATTGCCAGCCATCCTGGACGAGGGGCGCGGAATCCGCTGCCGGTTCCCACTCCGCCTCTGGCTCCCAGCTCTCGCCGTTCTCACCCGTTGCCGCGACGGCGCCCCAGAGGCCGAGGAACATGGCCACCGCACTCGCGCCAAGGGCGACCCGCGTGAGGACGAACTTGACCTGACCACCCGGCGCTCGCTTAGTCGTCGTCATGGTGGTCCTCGTCGTGGTCGTCATCGCCGCGCTCGTCGTGGTCCTCGTGGTCCTCGTCGTCGTGGTCGTCGTCGTGGTCGTCGTCTTCTCCGGACCTTCTGTCGTCACCCGGTTCCACGCGGTTGTCGCGCGCAGTCAGGCCGCCGCCATCTTCGGCAGCCGCCGCGGTGGGCGTGGGTTCCGGAGCGGCGAACGCCACCGGCGGGCTGGCCGGTGCAGGCTGAGGTGCCGGGATCGAGGGGGGCTGGGGCCGGAGCGCTGGTGATGGCGTGGCAGCAGGCGTGTTCTCGGGGGAAGGCTGGCCCTGAACAGTGCCGCCCGAAGTCGGCGCCGCCGCGGCCCCACCAGCCTGGGCCCCGCCAGAGCTTCCGCCGGGGACGGTCACGTGTCGCGTGACTATGATGGGTTCCTTGTCGACGTAGATGACCTGTGTCGCCACGGCTTCGGGCACCACTGTCGGCTGTTTGGTAGCCGGCGTTTCGACGGCTGAGACTGCCTCTTCGGTGGCGGGAGCCTCCTGGGCAGTTCCGCCCACTCCAAAGACCCCCTGCCCCACGGCCGTCGCTCCAATGGCGGCCGCCGATAGCCCGGTGGTGAGGCCGGCCGTGATCAGTGAACTCAGTCGATTCATGTGCTCCTCCGCAGATGGGATTGCGGGAAGCACATCGCTCTCCGGGCCGGAAAGGAGTCGCCGAGATGGTAAAGTTGTCTTTACCAGTCCCCCGTCGTGGTGCGGGTGCCGTCCGGTGCGAGCGCGAGGACGTCGAGCCGGTAGGCAGCGGTGAGGTCCAGGCCCTCGTGACCTCCGATGAGCACGGCCTTCGCCCAGACCTCGGCCCACGTGCAGGTTGTAGCGCGCACCGTCACCTGCACAAACGGCGATTCGGCGGGCATGCCAGTGCGTGGGTCGATCAGGTGGTGCGCAACCTGGCCCCCGGCGGTGGTCCAGCGGCGCTTGAGCACGCTGGAGGTGGCAACGGCGCCGTCGATCACTCCCGCCCAGGTGATGCCGCCTCCCGGCCCATCGACCTCCACCTTCCAGCCTCGCAAGCCGTCCTCGGCGCCGGCGACGCGGATGTCGCCGCCGGCGTTCACGAAGACGCCGTCGAATCGACCGGCGAGATGATCGACAGCCAGGTCGGCGGTCCATCCTTTCACGATTCCACCAAGGTCGATCGCCCCACCGGCCACAGACCACCCGCCTGTGCCCCGGGCCAGGCAGTCGCCCGGACCGGGCACCCTGGAACGCATCGGCGCGCCACTGGAGATCCGCTCGAAGCTCCGGTCGTACCCGGCCTGCGCGAGTGCGGGGAGGACCATCGGGTTGAAGAGGCCCCGGGTCTGGTCGTGTGCTTCGATGGCCAGCTCGATGGCGGTTTCCATCCAAGGGTCGTCGATCGTCTCACCGCGATTCATTCGCGAGAGCATGCTCTCCGGCCGGAAGCGCGAAAACCTGGCCTCCTGCTGTTCGAACAACAGGCGGGTCTCGATGAAGGCGGCGACCGGCGCCGCATCGCCCTCGACGAACACGTCGATATCGGTGTTCATCGCACGGAAGTGCTCGGAATACTGCAGCGCTCCTTCACCTTTCCGGCGTCACTCGCTACCGTGGGTTTGTGAGCAACAGGATATCCCCGGAAGTCGCTGCGCGGCCCCTCTTCATCGTGAACCCGATGTCGGGTGGAGGGCGCACGAAGCACCGCATCGGCGCGCTGGTGGACGCCATCGAGCGCGCCGGGCTCGAAGCCGACATGGTGTTCACGACCCACCGGGGCCATGGCGAGGAGCTGGCGAAAGAAGCGGTGGAGGCGGGTCGCGAATTCCTGGTCGCCTGTGGTGGCGATGGGACGGTGTTCGAAGTCGCCAACGGCATCATGGCGCTCGATGCCAACGAGCGGGTCCGGCTCGGGACGATCGGCATGGGCACTGGCAAGGATGTCGCCAAGGGCCTGGGCATCGGCCGCGGCGCGGCTGCCATCCGGGCCATTGCCTCGGGAGTGGAGCGCCGGGTCGACCTGGGGAAGGTCACATCGAGGGGCGAGGACGGGGGCGAGCTGGTGCGCTACTTCCTGCTCGAAGCCTCGGCTGGTTGGGTCCCTGAGATTTCGCAATCGACTCCGCGATGGCTGAAGCGGCTCGGCGACACCGCGCCGTACGTCATCATGACGGCCGTGAAGATGGCCGGCCCGATGGGGCGCCCGTTCACCCTCTCCATCGATGGCCAGCAGTTCGATGCCCGCTACAACACGGTAAGCGTCCACAACCTCGAGCTCTGGGGCGGCGACCTGGTCGCCGCGCCCGGCGCATCCCCGGACGATGGGCTCTTCGATGTCATTCGCTGGGGCGACCTGTCCCGGCGGGCGGTGCTGAAGGCTGTTTCCGGCCAGCGCAGGGGGGGCACCCATCTGGATATGGACGGAATCGACCGTCACCCGGCAAAGGCCGTCGAACTTTCTTCGCCGAAGCCGACGAGGCTGGACCTCGATGGCGAGCTAGGGGGCTATCTGCCGGCGCGCATCGAAATCGTGCCCGGGGCCATCCGCTTCGCCGCGCCCCCGGCCTGATTCGCAGCGGTACCTCAACCAGCCTGACCGCTGGTACACTCGCTGGGCACTCCACAAATCTCCCTCAAAGGAACTGACTCCATGCGCGAAGTTGTCATTGTCGATGCAATCCGCACGCCGATCGGCCGGCGTGGCGGCGTCTTGAGCAAGCAACATAACATCGAAACGTCGTAGCTGCTTCTTAAGGAGCACGTGAACCGCAACAACCTCGACCCGGAGGTTGTTGACGACGTCATCTACGGTTGCGTGAGCGAGGTTGGCGCTCAGTCCACGAACCTTGCCCGCAACGTGGTGTTGACGGCCGGCTGGCCGTACACGATCCCTGGTGTCACGCTTGACCGCCAGTGCAGCTCGAGCCAGCAGGCGGTGCACTTCGCCGCCAACCAGATCGGTTCCGGTGTGCATGACGTGGTGGTGGCTGGCGGGACCGAGTTCATGTCGCAGATCCCGTTGGGCGCGAACGTTGGGCAGGGCATGGGCACACCCTTCACGAAGGCCATGGCCGACCAGTACGACCTGTCGTCGCAGGGCATCGCCGCCGAGCGCATCGCTGAGAAGTGGGGCATCACCCGGGGCGAGGCCGACGAGTTCGCGGTTGAGAGCCAGGCCCGTGCGGCCCAGGCCCAGAAGGAAGGCCGCTTCAAAAACGAGCTGGTTCCCGTGCCGGGCAAGAAGAAGATCAAGAAGGCAGACGGCACTGAAGACTGGGAAGACGCAACCATCGACTTCGATGAGGGCATCCGCGCGGGCACCACGCTCGAAGTACTGGCCGGGTTGAAAGCAAGCTTCAAGGAGAACGGCGTGCACCACGCTGGCAACTCCAGCCAGATCACCGACGGCTCGTCCGCGGTACTGCTCACGCACCCCGACAAGGCGAAAGAGATGGGCTGGAGGCCCCGGGCCCGCATCGTCTCGCAGGCGGTGGTCGGCTCCGATCCGGCGCTGATGCTTACCGGGCCGATCACGGCGACGCCGCTCGCGCTCTCGCGCGCTGGCCTCACCATGCGCGACATCGACCTTGTGGAAATCAACGAGGCCTTCGCAAGCGTGGTGCTGGCGTGGAAGCGCGAGATGAACGCCGACATGAACAAGGTGAACGTGAACGGCGGCGCCATCGCGCTTGGCCACCCGACTGGCTGCACCGGCGCCCGTCTTTTCGGCACACTGCTCAACGAGCTCGAGCGCACGGGCGGCCGCTACGGCCTCGTCACGATGTGCGTGGGTGGCGGTATCGGCACGGCCACCATCATCGAGCGGCTCGGCTAGCAGGGGCTTGCCGCGAACGTTGAAGGGGCAGCCTCGTGGCTGCCCCTTCGGTTTGCCGCCGGCGATCGCTACTCGCGGAGCTTCGCCTCGATGTACGGGAAGTACCGTGATGCGATCTGCCCAGGGTCCGCGGGCCGGTCGTCCAACACCAGGCCGGCGACTTCCCATTCGTCCGTGTGGCCGTAGTAGACCTCGCTGCCGGCCGCCACGTTGATCCCGGGCGGTGGGTTTGAGACCACCCGGCATGAGCCGGGCGGCTGGTCGAGGCGGCGCACGGAGATGCCCTCCGGCTCCGCGGCCTCCACCTCGCCGATGAACCACCGCCAGGCGATCTGCGGAGGCTCTACCGTAGTGTCGATGGCGACCAGCTGACGTCGCCGGATGCGGATTCGGTCCCTGACGAGCGGCGAGAACGCCGCGCCGATGGCCTTGCCTGTTTCGACGAGGCGCACAGAGCAACCGTCGCCGTCGCAGGCGAGCACAGTTCCAAGTTCCAGGTTCAGATGACAACTCCAGTGGTGGCGGGCAATTCGCCCGCGGGAGACTCCGCCACAGGAGCGGCGCCGGTTAGCGCCGCCGATGGGCGGAGGTAATACGGGAGTTCGTTGACGTTTGCATACGCACCTCCTCCGCCCGGCAGAACAATACGTTATTCCTGGCCGCGGGGCAAGGTGGTTGTTTGCCTACCTTGCGCCGACCGCAACGCGCCCGGAGTCGAGTTCGAAGCCCTCGTATCCGTTCTCGGCCACCTGCTGGCACTTCATCGCGTAGTTGCCCACGCCCCCGATGTACGGCATGAACACGCGCGGCTTCCCCGGGATGTTCGCGCCGATGTACCACGAGTTGGCCAGCGGAAAGAGCGTGTGGCTCGCCACATCGTTCACGTGGTCGACCCAGCGATCCTCGGCTGCGGGGCTCGCCTCGATGGTCGTGAGTTCGTGCTCGCGCAGGTAGCTCAGGCAATCGAAAACCCAGTCCACGTGCTGTTCGATGGACACGATCATGTTGCTGAGCACCGAGGGGCTCCCGGGGCCAGTGATGGTGAAGAGGTTCGGGAAGCCGGCCACCTGCAGGCCCAGGTACGTCCGTGGTCCGTGTTCCCACTTCTCACGGAGCGGGAGGCCGCCGCGGCCCCGGATGTCGATGTTCAGGAGGGCGCCTGTCATTGCATCGAAGCCGGTCGCGAACACGATAGCGTCGAATTCGTACTCGTCGGTCGCGGTTCGGAGCCCCTCTGGCGTGATCCGCTGGATCGGGTTGTCCTTGATGCTCACGAGTTCCACGTTGTCGCGGTTGAAGGTGGCGTAGTAGTCGGTGTCCACGCAAAGCCGCTTCGTGCCGAACGGGAAGTCGCGCGGACAGAGGAGCTCGGCCGTCTCAGGGTCCTTCACGATTTCGCGGATCTTCGAGTGCACGAACTCGGCGGCGATGGCGTTAGCCTCCAGGCTGAGGCTGATGTCGTTGAAGGCGCCGCCCAGGCCGAATCCGCCGATGGCCCAGCGCGCCTCGAATTCCCTCCTGCGCTCCTCTTCGCCGGCGGCGAGCACAGACTTGTCGTTGACTGCCCGGCCCAGGATGCCCGCGGGGGAGTTGCGTGCCTCTGCCCGGATGCGGGTGTAGTCGGTGGTCATCTTCTGCCGGTACCGGTCGTCGAGCGGCCCGTTGTGCGCCGGCACGCTGAAGTTCGCGGTCCGCTGGAAGACGGTCAGGTGCTTCGCCTGCTCGGCGATGAGCGGGATCGACTGGATGGCCGATGAACCCGTGCCGATGACACCAACGGTCTTCCCGGTGAAGTCCACGCCTTCGTGTGGCCAGGCGCCCGTGTGGTACCACTCGCCCTGGTAGCTCTCCAGGCCGGGGATGTCGGGCACCTTCGCCGCGCTCAGACAGCCCGTCGCCATGATGCAGAAGCGGGCCGAGTACTCGTCTCCCCGGTCAGTGGTGACCGTCCAGCGATTCGCCGCCTCATCGAAGTGGGCGGATGTGACGCGCGTTTCGAGCTGGATATCCCGGCGCAGGTCGTACTTGTCGGCCACGTAGTTGATGTAGGCGAGGATTTCAGGCTGGGTGGCGTACTTCTCGCTCCAGCGCCATTCCTTCGGGAGCTCGTCGTTGAAGCCGTACTGGTACTGGAGGCTCTCGATATCACAGCGGGCGCCGGGATAGCGGTTCCAGTACCAGGTGCCGCCGACGCCATCACCGGCCTCGATCACCCGGGTCGAGAAGCCGGCTTCGCGCAGGCGCAGCAGCATGTAGAGCCCGGCGAAGCCGGCGCCGACGACCACGGCGTCCAGCCGCGCCGGGGACGAACCATTCTGGGGCACGATTGATTCTCCTGAGGTTAACGATTGGCGGGATTCTGTCACCTCCGCCGAGGCCATGTCCATCCAGCGAGTGCGGGGCCTTTCGCTCGCCTTTCTTCGGCCTTTGTTCGGCTGAAATCCGTCTGCGATGCTCGTGTCCGGTGTCCCCCAAACCTGTTGGCCAGCCCACCCGGGGCTTTACCGCGCCGAACCGCCTTCGGCTCGCCGATACCTA
This sequence comes from uncultured Anaerolineaceae bacterium, assembly GCA_964507025.1. Taxonomy (GTDB): domain Bacteria; phylum Chloroflexota; class Dehalococcoidia; order Tepidiformales; family Tepidiformaceae; genus Amarobacter. Next base: position 238,652 of record CAZDOK010000003.1, read on the forward strand.
TCTGCTGGTGGCCGAGCGTGGTCACCTGTGCCGCGCCGGCCTGTTTGTGGACCTGGGGTACGGCGCATCACCCGTGACCACGGTCGAGTCCTACGAGCGCTTCCGGCGGGTGAACCCCGCGCTTTCGGTGCTCGGCGTTGAGATCGACGCCTGCAGGGTCGAGGCGGCGCTCCCTTTCCAGCGTGGGGGGCTCGATTTTCGCCTCGGCGGATTCAACCTGCCGCTCGAGGCCTCCGAGCAGCCCATGCTCGTCCGTGCATTCAACGTCCTTCGCCAGTACTCGGAAGAACAGGTGCTCGATGCGCTGTGGACAATCGCGCGGTGCCTTCCGCCGGGTGCATTGCTGGTGGAAGGCACGTCCGACCCCGCCGGGCGGCACGTGTGTTTCTGGGTGTGGGAGCGCACCGCGGCAACAGTCCCCAGCCACGTTCGTGGGGGCGAGCTGCCAATGCGGCGAACGACACTGGTGTTCGGCGCTCGCCTCCGCCCCGGTTTCTCTCCGAGGGACCTGCAACCGTTTCTCCCCAAGGAACTGATACATCACGCCGAGCCCGGTGGCACCGCCGATACCTTCTTTGCTGCATGGGAGCGCGGGTGGATGTCGCATGCCGCGTCGGCCGCGCGTGAGCGATGGCGCCGGGCGGCACTCTCTCTTGCGGGGCGCGGCTACTGCGTGGATTGCCGGCCAGGCCTCCTCAACCGGTCGTTACTGGCGCTTCGCTGCGCCCCGGCGGCCGACGCCGTCTCCTCGGTGTTCAGGCCGGGCTAGGGCCGGAGCGTGGCGCTGGCGCCTTTCCAGACCCGTTCGCGCTGCGTGCTCGCGAAGAAGAGGAGCGCGCCGCTCGCGGCCATGGCGCCGGCCACGAGGAACGCTGGCCTGTAGCCCGCCCAGTCGACCAGGACCCCGAGCAGCAGCGCACCGATGCTCAGGCCGAGGTCGTTGCCCAGGGTGAACGTGCTGAGTGCGCGGCCGCGCTCTGTGGGCTGGGTCTGGTCGACCAGGTGGGCCATCATGGCGGGCTGGAACGTGCCGGCGCCGACGCCGTACAGGCCCGCCGCGACGAACATCTGGGGGACGTTGTGGGCGGTGGCCATGGTCACCATGCTGAGCGCGAGGGCCAGGATGCCCGGCACGATGAACCACGACCGCGGGAACCGATCCATGTAGCGGCCCAGGCTCAGGCGCATCACGATCACCATCGCCGCGTAGACAATGAAGAGCGCGCCCGCGTTATCGAGTCCGTGGTCCCGCGCGAAGAGCGGGGTGAAGGTCACCATTGAGGCGAAGACGAACGAACCGGCGAAGTTGATGCATGCAGGGAAGGCGCCAGCCCGTGAAAACAGCTGCGCAAGGCTGAGCTTGCGAGCCGGCCCGCCCGCCGCCGGCCGCGTTTCGCCACCAGCGGCAGCGACGAAGAATCCGATCACTCCCACCGCCGCGGCAAAGAGGAAGAGCGAGGTGAAGTGCAGGTCTGGCACTTCGGCCCCGCTCAGCCAGCCCAGGCGGGAGATGAGGGCCTCATCGAAGGCTTCGAGCCAGCCGGTGTGGATGATGAAACCACCGAGTGCCGGGCCAACCGCGAAGGCGAGACTGTTGGCGAGCCCGTAATAGCTCATGACTTCGCCGCGCCGGGAGGGCGCGGCCACATCCGCAATCGTCGTGCTGGCGGCCGTGACGAAGATCGCCATCGAGGCGCCGGTGACGAGGCGCAGCGGCAGGATCATCGCGACCGATTGGACCAGGTTGTACAGGAGCGCGTTGAGCACGAACAGTGCCAGCCCCGCCAGCATCACGGGGCGTCGCCCGACGGTATCGACCGCGTATCCGACAAATGGCCGTACCAGGAGCGAGGCGAGGCTCGAGATGCCGATGAGCAGGCCGATCTCGCTCTTTGCCCCACCGAGACCTTCGATGAAGAAGGGCAGCGTGGGGAAGAAAAGCAGGTAGGCGCTGAAGAACAAGAAATTGAGGCACGTCACCCGGATGACTGCGGGCGTGAGCAGGGGTTCGCGCGCGGCTGGTGGGCTCTGCAAGTGGTTCACCCCATGCGAACTATCGCCGCATTGTGGTCTTCCACGCCGGGCGTTTCAACAGGCTTCAACCGCTTCGCGGCTGATCCCCTTGATTCGGTGGTTCAATCCATTCCGCCCGGGTCGCCGGCGCGGAGCGGGTTCGTGAATTCGAGCCCGGCGTCGCGCAGGTCGCCCGTGAGGTCCTCGCCCCCGGGCGTCACACCGTCGCGCACCCACGCCACCAGGTCGGCGAAGGCGGCGGTCAGCTCCTGTTCGCTGAACTGGCAGTGGCCCCCGGCCCGGATGGCGCGCTGCACCAGGAGGTTGCCCTTGCCGGCCGCCTCGACTTTCGCGCGGTAGCTCTGCTCGAGTGAGATGGGCACGAAGAGGTCGCCGGTATTGTGGAGGGTCAGCAGGGGAACACTGATGCGTCCCGTGGTCGGGACGGCATCGGGGTGCGTTTCCGCATTGCGTGCCGCGGGGTCGGAGGGGTAGCGCCGCACGCCGGAGTTCAGCTGCTGCGCGGTCAGTCCAAGCCCATCGTCAATGCGGTACTCGGCCCCATCGTTCGTGGCGGCCCGATTCACCAGGAGCTCTCGCTCCGGGTCGAGCATCACCAGACCGAAGTTCACCAGGTATTGCTCGGCGAAGCCCTCGGCGAAGAACGGGCGTGGGCCGCCCGTGAGCCACTTCATGACCGATGCGAACTGCTCGCCACGTGGGGTGAGCGCCCCCGGCGTTCCCAGCGCTCCGGGGAGGTCGTTGAGGAAGATGGGGGCCAGGTTCGCACCCGGTTCGCCGATGGGGAACGTGAGCTCCGAGGTGTACTCGGCAACCGCCACCCACGAAGCGAGGTAGTCGATCTGCTCGATCCCCCCAAGCGCGCCGCAGAGCGCCAGGCCGCCGTCGTATTCCGAGGCGTGGTTTTCAAGGGCAAGGGCAACGACATTGCCGCCCATGGATTGTCCCGCGATGTAGGTGCGCCTGGGTTCGCCGAACTCCGCGACGAAGTGTTCCTTGAGCGCCAGCGTGTCATCCGCGCCGATGCCAGGGACGTAGCCGTTCTCGGAATAGGAGCTGGCGGCCCATGCGAACCCGTTGGCGACCAGGTAACGCCGCAGCGCTCGCGGCGGTGACTCGACGGCGACCTCGGTGCCGAACCCGGCGAAGCCGTGCGCGTACATCACGAGCTCGCCGTTCCACGCGTCCGGCATCTCGATGCGGTAGGCGGCCCTCCCGAGCTGCCCGAAGTGGGCCTTCGCGCCCTCCAGGGCGGTGAATGCCGGGTCCTTCGCCGTCGTCGGTGTCCCGGCGGAGGTCCCGAGCGTCCGGAGTGTGGCCTGTTGGCCGCCGGCCGCACCACCCGCACCGGGTGTTGGCGTGGTTGTGGGGAGCGCCGTTGTTGCAGGTGTCTCGGTGGTGAGGACTGGTGCGGCACTATCGCCGCAGGCGACGGTGAAGAGTGTGGCCGCGAGAACGAGGGGCGCGAGCCATCGGCGCAGCTTCATCGGCCGAGTGTATCGCGCCCGGCCCGCGACGGAACCGCGAAGGTTCAGCCGCCGTAACGGAAGGCGGGCTTCTGGAGGTACTGCTTCAAGCTCATGCCGTTCTGGTCGCGCGCCGAGAGCACCGGGTCATCGAACGGCCACTCCACACCGATCTCGGGGTCGTTCCACGCGACGGTGCCTTCGGAAGGGGGCGAGTACATACCGGTGCACTTGTATTGCACCTCGGCGAACTCGGAGAGCGTGGCGAAGGCGTGCCCGAAATCTGGCGGCACCCAGATCTGGCGCATGTTGTCGGCGGTCAGCTCCACCGCTACCCACTGGCCGAAGGTTGGCGAGCCCACGCGCAGATCGACCGCGACATCCAGGATCGCGCCGGCGGTGCAACGGACCAGCTTGCCCATGGGGGCCGTCGTGTCCTGGTAGTGGAAGCCGCGGAGCACCTTCCTCGCGGAGCGTGAGTGGTTGTCCTGCACGAAGTTCGTGGGGAGGCCGTGCTCCTTGAACCGGTCGTGGTGGTAGACCTCGATGAAGAAGCCGCGCTCGTCGCGGAAAAAGTCGGTATCGATGAGCAGCACCCCATCGAGCTTCGTCTTCGAAACGTGGATGTCCACGGCTACTCCTCGATCGGCTCGAAGATGTTCTGCATCGCCTGGTAGGCGGGGCGCACCTGTTCGAGGAGCTCCATCCACGCGATGTTGTAGTACTTCGGGTGGCCAAGCTGCTCGACCGGGACCTTGCCGTAGAGGTCGACCAGCTCGCCGACGGCGGTCGCGGCCGTTGTAGGGAGTTCGAGGCTGAGCCGCTTTCGCAGCTTCTCGCCGCTGCACTTGTAGTTCCTGACGATCCTGGGTAGTGGGCCATCCTCGAGCGCAACGGGCTTGCCGAGCTTCACCAGCGCGTTCGCGACAACCTCGCCAAGTTCCCGCACCTGGTAGTTGTGTCCGACCACGTTGAAGGTTTCGCCCGCGACCAGCTCGGACGGTGCCTCGAGGCAGGCCACGTGGGCGTCGGCCAGGTCGTTCACGCTCACCAGGGGACGCCACATGCGCCCGCCGCCGTGGAGGATGAGCCGCTGACGCACGAGGGCGTCCTTCACGAACGCGTTGACCACCAGGTCGAAGCGCATCCGTGGGCTCGCGCCGAAGACCGTCGCCTGGCGCAGTACGACAGGTTCGAAATCGTCGCCAGCGTGCCGGAGGAGCGCCTCCTCGGAGTATCGCTTGGAGGTCGCGTACGCCCCGCGCGGGGCGAGCGCTGCTTCCTCGTCGAGGAGGCCATCTTCCGCCGCGCCGTCATAGAGCGAGCAGGAGCTGCCAAAGACCAGGCGCCGGACCCCTGAGTTCTTGCAGAGGGCGGCGATGGTTTCGGTGGCCACGGCGTTCATCTGCCAGTTGGCCTCGGGGCTGTACTCGGCGGTGGGGTCATTCGAAAAGCCGGCGAGATGGTCGACCGCGCCGACGCCATCGAGCACGCCTTCGGGCATGCGCCGGACATCGGCGTTGACGAGCTCCACGCCGGGCTCGTTGGCGTAGTGCGGGAGCCCCCAGAACATCCGGTCGACCACGCGCACCTGGTGGCCACGAGCCAGCAGCTTCGGGACGAGGACGCTGCCGATGTAGCCGGCACCGCCGGTAACGAGAATCCGCATGCCTGGAACCTCCGCGCCCGTGCTAACGGGGTCTCGCGGATGGTACGTGGGAATTGGGCTTCACGATAGGTAGCCGTGCTTCTCGCGCAGGTAGCGTTCGAGCCCGGCACGCCAGTGGCGGAGGGCGGGTGCGCGAGTCGAGCCGAGCACGCTGTACAGGGGGCGCTTCACCGGGCCGCCGAGCTGCTCGGTGGTGACCGCATGGACCTCCGGCTTGAGGCCCGCAATCTCGAAAATCGCGTTCGCGAACGCGTACCACGAACAGCCTTCGCCCGCGGCCAGATGCAGCGTTCCGCGGGCGCCTTCGCGGAGCAGCGGCAACAACGCCTCCGCAATCTCGGCGGTGTTCGTTGGCGCGGTCACCTGGTCGGCGACCACGTTGATGGGGTTCCCTTCACGCGCGAGCCGGAGCATGGTTTCCACGAAATTGCCGCCCTTTCCGGCGGACCCTGCCAGCCCGTACAGCCCCGAGACGCGCACCACCAGGTGTTCCGGGTTTGCCTGCCGCACCACATCCTCGGTGGCGATCTTCGCGGCACCATAGACGTTCACCGAGCGGCGGGCATCGTCCTCCAGGTAGGGCGTCCCCTTCGTCCCTTCGAACACGTAGTCGGTGCTGAACTGGACCACCGCGGCGCCGTTGCGGGCGGCTGCGCGGGCGACGTTCCAGCCACCCAGCACATTCACGCGGAAGCACGTTTCAGGGTCCTGTTCGCACACGGGGAGGTTGTGGAAGGCCGTCGTGTTGATGACGACGTCGGGCCGGGCCTTCTCGACGAGGGCCTCCAGGGCCCCGCCATCGGTGACGTCCGCAGCCATTCGCGTGGCGGTGACGAGCGTCAGGTCGTCATCGCGCCAGAGCCGGGCGATGTCGGAGCCGAGCTGGCCGTTCGCGCCGAGAAGCAGGACCCGCATGGACGGGAATCCTATCGCTGGCTCGTGCTCGGAGCGAATGCGCGGCAGACGCGCGCCCGGCGCCAGGAGAGTTCCCGGGCCCGGGCGCCTGGTGGTGCGGATGCGATAGCTCTAGCCGTATGCCTGTACGGAGGTGGGCTGGATCCTGAAGATCACGCGCTTCTCGGACGGGTCGCGCCAGGGGTAGCTGTCCTGTCCAAGGTACTTCTTCGCCATCTTGTCGATGTGGGCGTCGGCACCTTCGTCGGTCCGCTCGGTGACGCGGCCACGGATCTGGAGGTAGCGGTACGGGTTCTGCGGGTCCTGGATCGAGAGCGCAACGCGCCCATCGCGGTCAAGGTTCCTGGTCTTCACGCGGCTCTCGGCCGAGTTGAATACGACGATGTCGCCATCGACGTCGATCCACACCGGGGTTACCTGTGGCGAGCCGTCCTTCATCAGCGTGGCCAGGTGCGCGAAGGTCACTCCGGTAAGGAGGTCGCGGTGGGATGCGGGGATGCCAGTCATTGGGGCTTACTCCGTGTAGGTAGGTGATCAAACGATAGGCTACAAGTGATTGTGTAAGCAACTAGCCCGGACCCCCTGGTCGCCTGCACTCGCGCGCATCCCTTACTCCGGCTTAACTGTTGCCATGCGTGCTCTCGTTGTGGCGAATGGCGAGCCGCCTGCTGGTGATCTCCTTCACCGCCTGGCGGCGGGGGCCGACCTGGTCGTCGCCGCCGACGGCGGAGCGATGATCGCCCTTGACGCCGGCATCACCCCGGACGCAATCGTCGGCGACCTCGACTCCGTCTCGAGCCGCCCCGGGTTGACGTTCCCGCCGGAGCGGCTGTTCCGTGTGCCCGCACTCGACACCACCGACCTTCAGAAAGCCGTGGCTTTCGCCCTCGACCGCGGCGCCACAGAGATCGACATCGCGGCAGCGGGGGGTGGCCGCGCCGACCATGCGCTTGCCAACCTCTCGGTGCTGGTGACCTTTCGCGGGAAGGCGACCATCCGGGTGCACGACAAGTTGTTCGAAATCTCGCTCGTCGATGGCGAAACGACGATCGAGGCTCCTGTCGGAACGCTGGTGTCGCTCGTCGCCATCGGCACATGCGAAGGGGTCTCGACATCGGGCATGCGCTGGGACCTTGTGGAGTTCACGCTCACGTTCGGGCCGCGCGGCATCCACAACGAGGTGGCGGTGAGCCCGGCCAGGGTGTCTGTGCGTTCTGGCGACCTCCTCCTGTTCCGGGGCCGCTGGGTGGAGCGGCACGCGTAAAGCCCGCTGAACCGGCACCCGTCACCCTGTCGAGGGTTCGCTCCATTTGCATGGTGAGCGGGCCGCCCCGCCGGCCCGCCCGGAGCGCCCCCGGGCGCTACTACACCGAGGAGTCCCATCCATGAAGCTCTCACTCCGCGATAGCCGCCTGGCCTCTGTCGGCCTGGCCAGCGTCATTGCCATCGGGGTCATCGGCGTCGGCAGCGTGGCCATGGCCCAGGAAGGCAGCGGCGACACCACCACTCGATCGACCCAGACCACGCCCCCGCCGCCCGGCGACAACTGTCTCGGACCGGGCGCCCGCATCGGGGGCGCCATCGTGCTGAAGAATCTCGGAATCACCCGGGAGGAGATCCAGGAGGCTGCCGCCGCTGGCCTGACCAACGCCCAGACCATCGACCAGTACGGCGACAAGAGCTCCGCGGAAGCGAAGGCCGATGCGCTGTCCGCACTTGAGGAGCGCCTGGCCCAGGCCGTGGAGAACGGGAAGCTAACGCAGGAGCAGGCGGACGAAATCCTGGCAGACGCTCCCGCGAAGCTCGACGAGTTCCTGTCTGCTCCCACGTCCGAACTCGGCAAGGGCATGAAGCACGGGTTCGGCGGCATCGGCCAGAACGTGCTCGCCACCGTGGCCGAAGTGCTGGGGACCGACGAAGAGACCCTGAAGACACAGCTCAAGGAAGGCAGCACCCTCGCTGAGATCGCCGGCGACCAGACCCAGGCAGTCATCGATGCCCTCGTGGCCGACGCCAACGAACATATCGACCAGGCCGTGGCTGATGGCAAGCTGACCCAGGAACGCGCCGACGAAATGAAGGCGAACCTCGCCGAGCGCATCACCACCATGGTGAACGAAAGCCCCCGGCCCTTCGACGGCGGCCATCGGGGTGGAATGCGGGGCGGCATGCGCGGCTTCCCCGGCCAGGGCTTCGGCTCCGGCGGCCCGGTCCCCTTCGACGCACAGTAACCAGCACCACCCAACCCATCTCGTCAGGGGCCCCGGGGAACCACCCGGGGCCTTCGTCGTGCCGCACTGCTGATGGTGCCGTGCCCGTGGGGTTACAATGGCGGCTCACCTCTGCGCGGAGTCCCAACATGACAGAACTCGGAAGGCTGTTGACCGCGATGGTCACGCCCTACACCCCCGAAGGCGAGGTCGACTATGCCCACGCCCGGCGGCTTGCCGCACACCTCGTGCGCTCGGGCAACGATGGGGTGGTGGTGGTTGGCACCACGGGCGAGAGCCCGCTCCTGACCGACGACGAGAAGTACCGGCTCTGGGAAGAGGTGAAGCAGGAGCTCGGCGACAAGACCGTCATCGCCGGTGCGGGCACGAACGACACGCGCCACTCCATCCACCTGAGCCACCTCGCCGAAAAGGCTGGCGCCGACGGGATCCTCGCCGTCGTGCCCTACTACCTGAAGCCGCCCCAGGAAGGCATCTACCAGCACTTCCGCGCCATCGCCGAAAGCACCGTGCTCCCGGTCATCGTCTACAACGTGCCCGGCCGAACCGGTGTGAACATGACGGTCGAGACCATCCTCCGGTGCGCGGAGATCCCGAACATCGTTGGCGACAAGGAAGCGAACGGCGACCTGGCCCACTCGGCCGCCATCATGGAAGCGGCCCCGGACTTCAAGATCTGGAGCGGCAACGACAACGACAACTTCCACCTGTGGTGCATGGGCGCCTGGGGCGCGATCAGCGTGACCTCGCACATCGTCGCCAGCCAGCAGCGGCAGATGCTCGAGCACATCCTCGCCGGGCACCTGCCGGAGGCGGCGGCCTTCCACCGGCGTCTCTGCCGCGTCACCGATGCGTGCTTCCTTAACGGGAGCCCCAGCACCATCCGCTACGTCCTCCGCCAGCTCGGCTTCGCCATCGGCGAACCGCGCCTGCCTGTGGTCGAACCCGACGAAACGGTGGGTGCGAAGGTGATGGCTGAACTGCGGAAGCACAACCTCGACGTGCCGGTGCCTGCCTAGGAGCGTTGACATGGAGCGGGAAGAAGTCGTCGATAGCTGGGAACAGGTGTGGCAGGGGACGGGCGAAGCGGCCGCGGAAATCGTGGCCGGCCGGCTCGAGTCCGAGGGCATCCGGTCCACCGTGCGAGGGCACTCGTTCCAGGAACGGACGATGCCGTTCGCCTTCAAAGGCGCGTGGGCGGTGTACGTGCCCGCATCGGGGGCGAACCTTGCCCGGGACTACCTCCGTGCCAGCGGCGAGGCAGCGAACGTGATCGACGCCGAACCGGCAACCGGTCTCACGCCGGGCCAGGTCTCGACGATCCGGTTCGTGATCATCGGTGTCCTGCTGATCGCCATTGCCGGAGTGCTGCTGGCCGTCCGCGGCAGCTGAGCCGTCACGGCGAATCGACATCCGCGCGGTCGAGCTGGCGGATGCTTTCGCGGTGGAGCGCCGCGAGCGCCGCGTACCGTCCGGGGTTCCCCGTCACCCACTCCTCCGAGGCACTGCCAGCGATGGGCCGCTTGACGGCTGCCGGAGTGCCAGCCGCCAGGACGCCAGGCGGGATTTCCGTGTCGGGCAGCACGACCGACCCTGCCGCGATGAGCGACCCGGCGCCTACCTTCGCACCATCGAGCACCAGCGCCCCGTTGCCAATGAGCGCCCGCGAACCGATGACCGCGCCGTGCACCACGCAGTTGTGGGCGACCGACGCTTCCTCTTCGACGATGGCCGGCAGCCCGGCCCGCCCATGGACCACCGCCCCGTCCTGCACGTTCGCGCCCCGCTGGATCACCGCGTACGACGTATCGCCGCGCACCACGGCGCCGTACCAGACCGAGGCGCCCTCGTGGATGGTGACGTCGCCCACAATGCTTGCGGTGGGCGCGATGAACGCGCTCGGGTGAATCCGGGGGACCTTGTCCCCAACGGCGAAGATCGGCATGGCGGCATCCTGTGAGGTCGTGCCCGGGCTGGCTTCCGCGGGCCTCTGGTATCGTAGGCGCGGCCGCGCTTCCCGTAACGGCGCGGCCAACACCGGGAGGCGAGATGGAAATCGCAGGGAAGTCCGCGGTCGTGAGCGGAGGCGGGTCCGGCATCGGCCGGGCAACCGTGCTCGAACTCGTGCGGCGCGGTGCGCGCGTCATCGTCGCCGACATCGATGAAACGGGCGGCCGCGAAACGGTGGACCTGGCGGGCGCCGCCGGGGGCATCGCCCTGTACCGCAAGTGCGATGTCACGCGCACGGAAGACCTCGCGGGCGCGTTTGCCACCGCAGTCGACCATTTCGGCACCTTCGACATCGCCTGCAACAACGCCGGGATTGCGGGAGAGGACCTCTTCAACGACGAGATCGGAGACTGGACCCGGGTAGTGGATATCAACCTCGTCGCCGTCATCGATGCCACGCGCATCGCGGTCCGCGAGCTGCGACGCGCGGGACGCGGCGGGGTCGTCGTCAACACGGCCTCAATGGGGGGCCTGCTGCCCATGCCGAACGCGCCGGTCTACGCAGCGACCAAGGCGGGGGTCGTCAACTTCACACGCTCACTTGCGCACCTTGCCGAGGAAGACGGGATCCGGGTGAACGCGATCTGTCCAACCTTCACCGATACGCCCCTCGTGCGGCGCGAAGGCGACGAGCGCGTCGAGGAAGTGGCGCGCATGGTCGGCGGCATCCTCCAGCCCGAGGAAGTCGCCGCGGGTGTCATCGAGCTCATCGAGGACGACTCTCGAGCGGGCGCCATCATGCGCGTGACGGTGCGCGGCGGTCGCGACTTTGCGCGCGACGTGCGGCCGTTCTGACCTGCCAGGAGGTCATTGTGGAAACCATTACCGTCGAACGCGATAGCGAGCTCCCGGGCCTGGTGACCATCACCCTCAACCGCCCCGAGAAGCTGAACGCCATCAACTTCCGCATGCACGCGGAACTCCAGCAGGTCTGCCGGGAACTCGCTGATGACGCCGAAGCGCGCATCGTTATCCTCACCGGCGCCGGCCGGGCGTTCTCTGCCGGCGCGGACCTTGGCGGCAGCGCGTCCGACCCCAACCGCTCGCCCCTTTCGGCCGCTCCCGCCGAGCGCACGCCCCTGCGCGAGCGCATCCGCTCGAGCGCAGGGAACCGCACGTGCGCCGCGCTCGAGGGGCTCGACCAGGTCACCATCGGGGCGGTGAACGGCCTTGCGATCGGTGGCGCGGTGGTGTTCCTGGCCTGCGTCGATATCCGCCTCGGGGCCGACTCGAGCTGGTTCTCCATTCCCGAGGTCGACCTGGAGATCCCGCTGACGTGGAATGCGCTCCCCCGGCTGATGCGCGAGCTCGGCCCTGCCCGGACGAAGGAGCTGGTGATGACGTGCGACCGGTTCTCGAGCGAGGACGCGCTGCGCTGGGGCTTTCTCAACCATCGCGTACCGGATGCGGAGCTCTTACCTCGCGCCCGGGACTTGGCCCGCAAGTTGCTCGAAAAGGATCCCATGTCGCTCGCGCTCACCAAGTCGACCTGCAACTCGCTCGCGGAGTCGATGGTCCCGGCTCACGTCACGCACAGCGACCGCGACTACCTGGTGCTGTCGCGGCTCCTGGGCGAGGAGCGCAAGCGCACCTAGCTCGCTCCCACGCAGCCGGGAAAGACGAAGTACACCAGCACCAGCGCCAGGCCAAACACCAGGTGCTTCATGTCTTCAGCTTCGGCAGGCGGCGGGCATCGCAACAATGCGCCAGGACACACTCGTCAGCGGCCGTGCCCGGCCGGATCGACAATCAGCGATCGGCAATCGACAATCGCACCGTGCCGGACCCCTACGCCGTCGATGCGGACTTCTACGACGCCATCCACTCGTCCTTCGCCGATGACATCGGACTCTGGCTTTCGTTCGCGGGGCGGACGGACCGGCCGGTGCTCGAGATTGGCTGCGGGACGGGCCGGATTGCGCTCGAGCTCGCCCTCAATGGACATACGGTCACCGGCATCGATCCATCGCCGGCCATGCTCCAGCTCGCCAGTGCCCGCGCCGAGGAGGAGGCGATCGACGTCACCCTCATCGAAGGCGAATTCGCCGGTCTGGCCATCGAACGGGACCACTACGGTTTCGTCCTGCTCCCGCTTGATGTCTTTCTCTACTGCGCGGATGGCGAGGCCCAGCTGGCGATGCTCCGCAAGATCGCCGGGGTGTTGACCTTCAACGGACTGCTCGCAATCGATGTGCCCGGCCCCGCGCTGTGGCTCGATCCTTCCTCCAACGGCCAGCCGATGCTGACCTTCACGGGCGAAACGGCTTCGGGTGTGCGCTTCGATAGCTGGCACATGCACGAGGACGACCTCGGCGCGCAGACGCGGGACCTGCGCGTAACCTACGAAACGCTGGGCGAGGACGGCTCCGTGCGCCGTCAGGTGAGCCAGCACCGCCTGCGCTACGTCTACCGTTTCGAGCTCGAATACCTGCTGGAGTTGAGCGGGCTGGCGCTCGTCGACATGTACGGGGACTATGACCTCGGCCCGCTGACGAACGACAGCGAGCGGATGATCGCCATCGCGCGGAGGAAGAACGGATGACAGCTCGGATCGTGGTCGACGCGATGGGGGGCGATAACGCCCCCGGCGAAATCGTGGCTGGCGCGCTCATGGCAGTCGGCGGGCTTGGCGTCGAACTGACCCTGGTTGGCCGGACCGAGGCCATTCGCCATGAGATGCAGGGCACCGCCGAGGTGAAGGGCCTGCGCATCGTCGAGGCCCCGGACGTCATCGAGATGGACGAGCACCCGACTGATGCCGTCAAGGCTAAACCGAACAGCTCCATCAATGTTGGCCTGCGGATGGTGAAGGAGGGAAAGGCCGAAGCCTTCGTCACCGCCGGCAACACCGGCGCGTCCATGGCTGGAGCCCTGCTCACGCTCGGCCGGATCAAGGGAATCGGCCGGCCGGCGCTCGCGACCATCTTCCCCACGGGCGAGGGACGTCTGACCATGCTTCTCGATGTCGGCGCCAACGCCGACTGCCGGCCGATCCACCTGGTCCAGTTCGCCTACATGGGTGCGGCCTACATGGAGCGCATGTTCGGGGTTGCCAGCCCGAAGGTGGGGTTGCTCTCGATCGGCGAGGAGGACAGCAAGGGCAATCAGCTGACGATCGAGGTGAACCAGGCACTTCGGGCCAGCCGGCTCAACTTCATCGGCAATATCGAAGGTAAAGACCTGACCCGTGGCGTATCTGATGTCGCGGTCATGGACGGCTTCACTGGAAACGTCGTCCTCAAGACCGCCGAGGGCATCGCCGAGATGCTGTTCACCGAGATTCGCAAGGCGGTTGAATTGACCCCCTGGAACAAGGCGGCGGGGCTCGTCCTCATGTCCGAGCTCCGCAAGGTCAAGCGCCGCCTTGATTACGCGGAATACGGCGGAGCCCAGCTCGTCGGCGTCGACGGCATCGTGGTCATCGGCCATGGGCGCTCGAACGCGCGAGCCGTCTTCAGCGCGATCCGCGCCGCCCGCGACGCCGTGAACAACAAAGTGCTCGACACCCTCCGCGAGGTCGCGAAAGAGATCCCGGCGAAAAAGGCCCAGCTCGGCCTCGCGGGCGACGAAGCTGGTGACGACTAGCCGGTTCTGCTACAGCTTGAGGCCCAGGAGTTCCCGGGTCACAACGCCGTCCTTCACGGTCACGTTCACCCAGGTGATGCGCAGCTTCACCCGTTTGCCGTTCGCCTCGATCCACACCTCATCGCCCTTCTCCCAGCGGTAGTCCGAGTCGATGGTGCAGTAGTGTTCGCCCTTGCTCCCGGTGAAGGCGTCGGCTTCGTAGAACGATGTCTTCATTGGCTCTTCAGCTCCGTGCATCCAGCCATTCGAGGATGTCGGCGACCACCTGGTCGCGCTCCGGCTCGTTTAGCACCTCGTGATACAGCCCTTCGTACAGCCTGAGGGTCTTGTCCGTCGAGCAGGCCGTCTCGTGGAGTTGCACGCTGCCCCGGTAGGGGACGAGCTTGTCATCGGTGCCGTGCAGGATGAGCAACGGATAGGCGATGCCGGCCATGCCGTCCTGCACGCGCTGGTAGGCGGCCGCCCAGGCTGCCCCGGTCCGAGCCGGCGGCGCACCGCGATACACCAGGGGGTCATGTTCGTAGGCGGCCACGACCGCCGGGTCCCGTGAGATGGTGTCCGCGGGGAGCGGGCCTGTCCGGGCCGGCGGAGGAGTTGTGCCGGGGGGCGGATCCTCTCGCCGCGCAAGCATCGCCGCGCCGCTCAGGATCACCCCATCGAGCGCGGGACTGCGGTCGATCACGTACGACGTCACTACGCCCCCACCCATGCTGTGCCCCAGCAGGAACAGCTTCCTGGCCGGATGAACCGTCCGGATTCGTGCCAGGAACGCATCGACGTCGTCGAGATACTCGTCATAACTGGCAATACATACGCGCTCCCCCGACGAGCGGCCGTGCCCCCGGAGGTCCACGGCTTCAACAGCGTAGCCCCGGGCGACCAGGTCCGCTGCGGTGTGCGCATAGCGGCCGCTGTGTTCGGCGTAGCCGTGGACGATGGCCACGACGGCCCGTGGTTCTCCATCGGGCAGCCACCATTGCGCGAACAGCTGCGCACCGTTCGATGCGAGGGTCGTGTTCCCGGTCCTCATGCGTTGTTCCCTCCCTGCGAGCGTGCGGCTGCGAGTCTACGTCAGCCCTCCCGGTCGCGCTCGGGCGGTACAATCCTGCGATGCTCGACCGAATCGACCACCTGGTTGTCCCCGTCCCCGACCTGGCTGCGGCTGCGCGTGCCTACGAACGCCTGGGCCTCACGCTCACGGCCCGGACCGAGCACGCGGGGATGGGCACGGCGAACCGCGCGGCCTTCATCGGCTCGAGTGCCGCCAACTACACGTACATCGAGCTCCTGGAAGTCACGGACCGGTCCGCGGTTGCCGCGGGGTCGCGGGCGCACTACCTGCAGGCGGTCGAAGCAGGTGGGGCCCTATCCTCTGTCGCCTTCGGGTCGAATGACATGGCCGGAGCGGCTCATCGGCTCGCTGCTGCGGGACTGGCGGTCGACCGCAGTGAGGTGCACGCCGATGATGGCCGCAAGGTGGCGGACACGGCCATCGTGGATGCCGGGGGTGCCCTCCCGTTTGCGCTATTGCTCCTCTCCTACCCGGAGACCTGGGAGGCGCGCTACGAGCGCTCCCTGGCGGCGGGCCGCTTCGCCCACACGTTCCCCCTGAAGCGGCTGGACCACCTTGCCGCCGTGGCCGCCGACATCGAGGCGGCCACCGCCTTCTGGCGCGATACGCTCGGCGTTTCAGTGGTCGGAGAAGTCCGGGCGCCCGGGATGATCATCCGCCAGCTCCAGGTGGGCGACGCCGTCTTCGAACTCCTCGGGCCGGACGGACCCGGCAGCCGCATGGCCGGGCGGCCGAGCGCGCTCGCCTCGATGGCGGCATGGGAGGTCGAAGGCCCGCTCGACGGGGCAGTGGATGTTGCCCGCGCGCGCGGGTTCACCGTCCCGGACCCCGAACGCGGAGTCATCCCCGGGACGCGGCGGACGAGCATCCCCGCAGGCGAGCTTGGCGGGCTTGGCATGCAACTGATCGAGTACGTGTAGCGGCCACCGGGGATCCACCCCCCTGCCACGCAACTGGGGCCGTTCGCGCCATTCCCTACGTGCGAAACCCTAGGTGAAACCCCGTGCTGCGTCAGGGAGGCTTGCCGCACGGGTTCGGGAGTTCGCGCCATGAGCACCGTCCCCGTCTCTGGGGCAACAGCGGTCGCCGCATACCTGCCAGTCGCACGGCTCGATGGCGTGGATGCACCCGTGCTGCCGGTCGCCTTGCCGGGTGCGCGCGATTCGGTGCACATCAGCGAGGAGGCGCGCCGCCTGGCGAAGGAGGCGATGCCGGATATCCGCCTCTTCGGTGAGGTGCGCTACGACCCGCCGCACACCGACGATCCCGATTTCCCCTGGGAGGTTGCCCACCGCCAGTGGGTCGACCTGATGAAGAAGGTGTTCGGCAACCAGGACGAAGGCGATGCGGCGGAGCAGAGCCGGCAGCGCTAGTCTCCGGGCCTATCCCACGCCGAAGAAGCTGAACAGCTCCGGGTACTTGTTCAGGCTCGCGCCGCCATCGATGTAGAGCGTCTGCCCCGTCATCAGGCTCGAATCGTCGGATGCAAGGTAAACCGCAAGCTTCGCGACATCCTCAGGTTCGCCCGCCCGGCCGATTGGCGCCTCGTGGATGAAGGCGTCTTCGAGCCCCGGCAGCGCGGTCATCCCGGCGGTTGCCGGCGTGTGGATGAGCCCGGGGCCGATGGCGTTCACCCGCACCCCGTGCCGGCCGAGTTCGAGCGCGGCGACCTTCGTGAGCATCGCCACGCCGGCCTTGGCCGAGCAGTAGGCAGCGAACCCCTCGGTAGGCTGGATGGCATTCAGGCTCGCGATGTTGATGATGCTCCCGCCCTGTCCCTGCTTGATGAGGCGGGACGCCTGGTGCTTGATGCAGAGGAACGTTCCGGTCAGCGAAATGCCGAGTACACGATTCCAATCGTCGAGTGCATACGACTGGATCGGCGAGAACCCGCCGACGCCGGCGTTGTTGACCGCGATATCCAGCCGGCCGAACCGCCGGAACGCCTGTTCCACCATCCGCTCCACCGCGACCTCGTCGCGGACATCCACCAACGCGCCATCGACCTGGTTGTGCCCGAGCTGGCCGATGAGCGCGCCGATGCCACCGTTATCCAGGTCGCCCACGATCACGCGCGCGCCCTCGGCCACGAACGCTTCCACGATGGCCTTTCCGATCCCGGATGCCCCGCCCGTCACGATTGCGACTTTGCCATCCAGCCTTCCCATGCCGAGTCCTTTCGCGCGTGGATGCTGACGAGGGAGGCCCGGGCCGGGGTGGAGTGGCCCGGCCCTCGCCTGCTGCTGACCTAGAGGTGCCGGCGGTAGAACGCCAGCGTCTTCTCCCAGGCGGCCTTCGCCGCCGCGGGGTTGTAGTCGGGCTCCGGGCGCTCGTCGTTGAAGAAGGCGTGCATCGTGCCCGGGTAGGTGATGAACTCGTGCTCGATATTCCGGGCTTCGAGTTCCTTCTTGTAGGTGGGGATGTTGGGATTCACGAAGTCGTCGTGCTCTGCCCAGATGCCCAGCACCGGGGCCGTCAGCCCATCCCAGTTGTACTTCACCATGGGGTGGCCGCCATAGAAATCCACGCAGGCGCCGACATCGCCGTTGCTGTTGCAGGCGGCGAAGAGCGAGAGTGCCCCGCCCATGCAGAAGCCAACCGTACCCACGGGCCCACCGGTCAGGTTCTTCAGGTAGGTCACCGCTCCCTTGAGGTCCTTTTCGGCCTGCTCGATGTTGAGCGCCATGAGGAGCTTGCCCGCCTCGTCCGGTTCGGCCGTGATCTTGCCGTGGTACATGTCGGGCGCGAGCGCCACCAACCCCTCCGCAGCGAACCGGTCGGCGATGCCCTTGATGTTGCCATTGAGGCCCCACCACTCCTGGATCACCACCACGCCCTTGCCTGTGCCCGAGGCCGGCTTCGCCAGGTATCCGCCGGCCGTCCCGCCATTCGAGGCGAACGTCACCATTTCTCCCATGTCCAACTCCTGCGCACCCTTGCGGGCGATTTCCGTCAGCCGGCAAGCCTACCGGGTTGGGGCAGCCGCGTCAGCAGTCAGCCCGAATGGAGCGAATGGGGTGCATCTTGCAGCCGATAGCGGAAGTCGCAGAACGCCGCGCCTTCCATGCGTGTTTGCGTCCGGTTGAACTCCAGGTTCGGCGCCAGCCCCTCGAACATCGCGAAGTCCCGGTTGCAGGAGAGCAGGAATCCCAGGTCGCCCGCCCCCATCTCTTCGTACATCTCCATGAACTTGCAGCGAGTGACGTTGAAGCCGAAGTGCGCCTCGTCCTGCTCCACCACATCGACGATGAGCGAGCCTTCGCGCAGGACGCCGCCGGACATGCGGTCGGCCAGCTGCCCGATCGTTTCGATCCGGGAGCGTTCACGCTCGGCTGCACCCTGGGCGCGGGCGATACCGCGGATCGTGTCGGCCACCACCGCGTTGACGCGCTCTTCGCCGAACTCGGCCTGCATGGCGCGGATAATGGGGACGAGCACCCCGGCCTCGATGCGTCGCCGTTCCAGCAGTGTCAGGTCTGCCATGTGGTCCTCTCCTGGTCCTGGGGTGCAAGTGCCGCCGCGATCTCTTCGCGCACCCAGGGATCGTCTTCCACCGCCAGTCGTCCCTCGAGCAGCTTCCGCCATCCGGCAGCCCCGGTGCGCCGGCCGAGCGCGCCCACGGCCCACGCGGCGTGCCCGCGAACCAGGGCAGAGGTATCGGCGAGGGCGCCCGCAAGGTCTGGCAGATCGCCCGCTTTGCCGACGTTGCCCATGGCGATGCACGCGTTCCGCGCCAGGCCGTCGCGCTTCGCCCGCATGATCGCACGGCCGCGAAAGCGCTCCGTGAAGCGTCCCGCATCGAGCGCCAGGAGGTCGCGCAGCAGCGGCCGGGCATCGTCGAGCGAGCTCGGGACGAACTCCGGGTGCGCATCCAGGTTGCGGGCCCCTACCGGGCAGGAATCCAGGCAGTCGTCGCAGCCGAACACCCAGTCCTTGAACTTCGCGCGCAGCTCGCGCGGGATGACTCCGCGGTTTTCGATGGTGTGATAACTGATGCAGAGGCGCGAGTCGACGGCGTGGCCATCCGGTGAGATGGCACCAGTGGGGCAGGCCGCGATGCAGCGCGTGCAGCTGCCGCAGCTCTTTCGGACCGGGCGGCCGGGCTCCAACTCGACGGTGGTGGCGACCACGCCCAGAAGCACCCAGGGGCCAGTGCCCGGCACCAGCAGCATGGTCGACTTCCCGATCCAGCCGAGTCCCGCGGCCGCCGCCAACGGCCGTTCGAGCAGCGGCCCGTAGTCGACGGTGGCTCGCGCACCTTCACCGAGCTTCTCGCGGAAAGCCTTTGCGATTCGTCTCAGCTTTCGCTCGAACACACGGTGGTAGTCGCGTCCCCGGGCGTAGCGAGCGACCCGACCACGAGCCTGTCCGGTCTCGCCCGGCTCGCGGTCGGGGGCATGGCATGGCAGCGCCACCACGATCAGCGATTGCGCTCCCGGGAGAAAGGCCTGCGGGTCGGCTGCGCGGCCGATCCACTCGCGATCCATCCAGCGCATCCCGTCCAGGCGGCCCGCTTCGAGTGCCGAGAGCGCGGCATCGCGCACGCCCGCGACCTGCCTGGCGGGCGCGATGCCGACCAGGGAGAGCCCTTCGCGCGCCACGATCTCCAGCGCCTGAGCCCGGAGGCGTTCAGTCATGGCGTGAGCGTAGGCCGAATTGGCCGGGCCCGCGAATGGTTTTGCACTGATTTGTCGAGTTAATCCGGTAAACGGGGCAACTGGTGACTTTCGTCACAAGCGCAACGCGTTATGAGCGGGTAGGCTCCGCTTCATGGCACGCCACTGTAGTCTCGACCTTCTCGACCCCACTCGCCGGGTGTTGATGACCATCCTGAAGCGGCACGGCCAGGCATCCACCGAAACGCTCGCCACCGAGGCCTTCCTTTCTATCGGCGCAACCCGCCAGCACATGCAGGCGCTCGTCGACCAGGGCCTCGTCTCGTTCGACCTGGAGCGGCGCGGCCCCGGGCGGCCCCGCCACCTCTTCAGCCTGACTGGATCCGGACAGACGCTCTTTCCCCAGTTCTATGAGGAGATGGCGGATGCGCTGCTGGGCGCCCTCGAAGCCGAGGACCCGGAGGTCCGCGAGCGTGTGCTAACCCGCATGGCGCAGACGCAGATGCGCCAGACGCTTGCCCGCGTCGAAGGCGTCGAGCCCCCGGCACGCTTCAAGGCGACGATCGCCGCGCTCGAGGACGATGGGTACTTCCCGGCGGTCAGTATCGAGGGCCGCCACGCTCGCGTGGAGTTCCTCCATTGCCCGCTGATGAGTGTCGCGCCCCAGCACCCGGGGGTCTGCGACGCCGAGGAGCGGTGCATTCGCGCGGCCTTCGGTGTCGAAGGCATCGAGCGCACCAGCCACCGGATGGCGGGCGACCCGGTTTGCAGCTACCTGGTCCCTATCGAGAACTGACGCCCCGCAGCCGACGAATCACGAGCCCTGGCGGCAGGGACATCCCGTTACGCCGGCGACGGGGCCAACCCGAAGCGTGCCATCATCGGCGACGGTGATGGACAGGGGCTCCCCTCCTGGCGACTCGGCGGAAATCAGCCAATCGCCATCTGGCAGCAGGGCTCGTCCCGCATCGAGCTCTTCAGGTTCGCATTCGAAGTCGACGGTGCCCTGGACAGAGGCGGCCAGCCTGAAGGTCAGCACCACCTGCTCCGTGGAGAACTGCAGCGTTCTTCCGCCGGGACAGGTCAGCACTCCGGGCACCGGTGCGATGTAGCCCCGGCCGGACTTCCGCCACGACACGATGCATGACTCACCCGGAGCGCCCGATTCGTCGCAGATCGTGAACGCCCACCCTCCGACCGCACGCGGCAAGTACCCGAATTCGGTGGCATGGGACACGTCGAGCAAAGCCCCCGTGAAGTAGTCCACCACGCTTGATGCTGGCAGCGGCTCGCGACCGACGAGCAGTCTCCCGTCACGCGTCAGCATCGACGGGAGGGGCCGTCCCGCCTCGTCTTCCACCTCGATCAAGAGGGAGAAGCTTGACGCACCGGTGGCCGGACTGAGCGCTGCGAGCGCACCGGTCGCCGGTCCAACCACACGGACACTCCCCGGATAGCCCCGGGGCGAGAACTCGAGGGATACGTCGAGGCGGAGACTGCGCTCTTCAGCTCGCCCACGGAGACCCAGCCTGAATTCGGAGGCGCCGGTCAGCGTCCAGTCTGTGGCTGGCGAGTCGAGCAGATAGGCTTCGCCGTTGACGCGCACCCCGATGAGTGCTGCACGATTCACGATGTCACCGACCGGCGCGCCGGCGGTTCTCCCGGCGACCGCGAGGAATACTCCAAGGTCATCCATTGCTGTCCCATCGACGAACACGATGCCCGGTGGCTGCAAGGTGGGGGTCGAGGCCAGAACGGTCTGCCGCTCCGCTCGGACCCGTTCCGTTGCTGCGGCGTCCGCTTTCTGGTCGCCGCTGCCCGCGGTCGTGAGATTCGCAATCACCAGCAACAGGGCCAGCACCGCCACCACGAGCGTCATCGCGCTGGTGAGCACCAGCCGCCATCCGTGAAGCCGCGCTCGCCGGGGCAGTTTGTGGTGCGCGCTACCGCTGCGCCAGTTCATCGCGGGGCCGCTCCCGTCGCAATCCTGGCATCGCCGAGTCGGTTGCGCCCCAGGGAATCGGGTGAGGCGCCTGCTGGACTCCCCATGGACTCGTGTGGCCTGTCCATTCCTGTGGAGAGTACACCGGGTGCCGGCACGCGGTTCGTGAACTTCGATGGCCGACGGACTGAGCGGTGCCCGGGGGAGTTACTGCGACTCCTGCGACCAGGAGGCTTGATTCACAGTGCGCAGGCGGCTTCCAACGCCACGACTGCTGGGGGAGTAGGATGACCGCCTGATGAACGACCAATCCCTGGCTGTCGAAACCCTGGCGCTGCGGGACCTGCCACGGCAGGAATCCCGGCTGACAACCTATCGCCGCCGAGCGGTGACCGGGCCAGTGTTCTTGTTCGCGGGGCTATTCGCATTCGCGCTGGCGCCGCTGGTCTACCCGGTTGCGCTTGCGTTCGATGTCCTGGGCCGGCGGCGGCTGGCCACCGTCCGTGCCCTCGCGATGGCTCACGTTTACCTGTTCTGTGAAGCTGCGGGAATGGCGGCGAGCGCCTGGATCTGGCTGACGCGCGGTTCGGACCTCGAGAGCTATCTCGAGCGGAACTTCCGCCTGCAGTGCTGGTGGGCGGGCACGCTCTATCGCGTGGGAGTCTGGCTCTTCAGCCTTCGCGTCGAAATCGAGGGCGATGAGCATGTTCGCACCGGGCCCGTCCTCGTGTTCTCTCGGCATGTTAGCCCGATCGACAACCTGCTCCCCGCTGCGCTCATTTCGGCGGCCCACGGATTGCGGCTTCGCTGGGTGATCAACCGGTCGCTGCTCCGTGACCCCTGCCTCGATATCGTCGGCAACCGCCTGCCCAACTGCTTCGTCGCCGCCGGCACCGGCGATAGCGAGGCCGAGGTTCGGCGCGTGCGCGTGCTGGCGCATGGGCTCGGTGAGCGTGACGGCGTGCTCATTTTCCCCGAAGGCGCGTTGTTCTCACCAGCGCGGCGCCAGCGCGTCCTGGCGCGAGTTGAGGCGGCAGGCGACGCCCGGCTCCTGGCGCGCGCCCGGGGCCTGCAGAATCTGCTGCCCCCCCGGCTCGGAGGCTCGATTGCCCTCCTCGAGGCGGCGCCAGCAGCCGACGTCGCCTTCCTCGCCCACACCGGCCTCGAGGGTGCGACGGAGTACCACAACATCCTCCGCGGTGGGCTGATCGGCAGGCGGGTTCGCGTGCGTATATGGCGTGTACCTGCCGCTGAGATCCCGGTGGCGGCCGAGGCCCGTACCTCGTGGCTGCTCGACCAGTGGGAAGCAGTCGACCGGTGGGTCTCCGGGGAACGCTCCGCCAATGAGAGGTGACTTATGCCCGACGAACTCCCGCTGGTCCTGCTCGCTTCCGCCGGGGCGATCCTTGCCCTCATGGTGGTCACGTGGCTGGTGAGCGTCGCCATCAAGGATGCGAGCATCGTCGACATCATCTGGGGCGCGGGCTTCGTGCTGGTGGCCTGGGTGGCGTTCTTCACCGGCGATGGCGACGACGCGCGCAAGTGGCTCATCACGTTGCTCGCTTCCGCCTGGGGGCTCAGGCTCTCGACGTACCTGTTCATTCGGAACCGTGGCAAGGGCGAGGATTACCGCTACCAGGCCATGCGGCGCCACTGGGGTCCGCGCTTCCCGCTCATCAGCCTCTTCACCGTCTTCGGGCTCCAGGGCCTGCTGATGTTCATTATCTCGATGCCGCTGCAGGTCGCGCAGCTCTCGGGCATGCCCGAAGGGCTCACCTGGATCGACTACCTCGGCGCGGCCTTGTTCGCCGTCGGCCTTGGCTTCGAAGCCACCGGGGACTTCCAGCTCGCCCGCTTCAAGGCAGACCCGGCGAACGCGGGCAGGGTGATGGATCGCGGCCTCTGGCGCTACACGCGCCACCCCAACTACTTCGGCGATGCCGTGCTCTGGTGGGGGCTGTTTCTCATCGCCGCGGCCCGGCCCGCGAACCTGGTCGTCATCTTCAGCCCCGTGGTGATGACCTTCCTGCTCACCCGCGTGTCGGGGGTTCCCTTGCTCGAAAAGTCGCTCGCGAAGCGCCGGGAGGGATACGCCGACTACATCGCCCGCACCAGCAGCTTCATCCCCCTCCCGCCGAAGCGCTCCGCTGAATCACGCTAGAATCGCAGCGTGTCTCTCAGCTTCGCCGCCCGCCTGCGCGAATTCGCCATGACCTTCGAAGGAACACGCGAGGAATACTCGTTCGGGCCGGAGACGGCGCTCTACAAGGCTCCGAACGGGAAGATGTTCGCCCTGGTTTCCGACCACGACGATGGGACTCACGTTTCGCTGAAGCTCACCCCCGCGGAGTCGGAGGAGGCGCTGACGCTACCCTTTGTGCGCCCGGCACCGTACCTCGCGCGCAACCACTGGGTGATGAGCATCATCGCCAGCGAGCCGGAGTTCGACATGACCTGTGACTGGATCCGCCGCAGCCATGAGCTTGTGGTGGGGGCAAGAGGACGCCGGGCCGTCCGCTGAGGAGGGCCCGGCGCAGTGCTCCGTAGAGCGCCAGCACGAATCTAGACGCCGAAGTCCCAGCTTCCGCCGGCGTGGTACTTGTTGAGCACGTTCTTGGCGATGAGGATGCGGTGCACCTCATCCGGGCCGTCCGCCAGCCGCAGGGTGCGCGCGCCGGTGTACATCCCGGCGAGGGGCGTGTCGCCGGAGACGCCCATCGCACCGTGAACCTGGATTGCGCGGTCGACGACGCGTTCGAAAGCGGCAGGCACGTAGACCTTCAGGGCCGAGATGATGGTGCGCGGGTCCTGGCCGCTGTCGATGATCTCCGCCGTGTGAATGGTCATCAGGCGAGCGGTCATGATGTCGATGTACGAGTCGGCGATGAAGCCCTGGATGAACTGCTTGGTCTCGAGCTTGCCGCCGTGGACCTCGCGGTCGATGGAACGTTTGACCATCAAGTCGAAGGCCCGCCACATCTGTCCCACGCTGTTCATGCAGTGGAAGACACGGCCCGCTCCGAGCCGGTCCTGCGCCGCCTGGTGGCCGCTGCCCGTGCGCCCGAGCTGGTTCGTGACCGGTACGCGGACGTTCTTGTACTCGATCTCGCAGTGGTTCGAATCGTGCCCCCAGACCGGGATGCGGCGGACGATGTTGAAGCCCGGGGTGTCCGTCGGCACGATGATTTGGGTCATCTTCTCGCGGACGCCACCGGTCCCGTCTGCTTCCTCCGTCCGGCACATGACGATGGCGAAAGCGGCGCCGTCGGCACCCGACGTGAACCACTTACGGCCGTTGATCACCCATTCGTCCCCGTCGCGCACGGCGCGGGTCTGGATGGCGTAGGGGTTCGACCCGGGCGCATCGGGCTCGGTCATGGAGAAGCAGGAGCGGATCTCCCCGCGGATGCTGGGCTCCAGCCACTTCTTCTTCTGCTCTTCGGTCCCGTACTTGATGAGGATGGTCTGGTTGCCGCTATCGGGTGCAACCACGCCGAAGAGCGGGTTCGAATAGGGGCTCCAGGCCAGGATCTCGTTCATGTAGGCGTGCTTCATGAACCCGATGCCCATCCCGCCGTATTCCTTCGGCAGGTGGGGGGCCCAGAGGCCGGCCTTCTTCACGTTCTCCTGGATCTCCAGGCGCAGTCGCTGCGTATCGGGGTTCCGGTAGTCACCCAGCCGGTCTTCCGCGGGAATGATGTAGCGATTGACGATGTTCGCCGTGGCTTCGCGAACCTGGTTGATCTCAGGGTCGAGAGTTGGGATTGGGGCGATGTCCATGACGCACCTTCGGGTTGGAATTGCCCCGGTAGTCTAGGTGAATCGCTCGCGGACAACCATGGCGGGTGGCATAAGCCACGCTGCCACTGGCTGATCGGCTTCGTGCCTCAGGTGATCGGCCACCGGGCGCTCGCCTCATAGGCATGCGCGATGGCGTGATGGACCCAGATCTGTGCCACGATCTCGGCCTTCTCCATCTCGTATCCACCTAGCTTGATCACCTTCGCCAGGTCCGCTTCGTCAAGCGTGGCTGCGAATTCGGCGGAGGCATTATGTCCCTCGATGATCGCGCGGATGACTTCATCGCGGGACTTCTCATTCATGCCCGCAATGGCCGCGGCGTTGCCCTGGGCGATGCGGTCTGCCCCGATTCCCGAGAGCACACCCGCATCCAGCAGCGGGTACAGGCCGCTCAGGCCCGGCGCTGTCGCCGCAATGTGGCGGAAAGCATCGCCGCTGGTCCACTGGTGACCGAGCTGATGGTCCCAGTCTTTCGTGTTCTGGGCGGCCGCGGCAGCCCGCTTGCCGGCGAACCGGATGCCCTCGACCAGTTCCTGCTTTGAAATCACTGCGACCTCCTGTCAGAGGCGGAATTGTACGCGAGGCGCACCAAAAGGGGCTCACCGTCACCGCGAGCCCCTTCGCTCCTGCGAACCAGGGACAGCCTAGTCGAACCCTTCGTCGTCGGTGTCGACATCGATGCCGGTGCCGGTGCCGCTGTCGAGTTCATCGCCGGTTTCGCTCCAGCCCTCGTCAGACTCCTCTTCGACGTACTCGTCGTCACCGAACTCGAACTCCTCTTCCTCTTCGCGCCGGAGCAGCCCCTTGCGGGTGTACGCGCGAATCTCCGAGGTGCGACCCGTTGGGAAGCTGACCTTGTCGATCATCGAGGGGTGCTTGAAGGTTTCGCGGAGCATGACCTTCAGTTCGCCGGTTGTGGTGACCATGGCGGCGCTGTACTGGTTGCCCGCGGTCATCATCTTCGAAAGGCGCAGTCCAATCCGCGGCTCGACCATGCCGACATAGTCGCCCTTCACGGTCAGCACGTTCACCGCGTTGCCCTGCACCTGCAGGTTCACGATGTCTCCGGCATCCAGGAGGGCGCTCACTTCAGGGTTGGTCGCCTGGAGTTTGGCCACCGCCGCAGTGCCCGTTTCTTCAACAAACAGGCGCGTATCGAGCTGGCTCGGGGCCGCGCTGGCGGCAGCGGTATCCTTCAATGCGGCCAGGCGGTCGAGGTTGCGGCGGGCGATGGTGTTCGTCGGGTCGAGGTCCAGGGCCTTGCCATAGGCCTCGCGGGCGTCGGAGATCTGGCCGAGTTCGGTGAGGGCCTTGCCCAGGCGGTTGTAGGCCTCTGCCTCGTCGCCAAACGTGCGGACATAGTCGCGATTGAGGTTGGCGGCCTCCTGCCAGCGGCTGTTCACCGCGAACTTCACGGCCTGGTCGCTCATCTGCTTCCGCAGGCGCGTCCGTTCTTCCAACGACATGGTGTCGAGATTCGGATCGTTGCTCATGTTTTGGGTGCCCCTACCCCGCCCCGGCGAGGCGACAGGATACGGCTCCACAGTCTGTGGAGCAATGAATTGGGGTCCGTTTGCGGCAAGGTTTCATCAATGCGCCATATCGTCCCGACCCCCTACGATCTGCGGGTGGACTCCTCGCCAGTCACCGACAGCATGGCCGCGGTCTGGGGTCAGGTCCGCGAAAGGTTCGGCGCGTACTCGCTGGTTGTGCCCGGGAGCCCGGCGTTTATCTGCCGGCCTGACGCCTGCACCGCGCACTGCTGCCATGCGTTCAGCGTGAACCTGGGGGAAGCTGAGGCCGACCGGATGACCAGGGAGACCGGCCTGGAGCGCATCGAGTTCCTCGAACTCGATGATGGCGAACCGATAGCACTCCCGCTGGCGCAGCCCTTCCTGCTGGCACGCTCCGAAGGCAGGTGCCGGTTCCTTGGCCGGGACCTCGGATGCACGGTGTACGCTGGCCGGCCCAATGCATGCCGCCTTTACCCCCACTTCGTCGTCTTTGTCGATGCGGAGCGTGGACGGGTAACAACGCCTTCACTGCCTGCGGGCAGGGCAAGCATCGAGTCAGCGCTCGCTGGCGCCGCTTCGAGCCCTGTGCCGCTGTTGCTCGGTCACGTCGAGTGCCCCGGCTTCACCGGGGAATCGCTTTCGGAGTCTGATTGGAGGGCCCTGTTAGCAGCCACGTACCAATTGCAGTACGAAGAAGTGTGAAGCTGGCAGCGGTCGCTAAACAGATGCGGCGTTACGCTGGACGAAGAGGAACGTTTCCACGCCGTGACCGCCCGTCAATTCGCCGTCCTTTCCGTCCTCGCGTTCACGTGGGGCTGCTCCTTCGTATTCATCCGCGT
This sequence comes from uncultured Anaerolineaceae bacterium, assembly GCA_964507025.1. Classification (GTDB taxonomy): domain Bacteria; phylum Chloroflexota; class Dehalococcoidia; order Tepidiformales; family Tepidiformaceae; genus Amarobacter. The sequence goes on from CAZDOK010000003.1 coordinate 266,346, forward strand.
GATCGTCGACTCTGGCGTCGGGCCAATGGGCATGTCGTCGTTGCGGACGCTGCTCGGCGGTCTGAGCCTCGTTCCGTTCGCCTGGCACGCGCGGAGCGGCTTCCGGCAGCCGCGCTCGACGTGGCTGGCGCTGGCTGGCCTGGGATTCGTGAATTTTGCGCTTCCCTGGACGATCTTCGGCGTCGCCGGCAGCCGGGTCCCGAGCGGTGTGGCTGCCATCGCGAACTCCACGGCGCCACTGTGGATCGCCCTGCTCTCGGTGCCGCTTCTCCAGTCCGAACGCGTGACAGGCCTCAAGGCGCTGGGGCTCGCACTGGGATTCCTCGGCATCATCGTGCTCATGGGCGATGACATCACGCACATTCACGGTGGCGAGACGCTGGCCATCCTCCTCATCCTGTGCGCCACGCTCTCGTACGGCACCTCGGCCATCTTCATCCGGAAGCACCTGGGCCATGTGCCACCACTCGTGCTCGCCAGCGGCCAGGTCGGTTTCGCCGCCCTCTATCTCGCCCCCATGGCCCTGGTCACCGGCTCGTACGCGGGCGACTGGGAGCCGAACGTGCTGCTCAGCGTGCTTGCCCTCGGGGCGCTGGGTTCCGGGGTTGCGGTTGCCGCGTACATGTGGCTCATCCAGGAGACGGGGCCCGTGAGCGCCTCGGTCGTGACCTACCTCATCCCGCCCGTGGGAGTGGTGGTCGGGTGGGCCGTCCTGGACGAGCGCGTGGGCTGGAACATGCTTGGGGGCCTGGCCTGCATTTTGGTCGGCGTCGCGTTTGTCCAGGGGATCCCAATCCAGCGGGTTGTGAGCCGGGGCCGGGGCCGGCCCGCGGCGGTGCCGGTTCCCGCCGGCGGCGATTGATCGCGGGCGCTCTCGCGCCTGCTAAGCTTCCGCCATGAAGCGCCTCCCCATTCGGCCCGAAGTCCAGGCGATACACGAGCGCATCGTTTCCATCCGTCGCGACTTGCATGAGCACCCCGAGGTCTCGTGGGAAGAGCGGCGTACGCAGCAGCGGGTACTTGATCACCTGAGGGATCTCGGCCTTTCCGATGTCCGGCCGATCGCCCGCACGGGCGCGACCGCGCTCGTGGAGGGCCGGAAGCGTGGGCCATGCGTCCTCTGGCGGGCCGACATGGATGCCCTCCCCGTGCCGGAGAAAAGCTCGCTGCCCTACGCATCGAAAAACGACGGGGTGATGCACGCTTGCGGGCACGACACCCACATGGCGATTGCGCTCGGCATCGCCGAGGTACTCATCGGTCGCAGGGAGACGCTCCCAGGGTCGGTGCGTTTCGTCTTCCAACCAGCCGAAGAGGCAGCTGGAGGCGCCCAGGCATGCATCGCCGACGGCGTTCTCGAATCCCCTCGAGTGTCCACGGCCCTCGGGTTGCACATCAGCGCCGACATCCCGATTGGCGCGATCAACGTGGCGCCAGGCCCGTTCTTCGCGGCGCCCACCGCCTTCCGGATCAGCATCGAGGGGCGGGGTGGGCACGCGGCAGCCCCCCACCAATCCATCGATGCCGTGGTGGTGGCGGCGCACGTGATCACCGCGCTGCAGACCGTCGTCAGCCGCTCGGTGGCGCCCTCGGAATCGGCAGTCCTCACCGTCGGCAAGGTGGCTGGCGGGTTCCGCGGCAATGTCATCGCGGAGTCGGCGACGATGACGGGCACGATCCGCAGTTACACCGATGCAGTGAGGCACGCGATGCTCCGGCGCACCGAGGAAATCGTCGCCGGCGTGTGCGCGGCGTTCGATGCGAAGTACACGTTCGAGCACTCCACGAGCTGCCCGCCCCTGGTGAACGACCCGGCCGTCACCGAACTTGTGCGGGAAGAGGCCGCCGCGTATTTCGGCCCCCAGGCCATTCTGTCGGCACCGACCATGGGTGCCGAGGATATGGGGGTCTTCCTCCAGGCGCGCCCGGGTTGCTACTTCTGGCTGGGCGCACGCAACGAGGGTAAGGGCATCGCCGGGCGCCACCACGACCCGGCGTTCGTGATCGACGAGGATGCCCTGGCCATCGGCGTCGAGTTCGGCCTGCGCCTCATCGAGCGGAGCCTGGGGGAGCGTTAGAGGGCCGGGCGGCCTCGCGCGCCCCTCGGACTGCCCTATTCGAAGATCCAGCGGTCCACGTCGCGGCTCCATGCCACGAGCTCGGAAGGCTTGAAGAACAGCCTCACCTCGCGGGCCGCGCTCTTCGGGCTATCGCTGGCGTGGACGAGGTTGCGGCCGCGTTCGAGGCCGAAGTCCGCACGAATGGTGCCGGGCGCGGCAGCCGCCGGGTCGGTCGACCCGATCGTGGCGCGCACAACCGACACGGCGTTCGTGCCTTCGAAGACTGCGGCGATGACCGGGCAGCTCGTGATGTAGTCGACAAGACCGTCGTAGAAACTCTTTCCCTTGTGCTCGGCGTAGTGCTTTTCGGCGAGCGGCCGGCTGATGTGGATGAGCTTCATGGCGGCGATGCGCAGCCCGCGTCTTTCGAGCCGGCCAATGACTTCGCCGGCAAGGCCGCGTTGCATGGCATCGGGCTTCACCAGCACAAGGGTGCGTTCACGTGGTTCCACGGGTTCCTCCAGGTGTTATGAGGCGGCGGCGCGCAGCCGTCGCGAAACAGTGATACTGGGCTCGCGGAGGTAGAACGCCTCCGCACCGGCGCGGAGCTCGCCCGCGCGGATCCGCGGAGCGGAATCCCTCAGGGCCGCGAGGGCCCGCTCCAGCGGAGTGACTTCGATGCCACCGAACTGGCTAGCCCCTTCGCCGCGGCTATCCGGCCCCAGTTCTCCGGGTGCCGCGATGGTGATCGGGCCCGGGTTCGGTGCGGTCTCGAACGGTTGGGCCGCGAACTCCCCCCGGCCTGCCGGGTGGATGGCCGTGAACGGACGCGTCTCGCCAGCTTGCGTGCGCGCCAGGGCAACCGCTTCCATGGTGCCGATGCCGAAGATGGCCGCGCCGTGCGCGAGGGCCAGGCCTTCGGCCGTCGCGATCCCCACGCGCACTCCGGCGTATGCGCCCGGCCCCGTCACAACCAGGATCGCGTCGATGGGCTGGGAATCGCCCAGGAGCGACGCGACCGCCGGCAACAGGAGCGATGAGTGATCCTGGCGCGCTTCGGCCTCGAGGCTGGTGATGTAGCCGTCGCGGTCGACGGCGAGCGCGAACCGATCGGATGCGGTGTCGATGCAGAGGATGGTGCTCACGCTGCGCCGAGCGATGCGACGAGCTCTTCTCCGCGTGGGCCACGCGGGATGAATCGCAGATTACGGCTGCGGGGACCGAGCACGCCGGCGCGCAGCTCGACGACGAGCCCATCGCCCGGGAGCAACTCAGCCCCACGTTCGGGCCATTCGATGACGAGCACGCCCTTTTCGGCATAGTCCCACAGGCCCAGGTCGTCGAGTTCCTCCACATCCTCGATGCGGTAAAGGTCGACGTGGTAGAGCGTTTCGCGGCCGGTGTATTCGTTCATGAGGACGAACGAGGGACTGTTGACCTGCCCCTCGCAGGCGAGCCCCCGCCCGATGCCCTGTGTCAGGCACGTCTTACCTGTACCGAGGTCGCCACTCAGGAGCAGGATGTCGCCTCGTTTCAGCAGCTTACCGATGCGTTCGCCGAGATGGCGCGTCTCTTCTTCGCTGGTCGAACCGAGTTCAAGGTCGTGCTGTTCACCCATCATCGCCAGTATAGGCACGGCCCCGGTTATGCCATACGCGACCCGGCGGGGCCATGCGCCACGGCCCCCGGGTGGCGGAGGGCGGCCAGGTGCAGGGGCCGCGCCATGATTGGGCCCGGCGGGAGGCCATCTGGCCAGAATTGACGTTGCGAAATTGTGGCAACGTGTGAGTTCGATTGACCCGAAGCGATTCGGTTCGTACCTTGTTAGGGCAATTGGCCCCCGTCCCCCGGGACAGCGGGCCATTCTATTGGTCCCTACCTGGAGTCAAAGCCAAGATGATTAAAGCCTCATCCGAAACCGGAAAAGCGCCTGTCTCTGCGAGTCTCGGCAATCGGATTCGTGCCGCCCGCCGCGATGCCGGCATGAGCCAGGGTCAGCTCGCCCAGGCGCTGAACACCACCCAGAGCGCCATCAGCCTTTACGAAGCCGGTCAACGCTCCGTGGGCATCGATATGCTCCTCAGCGTGGCCCGCATCCTCAATCGCCCGCTGCACTACTTCCTCGGGGAAGACGGCGACATGCTGTACGTGAGGGACAGCGACATCGCGGAGCTCATCGGGGAACTCGAGAAGCACCCCGAGGATCTGCCCGAGCTGCTTTCCTACTGGAACTTCCTCCGCTGGCGGCGGATGACGGCGAACGGCAACGGCCGTCACTGAGCCGCTTTTCGTGCATGATTAGGGCCGGGCGCTACGCCCGGCCTTTTCGTGCACCCGGAAGTGATTCATGCGCCGTCTCTGCGATGTCACCGATGCCCGCCGGCTCCTGAATCCCGGCCCTGTCGCCATTGTCACCACCTCGTGGCGCGGTCTCACCAACGCCGCCCCGGTAGCCTGGATGGCGCCGCTCTCGATGGAGCCGCCCCTGGTTGGCTGCGTCATCCACCCCCACCGCCACACAGCCGACATGATCCGCTTCAGCGAGTCGTTCGCCATCAACATCCCCGGCCCCGCGCTGGTGAAGCACACAGCCTTCTTTGGCAGCCAGAGCGGCCTGAACACGAACAAGATCGAAGCGGCCGGCCTCGAAGTCTTCAGTCCCCTCGTCATCGATGCCCCCCTCCTCGAAGGCTGCCTCGCCTGGATCGAATGCACCGTTCAGGACGTTATCCGGATCGGCGATCACACGCTCTTTGTCGGGAACGTAGTGAAGGTCCAGGCCGACGATAAGGCGTATGCCCAGCAATGGCTCCTCGCCGACCGCGAACACAGCCCGCTCACGTTCATCGGCGGCACCCGGTACGCCGTCATTGGCGACCCGCTCGACGCTGTCGTCGAAGTCGACATCAACGGTGCCCTCGTGGTCGAAACGCCCGAGGAGCGCGAACGGCGCGAGGAGCTGGAGGCCGTGGAGCGCGAACGGCGCCTGGCCGAAGGCGAGGAAGGCTTCGATCAGATGAAGCGCTCCGAGGATTCCGGCCACCGCACCATGTTCTGACTAGGGCTCGACCTTGAAGTCCCAGGCCAGACGTTCGAGGACCGGGCCTCCACGCGGATCGCTGACTGTGATTTCGGCCCGGTGCGGGCCCGGCAGGAGCCCCGCTTCGCTCTCGAAGCACAACCTGCCCGTCGCGGCGGACGAGGAGGGGAGCAGCCACGTCGCGTCGTGCGTCACATCGACCCCGTCGGCCGAGATCCGGAACCACTGGCCGGTTTCCGGGAGGCCCAGGAACGAAACCTCAGCGCATGGCCCACCGGGAGTCGCCTGCCGGTCACTCCGCGTGGCTGCTTGCACGATGCTCCCACCGTGGGGCGGGCTAACGGAGAGGATGTGCTTCGCCGCGGGCGGTGTAGGGCTCGGTTCCAGTTCCGCGCAGGTCTGCGCTGGATTGAACGGCACCTTCACGGTGGTGCCCGCCGGCAGCGGCCCGAGTGGCACGCCGGGATTGAGCGCCTGGATTTCGTACAGGGTGATGGTACCCTGGGCGAAATCCTCAAGTGTCATTGTCCCGGCGTGAAACTCGACGGGACAGCCGTTTGGGTATCTCCCATTGGTGATCGTGGCCTCGGCCCCGTGGGGACCCCTGCCGGGGAATGCCTGGTAGGCGGCCAGCCCGGTCAACGCCAGCCCGCCCGCAAACCCGGTGAGTGTGGCGGGCACGCCGAACCTGGCCACCGGGAAGGTTAGCCAGCCCAGCCCGCGACTCCAGCCCCGCGACAGAGCACTGCGCCGGCCGCCGGTACCGAGCTTCGAGTGCACTTCCTTCAGGTGGTAGCGCACGGCGTTGCGGGTAATGCCGAGCGTGTCCGCGATTTCGTTGTTGGTGTAACCCAGGCGCGCCAGCCGCAGGACTTCCCGCTCCCGGGGAGTCAATTCGACAGGCGGTTCGTCACGGCCGGTCATGTTCCCCTCCGCAAAGAATCGTTGGGGTGACCTTATCCCGGATGCGAACGCCCGTCCCTACCCCCCCGCGAAGAGAAGGCCGGACGAGCCGGCCTTCCAGGGAGTTGCCCGCAGTTGTCGTCTATCGCCGTTCGAGCGGCAGGTATTCGCGGTTCTCGGCGCCTTCGTAGAGCGCGTTGGGCCGCACGAGGCGGTTGTCCGCGTACTGTTCGAGCATGTGCGCCGTCCAGCCCGTGATGCGCGACATGGCGAAGATGGGCGTGTAGAGGTCGCTCGGGATTCCAAGCATCTTGTAGACCGAGGCACTGAAGAAGTCGACGTTCGGGTAGAGCGGCTTGCCCTCCAGCTTGCGCGCCAGGTAATCGCGCAGCTTCAGCGAAAGGTCGAAGTACTTCCGGTCCGGCGATGTCTCGGCCAACTGGTGCCCCAGCTTCTCCAGGATGATCGCGCGGGGGTCAGTCGTCTTGTAGACGCGGTGGCCGATGCCCATCACGCGTTCGCCGCGGCCGAGCATCGCCTCCACGTGAGGAGCGATGTTGGCCTCGACCCCGACCGCTTCGAGCGTCTTGTAGACAGCCTCGTTCGCTCCGCCGTGGAGCGGGCCCTTGAGCGTGCCAATGGCGGAGGCCGTCGCGGAGTACATGTCGCTCAGGGTGGAAGCGGTGACGAGCGCCGAGAAGGTGGAGGCGTTCATCTCGTGTTCGGCGTGGAGGATCATGGCGACGTCAAAGGTCCGCGCCTCGAGCTCGTTCGGTTCGCGGCCGTTCAGCATCCAGAGGAAGTTGGCCGAATGCCCCAGGTCGTCGCGTGGCGGCACCGGGTCGAGCCCCTGCCGGAGGCGGTGGAAGGTCGCCAGCACGGTTGGCATGCGCGCCGTGAGGAGGGCGGCGGTCCGCTTCAACTGGTGGTTCGTCAGGTCGCTCGACTTCGGATCGAGCGCGCCGGCGATGATGACGGCGATTTCGAGCGCCCGCATGGGTCGGATCTGGCCGATGATTTCGCGAAGGACACGGGAGTTCAGGTCTGAAAGCGGCCGCTCCCGGCGCAGCTCCTCTTCCAGGTCCGCCAGTTCCTGTTTTGAGGGGAGCCGCAGGTTCCAGAGCAGGAACGCGACTTCCTCGAAGGTAGAACTCTCCGCCAGGTCATAGATGTTGTAGCCGGAATAGATCAGCTCGCCTTTTTGGCCATCGATGCGGCAGAGCTTGGTCGCGGCGACGTTGACGCCCTCGAGACCTCGGGCGACAGCTTCGGACATGGGCGGACTCCTCGGGTCAGGATTGTATACAGCCCGCGCATTCTACCACCGCGCGGATTCCGTGTCCGTTGGCGGCCTCGCCTGCTAGACGCGTTCGGCGACGAGTGTCCCCATCTTCGCCGTGTCGATCACCGTGGCACCTTTTCCGGCGATATCCGGGGTGCGGTAACCATCCCTGATGACGCTGTCGACTGCTTCCTCGATGGTGGCTGCCTCGGCCTCGAGCCCGAGCGAGAGGCGCAGCATCATGGCGGCGCTCAGGATCATCGCCAGTGGGTTGGCCTTCTTCTGGCCGGTGATGTCGGGGGCGCTGCCGTGGATCGGTTCGTAGAGCCCGATGCCGGTGCCATCCTTGCGCCGGCGCCCCAGGCTGGCCGATGGCATCATGCCCATGGACCCGGCCAGCATCGCCGCCTCGTCGGTCAGGATGTCGCCGAACATGTTCTCGGTGACGATGACATCGAAGCTCGCGGGCTTGCGGACCAGGTACATCGCGCAGGCATCGACCAGGATGTGTTCGAGCTCGACGTCCGGGTACTGCTTGCCGACCTCGGTCGCGATCTCCCGCCAGAGCTGGCCCGTGCGGAGCACGTTCGCCTTGTCGACGCTGGTCACCTTCTTGCGCCGCTGCCGGGCGAGCCGGAAAGCGACATGGCACACGCGCTCGACCTCCCGCTCGCTGTAGCGAAGCGTATCGACACCCTGGCGGCCGCTCGCGTTTTCCCAGCGTTTCTTGGGCTGGCCGAAATAGAGGCCTCCGGTGAGTTCCCGGATGACGACCATGTCGACGCCCCGCAGCACCTCGGGCTTGAGCGTGCTCTCGTCGATCATCTCGCTGTGGATGCGGACCGGGCGGAGGTTCGCGAACAGGCCGAGCTGCTTCCGCATGCCCAGGATCGCGTCTTCGGGCCGGACCGTTGCCTTCGGGTCGTCCCATTTCGGCCCGCCCACGGCGCCGAAGAGCACGGCGCGCGAGGCCTTCGCGCTGGCCACGGTCTCTGGCCGCAGGGCGGTGCCATATTTGTCGATGGCGGCGCCGCCGATCGTCTCTTCTTCGTACTGGAATTCGTGCTTGAAGCGCTTTTCGATGCGGCCGAGCACCTTCAGTGCCTCTTCCATCACTTCAGGCCCGATGCCATCGCCCGGGGTCAGCAAAATGCGGTAGGTGGACATAGTGCGCCGGATCGTAGGGCCCCGGCGCACACCCGTCCAAGATTCAGGACCTATCGGATCGATAGCCCGGTTCAGTCTTCCAGGTCGTCGCCGGAATGGGGCAGGATCATGTCTGGCGCCTCGTGCTGAGGTAGTGGGGCGGCGATCTGGTCATCGGCGGCGAGCGGAGGGATGGAGATGTTCATCAGCACGGCATCGGCGCCTACAGGTGTCGCGCTGTGGCGGCTGCCCGGCCACACCGGAAGCGCTCCGTACGGCTCGAGGAGCGCCTCCACTCCGTCCACATCCACCACCACCGAGCCTTCGAGCGCGACATAGATCTGCATCGAGCGGCGGTGGATGTGCCCGGCAACCGCATCACCGGTGGAGGCCATCCTGAAGACGCGGACGCTGGCTGTTGGGCATTCGAAGTCCTGCAGGATGTGGTAAAGGCCAACCGGGGTCGGGCGGGGGTTCGTCATCGGAGTCGCTCCTCTGTGGTTTGTTCCCATCAGTCTCTCCCCCGGGTCAACCGGGGGGCATGGCTGAACGGCCGCATTGAACGGGGCCGCACGGGCGGTGATGATTCGCCCGCCGAGGAGGTGTCCCGTGTCCATTGCCGATCGCTTGAAGGAACTGGGCGTCGAGATCCCGCCACAGCGGGGCCCGGCCGCCAACTACGTCCCGGCCGTCACCGCTGGCGACCTGGTGTTCGTCTCGGGCCATGGGCCCTACCGGTCCGACGGGGCGCTGATAACCGGGAAGGTGGGACCGGATCTCTCGGTCGAGGAGGGTTATGCCGCCGCGCGGGCGACCATCCTCGCCTGCCTGTCGTCGCTTCAGGCGGAGGCCGGAAGCCTCGACCGTGTGAAGCGCGTCGTGAAGTTGCTGGGCATGGTGAACTGCAACGCCGACTTCGTTCTCCACCCGCAGGTCATCAACGGCGCCAGCGACCTCCTGGTCGAAGTCTTCGGTGAGGCGGGCAGGCACGCGCGGTCGGCCGTTGGCATGCAGAGCCTTCCGATGAACATCGCCGTGGAAATCGAGATGGTGGTGCAGCTCCACTAGCGCGAGCCGTCGTACCAATCGGCCATGTGGCTTGTTGCCACCGCCAGGTGCCGGAGGTAGCCGTCGCGGGTAACCTCCAGGCCGCCCAGGCGCCTGGTGTGCTCAGTGAGCACCTGGATATCGATCAGCTCGATACCGATGCGCAGTGCGTGCTGCACGAGCGCGGCCACCGCCACCTTCGAGGCGTCGGTTACCCGGTGGAACATGGATTCCGCGCCGAACATTGCTCCGACTCCCACGCCGTAGAGGCCTCCCGCCAGTTCGTTCTCCGTGGTCCACACCTCCACGCTATGGGCCCACCCGAGACGATGCAGCCGCGCATATCCCGCGATGAGCGCCGGAGTGATCCACGTCCCTTCAGGGCGACTCTCGGCGCAGGCACGCATCACCGCCTCGAACTCGTGATCGATGCTCACGCGGAAGCGGCCGCTCCTGATGGTTCGCCCGAGCCGGCGCGCGATGACAAGCCCGTCCAGGGGGAGGATGGCTCTTGGGTCGGGCGAAAACCAGAGGTACTCCTCCTCGGGGTGGGGCCAGGGGAAGATGCCGGCACGGTAGGCGGCGACGATGCTTTCGGGTGCGAAATCGCCGCCAGCTCCCACCAGGCCGTCGGCCCCCGCCCGCCGCACATCAGGGAAGTCCCAGTGGCAGGGTGGGAGCGGTTTCGGCCGGCAGGGCGTATGCACGGCGATCTCGATCTCGACCGGCCGGCCGGCCGAGTCGCGGAGAGGCCCGGGCGCGGCGATCATTCGGGCGCGGGGACGGGCGGGCCCGCGCTCACCACGAACGTCACCATCCCACGCGCGACCAGCTTGCCTTCGGCAGTGGTCACATCGACTTCGGTGAAGATCGCGGTCCGACCTGCCTTCACCACGCGCGCCGTCGCTATGAGCTCGCCACCGGCGACGGGAGAGAGATACGTTACGTGCAGGTCGCTGGTGGCATGCGGCCGCGCCTTGATTTCGGCGGGGTCGCGCAGTGAGCGGACGGCTCCGCCCGCCGCCGAATCCACCAGGCTGGAGATGACGCCACCGTGGACGACGTGGTTGTAGTTCAGGTGGTGGTCCTGGAGCGCGATGCGATTCACGACCCGTCCGCGTTCGGCCGAGACCGTCTCGATGCCGACCAGGCCCCAGTAGCGCCCGGCGTACAGGTCTCGCAGGCTTTCGAGGATCTCATCGCTCATCGCCGGCAACCTTGCCGCACGCGGGCCACCGAAGCAACGTCCGCGCGTGTCGATATCTGCGCTACAGTGCGTGGCGTGACTCGCAAGGCATCGCCCGCGGCCGGCCTCCGGCGCCAGGTGGACCGGTTCCGCGCCCTCCGCAACGACCCGGCCGCGTCCGGCGAGCTTGCGCGGGAGGTCCTCGCTACGGAGGGCAACATCGAGCTCCTGCTCACGGCGCTCAACGCCCTCGGTGATCGCGTGCGGTTCGAAGACCACGACGTGCTGCGCGACCTGTATGCGTGGCTCGAACAGGATCACCGCCGCCGGGACCCGGGTGGGCTCGCGCGGGTCGAGGTCCTCCGGGCGCTCTGGCACTTGCGAGCGCGTGACGACATCGAGCTCGCCGATGCTGCCTCCACACGATTGGAGCTGTCACTCAATGGCAGGGGCGAGAACATCCGGGCGGCCGGCCTCGCACTCCTGGGGGTGCTCGATCCCGATGCCGCAGCGCACCGGGCAGCCGCCATACTCGCGAGCCTTGACGCCCACCCGATGAACGCCGAACCGGCACTCACGGCGGCACGGCTGCTCGGGTCGCTGGGCCAGACGGTCGCGCTCGTTGTGCATGTGCTCCGCCCGCCCCGCGCCGAGCCCGCCGAAGTGACGGCCGAATGCCTCCGCGGCCTCGCGGGGCAGCCCATCCGCTACATACAGCCGGTGCTCGATTTCTATGCTGTTGCGGAAGACGACGTGGTCTTGCTGGGCCTTGCCGACCTGGTGGTCTCGCTCGAAGCTGGCGAGGCGGTGAATGCCGCCATCCGGGGCATGCTCGCGAGCGGAGCGACGCCCGAGGCCTACGAGTTCCTGGTGACTGCCATCGTCGCGAGCCGCCGGGTCGACCTGATCGCCGTACTGATCGAGACGCTCCCGCGGGAGGTGCTCCTCCCCAGGCTCCAGGTCGCCCGGCGGGCACTCGAACTCGCGCCCCGGACGACTGGCGTCGATGAGGCGATTGAGGCACTGGATGTTCGCCTCGGTGCTAGCCCTGGGAGCCCGGACCGGGCTCGGGGGTGACCACTCAGCAGCCGGGCTCGCCCGTGTTCCCGCAGCAATCGCTCCGGTTGCGCAGCTTGGTCCAGTTGTTGCGCAACAGCATCCACAGCTTCGTCCCAAACGGCGCGTCGTAGGTGCGCCAGTTGGTGACCACTGCTCCAAGGCTCGGCCGGGAGCGGCGCGTGCTCATCAGGCGAGCGATGCCGTGGTTGGGAGCAGCGGGCCGCGCCGCTGCTCGTACGAAGTGATCTGGTGCTCTTCGAGGAGCGTCAGCCCGATGTCATCGAGCCCGTTCAACAGGCAGTGCTTCACGAAAGGTTCGATCTCGAAGTGCCGCGACCAGGTACCGTCCGAGGTCGCCACGGTCTGGGACTCCAGGTCGACCACGAGCTCCGACGACGGCAGCTCTTCCGAACGCGAGATGAGGTAGTCGCAGTCCTCCTGTGGAAGGACGACGGTCAACAGGCCGATCTTCGCGGAGTTGTTCCGGAAGATGTCGGCGAACGAGGGGGCGATGACCGCCCGCAGGCCCATGTCCTCGAGCGCCCACGGGGCATGCTCGCGGGAGGAGCCGCAACCGAAGTTGGGGCCGGTCACCATGATGGGCGCGCCCTTGAACTCGGGGTTGTTGAGCACGAAGTCCGGGTCCTTCTTCCACTCGTCGAAGGCGAACGGTCCGAAGCCGGTCCGCTCGATCCGCTTCAAGAACTCCTTGGAGATGATCTGGTCGGTATCCACATCCGCGCGGTCCATGGGGATTGCGCGGCCCTTCACCGTTTCGAACTTCTTCATTCCTTGTCCCCTACTTCCATTCCCGGATGTCGACGAAGTGGCCGGCGATGGCTGCCGCCGCGGCCATCTGCGGGCTCACCAGGTGCGTCCGTCCGCCACGGCCCTGTCGTCCTTCGAAATTGCGGTTCGAGGTGCTCGCGCAGCGCTCGCCGGGGGCGAGGATGTCCGGGTTCATGCCCAGGCACATCGAGCAGCCCGCATCGCGCCACTCGAATCCGGCGTCCGTAAAGATGCGATCCAGGCCTTCCTGTTCGGCCTGCAGTTTCACCAGTCCCGAACCCGGCACCACCATGGCCCGCACCGTGCTGGCCACCTTACGGCCTTTCACAATCGCGGCGGCTGCCCGCAGGTCCTCGATGCGTGAGTTGGTGCACGAGCCGAGGAAGACGCGGTCGATGCGGATGTCCTGGATGGCCGTCCCCGGTTCGAGGCCCATGTAGACCAGCGACCGCTCGGCCAGGTCCTTCGCCTGGGGATTTGGGGCCTCATCCGGCGAAGGCACGCGCCCGGTCACAGGCACGCTCTGGGCCGGGGTGGTGCCCCAGGTGACACATGGCTCGATTTCCGCGCCGTTCAACGTTACACACGCATCGAATTCTGCGCCCTCGTCGGTTGGGAGCGTCTTCCAGAACTCGATGGCGCGCTCCCAGTCCTCGCCCTGGGGCGCGCGGGGGCGCCCCTTCATGTAGGCGAAGGTCGTCTCGTCTGGAGCCACCAGCCCGGCCCGCGCTCCGCCCTCGATGGACATGTTGCAGATGGTCATCCGGCCTTCCATCGAGAGGTTGCGGATCACGTCACCCCGGTACTCGATGACGTGCCCCACGCCACCGGACACCCCTATCTGCCGGATGACCGCCAGGATCACGTCCTTGGCGGTGACGCCCGGGTGCAGTTCCCCGTTCACTTCGACGGACATCGTCTTCGGTTTGGCCTGCGGCAGCGTCTGGGTGGCGAGCACGTGCTCCACCTCGCTCGTCCCGATGCCAAACGCGAGGGCCCCGAACGCACCGTGCGTGGCGGTGTGGCTATCGCCGCACACGATGGTCATGCCCGGCTGGGTGAGGCCCTGCTCTGGTCCGATAACGTGGACGATGCCCTGGCGGATATCGTTTACGCCGAACATCGGGACGCCGAACTCCTCGCAGTTCTTCCGGAGCACCTCGACTTGCTGCACGGAAAGCGGGTCGGTCCAGGGCTTGTCGCGGTCGATCGTGGGCACGTTGTGGTCGACCGTCGCGAGGGTGAGGTCGGGCCGACGAACCTTCCGTCCTGCCAGCCGCAATCCTTCGAACGCCTGGGGCGACGTGACCTCGTGGACGAGGTGCAGGTCGATGTACAGCAGGTCGGGCTTGCCGTCCTCGCTGGCGACGACGTGGTTGTCCCAGATCTTCTGGATGATGGTGCGGGGCTTGGTCATGAAGGTGCTGGCTCCGGGCGGGGCGTGAATGTGAAGTGCATCACATCGTACCAGAGCGGGGCGCTCGGCTCAGCGCACCAGGCGCCGCCGCTCCGAGACACGGCTGCGGCGAGGCGCCTCATCGGGTTCGGGGCCGCCTTCGAACGCCCGCCGCACGCACGAAATGAGCGCCCCCACGCCCCGGGAACCCTGGAACACGTACTTCTTGCCCGAGCTCTTCGCTTCCGCCGTGACGCGCGCCGAGGCGGCGTGCCCGATGCATGCGGTATTGACCACGATGAGGTCGCTTGTCCCGCTGGCAAGCCCAAGAGCCTGGGCGCCGTTTTTCGCTTCGTCAGGGTCGAGCCAGGTGACGTCCAGTCTCCACCGGTCGGCGAGGATGGGGAGGGCGTTCTTTCGCAGCCACTCGTGTCCCCCGGCGATCACCACGCGTTTGCCGGCGAGGTCGGCCTCCTCCGGCGCCTCCCTGGACGCGGATGGGCGTCCTTCAAGGTAGGTGGCCATCGCCGGGTAGGCCATCGCCAGGCCATCGATCTCGTGCCGCAGCGTCTCTGCCTCGGGGCGGTTCGCCAGGGCGAGGAGGTTGTCAGCGAGCTCCTCGAACGCTTCGCCTGCCTCAAGGGCGAGTTCCAGGGCGACCTCGAGAGCTGCATGCCGGATTGCCTTGAACGAGGTGGCGAGTTCATGGCAGGTGGTCCGGAGCTCTTCGACCTGACCGTGTCGCAGCAGTTCGCGCACGAGGCGATCGAAGGCTTCCTCGCCATCGATATCATGGCCGCGCCGCTGGGCCTCGGCGAGCGCGCGCCTGTACATGGCAAGGCGTTGTTCGTGGCTAAACCGCGCTGCCCCGACGATCCGCTCGTCTTCGATGAGCTCGGAGATGGTGTTGAGCTGGGAGTCTCCCTTTGGTGATTCGGCCACCAGGTCGAGCAGTTCGAGGAGCACCGCGGGATTGCCGATGCCCTGTTCGAGCGCCTTCGGGATGACCTCCTCGGCCAGGCGGTGCGTCAATCCACCGGCGTTACCGCTTTGCATCATGAAGACATCGAGGAGGTGCGGGGCTGACGCATCGAGCCGGACCTCCCTCAGGAACTGGACATAGCCCGGGAACTGGCGCGTGATGGCCCCGTGCCCGGCGGCGGCCGGAGCGAACGCCGCCAGGAACTCGGCGTAGGGCCGCTCCTGCGACCCGACACGCACGTGGCGGAGGAGCGCCCGTCGCTCTTCGCTGGTTGCCCATTCGGCCGGTCCGCTCGCAATACACGCCAGGCAGGCCAGCGCGGCAAGTGCGGCGGACTCCGGTTGAGCCCCATCGAGCCGCGCCAGGCATGCTTCGACCAGCCAGCGCAGGTCCTTCATCGATTCCGCCGGATCGGGGGATGGCCAGCGGTAGCGCCACTCCTCCATCGATTCTGCTTCGAGCAGCGCATCGGCGAGGATGCCGACGCCAAGCGCGAAGCCATCGGGCCCGATCTCCCGGTCGCGCAGCAGGTCCGATACGCGCTCGGCGGCCATCCAGCTGTTCCCCCGGGAGACTGCGAGAAGATGGGCGACCCGGCTGAGGTCGCTCAACCTGGCGTCGGCCCGGCGGAGCACGCGGTCGTTGACGAGGTACTCGAGTTTGGCGAGTGCCTCCTTCGATGCCAGCGCTTCGGGCGCGAATCCCAGGCCGGCGCGGTGAATGTCGGCCCGGAGCGCCTCGAGGAGGTCCAGGTTGTTGTGAAGCTCCCGTGCCGGCCTGCAGGTGGCCGCCAGGAGCCCGAGCGCAGCCCTGCCGTAGGTGTCGAGGGCGTGCCGCAAGAGTTCCTCGTCACCAGGGCCGGTACCGTCCTCGAGCGCACGCCGGAGGTACGTCAGGGCGCTATCCGAATCTCCTGCCATCCACGCAACGATCCCGGCCACAGCCTGCAGTTCGCGGACTTCGCCAGGCGGCGCCGTCTGCATCCGGGCGTTGACCGCGGCCCGGGCGGCACGCGCGTCCTGGCTCGCCTGAAGGAGCAGGTCGTGCCAGGACTGGGCCAGGTCCGCGTGTCCTTCCGCAGCGAGAGCTGCTGCCGGAGACGGGAGCGGAGATGGCGACGGCAGAGGTGGAGCACCACGAAGGATGGCCACCAGTTCCTCGACGGCGCCCGCAAGCCGGTCCAGCCGGTCCATGAGCGCACTGGTCTCGGAGAGGTCCCCGGTTCCGGCGGCTTCTGGCTCGGCCGTGAGGGCCGGCGGTGGAGGAGGCTCTGCGGGTGACTCAGAGGCAGGGGGCTCCGTGGGCGCCATGCTCCGGGCCAGGGCCGCCTCTTCGTCTCGCGCGCGGAGTTCCAGGTACTCGCGCACTCCCGTGGCGACTTCCAGGCGACTGCCAAACCGGCGTTCCAGTACCTGTAGCGCCATGGGGCTCGCGGGCAGGAACCAGCGCCGTTGAGGCGCCGACCAGCGGTAGCCCGGGACGAGCTTCACAAGCTCCTTGTCGGCGAAGGCGCACTCCACGGCGAGCTCGTTCCCGGAGAGTTCGAGGGTAGCTGTTTGTTCCGCTTCTCCCAGCTCGCGGCCGCGGGTCTCGGCCACTTCGATCGCCAGGTCGGCGGGGTGCTCCCAGCCATCGGGCCCGAGGAGCTCATCGAGGGCCAGGATGACGCCCGGCTGGCGGGGAAGCTGAAGCGCGCCCGCGTGGGCGTTCGCGCGGCAGCCCGGGATACGCCGCACCAGCATGGCCTCGCGGCCTCGAGCCTCCACCAGGTACCGGTTCTCTTCCGCCCGCAATCGCACCATGCGCGGGACTCTATCACGGCCCGGTGTGCTTACGAACTCGGGACTTTGCCTGAGAACGCCGGTGGCTGCCCCGGGGCCGCGCGGTGGACGCGCGGTGGCGTTTCTTACCGTCCTCATATGGCACGGGCTTGACTGGCTGCGGTATCGTCACGTTGCGTTCACTGAAGTGGTCGAGCGGTGGACAGCCAGAATCGAAAGGGTTGCCGCGAACGGGTGAGGCTCCGGGCCGCGCGTGGGGAACGCGCCTGTCGAGCGTCCATTCCGGCGACTTTGCACTTCCGATGACGCAATCCGCTCGCATCCTTCTGCTGGCACTCCTCGCCTCGCTGGCGCTCGGGCTCTTCCTGGCGGCCTATGGGCCCGCGGCTGCCGCCCAGCCGTTCACTGTCAGGCTTATCCCGCGCGATCCCGCCTTCCCGACCGGTTCACAGGCAGCATTCGCCGTGAGGATAGAAGGCCAGACTACGACCCTCCCCAGCTTCGATTACGCGATTGAAGGCGGCACCATCGCAGGCGTGCTGCCGCCGAACCCCATCGCCGCGAACATCGCCGAAGGTACGGTGTTCGTGACGCGCGCCACCGCCGGCACGGCCCGACTGACGGTCTCGTTCGCGGGCGAAGTCCTGGCTACCGGTGAGGCTCGCTTCGGCGAATACGGCCAGGTGCGCGTGAGCACCACGCTCGATGCCGGGCCCGATGCGGCTGCCCGGACCTGGCGTTACGAGATCGTCGCTCCGGACGGTACGGTGGTCGCCACGCTTTCGCTTGGCACGAGCGGCGACGCGGCCACCGGCACCGCGGCGAGTCCAGCGCTGCCCCGCGGTACCTACACCGTGCGGCAGGTGCTCACCAGTGATACTCGCGTCGCGTGTGCTCCCGGCGCCTTTTACGAGGTCACGGTACCCGCCGGCGCAACCACCGTGATCGAGCTCGCCGGCGAAGAGGCTACGGCTTCCTTCACCATCCGCCCGTGCCCGGATCTGCCGGCCGGTCTTGCCGTGCAGGTGCCCGTTGACACGATTACGCCCGGCCTGGTGGGCGGCGTGCTCGGCGACCCGGACTTCCTCCCCGGTGAGCTGCCCATCGACGAAGTTAGGGGCGTCCGCGAACCCGGCCCCGCCGCCGGTCTTCCGCTCCCACCCGCCACTGGAAACACCATGGCCGGAACGCCAGGGTCGAACACGATTCCGCTGCTGTTGCTCGTGACCGGAGCCGCAGTCCTGTCGCTGTCGCCGCTCATGTGGTCCATGAGCCGGGCCGGCGGCCACCTCAAGCGCTAGTTCTACCTCTCTAGCCTGGTCAGGAGGCAGACCCGGGTGTGCGCTGGCCCGCACACCCGGGTTAACTCTTTCCAACCTCGGCCGTTCTTCTTTTTACATACGGGAGCTTGACCTTAGGCGACCGTATCGGCCATAACTGGCGAAGCGTCTGGCGGGTATCGGGGGGTCGAGACTCCGTTATCCGTGTCAAGGACAATAGCGGTACGCCCGGCGGGGTGCGTCCACGAGTCCCAGGGGGACTTCATGGTGCGTGCTTCCCGGCGGTTTATTCTCCCCGCCGCCCTGGTTTTGTTCGTCGCGCTGGTGTCCGCCGGCCGTGTCAGCGTGCCTTCTGACGTGCGTGCGGCGTACGACCCGAATGGCCCCGCCTTCGATGAGCTTTCGCAGTTCGACACCAGCACCACACCCGGCCCGCTCAGGCAGCCTCCGCGGCTGCTCGCCGGCACGAACTCACACGCGCTCCCGGCCGATGCTGCCACCCGGAACGGCTACTGCCTCGATGTGAACATCGACGGTGTGACCCCGGTCGAGTCGTTCATCATCCCGACGTCCGCGCTCGGCTTCCTGGTGACGGCCTTTGAACCGATCGACCCTGCGAATCCCGCGACGCCCCCAACCATGGCGGTCCCGATCCCATCGGGAGGAACGTATGTGTATGGGGCGGTTGCCGGCGCCGGCGCCGCAGTCCTGAACGCGGCCACGCCCGGGAGCGCGGATGACGTCTACTGCGCGGTGGCCTTCGCCCAGCCGGGCTACAAGAAGCTGAAGATCGAGTGGCACTACAACGACGGCAGCGGCCAGAACGTCATCGCCCTCCCCGACATCGCTATCGCGACCGTGACGCTGAAGAAGATCGGTGACGGCCTCGTGGGCGGACCGGCCGAGGTCTGCACCGTCGGCTGGGACGCGGCATTCCTGACTGGCGCGCGCTCCAACGACTTCCTGCCGGACAACGCCACGCCGCGAGACAACGATCCGCTCGCAGGCAGTCCCAACATCTACGACCCCGTGAATGACGTGAGGGTGGAGGACTGGACCACCACCCCCAGTGGAGGCGGCCAGAACGTGAGGGTCGAGTATGTGCGCCAGGAAGGTCCGGAGTGGTGTGCTGGCATCGCGGCAGACGCAGCCGTGACGGTCACCGACGTGACGTTCGACTTCCATGCCATCTACAACCGTGCGGATATCGGCGCGCTTCCCACCATCGACAAGGACGGGGACGACCAGCCGGTCGCGCTCCAGCTCCCGCCAGGAGTAACCATCGACATCGTCGCCTCGGTCGAACTGCGCCACGTCACCTCCGACGGCAACGTCCCGGCACGGCAGCGTTCCGCACCCCTGGTCACCGGCTCGACACACTACGTATGCCTCATCGGCACCGATCCGGCCGACTCGCTCAATGCTAACGGCATCCACTTCTCGCCCCTGGCCGGCGCCGATGTGCCGGGCGCCGGGAACATCGGCGTATTCCACAAGTCGGCCGCAAACAACCCGCGGCTCAACGGCGTCCAGGATGGCACGCTCTGCTTCAGCTACACCTCCGCCAGCGCCGGCGAGCACACCATCTACGTGGACTTCACCAACAATGGCGTCGCCGATGTCGCCTTCTTCGACACCAACGGCGACGGCAACGGCTTCGATGGCGGCGCCGCGGGACCACTCGTCACACAGTGGAACCGGATCGACCGCACGGTGATTACCACTGGTGGCACGCCGAGCTCCGGCGCGGTGACGTTCAGCACGCTCACGGTTCCCATGCAGTTCAACGTTGGCGACGGCACGATGATTGCGGGTGCCGGCCTGACCGAGTGGGTGCTGGGCTCCCACAGCACCGGCGGCACGCTCTACACCGATCTTGCGCTCGATGGCGCGTGGGTCCGCGCGCAGATCGTTGGCAGTTGCGGCTACTTCGTCGTCCCCGACAACAGCAAGCCCACGGCTATCTCTGGCATTAGCGTCGGAGGCCGCATCGACATCAACGCCGGCGACGCCAATCCCTTCTCCGCGGCATTAGGCGATACGGACGCCACGCCAAACGACCTGCGGTTCTCCACGGTCAACGCGCCCGGCTGCTCGGCCAACTCGCAGGTGCGCATCCAGGTCGACGTGTTCTACCCGGGTGCTACCACTCCGGCCACGCCGCAAGAGTGGGTCGACGTTCGCTTCACCTTCATCCCGGCCAACAAGACACCTCGCGTCGCCTGGGCGGGCGAGTTCGTGACCATCAGCTATGCCTTCGCCAGCACCGGGTCGTGCGCGGGACAGCAGGTGGTCTTCGTGCGGCCGGAGAACCAGCCGGGATCCTTCCTGCCCGGCCCAGGCATTACCCTCGACGGTCCGAACCGCGCCTCCACCGATTTCGGCGCCGGGTGCTCCGCGACCGTCCGTTACGAGAGCGAGGAGCCAGGCGAGGTCGACATCGAGGTCTTCCTCACGTCGAACCCCTTCTCCAAGGTCGCGTTCCCGATCTTCTTCCTCCTCATCGAGGACGTGACCATCGACGCGACACCCGACCAGTTCGTCTCGACGTTCGGCGATGTGACGGCCGATGTGCGAGGGTACTTCGTCGGCACCAACCCCTCGGGCCGCCCGGCGGAGGTGAAGCCTGATGGCCGCGCGCTGCCCGCTGA
Source organism: uncultured Anaerolineaceae bacterium (assembly GCA_964507025.1). Taxonomy (GTDB): domain Bacteria; phylum Chloroflexota; class Dehalococcoidia; order Tepidiformales; family Tepidiformaceae; genus Amarobacter. The sequence continues at coordinate 286,948 of CAZDOK010000003.1, forward strand.
TCGCTGGGTGCTCCCCGACGACTGGGAGAAGTTGAAGGGTCCATCGGGCCTCCGTGGTAACTGGGGCGGTATCGAGATGCCGGCCGCGATCGTCACCTTCCTCATGGACAACGAGCCGGTGGTCAACAACTACCGCACGGGTGTAAAGAACGGCTCTTCGGGCTTCTTTGTGCCCGACGACGAAGACGACTTCTCGTTCAACGTCAACCCGCATACCAGGGCCACGACCGCGCTCGGCTCGCTCGACAAGCCAAGGATGATGAGCCAGCCGAGCGATGGCTCGGGTAGGGCCTCGGTCGATACCTACGGAGATTTCAACCTCACCTACGAGGACTGTGCTCTCAACCGCTTCAACGGCAATCCCCAGTGCAAGCTTGAAGACATCGTCGGCCACGGCCTGTACTACGCAGTCGCCGAGTACCCTGAGCCGCGGACGCGCGGCAAGTGGCCGGCGGTCGCGTCGAACAAGGCCGCGACCGACTGGCGCTGGGCCGGCTACAAGGAAGTGACCATCGTCAACACGGATTCGCCCCAGATCAAGTACGTGGTGGCCCACCTGCGCGACCGCGACGGATTCTGCGATTCGGTGAACTACAACAACACCCTTGGCGTGCCCGTGAAGTTCGAAATAGACGCCGGTGGGGGGACCATAATCGGCGCCGCCGACCGGCCGTTCGAAATCAACGGCTCGCGCCGATTCGCTACCACGACCTCGTTCGATACGCTCGATGCGCTCGGCCGGCCGATGAACGTGGATATCGCGAAGCCGACGATTATGGACGACGAATGCCAGGCGTGGATCCAGGTGACCAACAGCCTGATGCGGCCGACCAACGTGATGGTCACCTTCCCCGCTCCGCCTTCCCCGGTCCCCGGCGAGGTGCGAATCACGAACCTGCAGTGCATCGGCGAGGAGACCATCACCGTCAAGAACGTTGGGACGACGCCCGTGAACCTGGCCGGATTCGGCCTGCAGAGCCTGGGCTCTGGCGTCCAGCAGGTTGAGCATCGCGACCTCGATGGCTACCTGGAGCCGGGGCAGAGCAAGACCTTCCTCGGCGGGCCCGGAGCAAAGGACAATCTCTGGATCGGCGCCACCAGCGAGGTGTTCACCAGCCCGAACGACTTCGTGCACCTCACATGGGACGACTTCGTCGTCAGCACCGTCTTCTGTGACGGCACCGTGCACGACAACCCGATCCCGGCGAGTTTCCCGCTCGATCCCGAGGGCGAGATCATCATCGATGTCACCATCCCCTTTGGAGACGAGGCGGAGGTGGCGCTGGTGGAGGGTTGGAACCTTGTGCCCACGGGTAACGGGACGGCCGAGATCGCCGGCGCCATCGCAGGGTTTGAAAGCGACGTCACGGTCATCTACGCCTGGGACGCCGAGCTGCAGGAATGGCTGCGCTACATTCCGGGCGCGCCAGATGGAGTGAACACCCTGACGCAATTCGGCCAGAACCGCGTGGCATGGATCCAGGTCAAGCGGCCATTAACGTTGGTCCTGCCGAAGTAGTGCGCCTAGCCCTGGGCCTGCGTACCCTCGACTGGGGCCGTTAGTTTCACCAGGATGCTGTTTCATGACCATCACCCGGTTCGTTCCGTGGCGCCTTGCCGCTGCGTCGCTCGCCGGCTGCCTTGCCGGCGCCGCCGCGCTCCAGCCAGCGCTGGCCCAGTTCGATCCACCGTCGACCGTCTTTGGGTCGATCGCCGATTCTGAAGGCGAGGTGCCGGCCGGCCTGGCAGTCGAGGCATACATCGGCGATGTGCTTTGCGGCACGAAAGGGAAGACGGAACACACCGGCGATGGCGCCGCAAGGGTAACCGTGTACGTCGTCGACGTAGTCTCCGAGTCGCAGATTGCCGGCTGCGGCGCAATCGGCCGCGACATTCGCGTGAAGATCGGCGACCGGTTCGCATCGCAGACGGTCAAGTGGAACCCCGGGCCTGTCCAGTTGGATGTGACCTTCGGGAGCGCCACACCCGCGGTCATCCCAACCTTCACTCCGGCCCCCACGCGCGCCCCCCAACCCACCTCGACGCCACAACCCGGCCAGACGGTCACGCCGGGTCAGGGTGGCGACCCCGAGACCATCCCCGCCGGATCGCCCGGGGCTGGCTCACCGGTGTCGTCGCCGAGCGGCGGCATCACCAGCGCGACGCCAGGGACACAACAGGCTGACAGCGGCGGCGGTGGTGGTTTCCCGGTCTGGGGCGTGGTGGTGCTCATCCTTGGAGGGATTGCGGCCGTTGGCGGAGGCGTGGGCTACGCCATGTCGCGTTCGCGCCAGCAGGCCGACGACGACTTCGAATCGCAGCTGGAGTAATCTCCGCGCTGCACTACGGAAACGGAGAGGGGCGCCCGAGCGGGCGCCCCTCTTGCATGTCCTCCCGGCGCTGGGGGTCAGCCGAGGAAGATCATCGTGAAGAAGTGCCGTCCGCGCGCGTCGGTGACTTCGCCAATGCCGACCCGGAAGAAGTCGTTGGCCAGGATGTTGGCCCGGTGGGTGGGGCTGTTCATCAGCGACTTCGTCGCCCGCTCGGGCGACTCCGAGACATCGTGGTTGTTCATCGCCAGGTTCTCGCCTGCCCACGCGTAGCTGGTGTAGCCGAAGTGTGCCAGCAGTTCGACGTACATCGAGTAGCCGAAGGGATCGGTGTGGGCGAAGTAGCCCTGGTCGATGAGCTGCTGCGACCGGGTCCGGGCGATCTTCGTCAGGCCCGGGTCGAGGACGAATGGCGGCAGGCCGGCGGCGGCGCGCTCCTCGTTCACCCGGTTGAACATCCGGAGTTCCATGTCGGTTGCTGGTCCGTCGGCGACATCGGGCACGTAGAAATTCGGTTTCGGCGCCGGGGCCGGGGGCGCGACTGGCGCGGGTGGCTCGACGACAGGCTGGGAAGCGGGCGCCGGAGCGGGGGCTGAGGGTGCCTGGGAGGCAGGTGCGATCGGAACGATCGGCGCGACGGGTGCCGCATCCGCGGAAGGCGCCGGCGCCGGTTCGAGAGCCGGGAGCCCGCCCATCGCGCGGATGAACTCCTCGGGCAGGTCGACCGCGTAGGCGATGGCGTTGATGCCCGCCGCCGCTGTCTCGGGTGCCGGGACAAAGACCGGGGCCTCAATCGCGGAGGGGGCCGACGGGGCCGAGACGGTGATCTCCGGGACCGTCACCGGCTCTTCGACGACGGCTGCTGACGGCCACGTCGCGATGCCGATGCCCAGGCCTGCGCCTGCAGCGATTCCCGCCAGGTAGAGCGGGATGTATTTGCTGAACCGCCACTCGCGGACCGCCTCACCGAGTATTCCCGGGCGCGCGCCTTCGAATCCTGCCATCGTGTCCCCCAGTCGCCGACCCTCAGGACTCGGCGGCGGGTGGCCGCCCGGGTCTCAACAGGGGGTTCGACAGGGGGCGAGCGGCGTGACATGGACACCGGGAGGACGCTCTGGTTACGGCTTAGGGGCGCGTTCACCGGGCCGACCCCTAAGTGCGCCACACGCACCCTTAGGGGTTTCCTAAGGGTGGACAGCAGGGTGCGTGGATCTGTGAGAGAGCCGTAAGAGGGTCAGCCGGCGGAGTCCGTCCGGATTGACGAGCTAATTGCAGCCTCGGCGGCCAGCATCGATCACCGGACCCAGAGAGGTGGGTGCCTCAACATAGATCTCGCGCCAGCCGGGTTGAAGCGGATACGCCTTGGTCACGTCCACGAAATAGTTGTCGTTACGGCCGCTTGGGGCGGTTTCGGCAAAAGGCGGGAAACAGATGATGCGGACAGTAGAACTCCCGCACTTGTTTACCGGCGCGTTGATGTCGCATGCGGAGTAAGTCGACGGATGCGGCGGGATCTCGGGAGTAGGTACCGGCGTCGGGGTGGGTAGCGGGGTGGGAGTGGAGGTGGGAGCCGGTGTCGATGTCGCCGATGGCGTGGGGGTTACCGTGGCTGTCGCTGTGGGCGTGCGAGCGCCCGCGGTGGGCGACGGGGTGGGAGTGCCCGGCGTGGTTGTCGCCGTCACCGTGCCGGTCTGGCTCGCCGCCGGGGTTGTGCTGGTGGTGCCAGACGGCAACGCGGAAGCCGTCGCGGTCTCGGTTCCGACGGGGATCACGTTGGTCGGTGTGATGCCAGGGGTCTCGCCGCCATCAGTGCCGCCGCCGGCGGGGACGTTTCCGCCGTCGTCGCCGCCAAGGGCGAAAACGCCCAGCGCGATGATGGCCAGCACACCCAGGACGGCGAGCGCGGTGATCGCGACGAGCCGTGTGCCCGGGCCGCCTTCGACCTCTCGTGGAGGGCGTTCGAGGAGGATGCCCGCCGAACGCGGCCGGAACCGGGGTTCCTCCGGCGCGTAGGCCGCCGGGTACTCAGGGTCTTCGATGAGGTCGCTTCCCGGGATGTAGCCGCTCCCGGTGGTCGCTGTCGAGGGAACCGGAGCTTCGGGCTGCCAGCCGTCCTCTTCCCCGTCCTCGTATGCCTCTGCGGGTGGCCGCTCGGACTGCGCCACTGGCGCGCGCTGGAACGGGTCGTTGTTGCGCCGGGGCGGAGGTTGTGGTCCACGCACGAAGCCATCGGGCCCACCCACCGGGAGCCGTTCGCCCCCAACCAGTGAGTCCAGCAGTGGCTGAGGGTCGATCTTCAGGTAGTTGGCATAGGATCGCAGGAAGCCGCGCACGTAGACCGGGGCCGGCAGCTCCTCGAAGTGCTCGGCTTCGAGCGCTTCGAGAAAGCGCACCGAAATCCGCGTGTCCTGGGCAACCTGCTCGATGGTCAGGCCCCGATGTTCGCGCGTCGAACGCAGGGTGTCGCCGATGCCAGCCAACTGCACCTCCGGGTAGCAACATAAGGTATGCCCGTTTTGTCAAACAGGCGACCTCCTGGCCGAGCGTTTGTCACTCGGCTGGCTCCGGCTACGATGGCCTGGTGCGCTCCGCGACTGCATTTGCCTTCCTGGTGGCGGCACTTGGCGTGCCACTGACGGCCGCTTACGCCCAGCCCTCCATCCCGTCCAGTTTCTACGGCTCGGTGACCGTCGATGGCCAGGCCGCGCCCGACGGGACTGAAGTGCGCGCGCTCATCGATGGCGTGGACTGCACGCAGGCCGCACCCGGCGAGCGGCCCGCCATACGCCAGGGGAGCGCGACGGCGTACGTCGTGCACGTCGTCCACGAGAGCCAGCGTCCCGGCTGCGGCCGCGAAGGGACAGCGGTCTCGTTCACGATTGGCGGGCGGCCCGCGGTGCAACAAGGGCTGTGGACAGCCGGGCCCCAACAACTTGATCTCAGCACCGGCGCTGGCCCCGTTGTTCCTCTGTCGACCTCCACTCCAACGACCCCCGACGCGGCCCCGTCCACCCCTGGCGCAGGCACCGTATCCACGCCGACCGCGCTTACGCGGCCGACGGGCACGCCGCCGACCGACGATGTGCAGCTCCCGGGGGCCGCGAGCCCGGCGGCTGGGACTTCGACGCCGGTCCTCAGCGATGGCCCGGACGAGCCCGGCGCTTCGGATGGCGGCCCGGCCTGGGTGGTGCTCGCCGCGGTGGCCGGGGTGGTCGTTGCCGGGGGTGCGGTGGGGGGTTTGGTTCTTGCCCGCCGTCGGAGCCCATCCCGCACAGAGAGATCTCCTTAATCCCCGCTTTGAGGCTGTCGTATACGATAGAGGAGGCGGCCCTGCCCCCGACCGCGCTATGAGAGTGCTGCCCTACCTGGCGATCTTCACCTTCGTGGCGGGCCTGAGCCTGCTGGTGGTCGGCTACGCCTTTTCGAACGAGGACACCGGGGCCCCGCCGACGCCTGTCCCGGTGTTGGGCTTCGATATCCGGGCGACCGAGACGTCGACTCCCACTCCCAGCCCCACCAACGCGCCGACAGCAACGCCAACCCCGTTGCCCTTCGATGGCAAGGTCGGTCGGATGATGGCGCCCGCACTCGGCATCGACCACCCAATCGAAGAGATAGGCATCACCAACAACCAGCTGGACACCCCGAAGGACGGCGTCGGCAAGGTTGGCTGGTACTACATCTACGAAAAGCCCGGCTGGGGAGGGAACGCGCTTTTCGCTGCCCACGTGAACTACAACTTCAAGCAGGGCCCCTTCGCGAACCTCTACAAGGCGAAGGAGAAGGACCAGGTCACGATCCAGATGGAAGGCGGCCCCGCCTATGTCTACGAGGTCTTCTATCTGAAGCGCTACGACGTGAACACCATCCCCATGGGCGACCTGATCGACGGGGTCCTCGATGGTATCCGCCGGCCGGACGGCGAAGAGTGGATCACCCTGATCACCTGTGGCGGACGCTTCCAGCAAACCCAGGAGAACGGCCTGGGCGAGTACCTGGACCGCGATGTGGTGGTTGCTCGCCGCGTGCAGTAGCCCTTAACGCGGTATTTCCGATTGTGACGCCCTGGCTATTTCGTTCGGTGACGGTGCGCTACGTTCAGTCACAACTGTTACCCCACCACAGTCCCGGAGCAGCAACGTGAAGTTGGCTCGCACACTTTCCCTTGCAGTCTTCCTGCTCGGCGCAATCCTCCTCGTTGCGGGCGTCGCCTGCTCGGGAAGCGATGCCCAGGAGGCCGAACCGACCCCCGTGCCGACCGAGGAAGCCACAGCGACCCCTACAGCCACGCCCACTACACCGCCTACTCCAACAGCGACACCGACGCCGTTCGATGGCAAGGTCGCCCGGATCAAGATTCCCCGGTTCAGCGTCGACGCCCCCATCGAGGAGCTGGCGATCAACGACCGCAACGAGCTCGACACGCCGAAGGATGAGAACCGGTCTGTCGGCTGGTACTACATCTACGACAAGCCGGGCTGGAACGGGAACGCCATCTTCTCGGCGCACGTGTACTACCACAGCATCCCCGCTCCGTTCGTCAACCTCGCGAAGAGCGCCGAGGGCGATGAAGTCATCGTGGTCATGGAAGACGGCACGGAATACCGCTATACGGTCATCTCGAACAAGCGCTACCACCGCGACAACGTGCCCATGGGTGACATCATCTGGCCGAAGGAAAAGGCGGACTACGATGAGTGGGTCACGCTCATCACCTGCGGGGGCGAGCTCGACTCCACCGGCCAGGAGTACGTTTCGCGGGACGTAATCGTCGCGAAGCGCGTGTTCGACTAACCGTTCATCGTTCCCTACGCGGAGGGCCGATGCCGCATCGGCCCTTTTTCGCGCCCCCATCGGGGTTTTCCTCCCCGGGATCGGGGAACCACCCGCTCCGGCCATCGGGCTTCTGCCCATTAAGGCACGCGAGGCGCCTGCCTACGCTGACGCCAGCGAACCGTGCCCGGATTGGGCGCGCGGAGGTCGGTGATCATGCGCATCCGGACTGTCTTCGTGGCTCTCGCCCTGCTCGCCGTGGCCGCCACCGGTGCGATCACGAGCAGCGGGCACGATGCGAACGCAGCCCAGCTCTTTGCAGGCTGGAACAACATCTCCTACCTGGGAGCCGCGAAACCACCAGCCGAGGCGCTGGCTCCGATCGCAGGCCAGTACTCCGCCGTGTACCGGTGGGACCCGGCAAGCCAGTCGTATCAGCTCTACGCGCCCGGCGTGCCAGGCTTCGCCAACACGCTCAGCGAAATCAAGCCCGGCGATGCCATCTGGGTGAACTACACCCAGCCCCAGGGCGAACTCAACACGGGCAGCCTCGGCAGCGCACCGGCTTCCGGCGGCTCAGGCAAGCTCAGCATCGCCGCGAGCACCTTCGTCCCCATGAACGACCTCGCAGTGTACGAAAAGGGGTTCAATCAGCTCGCGCCGGTGGGTACCGATGCCGCCTCGCAGCGGTACTTCGCCCCGGTCGACCTCCCACACGGAGCCACCATCACCACAATGACGGCCGCGTTCGAGGGATCGGGCGATACCGTGAAGATCCGCCTGGACTACACCGCCATCACGAACGGCGATTCTTCCGCCGCCGTCTACAAGCTCGCCGAGGTGCTCTCGAGCGCCGGCGGCTCGCCGCAGACAGCCACTGCCTTCGCCCACACGGTCGATAACGGCGCAAACGTGTACTTCATCGTCGTGGACCTCACGGGCGGCCCGGCATCGAAGCTCAAGGGCGTCTCCATCAGCTACACCTACTAGGAGCGCACCCGGATGAACGCCTCGCGCACCATCACACGGACTTCCTGGCTCCTGCTCTTCCTCGCGGTGGCGTTCGTGGTGTTCTCCGGCGGCCGCGGTCCGGCACCGGCGCACGCGATCGCCGTCCCCGCGACCTACACCGTCGTCCAGGCCCCGGCCAGCGCTGATGTGCAGCCCGGCGACGCGGTTACCTTCACCATGAGCTTCGCGACAGGCGCCACCGCTGCCTCATTCCTCTATCTCGAAGGCAACCTGGGGTCGGCGCTCTCGGTAGCATCGTTCACCGGGGGGCTTGGCCCGACCAACTGCACGGCCTCGGGGGCGAACAACCAGGACTTCTCCTGCAACCTCGGCAGCCTGGGCGCCAACACCGCCATCACGCCCATCACCGTGAACGCCACGGTCCGCAACGTCGCCGATGGCACCACGATCGACCTCCCGGCGAGCGCCTTCAAGGCGAAGGATGGGCAGGCCGACCCGGGCGTTTCGCCGGCGTCTGATGACGCTGGCCTCCTCACGGTCCGGAACGAGAACGTGCAGGTCACGCTCACGCCGGCGCTTGCGGAGATCTACGAGGCGGGGCTGGTTAACATCTCCGTCGGGCTCGCGAACACCGGCGGCGGCGCCACGGGCAGCTTCGGTGCGAACCTTGCGGTCTCGGGTGGCACGGTCACGAACGTCGTCTGCCCGGGCGGCGGTCCCGGCACTGGCTCTGGAACCACGACTGCCGGGTGCACCGGCATCAGCATCGCAGCCAGTCCCTCGCCGTCACAGACCATGACCGTGACCGTAAAGGCGGCAAACAACACGGGTGCTGGCACGCTGGGCGCCACGGCGAGCCTTTCCGCCGGGATCTACGCCTCGCTGGGGAGCATGACGCCGCTCAGCGTCCACGAGCTCACGCTCACGGGGGCAGCCTCCGCTTCGGTGAACGCACCAGTGACGGTGTGCACCACGAATGCGCCAGCCAACCCCGCACTCGTCGCGGGCTATCCCAGCACACTGAACCCGCTCGCCGCAGGCGACTACGTTCTCACACCTGCCGGCGGTGCCAGCGTCTCGGGTGTGGCAGTCGCCACCACCTGCCCGGCGGGCCAGCAGGGCGTCACGTTCACGTCGACCGCCTCCGGAACGGTCTCGGTTGTCGCGCGCACCAACGCGCCCGGCACCAGTACGGCGGTGGTTGGCGAGAGCAATACCGTATCAGTCACCTTTGGCGGTGGCAGCACAGCCACGCAACTGGCTTTCACCGCCTCGCCCGCGTCGGCCGTGGTGGGGACCGCATTCTCCACCACTCCGGTGGTTGCGGTCCGGGATTCGGGCGGGACGCTCGTCTCAGGCGACGACTCGACCCAGGTGACCCTTTCGCTCGCCAGTGCGCCGGCGGGGGCTGTGCTCACCTGCACCGGTGGCAACACGCGCACGGCTTCCGGCGGGCTTGCAACGTTCAATGGCTGCAGCGTCAGCACCGCGGGCGCCGGGTACGTGCTCCGCGCGACGGCTGCGGGGCTGACCCAGGCAGATTCGTCTTCGTTTGCTGCCGCAACCCACGGGCCGGCGGCGAAGCTGGGCTTCCTCGCGCAACCTGCCGGCACCTCGGCCGGGAGCCCGCTCACCACGCAGCCGGTCGTGGCGGTGCAGGATGCCGGCGGCGCAACCGTGGTTTCGGATAGCACCACGACGGTCACACTGAGCGTGCAGAGCGGGCCGGGCACACTCAGCTGTACGACAAACAACACGCGGACGGTAAGTGCCGGGGTCGCCACGTTTAGCGGGTGTACGGTCTCGTCCCCGGGCACGTACGTCCTGCGTGCGACCTCGACTCCTGCCTACACTCCTGCCGACTCCACGAGCTTTAACACATCCTCCGCTGCCACAAAGCTGGCGTTCACCACCCAGCCCGGCAACGGAGTTGCTGGTGCGGCGCTGAGCGCGCAGCCGGTGGTCGCGGTCCGCACCGCATCCGATGCCACGGTCACCAGCGACGGCACCACGCAGGTCACGCTCGCGATCAGCGGCGGGGCGACGCTCACCTGCACGGGTGGGCTCACGAAGCAGGTGACCGCGGGTGTCGCGACATTTGCTGGCTGCTCCGTCACTCCCGCCGGAGAGGGTTACACGCTTACCGCGACGAGCTCGCCGGTGCTCACCTCTGCCACGAGCACGGCCTTCAATGTCACCGCGGCGGCCCCGGCGTCATCAGCGCAGCTGGTCGTGGCGACGCCGGCCGCGGGGACGAGCGTCCCCCGCTCGCGGTTGGCTTTCACCGTGAGCGACGGCACCCTCTTGCCCACGGCCGTGAAGCTCATCATCAAGCGCACCAGCGACAACAAGTACTGGAACGCCACGACGGGCGCCTGGGAGGCGAACGCGGTGCAGAACGCGGCAACCGGCTCGGATGGCAGCTGGAAGCTCGAAGTGACCGGCGTCGCCCGGCGCCAGTTCGTTGGCACGACCGTCACCGTGGAAGTGCGCGCGACCGTGGGAGCGACGACCTACGTCAACGCGACCATTCCCTCCATCGCCATCCGCTGATGCTGGAGCCAGGCGGCGTTCGTCAGGGTTTCTCCCCCACCGCTACCGGGTTTCCAGCGAGCGAATGCGAATCCGCCCGATACTCCTGGCGGCGGGACCACCGATAGGCTTCCTTCATGAACAGCAGAACGCGCCGCGCGTGTATCCACCGAACCTTCGCTGGCATGCTCGCGGTGCTGGCGATACTTTCGGCGGGCTGCATGCAATACGCGCCGGATGGCTCGGTTGCCACTCCTCCCCCTCCGGGGCAGTCCGATTCGTCGCGCCTCCCGCAGCTGCTGAGCCAGCTCCAGGGAGCCAGTGGCGCGGGTGTCGAGGTGTTCGAGGGGCAAAACGAGGTATTGGCGGCCCAGGACGCGCCGGGCCAGACGCCGACACCGACGCCGTTGGCCGGGAAAGACGCGCCTTCCGCGACGTCGACCGTGGCCGGCGAGAAGACACCAAACCCCGCCGGAGGCACTCCGACACCGGTGCGTAGCGCGACCCCAACCACAACCGCGCGCCCATCGAATGAAGGGCAGACGCCGACCCCGACGCCGACAAAGACGCCGACGCCGACTGCGACGGCTACCGGCACTGCCACGGCCACGCCCTCTCCGACACCGACGCCGACGCCCACACCCATCCTGCCGCAATCCGAAGCCGGCCAGACTCCGACAGCGACGCCGCCTTCAGAGGGATGATGCTCCCATGCCCGATACCTTCGTCCGTACGCGCTGCGTGTCGTGCTCGAGGCCACTCGGCTTCGAGGACTGGTCAGCCGGCTCTGACCAATGTCAGCAGTGCTTTCGCCCCGCGGCCCGCCCGGCTAGCCCCCGTGCCGCGAGGAGGGAATCTGACCAAGCCGCCCTTGCCGCCCACGCGAACACCTACGAGCGCCTGCTCGACGACATCCCGGACGAGCTCATCGATGAGCTGGTAGCGGCGCTTGAAGCCGAAGCCGCGAAGTTGCCACCGGTCCAGCCCAACCCCGTCCGCGAGGTGATCGCCGAGCTGGGCATCGGTCAGTCGGTCCGCGAGCGCCACTGGGCCGCCTGGGGGTTCGCGGCGGGGTTCGCGGGCAACATCCTCATTGCGAAGTACGCCCAGATGACGACTTCAGCACCGATGTCGCAGTTCATCGGGCCGATGCTCTTCGGGGGCCTGCTGGCCGGCGTAGCCTGCGGGGCCATCGGCTGGGGCCTGGCCAAGCTGCGAGAGCGGTAGATGCTACCTCGGCGTTGGCCGTTGCCCGCACCTCCTCCAGACTGAGGACACGTTCTGTTCCCGGGGGAGTGTTGTGCGGATCCTGGTAACTGGCGGGGCCGGATTCATCGGCTCCCACATCGTGGAGGCCTACCTCGCCGAAGGGCACGAAGTCGCGGTGGTGGACAACCTCGCCACCGGGCGTCGTTCGAACGTGGATCGCCGCGCGACGCTTCACGAGGTCGACATCCACTCGCGCGAGCTCGAGAGCATCTTCGCGAGCTTCAAGCCCGAGGTGGTGAATCACCATGCAGCCCAGGCGAGCGTCAAGGTGGGCCAGACCGACCCGGTACACGACCTCGAGGTCAATGGTGGCGGGACTGCGCGGGTGGTCCAGCTCGCGGTGGCGCATGGCGCGCGGAAGATCATCTATGCCTCATCGGGCGGCACGGTCTATGGCGAGCCGCGTGCGTTGCCAGTCACCGAGGGGCATGCCATCGCGCCACGTTCGAACTACGGCACGTCGAAGTACGTGGGCGAGTTGTACGTGCAGCTCGCCGCCCGGACGGCGGAGATCGAGTACACCATTTTCCGTTACGGCAACGCCTACGGACCGCGGCAGGACCCGCATGGCGAAGCGGGGGTGGTGGCCATCTTCACCGGCCTGATGCGGGCGGGTGAGCCCTGCACCATCGATGGCGATGGCGAGCAGAAGAAGGACTACCTCTACGTTGGCGACATCGCGCGGGCGAACGTCCTCGCGCTCACCCGCGGCAGCGGGCTCGTGGCGAACATCGGCACCGGCCAGGGCACGACGGTGAACCACATCTACCGGGTGCTTTCCGCAGAGATCGGCAACACGATCCCGGCCCGCACCGGTCCGCCGCGGCCGGGTGATGTGCGGAACTTCTGGCTCGATTGCTCCCGCGCAAGGGCGGAGCTCGGCTGGGAGCCCCGCGTGACCTTCGAGGAAGGCATTCGCCTCACGGTGGCGTCGTTCAGCTGATGCCGCGCGGCAGCTACCGCTCGGCGATGAGCGTGCCGTCCTTCCGGACCATCAGGCCCGGTTGCGGCATCCCGTCGACGACCTCTCGCGGCACCACCTTTCGTTCGCACCAGAGGTCAAGCGTGTCCCGGTCCGAAACGAACTCCATGCGCGGTACCGCGTAACCGCAGGAGGTCTGGACCTTTTCCACATCGACGAAGAACGTCTGGCGGACGTAGGGGTGGAAATCGTCGCGGAAGACGTTGCGGTACCGCTCCAGTTCGGGCGCGTCGAGGTCGACTCGCCGCCCCCGGCCGTAGAGCCGGAGGATGCTGGCGGTCGCATCGAAGCTGCACAACATGATGGTGATGCGTCCGTTCTCCGTCACATGCCGGGCGGTCTCATTCCCGCTGCCCGGGTAGTCGAGGTAACCCACGAGGTTGGGCCCCAGCACCCGCAGCAGCGTCCGCCCCTTCGGCGACAGGTTGGGAAAGCCGCCCCCTGGATCGCTCGGGGCAGTCGCCACGAAGAACAGGTGCTGCCTCTCGATGAAAGCGCGGCGTTCGTCATCGATGTGGTCGTACCAGGTTGCCATGGTGCTCCTCTCGCGCGTGGTTCATCGATCGTGGGGCCGTCAGAGCCAGATGCCCAAGCGCCAATTCGGGCTCGCGGAGCACCCTGAAGTGGCCTGCGTGGGCTACAGGAACGGGTTCGGCGCGGCGCTCATGCCGAAGGTCTCGGCAACGGGCCCGCGGATCAGCTGTCCGTTGTACGTGCTGAGCGATTCGGCCAGGGCCCGGTCGGCTCGCATGGCACCCTCGACGCCGAGCCGGGCGATCTCCTCGACATACGGGAGCGTGGCGCTCGTTAGTGCCTGCGTGCTGGTCTGAGGTACCGCCCCCGGCATGTTCGTCACGCAGTAGTGCACCACGCCCTCTTCGATGTAGACCGGGTCGCTGTGTGTCGTCGGGCGGCTCGTTTCCGAAGCGCCGCCCTGGTCGATCGACACGTCGACGATGACGGCCCCGGGGCCCATCGAGCGCACCATGTCGCGGGTGACCACCTTGGGCGCAGCCGCGCCCGGGACCAGGACGGCAAGGATCGCCAGGTCGGCCCCATAGAGTTCCTCCGCGACCCCCTGCGGCGAGGACACCCGAGTGGCAATCCTCCCGCCGAAGTTCTCCTGCAGGTAGGTCAGGCGCGCGAGGTCGCGTGACATGACGGTCACGCGTGCGTCGAGTCCCATCAGCATGCGGGCCGCCGCGGTCGCCACGGTGCCGGAGCCGACGATGACCACCTTTCCCGGTGGGACGCCGGCCACGCCGCCAAGCAGCTTCCCGCGCCCCGGCCCGGGGTGCTTGAGCAGGTGCGCGCCGATCTCCGCCGCCATGCGCCCGGCCACCTGGGACATCGGCGCGAGCAGCGGAAGCGAGCCATCTGGCTTGCGGACGAGCTCGTAGGCCAGCGAGGTCACCCCGGAGGTCATCAGCCGCTCGGTGAGCTCGCGCTCCGCCGCGAGGTGCAGGTACGTGAACAGGGCGCATCCCGGCCTGAGGTAGCCGTATTCGCTCGCCACCGGCTCCTTCACCTTCACGACAAGGTCGCAGGTCGCCCAGACCTCCTCGGCCGAATCGAGGGGGTGAGCCCCGGACGAGACGTAGGCCGCGTCGGTGTGCCCGGAACGTTCGCCGGCACAACGTTCGAAGAACACCTGGTGCCCATGGAATGCGAGCGCAAATGCTCCTTCTGGCGTGAGCCCAACTCGCGCCTCACCGTCTTTCCGTTCCCGGACTGTTCCGATGCGCATTGTGCCGTTCACCTCCTGGGGCAGCCGCAATCCTACGCCGTTCACCAAACTTCAACCGCGATCTCCGGGAAAGCCCGGGCCGCCTGCCCGTGCTCAGCCCGGGCCGCGCTGCCGACCCTCAAGACAGATGCGCTGTGCGGCCGCGAGCCGCGGGAAGGATCCGGGGTGGGGAACGACGCTTCATGGCTGCGGTCGAATAGATGGCGGCTGGCTGCCGCGCTCGCATCGCTGGGCCTCTTCGCATGGGGAATCGCCGGGGTGATCGCTGCGGGAACCACGGGTGCCCGGGCGGATTCGCGCGAGAGCTTCCGCGATCTCGAAGCGGTGTTCCTGGTCCCGCAGGGTGGCAACTGGTTCTTCGTCAAGGTCGGCTTTTTCATGCACGACAACGGGCAAGGGAGCTTCGAGGCAGCTGCCGCCACCGCCCGCGAGGAGATGCTCTCCCGGTTCCCGGGCGCCATCGAAGTCGATGAGCACTCCGTATCGGCGCAGTACGTGGCCAGCGGCTTCAAGTGGATGTCGGGCAGCGCTAGCTGGGGCTACAACGCCGAGGGCGAGCCCGCTGAGGTCGCCGACGCCGCCGCCAGCGCGATGCAGTCGGCCGCAGCCACCTGGGGCCAGCAGGGCGTTCCGTTCTCGTTCACGGGCGGCGGATCGACGACTGCCGGAACGGGCGCCTGCGGCGGTGGTACCGATGGCTCGAACACCGTGGGCTGGGGTCCGCAAAGCGGCTCGGTCCTGGCGGTCACCTGCTCGTGGTACAGCACCGTCGGCAGCCCCTACAAGCCTGCCGTCGAGTTCGACATGGAGTTCGACCCGGACTGGAACTGGACGACGGGCAGCCCCACGCAAGTCGACGTCGAGAGCGTGGCGTTGCACGAGTTTGGCCACGCTTTGGGCCTGAACCATTCCGGCGATGGCTCGGCGGTCATGTTCGCGAGCTACCCTTCGGGCGCGCAGAAACGCCAGCCCACGGCCGACGACATCGACGGCTTGAACGCTATCTACGGCTCCGCCGAGGCAACTCCCTCCCCCAGCCCCACGCCATCGCCCACGGATACACCGTCAGCGACGAGCACCCCGACGCAAAGCGGTTCCCCCACACCGACGGCGCCCGGGGGCGCGACCACGACGCCGACGCCATTCCCGCCGACCGCAACGCCAGTCCCGCCGACGGCGACTCCGTTCGCGCCCACCTCGACCCCCGGCGCTGGCGGGGGGCAGCCGACGCCGACCCGAACGCCAACGCCTCTCTCGGCCAGTCCGACTCCGACGCCAACGCCCGGGTTCACGCCGACTGCCACGCCGACGAAGTCACCCTCACCGCACCCGGCGACCGCGACACCGACACCGCCGGGCACGCCACCGTCGCTTCCGATCGTCCCCGGCGCAAACCTGCTCGCGTGGCCCGGTGGGGACGTGCCGCCAGCACAGGCCCTCGGGTCGCTCGCGTCGACGATCAGGATCGTTTACGGCTACGACCCCACGACTGGCGCCTGGGTGCGATACGCCCCTGGTCTGCCGGCCTACCTGAATAACATGGCGCTGTTGAGGAAGGGCCAGGCCTACTGGTTCATTGCAAAGGGCGCCGCTCTCGTGCCGTTCGAGGAGTGACCGCACCGGCTCTTCCCCGGGTGACCTGCTCCCGCCGCCGCGGTACTGTCCCCGGTGTGAAGGGAGTTGCCGCGCTGCTGCTGGTGACTTGCAGCATTGGAGTGCTTCCGTTGCCGGTGCCGGACCTGGCCGGACTGGCACCGGCTCGTGCCGCCGAATCGCACACGCTGTCCGTAGAGGTCCATCGCCCAGGTGGGCCTCCGGTGCTGCTCCAGTTCCTCGTTGCGGCCGCCACACCCGATGAGGCGGCGGCCACGGCCCGCCACGCGGCGGAGACCCTCGTCCCGGGCGGCCAGCCATCGGATGCAGACGTCTCGGCCCAGTGGATGCAGTGGGGCTGGACCTGGGATGACGACGAACTGCCCGTGCCGGTGGCCTACAACCCGACCGGCGCGCCGGCCCTGGTGGCGCCGCAGGCCGTTGTTGCGGGACTGCAGACCTGGAGCAGCGTGCCCGATTCCCACTTCGCCTTCAGCTACGCCGGGATTACCAACAACGTTGCATCAATTCTCGAGTCCGGGCCCGATGGCGAGAACGTCATATCGTGGGCCGCGATGCCGTGCAACCCGGGCTGCGTGCTGGGAGTGACCAGCAAGGAAACGGCCCATGAGGTCGACATGCTGCTCAACAGCAACCCGGAGGCGGCGACCCAGGCCGGGATTCCCGGTGGCGCCCTCGACTGGCGAACGGTGATCGTACACGAACTGGGACACATGGCCGGGCTCGAGCACTCCTGCCCGGTCCCCTTCGGGCCCTGTACCGAGGCCGAGCTCGCCGCCGTGATGCATTACCAGTATCGCGGCGTACTCAGAAAGCTCGAGCCCGACGACGTCGCGGGATTGGTGGCGCTCTACCCTCTCCAGGATGCGTCACCGCCTGCCCCTGTCGACATGCTGGTGATCCTGGAGCCGGGCTGGAACTTCGTGGTGTTCCCCCGCCTTCCCACCGATTCACTGGCGGAGAGTCTGCGCTGCATGGCTGCCCTGTATGCCTACGAGGGCGCGATTTGGCAGACGTGGATCCGTGGCTTGCCCGCTGGCCTCCAGCAACTCCAGGGGACGCATGGCGGGGGCGCCTATTGGGCGTTCGCCAGTGCCCCCTGCGCGGCAATCTTCCCCGGCGGATAGGGTTGGTCGCAGGCGGGGAGAACCGTCAGCGGTAGCCGCTCTCATCGAGGGTCACGTACATGAAGTCGCGTTCCTGCGTGCGCAGGAACCTGCTGGCGCCATCGGGCATCGAATCCATGAACTTCTCGGGTTTCACGGTGCCCTCTGGCTGCCGGAAAAACAGGCCGGTCAATACGTAAGGGCTGTTGATGTCGAGCTGCATGGCGTATTCCGCCCCGGCGCCCCAGAGCGCCTGCGCCAGCGTCTCCGCACTGAGCGAGTTCCCAGCGGCCACCAGCAGGTTCCCGTCCTTCGTCACTCCCACGGCCGACCGCCAGGTGATGAACTCGGAGCTGTTGACCTGCACGTAGCCCCAGGTGTCGTTGCCTTCAGTGGTCCGCTTGCTGACCTCGCCCTTGTCGACGAGCAGGATGACGTTCTGGCGGCAGGACTCGAAGCTATCGTCCCAGGTGAAGTCGCGGCCATACTCGCCCATGACGATGGCGCCGCTCTCCTTCACGCAGATGGTGGCAAGCCCGTTCCGCAGGCCGCGGTAGGTGAGGCCGTTGGCCACCATGCCGAAGCCCCCATGCGGACCTTTGAAGCCGCCATTCCAGGCGGCCACCAGCTCATCGCGGTGCTCCTCTGGGATCGCGCCCGGCCCGCGGACGCCGAGGTCGCCCCCGGGGTCTTCGGTGCCGCCCATCAGGTGGAGGCGAATCCGGCGGTGATCCATGAGCAAAACGCCGACGAGCGCGTACGGCCGCGAGGTGTCGGGACGGATGAACGTCTTCATCATCAGCGGGTCGGGACCGGACGAGAGCGGCAGTCCGACGCTGGTCCACACACCTTCGCCCGCCTCGGGGTTCTCCCGGAGCGCCCGGGTTGTAGGCGGGACCATCGGCAGCGGCTGGAACGCATCGGGCGGGGGGAGGTAATCCGGGCCGTTTCCAACGGAGAAGTGGATCTCGCGGGCCGGTGGCCTGGGCACGAACTCGACGCGGATTTGTCGGGTGGCGAAGGGGTTGGTCTCGCCGCCGAGCAGGCGGTACTTCGCCTTGTTGATCTGGTCTTCAACCTTGAAGAACCAGCCTTCGATCCGCGCCGTTCGCTCATCGCCGATGAGGCGTCGGCTCATGTCCGCTACCTCGGGGGCAATGCGCTCCTTCTGCGAATACGCGGCAGCCCCGGTGAGGAAACCGAGCATCACCACGGCAAGCAGGAGCCGCTTCCAGGTGAATAGCTTGCGAGAGGACGGCGATGGCGCGTCTGATTCGGCGAGCAGTGGCTCGGGCGCCCATTCAGACTCTTCGTCGCTCCCGGGCAGCGGGATCTCCAGCGCCGCGTCGCCCGCCAGGGCCGGGGCGGGGTCCTGCCTGAGAGTCTCCCGGCGGAACCCAAAACCCCTCAACACATCGCGAAGTCTAGCAAGACGTAACCAACCAGCAATCACACTCTGTGGCGCGCAGTACCCACCCCGTGCTCTTGCCGGGAGCTACCGCAGCAGCGTTTCCACCGCTCGCCCGAATTCCACCGGGTCCGTGGTGTCGATCGACACGCTGTGCACGTCCACGCCGAGCGCTTCGTCCTCGCGGATCCGCGCCAGGCACTCGTCCGCGTTCCCCGAAAACCCCAGGTCGTTGAGCATCTCGGGCGTGATTGCCGCGGCACCCGCGGCCGAGCCCCGGGTGTCGAATGCCTGTTTGATCGCCGCTGCCTCATCCGCATAGCCGAAGCGGGAAAGCTGGTTGTAGTAGAACGTCCCCATGCGCGCGATGTAAAACGCGAGGAAGCCACGGCCCTTGTCGCGTGCCGCCGGGTCGTTGCTCACGGTGACGCCACCAGCCTTCACCTCCACCGAGCGCGGGTCGCGCCCGGCCTCGGCGGCCCACTGGCGGAACTGGTCGATCTCCTGCTTTAGCGCGCTGCGCGGAATCATCGCCGGCATCCAGCCATCGGCGATCTCGGCCGTCATCCTCACGCTCTTCGGGTTGAGCGTGGCCAGGAAGATGGGGATGTGCGGCCGGACCGGCTGGAACCGGAGGGTGAACCCCCGGTCCATCTTGAACCACTTGCCGCTGTACACGAGCTTCTCGCCGCGCATCAGCAGGTTGATGATCTCGACAGTCTCACGGATTCGCGCGAGCGATGGCTGGAAGGGAATCCCGTGGAAGTGTTCGATGACGTTCGCGCTCGATGCTCCAAGCCCGATGATCGCCCGGCCGTTGCTCCATTCGTCGAGGGTCGCGAAGTGCTGGGCAAGCGCCCCCGGCGTCCGTGAGTACACGTTCACAATCCCGGTGGCGAGCTTGAGGCGCTCGGTCTTCTCGGCAATCGAAATCAGCAGCGAGAACGCATCGCGCGCCCAGCCCTCGGGCACCCAGAACGAGTCGATGCCCGTTTCGTCCGCGATCTTCGCGAACGCGATCGCGTCCTCTTTCTTCATGTCGAATTGCCAGGTAATGCCAACCGAGAGCTTGCGGGTCACACGTGCCTCCATGCGTTCAGCGTCCCAATAGCCTGACGGGCGGCACATCCACGCGCCACTCACCGGCGCTACACTCGATCCATGCAAATCCTCGCGATCGACATGGGTACCGGCACACAGGACATCCTGCTGTTCGACCCGGACAAGCCCGTAGAGAACAACGTGAAGATGGTGCTGCCTTCGGCGACGCAGGTAGCCGCGACCCGCATCCGCCGGGCCGCGCGCCAGCAGCGCCCCATCGTGCTCACCGGCGTGATCGCGGGCGGCGGGCCGTGCAGCTGGGCCGCCGAGGACTTCCTGGCCGGTGGCGGCATCGCCTACGCTACCCCCGATGCTGCCCAGACCTTCAACGACGACCTCGATGAGGTTCGGGCGATGGGTATCCGGATCGTCTCCGAGGATGAGGCCCGCTGCCTCGACGCGGACCGCATCGAGCTCCGCGACCTCGACCTCGACGCCATCCGGACGGCGCTGGCGGCCTTCGAGGTGCCGGGAGAGTTCGACGGTATCGCGATCGGCTGCCTGGACCACGGAGCAGCGCCGCCCGGCGTCTCGGATCGGCTATTCCGGTTCGAGCACCTTCGCCGGGTGGTGGAGCGCAGGAACGACCTGCTGGCATTCGCCACCGCCCCCGGCGACCTGCCCCCCTACCTCACACGCGCGCGTGCGATGGCCGCTTCGGCGAATGGTGAAGCGCCGGTCGCCTTCATGGATACGGGGCCTGCGGCGGCATTGGGTGCGCTCCACGACGAGCGAGTGGCGACACACAACGATACGGTGGTCCTCAATCTCGGAAACATGCACCTCCTGGGGTTCCACCTGCGCGGCCGCCGCATCGCGAGCCTGTACGAGCATCACACCGGAGAGGTGACTTCCGAGCAGATCGTCCGCTTTACCCGGCGGATGGCCGCCGGCACGCTCGAGCACAATGAGATTTTCGATTCCAAGGGGCATGGAGCGTTCGCCGCGGACCGCTCGCTGGTTCGTCCGGCGCTCCCTGAGACGGTCGCCACCACAGGGCCACAGCGCGAGAAGATCCGCTCGACCGTCCTGCAACCGTACTTTGCCGCCCCTTATGGCGACATGATGATCAGCGGCTGCTTCGGCCTGGTGCGGGCGTTTGCCGAGGTCTACCCGGAGGCGGCAGTGGCCATCGACCACCGGCTCGGCCCGCTGCCGGAGTCATGATGCTCCCCGAAGTGCGGGTTTACTTCGAGCGGGCCCAGGCACGCCGCCAGTCGCTGCTCGGACTGATGGCGGCGATTCCACCCGGCTACTGGTCGCGGTCAGCGCCGGGCGATTCCTGGACTGCGCGCAATCACGTGGAGCACGTCGCAACGGCCGACGACTTCCTCGGAGAGCTGATCGAGGCAGTACGCTCAGGCAGCGAGGCGTGGCTTGCCGGCACGCGCGACCCGGGGGCGCTCATCCAGGCCCGCACCACGGCCATGGAACAGCACGCGCCACGCACGCTCCCCGGTCTGGTCGAGGAGATCGCACGTTCGCGTCAGGCGCTCGCGGAGCGGCTGACGAACCTTGAACGGTTGCACCTGACCGCGCCGGTGTACGTCGCGGGGCGCGTCTCGCACTGGGGCGAACCCCTGCCCATCACACTGTCGGAATATCTCGCCAGCTGGGCGGGGCACGATGCGGAACACGCGGCGGCCGTGCGCGAGGCGGTCTCCACTCCGCCGGACCTTTCCGCCGTGGCTCTCACCCGGCGCCTTCGCTAAGCGCTCTTTCGCATCTCCCGCCAGCGCACGCGGTCCTTCCCGGTGCGCTTGGCCAGGAGCAGCATGTCGTCGGCCCGCTTGAGCACCTGGTCGGCACTCTCGCCGGGCTCGCGGACGGCGCAGCCGACCGAGACGGTTGTGGACGTTGTCGCGGATACGGCGCGGCGCAGCCGTTCGGCGATGGCGGTGGCGTCCTCGACGCCGGTTTGGGGCATGGCCACGACGAACTCTTCTCCGCCATAGCGGGCGACGCGGTCGCCGGCGCGGACGTTCTCCGCGAGCACGCGGGCCACGTCCTGCAACACCTCGTCGCCGTAGAGGTGGCCATGCTCGTCGTTCATCCGCTTGAAATCGTCCAGATCGAGCATGAGCAGGGCGAACGCATCGGGTGACGAAGCGGCCAGGTGGTCCAGCTCGTCCAGGAATACCCTGCGGTTGCCGATCCCGGTCAGCGGGTCCGTCTCAGCGAGGATGCGCGCAGCCCGCTCGGCGCGCCGCCAGCCGGCGCCCACAGCCTGCGAGTTCGAGGCAAGCACCACGGCGAGGACGATCATGGTCACGAGGTCGGCCACCCCGGCTCGATGGACGTCGCCAGCAGTCATCCACAGCCACCCGCCGGCCAGGTTCGCGACGATGAACGCGGTCAGGGCGATGTAGCGCCACGAATACACGCGCCGCGCGTAGCTCACGAGGGCGTACAGGTAGACGGCCCAGAACGGAGAGTTCGGATTGTCCAGCACCACCCAGGCGACGGTGATGCAGGAAACATCGAGGAGCGGTGTGGCGAACTCGATGGCCGCGTTGGAGCGCCCCCGGATCCGCCGGCCCAACACATACCAAGCATGCCACGCGTGGTATGTGGCAATCCAGGTAGTGGCGGCAACAGTCGATGGTCCCCCATGTCCCCATGCGCCGGCCAGCGCGCCGCAGACGAAGAAGAGCGCGATGGTGCTCTGGAGCACCAGCACCTGCAGCTCGAGCCGCGGGCTGCTCCTTGCGGAAATTGCCGACACTGCCTGGGTTCGCCCGGCCGTCATCGCTCCCCTGACCCTTCCACGTTCTGATCAGAGGTTCGACACGTTCCCGCAACCACGAAAGTGGAGTGTGGGTGACGCCCGCCGCCGGACGACTCCAGAACCCGGGGCAGGTGCCGATGATCCCCGGCCTCAGACCGGGGGGCCGGAACGGGTGGTCGCGGCGGAAATCCGCCCGAGCTCGGTGCCCGGCGGCCGGTCGTCGACGTACTCCTCCACGATGGCCCGCCAGGGCCCGGAGGCACGAATGCCGGCCAGCAGCCCTGCGAGCCCGAAGTTGATCCTGGTCAGGAACACCATGCCTTCGGGCACATTGCAGTGCTTGTTGATTTCGCCCCCCATGCCCGTCGTCATCGTGTTCCGGCGAACCATTTCGGCGGCGAGCTCGGGCGTGAACGCTACCTGCTCCTGGAGGATTGGCGCCCAGTACCAGTGCATGTGGTCGTAGAGTTCCCGCGTGGTGAACGGTGCGCCCGGGTGCAGGATGCCCACCTGCTCGGTCGCGCGCCGCCATCCATCGATATCCCCCGCCAGCAGCGACCGGATCAGCCGCTTGAAATCGGTGACGACCGCGTTACTGAACTCCGCGACACAGCCGTAGTCGACAAAGGCGACCGCGCCGTCATCAAGGAGGAGATAATTGCCGGGATGCGGGTCGCCATTGAACAGGCGGTGGCGATACAGGCTGCCGAAGCAGAACCGGTAGATGATTTCGCCGAGCCGGTCGCGTTCTGGCTGGGACAGGTGCCTGGCCTCGGCGAACTTACGGCCCTTGATGTACTCCTGCACGAGCACGGTGCTGGTGGTGAGCTCGTGGTACACCCGCGGCACGCGGATGAACGCGTGGCCGGCGTACGCATCGAAGAATCGCTGTTGCCACGCCGCCTCGTGGAGGTAGTCGAGCTCCGCCCGGATACCCTCCTTCAGGTCGCGGACGATGGTCTGCGTATCGAGGCCGCGGGCGATGAGTCCGCCAAGGCCGATCATCATCCCGAGGTTGGCAAGGTCGTGCTCGATGGCCTGGCGGACGCCCGGGTACTGCACTTTCACCGCGACCGGAGTCCCGTCGGCCAATTCGGCCCGGTGGACCTGCCCGATGGAAGCGGCGGCGAACGGCTCCTTCTGGAACTTGCGAAACACGCGATTTGGCGGTCGGCCGTACTCGCGTTCAAACACCTGCTCCACCAGTCCGTATGCCATCGGCGGGGCGTTCGACTGCAGCGCCGCAAGCTCCGACGCCATCTCCTCGGGCAGGACGCCGGTCATTAGCGAGAGCACCTGGCCAAGCTTCATCGCGGCGCCCTTCATCTCGCCCATGGTCCGGGTCACGTCCTCGGCGGTGCGCAGCACGGCCTGCCTGCGCTTCGCCTGGCGCTTCTCACCGCGGTAGAGGTAGGTGGAGGCCCAGCGCATGGCTGCGCTGCTCGCGAGCCGCGCGGGCTCAATCGACCGCCGGACTCGGCCGGTCCGCATCGCGTTCCTGTTCACCGGGCAGGGCTCAGGGATTCGATTCCCGGGCGTAGTCCCAGGAGATGATTTTGCCCGGCGTCACCGTCACGAGACTCCCCGTACCCCCGGACCGCTCAACGTAACGGCGGCCCTGCTTTTCCCCCAGGTAGTGCACCGCTATCTCCGTGGCCAGGGCAGGGTCGCCGGCGGATTCGCTTGCGCGTCCTTCGATCACGACGACCTTGTAAGGCGCCACCTTCGTATCGACTACCACGCTGATGCGCGGGTTGCCGCGCAGGTTGCGCAGCTTCTTCGAATCAGGACCGGTGTGGAACAGCACCTTCCCATCGCGCCAGGCATACCAGACCGGCATCGCGTGGGGTTTGCCGGCCGGGCCCGATGTGGCCACGACAGCAATATGTGGTTCGGCGAGGAAGGCATCGAGTTCCTGGGGAGTGAGGGGCACGGTTCGCTCCGCTGAGTGGTGTCGTTCCAGCGTCGCTGAGGCAGCGATGGGCCGCAACCGCCAGGCGTTGCCGTTCGGGCGCTGCGGTCGCATATTGACGGCGATGTTCGAGGACCACCTGTGACCGGGCATGCGCAGCCCACCCTCGAGACCGCCCGCCTGGTATTGCGTCAGCTCGAGGCCGCTGACCTCGATTCGGTCCACCGGCTTGGCGACGACCCCGAGGTCGCCGCCGGGCTCTCCGACCTGCCTCACCCGTATCCGCGGCAGATGGCTGCGGGGCTCATCCGCGGCATGAGCGAGGCCTCGGCCGCCGGCACAGCCTACGCCTTCGGGGTCGCCGTGAAGAACCCCGTACCACCCGACACGATTGTCGGCATCGTCTTCCTCATCCCCGACCTCGACCACCGCCGCGCGGAGCTCATCTACTGGCTCGGCCGGCGGTACTGGGGCAACGGGTATGCGACGGAGGCCGTCCGCGCGGTCCTCGCTTTCGGTTTCGATGCGCTTGCCCTCAACCGCATCCACGCGAGCTACTTCACAGGCAATCCCGCCTCGGCCCGGGTGATGGAAAAGGCAGGCATGCGGTTCGAGGGCGTGATGCGCCAGCATCATATGAAGCGGGGCGAACCCCTGGACCTCGGGCACTATGGCCTGTTGCGCTCGGACCCGCGCCCGGAGTGAACCCTGCCTCCCGGCCCGGTCAAGAATGCGTAAGGGAACCGTAAGAGACTTGAGCTATCCATAAAGCCTATGGTTCCATAGTCGATGATGGAGATAAGACCACCTGGGGGACAGGACCATGCCAGGCATTTTCTATGACCCGGCTTCGCGCCGCCTCCACGCGGTGCACAACGCGCCGGATTCACGCTGGACGCTGGTGACGCACAACATCAATGCAAGCGCCCATCTCTGCCGCCGCATCATGAGCGAGTGGCTTTCGGC
The DNA here is from genome assembly GCA_964507025.1 of uncultured Anaerolineaceae bacterium. Classification (GTDB taxonomy): domain Bacteria; phylum Chloroflexota; class Dehalococcoidia; order Tepidiformales; family Tepidiformaceae; genus Amarobacter. The sequence continues at coordinate 312,388 of CAZDOK010000003.1, forward strand.
CGACGACATGTGCCGCGTCGACTGGACGATCAGGCGAGAGCGCCTCTCGGCCTGAGTCGCGCTACCATCGATCCATGACCGACCCGGCCCTGGGGGCCCTCCTTGCCGACCTCGACTTGCAACCAGGGCCCTCCGTGGTGCGCTTTGATCGAGGCCGGCGCTTTCGCGGCCGCCTGGCCTTCCTGCCATCGGCCTACAATCCGCCGACTCTCGCCCACATCCACCTCCTCGAGGCCGCACTGGAAGTCGATGGCGTCGAGCACATCGCGGCCATGCTCACCACGCGCAACGTGGCCAAGGATGTCTTCGGGGCAAGCCTGCCCGACCGGGTCGCCATGCTCCTGGAGATGCACCAGGAGCGACGGGAGCTCGCGGTCCTGGCAGCGAACGCGGCCCGCATCGTCGACCAGGCCGCAGCCCTCTCCGCCGCCTTTGACGGCGTGGGGATCGACGCGATTGTGGGGTTCGATACGCTCGAGCGCCTCTTCGATCCGGGCTACTACAGCGACATGGAGCGCGAACTCGCACCGTTCTTCGAGCGCCACCGGGTGATCGCCACCAACCGCGGCTCCCACGGGATTCGCGATGTCGAAGGCTGGGTTCGGGCCCACGCCGGGGAGTTCGCCGGGCGCATCATCATGCGCGAAATCGATGCGTACCCCGCCGCACTATCGTCGACGCTCGTCCGCGAGCGGGTCGCCGTTGGCGCCGGCGAGTTGCCCGTCACTCCGGCCGTTCGGCGCTACATCCTGGAGCGTGGCCTGTATCGGCCAGCGTCTACGTGATTTTCGAGATGTCGGGCCCACCGCCGGTCGCGACGACTCCCCGGGCCTCAAGTTCGGCCACTTCCACCGCACTCAGGCCGAGCAGGCTCCCAAACACATCCTCGGTGTCCTGACCGAGGCTCGGGGGAGGCCCCTTGATGCCGGCCTCGCTGCGGGAGAGTTTCAGCGGCGTGTTCGCGATTGGGATGGTGCCCGCGACGGGGTGCGTCACCTCCTGGATCATCTCCCGTGCCAGGATGTGTTCGTCGCGCACCACATCGGCCACCGTGTTCACCGGGCCGCACGGGATGCCGGCATCGAGCAGTTCGGCGTACCACTCCGCGGTGGTTCGTTGCCGGAACGCGTGGGAGAGGATCGGTTCGAGCTGTGGGTGATTCCTGGTGCGCTTTGGGCCCGTTTCGAAACGCTCGTCGTCGATGATTTCCGGGACGCCCAGGATGGCGCAGAGCAGGTTCCACTGGTTCTCTTCGCCGAACCCCAGCGCGATCACGATGTGGCCGTCGGCCGTTGGGAACGCCTGGAATGGGGTGGCGCTGGGATGGCGGGTCCCCAGGGGTCCGGGCACGTCGCCGGTGACGAAATAGCGCATGATCGCGTTCTCCATCACCGTCACCTGCGTGTCGAGCATGCTGATGTCGACTGCCTGCCCCTTGCCGCTGCGTTCTCGCTCGTGGAGGGCGGAGAGCACACCGATGACGGCGAACATCCCGGCGGCGAGGTCGCCGTACGAGGCCCCCGGGCGCACCGGGTTGCCGCCCGGCTCGCCGGTGATCGACATCACACCGCCCATCGCCTGTACCACGATGTCCAGCGCTGGCCGCTGGCTGTAGGGCCCGCTCTGTCCGAACCCGGAGACGCTGGCGAGGATGATGCGCGGGTTGCGCCTGGCCAGCACTGCGTACCCGATGCCGAGCCGGTCGAGCGTCCCCGGGGTGAAGTTCTCCATCACCACGTCGGCGTGCTCGACCAGGCGCAGGAACAGCTCCTTCCCCTCTCCGGAACGCAGATCGATGGCCACGCTTCGCTTTCCGCGGTTGATGGAGAAGAAGTATGCGCTCCATCCGTTCTGGTAGGGCCCGGTGGTCCGGGAGATGTCGCCGAAGGGCGGCCGCTCGATCTTGATGACCTCCGCCCCCAGATCGCACAGGATCATTGATGCGAACGGACCGGCAAGGACCCAGGTCAGGTCGAGAATGCGGACATCTTCGAGGGGACGGGACACGAGCGGCTCCGGTCAGAGAGAGGTGCTTGGGGGCGCGGTGCCCAGCCTGAATCATGGCCGCGTGGCCGCGTGCGCGAAAGTCGCAGGGCGCCCCCCGCTCGTGTGGGCCACGAAACCGTGGCCGAGAGTCCTTGTGCCACACTGGCCTCACGGATAGGGTGTGCGCGTGTCAGACATCGAAGAGCACCTCGAACGATGGCTCTCCGAGGGGGTCATCCACGACGATGTGGCGGAACGTATTCGCGCGTTCGAGAAACAACGTCCGCGAGGCCCATCGCCCGCCGAGCGGCCGAGCGCGATGGAGGCCCTGCTCTACCTCGGAGTGATCGTCGTCTCGGTGGGAGTCTTCGCGCTCATCGAGCAGCGCTGGCCCGACCTCGACTCCTGGGCCCGGATGATCGCCATCGGGGTCCCAACGCTGCTGGCCTTGTCCCTCGGTGCCGGCCTGCACGCCAGCGGCCAGCCGGGTTTTGCGCGCGCTGGTCAGCTCGCCTGGTTTGTCTCCGTTGGTCTGTTCGCCGGGGCCGTGGCGGTATTCCTCCACGAGTACGAGCCTGCCGGGGTCGGCTTCGAGGACGACCGCGACGGTTTACTCGCCATGACTTGCTGCACGGCCGTAATGGCCCTCGCGCTGTGGGTGTTCAGTCCCGCTCACCCGCAGGTCGTCGCGCTGGGAGCCACGCTCTTCGCGCTGGGGCAGGGCGCCGGGAACTGGCCGGATGACTTCAGCCAGGTCATAGCCGGCATGCTGATCTTCGCCTTCGGATTGGTGGGTCTCGGGCTCACGGAGGCCGAGCTGTTCAAGCCGCGGTTCTCGGGACGCCTCGTCTTCGCAACCCTCTGCGCCGCGGGCCCCTACGAGGCCGGGTTCACCGACAACGGTATCGTGTTCGAGTTCCTGGTGTTTGCCGTTGGCGGTGGTCTGATTGCCCTTGGGGTGGCGCGTGCTTCGTTCACGCTGCTCGCGGTGGGCGTCATCGCCAGCTTCGTGGGGCTGGTGACGTTCATCTTCGAACACTTCGAGGATCGTATCGGCGCGCCCGTCGCCCTGATGATCAGCGGCGGCGCACTCATCGCGGGGGTCCTGCTGCTTGCCAGGTTCCGTTCGGCCGAGCACATCCGGAGGCTGCGATGAGAACCCGGCTTTACGTCGCCGCGGTGCTGGCAGGACTTGCGGCGCTTGTCCTAACCATCCTCATCGTCATCAATTTCGGCCGGCACGACCCCTCGCCGCCGTCCCTCCAGGACAACCCGAACGGCGCCATCCCTGGCCGCATCATCTATCTCGACGAGGACCAGTGCATCATCAGAATCGATGCCTCGGGGGCCAGCCCGGAGGAAGAGCTGTACTGTCTCTCGCGGAACGAGTACGTCTCGGGCCTGTACTACATCGATGCCGGCAGGATCCTCTTCACCCGGCCGGACTACCCGAACCTGCGCCTGTTCGAGCTCGATGTGGAGGCCCGCGGCGTGCGAGACCTCGGCGCGCTTCCAACACCGACGAAACCCGTCGACACAGGGGCCGTCTCGCCCTCCGGCGAAGAGGTGTTCGGTGAATACGATGGCAGCATCGTTCTCCTCAAGGATGGTACCCGGACGACGATCGCAGACTTCGATACACGTGACTATGGCGGCCCGACCCCTGTGACGTGGTCGCCGGATGGCTGGTGGATCTTGCTCAGGTACTGGGGGCGCTCCGACGAAACGGAGCTCTGGATTATCAGCAAGGATGGACAAACCCGGGGCACGCTCACGAAACACGCGAGTGGTTCACCCGCTTCGTGGCTTATTGAGGGTGTCGGGACGTATCCGCCCATCCCCGAGAGCTACCAGCGCTGACCTTCCGGGGCGGGCTTGTCAGGCGCCGCCATCGTCATGTGAGCCGCCATCGCGCCGGCCCTCCACGGCCACGAGCCATCGCCGGGGGCAAAGGCGCCGGGCCCGGCGGCCACGATGGCGCCGGCCATCTCCAACGCACGCCGGGCACCCTCGGGGTCGTGGACGCGAAAGATCCGCACACCCTGGGCGAACGCCAGCCCGCTCGCCACGTGAGTCTCGAGGTCGCGTTCAGCGGGCGGGTGGCCGTTGATGCTGCCAATGAAGTTCTTGCGGGAGTGGGCGAGCAGTATTGGCTGGCCGTGCGTCTGCAGTTCGCCGAGCCGGCGAAGCACCTGGATGTCCTCGTCGTGACTCTTACCGAAGGCGATGCCGGGGTCGACGGCGATGTGGCGCCTTCCCAGCCCCGTGCGCGCGAGCTCGGCAAGGCTCGCCTCCATCCATCCCACCGTCTCCTTGACCACGTCTTCGTACACCGGAGGGCTATCCGGCCGCCGCTTTGGCACGGAGTAGCTGTAGTTGAGCACATACCCTGCGCCGGCGCGGGACGCCTCCTGGGCCGCCGCGACGCCCAGGGTCAGGCCGCTGATGTCATTGACGACTTCGGCGCCAGCATCGAGTGCAGCCCTCGCCACGGCGCCCTTGTAGGTATCGATTGAGACCACGTGGCCTTCGGCGGCGAGACTGCGGACCACGCTCCCGGCAAGCCGGGCCTCGACCTCCTCGCCCAGCACGGGCCGGTCGGCGCGGGCGCTCTCGGCGCCCACGTCGATGATGTCCGCGCCGGCCTCCCGCAGGGCCTGGGCCCGGGCCAGCGCCTCCGGCACACCCCGGCCGACACCATCGCCCGAGAACGAGTCGTCGGTCAGGTTCAGGATGCCCATCACGATCGGCCGGTCGAGAGGGAACGCACGGCTTCGCAGCCGCCACTCGGTCACGGGTTCCAGGAACCGGCGCAGCGCGGCCGCATGGTTCGAACCGAGGACTTCAAGCTGGTCCGCAAGGCGGTGCAGCTCGGAAGAGCTGGCGACCACGCGAATGGTGGAGCCTGTCAGGTCCAGCCCCAGACCCACTGCGCTCGTGGCGACCTGCAATCGCTCGCGGTCGCCCTCGAAGTGCGCGATGAACGGCGCGGCCTCATCCGCGGCAAGCTGGGCGGCGCCCGGCGGAATCACCCGGAAAGAGGGCTTCAACGGACAGCGCCCGCCAGCTCATCGATCATCCGCCTCGCCTGCCAGAGGTGTTCGAGGTCGTGCTGGTAGATTTCGCGGGCGACATCGAGCACGGTGAGACGGCCGCGGTACGGGTGGATGCCGCCACGCTGCCAGTCGCGTTCGTCGATATCCCACAGCATGTAGGTGGTCCGGCGGCGGAGGTAGTGGAACTCCTCGAGGATCTCTTCGACGTCTTCCTCGTAGTAGTCCTCGCGGAAGGGGATGTCGTCCAGGTCGACGTGGCGGATCTCCGGCTCCCGTGCGCGGAGCATCAGCTCAATCTGACGTTGCACCCCTTGCTCCACCTGTCTCACGTGGTAGGGAATGGCAAGCAGGCACCAGCCTTCATCCGGCCCGGCCCCTTCGCGCAGCAACTCCCGTTCCGGGATGCCGAAGAATGCGCGGTGCAGCTCGCCCGCAGCCTCTCCCAGGGCCTTCAAAAGGAATGAAGGGTCGCTGCCGGCCTGCCGGACGTAACGCATGGACGGGATTGTACGTCACCGCGCCAGCCCCACCCGGTAAACAATCCGGGAGCGACCTTCAGGTAATGACGAGTGGCACGCCTTGCTTGCACAGCGGGCACTCCGCGGGGCTCCACGACGTGATCTCAAGCGAAATGCAGGCGTAGAACGGCACCCCGAAGTCCACCTTGCCGGCGGTACGGTCCACGAGCACGCCAACTCCCACGACCTCCGCTCCGCGCTCGCGCACCGCTGCCAGCACCTCGCGGATGCTGCCGCCGGTCGTGAGTACGTCATCGACGACGAGCACGCGGTCACCGGGCCCGATTTCGAACCCGCGCTTGAACTCACGCTTGTCGGAGCCTTCGTCCCTCCGTTCGGCGATGATGCTGCGCAGCCCCAGGTGGCGCGCAGTCTCGTAGGAAAGGATCACCCCTCCGGTGGTTGGACCTGCCACGAGGTTGGCCTGCCCCCGGAAACGGTCCGCGATTCCCGCGCAGAGTTCGCCGGTGACATCGGGCCACTGCAGGATGCGGAACTTCTCGACGTAGATGTCGCCGTGGCGGCCGCTGGCGAACTGGTAGTGGCCGCGGAGGATGGCCCCGCGTTGTTCGAGCAATGCAACATATGGGTCGGTCATCGCTCGGGAGCGTACCTTAGCCGGGGGCTCCGAAAAACGTGAGCCCCTCACCGGGAGGGGCCCTTCGTTCTTCCGCTGCCAGGGTCAGTCTTCGCCCAGCCGCCTGGTGGTAAGCACCGGCTTCTGGTCGCTGAGTGAGCCACCCTCGTTCGGCGCCAATCCGAACTTGTCCCGCGGCCAGTAGGAGAGCATCGCCTTGCCGATGATGAGGTCCTTTGGCACCAGCCCGACCTGCGAGCTGCGGCTGTCGAGACTGTTGTCGCGGTTGTCGCCGAGCACGTAGTACTCGCCTTCAGGGATCAGGATCTTGGGCCTGGTGTCGTTCCATGGCGATGTGATGTACGGCTCTTCGAGCAGTCTGTCGTTGATGTAGACCTTGCCGCCGACGATCTCGACCGTCTCGCCCGGCAGGCCGATGACGCGCTTGATCAGGTCCGTCTCGGGCTTGCGCGGGTCGCGCAGTACCACGATGTCGCCACGTTCCGGGCCGTGGAACACGTTGCGCTTCGGGTCATCGCCCGGGTCGACGAACGGGATGAACTTGCTCAGCTTCTCGACATCGACTTCCGAATAGACGAGCTTGTTCACGATGAGGAACTGGCCATCCTCAAGCGTTGGGTACATCGAGCTGCCATCGACCTTGAAGTTCTGGAAGCTCGCCCGCACGGAAAGGAACACGAGCAGCGCGAGGAGGCCGGTTTCGACCAGTTCGCGGATCCACGTCCGGGTTTTCGAGCCCTGGTGTGCGGAAGCTGCCTCTCCTTCGCCGCCGAACTCCTCGGTTGCCCACGAAGGCGGAGCGAATCCGGCGCCATCGGTCCCAAAGGACACCCGGTCGTGGGTGAGAGCCTCTTCGACCTCCTGCTGCGGCGCCCATCCTCCGTCGAATGACTCGGCCGACCGCTGAGGCGCGAACCCGGTCATCCGGATGAACGACTGAGGTTCGGGCTCCTCGACCGACTCGTCGACGATCTTTGATGCATCCTGGCCGAACAGCGCGGCAAGGGCTTCCTGCGTTTCGCGGTCGGTCTCGGCGTTGGGCGTCTCCTCGGGGTCGGGCATCGCCGCGTGGCGCTCGAACGCCCTGAGGATGACGTCCTCCTCGCTGTCGTCGGACTCGAAGACACCGCCAGCGTCGTCATCGACCTCGGGCTGGCGGTACCGCCCGGGAGTCTCCCACGCCGATGGCGCATCGAACTCCGCCGCCATCTGGCTTTCGAGGCTCGCGGCCAGGTCGATGTTGTGGCCATCGTCGGGAGCGAACGCGGCTCCTTCGGCCTGGGCGGCGATGGCGCCCCACATGTCGTCCTCGGGTTGAGGTGCCGGGGGTGCTGGAGGCACCCAGGCAGACCCGGACGGCTCCCACGCCGTGGCCGCTGGCTCAACAGGCGCCGCTGCCGTGGTCTCTGGCTCACCGCTCACGAAGTCGGCCCAGGGGTCGTCATCGTCGACCGAAGCCACGGCATCGGCGGAGGCGACGGCCTCGACGGGAGCCTCCTCGACGGCGGGCTGTTCCCACCAGGGCTTCTCGTCGGCGACTGGCTCTTCGGCCACGGCATCGGCGGAGGCGAGGGCCTCGACGGGGGCTTCCTCGGCGGCGGGCTGCTCCCACCAGGGCTTCTCGTCGGCGACGGACTCCTCGGCCACGGCATCGGCGGAGGCGACGGCCTCGACGGGAGCTTCCTCGACGGGGGCCTGCTGCCACCACGGCTTCTCGTCGGCGACGGACTCCTCGGCCACAGCATCGGCGGAGGCGACGGCCTCGACGGGGGTTTCCTCGACGGCGGGCTGTTCCCACCAGGGCTTCTCGTCGGCGACTGGCTCTTCGGCCACGGCATCGGCGGAGGCGACGGCCTCGACGGGAGCTTCCTCGA